>DASXWQ010000049.1:0-72768 GCA_036503555.1 Actinocatenispora sp.
GGTCCGCGCCGCGCAGCGCGGCGAGCACCGCGCCGGCGACCGGGTCCGGCGCGGCGACCGGCGCGGCCGGCACGTGCGGCGCGAGGCCGGCGGCGACCCGTTCGGCGATCGGGCCGGCGCTGGTCAGCAGCGAACCGGCCAGCACGAGACACGGCGCGTCCCCCGCCACCACCAGCGCGGTACGCACCAGCGCGGCGCACCCGTCGGCGACGATCCGCCCGGCCACCTCGTCGCCGTTGCCGGCCGCGGCCGTCACGGCCGGCGCCAGCTCGCCGAACCGCGCCGGCGGCCACTGGTACGCCACGGCCACCAGGTCCTGCCGCGGGTCGCCGGTCGGCGTGTCCGGCCGCAGCACCTCGCGTACCCGTGCGGTCAGCTCCGTGCCGGGGCCGCGCCCGTCCAGGTCGGCCGCCGCCGCACGCACCGCGGCGAGCCCGAACCACACCGCCGAGCCCTCGTCGCCGAGCAACCAGCCCAGCCCGTCGCAGCGTTCGACCATCGCGTACCCCCGGTACGCCGCCGCGACCGCGCCCGTGCCGGCCAGCAGCAGCGCGCCGTCGGGGCCGGTGGCACCCGCGGCGTACGCGATGTCGAGGTCGGTGCGGACGGCCGGTGAGCCGGGCAGCCCCGCCGTACGCCAGGCGGCGTCGGCGATCTCCTGCGCCCGGACCGGTACGGCGGCGCTGCCGGCCAGACCGATCACGCCGCCCGCGACGAGTGCCGGATCGTGGTCGCCGAGCGCGTCGCGCAGCGCGGCGCCGATGTTTCCGGCGGGATCGCCGACGCTCGACCGGATGTTGCCGCCCGGTCCGGTACCGCGGCCGAGCACCCGCCCGGACGCGTCCGCCAGCACCGCCTTGGCGCTCGTCCCGCCCACGTCGGCGCCCAGTACCAACGCATCATCCACGCCGCCCACCGCCCATCATGGCCACACCCTATCGACCAGTCAGTACAGCGTTTCCAGGCAGAGCAGCACGCCGGGTTCCTTCGTGGTCGGCGGCCAGTACCAGGAGGTGTCGGTGATCCTGTTCCAGCCGTCCACCGAGGTGCACGTGTCGCTGGTCGCCGCCGGCTGGAAGCGTTCCAGCACCCGGTAGCTGGTCCCGCTCGGCCAGTGGAACGCGCACGGCTCGCGCTTGAGCTTCTTGTGGTCCGTCGTGTAGACGCAGCCGCCGGTCGTGGCGTCGCGGGCGTCGCGGTTGTACGCGTACAGGCCGATCAGCACGACGGCGACCAGCCCGACCAGCCACAGCCAGCCGTTGCTGTCGGACGACGTGCCCGCGGCCGGCGTACCGGTGGACGGTGTCGCGCCGCCCGGGGTCGACGCGCCCGTGTCGCCGGTCGCCGGTGCCGCGCTCCCGGCCTCGCCGGAACCGCCGCCACTCGCCGTACTCCTGGCAGGTTTCGCGGTGGGTTTCGCGGCGCCGCCCTTGGACCCTCCCGCGGACTTCCCCGAGCCACCACCCGCGGACCTGCCCGAAGCGCTGCCCGCGGCCTTGCCCGAGCCACCGCTCTTGGGCTTGCCGGAGCCGGCGTTCCTGGATTTGCCGGCGGAGCCGCCGCCCTTGGGTTTGCCGGACTGCTTGCCCTTGCCGGAGCCGTCCTTCGCCTTCTTCGGGGCGCCGGTCTTCGGCGTACCGGTGTCCTCGGGCAGCACCTTCGTCTTCGGCAGGAGCCGCCCGGCCGCGTCGGATCCGGACCGCCCGACGGGTACCGGCTCGGTGGCGAGACCGGTCAGCAGGTCCTGCGCGGCGCGTACCGTCAGGCGCTCGGCCGGGTCCTTGGCGAGCAGGCCCATCACCAGCCGGCTCAGCGCGGGCGGGCAGGCGGGCGGGGGCGGCTCGTGGTGCAGGACGGCGTGCAGCGCCGCGGTGGTGGAGTCCCGGTGGAACGGGCAGGCACCGGTGACCGCCTCGTACAGCACCACGCCGAGCGAGAACAGGTCGCCGGCCGCGTCGTCGGTGCCGCCGAACCGCTCCGGCGCCGTGTACGCCAGCGTCCCCACCACCATCCCCGGCACGGTCACGGTGCTGTCCGCCCGGTGTACCGCGATGCCGAAGTCGGTGAGCAGCACCTCACCGGTGGTGGAGAGCAGCACGTTGCCGGGCTTCACGTCGCGGTGCACGACGGCCGCCGCGTGCGCCGCGGACAGCGCCGCGAGCAGCCCCGCCGCGAGATGCGCGACCTGCGGGACGGGCAGCCGACCGGCCGTGTCCAGGTGCTCCTTCAGCGAGATGCCGCCGACCAGCCGCATGACGATCCACGGGGCGCCGTCCTCGGTGACGACGTCGTGCACGGTCACGACGTTCGGATGGTCGCGCAGCCGTACCGCGTTGCGGCCCTCGCGTTCGGCGCGGGCCAGGCGCTCCGCCCGCTCGTCCGGCGAACCCCACGACGGCAGGTGCACCTCCTTGACCGCGACGACGGTGTCGAGCCGCTCATCGTGCGCGGTCCACACCCGGCCGAAGCTGCCGGCCCCCAGCTCCGCGACGAGCCGGTAGCGGTCGCCGACGATCCGTCCCGGTCGTGTCTGCTCCGGCACGATCCCCCCGTCCAGGATGAGAGCGCGTGTTTCCGGCACAGGGTACGTAGCCCGGGCACGGGCCCGGTCCCCACCGGCGGCCAGTAGGATCGCCGGCGGCAGACGGTACGGCGTGGGAGGCGCGGATGGCAGCGGTGGTCGAGCAGGTCGCACCCGACCCGGCGGGACTGACCGGCCTCGTCGCCGGCGCGCTGGCGTACGACGGGGACGAGGCGGCCGCGATGCTGGACCGGCTGTCGGTGCCGCCGGACGGCCGGCGTACCGCGTGGTTGCGGGCCGGCGACGACGGGCTCGCGCTGGTCTCCGTCAACGACAAGGATCCGGCGGTCGGCCACCTCGACCTGCTGGCGGTGGCTCCCGGCGCGCGGCGGCGCGGCACCGGCACCGCTCTGGTACGCGCGGCCGAGGAGACTCTCGCCGGCCTCGGCGTACGCGAGGTGCGGTGGGCCGGAAACCCGCCCTGCTACGTGCTTCCCGGCGTCGACGTGCGCTACACGCCGGCGCTGTGCCTGGCCACGTCGCTCGGCTACGAGCAGTACCGCACCGCGCAGAACATGACCACCGACCTCGCCACCGCCGATCTGTCCACAGTGGATGACGAGGAACGCCTTGCGGCGCAGGGTGTCTCGATCCGCCGGGCCGTACCCGACGAGCTGCCGGCGCTGCGCGCCTGGGCGATCGAGGCGTTCAACGCGTCGTGGGCGTGGGAGATCGAGCAGTCCGTGGTACGCCCGGACGCCGCCTGCCACGTCGCGTGGCGCGACGGCGCGGTGCTCGCCTTCGCCGGCCACGGCGCCAACCGGCCGAGCTGGTTCGGCCCCATGGGTACCGATCCGGCCGCCCGCAACCTCGGCCTCGGTCGCGTCCTGCTGCGCCGGTGCCTCGCCGACCAGCGCGACGCCGGCCTCGACCGCGCGCAGATCGGCTGGGTGGGCCCGATCCCGTTCTACTCGCGTACCGTCGGAGCGCGCGTCGAGCGCATCTTCTGGCTCTACCGCAAGGAAATCTGACCCTCAGCCTTCGGCTTCGACCACGTCCAGCGGCGCGGTGCGCGACGGCACGTACCGCGCCGTCGCCTCGTCGAGCGTGACCATCTCGACGACGAGCTCACCGTCCTTCTCGTCCACGCGCCAGAACTCGGGAATGCCGAGCCGGGCGTAGAGCGCGGGCTTCTCGATGTAGTCGTCATCGACGATGCTCGGTGACACGATCTCCACCGCGAGCTCGACGTCCGCGGCCGCGAGGCGGCCTTGGGATCGGGCACGCCGCGCAGGACGGCCACGTCGACGATGCGGCTCTCCCTCGGACCGATCCTCAGTCCGATCTCGGTGCCGGCTATGCGGCCCTGCCGCTCGAACCAGTTGGCGAGATCACGCTGTGCACTGGTATGCCAGAAGGCGCGTGGCACCATCACGTGGATCTTTCCCCCATGCAGCTCGTACCGGAGCTCGTCGGGGATGAGGTGTTCGGCCATCTCCCCGGTGAAGCCCTCCGGCTCGGCCGGGCTCTGTGCCGCCAGGGGAACCATCGCCTGCCTCCCGTCACCGTTCGCTCATCCCAGTATGCCCGGATCACCGGTCGTCCTCACGGACCCCGGCGAACGGTGCAAGGGTGATGCCAGCGGCAGGAACGGTCAGGGGAGGTCGAGGATCTGGCGGCCTTCACCTGGGGTGGCGAGGGCGACGGCGCGCTGGTGGCCGGCGAGGCAGCCACGCGTGGTCATCAGTGCCGTGTAGTAGTCGATGTAGCGGAAGCCGTACGTCTCGCCCCGCGCGAACGCCTGCCCGCCGATCGCCTCGCGCCACGTCTCGAACGCCTCGTCCGGGATCGGCACGTACAAGGTCGGGGCGAAACCTTCGGCGTCCTCCCAGTTCTCCGCGTAGAGGAAGCGCGAGATCCCGTGCCGCGGAAGGGGATGCTCCATCGGCAGCCCGGCGAGGAACCGGCCGCGCTCGGCGAGTTCCGAGGCGTGGGTGTGGTCGGTGTGGATGCTGTTCGGCCAGTGCGCGATCAGCACGTCCGGCCGGACCTCGCGGATCAGGTCGGCGACGCGCGTCGCGAGGTCCTCGGACGCGGTGAGGAACCCGTCGCTCTGGTCGTCGAACACGTGGAAGTCCGCGCCGATCCCCGCCGCGAACGCGGAACCCTCGGCGATCTTCTGCTTCTTGTACTCGTCCGGCGCGACCCGCGGGTGCCCGCGCTCGCCCGGGGTCAGCGCCACGATCGCGGTGGAGTCGCCGTTCAGCGCGTACGTGGCGAGCAGCGGACCGGCGGTCAGGTCCATGTCGCCGATGTGCGCGCCGATGGCCAGCACGGTGCGAGACATTGGTTGGTTCTCCTTACGGTTCAACGAAGTCCGGGCGTGCGGCGGCGACGGATCAGTCGGACGCCCGCATCACCGAGAAGCGCCGGGTGATCGTGAAGCCGGTCTTGAGGTAGAGCTGGCCGGCGGCGGACTTCTCGCCGGTCCACAGGAACCAGGCGGAGTGCGCGCCGGCCGCCCGCATCCGCTCCAGCGTCAGGTGCAGCAGCACCGTGCCGAGGCCGGTGCCGCGCCGCGTGTCCAGTACGCCGAACGGTCCGAACCGCTCGACCGCCCCCTCGTACGCCGCGTGCTGCGCCCAGCCGACGAGCGCCCCGTCGGGGTCGTGCGCGCAGACGATCCGGTCGGTCGGCGTACCGGCGACGACGCACTCGCGGATCGCGCGCCCCCAGTCCGGGTTGAAGTGGTCGCGGGCGAGGATCACGAGGTCGACCAGGTCGTCGTCGCTCGGCGTACCGAAGCGCCAGCCGTCGGCGGTGAGCGCCGCGATCCGTTCGCGTACCGCGTCGGGCATCGTGTAGTCGACCAGGCCGCGGTCCATCGCGACCGCCTCGTACCGCTGGCGGAATCCCTTGCGCTCCAGCAGCTTCCGCCCCGCCGGGTACGCCTCGGCGTCCAGCCCGGGGACGATGTAGTTCGGCGTGTACCCGGCGAACTCGACGGTGGTGACGCCCTGGTCGCGCAGCCAGCCGAGCGCCGAGTCGAGCAGTTCGCCGCCGAGGCCGCGCCCGCGCGCCTCGGGTACCACGAAGAAGAACGGCAGCCAGCCCATGCCCGGTTCGAGGTCGGCGCCGACCATCGCGACGGTCCGCCGCACCGCGTACGCCGCGCCGACGACGCGGTCGCCGTCGACCGCGACGCGCAGTCCGGCCGGGTCGAAGTTCGGGTCGAGCAGCACCAGGTCGCGGAACCGTTGTGGCGTGACCGGGTCGTACGGCGCGCCCCGGCGCCATGCCTCGACCAGGCTCTCGCCGTCACCGATCCGGAATTCCCGCACCGTGGCCACGCGCGTCCACTCCCCTGCGCCGCCCGGGGCGGCCGTTCTGCATCGTTGTTTGTTGGAAAACTACCTACAAGACTCCGCTCAGGTCAATAATTGCCGAGAGTCGAAACGCCGCTCAGGGCTGCGTACGGACGTCGTCGACCGCCGTGAACGTCAGCCGCAGCGCGTCCAACGTGTCGTCGTACGTGCGCTGCGCCACCGCGACGAAGATGCAGTCCACGATCGCGAGCTGGGCGATCCGGCTCGACATCGCGCCGGACCGGAACGTCGTCTCGCGTACCGCGGTGGTCAGCACCAGGTCCGCCTCGTCCGTGACCGGCGAGGTGGCCGCGTTCGTGATCGCCACCGTGACCGCCTGGTGCCGGCGCGCCTCCCGCAGCACGTTGACCGTCTCGGTCGTCGTACCGGTGTGGGTCATGCCGAAGGCCACGTCGCCCGGGCGCAGCAGGGCCGCCGCGACCAGCGCGTCGTGCGGGTCGCCGAACCAGAACGCCGAGCGCCCGATCCGGTACAGCTTGCGCTGCAGGTCCTGCGCGGCGAACCCGCTCGCGCCCAGGCCGTACAGGTTGATCCGGGCCGCGCCGGCGACCGCGTCGACCACCTTCGCCAGCGCGTCCAGGTCGAGCTGCTGGATCGTCTCCTCGACCCCGCGCGCGTCCGCGTACCCGATCTTCTCGACGACCTCGCGCAGGGTGTCCGTGCGGCCGATGTCGGCGCCCAGCTCGCGCTGCCCGTCGCCGCGCGCGGCGTCCCGACCCATCTCGGTCGCGAGCCGCAGCCGCAGCTCCGGGTACCCGCGGAAGCCGACCGTGCGGCAGAACCGGATCACTGTCGTCTCGGACGTGTGGCACGCCTCGGCCAGCTCCGTGATCGTCCGGCCGACCACGACCTCCGGCTGGCCGAGCACCGCCTCGGCGACCCGGCGTTCCGCGGGCGCCATGCCGGACAGCAGCGACCGGATGTGGGTCAGGATGTTCTTGACCTGGCCGGACGGCCCGGCCGGCCGGGCACGCCGGCTCACGACTCCACACCCATCTGCGGCTACCTCCGTTGGTAATTTGCCGACAGCGCGCCGGACCAGCCGACCAGATTAGCCGTCACCGGCCGGTCACGGATAGAGCAGATGGTCACCCGACGGCGCCGACCGCACCGGTACCAGCGACAGCGGGTCCTTCCCCGCGTCGACCGCCCGCCGCAGGTCGTCGTCGCCCCACAACAGGTCGATGAAGAAGCCGTCCGCGTTCTCCCGGGCACGCCAGCCGAAGCCGTCCGGGTACAGCTCGCGCAGCGTGCCCAGCATCGCCACCGCGGTACGCACCGGCTCGAACGCCCGCGCGTCCGTCACGTGCACCTGAACCCCGCGCAGCGCCGTCCCCGCGTGCTTGTGGAACGTCGGCGTGAACCAGACCTCCCGGAACCCCGTGCCGGGCAGGTCCAGCCCCCGCAGCGCCGGTACGAACCGCGCGTCCAGGTACGGCGCGCCGACCAGCTCGAACGGCCGCGTCGTACCGCGCCCCTCGGACAGGTTCGTCCCCTCGAACAGCCCCGTACCCGGGTAGACGAGGGCCGAGTCGGCGGTCGGGATGTTCGGCGACGGCATGACCCACGGCTGCCCCGTGTCGGCCGCCGTCATGTCCCGGCGCCACCCGTCGAGCGTCACCACGGACAGGTCCACCGGACGCCCGGCCTCGGCAGGCACCGCCGACGCGTTCAGGAACCGGGCCAGCTCGCCAACCGTCATCCCGTGCCGCACCGGGATCGACACCCGGCCCACGAAGCTCGCGTACGCGCTCGACAGGCCGGGCCCCTCCGCGACCGCGCCGCCGACCGGGTTCGGCCGGTCCAGCACCACGAACCGCTTGCCGGTACGCGCCGCCGACACCATCACGTCGAACATCGTCCAGATGTACGTGTAGAACCGTGTCCCGATGTCCTGCAGGTCGTAGAGGAGCGTGTCGACGCCCGACGCGACGAGCAGCTCGTCCAGCGCCGCCCCCTGCTTCATGTACGTGTCGAACACCGGCAGCCCGCTCGCCGGGTCGACCGTCTCGTCCTCGGAGTACCCGGCCTGCACCGTGCCGCGGATCCCGTGCTCCGGGCTGAACAGCGCCGCCAGCGGGACCCCGGCCGCCCGCAAACCGTCCACAGTGGACGTCAGGTCCGGCAGTACGCCGGTGAAGTTCGTGACCAGTCCCGGCTTCCCGGGCCCGGCCAGCGTCGGATCGGCGCACAACCGCTGCGCCCCGGTCACCGTCGCGCTCACTTGCCCGTCCCCCTCGCGTACGCGACGCCACCGTCGCCGTCCGGCACGTCCACCGGCAACCGTCCGCCCGCGGTCGCCTTGCCCAGCAACACATCCACCAGCGCCTCGCGCATCACCGCGTTGTCCCCGTACGTGAGGAACCGGGCCGCCGCGGCCGGCGCGAGACCCGCGTCGTACGGGTCGCGCAGCGCGACCAGCACGTGCGGGCGGCCGGCGAGGGCGGCGAGCAGCGCGCGCTGCCCGGGCCAGCGGGTCGCGCCGCGGGTCACCGCGATCGTCACGTCGGCGCCCGCCGCCGCGGCCACCGGAGCGTCCACAGTGGACGGATCGCTGCCGCTGTCCACGACGGAGACCTCGGCGCCGGCCCCGCGCAACGCCGGAACGAGCACGTCCTCGATCCCGCCCAGGTTTCCGACCAGCGCCACCCGACCCGCGGGTACGGTCCACGACCGGTCACTCAGCACGGTGATCGCGCGGCGGGCCAGATCCCGTGCCACGGCGGCGTTCGCGGCCAGGTCGGGCTCCGGCGCGGCCGGCTCCGGGCCGCCGAGCAGACCGAGCCGGGCCTTCATCACGAGGATCCGGCCGACCGCCTCGTCGAGGCGCGCCACCGACACCCGGCCGGACTCCACCGCCCGGGTCACCGCGGTGAGCGCGACCGTCAGGTCGGCGGGCATCAGCAGCTGGTCGGCGCCGGCCAGCAGCGCGCGTACCGCGATCTCGCCGTCGCCGAGCCGTTCCCGGGCGCCGGCCATGTCGAGCGCGTCGGTCACGGCGACGCCGGTGAAGCCCAGCCGGTCCCGGAGTACGCCGGTGAGGATCGGCGCCGACGCCGTCGCCGGGTCGCCGGACGGGTCGGCCGCGGGGACCGCGACGTGCGCGGACATCACCGCGTCGACCCCGGCCGCGATCGCCGCCTCGAACGGCACCAGGTCGATCGCCGCCCACTCGTCCGCGGTACGCGTCACCGACGGCAGCATCAGGTGGCTGTCGCCCGACGTGTCGCCGTGGCCGGGGAAGTGCTTGGCCGTGGCCGCGAGGCCCGCGCCCCGCAGCCCGCGTACGGCGGCGGCGACGTACCGGGCCGCCTCGGCCGGGTCCGACGAGTACGACCGGACGCCGATCGCCGGGTTCGCCGGGTTGCTGTTGACGTCGGCGTCGGGCGCGTAGTCCTGGTGGAAGCCGATCGCGCGCAGCTCGGCGCCGATGATCCCGCCGACCGTCTCGGCGCTGGCGACGTCTCCGGTCGCGGCGAGCGCCATCGCGCCGGGCACGCTCGTCACGCCCTTGCGCAGCCGCGCGACGGTGCCGCCCTCCTGGTCGACCGCCACGACCGGCCGTACCCCGTCGACGGCGCCGGCCAGCTCGCGCAGCAGCGCGGCCACCTCGCCGGCCTCGTCACCCTCCGGCCGGGTCGGGAAGTAGCACACCCCACCCACCCGGTACGTCCGGATCGCCTCGACGACCTGCCCGAGCCCGTCGTTCGCGACGGCACCGGCGCGCTGGTCGGGTGGTAGCCGCAGCGCGTTGGGCGAGTGCCGCCCCAGCGGTACGACGAACAGTTGGCCGATCTTCTCGGCGACGGACATCCGACCGAGGATCTCCCCGGCCTGGCGGTGGTACGCAACCACGGGCGCGGCTCCCACGTCTATCCTGACAAGAATATTCAGTATCTGGCGTCGCGTTGCTAAGTTACCGACACTGGCTTGATATCGTCAACGAGTAACATCGGCGGGTCGCCGGCCCGCCCCAGCAGTAGTGAGCCCGGAAACGGCGACCACCGGACAACGAGGAGCCGCAGGTGTCCCAGGCCCCAACCCGCGCCACCAGGTCGGATCTGGCGCAACTGCGCACCGAACAGACCGACCCGCGGTACGCGCAGATCGACCGGCTCTCCACCGCCGAACTCGCCGCCCTCATGAACGAGGCCGACAGCACGGTCCCGGGCGCCGTCCGCGCGGCCGTACCCGCCCTCGTACCGGCGATCGACGCCGTGGTCGGCAAGCTCGCGGCCGGCGGTCGCCTGCTCTACGTCGGGGCCGGCACACCCGGCCGCATCGGCCTGCTCGACGCCGCCGAGTGCCCGCCCACCTTCGGCACCCCGCCCGAGCGGGTACGCGGCATCATCGCCGGCGGGCTCACCGCCGTCACCGGGGCGGTCGAGGGTGTCGAGGACGACACCGAGGCCGGCGTCGCCGACGTCGCCGCCGCCCAGGTCGGCCCGGGCGACGCCGTCGTCGGACTCACCGCCAGCGGACGCACCCCGTACGTGCTGGCCGCGCTCGCCGAGGCCCGCCGCCGCGGTGCCGCCACCGTCGGCCTCTCCTGCAACACCGGCGCCGAGCTGAGCGCCGTCGTGGAGTACCCGGTGGAGGTCGCGGTCGGACCCGAGTTCGTCGCCGGCTCCACCCGGCTCAAGGCCGGCACCGCGCAGAAGCTCGTCCTGAACATGATCTCGACGATCAGCATGGTGCGGATCGGCAAGACGCACGGCAACCTGATGGTCGATCTGGTCGCCACCAACCAGAAGCTCCAGGCCCGCGCGATCCGCATGGTCCAGGAGATCACCGGCGTCTCGGCCGAGGTGGCCGAGACCGCGCTCGCCGCGGCCGGCAGCCACGTCAAGACCGCCGTCGTGATGATCGAACGCGACGCCGACGCCGGCACGGCCCGCGCGCTGCTCGACGCCGCGCACGGCCGGCTGTCCGCCGCCCTCACCATCGCCGTACCGCACTGAGACCATCCCCGGCACACGACAAAGGGGCGGATCCCGATCGGGATCCGCCCCTTTGGTTGTGCGGGCGGTCAGCCAGTGGCGGGACTCAGAAGTCCATGCCGCCGGCGTCCGGCGCGGCCGGGGCCGCGTTCTTCTCCGGCTTGTCCGCCACCACGGCCTCGGTGGTGAGGAACAGGGCCGCGATCGAGGCGGCGTTCTGCAGCGCGGAACGCGTGACCTTGGTCGGGTCCAGGATGCCGGCGTCGAGCATGTTGACGTACTCGCCGTTGGCGGCGTTCAGACCGTTGCCCGGCTCCAGGTTGCGAACCTTCTCCGCCACGACGCCGCCCTCGAGGCCGGCGTTGACGGCGATCTGCTTGAGCGGGGCGTCCAGGGCCGACTTCACGATCCCGGCACCGGTCGACTCGTCGGCGGTCAGGTCGAGCTTGTCGAAGGCCTTGGTGCCGGCCTGGACCAGCGCGACGCCACCACCGGGGAGGATGCCCTCCTCGACGGCCGCCTTCGCGTTACGCACGGCGTCCTCGACGCGGTGCTTGCGCTCCTTCAGCTCGACCTCGGTGGCCGCGCCGACCTTGATGACCGCAACGCCGCCGGCCAGCTTGGCCAGCCGCTCCTGCAGCTTCTCGCGGTCGTAGTCGGAGTCGGACGCCTCGATCTCGTTGCGGATCTGGTTGACCCGACCCTGGATCCGGTCCGCCTCGCCCGCACCGTCGACGATGGTGGTCTCGTCCTTGGTGATGACGACCTTGCGGGCCTTGCCGAGCAGGTCGAGGCCGACGTTCTCCAGCTTGAGGCCGATGTCCTCGCTGACGACCTGGCCGCCGGTCAGGATGGCCATGTCGTCCAGCATCGCCTTGCGGCGGTCACCGAAGCCGGGCGCCTTGACGGCGGCCGACTTGAAGGTGCCACGCACCTTGTTGACGATCAGGGTGGCCAGCGCCTCGCCCTCGACGTCCTCGGCGATGATGACGAGCGGCTTGCCCGACTGCATGACCTTCTCCAGGATCGGCAGCAGGTCCTTCACCGCCGAGATCTTGGAGTTGACGATCAGCAGGTACGGGTCGTCGAACGACGCTTCCATGCGCTCGGTGTCGGTCGCGAAGTACGCCGAGATGTAGCCCTTGTCGAAGCGCATGCCCTCGGTGAGCTCAAGCTCAAGGCCGAAGGTGTTGCTCTCCTCGACGGTGATGACGCCTTCCTTGCCGACCTTGTCCATCGCCTCGGCGATGATCTCGCCGACGGACGAGTCACCGGCCGAGATCGACGCGGTCGCGGCGATCTGCTCCTTGGTCTCGATGTCCTTCGAGAGCTGAGCGAGCTGCTCGGTCACGCTGGCGACGGCGGCCTCGATGCCCCGCTTGAGGGCGATCGGGTTGGCACCGGCGGCCACGTTGCGCAGACCCTCGCGTACCAGGGCCTGGGCCAGGACCGTCGCGGTCGTGGTGCCGTCACCGGCCACGTCGTCGGTCTTCTTGGCAACTTCCTTGACGAGCTCGGCCCCGATCTTCTCCCACGGGTCCTCGAGCTCGATCTCCTTGGCGATGGAGACGCCGTCGTTGGTGATAGTGGGGGCGCCCCACTTCTTCTCCAGAACGACGTTGCGGCCCTTCGGGCCGAGCGTCACCTTCACGGCGTCGGCGAGGGTGTTCATGCCCCGCTCGAGGCCGCGGCGCGCCTCCTCGTCGAACGCGATCATTTTAGCCATTTGGGCGTTGTCCTCCGGTGTGTCAGACACCTAGGCGTCCTGCGACCCGGTTGGGCCACGGGGCGCGCGGTAAGTACACGCTCGGCCGGCCGATGCCCGCGACGGACGACCGGCGCGCCCGGGACACCCAGCTGGTGTGCCTCGGTCGGCAGGCCTCACCGCCCGACCTTCTCGGGCGCATCCGCCCGGACCGTGCCGGGGAGGACGCACCCTGGCACTCACGTACGGCGAGTGCCAGATCAAGGTTTAGCACTCTGCCCCGACGAGTGCAAGCGGAACGGCTACCGCGAGGTCACTGTCACCCCGCCGCCGCGGCGAGATCCGCGCCGGTCGCCTGCTCCCCCTCGCGTGCCCTCAGCTCGGCGTACAGCGCGAGGATGCCGGCGATGCCGACGATCGTCGCGGGCAGCGTCACGATCGTGTCGAGTACGCCGACGAGAAGCTGCGCGGCCAGGCTCGACTCGGGCACGTGGCCCTGGCCCTGCAGGCCGGCGGTGAACGTCATCGTGGAGACGCCGGTGACCGCCCCGAGGATGGTGCCGACGATCAGCGCGTACACCCAGTAGCAGAGGCCGAGCAGGAGCAGCCGGCCGACGGACGGCCAGAAGTTGCTGTGCATCAGTCGGAACGAGCGGGTGATCGCCGGCTGCTGCCGCTCGAACACCACGATCGGCGCGATCAGGCTCATCGCCAGCGCCAGGTAGACGCCCGGTACGACGCAGAAGCAGGCGCCGACGACGACGCACAGGTAGACCACCACGTACCAGCCCCAGAGGGGCAGGCCGCGACGCAGGCCGAAGCGGATCGTCGCGCCGAGATCGCGCGGATGGCCGAGCGCGTCGCGGGCCATGAGCCGGGTGATCGACGCCCACGCCACGGACTGCACGTATCCCACGGCGACCGCGACGACGAGCAGCAGCGCGTACCACCCGGCGACGCTGTGGGCCATCTGCTTGAGCGGGCCGAACGGGTTGTCCGGGTCGGCCTGGGTGGGAATGGCGATCGCGTTCAGCCGGTGCGTGATGACGGCGGCGATCCCGCTGGTCACCAGCGACGGCACGAGGTATGCCGCGGCGCCGATCGCGAGCGCCGGGCCGAAGCTGCGCCGGCACAGCGCGATGGTCCGCCGGATCCAGCCCTCGAAGCCACCGTCGGGGGTACCGACCAGCGGGTCCTGACCGCCCGACGGCGGGGACGGCGGCACGGTCCACCCGCTGCCCGGCACCGCCGGCTCGGCGGGCCGGATCGGCTGGTCACCCGGGTACGGCGGCTCGGTCATGCGGGATCCTCGACGCTCGACTCCATGGACGAGCGGGACAGTAGCAGTCACGTACCAGGACGGGTCCCGGTCAGGTGGCCGCCTCGACGAGGTCCGGGCCGGTCACCGGGGCCGCCTCCCGGGCGCGCAGCTCGGCGTACGTGGCGAGCAGGCCGGCCGCGGAGACGACACCGGACGGGGCGAGCAGCAGCGTGCCGACGACGCCGCTGACCATGGTCACCACCGGGTTCGGGTGCAGGACGGCCGACGGGCTGTCGAGGGAGGCGAAACCGGAGACGAGCGTCGGTACCTCGATCACCGTCGAGCCGACCATCGAGAACGCCCCGGCGACGAGCGACGTCAGCAGCACCCGGCCGACCGCCGGCCAGAAGTCGCTGTGCATCAGCCGGAACGTACGGCGCAGCGCGTGCGAGCGTTCGAAGACCACGATCGGCGCGATCATCGCCGTCGCGACCTCCACGTAGTACGCCGGGACCAGGCAGAGGAGCATGCCCAGGAAGATCAGCACCCCGGCCACGAGGTACCAGGCGCAGAGCGGCACGGCGCGCCGCAGGCCGTACCGGATCGTGGCGGCGAAGTCGCGCGGCAGGCCGTACGCGTCGCGGGCCATCATGCGCAGCGTCGCCGCGAAACCGGCCGCGAACAGGTAGCCGGCGACGACGAAGACCGCGATCATCACGGGTACCAGCCAGACCTGGACGCGCGGCTTGGTCGTGTCGACGGCGTCGTAGAAGACGACCACCAGCAGCGACCCCGCGAGCGCCGGTACGAGGCTCGCGCCGGCGATGAGCAGCACGCCCGGCAGCATGCTGCGCCGGCACAGCCCGACCACGCGGGTCGCCCAGCCACCGAACCCGTCGCCGGGGGCGCCGGTCAGCGGGTCGGGTCCGGTCGGCGGGGGCGGCGGCACGGTGAACCCGGTACCCGGGGCGGTCGAGTCGGTCACGGCGGTCCTTCAGGGATGCGAGGGGATCGAGCTGTCGCACGCTAGCAGCGCAGTGCGAGCCGCAGAGTCCGCCGAACAGCCCGACCGTCAGGGGCGCCCGAGGGTGGCGAGGAAGTCGGTGGTGAGGGCGTGCCGGTGCCCGGGACGCCACAGCGCGCGCAGGTCGCGCCGCAGGTCGAGGCCGTCGACCGGGACCGCGACGAGGTCGCCGGCGGCCAGTTCCGCGGCGACGGCGAGCCGGCTGACGAGCGTGGCGCCGAGGCCCGCGCGTACCGCGGTCTTGAGGGCGGCGGTCGAGGTCATGACGCCGAGCGGCACCGCAACCGACGCACCCGCGCGCGCCACGGCCAGCTCGTACGTGGCGCGGGTGCCGGAGTCCGGCTCGCGCAGCAGCAGCGGCGTCGCGGCCAGCTCCGCCGCCGGCAGCGGCACCGTACGCCGGGACCACGGGTGGCCGGGCGCGACGACGACGGTCAGCTCGTCCGTCGCGAACACGGACTCGGCGAGGTCGGGATGCGCGCCGGGATCCTCCACGAAGCCGAGATCGGCCGTACGGTCCCGGATCCGCGCGACGACCGCCGCGGAGTTCGCGACCGCGAGACTCACCACCACGTCCGGGCGTACGGCTCGGTAGCGGGCGATGACGGCGGGCAGCACGTACTCGGCGTTGGTGTAGCTGGCGGCGATCCGGACGTGCCGGTGCCCGGCGGTGGCGAGCGCCCGCGCCTCGGCGGCGAACTCGTCCAGCTCGGCGAGTACCCGGCCGGCGAGTTCGGCGAGCCGGGTGCCCTCGGGGGTGGGGCGCGAGCCGCGCGGGGTACGGATCAGCAGCTCGATGCCGAGGCGGCGTTCGAGCCGGCGCAGCGCCTGGCTCGCGGACGGCTGCGTGATCCGCTGTCGCCGGGCCGCGGCGGACAGGCTGCCCAGGCGCACCGCGTCCACGAACAGCCGCAGGCTCGCCAGGTCCGCCGAGCTGAGCGACGGCTCCGGATCGTTGGCCATAGCCAAAGCCTATGCGGTCATCGTGGATCTGCCTCTAGCTGGGGCGATGATCCGGAACGAGGCTGACGGGGTGACCACGACCCTCCCCGCCCCGACCCACACCCCGGGCGTCGTGTCCAGGCTGGGCCCCGGGGTGCTGCTCACGCTCGCCGTCGCCGTCGTCGCCACCGCCGTCGGTACGGCCGTGCCCGTGGTCGGCGCGCCGATCGTGGCGATCGTCCTCGGCGCCGGGCTGCGCGCCGTCCTCGGCGGCCGACCGTACTGGGGCCGGCTGCGTCCCGGCGCCGCGTTCGCCGGCCGGTACGTGCTCCAGGCCGCGGTCGTCGTCTTCGGGTCGGGGCTGTCGCTCGGCGCGGTGGCCCGGGTCGGCCTGTCCTCGCTGCCGGTCATGCTCGGCACGCTCGCCGTCTGCCTGGTCGGCGCCTGGCTGCTCGGCCGCGCCCTGCGCGTCGACGCGGACGTGTCCGTACTCGTCGGCGCCGGTACCGGCATCTGCGGCGCCTCGGCGATCGGCGCGGTCGCCCCGGTCATCGCGGCGAGCGAGGCGACGGTGGCGTACGCGGTGTCGACGATCTTCCTGTACAACGTTGCCGCCGCACTGGTCTTCCCGCCGCTCGGGCACCTGCTCGGGCTCGGCGACCACGGTTTCGGGCTGTGGGCGGGTACCGCGGTCAACGACACGTCGAGCGTGGTCGCGGCCGGCTTCTCGTACAGCCAGGCGGCGGGAAACTACGCGGTCGTCGTGAAACTGGTGCGGTCACTCATGATCGTGCCCGTCGTGGTGGGCGTGTCGCTACTGTGGCGCCGCCGCACCGGATCCGGGCACGGCACGCGCCGGCCGGTGTGGCGGCTGGTACCCGTGTTCCTGTGGCTGTTCCTCGCGGCGGCGCTGGCGAACACGGTCGGCCTGGTGCCGCACGACGCGCACGCCGTACTCGGTACGGCCGCCACGTTCCTGGTGGCGGTGGCGCTGGCCGGGGTGGGTACCGGGATCGCGTTCGGCGAGGTGCGGCGGGCGGGGCCGCGACCGCTGCTGGCGGGCGGGATCCTGTGGGTCCTCGTCGCCGTGACGAGCCTCGGTATCCAGGCGCTCGTCGGCGCGCTCTGAACGGATCCGGAGACACCGGAAGGCGCCAGCCCGCGGTGCTGGCGCCTTCCGGTTACGCGTTGGTGGTGCTGGGGTACTGGCTGGTCAGCTGGCGAGACGGACGTTCTCAGCCTGCGGGCCCTTCTGGCCTTGCGCGATGTCGAACTCGACACGCTGACCGTCATCCAGAGACTTGTAGCCGTCCATCTGGATGGCCGAGAAGTGGACGAATACGTCCTGCCCACCGTCCACGGCGATGAAGCCGTAGCCCTTCTCCGAGTTGAACCACTTGACGGTGCCCTGTGCCACGGTGCACTTCCCTTACCTCAACCTGCTCCGAACCGCGGTCGCGGCCCGGGGCCACACATCCTGCGGGAAGCGTGCACGTGACACCAGCCCGACCGGAAGTACTGCGGCCGATGCGAAACGCTACACGAGCAGGACCACCCTGCACAGCCTCTTCACGGGCACCGTACGCGCCGGATCGGTGAAGCCCCAGGTCAAACAGGCCGACGCGACTGGACGACGCGGAACCGGCCCGCGACGTACGCATCGTCGGTGAGGCAGGCGTTCGCGGCCGGGTTCGCGCCGGTCGCGTGGAAGTCGCTGAACGCCGCGGACTGGTTGACGTAGACCCCGTCCGTCAGGTTCGCCGACAGGTGCACGCCCGCATTCAGCGCGGCCCGCTCGGCCGCGGCGAGCACCGGCTCGGCGGTCGAGTACACCGACGCGGTCAGCGCGCCCCGCTCGGTCACGACCCGCTCGAACACGGCCAGGCTCTCCTCGGTCGACGCCGTCGCCACGACGAAACTGACCGGCCCGAACCACTCCCGCCCGTACGCCTCGGTGTCGGCGGCGGTGAGCCGCCGGACCAGCGGCGTACGCACGACGGCGGCGGGGAACCCGGGATGCTCGACGACGCGCGAGTCGAGTACCGGCCCGCCGACGTCGGCCGCCTCTCCCAGCCGCGCGAGTACGGCGTCGTTGACGATGGCGCCCGTCAGCTCCACGCCGCGGGCCGGATCGTCGGTCAGTTTCCCGATCGCGGCGGCGATCCCGTCGCCGACCTCGGCCAGGCTCTTGTGTCCCTGGTCGGTCTCGATGCCGCCGGCCGGTACCAGGATGTTCTGGGGGGTGGTGCACATCTGGCCGGAGTACAGCGTCAGGGAGAACGCGATGTTGGCGCACATCCCGGCGAAGTCGCCGGTCGAGTCGACGACGACCGTGTTCACGCCGGCCTTCTCGGTGTAGACCAGCGCCTGCCGGGCGTTGCCCTCCAACCAGTCCCCGTACGCGGTGGAGCCGGTGAAGTCGACGATGCGTACCTCGGGGCGGGTGGCGAGCGTCGACGCCAACCCCTCGCCCGGCTCCTCGGCGGCGAGCTGCACGACGTTCGCGTCGAAGCCGTGCTCGGCAAGCACCTCGCGGGCGTACCGCACGGTGACCGCGAGCGGCAGGACCGCGCCCGGGTGCGGCTTGACGATCACCGGGTTTCCGGTGGCAAGACTGGCGAACAGCCCGGGGTACCCGTTCCACGTCGGGAACGTGTTGCACCCGACGACCAGCGCCACCCCGCGCGGCACCACGTGGAACGTCTTCGTCATCGTCAGCGGCGGACGCTTCCCCGCCGGCTTCTCCCAGTACGCCGTCGCCGGGTGCCGCGTCATCGCCGCGTACGCGTACGCGACGGCTTCGAGGCCGCGGTCGAGCGCGTTCGCACCACCGGCCTGGAACGCCATCACGAACGCCTGCCCGGTCGTGAACTGCACCGCGTTGGCCAGCTCGAACACGTGCGCGTGCACGCGCGCGAGGATCTCCAGGCAGACGCCGACCCGCGCCTCGATCCCGGCGTCCCGCCAGGCGGGCAGCACGCCGGCCGCGTTCGCGACGAGGGTGTCGGCGTCGGTGTGCGGATACCGGACACCCAACTCGATCCCGTACGGGCTGCGCTCCGTTGCGACCCGCCCGCCGGCCGCCTCCAGCGGGAAGTCGGCGCCCAGGTACGCCTCGAACGCCGCCTTCCCGTCGGCCGCCGCCGTCTCGCCGTACACCCTGGGGCTGGGCGACTCCGGGTACGCCGACCAGAAGCCGCGCCGCCAGATCGTGTCCAGCGCCTGCCGCAGGGTCTTCTCGTGCGCGGTGAACAGCGGGTGGCTGTCAGTGCTCTCGGTGGTAACCGTCATGCCGCCCATCATGCCGCGTTCCCCGGCCGACTCAAGCCGTTCGCCGGGGGTCAGAGTTCGAGCTGCCAGGCGTCCCACAGGTCGACGGGCCGGAAGCCCATCGCCTCGTTGATCGCGATCATGTGCGCGTTCTCCTGGGCGTTCCAGGTGTGGACCGCGGCGAGGTCCGGCTGGTCCGCGAGCACGCGCGCCAGGTTCGTCAGCTTCACCAGCAGGCCGAGCCGATGCCCGCGGTGCTCCGGCAGCACCAGCGTGATGTCCTGCATCCACTGGTCGGCCGGCTGGTGGTTGCGCCCAAGATCGGTCCAGGCGACGACCTGGCCCGTCGCGTCGTGCGTGGCGACGGTGTGGAAGCGGACGCGGCCACGCGCGGCCGACGCCTGTTCACCGGCCCGCCACCGCGCGACGTCGACGCGCTGCGGCTCCCAGGCCAGGTCACCCAGCGGCGCCTCCGACAGGAAGCGGCTCTGCAACGCGGCCAGGCCCTCGACCACGTCGTCCGGCGCCGGACCCCGCCAGGTACGCACCGAGTATCCCGGCGCGCCGCCGGCCAGCCCGGCGATCCGGTCCGCCAGGTCCGAGGTGTCCACAGTGGAGAGATCGAGCCGCCGGCGTACCTCGGTCTGGGCGAGCTTCGCCCCGGTCGTCGGCGCGAACAGCGAACCCGCGCCGTCCCGCTCCGGACCGCCCGGCACCGTGCGCACCGACTCCGCCATCAGCCGCGTACGCCCCGCGGCGCGCGCCTCGCGCACCGCCACGGCGTGCAGCGCCGTACCGATCCCCCGCCGCCGGAACTCCGGCCGTACGGTGAGCTCGACCTCGACGTTGTCCGTGTTGTCGAGGAGTTGAAACGCCAGGTCCAACGTCCCCACGACGACACCGTCGACCTCGGCCACCCACCGCTGCCGGGACTCCCCGGGCCACGGCGCCCGCAACGCGCCGGCGAAGTCCTCCCGGCACAGCTCCGGAAAGTCCGGCACATCCGCCCGCGACGCCGCCCGCTCGACCGCCAGCCACGCCTCGAAATCGCCCTCGGCAAACTCCCGTACCCGCATCTCCCCAGCGTGCGCGACCGCACCCGCCGCCGCGACCGAGTTTCGGCCAGCCCCCGGCAGCGGAGTCACCGCAACCGCGGCAGCTCCGGCCAGACGAAGCAGGCCGAGTACGCGCTGCCGAGACCCAGCTGTTTGCTGCGCCGCAGGAGCTTCGTCTCGACGCCCTCGTACAGGGCGACCGAGAGCTGGTACACCGACCAGTCCCGAGCCTCGTAGCTGACGGTCGCGGCACGCAGGTAACCCGTCTGGGTGGAGAAGTCGTCGGCGAGCCCATCGACGTCCGCGAGCCACGTGGATCCGACCCCGTCCGGCACGGTGATCTCGTCCCAGTCACCGTGGATGCCAAGCCGCGCATCGTATTCCGACGACATCCACGTGACCGCGTCCCTCGTGTTCGCCGGCCCGAGCACCTTCTCCCGACGCTCGGTGCACGCCCCCACGAAGCTCCCCACGAACACCAGCCGCGCCGACGCCGTCCGCTGCACGTCATCGTTCCTGTTGAAGTACCGGTACACGTCCCGCACCGACCCGAACCCGAACACGATCGACAGCAACGCGAAACACGTGATCACCCACTGCACGAAGTCCCTCAGCAGATGACTCTCCCCACCCACCGGATCAACGCCACCCGCCCCCGCCGTACCGGACCCCGCACTCGACATACCCGCAGCCTCGCAGAACCCCCAAACGACCCACAAACCCCCACCGCACACCCCACTCCGCCGAGCGAAGCGAAGGCAGCACAGAGACCGAGCGAAGCGAAGGTCACCAGATGTTGGTGAAGCGCAGCGCGAGCGGGCTGGGCGGCGCGGAACTCGGAACGTGGGGGTCTGGGGGCTCGGCCCCCAGGAGCGAGGCGCCAACTCCAGACGAGCGCACTCCGCGAGTATGGGGAGGCAAGTTGGCGCGGGAGGAGCATCACTTCACCGCGCCGCAGCGCAGGACTTGGGTCAGCACACGACGATGCGTGTGAGACAGGAGCGTGATGCCCTCCCGCGTCGGATATAGTCCACCTTCGCGACGCTGGCGTCAAGCGTCGTTACTGCGAGTAACCATGACCGAAGGGTCGGATTCGTCCAGATCAGCCGAGGAGGCCGGCGGCGCGTACCGCCTTGAGGGACGGCGCGACGGTGTGGGTCGGGCCGACGGTCGCGGAGACGGCGTCGATGGTCTTGAGTCCCTCACCGGTGTTGTAGACGACGGTCTCGGCCTCGGGGTCCAGCTTCCCGGACTCGACCAGCTTCTTCAGTACGGCGACGGTGACGCCGCCGGCGGTCTCGGCGAACACGCCGGTGGTGCGGGCGAGGAGCCGGATCCCGGCGCGGATCTCCTCGTCGTTCACGTAGTCCATCCAGCCGTTGGTGCGGCGGACGGCCTCCAACGCGTACGGCCCGGCGGCGGGGTCGCCGATGTTGAGCGACTTGGCGATGCCGGTGGGCTTGACCGGGGTGATCTGGTCGGTGTCGCCGTGCAGCGCGGTGGCGATCGGGTTGCAGCCGGCGGACTGGGCGCCGAAGACCCGCCACGACGTGTCCGGCACGAGGCCGATCTCGACCAGCTCGCTGAACGCCTTGTCCACCTTCGTCAGCAGCTCGCCGGACGCCATGGGGATGACGACCTGCTCGGGCAGCCGCCAGCCGAGCTGCTCGGCCACCTCGTACCCGAGGGTCTTGGAGCCTTCGGCGTAGTACGGCCGGACGTTGACGTTGACGAACGCCGTGTCCTCGAACTCGTCGGTCTCGGTCAGTTCCGAGCAGAGCCGGTTGACGTCGTCGTACGAGCCTTCGATGGCGACGACGTCGCCGGCGTACACGGCGGAGGTGACGACCTTGTTCTGCTCCAGGTCGTACGGGATGAAGACGATGGTGGGTACGCCGGCGCGGGCGCCGTGGGCGGCGACGGAGTTGGCCAGGTTTCCGGTGGAGGCGCAGGCGAAGCGGGTGAAGCCGAGGCCCTTGGCGGCGCTGAGCGCCACCGACACCACGCGGTCTTTGAACGAGTGGGTGGGGTTGGCCGAGTCGTCCTTGACCCACAGGGACTTCATGCCCAGCTCGGCGGCGAGCGCGTCGGCGCGGATCAGCGGGGTCATGCCGGGGTTGACGGTGACGCGGGTGGCGGGGTCCTGGCCGGCGGGCAGCAGCGGCGCGTACCGCCAGATGTTGTTGGGGCCGGCCTCGATCTGCTCGCGGGTGACGGCGCGGATCGCGTCGTCGTGGTAGCCGACCTCGAGCGGGCCGAAACACTCGTAGCACGCGTTCTGCGCGATGAGCGGGTATTCGGCGCCGCAGTTGCGGCAGACGAGGGCGCGGGCAGGGGCCGCGGCGGGTGCGGAGACGCTCATACGAAGCCTTTCGCTCATCTTTCCCGCGCCAATCTGGTCGCGAGCCGGAATTGGCACCTGCCGCCCCGCTGAACGCGGGTGCGATGGTTGCCGGGGCTTCGTCGGGCCGGTCCCTCAGCCCCTCTGGATGAGGTGCATCTGAAGTTGTACGCGCAGTTTACTGAGATCAACGCCGCGCTTCCGCCGGGCGTCCCACTGAGTGGACGTGACATCGGACATGACCGGGACCGCTGCCGCGCCCCCTGGCGGCATCGGCCCCGGTCGGTCGGTGGGTCAGCGGGTGGGCACCGCCTCGCGTACCGGGACGGCACGGACGCCGGCGGTGGCGCGGGCGCTCGCGCGGCGGGCGATGACGTTCGTGGCGACGAGCGCGGCGACGGTCAGCGCGGCCCCGGCGATCTCCGCCGGCACCGGCCGGTACCCGCGGACGATCTGGATGGTGAACGTGACGATCGGGACCAGGTTCATGAACAGCGCGGCGTTGGGGGCGCCGAGCCGGCGGATCGCGACGTTCCAGGCGAGTACGGCGAGGACGGACGACGCGATCGAGATGTACCCGATCTGCCAGGCGTCCCGGCCGAACGCGGCGAGCGCCGGCAGGTGCGTGACGCCGGTCAGGTCGGCGACGAGCGCGACGAGTACCGTCACCGCCGCGCCGACGATCTGGGTCAGGGCGCTGAAGCGCAGCGAGCCCCAGGCGGCGAAGCGGCCGGCGCCGTGCGTGTAGACGGCCCAGCCGACGACGCCCAGAAACGCCAGCAGGTCGCCGCTGCCGATCGCGCCGAGGTCGGTGGGGTGGCCGTGCGTGATGACCAGGCCGACGCCGAGCAAGGCCACGACCATCAGCCCGACGGTGGCCGGACTCGGCCGGACCCGGTCGCGTACCCACCGGACGAGGACGGTGAGCAGCGGGGTGAGCGCGACCATGAGCGCGCCGTTCTGCGGCGCCGTGTACCCGAGGGCGATGTTGACCAGGAGGTTGAACCCGGCGATGCCGACGATGCCGAGCACCGCGATCTCGGCGAGGCGCCCCTCGGTACGGAAGGCGCGGCGGCCGGCGGTGGCGGCGAGCAGGGCGGCGAGCACGGCGGCGGCGACGACGTAGCGGGCGGCGGTGAGGTGGACCGCGTCGACGTTGGGCAGGGCGCCGGCCATGACGATGAACATGCCGCCCCAGACGGCGACGGAGAACAGCGGCAGGCCGTACGAGGTGAACCTGGACATGAGCGGGTGACCCCTATGTTCGATGACTCTCGAACCACTGACTCGACTCACCGTACGAGCAGGTTCGACGTTTGTCGAACATGAGTTACCCTTGCCACATGGAGCTCTACGAGCCGGACGTGGCCGCCGTACCGGTGACCGCCGTCCTGTCCGCGCTGGGCGACGACGCCCGGCTCGCGATCGTCCGCGAACTGCGCCGCGACGGCGAACGCTGCTGCGGCACGTTCGACCTCGGCCTCGCCAAGGCCACCCGGTCGCACCACCTCAAGGTGCTGCGCGAGGCCGGCATCACCCACACCCGCATCGAGGGCACCAGCCGCTTCGTCTCGCTGCGCCGCGACGAGATCGAGCGCCGGTACCCCGGGCTCCTCGACGCCGTCCTCGGGGTGAAGCAGGCCACGGCGCATTGACCTGAAGTCCGCTTCAACCCGGATCGTGTGCGGCGGGATCTGTGTCGAGGAGGACGCATGCACGCGATACGACAGTACGAGTTCGGCCCGGCCACGACGCTGCGCCACGAAGAGGTGCCGGACCCGGTGCCCGGCACCGGGCAGGTAAGGATCGCGGTCGCGGCGGCCGGCGTACACCTGATCGACACGACGATCCGAGCCGGTGCGGCCGGGCTGCCGTTCCCGCTGCCCGAGCTGCCAATGACACCGGGCCGGGAGGTCGCCGGCACCGTCGACGCGCTCGGCGACGGAGTCGAGGAGTCCTGGCTCGGCCGGCACGTCGTCGTCCATCTCGGCATGGCCAGCGGCGGGTACGCGGAGCTCGCCGTCGCGGACGTCACCGCGCTACACGACGTACCCGACGGGCTCGACGACGCGGCGGCGGTCGCGATGCTCGGCACCGGCCGGATGACGCAGGGCATTCTGCGCGTCGCCCAGCTCACCGCCGACGACGTCGTCCTCGTGACGTCCGCGGCCGGTGGCATCGGCACGCTGCTCGTCCAGGCCGCCCGCGAGATCGGCGCGACCGTCGTCGGCGCGGCGGGCGGCCCGACCAAGACCGACCGGGTACGCGCGGCCGGCGCGATCGCCGTCGACTACCGGGATCCGGACTGGGCCGACGAGGTACGCGCGGCGCTCGGCGACCGGTCCGCGTCGGTCGTACTCGACGGGGTGGGCGGTGCGGCGGGACGGGCGGCGATGGACCTGCTCGGCCCCGGCGGCCGGCTGCTGATGTTCGGCTGGTCGTCCGGTACGCCGATCGAGTTCACCGCGGCGGACCTGTTCGCGCGCGGGCTGTCCGCGACCGTCGCCATCGGCCCGCGGATCGTCGGCCTACCGGGCGGGTTGCGGCGCCTGGAGGAGGACTCGTTCGCCGCGGCGGCCGCCGGGCGGCTCGTCCCGGCGGTCACGACGTACCCGTTGGCGCGGGCGGCCGAGGCGCACGCCGCGCTGGAGAGCCGGGCGACCGTCGGCAAGGTCGTGCTGATCCCGTAGTGGAGGTGGCGGGCGGCCGGCACACTGGCGATCATGACGCAGAACCAGATCCCCACGCTGACCTGTCCGCTGTGCGGCAACCAGCAGTTCGACCAGGAGGAGGGACGCCTCGACAGCAAGTGGGGCGTCACCTCGCACAAGATGACGCTGATGATCTGCACCCGGTGCCGGTACATCCTGCACTTCTACGACCGGCACTCGATCTTCGACTTCGACTGACCGCACGCTATCCGCGGTAGGTCTGGGCGAGGCCGCCGTCCACGTACACCTTGTAGGTGCTGGGGCGGAACGCGGCGAAGAACACCGGGCGGATCTTCTCCACGGCGACGTCGTGCCGCTCGGTGGTTCCGACGGCGAAGTCGTACCGCTTCGTGACGCTGACGGAGGCGATGCGCAGCTCGTTCACCACCGGCGCGCCGTCGACCGCGATCACGAGGCGTCCGGTGAACTGGTCGAACGAGAAGTCGACCTGGTGCCGTTCGGCCTGGCCGACGACGAACTGGAACTGCATGGAACGCCTCCCTGTCCGGTTGGTCCGGCCCAGCAGGCTAGTTCACGACGTCACGTCCTTGCGGAGGAAGCGCCACCAGGCGAGGGCGAGGAAGACGGCGGCGTACACGAGGGCGGAGAGCGCGCCGCGGGCCATCGCGTCCCACTGCACCGGTTCGGTCAGCAGCCCCGTGTACGCCGTCTGGTAGTGCGTCGGCAGCAGCGCGCGCAGCCCGCCGAGCGCGGTCACCTGGTCGAGGATGCTGGACACGATGAACAGCAGGACCGCGCCGCCGACCGCGCCGAGCGCCGCGTCCGTGCACACCGACAGCAGGAACGCGAGGCCGGCGGCGACGAGCAGGGTGATCGCCAGATAGCCGACCACACCGGCGATCCGCAGCACCGCCTCGCCGGGCGGGATGCTGTCGCCGGTCACCGTACGCAGGGGATGCCAGCCGAACGCGGCGGTACCGACGGCGAGCGCCACGCCGGTCAGCAGGACGAGCGAGACGGCCGAGTACAGGAGGCCGACGACGAGCTTGACGCCGAGCAGCCGGGACCGCGGCACCGGCAGGGCCAGCAGGTAGCGCAGCGAACCCCAGCTCGCCTCGCTCGCCACGGTGTCGCCGCAGAACAGCGCGACGACCACGACCAGCAGGAACGACGCGGAGACGAACAGCGTGAAGACGGTGAAGTTCGCCGCGCCGGACTTCGCCAGCGTGACGAACTGGCCGCTCTGGTCCTGGCTCGCCGTGTCGTTCCCGTCCGAGCCGAACCGGAACGCCAGGAACAGGATCACCGGCAGCAGCACCAGGAACCCGAGTACCAGCTGGGTGCGGCGACGGGTCAGCTGCCGCCGGATCTCGGTACCCACGCGCAGCGTCGCCGCCGCCCGGTACCCGGCCGCCGAACCGTCCACAGTGGACACCGCGGTCATGACTCACCTCGTTCGAGCAGGGCCAGAAACGCGTCCTCCAGCCGGCGCCGTGGTACGACGCGGTCGACGCCGACGCCGGCCGACACGAGCGCCGAGACCAGCTCGCGGCGCGGCAGGCCGTCCAGCTCGACCACGAAACCGCCGTCCGCGCGGGCGACCGACGTGATCCCGGACAGGTTGCGCAGCACCGGTTCCGCACCGTCCACATCGGACACACTGACGAGTACCGAGGGCGAGTCGCCGACGATCTCGGCGACCGGACCGGCCGCGACCAGCTCACCGCGGCGCATCACGACGACGTGCGTACAGGTCTGCTCAACCTCGGCGAGCAGGTGGCTGGAGACCAGCACGGAGCGGCCGTCGGTGGCGTACCGCTGAAGGACGCGGCGCATCTCGGCGATCTGCGGCGGGTCCAACCCGTCCGTCGGCTCGTCCAGCACCAGCAGCTCCGGCATGCCGAGCATGGCCTGCGCGATCGCCAGCCGCTGCTTCATGCCGTGGCTGTAGGTGCGTACCCGGCGGTGCACGGCGTCGCCGAGGTCGGCGATCGCCAGCACGTCGTCGAGGCGCGCGCCGTCGGCGGGACGGCCGGTGGCGCGCCAGTACAGGCGAAGGTTGTCGAGGCCGGACAGGTGCGGCAGGAAACCCGGACCCTCGACCAGCGAACCGATCCGGGACAGCACCGGCGCGCCGGCCGCGATCCGGTGGCCGAACACCAGGATCTCCCCGGCGGTCGGGCGGATCAGGCCCAGCAGCATCCGCAGCGACGTGGTCTTGCCCGCGCCGTTCGGGCCGAGCAGGCCGACGACCTGTCCTCTGTGGACGGTGAAGTCCGTGCCGCGCACCGCCACGAACCCGTCCCGGTACGTCTTGCGCAGGCCGCGCACCACCAGCGGCGTGTCGGCGTGCTCGGCGACCACGGCGCGCTGCCGGCGACGCCGGCGTACCCGGGCGGCGACGAGCGCGCCCAGCACCGCCAGCACGAGCAGCACCGCCACCGCGAGCAGCACCCAGTACCAGATGCCGGCGGGGTCGGTCAGCGGCGCGCCCGCGACGGTGTGCACGGTCAGCGCGGACGCGACGGCGACCGTGTAGGTGGCGGGCTCGCGCGGCCCCGCGTACGCCTGGTCGGCGGTGTCGACGACGAGCCGGATCCGGTGCCCGGACGGGAAGCGGTAGACCATGCCGGGCAGGGTCACGGTGACGGTGCCGGCGGACCGCACCCGCACGGGTGCGGCCTGGCCGGCGACGAGGGTCTGCCGGCCGTCCGGGCCGACGTCGTACAGCTTGGCGAAGAGGACCGCGCCGGCGGGCGCGGCGACCCGCAGCCGGACGGTCGGCGCGCCCGACAGGTCGACCGCGCCGCCCAGCCGCGCCGACTGGAACGCTGCCGCCTGCCCCGGTATCTCGGTCGCCGGCGAGATACCGGCGAAGCCGGCGCCGGGCATCGTCGACACCGCCGCGGGCGTACCGTCCGGCGGGTTCGCCACCCGCTGCGGCGGGCCGTTCAGCGGCACCGCGGTCCCGCCCGCCGCGAGCCCCGGGTACGCCGGGGCGCTGAACGCGGTCGTGCGTACCGTCGCGTCGTAGCGGTCGTAGCCGATGATCCGGCTGTACGTGAAGGAGTCGTCCGGCGCGGCCCCGCCGCGCAGGTAGTGGTCGAGCCACTGGACGGTCAGGAACCGTACGCGGTCGTGGTCTGCGGCCGAGCCGGTGCCGCCGTCGTGGCCGCCGGAGAACCAGGCGACGCGTACCGGTGCGTGCGTGATGCCGCGCGCGTTGGCGTCCGCCTCGCCCAGCGGGAACAGCGTGTCCGCCAGGCCCTGCACGAGCAGCGTCGGCGCGTGGATCCGGTCGAGCACCGGCGCCGGGCTGGACCGGCGCAGCAACGCCAGTGCGTCCGGCGTGGCCCGGCCGGTCGTGACGACCTGCCGGTACATCGCGCACACGGCGGCGGCGAACCGCCCGCACCCCGGCACGTCCCGAACACCCGACGCGCCGCCGGGGTCCGCCGGGCCGCCGGGGTCCGCCGCGGCGATGCCGCCGAGGCCGTCGGCGAACAGCGCGCCCAGCCACGCCCGCTTCAACACGCCGTCGGTCGCCGCGCCCCCGCTCGACTCCGGGAACAACGCACCGCCCAGGTCGTGCCAGGTGATCTGCGGGACGATCGCGTCGACCCGGCGGTCCGCCGCGGCCAGCAGCAGCGCAAGCGCCCCACCGTACGACCCGCCGACCGCGGCGACCCGCGGATCGTCCGGCCCGTCCCGGCGTACCTCGGGGCGGTGGCCCAGCCAGTCGACGAGCCGGCTCGCGTCGTTGACCTCCCAGTCCGGGCTGTCCAGGTGGATCTGCCCGCCGGAACGGCCGAAACCCTCCGCCGTCCACGTCAGCACCACGTACCCGCGGCCGGCGAGCTCCTTCGCGTCGGCGGCGACGCTGGCCTTGGTACCGCCGAAGCCGTGGGCGAGCAGGACGGCCGGTGCCGGGGTGGTGTCCGGCACGTAGAGCGTGGCGTCGAGCGGGACGGGCTGGTCCCGGTGCGGCCCGGTTCGTACCGTGATGACGCGGTTCTCGGTGTGGAAGCCGGCCGGGGCGCGCACCGCGAACCACACCCCGAGCCCGGCGACGAGCAGGACCACGACGATCGCCGCCACCACCCGGTCCCGCCGACGGCGGGGCAGCACGCGCACCATCCCGCCACCGTACGTGCCGTCGGGTCCGGATTTCCTGAGAGCCGGCGCGCTCAGCCCGGCGGGTCCGCCATCAGCAGGCAGCGCTCCGACAGGTCCAGCTCGGCGAGGATGCCGCGCCACTCCGCCCGGCACTCGGCTGCCTCCGCCTCGTCACCGACCCTGGTCGCCGCCACCTCCAACCGGGCCAGCGTGCGCGCCAGGTCGATCGGCGTGTCCGAACCACGCCAGATGTCGAGCGAACGCCGCAGGTGCGCGCGCGCCAGCGCCGGCTCGCCCGTACCCAGCGCCAGGTCACCGAGCGCGCGCAGCGCCTGCGCCGTACCCGCCGGATGGTCGAGGCGTTCCATCTCGTCCAGCGCCTCGGTGAGACGGGTGCGGGCGGTGTCCCAGTCACCCCGCGCCAGGTCCACCATCCCCACGCTGTACTCCAGGTACGCCGCGCCGACGGCGTCGGAGATCTCTCGCACCATGTCCCACGCCTCGGTGAGGACCCGCTCCGCCTCGTCGAGCTGGCCGGCGAGACACAGCGCCATGCCGTACGGCTGGAGGTAGAGCACGGTCTGCCGGTTCCGGCCGTCGGCACGTTTCCGCTCGGCCGCGGCGGCGAGCATCGGCAGCCCGGCGGCGGCCTCGCCGGCCTCGACGTACATGTCGCCGCGGGTGACCTGGTACAGGGGGAGCATGCGGGCCTCGTCCGGGTCGTCGGCGTGCAGCAGCGCGAGCCCGTCGTCGAGGCGCGCCGCGGCCTCGGCGAGCCGGCCGGTCACCTTCGCCACGTACGCCGAGTGGAACAGCGCGTCCAGCTCGGCGGAGCGGTCGCCAAGCCGGCGCGCGACGGCGACCTCCTCGGCCACGATCGGCGCCAGGATCGTGTGCCGGGCCCGCTGCGCCGACGCCGCGAACTGCGCCCCCAGCACCCGTACCAGCATCGGGTCGTCGCCGGTGTCCCGGGCACAGGCCGCGGCGGCGGCCGTCACCCGCTCGCGCTCCGCGTCGTACCCACGGAGTGTCAGGTAGCCGGCGAGGCGCAGGGCGAGCGGCGCGGCGAGATCCGCCCGGCGCAGCCGGCAGGCGTGGTCGACGGCGGCCATCAGGTTGCCCCGCTCGGCGTCGAACCACTCGGTCGGCCGGTCCCGGGCGACCGGGCCGGCCGACGCCGGCGGCTCGGGCGAAACCAGCCCGCGGGCCGCCGCACGGCCGTGTTTCAGCAGCTCGTCGGCTTCGCTGGCGAGCCCGATCCAGTCGGTGAGCAGGCTCGGCAGCGCGCCGGGCGTCGGGTCGTCGCGGTCCGCCCACGGCGGTACGTCGTCGGCGCGGGCCCGCTCCGCGGCGTACTCGGCGACGAGGTCGTGCAGGCGGTACCGGTGCTGGCCGGCGGCGTCCCGGCCGACCGGCTCAACCAGGTGCACCTCGGTGAGCAGGTCGAGCGGGGACAGCGACCCGCCGGCCAGCGCCGTACCGACCCAGCGCGGCCAGTCCGGCGCGCCCAGCGCACCGAGCCGCCGCAGCAGGGCCCGCGCCGGCTCCGGCAGCCCGTCGTACGACAGGCCGATGCTGGCGCGGACGTCGAGGTCACCGACGGCCAGCTCGTCCAGCCGGCCCCGCTCGGTCGCCAGCCGGGACCGGAACTCCGCAAGTGTCCACTGTGGACTGATCGCGAGCCGGGCGGCGGCGACGCAGACGGCGAGCGGCAGGCCGCCGCAGTGCCGGACGATGTCGGCCGCGGCGGCCGGCTCCGCCGCCACCCGCCCGGCCCCGGCGACGCCGGCCAGCAACCGGACCGCCGCGTCGTCCGGCAACGCGGGCGGCGCATATCGTGCGGCGCCGACCAGGCCGCCGAGCGGCCGGCGGGACGTCACGAGCACGGCGCCCGCGCCCGGCAGCAGCGGGCGTACCTGGCGCTCGTCGGCGGCGTCGTCCAGCACCACCAGCGTGCGTCCTTCGGCGAGCCGGCTGCGGTACGCCGCGGCCCGCTCCTCCGGGTCCGCCGGCACCTCGCTCCCCGGTACGCCGAGGGCCCGCAGGAACCGGCCGAGCACGTCGTGCGGGTCGAGCGGTGCCGGCTGGCTGCCGCGCAGGTCCGCATAGAGCGCTCCGTCGAACGCGTCGCCGACCCGGTGCCCCGCGGCGAGCGCCACCGCGCTCTTCCCGACGCCGCCCGGGCCGACCAGCAGCACCACCGGGCAGCTCCCGCCGGTACCGCCGCGCAGGTCCGCGTCGACCCGGTCGAGCAACTCGTCCCGACCGGTCAGCGGCACCGCCTGCGGCAGCTGCCGCGGTACGACGGGCGCCACGGCGGGCTCCTCGCCGCCCCGCAGCACCTGCCGCTCGATCTCCCGCAGCTTCGGGCCCGGCTCCACCCCCAGCTCGTCCACGAACCTGCGGTACACCCGGCGGTACACGGCGAGCGCGTCGGCGCGGCGACCCGCCGCCTGGTACGCCCGCATCTGGCGCGCGTACAGCTCCTCGTCGTATGGGTGGTCGGCGAGCAGCGGCTCCAGGTCGCGCAGCACCCGGTCGTGCTCGCCGAGCGCGAGCGCCGCGTCGAGCCGGGCGGTGAGCGCGGCGAGCCGCTCCGTGTGCAGGACGGTTCGTACCTCGGCGACCAGGTCGTCGCCGACGTCGGCCAGCGCCGGGCCGCGCCACAACGCGAGCGCCTCGTCCAGCAGCGACGCCGCCGCCGGGTGGTCGCCACGCTCCGCCGCCCGGCGACCGCGCCCCGTCAGGTGGCGGAACTCGGCCACGTCCAGCCGGTGCCCGCCGAGCCGCAACGCGTACCCCCGGGGACGCGTCTCGATCAGCTCCGCGTCGTACCCGCGGAACCGCCGGCGCAGGCTGCTCACCAGGTTGTGCAGCTGCGCCCGGGCGGACGCCGGCGGGTCCGGCCACAGCGGCTCCAGCAGCTGTTCGACCGGGGTGAGCCGGTCCGCGTTGAGTAACAGCGTGGCCAGGACGAACCGCTCCCGCCCGCTCCCGCTCGGCAGCCGCCGACCTTCCGCACTCGCCTCGACCGGTCCCAGCAGCCCGAACTCCACGCGTCCTTCATACAGCAACGTGGCACGTGCGCTAACAAACCACTCATCAGGTGTCCGACGAGTGAGCACGGCTCGGCTATGTTTTCAGGTTGATCCCCGCCCTTGCTGACGAAACGGTGAACAGGTGTCGCAGGACCCGGATATCCAGTACGTGGGACCGTCCGACTCTCCCGACCGGTACGAGATGGTCGAGCGGCGCGCCGCGGGTGGTGAGGGCGAGGTGTGGCGGGCGGTCGAGCGGCACGGCCAGGAGACCTTCGCGTACGCGGTGAAGATCATCCACCTGGACGGCCCGGTCGACAGCGACGCGTCGCTGGAGGCGCTGCGCCTCCAGGCGGCGCTCGCCACGCACGTGGAGCATCCGGCGCTGGTGAAGGTGCGCGAGGTCTTCGTCGGCCCGCCGCCACACGCCGCCGGCCAGGCGGCCGCGCCCGCCGCCGACGCGGCCAGCGGCGACGCCGGGCAGCGGCTGTACATCGTGATGAAGTGGATCGAGGGGCGGAGCCTCCAGGAGGCGCTGACCCGCGGTGAGGTCCACGGCCTCGCCGTGCTCGGGCCGCTCCAGCCGATCGCCGAGGCGGTCGACTACCTGCACTCCGGCCGCGACACCGGCGGCGCGCCCGTCATCCACCGCGACATCAAGCCGGCCAACGTGCTGCTCGCCGCGGACGGCCGGGTCTACCTCGTCGACTTCGGCCTGGTCCGCATGCGCAGCACCGAGGGCACCTCGCGGATCTTCGGTACCGCGCCGTTCATGGCACCGGAGTCGCTGGCCCGCGGCGAGTACACGCCGGCGACCGACCGGTACGCGTTCGGCGCCACCGTCTACTACGCGTGCACCGGCGAGCTGCCCGTACCGGGCGACACCGAGGGCATGGCGCGCCGGCTCGCGGCGGCGCTGGGCCCCGGCCACGAGCGCGAGGTACGCGGGGTCCTCGCGATGCTCGCCCCGAGCCCGGACGCGCGCCCGGCAAGCGCCGCCGAGTGGGTACGCGCACTCGCGACCGCACCGCCGGAGACCACGGTCGGCGCCCCCCGGTCGTCGTTCCCCACCGCGCCGCCGCCGGCGGGCGCCCCGATGTCGCCGTTCCCGACCGCCCCGCCGCCCACCGGCCCCGCCGACAGCCCGATGTCGGTACCGCCCGTCATGTCCGGCGGCCCGACCCCGGGCGGCCCGCGGCTGTCCCCGCTGGCCGGCGGGTACCTCGCCACGCCGGGCGCCAGCGGCGGCCCGGGCGTGCCGGGAGTGCCGGGCTCGGGTGAGGAGAAGAAGAAGCGCAAGAAGTGGCCGTTCGTCCTCGGCGGGGTCGGCGTGGTCCTCGCCCTGGCCCTGGTCGCCTGCTGCCTCGGCGCCAACAACTGGGCCAAGTCCTTCACCGGTACGGGCTCGGGCGCGACCGGCGGCTCGGGCGCATCGGCCACCCCGTCGTACGACCGGAAGCAGACGCCCCCGCCGATGGCGGACCTGAGGCGGGCGCTGGTCAGCACCGCCGACATCGCCGCCGTGTACGGCGCCAACCCGGACATCGACACGGAGACCTACAGCGACGAGCTCCGGGGCGGGCTCACCGACCTGACGCTCTGCTCCGACCCGGTGCCGGCCGGCGCGATCGGCGGCAGCGACCAGAAGACCGTGCAGGTCAACTCCGACCAGAGCTACCCGCACATCGGCTCCTCCGTCGCCGGTTTCTACGGCGGGGAGGCGAAGACGTTCTTCGCCACCGCGAAGCGCGAGGCCCAGAAGTGCGAGTGGCACGACCTGTCGATCGGCAAGATCGGCGACGAGGCGTTCGGCCTCTGGCACGACGGCGGCTTCGCGGGATCGACCGCCGTGGTCATCGTCCGCACGGGCAAGTCGATCCTGGAGGTCGCGGTCGAGACCGGCAGCGGCACCGGGTACCAGGCGCAGGCACCGGCGCTCGCCACCCGCGCCGCCAAGCGCCTGCCGGGCGCCGCATGAGCGAGCGCCAGCGAGCGAATCATCAGTGCAGCGCCCTCGTGCCTCATGGCGGCTCGGAGCGAAGCGAGGAGCCGACATGAGCGAGCGCCAGCGAGCGAATCATCAGTGCAGCGCCCTCATGCCTCATGGCGGCTCGGAGCGAAGCGAGGAGCCGACATGAGCCGGTCGGACGGCCCGGACCTGCTCGTACGCAGCGGGTCCGGCGAGTACCGGATCGGGGCGGCCGAGGGTCCGCTGCGGGTCGGCCGGGATCCGCTGTGCCGTGTCGTCGTCGCCGACTCCCGGGTGTCCCGCGAGCACCTGGAGATCGCGTACCACGGCGGCCGGTGGCGGCTGCGGGACCTCGGCACCCGCAACGGGACGTACGCGGACGGCCGGGTCGCCGGGGCGGACGTCACCGGTCCGGTCACGGTGTGGCTCGGTGCCCCGGACGGCCCCGCCCTGCACCTCGACCTCACCCGGTCGCGCACGCCGGCCGCTCCCCCGCCGACGATGGCCGCACCGCCCGCGCCGGCCGGACCGCCGCCGGTCGTTGCGCCGATCGGCGCCCCGACGCCGGCCGGCGGTCCGCTGCCTGGCGGCGCGCCGGCCGACGGCGCGGCCCCGGCGGGTGGCGCCGTGCCAGCCGGTGGCGCCGTGCTCGGTGGGTTCCCGGCACCGGTACCCGAGGCTGCCGCGTCACCGGCCGGGGCCACGGCGGTCGGTGGGTCGCCGGCACCGGCGAACACGGCGGTCGGTGGGCCGCCGGCACCGGCGAACACGGCGGTCCCGGCGTCGCCAGGCCCGGGTCCCGCGCCAGCCGAGACCGGCGTGCAGGTGGCCGAGGCGGGGAACGCGCCGTCGGCGACGTACCGGGTGGCGGAGCGGCTGCGGATCGGCCGGGCGCCGGACAACGACATCGTGCTGGACGACCTGCAGGTGTCGCGGCGGCACGCCGACCTGCTGCGTACGCCGGACGGCCTGCGGCTGGTGGATCTCGGCACCCGCAACGGCAGCTTCGTCAACGGTCGCCGGGTGTCCAGCGCGGCGGTACGCGACGGTGACGTGCTGTCGTTCGGCCGGCACCGGCTGGTGGTCGACGGCAACCGGCTCGTCGAGTACGTCGACACGGGCCGGGTTTCCTTGTCCGCGAACGGGATCACCGTCACGGTGAAGGGTCGGCGGCTGCTCGACGACGTCGCGTTCGACGTACCCGAGTGCGGGCTGCTCGCCGTGGTGGGCCCGAGCGGTGCCGGGAAGTCGACGCTGCTCGGCGCGCTCACCGGCTACCGTCCGGCGCAGCAGGGCACCGTCACGTACGACGGGCGCGACCTCTACGCCGACTACGACGAGCTGCGGCACCGCATCGGCCTGGTACCGCAGGACGACATCCTGCACGCCCAGCTCACGGTGCGCCGCGCGCTGCGGTACGCGGCGCGGCTGCGGTTCGCGTCCGACGTCACGGCGGCCGAGCGGGACCGCCGGATCGACGAGGTGATCGCGGCGCTGGGCCTGACGGCGCAGGCCGACCAGCGGATCGACACGCTGTCCGGCGGCCAGCGCAAGCGCACGTCGGTGGCGTTGGAGCTGCTGACCGAGCCGTCGCTGCTGTTCCTGGACGAGCCGACGTCGGGCCTGGACCCGGCGCTGGACCGGGACGTGATGACGACGCTGCGCGGCCTCGCCGACCGCGGCCGTACGGTCGTCGTGGTCACGCACAGCCCGCTGCACCTTGCCGCCTGCGACCGGGTGCTGGTGTTGGGCCGCGGCGGCGTGGTCACGTACTTCGGGCCGCCGGCCGAGGTCCTGCCGTACTTCGGCGCGTCCGAGTACGCGGACGTGTTCCAGCGGGTGGCGGACGATCCGGAGACGTGGGCGGCCCGGCACCGCGCGCGGGTCGGCCACCGGCCACCCGCGCCGCCCGCGAACCGGGCCGTGTCGGGACCGGCGGCGCTGCCGCCGAAGCAGCCGCGGCTGCGGCAGCTCGGCGTCCTGACCCGGCGGATGTTCGCGGTGACCCTGGCCGACCGGATGTACGCGGTGCTGCTGCTCGGCCTACCCCTCGGGCTGGCCGCGCTGCTGCACGTGGTGCCCGGGTCCGCCGGGCTGGCCCGGCCGGACAACCCGCTGCACCGCAGCGCGGAGGCCGCGCAGCTGCTCGTGGTGATGATCATCGGCGCGATCTTCGTCGGCCTCGCGGGCGGCATCCGGGAGCTGGTCCGGGAACGCGCCATCTACCGGCGGGAACGCGCGGTCGGGCTGTCGCCCACGGCGTACCTGGGTTCGAAGCTGCTGGTGTTCGGCCTGCTCAACGCGGTGCAGGTGACGCTGTTCGTGCTGCTCGGGCTGCTCGGCCGGCCGGGCCCGCGCGACGCGCTCGTCCTCGGCCGGCCGATGGTGGAGCTGATCGCCGTGGTCTGGCTGCTCGCGCTGGTCGCGACGGTCACCGGCCTGCTCGTCAGCGCGTACGTGGCGACCGGCGAGCAGACCATGCCGGTACTCGTCGGCCTGGTGATGGCGCAGCTCGTGCTGTGCGGCGGGCTGTTCACGGTGCTCGGCCGGGTCGGCATCGAGCAGGCGTCGTGGCTCGCCCCGTCCCGCTGGGGGTACGCCGCGGCGGCGGCCACCGTCGACCTGCGCGGGATCATGATCGACGCGCCGCACGACGCGCTGTGGGACCACCGGGCGGGCGCCTGGGCGTGGGCCGTCGGCGTACTCGCCGCGCAGGGCCTGGTCCTGCTGTGCGCGACCCGGCTGGCGCTGCGCCGCCACGAACCAGGCCGCTGACCCCGCGCGCCGCCGGCCGCACCGAGCAGCACCCCTGTCGGGGCGCCGAGCGGTGTGCCGCGGTGCGCGGCGCGCGGCATACCATTCGGAGCAGGATCGCTTGACCGAGGAGGGTTCGTGGCCGGCGCGAAGGACGACGGACTCCAGGCCGCGCTGCAGGAGGGCTGGGCCAGCGCCTGCGAGCTGTACGACCATCTGGCCCGCGGTGGTGAGCTGACCGAGCTGCCGCCCGGCGCGGTGCGCCTCGCCCCCGACGAGGCGCCGTACGCGGACGGGGTCCTCGGCTACGCGCGCTACTACGGCACGTCCGTCACGTACCAGCAGAACAGCACGTTTCTGCTGGGTTCGGCGGCTTTCGTGGCGGCCGGCATGGCGGCGAACGCCGCGGCCAACGCGCACGCCCGCAACCGGGCGCAGGCGATGGCGGCCGCCCAGTGGCGCGACCAGGCGAACGTACGCACCCTGCTGACGGATCAGCGGCTGCTGTGCGACTACGGCGGCCGGTGGCTGAACTTCTGGCACAACGGCGTCGTCGAGTTCCACGGCGACCTGAGCCGCTGGCTGTTCATCCTGCGCTACCAGGTGGGCAGCCCGATCATGCTGCACGGCCCGGCGGCCCCGTGGTTCGCGGTGTGCATCGCCCGCCTGGTGTACGGGGAGCGCGGGCTGCGCCTGCCCGTCCTCGCCCCGCTGGTCCAGTCGATCGTCGAGCACCGCCGTCCGGTGATCCGCGGCGAGCTCTCCCCGAACGATCCGGAGCCGAAGGCCCTGCCACCGGCCTGACCACCGGGGTACGGCACGCAAATCGCCCGCGGGATCGGTGGTCGGGCGGCCCGGTGTGGTGTGCCGGATAGGCTCGGTCGGGTGAGCAGTTCCCTGACGTTGACCGCGAGCCTGCGGCCCGCCGCGCTCGACGGCCGGCGCGGCATCGTCCGCCTGCACCCTGAGGTCCTGGACGCGCTCGACCTGCGGCCCGGCGCGCCGGTGCTGCTGACCGGGCGGCGTGCCTCGGCGGGTGTGGCGCTGCCGGCGGAGGCGGACGCGAGCCGCGCCCTGCTGTACGCGGACGACCTGATCCTCGGCAACCTCGGCATCCGGGACGGCGCGGAGGTGACCGTCGCACCGGCGCCGGTGACGGCCGCGCGTACGGTCACGGTCGCGGGCGAGGCGCAGACCGTCGCGGTCGTCTCGCCGGAGATGCTGCGGCTGGCGCTGCTCGGCAAGGTCGTCACCGCCGGGGACAACGTCTCGCTGCTGCCGCAGGACGTCGCCCCGATGGCCACCACGCGCGGCGCCGGCCGGATGGTCGCGGCCGGTGGCGCACCGCCGGTCGAGGTCACGAAGCGCAGCCTGTCGAACAGTCTCGGCATGGGCTGGGTGTCGCTGCTGCTGACGGTCACCGACGCGGCGCCGGCCGGCGGGCACGACGGGACGGTACCGGTGGTCGTCACGATGGACACGGTGGTCCGCTGGGACGGCGGGCCCGCCACGCACTCCAGCGCCACGCCGGCGCCGGTACATCCGTCCACTGTGGACACCGACGAGTCGGCGGCGGTGGGGGTCGCTGACCTCGCCGGGCTGCGCGCGCAGGCGCAGGAGCTGACCGAGCTGCTGGACCTCGGTTTCCACCACGCCGAGATTCTCGACCGCCTCGGTACCAGCGCGTCGATGGGCGTCCTCGTCACCGGGCCTGCCGGCTCCGGCAAGTCCACCCTGGTGTACGCGGTGGCGCACGAGGTGTCCGCCCGGGTCGTCGGCGTCTGGGCGCCCGAGGTCGCCGCCCTGGCGAACGATCCGGCCGCCGCCCGCCTCACCGACGCCGTCGCCCGCGCCCGCGACGCCGGCCCCGCCGTGCTGCTCGTTTCGGACGTGGAAGCGTTGGCGCCCAAGGGATCCCCGACCCCGCTGGGCACCGTCTTCCGCCAGGCCGTACGGGCCGCGCTCGACGAGGACGTCGCCGTCGTCTGCACCACCAGCCGGCCCGAGGACGTCGACCCGGCGCTGCGCGGCTCCGAGCTGCTCGGGCACGAGATCGCCGTACCGCTGCCGGACGCCACCGGCCGCCGTGAGCTGCTCGCCGTCCTCACCCGCGACGTGCGGCTCGCCGAGGACGTACGCCTCGACGAGGTCGTGGACCGCACCCCCGGCTTCGTCGCCGCCGACCTGCTCGCCCTGGTACGCGAGGCCGGCGTACGGGCGGCCGTACGGCACCGCAACGCCGACGCCGACACCGAGCCCGCGATCGGCGCCGCCGACTTCGCCGCCGCCCTCGACGTCGTACGGCCGACCACGATGGAGTCGACCGTCGACATCGCCCGGGTGTCGCTGGACGACGTGGGCGACATGGCCGACGTGAAGCAGGTGCTGACGGAGAGCGTGCTGTGGCCGCTGACGTACCCGGACACGTTCGACCGGCTCGGCATCGACCCGCCGCGCGGCGTCCTGCTCTACGGCCCGCCCGGCTGCGGGAAGACGTTCCTGGTCAAGGCGATCGCCGGCGAGGGCCGGGCCAACGTGTTCTCCGTCAAGGGCGCGGAGCTGCTGAGCAAGTGGGTCGGCGACTCCGAGCGCGCCGTGCGGGAGCTCTTCCGGCGGGCCCGGGACGCCGCGCCGAGCCTGGTCTTCCTCGACGAGATCGACGCGCTCGCCCCGATCCGCGGCCAGTCCACCGACGGCGGTACCACCGACCGGGTCGTCGCCTCGCTGCTCACCGAGCTCGACGGCGTCGAGTCGCTGCGCAACGTCGTCGTGGTCGGTGCCACCAACCGGCCCGACCTCGTCGACCCGGCGCTGCTGCGCCCCGGCAGGCTCGAACGCCTCGTCTACGTACCACCGCCGGACACCGTGGCGCGCAAGGCGATCCTGACCTCCGCCGCCCGCCGCGTACCGCTCGCCGCCGACGTGGACCTGGCCACGTTCGCCGACGATCTCGACGGCTTCTCGTCCGCCGACTGCGCCGCCCTGGTACGCGAGGCCGCGCTCGCCGCGATGCGCGAGTCGCTGACCGCCACCGAGGTCACCGGCGCCAACGTCCGCACCGCCCTCACCCGGATCCGCCCCTCGCTCGACCCGGACCAGGTCGCCTGGCTCGCCGCGTACGCCGACAAGCACCAGCCGGGCTGATCGAGACGGTGTGACCACCCCGCGCCCGGGCCGCGGCGCAGGTACCACCTTGGGGGTACGGGGTGGCTGATCTGTGACGTTCGGGGTGAACCTTTTCGGCCGTTGGTGACGTAATAAGGAGTGGGCGAAACAGGGGAGGCTCGATGGCTCGGCGGGTGGGTTGGGTCTGGTTGGCCGTGGTCGTGGTGGCCGCGGCGGGCTGCACGGCGTCGGGCGGGGGCGGCGGGCACAAGTCCGCGAGCCACGCGCCGGCCCCGGCGGCGGTGATCAGCACGAGCGTCACGAAGGCGACCGGGGTCAGCCCGGGCTCGCCGGTGACGGTGAAGGTCGCGCACGGCACGCTCGCGTCGGCGGCGCTGAAGAACGCGAAGGGCACGGCGGTCACCGGCACGTTCAGCCGGGACCGTACGTCGTGGTCGACGACCGGCACGATCGCGTACGGCACGAAGTACACGCTGACCGCGACCGCGCGCAACACGGACGGGAAGTCGGTGTCGAGCAACAGCTCGTTCAGCACCGTCAAGCCGGCCAACTACACCCTGCCGTACCTGCAACGGGTCGGTGGGTACGCGCTGTCCAACGGCGCGACGTACGGGGTGGGGATCGTGCCGGTGGTGCACTTCGACGAGCACGTCACCGACAGGGCGGCGGCTGAGAAGGCACTGGTCGTGACGACGAACCCGCACGTCGACGGCTCGTGGTACTGGGCGGACGACCAGAACGTGCACTGGCGCCCGGAGAACTACTACACCCCCGGTACCAAGGTCACGATCGACGCGAAGGTGTACGGGGTGCGCGTCGGCAAGGGGCTGTACGGCCAGGCGAACCGCACCGCGTCGTTCACGATCGGCGCGAAGCACGTGGCGATCGCCGACGACAAGACGCACCAGGTGAAGGTCTACTTCGACGACAAGCTCGCCCGCACCATGAACACGTCGATGGGCCAGGGCGGGTACGTGCAGGGCAAGAACGGGTCGATCTCGCTGTGGACGATGTCCGGCACGTACACGGTGCTGGACCACGGGAACCCGGTGTCGATGTCGTCGGACAGCTACGGCCTGCCGGCGAACTCGCCGTACGGGTACGCGCCGGAGGACGTCTACTGGGCCACCAAGATCAGCACCGACGGCATCTACCTGCACGAGCTGGAGACCACGGTCTGGGCGCAGGGCCACCAGGACGTCTCACACGGCTGCCTGAACCTCAACCACGCCAACGCCAACTGGTACTACAAGACCTCGGTGATCGGCGACGTCGTCCAGGTCGTGCACACCACCGGCCCGAAGATCGAGCTGTGGCAGAACGGCGACTGGAGCGTGCCGTGGTCGACCTGGCAGTCGCACAGCGCGCTGCGCTGAGCGGTCGTCAGTTGGCGGCGCGGGCGTCGGGGATGCTGTCGTACGTGGCGGGCTTGGACAGCCACGTCATGCGACCCAGCGGCCAGTACGTGGCGAACGCGCGGCCGACGACCGAGGAGACCGGGACCGTGGACAGGTACCGGTCGTGGTTCTGCAGGTAGTGCTCGCGGGAGTCGCTGGAGTTGGAGCGGTGGTCGCCCATCAGCCAGAGCCGCCCCTTCGGCACGGTCACCGTGAAGGGCGCCTCGCTCGGCGGGTCCTGCACCCCGTCGACGTTGCGGTAGATGTACGGCTCGGTCAGGGCCTTGCCGTTGACCGTGATGCGGCCGATGGCGTCGTTGTAGGTGACCTTGTCGCCGCCGACGGCGATGACCCGCTTGATCCAGTCACCGCCGTCGCCGGTCTCCTCGGCCCACTGCTGCGGCGCCTTGAACACCACGATGTCGCCGCGCTCGGGGGCGTGGAAGTCGTACCCCAGCTTGTAGACGAGGACACGGTCGTGGATGTCGAGCGTGTGCTCCATCGACCCGGACGGGATGAAGAACGACGCGGCCACGAACGTGCGTACGACGACCGCGACGAGCACCGCGACGACGACCAGTACGATCAGCTCGCGCAGCCAGCCACCGCGGCGCTTCGACTCAGCCTTGGACACGCTGGGAGAATACGGCAGCGACCGATCGTGTCCGCCGCTGGCCGGCTGGGAGTTGTCTGGGAGTCGTCGCGGGCTCACGCATTCACGCCGAGACCGCGACGACGTGCCGCCGTTCCGGGTGGAAACAGGCGTGTTCCTGCCCCGTACCGCCGTCGTGTCCGAGTTCCGGCCGTTCGGTGCGGCAGCGGTCGGTGACGAACGGGCAGCGCGCCGCGAACAGGCACCCGGTGTCGGACTGGCTGTCCGCCAGCGGCTCCGTCGGTACGAGCCGGTCCGGGCCGGGCCGTTCCAGCCCGTGCAGCACCGGGATCGCCGACAGCAGGCACTGCGTGTACGGGTGCACCGGGTCGGCGATGACCGTCTCGGTCGGGCCGTGCTCGATGATCTGGCCGCGGTAGATGACGTACAGCTCGCCGTCGGAGCCGATGTAGCGGGCGGTGGCGACGTCGTGCGTGATGAACAGGACGCTCACGCCGACGGTCTCGCGCAGCTCGCGCAGCAGCTTGAGGATGCCGAGCCGCAGCGACACGTCGATCATCGAGACGGCCTCGTCGGCGACGAGCGCGTCCGGGTCGACGGTCAGGGCGCGGGCGATGACGACGCGCTGCCGCATCCCGCCGGACAGCTGGTGCGGGTAGCGCGGGAGGACGTAGTCGGGTTCGAGGCCGACCAGCGACAGCACCTCGCGCTGGCGTTCGGCGATCCACGACTTGGGCCGGCCGGTCTGCTTGGCGCGCAACGTCAGCGGGTCGGTGAGGATCGCGTCGACGGTCCGCGTCGGGTTGAGCGCCGAGTACGGATCCTGGTGGATCATCTGGATCCGCCGGAAGTACGGCTCGCGCTTCCTCGGCCGCAGCGCGGACAGGTCGACGCCGTCGACCCGCAACTGCCCCGAGTCGTACGTCTCCAGTCCGGCCAGGATCCGGCCAAGCGTGGTCTTGCCGCAGCCGGACTCGCCGATGAACGACGCCGCGCCGCCGGCCGGGATCCGGAAGTCGACGCCGCGCAGCGCCTGCACCGCCTGGCCCTTGAGCACGTCGCCACGCGCCTGGTACGTCTTGACGATTCCGACGCCCTCGATCTCGCCGCTCACTGCTCCCCCTCCACCGCATGGCATGCCACGAGTCGTCCGCCGCCCACGTCGTGCGCCGGTGGGTCGAGCGTCTCGCAGTCCTCCCGGGCGCCGGCCGCGTAGACCGCGCAGCGCTCCCGGAACACGCAGCCCTTGCGCGGGATCGTGCCCAGCGTCGGCGGCCGGCCGGGCAGTGGCCGCGCCACGTCGGGATCGCCGGTCAGTCGCGGGATCGCGGTGATCAGCCCCTTCGTGTACGGGTGGCTCGGCGTGCGCAGCACGTCCACGGTCGGGCCCTGCTCGACCAGCCGCCCGCCGTACATGACGGCGACGCGGTCGGCGACCTCGGCCACCACGCCGATGTCGTGCGTGACGACGAGCGTCGTCAGCCCGCGCTCCGCGTGCACGTCGGAGATGATCGACAGGATGTTCGCCTGCGAGATCATGTCCAGCGCGGTCGTCGGCTCGTCGAGGACGAGCACGTGTGCGTTGAGTACCAGCGCGAGCATGATGCCGACGCGTTGGCGCATCCCGCCGGACAGCTCGTGCTGGTACGAGTCGAGCACCCGCTCGCCGGACAGCCCCATCCGGGACAGCAGCTCCCGCGCCTGGCGTACCAGGGCGCGCCGGTCCTCGACGCCGTGCGATCGGCCGAGGTCCAGCAGTTGCTTGCCGACGGTCTTCAGGGGGTTGAGCGAGTTCTGCGCGGCCTGGAAGACGTACCCGATGGAGCCGCCGCGGACCGCGCGGATCTGTTTGGGGGACAACGAGAGTACGTCGCCGAGGCCGTCGATCTCGATCGCGCCGCCGGTGATCCGGCCGGGCTGCTGGACGGCGTTGAGCATGGCCAGCGCCATCGTCGACTTGCCCGAGCCGGACTCGCCGACCAGGCCGGTGATCGAGCCGGGCGCCAGGTCCAGGTTGATCCCGGACACCGCGGGCAGCTCACCCGCCGGCGTCCGGTACGCCACGGTCAGGTCCCTGATGCGTACGCCCGGGCTGGTGCGCTCGTCCACTGTGGACGATTCGGTGGCGGTCGTCATCAGTCCTCCCGCAGCCGTGGGTTGAACACCTCGTCCATCGCGTCCACCAGCAGCACGACCCCCAGCGTCAGCAACAGGATGGCCACCAACGGCGCCATCAGGTAGCTGAGCCCGGCACCGGTCTGGGTCACGCCGTTGTTGACGGCGAGCTGGATCATCACACCCCAGTTCGTCGAGTTGTACGGCAGGACGCCGAGATAGAAGAGGCCGACCTGGGAGTAGATGAACGTGGTGACACCGATGAGCAGGTTCATCGCCACGTACGGGGCGATGTTCGGGAGCAGTTCCCGGCTCACGATGTGCGGCGTGGACAGGCCGAGGCCGCGTGCCGCCTCGACGAAGCCGCGTTCCCGCAGCGAGAGCGTCTGCGACCGTACGGACCGGGCCAGGCCGCCCCATCCGGTCAGCCCGAGCACGAGACCCATCTGCAGCGCGGAGTCGAACTTCCACACCGTCGTCAGGACGAGCAGCAGCGGGAAACCCGGGATCGTCAGTACGAAGTCGGTGATCCGCATCAGCGCGGAGTCCGGTCGGCCGCGCCGATAGCCGGCGTACAGGCCGACCGCGACGCCGACGACGACCGTGACGAGCGCGGCGACCGCGGCGGCGGTCAGCACGTACCGGCTGCCGATGACGAGTTCGGCGAGCACGTCGGCGCCCTCGAAGTCGGTGCCGAGCAGGTGCGACAGGCTCGGCCCGGCCAGCAGGTCGGCCGACTTCGGCAGGTTGTCCGGGTAGAGCCAGGGCCCGATGACGCCCATCACCACGAACAGCGCGACGATGAACGCGCCGATCATCCGGGAAGGCTTACGCCGCAACACCTTCCACAGGTTCGTCAGGAACTTCGTCCGCCGCGCCGGCACGACCGGCTTGACGACCGGCACCTCAACGGTGGTGCTCATGCCGGCTCCTCGCTTCGCTCCGAGCCGCCATGAGGCACAAACGCACAGCACTGACGATTCGCTCGCTCACGCTCGCTCATGCCCCCTCCCCTCGGCGTACGCGGGGATCGATGACGGTGTAGAGCATGTCGGCGCAGATGTTCGCGATGATGACCGCCATGGTGATGAGCAGGAACGCGCCGGACATCTCCGAGTAGTCCCGCTGCCCGATGCTGGCGATCAGCATCGCGCCCATGCCCGGATAGTTGAACGCGTTCTCGATGAAGACCGCGCCGCCGACCATGAATCCCAGCGACAGCGCCAGTACGGTGAACAACGGCAGGATCGCGTTGCGCGCGACGTACCGGAAGATGATCGACGGTCTGATGCCGCGCAGCTCCGACGCCAGGATGAAGTCGTCGCCCAGCACGGAGACCACGCTGGACTTCATCGACAGCAGGTACCCGCCGAACGACGACAACGCGAACGCGACGGCCGGCAACACCGCGTGGGAGACGATCGACGCGATGTACGCGCCGTTGAGGCCCGGTTCGAGCAGCCCGTCCACCGGCCCGGTGGAGAACAGCTTGAACTTCACGGTCAGGAACGTCACCAGGATCAGCGCCATCACGTACTGCGGGACGCCGTGCAGCAGACTGCCCACAATGGACAGTCCGTTGCCCACGTGACTGTTGCGGCGCATCGCGGCGATGACGCCGAGCACGACGCCGAACAGGAAGCTCAGCAGCGTACCGGCGAGCACCAGGCCGATCGTCCACTTCGCGCTGGACAGCACCTCGGTCGTCACGCTGACACCCTGCGCCCGTACGGACTTGCCGAGGTCGAAGTGGAGCAGCTGCCACAGGTAGTGGCCGTACTGCGACCAGACCGAGCCGTGCGGCACGAACCCGTACGTGACGGCCACCTGCGCCTTCGCCTGGTCCGGCGACATGCCCTTGGACAGCAGCGTCTCGTACTGCGTCTCGACGGGGTCGCCGGGCATCAGCCGGACCAGGACGAAGGTGAAGGTGGTGACGATCCAGATCATGACGAGCCCGCGGACCACATGGCCCGCGAGCCGCCGGAGGAACTTGAGCACCAGGTTCCCTTACTTCTTCTTGACGTACCCGAGCTGCATCCACACGCCGGGCGAGAGGCGCAGCACGTCGGAGTCGGTCTTCGGGAAGTTCGTGAAGCGTGTGGTGTTGGCGAACTGCACGTTCACGTAGTCCCAGATCTGGATGGCCGGCAGCTGGTCGTTGCTGTACTGCGCCAGCTTGGCCACCAGCTCCTTCTGCTTCGCCTCGTCGGCCTGGCTCAGCTGGTTGGTCAGGTCACCGGGGTTGACGGTGCCGAGGCCCGGCACGTTCGCCGTCTCGGTGGCGCCCATCCAGTTGCCGTCCTTGCCGGCCGGCGAGTGCTTGACCTGCGCGCCGAACTGGGTCCAGCCGTTCGACGGCCCGTACAGCCGGGCGTACGCGTTGTACGTGGACGGCCCGAGCGCGGTCAGCCAGAAGCCGACCTGGTACTTGCCCTCGGCGATCTCGCTCAGGTACGTCGCGTAGTCCGCCGAGGTCTTCACCGAGGAGGTGATGCCGAAGTCGGTGAGCTGGCTGGAGATCGACTTCGAACCGGCGATCCAGTCCGAGAAGCCGGTCGGCGCCTGGATGTTCAGCGTGAACGGCTTCCCCTTGTACATCCAGGTCTTCCCGGACTTCGTCAGCCCGGCGGCCTTCAGCTCCTGCTCCGCCTTCGCCGCGTCGTGCGGGTACTGGTTGAGCTTGTTGACGCCGTCCGCGCCGAGCCAGGCGTTCGCGGCGTCGCCGACCAGGCCGGTGGTGGTCTGCGCGGCGGTGCCGCTCTCCGCCTCACCGATCTTGGTCGTCAGCTTCCGGTCGATCACGTACGCGAGCGCCCGGCGCACGTGCACGTTGTCCAGTGGCTTGTACTTCTGGTTGAAGGCAAGGGATGCGGCGACCGGGCTGAAGCCCTTGATGGTCTCGTTGCCCTTGTGGTCGAGGATCTTGTTGACCACGTTGGTCGGCGTCGAGGTGTACGGCGCCGCGTCGAGCTGCCCGGCGATCAGGTAGTTCCAGATCTGCTCGTTGCCCGAGTAGTTCTTCAGCACGACCTGCTGCGGGCCGATCTCGCCGGCGTTGAAGAAGTACTTGTTCTTCTTCAGCACCGCCTCACCCGGGTTCACGCGCTCCAGTACGAACGGGCCGGCCGACACGTCCTTCTTCGGGCCGAAGTCGACGAGCTTCTTGCCCAGCGACGTGATCGCGTTCTGTGCCTTGGTCTGCGCGGCCTTGTCGGCCTTCGGGTCGGTCGCCGTCTTGATCGTGGTCCAGACGTCGGCCGGCATCTGCGGCCCGTACACCGACTTCGGGATCACGTTCATCGCGAGGATGTTGCGCAGGAAGCTGTTGTTGGCCGAGCCGGGCGCCTGGTCGAACTCGATGGTCTTCGAGTCGACGACCTTGATGTCGCCCAGTCCCCCGGCCGCACCCGGCGACACCGCGAACGCGCCGCCACCCTGCGTGAACGACATCGCGGCGGAGGTCTTCACGTCCTCGGCGGTGACGTCCTTGCCGTCCGACCACTTGGCCTTCGGCTGGAGTTTGACCGTCAGCTTCAGGTGGTCCGGCGACTCGGTCCAGCTCTTGGCCAGCCCGGGGTAGAACGCGTTCGGGTCGGTCTTCGAGTTCTTCGCCCACCCGAGCTGCATCGTGTTGTACCCGACGAACGTGTTGCTCGCCTGGTTGTACGGGTTGATCGGCGCGTTCACGTTGATCGGGTGGTTCCCGTCGATCGTGGTGAACACGCCGCCGTTCGCGGACGAGCTGGAGTCGGTACAACCGGCGGCGGCGAGCACCGTGGCCAGCGTGCCGACCGCCGTCACGACGGCGACGACAGGTTTCCTCATGCGCATTCTCCTGGGGGGTACGTGGACTGCTAACGGTGCGCGCCGACCAGCAGGTCGGCCGCCGCGTCGAGGTTCACCCGGGCGCCACCTCGCGTACCGAGGTATCTGCCTGGTGCGAGGCCGGCGTCGGCGCTGGTGCCGATGCCGACGACGACCGCGTCCGGCCGGGCGGTGAGGACCGCGCCGAGCCGGGCGCGCTGGTGCGCCGCGCGGTGCGCGTCGCGTACGACCACGACCAGCGGCCTGCCGCCGGCCGCGGCCAGCGCGCCGGCCAGGTCGTCGGCGTCGCTCTCCGCCGGGTCGGCGGTCAGTCGGATGCCGGTGACGCGCGGGTCGCGCGCGCCCAGCAACGCCAGCAGGCTGCCGGCGGTCAGCTCGATGCCCTGCCGTGGTGGGCTGAGTTCGAGCACGTACGGCGGGCCGGACAGCGGCCCGATGCCGGGGTCGGGGCGCAGCGCGTCGCGCGCGGCGGCGGCCAGCTCGGCGGCGCCGGCCGGTGACACCTGCTCCGGGGACGGTACGGGTGCGGCCAGGGCACGGACCCGGGCCGCCGCCTCGACGACGCGGCCGGGGTCGGCGGTCTCGGCGAGGCGCGCCCGCACCTCCCGCTGCAACTCGTACGTCCCGGTCAGGCACACCAGGTCGGCACCGGCGGCCAGCGCCCGCGTCGCACCCTCGGCGACGCCCACCCCGCCGGCGATCGCGTGCATCGTCATCGAGTCGGTGATGACGGCGCCGGTGAAGCCCAGCTCGTCGCGCAGCAGCCCGGTCAGGACCTCCCGGCTCAGCGTCGCCGGCCCCGCACACAGCCCCGGGTACGCGACGTGCGCGGTGAGCACCGACCGCACGCCGGCCGCGACCGCGGCCCGGAACGGCACGAGGTGCGGCGCCAGGTCGCCCGTCACCGTCGGCAGCGCGAGGTGCGAGTCGAGCGCGGTGTCCCCGTGCCCCGGGAAGTGTTTCGCGCAGGCCGCGACCCCCGTCGACTGCACACCCTCCAGGTACGCGACGACGTGCGCGGCGACCCGCTCCGGGTCGGCGCCGAACGACCGCGTACCGATGATGGGGTTGTCGGGGTTGGTGTTGACGTCGGCGACCGGGGCGAGGTTGAGGTTGACGCCGAGTGCGGCGAGGTCCGCGCCGATGGCGGCGCCGACCCGGCGGGTGAGCGCCACGTCGTCGACCGCGCCGAGCGCCAGGTTCCCCGGGTACGGGGCGCCGGTCGCGGCGTACAGCCGGGTGACGTCGCCGCCCTCCTCGTCGAGCGCGACGAGGACGTCGTCACCGGTGGCGCGGATGTCGGCGACGAGCGCGCCGAGTTGGTCGCGGTCGGCGATGTTGCCGGCGAACAGCACGACACCGCCGAGCCCGTCGGCGAGCCATGCCCGCAGGGCCGGCGACAACTCGTACCCCGGCATGCCCACGAGCAGGCAGCGGTCCACGGCGCTGGTCACGGAGAGATCCTTGCATCCGCCGTAAGCTTTGTCCCTTGATCAATGCTCACAAGAAAATAAATTTCTCGGCTCCCGAAGGCCACCGGACGGTCCGCTCCCGGTACGGAAGCGGTCAGGCCGGGCGCGCCGGACGCGGGCGGAGGCGGGCATCGCGCAGCCGCCGGAGCCGGCGGACGGTGACGGGATCGGCGGCGAGGGCCGCCGGCGAGTCGAGCAGCGCGTTGAGGACCTGGTAGTAGTGCGTGGCGGACATGCCGAACAGGTCGCGGATGGCCTGCTCCTTGGCGCCCGCGTACCGCCACCACTGGCGCTCGAAGTCGAGCATCCTGCGGTCGCGTCCACTCAACCCGTCGCTGCCGGGCTCCAACTCGTCCATCCCACGCATTCAATCACGCGGCGGGACAGCGCCGCCGAAACCCCGACACGAAAACAGCCCGCACGACGAGGGGGCCGCCTCGCCGTACGGGCTTGCGTATGCGTGTTCATAGTGCCGCAGTTTCGCGCACTGGTCAACGCAAGCCCTGGTTGTTTGCCCGTTTTACGTTGACCTGCGCCCAAGATCCTGTGCCTTCGCGACGAAGGGAAACCCTCCGTGCTTCAGACGGTCACCGGCGGCATCGTCGCGCTCGCCACGGTCGCCGCGATCGGCCTCGTCGCCGGCTGCGTCGGCCCAGCGGACAAGAGCGCCCGCACACGCATCAAGGACGACCTGAAGTCGTACTCGTACTCCGCCGACACGAGCGATCCGGGCAAGCCGGTCAGGGACCTTGCCGCCGCGATCCGCGCCGACGCCAAGGACGCCGGCGACGACGTCAGGTCGGCCGCCGACGCGCTGGCCGACGACCTCGACCCGGTCGCCGACGCCATGAGCGCGCAAACCTCCGCCACCACGATGTCCAGCCACGCGCGACAGCTCGGCTCCGCCTGCGGCACCTCCATGAGCGTGCCCGAGTTCTGATCCCGGCCCGCGTCTCAGACCCGGATGATCTCGACGCCGGCCGTGGCGAACGCCGAGGTCTGATCGCCCTCCGCGGACGAGTCCGTGACCAGGGTGTGCACCCGGTCGATCGGGCAGATCCGGGCGAACGCGTGCTGGCCCAACTTCGACGAGTCGGCCACGATCACGATCCGCCGCGCCCGCGCCGCCATGAGCTGGTTGATCGCGGCCTCGCCCTCGTTGTGCGCCGCCGCGCCGAGCGCCACGTCCACCGCGTCGACACCCAGGAACGCCACGTCGAGCATCAGGTCCTTCAGGATCCCCGTCGCGAGCGGCCCGATCAGCTCGTACGACTGGGGGCGGACGACGCCGCCGGTGACGACGAGCTTCACGTGCGGCCGGACGATCAGCTCGTTCGCGATGTTCAGCGCGTTCGTGACGATGGTCAGCGCGGTGCCGTCGCCGGTGGTACCGCCGGCCAGGTCGGGGCGGGTCGCGAGGGCGCGCGCGACCTCGGTCGTGGTCGTGCCGCCGTTGATGCCGACGACCATGCCCGGTGTGACGAGGGCCGCAGCAGCGGACCCGATCCGCTGCTTCTCCGGCGCCCGTTTGGCCGACTTGTACCGCAGCGGCAGGTCGTACGACACGGCGCTGGCGACCGCACCGCCCCGCGTACGGGTGATCATCTGCTGCTGGGCCAACTGGTCGAAATCGCGGCGAATCGTCGCCTGGGAGACGTCCAGCCGGGAGGCCGCGTCCTCCACGCTGACGCGGCCCGTCTCGGCCAGCACCTCCAGAAGCGCCGTCCAGCGCGCGTAGCGGTCCACCGGGACCTCCCTAGCCTTTCGTACGTCGGCGCGTGCACAATGATGCGCGAAACCCGGGCACAACGTCGAGGGACATGCGCGAAGCTTACGCGCCACGTGCCACAGCTCGGTAGCTTGCCGCGCCAACCTACTGGAGGCCCCATGTCGGACGCAGCACGCAACACTCCCGCGGTCGTCGCCGAGATCGCCAGCCAGCCGGAGTGCTGGCGGCGGGCCGCCGCCGTCGCGGCCGAGCGTGCCGGCGCCCTGCCCGGCGACGGCGAGCGCGTCGCGGTCGTCGGCTGCGGCACCTCCTGGTTCATGGCCCAGGCGTACGCGACGCTGCGCGAGGCGGCGGGCAGGGGCGAGACGGACGCGTTCGCCGCGTCGGAGTTCCCGGCCGACCGCCGGTACGACCGGCTGGTGGCGATCAGCCGCTCCGGCACCACCACCGAGGTACTCGACCTGCTGCGCCGGCTCGCGCCGACCACGGCGACCGTCGTGATCACCGGCATCCACGACGCGCCGATGGCGAAGCTCGCCGGCGAGACGATCGTGCTCGACTTCGCCGACGAGACGTCCGTGGTGCAGACCCGGTTCGCGACGACGGCGCTGGCGCTGCTGCGGGCCAGCCTCGGCGAGGACATGGTCGCCGCCGCGGGCGACGCGGAGAAGGCGGTCGCGGAGCCGCTGCCGCTGCCGGTCGACACGACCGAGCAGGTGACGTTCCTCGGGCGCGGTTGGACGGTCGGGCTGGCCAACGAGGCCGCGCTCAAGTGCCGGGAGGCGGCGACGTTCTGGACCGAGTCGTACCCGGCGATGGAGTACCGGCACGGGCCGATCTCGATCACCGCGCCGAACCGGGCGACCTGGATGTTCGGTACGGCGCCGGACGGGCTGGCCGACGACGTGGCGCCGACCGGCGGCACGTTCGTCACGAGCGACCTCGACCCCATGGCCGACCTGATCCGGGCGCAGCGGTTCGCGATCGCGGTCGCCGACCACCGCGGCCTCGACCCCGACCACCCGCGGCACCTGACCCGCTCGGTCATCCTGGCCTGACGATGGAGACCGGAAACGAGACCGCGGTCGCCATCGACGTCGGCGGTACCGCGATGAAGTGCGCGCTGGTCGACCCGGCCGGCACCGTCCTCACCACCGAACGGCACCCGACCGGTCGCGAACGCGGCCCGGCCGCCGTGGTCGACGCGATCGTCGACGTCGCCGCCGGGCTCGTCGGCTCCGCGCGCGAACGCGGGCTCGACCCGCGCGCCGTCGGCATCGTCGTACCCGGGGTGGTGGACGAGGCGAACGGCGTCGCCGTGTACTCCTCCAACATCGACTGGCGCGACGTGCCGTTCGTGTCGCTGATCGAGCAGCGCACCGGACTGACCACCGCACTCGGCCACGACGTACGGGCCGGTGCGGTCGCCGAGGCGCGACTCGGCGCCGGCGCGGGCAGCGACAACGTGCTGTTCGTCGCGATCGGTACCGGCATCGCCGCCGGGCACGTCCTCGGCGGCCGGACGTACCCGGGTGCGCACGGCGCGCCGTCCGAGCTCGGCCACATCCAGGTACGGCACGACGGCCCGCGCTGCGGCTGCGGCCGGTACGGCTGCCTGGAGTCGCTGACGTCCGCGGCGGCGGTCGCCCGGCGGTACCGGGAGGCGGGCGGGCCGGACGTGCCGGCGGCCGAGGTGGTAAGCCGGGCGGTGGCCGGCGAGGAGCGGGCCGCGGCGGTGTGGGCCGAGACCGTCGAGATCCTCGCCGAGGGCATGACGACGGCGCTGCGACTGCTGGATCCCGAGGTGATCGTCGTCGGCGGCGGGCTGGCCGAGGCGGGCGACGCGCTGCTGACGCCGCTGGCCGCGGGCATCGAGGCGCGACGCGCGTTCCAGGAGATGCCGCGCCTGGTACCGGCGGCACTCGGCGACGAGGCAGGATGCATCGGAGCGGCCCTGCTCGCACTCGACCGCTTCCACGCCGAGGAGTCGTAGATGCCTGATGATTCGCCCCGGACCGTCCTGCTGCGCGGCGCCCGCGTGGTCACCCCGACGGGGGTCGTCGACCGCGGGCACGTCCTGATCGACGGCGGCACGATCGCCGCCGTCGGCCCCGGCGACGGTACGGCTCCGGACGGCGCCGAGGTCGTCGACCTCGGCGGCGCGACGGTACTGCCGGGGTTCGTGGACATGCACACGCACGGCGGCGGCGGGGCGACGTACACGACCGGGGACGCGGACGAGGCGCGACGGGCGGCGGCGTTCCACCTGGCGCACGGCACGACGACGACGCTGGCGAGCCTGGTGACCGCGCCACCCGAGCTGATGGTCGCCGCGACCGAGGCGTACCAGCCGCTCGTCGCGGACGGCACCCTCGCCGGCCTGCACTACGAGGGGCCGTACCTGTCGCAGGCGCGGTGCGGCGCGCAGAACCCGGCGTACCTGCGGGACCCGGACCTGGCGGAGCTGGCGACGCTGCTCGACATCGGCGGGGTACGGATGGTCACGGTCGCGCCCGAGCGTGCCGGCGCCCGCGACGCGATCCGGTACCTCGTGGAGCGCGGCGTGGTCGCCGCCGTCGGCCACACCGACGCCAGCTACGAGCAGACGCTCGCCGCGGTCGAGGCCGGCGCCACCGCCGGTACGCACGTGTGCAACGGGATGCGCCCGATCCACCACCGGGAGCCGGGGCCGATCGTCGCGCTGCTCCGGTCGGCGTCGGTGACGTGCGAGTTCATCGCCGACGGGCACCACCTGCACGACGGGATGCTGTCGTTCGGCGCGTCCACCGCGGGACCGAACCGCACGGCGCTGGTGACGGACGCGATGGCCGCCGCGGGCATGTCCGACGGCGCGTACGACCTGGGCGGCCAGGCCGTCACGGTGCTCGACGGCGTCGCCCGTCTCACCGAGGGCGGCTCGATCGCCGGCTCCACCCTGACCATGGACGCCGCGGTACGCCGGGCGCTGGGCGCCGGAATCCCCCTGGTCGACGTGGCGCGGATGGCCGCGACGACGCCGGCCCGCACGATCGGCCTGACCGACCGCGGTGCGCTGGTCGCCGGCCTGCGCGCCGACCTGGTGGTCCTGGACGCCGACCTGGCCGTACGCCGGGTCATGCGCGGAGGTGGCTGGCTGTGATCCTGACCGTCACGCTGAACGCGGCGCTGGACGTCACGTACCGGGTGGACGCGCTCCGCCCGCACGAGACACACCGGGTCGCGTCGGTCGTCACCCGCGCCGGCGGCAAGGGTGTGAACGTGGCGTCGGTGCTGACCCAGATCCGGGAACCGGCCGTGGCGACCGGGCTGGTGGGCGGGCCGACCGGCGAGCAGATCCGGGCGCGGCTGGCCGCGGCCGGCATCCCCGACGCGTTCGTAGGAGTGGCGGCCGACTCCCGGCGCACGCTGGTGGTCGCCGACGCCGACGGCGCGACGGGCTTCTGGGAGCCGGGGCCGCCGGTCACGGCCGACGAGTGGGCGGCGTTCGCGACCCGGTTCCGTGGGCTGGCGACGGTCGCCCGTGCCGTGGTCCTGTCCGGCAGCCTGCCGGCCGGCGTACCGGACGACGCGTACGCCCGGCTCGTCGCGATCGCCCGGGAGCTCGGCGTACCGTCCATTGTGGACGCCGAGGGGCCGGCGCTGGCCGCCGCGCTGACCGCGCGGCCCGACGTCGTGAAGCCGAACGCGCACGAGCTGGCCACCGTCACCGGCGCGACACCGTCCACAGTAGACGAGGTACGCGCCGCGGCGACGGAGCTGCGCGCCCGGGGCGCCGGCGCGGTCGTCGCGTCGCGGGGCGCCGACGGGATCGTCGCGGTGACCGCCGACGGTACGTACCGGGCGGCGCCGCCGGAGGCCGTGGCGGGCAACCCGACCGGCGCCGGGGACGCGCTGGTCGCCGCGCTCGCCCGCGGCCTGTCCCGGCGCGCGAGCTGGCCGGACATGCTCACCGACGCGGTCGCGCTGTCCGCCGCGGCCGTCGCCGTGCCGCTCGCCGGCCAGGTCGACGGCCGGGAGTACGACCGGCTCCGGAAGATCATCACCGTCGAGAGGTAAGCGCATGCTGACGCCCACCGGGGCACTGGTCGCCGACGCCGCGAAGGCCGGGCGTGGCCTCGCCGCGTTCAACGTGATCACGGTCGAGCACGCCGAGGCGATCGTGGCCGGCGCGGAGCGGGCCGGCCTGCCGGTCATCCTGCAGATCTCGCAGAACGCGGTGAAGTTCCACGGCTGGCGGCTCGGCCCGATCGCCGCCGCCACCGCCGCCGTCGCCGATCTGGCAGGCGTGGACGTCGCGCTGCACCTCGACCACGTCGAGGACGCCGACCTGATGCGGCAGGCGCCGGACCACCGGTTCGGCTCGGTCATGTACGACGCCTCGAAGCTCGACTACGACGCGAACGTGCGCGCCACCGCCGAGGCGGCGGCGTTCTGCCACGCACACGGGCTGTGGCTGGAGAGCGAGCTGGGCGAGGTCGGCGGCAAGGACGGTGCGCACGCCCCGGGCGTACGCACCGATCCGGCCGAGGCGCGCGACTACGTGGCCGCCACCGGCGTCGACGCGCTCGCCGTCGCCGTCGGCTCCTCGCACGCGATGACCGACCGTACCGCCGCGCTCGACCACGACCTCATCGCCCGGCTGCGCGACGCGGTGCCGGTCCCGTTGGTACTGCACGGATCCTCCGGCGTACCCGACGGCGAGCTCGCCGCCGCCGTGGCCGCCGGCATGGTCAAGGTGAACATCGGCACCGCGCTGAACATCGCCTTCACCGGCGCCGTACGCGAGGTGCTGGCCGACGACAAGCTCGTCGACCCGCGGAAGTACCTGGCGCCGGCGCGCGACGCGATGGCCGACACCGTCGCCCACTTCCTCGCCGTACTCGCCGGCCGCTGAGACCTCAGAACATCCCGTTCGGCGTCTCCGCGTCGTCCGGTACCGGCTGGGCCACGTCCCGGTGCTCGACGATCAGCCCGCCGGCGAGCCGCCAGATGTCGACGACCGCCAGGCCGCGCGGTGCCTCGGCGGTCGTCATCCGGTAGTGCAGCACCACGTACGCCCCGCGAAGGGCCTGCACCATCGGCGAATTCGTCCTCTTCGACGCAGGACGTGACCCTCGACGAGCTCGTCATCGAGCTCCACCACCCCGCCGACCCCGGCACCGCCGGACGGCGGGGCGGGGTGACGTGATCAGGGACCGACGGTGGGGCGTTCGACGGTGACCGGCTCGCCGTAGCCCGAGTAGGTCGTCACGGACTCCGACGTGCTGTCCGTCCGCTGCTTCCAGCGATACACCGAGCTCTCGTCCACCTCGGCGACCCGCTGCGACCGGACGCCCACCCGTACGGTGGCCGTGACCTGGACCGTGTTCGGCCCCTCAAGCTGCCTGACGTACGCCACGCCGTAGACGTCGACCGCGTCGGCGCCCGAACCGCGGCGCCCGAGGTACCGCACGGTGCCGGTGTTCCGGATCGGGTCGAGGATGTCACTCGGGCTGGCCGACAGGGCAACCCGACCGCAGCCGATCCTGTGGCTGAAGGTGGGGTCGGTCTCCTGGAACCACTTCCCGCCCTCGTAGACGTACGCGTCGTCGCCGACGATCCGCGTCTCCTCCCCGTTGGGCAGCTGATAGTACCCGACCGGCTGCGCCGGGTCGATCGCCCCGGTACAGCCGAACCCCTGCGGGGTGGTCGACCTGCCCGGCGCGGTATGGCGGTTCGTGCCGTGGGTGTCGAACCGGAAGCTGTCGCCACCGGACGTCCGGACCACGGCGACCAGCCTCGTCCTGGCCGCGTCCGTCGGCCCCCTGTCCGAGCCGCGCACCGCCGGATCGGGCTGGGCCTGCTGCCGCGGCGGTGCGGTCGGACCCGACGCCGCGATCGCGGTGACCACGCCGACCGCCGCGACCGCGCCGACCGCGGCGACCGATAGGGCCGCCGTACGGCGGCGAGCCGCCACGTGGCCGCGCCGTACCAGGTCGTCGACCGGCGCGGGCACGCCGTCGTCCTCGTCCGCCAGCGCGTGCAGCGCGCGGGACAGTTCCTCGTCCTGGCTCATGGCCGTACTCCCTCGTCGTCCTGGGGCAGCAGGCTGCGTAGTCGCGCCAGCGCCCGCGAGTTGTGGGTCTTGACGGAGCCGACAGAGCAGCCCAGCACGGCGGCCACCTCACGCTCGCCGAGATCGGCGTAGTAGCGGAGGACGACCACCGCGCGCTGCCGCGGCGGCAGGGTGAGGAGGGCGCGACGCAACTCCTCGGCGGGTTCGGCGGGGACGGCGGACGGGTCGGCGCGGTCCGGCGACTCGGCCACGAGGTGTTCGCGCCGACGGCGCCGCCACGAGCTCGTGTTGCCGTTGACGAGCATCCGCCGCAGGTACGCCTGCGGATCGCCACGCCGCGACACCCGACGCCAGTGCTGGTACAGCCGCACGAGGCTGTCCTGGAGCAGCTCCTCCGCACGGTACGGATCCCCGGTGAGCAGTCGCGCCACCCGAAGGTGATGATCCCAGGACCGGGCGACGAACGCGGCGAACGCCGTGTCCTGTTCGGTCCGTTGCTTGAGTACGCTCACGCCTCTTCCACGCGGCACGGTGCCCGCAAGGTTGACATCAGGGCCAGGGGCGTTCGGCGGGTTGGGGGCGGCGTTCCAGCCAGGTCGGCAACGGGATCGCGGACCAGGGGACGCGGCAGATGACGCGGTAGCAGAGGATGCCGAGGGCGAGACCGGCGACGTCGTCGGTGAACCAGTGGAAGCCGAGGTAGATCGTGCTGGCGAAGACCAGCACGGACGGCAGGACCCGCAGCGCGCGCCGGACCGCCGGCGCCGCGTACGGGGCGAGCAGCAGCGCCAGCACGCCGAACCAGACGACGGTGTTCATCAGGTGGCCGGACGGGTACGACTCGCGGCCCGGCACGCTGAACGCCTCGGCCGGACCGAAGTAGTGCGGCGCCGGCCGGTCCGTGAACCGCTTGAGCGGCACGATCAGCCCGGCCGTCAGCACCGCGGCGGCGCCCGCCGGGAAGACCGGCCGCACCGTACGCCGGCGCCACGCCAACACCACCGCCAGCAGCAGCGTCACGGTCATGACCCAGCCGCCGTTGCCGAGCAGGTTCACCAGCCGCGCCAGCCAGTACGCACCGGCCGGCCGGTGCGCGTCGGACACGTCGCGCAGCCACACGTCCGCGTCGGTGAGCGGGCCCGACCACGCCAGCGCGACGGTCAGCGCGGCGAACACGACGACCAGCGCGGCCTCCACCCACCAGCCCGCCGGGACGAGCCGCGGCCGGTACGTGATCGTGGTACGCGCGCTCAGCGCGGCGCCCGCCGGTCGACGTCGCCGTCCGTGGCGCGGTCGGTCGCGACGGAGAGCGGCACCCGCCGGTCGGCGTCGGGGGCGGCGGGCGGCGCCTCTCCGTCGGCGTGCGCGGCGCGGTCGAGTGCGGCGGGCAGCGGCACCCGGCGCCACGATACGCGGGCCAGCAGCCGGCACAGCAGCACGCCGAGCACCAGCCCGGCGAGCGTGTCGGTCAGCCAGTGGTACCCGAGGTAGACGGTGGTGACGGAGACGGCGGCGACCGGCACGGTACGCAGCACGGTGGTGGCGGCGGACGGCAGCCAGCGGGACGCGAGCGCGGCGATCACCGCGTACCAGACGATCGTGTTGACGAGGTGGCCGGACGGGTACGAGGTCTGGTGCGGCTCGGAGAACAGCGCGACGGAGCCGTAGTGCGGCGCGCCGCGCTCGGTCCACAGCTTCAGCGGCCCGACCACGCAGTACGTGAGGATCTCGGCGGCGAAGACCGGCAGCAGCGGCCGTACGGTGCGGGTGCGCCACGCGACGACGGCGGCGAGCACGAGCGCGAGGGCCGCGAGCGGTGTGCCCTGGCCGAGGTGGTTGACCGTCCACGCCAGCCAGTACGCCGCGGCCGGCCGGTGCGCGTCGGACGCGTCGCGGACGGCGACGTCGAGGCGGAGCAGCGCCGGCCAGGCGGCCAGCGCGCCGGTGATGGCGACGAACCCGGCCAGCAGCCCGGCGTCCACCCACCAGCCACGCCATGCGGGCCGCACCGCGACGGCCGCGGGACCCGTCATGCGCGCTCCCTAGAGCTACCGGTGTCCGACGCCACGACCGTACCTGGCGGTCGGGGCGCCGGTCGGCACACTGCCCGTCGCGGCACCGAAAGGACCCGGATGTCCGGTTGGACGTCCGGGTCCTCGGTAGCGTGCGGTCAGAGCAGGGACTTGATCTGCGCGTAGATCAGGTCGATGCGTACGCCGCTGTTCGGACAGCCGCCCAGGTGGTGCAGGGCGATGACCCGGTTGGTGCGTTCGGAGATGACGGGCGAGCCGGACGAGCCGGGCGCCGTGTCGCACCGGTACGCGGTGTCGGAGTTGCTGGCGTACCCGTCGATCGTGGCCTGCTCGATCTCGCAGGTCGAGTTCGGGTCCTGGTCCGACGAGATGGCGAGCTTCGTCGGGTCGCCCTCCGGGTGCTGCGGGATGTAGACCTGCTCGCCGGTCTTCGGCGTACGGATGTCCAGCCCGAGGTAGCCGAACCGCTTGATCGCGCTGAAGTTCGACACCGAGAACAGCGTGTAGTCCAGCGTCTTGTCGGTCCGCAGCAGCTTCGCCGCCGGTACCTTCGTGACCTGCTCGACGTCCTGCCCGCCGCACGAGGCGCACTGGTAGTTGAACCAGACCTCGGTGTTGTCGACGTCGGCCTGGTCGCCGAGGCAGTGGTTGTTCGTCAGCATCCGGTCGTCGGCGGTGACCCGCCACGCCGTGCACAGCGTGGTGCCGTTGATGAGCAGTCGCGCCACCGGCAGGCTGTGCTGGTACTCGACCGGGTGGTCGGTCTTGTAGCAGACCGCGTCCTGCGTGTCGTCGTTGCCGCAGACGCTCTCCGGCCGGCGACCACCGGCGGCGAGCCGCTCGTCGTGCGCCCGGGCCGACCGCTGCGCGCTGGTGAAGCCGTGCGCGACCCTGTCCACGTCGACGCCGAACTTGCCGAGCGTCGGGCCGGGCAGCGCCTTGTGCAGCGCCACGACCGCGGTGTCACCCGTGATCGACATCGACCAGAAGCCGTCCTTGCCGCTCTCGGTCGCCGGCGAGTCGCCCGGCACCGTCAGCAGCCGCGGATCCGCCCGGTACGTGTACTTCTGCGCGCCGGACGGGTCGGCGACGGTGACCGAGTCACCGGGGCGTACCAGCAGGCGGGAGAAGTGGATCTTGACGTAGTCGGCCCCCGGGTACGAGTACGTCGCGGTCGGCTTCCCCGAGTACCCAACGGCCTGGGTGACCGTGTCCTGGCGGCCCGCCTCCTCGACCCCGGCGGCGGCCGGCTCGGTGGCGCGCCGGCCCTGGGCGCTGGTGGCGGGCGCGTGTCGCTGTGGCGTACCGCTGGCGTGGTGGGCCTCGGTCCGGCCGATCGCCGCGCCGGGCTCGGCGCCGGTGTCGTGCGCGGCGAGTCGTGCCTCGCTGTGCCGGCCGGGCAGCAGGTGCCCGGTGACCGGTCCCCCCGCGACGGCGTCGCTCGCCACGGCCAGTGCGGCGACCGCACACGCGCCGGCGACGAGCAGGACGGTCCGACGACGTGTCATGTACCGCTCCTCTCTCCTCGCGGCTTCAACGAGCCGCGGGCATCGATGGATGCGGTACGTGCGCGGATGCCTACTCAGAGGAGTTGTCCTCGGTGGGCGTCACCGGGCGTACAGCGATCATCCTCACTGGCGCGATGGGCTGCCACCCACCACGTCCGGGCGTCATGCTGTGAAGCGTGCAGATGACCTCCGCGCTCACCGATCCGGCCCTGCTGGACCTGCCGTGGGACAAGCCGCTCACGGAGTGGCCGGCCGACTGGCTGGTCGCGCTGCCGCGCGGCATCTCCCGGCACGTCGTCCGGTTCGTCCGCCTCGGCGACGTGGTGTACGCCGTGAAGGAGACCGGCCAGCGCGTCGCCGAGAAGGAGTACGGGCTGCTCCGCGGCCTCGAACGGCTCGACGCACCCGCCGTCGAGGCCGTCGCCGTCGTCCACGACCGCACCGACCCCGACGGCGCCCCGCTCGAACCCGCACTCATCACCCGGCATCTGCAGTTCTCCCTGCCGTACCGGGCGCTGTTCTCGCACACCCTCAAGCTCGACACGATGAACCGGCTGCTCGACGCGCTCGCCGCGCTGCTCGTCCGGCTGCACCTCGCCGGCTTCTTCTGGGGCGACTGCTCGCTGTCCAACACGCTGTTCCGGCGCGACGCCGGCGCGTTCGCCGCGTACCTGGTGGACGCCGAGACCGGGGCGCTGCACAACCAGCTCTCCCCCGGCCAGCGCGACGAGGACCTGGAGCTCGCCCGCGTCAACATCTTCGGCGAGGCGCTCGACCTCGAAGCCGGCGGCTTCCTGCACCCGTCGATCGACCCCGAGTGGGTGTCCGAGCAGGTCGTCGAGCGGTACGAGGGGCTCTGGCACGAGATCACGTACGAGCAGGTCATCGGCCGGCGCGAGCGGCACAAGCTGGAGACCCGGATCCGGCGCCTCAACGACCTCGGCTTCGACGTGGCCGAGATGTCGATGAGCACCGCCGAGGCCGGCGACTCGTACAAGGTGCGGCCCAAGGTCGTCGACGCCGGTCACCACTCGCGCCGGCTCCAGGCACTCACCGGGCTCGACGCCGAGGAGAACCAGGCGCGCTCGCTGCTCAACGACCTCGACACGTACCGCGCCGCGAACGACATCGACGACGAGCAGATCGCCGCCGCGCACTGGCTCACCGACGTGTTCGAGCCCATCGTCCGGGCCGTACCGGCGGAGATGCGCGGCAAGCTCGAAACCACCGAGCTCTACCACCAGCTCCTCGACCACCGCTGGTACATGTCGGAGGAGGCCGGGCTCGACGTCGGCATGCACATCGCGCTGATCTCGTTCCTCGACAACGTCCTCGCGCACCGCCCCGACGAGCGCGCCGTCCTCGGCGACGACATCGCCGCCACCGGCTGACCCGACGCTCCCGGCGGGTTGGCGGCGGCCCGGCCGGGCGGTAGGTTGCGTCGACATGAGGAGACTCGCAGCTCTCGGCGCGGCCGCCGTCGGCGCGGCGGTCCTCGCCGCCGGCAACCCGGCCGCCGCCCACCCCGGTACGCCGCAGTGGCGGATCGTCCACAGTGGAGGCGGCCAGTTCCGCGGGCTCGCCGCCGTCTCCGCCCGGGTGGCGTGGGTGGCGGGCGCCGGCGGTGTCGTCCTGCGTACCGTCGACGGCGGGCGGCGCTGGGCCGACGTGTCGCCCGCCGACGCGGCCGGCCTGGAGTTCCGGGACGTCGAGGCGACCGACGCGCGGCACGCCGTGGCGCTCGCCATCGGCGAAGGCGACGCGTCGCGGATCTACGTGACCGACGACGGCGGGGCGCACTGGACCCTCGGGTTCCGCAACACCGACCCCGCCGCCTTCTACGACTGCACCGCGTTCTACGACAGCCGGCACGGGCTCGCCGTCTCCGACCCCGTCGACGGCCGGTTCCGCATCCTGTCCACATCGGACGGTGGCCACCACTGGCGGGCACTCCCCGCCGACGGGATGCCCGCCGCGCAGCCCGGCGAGGCCGGCTTCGCCGCCAGCGGCACCTGCCTCGTCACCGCCGGGCGCACCGCGTACCTGGCGTCCGGCGGCGGGGCCGCCGCCCGCGTGTACCGGTCCGACGATGGCGGCCTGACCTGGACGTACGTCGACACCGGCGTGCCCAGCTCCGCGTCCGCCGGGATCTTCTCCCTCGCCTTCCGCGACCCGCGGCACGGCATCGCCATCGGCGGCGACTTCGCCGACCCGACCACCGCACCCGACGCCCTCGTACGCACCAGCGACGGTGGCCGCACCTGGCTAGCGGCGGACGGGCCCGGCGAGTACCGGTCCGGCGCGGCGTGGCTCTCCGGGCATACCGTGCTCGCCGTCGGGCCGACCGGCAGCGACATCTCGTCCGACGCCGGGCGTACCTGGACGCGGTTCGACACCGGCAGCTTCGACGCCGTGCAGTGCGCCCACGGCACGTGCTGGGCGTCCGGCGTCGACGGCCGCATCGCGCTGCTGCACCACTGACCGGCCCGCGCCGCATCGGGAGTCACCCGGTGCGGCCCGGTCGCGCCACCCGGTGCGGCTCAGCCGCGTCAGGCGCGGCGGGCGATCGTCACAATCTCGCGGCTGTCGTCCGTCACCGGACCACCCCGCCAGTCGCCGAAACGGGCCTCCACCACGAAACCCGCCGCGGCGAGGAACGCGTCCAGTCGTACCTCGTCCAGGAAACGCAGGCTCGCCCGGTCCACACGCAGCACCGCGCCGTCCCGCGCCGCCGTCGTACCCGTGAACGTGACCACGTCGCCGGTCACCGACTCGACCTCGTACCAGGTGCGCAGGTGGCGGCCGGCCGCGTCCACCAGATCCGACGCGTTCGCCGGGTTCCACTCCTCCCACGCGCGGGCCCGCGGATGCCGCGTCTCGAACGCGAACCGACCACCCGGTACGAGCGCCGACGAGATCGCCGCGAGCGACGCGCCGACCTCGTCGTCCGTGACGAGGAACTGGAACGCGTGACTCGTCATCGTCGCCAGCTCGAACTCCGCCACCCAACGCGCCTGCGCCGCCGTCCCCTCGACCCAGTCGACGTCCGTACGACGGCGCGCCCGCTCCAGCGCCGCACGGTCGGGGTCGATGCCGGCGAGCCGGCCGGTGTGGCCCTGCACGCGCGCCAGGTGCAGCATCGCGCCGGTGCCGCAGCCGACGTCGAGTACGGAGGGTGCGTCGAGGACGAGCCGCTGGTAGAAGCGGTCGCTGGGGTAGTGCTCGGGGTCCCACGGGTTCGTCAGGTCGTAGAGGGCGGCGGCGTCGGCATCGGTGTACACGGCGGCAGTATCGCCGCGAATCGGCAAGCGGCCCAACGGTTTTCGCGCGCGCCGGAGAACCTTCCCCCGCCCTCCCAAAGGGGGGCACCCCGGCGACAATTCTAGTCGGGAAAGAGGCGGAACGCCGGTCGCGCGCCTGGCCTGTGGACGACACGCCGAGCCTGTGGACAACCACCGGCGTGCCGGTGATCAGGTCAGCACGCCCTCGGTCTGCGGGTCCGGCGTCGGCGGCTCGCTGCGCACCAGCATCCGCCCGAGCCCGGTACGCGTCGACAGCACGATCACGCGTTCCCCCGGCAGCATCAGCCGGTTGGGCGCCGGCGCCCACAGCCAGTCGCCGTCGACACTTCGCAGTGCGATGATCCGCGCCTCCCCCGCCTCCTCGACGACCTTGCGTACGCGCTGGCCGGCGAGCTGTGCCCCGGCGTTGACGGGGATGTCGGCGATGACGAGGACCCGCCGGCCGACCGGGATCGTGTTGATCACCTGGCGTTCGACGAGCGCGGCGGCGAACGCCGGCGCGGCCAGGTACGCGACGCTGCGGGACGTCGTGATGCCGAAGTGTTCCTCGACGCGGGCGGCGAGGTCAGCGTCGAACAGCCGGAGTACGACGCGCAGTTCGGGCCGTGTGGCGCGGGCGTTGAGCGCGACTTCGAGGTTGGCGACGTCGTCGCTGGTGACGGGTACGAGGGCGCGGCAGGTGTCGACGTTGGCGCGGGTCAGCGTGTCGGCGCGGGTGGCGTCGCCGACGATGACGGGGATGCCGCGGCGACGGCAGAAGTCGACGCCGGGGTTGTTCTCGTCGCGTTCGATGGCGACGACGCGCTCGCCCATGTCGTCGAGCTGCCGGACGATGCGCGACCCGACGTCGCCGAGCCCGGTGACGATCACGTGCTTCTCGCGCGGCATCGGCCGGGAGCGGTCGGCGGCGAGCCGGGCGCGGACCACCCAGTCGACGAGCGCCGCGGTGATGGCCGGGATGAGCGCGATGCCGCCGACCATGGTGACGGCCTGGATCGCCATCTCCAGCCCGGAGTACCGCTGGTCCGGGTCGCCGGAGCCGGCGATGGTGAGGACGGTGTCGTACAGGGAGAAGCCGATCGGCTGGTCGAGCAGGGTGACGCGGAGCGCGATGCCGGTGAGGATCAGGGCGAGCAGCACGGCGACGACCAGGGCGAGACTCCACCGTACGGTGAGGCGCAGCCCGGACCGCAGCCGCGCGGTCAGCCGGTGCGGCCGCCGCTCGGTGACGCGCTGGCCGTCGGCCATGGCGAGGACCAGGTCGTCCGCCTCGGCGGTGTCGGGCAGCAGCTGTGGCTGCCCGGCCTGGGCCCGGCCGCGGGCGAGCCCGCACACGACCAGCTCGGGCGCCACGTCGCGGCGGGTGGCGAGCATGAGCGTACGGCTGGGCAGCCGCACCGGGGCGGGGCGGTCCAGGGCGGCGGCGACGAACGCGGGCGCCGCGGTGCTCGCGTCGTGCAGCGCGGTGCAGTCGGCGAAGAGTTCGTGGACCCGGTCGCGCAGGTTCGCGTTGGACATGCGGATGACGAGGCGCAGCCGGCGGTTGAACTCCTGCGCGCGCAGCGCGGCGTGTAGGTTGCCCATGTCGTCGTCGGCGGCGAGCGCCAGCGACCGCGCCTCGCGCAGCCCGGCCTCCCGGAACGCCTTGCTGTCCAAGCGTTCCGCGACGACGATCCGTACGCCGTCGAGGGCGGCGATGTCCGCGGCCCGGTTGGTCTGCCGGGACGGCACGATGACCGTCACGAACTCCCCGTGCCGGGTGACCAGCTCCTCGACGAGCCGGTACGTCAGCTGGTTGGCGCCGCAGACGACGATGTGCCGGCCGCGCGGCCTGCGCCACGGAGGGGTGGGCAGCTTCGGCGTGATCGGGGGCACAGGACGATGGTAACGACCGCTGCCGATGTGGCCACGAATCGCCTTCGTTCGCCAGTTGATCGCGTGTGACGCGTAACCCTCCCGGGGCACTTGCACGTTGTGTACGTGGGTAGGCACAATCCGTGCCCGGACCGTCCGTTCCGAAACGAGGGGGTGTGATGCGACGGAGGCGTACGACGTGGGGTCCGCGGGCAGGCGGTGCCGTCGTCGTCCACACCAGCTCCACCGCACGTACCACCGCGCCCGAGCCACACGGCGACCGTGGCAGGGCGCAGACCCCTGAACCGAGGAACACGGACGGGATCCGAGGAGGGAAAGACCGCGGAGCGAGCAGATTCGACGGCCATCCCGTGCCATCCGGGCGCGGGTCAGGCCGGACGTACCGCGCCCCGGGCGCGCCGGAGTGGGCAGCCAGCCCGCACCGGGCTGCCCCGCGCCCGGGAGGTACTCCCCGGTCTGCTCGCAGCACCACCGCGGTCGCTCTCCACACCCTCTGCCAGGCACGCCACGCGTGCCGGTCGCTCGCTCCGCGGGTACAACGCACGATCCGACCATGTACCCGATGCATTGAGGAAATAACGATGAACCGCAAGTGGATCCACCGCGCGGTCAGCGCTGCCGTACTCGCCGGGGGCATGCTCCTGTTCGGTGCCGGCGCTGCCAACGCGGCGGTCTCGGTGCCCACCAACGACAAGCCGGCCACCCTGGCCGTCTCGCCGGGCGTGGCGCACCCCGTCATGGCGTCGCGTGACTTCGCGGCCCAGCCGGGTGTCGCCGGCCAGGTGTTCAACGAGTCCGCGACCGAGGACCTGCCCGGCATCTCCACGGCGCCGGGCCAGATCCCCACCAACGGCACCCGCGTCGACGTGCCGCAGCTGACCGGCGCGGCCGGTCAGGTGGTACAGCCCGTCAAGCAGCTCGCCGGCCCCGCGGCCGGTCCGCTCGACGGGTTGACCGGCGGCCACGAGGCCGGCGTCGCCGACCCGGCGGGCCTGCCCGTCGTCGGTCCGCTGCTGGGCGGTGTGGGGCAGCAGGCCCCCGCCGACCAGGGCGCGCCGGCCCAGCAGGCACCGCAGCAGCAGCCGCCGGCCGACCAGCCGGCCGGGCCCACCGACCAGAACACCGGGCCCGAGTCCACCGTCGTACCGCTGCCGGTCTCGGCGCCGGACAAGGTGGTCCCGCTGCTGTCGGTCAACCGCAACGAGGACGGGTTCACCGTCGGGCAGAACAACCAGCTGCCCACCGACGGGCTCATGTCGAAGGCCGGCACCACTGTCGCCGGTACCGTCGGCAAGCTCGCCGGCGGCCCCGCCCTCGGCAACCTGCCGACCGCGCCGGAGGCCGGCTCGCCGGTCGACGGCCTGGCCGGCGGCGCGAACGTCGCCGGACTGCCCGTCGACCAGCTCACCGGGCCGGTCACCGGACAACTCAGCGGCGGTGGCCTGACCGGACCGGAGGACCAGCCGACCGCACCGGCCGGCCAGCCCACCGGTGCCGACCAGCAGCAGCCGACCGACCAGCAGCAGCCGGCTGGCGCGCCGGGAGTAGGCAGTGACCCGCTGTCGGCCGTGACCGGTCTGCTCGGTGGCGGGCTCGTCTGACCAGCACCACGCACCAGGACGGCGCCCCTCCCGTACCCACGGGAGGGGCGCCGTGTCACGTCCGGGTGCCGGAGCCGCGCGTCAGGGGTGCCAGAGGGTGAGCATCATCGACTCGACGGCGATGCGCGGCTTCACGTTCGCGCCGATCGCCTCCCGGCAGTCGAGTACGGCCTGCAGCCGGCGCAGCGTCGACTCGGGGGTCCACCGCTCCGCGGCCGCGCGTACGGTGTCGGCGGCGTCGGCGTGGACGGCCGGGACCGGCGCGCCGAACCGGGCCGCGAGTACGTCGCGGTAGAAGCCGGCTAGGTCGGTGAGCGCCCGGTCGAGCGCGTCGCGCTGGGCCCGGGTCGCACGCGTCTTCTGCCGCTTCTCCAGGTCCTTGAGCTGGCCGGCCGAGCCCCGGGAAGCGCTTGCCGAGCCCTTCCCGGTACCGCCGGCGCCGAGCGCGGTGGCCAGCTCTTCGCGTTCCTTCGCGGCCAGCTCGGCGAGCTCGGCGGACGTCTCCTGCTCGGTCGCGCTCACCAGGTCGCCGGCCGCGTCGAAGCAGGCGGCGATGCTGGTCAGCCGGCGCGGGATGGCGAGCACCGCCTCGCGCGTGGTACGCGCCTCCGGGTCGGTGGCGAGCCGGCGGGCCCGGCCGACGTGTCCCTGCGCCGCGGCCGCCGCCCAGCGTGCCGTGGCCGGATCCGTACCGCCCTCGGCGGCCAGCGCCGTCGACACCGCCTCCGGGCTCGGCGTCCGAAGGGTCACCACCCGGCACCGGGACCGGATCGTCACCGCGATGTCGTCCGGGTGCGTCGACGGCGTGCACAGCAGGAAGACGGTACGCGCCGGGGGTTCCTCGACCGCCTTCAGCAGCGCGTTGCCCGCCGCCTCGGTGAGCCGGTCCGCGTCGGCGATCACCAGCACCTGCCAACGTCCCGACGACGGCGCGCCCTGCGACCGCAGCACCAGCGCACGCATCTGGTCGACACCGATCGACAGCCCGTCCGGTACGACGAAGCGCACGTCGGCGTGGGTACCGGCGAGGACGGTGTGGCACGACGGGCACTCGCCGCAGCCGCCCCGGTCGCACTGCAACGCGGCGGCGAACGCGCGCGCCGCGTCCGACCGGCCGGACCCGGGCGGGCCCGTGAACAGCCAGGCGTGCGTCATCGCGCTCGACGGGGCGCCGCCGGGCCGGCCGGCACTCGCGGCGCGCCGCAGCACGGCCACCGCCTCCGGCTGGCCGATCACCGCGTCGAACACGTCACCCACCGGCGCCGTCCCGACACCTCGTACCGGTGGGCATCAGCGCCGCCGCCGTGGCTTGCGGCGCCGCAGGTTGGCGCCGCCGGACGGCATGATCGCCGTCTCGTCGTCGTCGAACCGCTCGGTGACCGCGTGCTCCTCGACCGTCGGGAACACCCTCGTCTCCGCCGTCGTGTTCCACGGGTCGACCGGGGGACGCAACGCCGGCATGACCGTGGTCTTCGTCGGATCCGCCGGCCGCGGCTCGTCCACCGCACGCGCCGCGGTCGTGTCGTCGGCGCGCGTCACGACGGTCGTGTCGTCGGCGTCCTCCGTGTACGTGGCGACGGTCGTCGGGTCCGTTCCGGTCGCGGCGGCCGTGGACGTCGCGGGGAGCAGGGTGGTGGGGTCGGTCGTGGCGGCGTCGTCGCCGGCGGACTTCGGCCCGAGCCGGCGGATCGTGATGCCCTCGGCGGGTACGGCCGCGGCGCCGGCACGCTCGCCCTCCTCCGCGGAACCGTCGACGGACGGCGCGGCACCCCGGGCCGGATCGGCCCCGTCGGCCCGGCCGTCCGAACCGGGCCCGTGACCGGAGCCGACCCCGTCGCCCGAGGCGGCATCGTCACCCGAGCCGGACCTGTGGTCCGGACCGAACCCGTGATCCGGGCCGGGCGCGTCGCCCGGGCCGGCCTCATGGCCGGACGCCGCGGCGGGGTCGGGGGTTTCGACCGGGCGGTCGTCGGCGGGGAGCAGCTTGGCGACCCGCTCGCGTACCTGCCGGGCGATGCTGTCGGCGTCCTCGCTGGCGTCGAGCACGAGGTAACGGCCCGGGTTCTCGGCGGCGAGGTCGAGGAACGCGTGGCGTACCCGGTCGTGGAAGGCGATCGACTCGGACTCCAGCCGGTCGGCGGAGCCGCGGTTGGCGACCCGGGCGAGACCCACCTGCGGGTCGACGTCGAGCAGCACCACCAGGTCGGGGCGCAGCCCGCCGGTGGCCCAGTTCGACAGCCAGCCGATCTCCTCGACCGGCAGCGTCCGCCCCGCCCCCTGGTACGCGAGCGACGAGTCCACGTACCGGTCGCTGACGACGGCGGCGCCGCGCTCCAGCGCGGGGCGTACAACGGTGGCGACGTGGTGGGCGCGGTCCGCCGCGTAGAGCAGCGCCTCGGCGCGGGGGGAGACGCGGGAGTCGCCGGGCAGCGCGTCCTTGTCGAGGACGAGGCCGCGGATCCGGGCGCCGACCTCGGTGGCGCCGGGCTCGCGGGTGACGACCGCCTCCCGCTTGTGTACGCGCAGCCAGGCGGCGAGCTTGATCACCTGGGTGGACTTGCCGGCGCCCTCGCCGCCCTCGAAGACCACGAACACGCCGGGCCCGGGGTGCGGTACGGGGCGGCCGAGCGGCCGGCCGCGCATCGACGACCAGATGTCCGCGAGCAGCGGTACGCCGGGCTTGTCGTCCATCTGCTTGAGCGCCGCGAACCCGGCGAAGACGCCGACGACGCCGGCGGCCAGCAGCAGGATCCGGGTGGCGCTGACGGAGACGGAGAACAGCCCGAGGTCGAGCTCGTGCGACGAGCCGAGGCCGACGAGCACGCTGGACAGCGACAGCGTCAGCAGCAGTACGCCCTGCACGGACACCTGGATGAAGGAGTACACCCGGCCGCGCATCGCGTCGTCGATCTCGGCGCCGAGCAGCGTGATGCCGTTGAGGAACGCCATGCCGGCGCCGGCACCGACCACGACGGTCAGGATCGCGGCGACGAGCAGGTGCGGGGCGACGGCGAGCAGGCCGACGGCGCCGGTGGCGAGGATGATCGACAGGCCGAACCAGCGGCGCCGGGACAGCGCGCCGACGAGCTTCGGGCCGGCGGTGATGCCGACGCCGAGGCCGACGAACAGCAGCGCGAACAGCAGGAAGAAGCTGGCGTCGCCGCCGCCGAGGGACTTCGCGTAGAACCGGCCGGTGCCGACGACGACGCCGGCCGCCGCGAACGCGCCGAAGATGCCGAGGACCAGGCCGCGCGCGAACGGGAACCGTGCGATGTAGCGCCAGCCGTCGAGGAACTGCCGGAGCATGCCCTGCTCGGCCTTCTCCGGCGCGTGCTCGCGGTGCCCGGAGATCTCCCGGATGCCGAACCAGACCATCAGCGCGGTCGCCGCGTACGTCAGGGCGTTGAGGAACAGCGCCACCGAGTACGACGAGCCGAAGCCCATCGCGCCCACCAGCCAGTTGAGCAGGGCCAGGACGAGGCCGGCGAGGATCGGCGTGACGCCGTAGGTCGTGGCCATGCCGAGCTGGTTGGCCTTCTCCAGCCGGGCCTTGGGTACCAGGTTGGGGACCGAGGCCTCCTTGGCCGGGGCCCACATCATCTGGCAGGTCTCGATCAGGAACGTGGCGATGCCGGCCCACGTCGCGGTCACCACCGTGGTGGCGAACGCGCCGACGATCGGTATCGACGCGTACAGCACGAAGCGGATGCTGTCGCAGATGACCATAGTTCGTCGTCGGTCGAACCGGTCGGCGAAGACGCCGGCGATCGGGCCGAGGACGAGCGCCGGGATCAGCCGGACGACGATCGTGCCCGAGAACGCGGCGCCCTGGGCGACCGGGTTCTCGAACAGGCTGGACGCGAACGTGCCGGTGGCGAGGATGCCGAGCCAGTCACCGATGGAGGAGAAGCCAAGTACGATCCACAGCCGGCGAAACGCCCGGAACCGCAGTACTGCCCTCAACTCCGCAATGCCGGAAAGGTCGCCCTGCCCGGTCGCGTTGACCGCGCGTTCGTCGTCCGCGGGATGCGTGGCGATGGCAGTCTCCTCCCCCGTCCGTGAGTGCGTTCCACTCTATCCGCGGCCCCCGACGGCCATGGTCGCCGCACCGGCCGAGTGGGACGTTCCCAACTTTGTGAATGCTGCTCGCGTTTGCCGACGCGGCCGGCTAGGTTACAGGGCATGACCGGCACGCTGCGTACCCGTCTCGACGCGGTGACCGCGCACCTCGACCCGCCGTTCGCGGTGGTCGACCTGGCCGCGTTCCGCGACAACGCCGCCGCCCTGCGCCAGCGCGCCGCCGGCCGCCCCATCCGCGTCGCCAGCAAGTCGGTACGCTGCCGCGCCCTGATCGACACCGCCCTCGCCGAGCCCGGGTACGCCGGGATCATGGCGTTCACCCTGGCCGAGGCGGTGTGGCTGGCCGAGCAGGGACACCCGGACGTGCTCTGCGCGTACCCGAGCGCCGACCGTGGGGCAATCGCCGCGCTGCGCGACGAGGACGTCGCGGCCCGGGTCACGGTCATGGTCGACTCGCCGGACCAGCTCGACCTGATCGACTCCGTACTGCCGGCCGACCGGTCGCCGGTCCGGGTCTGCCTCGAACTCGACGCGTCGTGGCGCCCGTTCGGCCTGCACGTCGGCGTGCGGCGCTCGCCGCTGCACACACCCGGCCAGCTCGCCGCCGCCGCCCAGACCGTCGTGGCGCGGCGCGGCTTCCGGCTCGTCGGCCTGATGGCCTACGAGGCGCAGATCGCCGGGTTGCAGGACCGCCCCGCCGGCCGCCCGCTCTACGGCGCCGCCGTCCGCCTCATGCAGCGGTACTCGGCCGTCGAGCTGCGCGCCCGGCGCGCCGCCGCGGTCGCCGCCGTACGCCAGGTCGCCGACCTGGAGTTCGTCAACGGCGGCGGCACCGGCAGCATCGAGTTGACCAGCGCCGATCCGTCGACCACCGAGGTCGCCGCCGGGTCCGGGCTGATCGGGCCGACGCTGTTCGACAACTACGAGCGGTTCTCGCCCGCGCCGGCCGTGTTGTTCGCCCTGCCGGTGGTGCGCAAGCCGCGCAAGAAGACGGCGACCCTGTTCTCCGGCGGGTACATCGCGTCCGGGCCGACGGGCAA
>DASXWQ010000050.1:0-31187 GCA_036503555.1 Actinocatenispora sp.
CTGGGCGGCGCTGCACGAGCGCCTGGTCGACGCCGTCGACGCGCACCGACGGGCCGAACCGCTGTCGACCGGGCTGCCGGTCGGCGCCGCGACGCACGCGCTCGGCCTGCCCGATCCGGCGCTGACCGCGGCGCTGGCCACCGATCCGCTGACCGTCACCGACGGCCGGGTACGCCGGGCCGGCGCGGGACCGACCCTGCCCGCCGCGGTCGAGCGCGCCGTCGCCGCGGTGCACGCCGACCTCGCCGCCGACCCGTACGCGGCGCCGGACGCCGCACGGTTGAGCCATCTCGGCCTCGGCCGCCGGGAGATCGCGGCCGCGGTACGGGCCGGCCGGCTGCTGGAGGTCGCCCCCGGTGTCGTGCTGCGCCCCGGCGCGGACGTCGCGGCCGTGGCGCTGCTCGCCGCGCTGCCACAGCCGTTCACGCTCAGCGCGGCCCGGCAGGCGCTGGGCACCAGCCGCCGGGTCGCCGTGCCACTGCTGGAGCTTCTCGACCGGGCCGGCCACACCCACCGCCTCGCCGACTCCCGCCGTACGATCGGCGCCGATGGTGCGCCATCCGATCGGTGAGCTCCGGGCCGACCTCGACCAGCTCGTCGGCACCCCGTCCGCAGTGTGGCGTTGCCGGATGAGCCGGCGTCGGCGCGGGCGCTGGCGTGCGACGTCGACCGGGCACCGGGCACCGGGCACCGGGCACCGGGCACCGGGCAACGATCCGGACACAGCGGTACGGCAGGCTCTCGACACCCTCCGGGGTGGGGCTGGCACCAGTACGGATCCGGGTGGGACCGGCAGTGCGCCCGGCGGAGCGGCCTGGCAAGCTCGTGATGGTGAGCACACCGGTGACCGCGGTACGCGCGGGAAGTGACTATGCCGAACTGTCGCGGCGGATCGCGGCGGCGGGACTGCTGCGCCGCCGCCCCGGATACCAGGCGGTGGCCCTCGGTTCGACCCTCCTGCTGTACGCGCTGGCGTGGGTGGGCTTCGCCCTGGTCGGTGACTCCTGGTGGCAGCTCGGGATCGCTGTGGTGATGGCGATCGCGTTCACGCAGGTCGCGTTCGCCGGGCACGAGGTCGGTCACCGGCAGGTGACGACGTCGAAGCGGCGGGCCGAGCGGATGGGTCTGGTGCTCGGGAACCTGCTCATCGGGCTCGGCCAGGGCTGGTGGGTGGACAAGCACAACCGGCACCACGCGCACCCCAACCAGCTCGACCACGACCCGGACGTGGCGGCCGGCGTGGTCCGCTGGACGCCGGATCAGGCGCGGGAGGCGACCGGAGCCCAGCGGTTCATCACGCGCTGGCAGGGCCTGCTGTTCCTGCCGCTGCTGACGCTGGAGGCGCTGAACCTGCACGTGTCCGGCTTCCGCTCGGCGTTCGGCCGGTCGGTGCCCCGGCCGCTGCGCGAGGGCGTGCTGCTCGGCCTGCACGTTGTCGGATACCTCAGCGCGCTGTTCCTCGTGCTGCCGCCCGGCAAGGCGCTCGCGTTCCTCGCGGTGCAGCAGGCGCTGTTCGGTGTCTACATGGGACTGTCGTTCGCGCCCAACCACAAGGGCATGCCGATCCTCGGGCCGGACGAGAAGGTCGACTTCCTCCGCCGGCAGGTCCTCACGTCGCGCAACGTCCGCGGCGGCGTCGTCACCGACTGGCTGCTCGGCGGCCTCAACTACCAGATCGAGCACCACCTCTTCCCCAGCATGCCGCGGCCCGCGCTGCGGCGGGCCCAGCCGCTGGTCCGCGCGTACTGCGCCGAGCTGGGCGTCTCGTACGAGGAGGAGTCGCTGCCCCGGTCGTACGCCCGGGCGTTGCACGCCCTGCACGACGTCGGCGCTCCGCTCCGCTGAACCGCGGTTCACATACTCGAACCACTCTTGACACCGCTCGACGGTGATCCATACGTTGCCCGCACAGGGAAGCGGGTGGTCGCGCGTGCGAGTGACGGGGTTACGGGTCGAGCGGCGTACCGACCCGATCGGGGTCGACGAGCCGGCGCCGCTGCTGTCGTGGCGGCTGGTCGGCGCGGAGCACGGGCTGGTGCAGCGGGCGTACCAGGTGGTCGTCACGACCGACGACGGTGCGGTGCGCTGGGACTCCGGCACCGTGGCGTCCGCCCAGAGCGCCGGCATCCCGTACGCGGGGCCGGCGCTCGCGCCGTCCACCCGGTACGCGTTCCGGGTCCGGGTGACCGGCGCGGACGGCGAGTGGACGGACTGGTCGGCGCCGGGCGGCTGGGAAACCGGACTGTTGGGCGGATTCGGGCCGGCCTCGCGCTGGATCACCTCGCGCGGTGAGCGGGACGACCCGCCGCCGCCCGACCTGGACACCGTGGCGCCGCTGACGTCGCTGCACCGGATCGGCGCACCGGAGCCCGGTCCCGCGACGTTCACGACCGACTTCGAGCTGCCGGCCGGCCGGCGGGTACTCACCGCCCGTGCGGTGTTCGTGACCGGCGCGGCGGATCCCGACGACACGCCGGTCTGCGACGTCCTCCTCAACGACGTACCCGTGCCTGCGGACGGATCGGTGCTCGGTGCGCTGCGGGCGGGCTCCAACACGCTGTCGGTCTCGTCGCCGACCGGGAACGTGGTGGGGCGGCTCGACGTCGCGCTCGACGGGCTCGCACCGATCGTCGTCGGCACCGACGACCGGTGGCGTGTCGGCGACCGGCTGGCGACCTCGCTCGGCCCGCACGGCTCGCCGCCGTGGGGCCGGGATCCCGCGACGCACCGGCCCAGCCCGTACCTGCGGCGCGCGTTCACCGTGGCCGGTCGGGTCGTCCGGGCCCGCCTGTACGCGACGGCGGCCGGCGTCTACTCGGTGCGGCTCAACGGATCCCGGGTCGGCGACGAGCACCTCGCGCCGGGCTGGACCGACTACGCGGCACGGATCGCCTACCGCGCGTACGACGTGACCGACCGGCTGCGCGCCGGCGACAACGTGCTCGGCGCGATCGTCGCCGACGGCTGGTACGCAGGGAACGTGGGGTTCTGCCGGTCGTTCCACTATGGACGGATCCGCGCGTTCCGCGCCGAGCTGCACGTGTGGACCGACGACGGCGGGCACGAGGTGATCGGCACCGACGTCGACTGGCGCACCGGCACGGGCTCGGTGCGCTACGCGGACCTGCAGAACGGCACGGTCGTCGACGCGCGCGCCGAGCCGGTCGGATGGGACGGCGCCGGCTTCGACGGCGACTGGCCGGCGGCGGTCGAGGTCGCCGGCCCGGCCGGCACGGTGGAGGCCGCGGCCGGCCCGCCGATCCGGGTCCACCGCGAGGTGCCCGCACACCGGATCGACCAACGGCCGGACGGCCGGCTGATCGTCGACTTCGGAGAGAACCTGGTCGGCTGGCTCCGACTGCGTACGCGCGGACCGGCCGGCGGTCGCGTCCTGGTACGCCACGCCGAGGTGCTGGACCACACCGGCGAGCTGTACACCGAGGCGCTGCGCACCGCCCGCGCCACCGACGAGTACGTGCTGCGCGGCGACGACGACGGCGAGACGTTCGAGCCGGAGTTCACCACGCACGGCTTCCGGTACGCGGAGCTGACCGGCGTCGATCCGTCCACTGTGGACGTCACCGCGCTCGTGGCGTACGCGGACATGGCGGAGACGGGCACGTTCCGCTGCTCCGACGAGACGCTGAACCGGTTGCAGGACAACATCGTGCGCGGCCTGCGCGGAAACTTCCTGTCCGTACCGACGGACTGCCCGCAGCGCGACGAGCGGCTCGGCTGGACCGGCGACGCGCAGGTGTTCGCGGCGACCGCCGCGTTCAACCACGACGTGTCGGCGTTCCTGCGCAAGTGGCTGACCGACGTGCGCGACGCGCAGCGCGCCGACGGCGCCGTCGCGCACGTCGCCCCGGACGTGCTGACCGGGCAGCTCGACACCGACCAGGCGGCGAGCCCCGGCTGGGGCGACGCGATCGTGATCGTGCCGGACCGGCTCTGGCAGGCGTACGGGGACGACCGGGTCGTGCGGGAGTGCCTGCCGGCGATGCGCCGCTGGCTGGCGTACCTGGACCGGGAGGACGCGCCGCGGAACCCGGCCGGCGGCTTCGCCGACTGGCTGGCCGTGACGCCGACGGACAAGGCGGTCGTCAACGACGCGTACCTCTCGTACACGGCACGGGTGGCCGCGTCGCTGGCCCGCGTGGTGTCCGACGTGGACGGTGCCGAGGAGTTCGACGCGATCGCCGGACGGGCCCGGGATCGCTTCCGCCGCCGGCATCTCGGCGGCGGCGGTCGCGTCGCGGGCGGCACGCAGACCGGGTACGTGCTCGCGCTGTGCGCCGACCTGCTGACCGACGAGGAGCGTCCGCTCGCGGTGGCCCGGCTCGCCGAGGAGGTGCTGGCCCGCAACACCCACCTCACCACCGGCTTCCTCGGTACGCCGTGGCTGTTGGACGCGCTCGCCGACGGCGGCCGGCTCGACCTGGCGTACGCGCTGCTGCAACAGCGCGAGTACCCGTCCTGGCTGTACCCGATCGTGCACGGCGACGCGACGACGATCTGGGAACGCTGGGACTCGTGGAGCGACGCGCGCGGCTTCGCCGACCCGGGCATGACGTCGTTCAACCACTACGCGTACGGCGCGGTCGGCGCGTTCCTCTACCGCACCGTCGGCGGTCTCGCGCCCGCCGCACCCGGGTACCGGCGGATCACGGTGTGGCCGCGGCCCGGCGGCGGGATCACCGAGGCGCGCACCAGCCTGGACACGGCGTACGGGACGGTCGAGGTGACGTGGTCCGGCACGCCGTACCGGATCGAGGTGGCCGTGCCGCCGAACACCACGGCGGACGTGCACCTGCCGGCCGGTACCGCTCCCCCGGCCGCCGACGAACCCGGGATCCTCGACGTGGCCGCCGGACCGGACGGTGGGACGGTGGTGTCGGTCGGCTCGGGCCGCTACGCGTTCGGCGGCTGACTGTCGTACCCCGGTGCGAGGATCGGGGCATGGTGACACTGCGGCCCTGCGAGCCGAGCGATCTGGACCATTTCTTCGCGTTCCAGCGCGATCCCGAGGCGGTGCGGATGGCGGCGTTCACGCCGGCCGATCGGGACGACCGCGCGGCGTTCGACGCGCACTGGGCGAAGATCCTGGCCGACCCGACCATCCTGAACCGCACCATCACGGTCGACGGGACCGTGGTGGGCAGTATCGCAACATATCCGGACGATGGACACAACGAGGTGACGTACTGGGTGGACCGGGCGTGGTGGGGCCGCGGCGTCGCGTCGGCGGCGCTGGCCGCGCTGCTCGCCGAGGTGCCGACGCGGCCGCTGCGGGCCCGGGTCGCCGACGGCAACCCGGGCTCGCTGCGGGTGTTGACCCGCAACGGTTTCCGCGTCGTCGGTGAGGACTCCGGCTTCGCGCCCGGCCGTGGCGAGATCATCCGCGAATACGTGCTCCTGCTGGACTGACCTCAGGCATACGCCTCCAGCTCCACCACCCGGCTGTACGAGTGGTCGTTGGTGTCCAGAATGGACAGCCGCAGCGCGGTGGTGGACACCGCCGCGAAGCGGGACTCGACCCGGCCGACCGTGTTGCCGCGCACCGACGCGACGGTACGCCAGCCGTCGCCGTCGGCGACCTGCACGTCGTAGTCGCGCAGCCCGGTGGCCGACGCCGGATACGGCTTGCTGTCCAGCGTGTACATCACGACCCGGGTCAGCGACACCGGATGCGTCCACCGCGCGGTGAGCGTGTCCGGGAACTTCTTGCTCGTCCCGTCGTTCCACCCGCCGACCCCGTTGTGCCAGTACGCCGAGTCGGTGTTGCCGTCGTTGGTGAACGACGCGGCGGAGCCGTTGTGGTCGCTGGACGACTCCATCGTCGCCACCCGTACCCAGTCGTCGGTACCGGCCAGCGTGGCCACACCGGTCGTGCCGGCCGCCGTCAGCCGTACCGTGCCGTCGGTGGTGTCGCCGGTGCGGGTGACCGCCACGGTCACCGGCACCGTCCGATGTGGACCGATCGTCAGCCGGGTCGCCGACGCCCGCGCGGTGAACCCGGTGCTCGCGGCGACCCGCGGCGTCACGGTCACCGTCCGGTCGCCGAGGTTGTGCACCTCGAACGCGGTGCCGATCGGCTCGTCGCCGAGCACCGGCACGTTAGCCCGGGGACCGTTGACCAGCACCTGAACGTCGCGCGGGCGTGGCGCGGCGGCGCTGGTCGTCGCCGTGAACTCCCAGTCCCCCGACCCGATCCGGTACCCGTCGCCGGCGCGGCGCGCGCCCTCCGGCGCCCGGACCGCCGAGGTGCCGGGCGGCGGGACGACGGTCGCGGTGACGCCGACCGGGACGCCGACCGACAGCGTGAGGGTGTGCCCGGTCCACGTCCACTCGCACCGCGCCTCGCCGTACGGGGTGCGGTAGGTGCCGCGGGCGTGCCGGAGGTCGCCCACGGGTACCGGCGCGACGCGCAGCTCGCGGAAACCGACCGCGGTCGCGGCGATCCCGCCCACCCGCGTCGCGAACCACTCCTCGATCGCGCCGAGCATCCAGTGGTTCTGCGACCCGTACGCGGTGGGCCCGTCCCAGTACTCGGTGAGCGTGGTCGCGCCCTTGACGAGCTGGTACCCGTAGCTCGGATCGCCCGTCGTGGCAAGGATGTCCCACACCACGTCGTCGCGGCCCGCCGCGGCGAGCGCCCGGAACACGGCCGGCAGTGCGATCTCGCCGACGGTCAGATGGTTGCCGTAGCGCCGGATCCCGGCGACGAGGTGGTCGAGCACCGCATCCCGCTCGGCGTCCGGCACCAGCCCGGCGTCGAGCGCGAACGCGTCCGCCGCCTGCGTCCCGTTCGCGTACGTGTGCTGCTCCGTGTCGGCGTACGCCCGGTTGAACGCGTCGCGGATGTCGGCCGCGAGCGTGTCGTACGGCGCCGGGTCGTGGCCGAGAACCCGTGCCACGTCGGCGATCCCGGCCGCCGCACGGTGGTACCCGTAGGTGGCGGCGACGCCGGTCGGCGTGTTCTGGCCCAGCTCGCCCCAGTCGCCGAGGCCGTAGTCGAGCACGTGCCCGGACGCCTTGCTCGTCAGGTAGTCCAGGTAGCGGGTCATCGCGGTCCAGTTGTCCCGCAGCACCCGGTCGTCGCCGTACGCCCGGTAGGTGGCGAGCGCGGCGAGGATGATCGCCGAACCCCAGTTCGGCTCGTCGTGCGAGCCGCCGCTGAAGTGCGCGTACTGCGGGGTGATGTCCGGCACGAGGCCGGACTCCTCCTGCGCCTCGCGTACCGTGCGGAGGAACTCCCGGAAGTACGCGGCGATGTCGTGGTTGCGGCTGAGGGCGGGGAAGTTCAGGTGCGTCTCCTCCAGCCAGCCCAGCTTCTCCCGGTCCGGGCAGTCGGTCGGGACGCTGAACATGTTGCCGCGTACCGCGGCGACGATCAGGCCGTGCACGCCGTCGACGAGCCCGCTGGACGTGGCCAGCTCCCCCACCACCGGGTTCGCGGTGCGCAGCTCGTGCGCACGGAGCACCGATCTGTCCGGTGTGGACGGTAGCCCGGTGACCTCCAGGTAGCGCATCCCGTGGTAGCAGAACCGGGGATGCCAGACCTCGGTGCCGTCACCGGCCAGCGTGTACCGGTCCATGATGGGCGGCGAGGTCGCGCCGCCGGCGATCATCGTGCCCTGGTCGACCAGGCCGTCGGCGGTCAGCCGCTCACCGGGCCGGATCGTCACCGTGGTCCCGGCCGGCCCGCTGACCCGCAGTTCCTCCCACCCGACCACGTTGCGACCCAGGTCGAAGACGTACGTGTCGGGCTTCGGCCGGGTAATCGCCACGGTGTCCACAGTGGACGCCCGGGTGATCGGCGGGAACATCCGGGCCGACAGCTTCGTACCCGCGGCGGGCGGGCCGGTCACCGCCGCGGCGGACCAGCCGGCCAGGTCCGCGCCCGGCCGGTCCCAGCCCGCCGGCTCGCGCCGCGCGTCGAAGTCCTCCCCGCCGTACCACGTGCCGAACGTGGTCGGCCCCAGCGTGGTGCGCCACGTGCCGTCCGAGACGATGCGCTCGTCGTCCAGTTCCAACTGCACCAACAGCTTCGGCGGCCCCTGCACCCCGACGTACTTCCGGTACCGGTCCGGCGTGTCCGGCACGTTGAACGTCCCGTTGCCCAACCGTACGGCGAGGGTGTTGGCGCCGTCGGCGAGCAGTTCGGTCACGTCGTGGCAGGCGTAGACGACGCGCTGGGCGTAGTCGGTGTTCGGCGGCTCCAGCACCGCACCGGTGACGTCCCGGCCGTTGATGGTCGCGTGGTAGATCCCGACGCCGGTGATGTACAGCCGGGCCCGGCGTACGCCGTGGGTGCTGAACTGGCGGGCGAACAGCGGCAGCGGCGTCGTGTTCGGCGCGGAGATCCAGTCGGGGTGGGCGATCCAGCGTGCCGTCCAGTCCGCGTCGTCGAGCAGGCCGACCTCGAACCGTGCCGGGTCGCTCCAGTCCGTGGCACGCCCGTCCGCACCGTACCCGCGGACCTGCCACCACACCCCGTCGCGGGAGCCGAGGCGGGGCCCGCCGTACGGGATCTGGGTGCTGTCGGCGGACTCGACCCGGCCGCTGTCCCACAGGTCCGGTGTGGACAGTCCGGCCCGGCTGCTCGCCGCCCGGATCCGGTACGCGGTCTGCCGCTCACCGCGACCGCCGCCGGTCAGGTACCAGGAGAGTCGTGGCGTGGTGTCGTCGATGCCGAGCGGGTCGACGAGGTCGTCGGTACGCAGCCCGGTGACGCGCAGGCCGGACTGCGGTGCGGCGCCGGCGGGCGACGGCAGCGACAGCCCCGAGGCGAGCGTGGCGGTGCCGACCGCGATGCCGGTCAGCGCGGTCCGGCGCTTCATGCCCGCCCCCCGTCGGCGACCTGTTCGGCGGTGACCGGACCGTCCTGGCCCGCGGTCCGCCAGCCGCGACTGACCTCGATCTCCTCCAGCGTGCGACCGGCGGTACGCGGCCCGAAGACCACGCCGATGAACCCGCTGACCGCCTGGAGGACGACGAGAATCAGTGCGAGGTAACGGAATCCGGCGTTGTGCGTGATGAGCGGGACGAAGAAGCTCCAGATCCCCAACCCGATCCGGACCACCGCGAACGTGAAGCCCTGCGCGGTGGAACGCAGGATCGTCGGGAACAGCTCACCGGACCAGAGCTGGAAGAAGTGCTGCTGGCCGAAGCCGGACCCGAACCCGATCAGCACCACGTACGCCAGCGCCACCGGCAGGTTCAGCGGCAGCACCACGAACAGGCCCATGCCGAGGAACTGCAACACGACGCTGATGCCGAGCAGCACCCGGCGGTTCACCCGGTCGTTGAGCGGCATGTAGATGATGAGCGTGCCGATGACGGTGAGCAGGAAGCTGATGCACTGGAGACCGACGCTCGCCGCCTGGCTCTGCGCGCCGAACGTGGAGAGCAGATACGGGAAGTAGAAGCCGTTGGTGCCGGCGAACAGGTTCCACACGCCGTACATGCCGATGCAGAACAGCAGTCCGGTGACACCACGCCGGGTGAACAGCGCGGCGAGCCGTGCCGTCGTGGTACCGGCGACCTGGCCGGTGCGTCTCGACTCCTGGGCGGTGGCGTTCTTCCACCGGCTCGACTCGCGCACCCCCTTACGCATGATCCAGGTGACCAGCGCGACGATCAGCAGGTGCACGAAGACCAGCCGTACGCCGAGCATCCCCAACGGCGCCAACGCGAGCGACAGCAGCAGCGTCACCACCGGGCCCAGGTTCCACAGGACCTGGGCCAGACCGCCCATCCTGCCCCGGTTCTTCGCCGGTGCCAGCTCGGTGATCAGCGTCCACGACGCCGGTACGTCGGCGCCGACCGCGAGGCCGCAGAGGATGTAGCCGACGAACAGCATCCAGGTGTTGACCGAGCAGATCAGCCACAGGATGCCGAACGCGTAGAGCAGCAGGTCCCAGGTGTAGATCTTCTTCCGGCCGAACCGGTCGCAGATCCAGCCGCCGATCAGCGCGCCGACCCCGGCGGAGATCGCGTTGGAGCTGAACGCGCCGAGCAGCCCGACGGTCGAGTCGGTGAGCCCGAAAGCCTTGCTCCACAAGGCGAGTCCGACCGATCCCGCGACGATCGACCCGGCGTCGATGTAGCTGGCCATGCCGGCCACGGCCGTCCATTTCCAGTGCTGGCGGCGTGTTGCCCGATCGTCCAGCTCCTCGGGTACCGCCGCGTGCGCGTCAGTCATCAGCGTCTCCTGCGTGTCCGGCCGTCTCCGGCAGCGGTGGAGGTGCCCAACAGCCGGACCGGGCCGTACAGGCCCGATCGGCACTGACCGGCGAACACCCCGGGCGTCGGGGATGCGTCCGCCAGGTACGGCGCGAGCGTGTTGCGGACCGTCAGCCGCAGCTCGTTGCGCCCGGGCCGCAGGTGCGGGTCGATCCGGATCCGGTACGGCGACCACAGCAGCTCGCCGACGAGCGTGCCGGCGATCCGCACCTCGACGGTGCCGCGTACGGTGCCGAGGTCCAGCCACAGCGGGCCGTCGACCGCCGGTGCCTCGATGGTCCGTACATAGTGGACGGTGCCGGCGAATCCGCCGAGCCCGTGGTCGGCCCAGTCACCGAGCCCGATCCGCCCGGGGCCCGTCTCGTACTCGATCGGCCCGGTGAACGCCGCGCCGCCGCGCCGGCCGTCGTCGGCGGTCACCGCCAGCAGGCAGCGCCGCGCGCCGTGCGGTACCGCCACCTGGCCGGCGAGGACGGGCTGCCCGGGGCCGGCCGGATCGTCGGTGTCCCACCACGCCTCGGCGCCTCCCGCGACGGGTACCCGCACGGCGGTCGCTCCCGGCGGGAGGTCGACGCGGAACCACTGGACGCCCGGCTCGTCCGCATCCGGTGCCGGGACCACCGCGAGGACGCTGCCGTCGTCGACCGCCGGATCCAGCCAGGCCGTGCCGGGCAGCGGATGCGGGCGCGGCGTCAGGCAGGCCCAGCGCGGGTCGAGCCACTGCTCGCGCCGGAGCCGTACCCGATCGTTCGTCCACTGTGGACCGGAGACGACCGGGACGTCGCCGGCCGGCGTACGGATCAGGCCGTCGACCCACAGCGCCGGCGTACCGGTGTCGGAGAAGTCGACGGTCAGCTCGTTGTCGCCGACCGCGAGCAGACCGCTCAGGTCGTACGGGCGGACGCGGACGGCGCGGTTCTGCGCGTACGGGTCGAATCCGCCCTGCCGGGTCAGCTCGTGGCCGTTGAGCCGGACCTCCGCGGCGCCCTCGGTGCCGATCTGCACCACCGCCTCGGTCGCGGGCGCGTCGACTGCGAACCGGTGGGTGACACGCAGCGGGCCGGGGCCGGTCAGCCACTCGGGCCGGGCGATCCGCTCCGGCCGCCGGGTGAGTGCCCACCAGGCGCGTACCGGACCGTCCACATCGGACCGGATCCGTACCTCCAGGACGTTGTGTCCGGTCCGGGCGGCGATCGGCTGCACCGTCAGGTACCCGTCGCCGGCGGGCGCCAGCACGGCCCCGTTGAGCCGGATCTCGCGGTACCCGGCCGCGCCGACGGCCAGGTGCAGCCCGGCGAGATCCCGCTCGGCGAGCCGGAACCCGGTGCGCACACCGACCCAGTCCCCCGCCGACGCGCCGTCGACGTGGACGAACTCCTCCGGCACGTATCCCTTGGGCCCCAACGTCGCCCGGTGCACCGGGTCGTGCGCGACGCCCCGGGACAGCGAGTACTCCCAGCCGCGCCAGGCCGCCGCGTCGAGCGCGTCGCGGTCCGGGTACGGGCCGGCGACCTCGGCGTACCGGCCGAACGTGGCGACCACCGGTGTCCAGCCGTCCGGCGTACGGTGCTCGATCCGCCAGGACTGCACCGGGATGGGCGCGGTCCCGGGGCCGAGGTCGCCCCACCAGTTGTCCAGTGTGGACTCGACCGTCGCCGCCCACTCGCCCGGCAGCGTCGCCAGCACCGTGTCGGGCGTGCCCGGCCCGCCGTCCGTGTCCCCGCGCTCCGGCCGGAACACCACGAACACCGCGGGGCCGTGGTCGAGCGGTACGCGCACCGTCCCGTCGCTCCGGACCGGCAGCGGTCGGCGGGTGCCGGTCGTCGCGTCCCACACCTCGGCGTACGGTCCCCAGTCCGCCGGCACGCGCAGGGTGGCCGACCGGCCGGGCGCGAGTGGACGGAACCGGTAGCCGCGCTCGCCCATCTCCCGCCAGTACCGGTCGAAGTCGAAGAACGTGTGCGCGTCGAAGAACACCCAGTCGCCGTGCATCGGTTGCGCCGTACCGGTTTCCGCGTCGTGCGCGGTGACCAGGACAACCCGGGTGTCGCCGGCCCGGCGGACCAGCACGGGCAGGTCGCAGCGCACCCGGGGCGTCGCCACGGTCGCGATCTCGTCCGCGGCGACCACGCCGATCCGCCCGTCGGACAGCGCCGCCGCGAAGGCCGCCCAACCCGGTCCCGGCTCGGGCAGCGCGCCGACGGGCACGCGGTCGACGCAGACCACCCGGCCGCCCGCCTCGCACAGCGCGGCGAGCGCCCCCGCGGTGGCGTCGGCCAGCCACGCGCACCCCGGTACGAGCACCATCCGGTACGCCTCGTCGGCGACGTGCAGCGCGCCGTCGGCGGCCGTACCCGCCTGGATCGAGGCGTCGTCGACCACGTCGTGGTCGAGGCCGGCGGCGGCGAGGGCGCCGGGCGTCTCCCGCAGCCAGGACATCGACCCGTTGAGCGCCAGGTACGTCCGCTGCGCGTCGTCGGCCGCGGCCAGCGTGCCGTCCAGCGCCAACCCGGCCTGTACGGCGACCGTCGGGTAGAGGACGGCGACGTCGCAGTCGTGCGCGCCGACCGACAGCACGCCGCACAGCCGGGCGACCACGCGCGCGAACGCCGCGTACTGCGGCCAGTACGGCTGGCGCCAGCACGTCGACGGCGGCGCCCACTCCCACCAGCCGGCCCGGGTCGCGTAGTAGACGGCGTGCGGGTCGTAGAGCGTGGTGCCGGCGCGCAGCCAGGGCAGCAGCCAGTCCAGCGTCTCCTCCAGCGTGCCACCCCAGCCGCTGGAGTGGAAGCCCTCCAGCCAGGAGCCGGCCCGGCCGTACGCGTGGGACAGTCCACTGTGGAACTTCGCGTCGCCCATGTGGTCGCAGCCGGGCAGCGCGTACCAGCGTCCGGCACCGGGATAGTCGGCGTACAGCTCCGTGGAGCCGATGGGCTCGCCGACCCGCGCCGGGTGCTGCTGGTCGAAGCCGCAGCGCAGGCCGTGCCGCTCGTGCCAGGCGTACAGCGGGCGGAAGAACGCCTCCTCGGCCAGTTCCGCGCGGGTGCGGTGGTAGTCGTACCGGATCCGCTCGCCGCCGGCGCCGGAGTCGCGCCACAGCGCGGCGAGCGCCACCCCGGTCAGCGGGTACCCGCGGCGGGCGGCGAACTCCCCGGCGAACCGCGCGCTCCACGTCGGCATCGCCGGCAGCTCGTCCTGGAACGAGCCGACCAGTACCGACCCGAAGAGGTGGCCGGCCCGGCGCTCGAACGCGCCGTGCACCGTGTCGAGCAGCGCCCCGCAGGCCTCGGCGCCGTGGTAGTCGAACCCCCGCCGCACCGTGTACGCGAGCACCAGCGTGGCCTCGTCCTCGGTTGCGGCGCAGGCGATCCCGTCGACCAGCGGCACCTCGACGGCGCCGTGCGGGCCGACCAGCGCGGCCGCCACCGGCGTACCGTCGGGCGGGCAGGCGACCCGCAGCGAGCCGGTGCCGGTGGCTTCGGCGTGCCGCAGGTCCCAGCCGGCGTACGCGGGGTCGGCGCCGACGAGTTGGGCCTGGAAGTTCGCCCCGGAGAAACCGATCTGGTCGTAGAACCAGATCCGGAAGCCGATCCGGCGCGCCTCCGCGCACACGGCGAGGAAGATGTCCCACCACGCGTCGCTGAGGAACGGCGGGTCGTCGGCGAGCGCGCCGTGCAGCGGTCCGGAGGGCGCGAGGTTGAGCACCACCGCAGCCCGTACCCCGCCGTCGACCAGGTGGTGCAGCTGCTCGCACAGCCGGTCGACGTCGAGCCGGTCGCCCGACCACCACCAGATCGGCACCGGTCCGTACGCCGGATCGGGCTCGGCGAACGCCCGCTCCGCCGCGCGTACACCGGATTGACTCATACCGACTCCTGTCGGGGTGACACCGGACGAAAGGGGGCGGTTCTGTTTCCGGGGGAAAGGTAGTAGCGTCCCCGTCATCGGTTCAAGAGTCGGAAAGAAAGTTCATGCATGTGAACTCCTCGGCACCCGACGCGGTGAAGTCGGCGCGGCGCGCCCTGGCGATCCTGGAGCTGCTGACCGAGCAGGAGCAGCCGCTGGGTTTCACCGAGCTCTCCGACCGGCTCGGCTACCCCAAGTCGAGCCTGCACGGGCTGCTGCGCACGCTGGTCGACAGCGGTTGGGCGCACCTCGACGAGCGCACCCGGCACTACTCGCTCGGTATCCGCACGCTGTCCGCCGGCAACGCGTACGGGCGCACGCTCGGGCTCGCCGAGCGGGCCGTGCCGTACATGCGGTCGATCCGCGACGAGCTGAACGAGACGGTGCAGCTCGCCGTGCTCGACGGCGTCGACAACGTGTACGTGGCGAAGGTCGACGGCCGGCAGGCGCTGTCGCTGGCGTCCGAGGTCGGCCGACGGCTGCCCGCGCACACCACCGCGCTCGGCAAGGTGCTGCTCGCCGGGCTGCCGGATGCCGAGCTGGCGCAACGGTTCCGTGGCGTCACGCTCACCGCGTTCACCCCGCACACCGTCACCAACCTGGCCGACCTCGTCACCGTCCTGCGCCAGGTACGCCGGCGCGGCTACGGCGCCGACGGCGAGGAGTACACGGTCGGCGTGCGCTGCCTGGCCGTACCGGTGCGGGACGGCGCGGGTCAGGTCGTCGCCGGGATGAGCGTGTCCGCACCGACCATCCGCTTCCGCCGCCCACTGCGCCAACGCGCGCTAGATCTGTTGCGCGAGGCGGGAAACGCGCTGTCCGCCGAGCTGGGCCACCGGCCCTGACCCGGGAGAGGAGTCCCGTGCCGCACTACCAGGTGAGGATGTTGTCGATGGGCCGCGGCGACGTGCCCGGACCCGAGGCGTACTGGATGAGTCGGTGGGACGAGTGGATTCCGCTGCGGTTCCAGGTCGCGCTGATCCGGGGGCACGGCGTGACCGCGCTCGTCAACACCGGCCCGGCCGCCGACATCGGCCCGATGAACGCGAAGTGGACCCAGGTCCTCGGCGAGCGGGCGGTGCTGCGCCGCGAGCCCGGCGAGTACGTGCTCGACCAGTTGGCCGCGCACGGGATCGCGCCGGACGACGTGACGCACGTGCTGCTCACCCCGTTGCAGCTCTACACGGTCAGCAACGTCCCGGCGTTCCGCAACGCGGAGATCTGCCTCACCGAGCGCGGCTGGACGCACTTCCACACCACGCACGCGCACCCGCACGACGACCGGTCCACGTCGATCCCCGACGAGATCCTCGTCCACCTCGTCACCGACGCCTGGCCCCGGGTACGCCTGCTCGCCGACGAGGACACCGTCGCGCCCGGCCTGCGTACGTGGTGGAGCGGCGGGCACCACCGCGCCTCGATGGTCGTCGAGGTGGACACCGACGCCGGTGTCGTCGCGTTGTCCGACACGTACTTCCTGCGGGACAACGTGACCGCGGACCACCCGATCGGCATCTCCGAGAACATGTACGAGTGTCTCGCCGCGCACGCCCGCGTCCGCGACACCGCCGACCACGTCGTCGGGCTGTACGACCCGGCCAACTTCGACCGCTACGCCGACGGGCGGATCGCATGACCGGCGCCGACGTCCGTACCGTGCTGGTGACCGGTGCGGCGCGCGGGATCGGCCGGGCCACCGCCGTCCGGTTCGGCGCCGAGGGCGCCCGGGTCGCGGTCAACTTCCCGCCCGGCGAGGCCGACCACGCCGACGAGACCGCCCGGCTGGTACGCGCGGCCGGCGGCACCGCGTACCCGGTGGAGGCGGACGTCGCCGACCCGGATGCCGTGACGCGGATGGCCGAGACGGTGCACGCCGAGCTGGGGCCGCTGGACGTGCTGGTCAACAACGCCGGCATCTGCCCGTTCCGCGACTTCTTCGACATCGACCTGGAAACGTGGGACCGCACCCACCACGTGAACCTGCGCGGCGTCTTCCTCGTCACGCAGGCGTTCACCCGCCGCATGGTCGAGGCGGGCCGGCCCGGTCGCGTGGTGTCGGTGTCGTCGATCTCCGCCTGGGTCGGCGGCGCGCAGCAGGTGCACTACTGCGCGACCAAGGCCGGCATCAGCTCGCTGATGAAGAGCCTCGCGATCGTCCTCGGCCCGCACGGCATCACCTGTAACGCCGTCCTGCCGGGCACCGTCGAGACCGACATCAACCGCGCCGACCTGGCCCAGCCGGGCAAGCGGGAGATGTTCCAGCAACGGATCCCGCTCGCTCGGACCGGCCAGCCCGAGGACATCGCCGGCGCCGTCTGGCTGCTCACCCGTCCCGAGGCCGGCTACGTCAACGGTGCCGAGCTGCTCGTCGACGGCGGCATGTTCGTCAACCTTCAGTAGAAGAGGTGTACGCGTGCGCGCGTTGGTACTGGACGACTTCTGGGCGATGTCGGTGCACGACCGGCCCGACCCCACACCCGGCCCGGGTGAGGTGGTGCTGCGGATCGCGGCCACCGGCATCTGCGGCTCGGACCTGCACGGCTTCACCGGCGACAACGGCCGGCGCCGCCCCGGCCAGGTGATGGGACACGAGACGGTGGGCCGGGTCGAGTCGGTCGGGCCGGGCGTGGACGTGGCCGTCGGCACCGCCGCCACCGCGTACCCGGTGCTCGCCTGTGGCGCCTGTCCGGCATGCCGCGCCGGCCGGGCCCAGGTCTGTCCACATCGGACGGTGATCGGGGTGGACCCGGCGCGCAGTGCCGCGTTCGCCGACCGGCTGCTGCTGCCGGCGACGAACGTCGTACCGCTGCCCGACACGCTGCCGATCGAGCTGGGCGCGCTGGTCGAGCCACTCGCCGTCGGGTACCACGCGGCGCGGCGCGGCGGGGTCGGCCCGGACGAGACGGTGCTGGTGCTCGGCGGCGGCCCGATCGGCCAGGCCGCGGTGCTGGGCGCGCGCCAGCTCGGCGCGACCCGGATCGCCGTCTCCGAGCCGGATCCGGACCGGCGCGCGCTCTGCACCGCGCTGGGCGCGCACGCGATCGAGCCCGCCGACGTACCGGCGCGGGCGGCCGACGCGCTCGGCGACCCGCCGACCGTCGCGATCGACGCGGTCGGCCTCGCCGGTACCCTCGCCGACGCGCTAGCGGCCACCGCGCCCGGCGCCCGGGTCGTGCTCGTCGGCATGGGCGCGCCGCGCGTCGAGCTGTCCGCGTACGCGGTGAGCACCGAGGAACGCACCCTGGTCGGCAGCTTCTGCTACACCGCCGAGGAGTTTGCCGACACCGCCGCCTGGGCGGGCACCGTGCCGGACGTGCTGGCGCCGCTGGTCACCGAGAGCGTCCCGGTGACCGACGCGCCCGCCGCGTTCACCCGGCTTGCGCGGCGGGAGACCACCGCGAGCAAGATCCTGGTCCGCTTCGAGGAGGAGTCCTAGATGGCCCCGCCCACCGTCACCGACATCCGGGCGTACGTGCTGCGCGGCGGCGGCGCCGACTACCACGACCAGGAGGGTACGCACTGGATCGACGACCACATCGCGACGCCGATGTCGCGCTACCCGGCGTACCGGGAGTCGCGGCGCAGCTTCGGGCTGAACGTGCTCGGCACGCTCGTGGTGGTCGTGGAGGCGTCCGACGGCAGCACCGGCTTCGCGGTCACCACCGGCGGTGAGCCGGCCGCCTGGATCGTGGAGCGTCACCTGTCCCGTTTCGTCGTCGGTGCGGCGGTCACCGACCTCGAGCGCGTCTGGGACCAGATGTACTCGTCCACCCTGTTCTACGGCCGGAAAGGCTTGGTACTCAACGCGATCAGCGGCGTCGACCTCGCCCTCTGGGACCTGCTCGGCGCGGTACGCCAGGAGCCGGTGCACCAGATGATCGGCGGCGCGGTCCGCGACGAGCAGCAGTTCTACGCCACCGGCGCCCGCCCCGACCTCGCGGCCGGCATGGGCTTCCTGGGCGGGAAGCTGCCGCTGCACCACGGCCCGGCCGAAGGCGCCGACGGCCTCGCCGCGAACCTCGCGCTGCTCGCCGACATGCGCGCCGCGGCGGGCCCGGACGCGTGGCTCGCGTACGACTGCTGGATGTCGCTCGACGTCGACTACGCGCGGCGGCTGGCGCTCGGCGCGGCCGAGCACGGGCTGCGCTGGATCGAGGAGCCGCTGCCGCCGGACGACTACTGGGGCTACCGGGCCCTGCGGAAGGCGCTGCCGCCGGGGATGCTGCTGACCACCGGCGAGCACGAGGCGACCCGCTGGGGTTTCCGGCTGCTCGCCGAGATGGGCTGCGCCGACATCCTGCAACCCGACGTCGGCTGGTGCGGCGGGCTGTCGGAGCTGCTGCGCATCACCGCGCTCGCCGACGCGCACGGCCTGCTGGTGGTGCCGCACGGATCGAGCGTCTACTCGTACCACTTCGCGGTGACGCGGCACAACAGCCCGTTCTCCGAGTTCCTGATGATGGCGCCGGCCGCCGACGAGGTGGTGCCGATGTTCCATCCGCAGCTGCTCGACGAGCCGGTACCGACCGGTGGCCGGCTCGCGGTGTCCACATTGGACAAACCGGGCTTCGGCGTCAGGCTGAACCCCGATCTTCCGCTGCACCGCCCGTACCCGCGCTGACCCGGGTGGCCCGCAGGCTGGTCGTCGTCACGACCGCGAGGACGACGAGGATGACGACCAGCGACAGCCACGTCGGCACCTCGGGTACGGCCGGCCAGACGGTGTGCAGGTAGTGCAGCACCAGCTTGACCCCGATGAACCCGAGGATGACCGCCAGCCCGTAGTGCAGGTGCACCAGCCGTGCCAGCAGGCCGACCAGCAGGAAGTAGAGCGCCCGCAGGCCGAGCAGGGCGAACGCGTTCGCGGTGAACACCAGGTACGCGCTGTCGGTGATGCCGAAGATCGCCGGGATCGAGTCCAGCGCGAACACCAGGTCGACCGACAGGATCGTCAGCGCGACGAGCAGCAGCGGCGTGGCCACCCGCCGGCCGTCCCGCCGTACCGTCAGGCGGCCGCCGGCGTAGTCGTCGGTGATCGGCACGAACCGGCGGATCAGCCGTACCGACCGGAACTGGGACACGTCCGGCTGCTCGTCCTGCGGCCGGACCAGCTTCACCGCCGTGTAGATCAGGAACGCGCCGAACAGCACGAACGTCACCGCGAAACGGCTCACCGCCGCCGCGCCGACCGCGATGAACACCCCGCGCAGCACCAGCGCGCCGACCACCCCGATCAGCAGTACCCGATGCTGGTGCTCCTTCGGCACCGCGAAGCGGCCGAGGATCAGCGCGAAGATGAACAGGTTGTCCACCGACAGGCTCTTCTCGACCAGATAGCCCGCGAAGTACTCCGTGCCCGCCTCGCGCCCGCCGAACAGCAACACCCCGACGCCGAACGCGACGGCGACCGCCACGTACACCACCGACCAGGTCAGCGCCTCACGGAAGCCGACCTCGTGCGGGGTGCGGGCGTGCCGGATGTCCAGCGCGATCAGGACGGCGATCCCGGCGACGGTGGCGAGCCAGACCCAGACCGGAACCGCCATGCATCCCCCTCGTACGGGGTGGCTCGTCGGTCCGCTGGTGCGGCGACTCGCGACCCCCGACCGGCTGTGAGTCGAGTATGGCGGGGAAAGCTGGAACGAACCTGGAGATCAGCCGGGCACTCCCCCGTCGCGTCGCCGGCACGGCGGACGACCGTACGACGGGCGCGGCGAGCGGACGACGCGCCGGGCGGCCCGGGTACCGCAGGCCATCCGGGCCGGCGCGCGCGGCGCCGGTACGGTCGGCGCCGGCCGCTCGTGCCCCTCCGCGGACAGCTCCGCGCGCAACGCGCGCAGGGTACGGGACAGGATGCCGGACACGTGCGCCTGCGAGATGCCCAACCGCTGCGCGATCTCCTGCTGCGTCAGCTCGTCCAGGAACCGCATCCGGATGATCGCCTGTTCCCGGCGCGGCAACGTGGTCAGCGCCTCGGCCAGGGCCAGCCGGTCGACCATCGCGTCGATGCCGGAGTCCGGCCCGGGCAGCTGGTCCGCGAGCGACGGGTCGCCCGGCGCCCCGTCCAGCGACACCGCCATGTACGCGCGGAACGCGGCGACCGCGTGCCCGACCTGCTCGACCGGTTCGCCGACGGTCTCCGCCAGCTCCGGCACGCTGGGCGAGCGGCCCAGCCGTACGCACAGGGCCTCGGCCGCGTGGTGGATGCGCAGCGCCAGCTCCTGCAACCGGCGCGGCGGGCGGACCGCCCACGCCCGGTCCCGCAGGTACCGGCGCAGCTCACCGGTGATGGTCGGCACGGCGTACGCGATGAACGCCCCGACGTGCGGCCGGTAGCCGTCGACCGACTTGATCAGCCCGGTCGCCGCCACCTGACGCAGATCCTCCAGCGGTACGCCGAGGCCGCGGTAGCGGCGGGCCAGCCGGTCGGCGAGCGGCAGCAGCGACTCGATCACCTCGCCGCGCACCGCCGCGCGCTCGTGGGCCGGCGCCTCGGCGAGCCGTCGTACCCGAGCCGTGGACGGATCCTCCGTGTCCGCCGCACCGCATCGTTCCGCTTCCACGGTCATCAGGTCACCCACCGAATCCCCGTCGGCCACGCGCGCGACGATCGTGCCGTCGTGCGACGGGTCGGCGACTCGCGCCCCGCGACGCCGTACGACCGACCGACGCCGTCCACCCTCGGTGTCCGGACACCCCCGGCCTCGGCTGCTCCGGCGGCATTCGTTGCACTGACTGCAAACTATCGAAAGCGTGCAGTCGCTGCAAAGATATTGACGAAGATGACACTGCCGCATCGGCCGCGGCTATGATGCGCCGTCCCGACGTACGGGATGAGGTGGACCGGCGGTGACGGCGGCCGTACGGACATAGCATCGAGACATCCTTAACCGGACGGGCGGATGTGGGCACCGCGGTCCGCCGGCACAGTCGGGGTGTTGTGAGGGGGCGCCATGGCGATCACCCGGGGCCGTCGGGCACACCGCAAGCTGGAGACCCGCGACGCCCTCCAGCGGGCCGCGCTGGAGCTGGTACGCACCAGCGGCCCGGACGCCGTCACCGTCGAGGCGATCTGCGCCCGCGCCGGCGTCTCCCCCCGCACCTTCTTCAACTACTTCACGAGCAAGGAAGAGGCGATCATCGACTGGGACGCGGAGATCGACGCGTTCGTCACGACCGCCGTCGCCGACCGTCCCGCCGCGGAGTCCCCGGTCCGCGCGATCCGCAACGTGCTCGGCGCCGCCGTCGCCGACGCGATGGGCATGGACATGTGGCAGGACCGGATGCAGCTCATCCGCGAGCAGCCCGGCCTGATCGGCCGGTTCGTCGCGGTGATGGGCTCCGTGCAGCGGGCGCTCGCCGCCGGCGTGGCCCGCCGTACCGGCCTGTCCTCGGACCACCTGTACGTCGAGGTCACCGCCGCCGCCTCCGTCGCCGCCATCCGTACCGCGATCCAGGCCTGGACCGACGCGCCCGCCGGCACCGACCCGGCCCGCCTCATCGACGACGCGTTCGCGTACCTGGAGTCGGGGCTGGCGCCGCCGGCGGGCTGACGTCGGCGTCGAGCGCGTCGAAGACCCGGCCGAGCAGGTCGCTCAACGTACGCCGCTGCGCCGCGGTCAGCGGCGCCAACACCTCGTCGTCCACCGCGTCGGCGTGCCGCCGGCACCGGCGCAACGCGGTACGCCCGGCCGGCGTGAGGCTGACCCGGTGTCGCCGCCGGTCGTCCGGGTCGCGTTCGCGCCGGACCAGTCCGCGCTCCTCCAGCTCGTCGAGCGCGCCGACCAGGTCGCTCGGGTCGATGCCGAGCAGCCGGCCGATGTCGCGCTGCGCGGCCGGCCCGCGATCCGCCAGGTAGCCCAGGATCGCCATGTGCCGCAACGAGAAGCCGCTGCCGGCGAGCCGGTCGACCATCCGGCGCCGACCCGCCTTCCCGACCCGGGACAGCAGGTACGTGTCGGTCGCGCGCAGCGAGGGCACAGTCTCCATGCCGCAATGGTAGGTCACCACCAACGATTGGTACGATCCCACCATGCAACCGATCGACAGCTACCCACGCCTGCTCGCCCGCGACGTCCGCGCGCTCGCCGCCTTCTACACCGACGGGCTCGGCCTGGTCCCGGCGCACACCGTCGCCGACCGCTACGTGTCGTACGACCTGAACGCGGGGACGCCCGCCGAGTCGACCGCGCTGGCGATCCTGTCCGACGACGAGATCGCCGCCGAGGTCGGTACGGCCGGGCTGCCCCCGGCGCCGCCGGCCCGCGACCGGCTGATGGTGGTGCTGCGGGTCGCGGACGTGGACGCGTGCGTCGCGCCGGCGGTCGCGGCGGGCGGCACCCTGGTCGCCGGCCCTGGCGACAAGCCGTACGGGCTGCGCTCGGCGCACCTGCGCGATCCCGAGGGAAACCTGGTCGAACTCCAGCAGTACTAACCTTCTCGTCACCTGTTGTTCACCAAATATCGGTGCCATACTCACCTGCGGCGCGTAAAGGACGACGCGCGGGGAACGGGAGGTACCGGCAGATGCGCAGACACAGGGTCACCGGAGTCGCGGCCGTGGGGGTGGCGCTGCTCACCGCCGCGGCGCTGACGTCCGGCGGGGCGTCCGGGCAGAACCTGCGGCCCGTCGTGGCGCGGCCCGCGGCGGCGATGTCGACCCGGACGCCGATCAAGCACGTCGTGGTGATCTTCGGTGAGAACATCTCGTTCGACCACTACTTCGGCACGTACCCGAACGCGGCGAACACCGACGGCACCCCGTTCCACGCCGCGAAGCACACCCCGAAGGTCAACGGCCTGAGCCCGAAGCTGTTGAAGCACAACCCGAACCAGTACAACCCGAAGCGACTCACCCGCTCCCAGGCGCTCACCTGCGACCAGAACCACTCGTACGGGCCGGAGCAGAAGGCGTACAACGGCGGGAAGTCCGACAAGTTCGTGGAGAACACGGAGAAGGACACCTGCACCGGCCAGCCGATCCTGTTCGGCGAGCCCGGCCTGGTGATGGACTACTACGACGGCAACACCGTCACCGCGATGTGGAACTACGCCCAGCGCTACGCGCTGAGCGACAACTCGTTCGACGCGGTGTTCGGGCCGTCGACGCCCGGCGCGATCGACCTCGTGTCCGGCAACACGCACGGGATATACGCCGTCGACCCGGTGACGCACGAGAAGGTCGACGACCCGGCCGTGGTCAGCTCGCCCGACGCGGACGGCGTCGGCACGATGATCAACGACCCGGACCCCGCGTGGGACGACTGCTCCGACGCCAACCACACGGCGAAGGCGAACCTCGGCGCGTTCACCGGACGCAACGTGGGCGACCTGCTCACCGCGCGCGGCGTCACGTGGGGCTGGTTCCAGGGCGGCTTCCGCCCGACCGGCACCGCCAACGGGTACGCGGTGTGCGGCTCGACCCACACCAACATCGGCGGCAACGCGGTCACCGACTACACCCCGCACCACGAGCCGTTCCAGTACTACGCGTCGACCGCGAACCCGAAGCACCTGCCGCCGTCGTCGGTTGCCGCGATCGGCGCCACCGACCAGGCCAACCACCAGTACGATCTGGCCGACTTCCACGACGCGGTCGGCGCCGAGAACCTGCCCGCGGTCAGCTTCGTCAAGGCCCCGTCGTACCAGAACGGGCACGCCGGCAACTCCGACCCGCTCGACGAGCAGCGGTTCGTGGCGAGCACACTCAACGAGCTCCAGTCCTCGCCCGAGTGGTCGTCGACCGCCGTCGTGCTGGCGTACGACGACTCCGACGGCTGGTACGACCACGTCGCCCCGCCGATCGTCAACGGCTCCGACGACGCCGCGCTCGACAGCCCGATGTGCCGGGCGGTCCCCGCGGCCGGCGGCTACAACGACCGCTGCGGGTACGGGCCGCGGCTGCCGCTGCTCGTGCTCTCCCCGTACGCCAGGCGCAACCACGTCGACCACACCCTGACCGACCAGACCTCGATCCTGCGCTTCATCGAGGACAACTGGCAGGCGGGTCGGATCGGCGACCACTCGTACGACGCGGAGGCCGGACCGCTCGGCGGGATGTTCGACTTCCGGCGCGCACCGGACACGACACCGGTGATGCTCGACCCGGCCACCGGCGCCGTCCGGCACTGACCGCACCCGAGCCGCCCGCGCCCCCGACCCGCTCCGGGCCGGGGGCGCGGTGCGTCAGGCGACGCGTTCGGCGACGCGTTCGGCGACCCGCTCGCGGACCCCCTGCCGGGCGGTACGCAGCCAGTCCCGCACCCCGATCAGCACCAGCACGGCGAACACCACGTACACCGCGGCCGAGAAGTACAGGTGGGACTGGATCTGCAGGGGTACTCCGACCGCGTCGACGGCGAGCCACACCAGCCAGAACTCGACCAGCCCGCGGCCCTGGCCGGCGAACGCGACGACCGTACCGACGAAGATCCACGCGTCCGGCCACGGCGCCCACGACGCGTGCAGCGCGTCCAGCACCAGCGCCATCACGACGGTCCCGGCGACGAGTACGCCGACGATGACCGCCCGCTCCACCCACGTCGCGGTCCGCACCACCACGCCGTACACCGGGTCGCGGCGCCGGGACCACGCCCACCAGCCGTACGCCGAGATGGCGAGGATGACCACCTGGCGCGCGGCGAGACCGCCGAGATCGGCCGAGGTGTACACGACGAACAGCAGGACGGTGGCGACCACCTGCACCGGCCACGTCCACAGCGTCCGGCGCTGCGCGAGGAACACCACCGCCAGCGCGGCGACCTGTCCGAGGATCTCCGCGTACGAGATGCGCTGACCGAAGATCGTCACCGCGTACGCCATCAGTCCGTGCCCCATGCGTGCCCCTTTCAGACCACCGGGGCAACCCTGGACGCACGGCGCGCGGCAGTGCACCGCGAGCCGCGTGCGCGTCCTCCCATCCGGACTGTCACCGTCGGTACCGGAATTTCACCGGTTCAATCGCCGACACTGATCGGCGAGTCGCGGACTGTCACCGCCGGTTCGGACTTTCACCGAGCCCCGGAGCGCATGCTCGATCGGCACCAACCTCGACCCGGGCGCCGGTGTTCCCGTCCGGCCTGTGATCAATCCGACTGCCACGCCACCTGGATCAGCTCGTTGCCCTCCTTGCGCCGCACCAGCATCCCGCGGCCCGGCGGGTACGGCCGGGCGCGCACACCGCCCGCCAGCACACCCTCCTCCCGGCTCGACGACAGCAGCAGCGTCGGGGACGACAGCTCACGCAGCGCCTGGATCACCGGCTCGTACATGGCGCGGGACGCGCCGCCGGACCGGTGCGTCAGGATCAGGTGCAGCCCCACGTCCCGGGCCTGGGCGAGAAACGGCCGCAGCTCGGCCAGCGGGCTCGTCGCCGAGCTGACGACCACGTCGTAGTCGTCGACCAGCACGTACAGGTCGGGGCCGGACCACCAGGTGCGGTTGCGCAGCTGGTCCGGGCTGAGATCGGCGCGCGGCAGGCGCTTCGCCATCACCCCCGCCACGTCCCGCATCATCGTCTGGGCACTCGTCGCGGACGGCGCGTACCCGATGAGGTGGTCGCCGGAGACCACGTCGAGCAGCGCCCGCCGGTAGTCGACGATGATCAGCCGCGCCTCGCTCGGCGTGTGCGTCGCCACGAGCTGCGTCGCGATCAGCCGCAACAGGTTCGTCTTGCCGCTCTCCACGTCACCGATCGCGTACAGGTGCGGGTCGGCGAGGAGGTCCACGGCGACCGGTTCGAGCTGCTGCTCCCCCAGGCCCAGCACCACGCCGCCGGGCGCGGCCGGCCGCCGCGCCAGCACCTCGGCCGCGCCCACCTGGGCCGGAAGCAGCCGTACCGGTGGGGCGGACGCGCCCGGCCAGGCCCCGCGTACGGCGTCGACCAGGTGGGCCACGCCGTCGGTCAGGTCCTCCGGGGTGTTCCGACCGTCGATACGCGGGATCGCGGTGAGGAAGTGCATCCGCTCCGCCGACAGGCCGCGCCCCGGCGACCCGGCCGGTACGTTCGCCGCGGTGCGCCGGTCGACCTCCGAGTCGGCCGGGTCGCCCAGGCGCAGCTCGAACCGGGTACCCAGCAGGTCGCGGATGCTGAGCCGCAGCTCCGACCACCGCGACGCGGACACCACGACGTGCACGCCGTACCCCAGGCCGCGGGCCGCCAGGTCGGTGATCGCCGCCGCGTGCTCCTCGAACGTGTCGCGGACCGAACCCCACCCGTCGACCACCAGGAACACGTCGCCGAACGGGTCGCCGCCGAACTCACCCGCGCGCCGGCGCGACCGGTACCGGCTCATCGAGCCGATCCCCTGCTCGACGAACAGCGCCTCGCGCTCGTCGAGGATCGTGCGGACCTCGGCGACGGTCCGTCGTACCGCGTCGGGCTCCAGCCGGCCGGCCACGCCGGACACGTGCGGCAGGCCGGCGAGCGCGCTCAACGACCCCCCGCCGAAGTCGAGGCAGAAGAACTGCGCCTCGCGCGGCGTGTGGGTGAGCGCGAGCCCGGCGATCAGTGTGCGTAGCAGCGTGCTCTTGCCGGACTGCGGCCCACCCACGACCGCGACGTGCCCAGCCGCGCCGGACAGGTCCGCCCACATCAGGTCGCGTCGCTGCTCGAACGGCTTGTCGAGCACGCCGACCGGTACGGTCAGCGCGCCCAGCCCCTGCCACCCGACCGGGCACAACCCCCGCCGCGGATCTGCGGCGAGGGTCGGCAGCAGAGCCGACAGCGGCCACGGCTCGGACAGCGGCGGGATCCAGACCTGGTGCGCGGCCGGGCCGCGGCCCGCCATGCGCTCCGCCGCGAGCTCCAGCACGCTGCGGCCCGGCTCACCGGCGACCGCCGCGGGGCGGATGTTCGAGCAGGTCGCCGCCCGGAACCGGGTCATCGTCGAGCCGTCCGTCTTCAGGTAGCCGTGGCCCGGCGCGTTCGGCAGCTCGTACGCATCGGGCACGCCGAGCGCGGCACGGCTCTCCATCGCCGAGAACGTGCGCAGCGCGATCCGGTACGACAGGTGGGTCTCCAGGCCGCGCAGCCGGCCCTCCTCCAGCCGCTGCGAGGCAAGCAGCAGGTGCACCCCCAGCGACCGGCCGAGCCGGCCGATCTGTACGAACATGTCGATGAAGTCCGGGCGTACCGCGAGCAGCTCGGCGAACTCGTCGCAGATGACGACCAGCGACGGCAACGGCGGCAGCGACGGATTCTGCTGCCGGACGCGCTGGTAGTCGGCCTGCGCGGGGACACCCGCACGACGCAGGAACTCCTGCCGGCGCACGATCTCCCCGGTCAGCGCGTCGGTCATCCGGTCCACCAGGACGACCTCGTCGGCCAGGTTGGTGATGACCGCGCTGGTGTGCGGCAGCGACCCGAGCGGGTTGAACGTCGCCCCGCCCTTGAAGTCGATCAGGACCATGTTGACCCGCTCCGACGAGTGCCGCAGGGCGAGCGCCAGCACGATCGTCCGCAGCAGCTCCGACTTGCCCGAGCCGGTCGCGCCGGTGATCAGCCCGTGCGGGCCCACCCCGCCGCGCGCCGACTCCTTCAGGTCGAGCAGCACCGGCCGGCCGTCGGCGCCCGGACCGATCGGTATCCGCAGCTCCTCGTCCGGCGACTGGTCCGACCACAGCGCGAGCGGGTCGAGGCGGCCCGGCTCGTCCAGGCGCATCAGCTCCAGCAGGTCCACCGATACCGACAGCGGCATGGCGCGCGGCACGACCTGCCCGCCCGCCGCCGGGGCGGCGGGCGCGCCGTGGCCGAGCCGGCTCACCAGCTCCTGCGCGCCGTCACCCAGCTCGACGTACCCGTCGCCGGCCGCGTCCACCGGCGGCGCCGTACGCAGGCTCGGCAGGGCCGCCCGGAACCGCCGCCGCCCCCGCAACCCCCATCCCGGCGGATCCTCCGGCAGTTGCTCGGCCAGCCGCGGGTCGATCTGCGAGGACGCCGGCCGGGACAGCCGCAGCTCGATCTGGCACGGGATCAGCTCCCGCAGCTCCTCCGGTACGTCCGCCCACCGCCGCGCGGTGGCCACCACGTGCACGCCGTAGTCGAGACCCGCACTGGCCAGCTCGCGTACCGCACGAAAGACCTCCGGGTACCGGCCGCCGAACTCCTGCCAGGCGTCCACGAACAGGAAGACGTCCGGGTGGGGGCCGTCCGGGATCTGGTTCCGGATGGTCCAGAAGCCGCCGGACGCGTCCACGTTGAACTCGTGGAACAGCCGCTTCCGGTGCTGCACCACCGACGTGACGTGGTCGAGCACACCGGCGACCGCCTCGGTCTGGTCCTCCCCCGCCGAGCCACCGACATGCGGCAGCGGCCGCATCAGGCCCAGCCCGTTGCCACCGGACTCCAGCAGGTACATCTCGACCTCGTCCGGACCGTGCGTCAGCGCGAGCCCGCCGACCAGGGTGCGCAGCAGCGTCGTCTTGCCGCTGCGCATCCGGCCCACGATCAGCACGTGGCCGTCCGGCCCGGCGAGATCCAGCTCCAGCGGCTCGCCGTCGGCACCACCGGGCTGGCGCACCTGCCCGATGGGTACGACGAGCTGGCCGCGGGCGCGCGACTCGGCCCGCAGCCCGCGGTCCTCGCTCTGGGTCAGCGGCCCGACCAGGTCGGCCAGGTGCACCCGGGCACCGTCGGTGGTACGCAGCCCGCGGCTGGACCGGACCCGGGCCAGCTGCACCTCCTCCTCGACGTACCCGTACTGCGTGGGGGTCTGGCGGTCGGTGCGCTGCGGCACCTCGCGCAGGACGTAGTCGCCGAGGTCGGCGGGGCTGATCCGGCCGGTGCCGCGGACGTCGGCCGCGCCGGACGCCAGCCCGCGCACCACGGCCTCGGTGAACGCCGACAGCACCACCTCGTCGCTCGACGGGTACCCGTCGGCGGCCTGCTCGACGGACGTCGACGCGGTCAGCACGTAGACCCCGCGGCCCGCCTGCAGCTCGTCGCCGAGGTCCAGCGCGGGCTGCGACTTGTCGAGCTGCGCGCCGTCGGTGAACGCGCCGCTGTAGCAGCAGTCCAACAGGAGTACCGTGCTGTCCGCGGCGGACTCCGCGATCAGCTCCTTGACGAACGTCGCGGAGATCGACGTGGCGGCGAGCAGGTCCAGGTCGGTGTTGCTGACCGCGAGGTGCAGACGACGCCGCCGGCCGCTGCGTACGCCGTGGCCGGAGAAGTAGAGCAGCACCAGGTCACCGGGACCGGCGGCGCGGAACGTCTGCTCCAGGGCCTGCTCGATCTCCGCCTTGGACTCGTTGACGTGCAGCTCGGCCGGCTCGAACGCGCCGACCTCCGGATCGCGCAGCAGGTCACGCAGCTCCCGCGCCTCGTGCGTGGGCGCGTGCAGGCGGGGCAGCCGGGCGTCCCGGTAGCTGTCGTTGGCGATCACGACCGCCAGCCGCCGTCCCATCGGCTACTCGGGGGCGTCGGCGCCGAGGATCGCGTCGAGCTGGCTGGTCACCGCGGCGACCTCCTCGTCGCTCGCGACGGTCACCACCATCCGGGCGCCGCCGCGCTCCACCGTCACCGACCGCGCCTGCCCGCGCTTCAGGTACGCCAGCAGCACGTCCCGGACCGCCCGCACCACCGCGACCGAGAACGTACCGGTCAGCAGCAGGGTGTCGAGGCTGTCGGCGAGCGGGGACTTGGCCCCGTCGACCGCGGTGCCGGGGGCGCGGGTCACCGCGACGTGGCGTACCCGGCGGAGGTCGTCGGCGAGGTCGCCGCAGGCCCGGTCCAGCTCGGCCGGACGCACCGGTCCCGCGTCCAGTTCCAGCCGTATCGTGCCCATCGTGCCCCTCCCGACCTCGGCGGGACGTAACGGTATCAGCGCGTAGCGAACCGCTGCGACGCTTGCCCGAACGGCATCCGGCGATTTAGTCTGCGCGTAGATTATCTGTTCGAAGACTGGAGACCGGGCATGTGGGCACACGAACACGTCGGCGAGACGGCAGCGGCGCCGGCGGCCGTCTGGCGGATCCTGCGCGACCTCGACCGCTGGGCCGACTGGGACACCTCCATGGCCTCGGTGCGCCTCCGCGGCCCGCTCGCCGTCGGCTCGACCGTCGTCATGACGCCGATCGGCCAGGACCCCATCACCTCGACGATCGTCGAGGTGAGCGAGAACCAGGCGTACGCCGACGAGACCGAGTTCGGCGGCGTGACGCTGCGGTTCCGGCACGCGCTGCACCCGCTCCCCGCCGGCGGTACCCGGGTCGTGCACCGGCTGGAGATCACGGGACCCGCCGCCGACACGCTCGGGCCGCGGCTCGGCCCGCAGATCACGGAGGACTTCCCGGACGCCATGGCGGCACTGCTCGCCCGGGCCGAGGCATGACCCGCTACCCGGACGGCCCCGCCGACAGCCCCGGGTACCTGCTGTGGCGGCTCACGCTCGACTGGCAGCGCGCGGTCACCGCCGCGCTCGCCCCGTACGAGCTGACCCATGTGCAGTTCGTCCTGCTGGCCTGCGCCTGGTCGATGGGCGAGCACGGCGACGCGCCCAACCAGCTCGGGTTGGCACGGCAGGCCGGCACCGACATCAAGATGACCTCGCAGGTGCTCCGCCGGCTGGAGGCCAAGGGCCTGCTCGTCCGCGAGGTCGACCCGGCGGACACCCGGGCACGCCGGCTGCACCTCACCCCCGCCGGTACGACGCTCGCCCGGCGGGCGGTCGGCGCCGTCGAGGCGGTCGACGCGGCGTTCTTCGCCGGCGACGAGGCCGCCGCGACCCGGCTGTTGACCCGGATCCTCGGCCGCCGGCCCGAACGGTGAGCGTGCGCGCCCCACGTACGATGCCGGGCCGGAGGTGGGCCCGATGACGAACGAGGCACCGCGGTTCGACGTGGTGATGCGCGGCTACCAGCGCCGCGAGGTGGACGCCTGGGTGGCGCAGGTGCGGTCCGGCGTGACCGGGCCGCCGACGTTCACGCTGGTCATGCGCGGCTACCATCCCGGCCAGGTCGACCAGTACGTTGCCCAGGTGATGGCCGGCCGCTGACCCGGCCGCTCGGCCGCTCGGTGTCCACTGTGGACACCG
>DASXWQ010000051.1:0-138268 GCA_036503555.1 Actinocatenispora sp.
CGCGGATCAGGCGATTTTGCGGGGGACCGGGGCGCGGGGGTTGCGGGCGATCATGGAAGAGGTCCTGCAGCCGGTGATGTATGAGATCCCGTCGCGGTTGGACGTGGCTCGGGTGGTCGTCACCCGCGAGGTCGTCCTGGACCGGGTCACCCCGACGATCGTCGAGCTCCCGCACTCCGCCTGACTTCGCTTGAACAAGTCGTTCACATCAATCTGTTGACAACGTCGCGTACGCCGGGGCATCCTCGGGACATGTCCTCCGACCCGTTCGTACCCACGCACCCCGACGAGGTGCGCGCGCACCGCGTCGCCGCCGCACTATTCCGCATCGCCGAGCGGCACGCCGCGACCGACGCCCAGCGACAGCGGCAGGCGCACCCCTCGGTGCTCGCGCCGCACGAGGCGGTCCGGCTCGTCACGTTCCTGCTGGGCGGCGCGGCCGAGCGGGACGCGGACGAGCCCGACGTCGACCGCGCCGACATCACGGCCGCTCTCACCCTCGTACCGCAGGCCCGCGCGGAGCTGGACGAGGTGGAGACCGGCCTCATCGACATGGCCCGGGGCCGCGGCATGACCTGGCAGGACATCGCGTTCGGCCTCGGCCTCGGCACCCCGCAGGCCGCCCGCCAACGCCACGAACGTCTCAGCGCCCGCACCGCGACGGACTGACCGCGGACACAAGAAAACGCCCTGCTCTGGCAGGGCGTTTCGACTGATCTGGGTGGGCGATACTGGGATCGAACCAGTGACCCCTCGCGTGTGAGGCGAGTGCTCTCCCGCTGAGCTAATCGCCCGGGACGTGTGAACTGTACCCGACGGTCCCGGCCGGCACCGAGGGTGGGTCAGGTGCCGAGATGCTCCCAGGCGGTGGCGGCGAGGTCGATGCCGAGGCTCAGTCGCACCGAGGTCCACACCACCGTCGAGACGAGTACCAGCCCGGCGGCGCCGACGAGCAGCCGGATCGGCCAGGGCCGGCGCAGCAGCCACTGCGTCCACCGGGACAGCTGGCGCCGGGTGAAGCGGAGCAGGTGCCGGGCCCAGGCGTACTCGACGGCGAGGACGGCGAGGCCGGCGATCACGATGAGCCAGCCGGGGCCGGGCAGGGGTACCAGCACGAGGCCGACGGCGACCAGGGTGGCGCCGAGGATGCCGGTGCCGGTCTTGAGCGCGATGCGGCCGCCCGGTCGGGCCCGGATCCGGTCCAGCACGTGGATGCGGGACTGGTCGTCGGATGGCTGCACACCGCTCCCGTCATCGGTCGTACCGTCCCGGCCAACGGTACCCGGGAAGCCCTCGACGCCCTGTTCCGCGGGTGTTTTGTCCCTCGTGTGGTGAGCCGTCCCCCGACCTTGTGGAGGTTGTTGCGAACCCACGTATGCGGTGGCCCCGGACGGGGTATCACCTGAACGTAAGACGTTGATCGGGACCGGTCGTCGGCGCGTTGGACCGCCGGCGGGCGGCCCCGTTGGTGACCAGCGCGGGACGCCTCTTGTTCCGCCGAGCAGGCCAGGAGACGCCGATGCATCCGACTACCGTCGAAGTCGAAGCCTCACTGCAGCTTGTCGCGCCTGACTCGGTGACGCTCCCGGTACGGTCCAGCCTGCGCTACGACCCGGCGGACCCGTACGCGGTGCACGTGCTGTTCCATCCCGACGGCGGCAGCGGTGACCCGGTGGGCTGGTCGTTCGCGCGCGACCTGCTCGTCTCGGGGCTCAACGAGGCCACCGGCATCGGCGACGTACGGGTGTGGCCCTGGTCGACGCCGCACGGCGAGGTCGTCGCGCTCGCGCTGTCCTCACCGGACGGGAACGCCCTGTTCGAGGTGCCGCGCTCGATCCTGGTCCGGTTCCTGCGCCGCACCTTCGCCGCCGTACCGACCGGCGAGGAGAGTCGCTACCTCGACGTCGACACCGCCGTCGGACGCCTCCTCGGCCCCACACCCCGCCCGGAGTAGCTCAGTCTCAGGCACCGTCCGGGGCGTACGCGTCGGGGTCGATGCCGAGGGCGTCGGTGAGGATGCGCCGGCCGCCGTCGGTGACGCGCAGACCGCGCTGGCCGGCGCCCCGGCGTACCAGCCAGCCCTGGACGAGGAAGCGGTCGCAGATCGCGGCGCCGAGCGCACCCGCCAGGTGGGTACGGCGTTCGGTGAAGTCCAGGCACGGCCGGGCGAACGTACGCCGGGCACCCCGGGCCCGCGCCACGTCGACGCCCAACCCGGCCAGCAGCTCGGCGCCGGGGTCGGTCACCAGGTACCCGTCGGTGCCGGCACGGATCGCGTCGCGCCCCACGAGCGCGTCGTGCACCGCGACACCGACCCGCCCCGCCAGATGGTCGTAGCAGGTACGGGCGACGGCGAGCGCCCGGTTCGACCGGGACTGGCGCAGCGTGCGTACCGGCCGGGGCGGGCTGATCAGCGCCAACGCCTCCAGCGCGTGCGCGACGTCCGGCGACGCGAGCCGGTGGTACCGGTGCCGGCCGTTGGCGATCACCTCGATCAGGCCACCCTCGCGCAGCCGGCTCAGGTGTTCGCTCGCCGTCGCGGCCGACACGCCCGCGATCCGCGCCAGCTCCCCGGCGGCGAGCGCCTTGCCGGCGAGCAGCGCGTCGAGCATGGCCGCCCGGGCCGGCTCGCCGATCAGCCGCGCGGCCGCCGCGGTGTCCACCTCGACCGGCCGCTCGACGTCCGGCCCCCCGGGCCGGGATGAGGACGGAACAGATGCTGCGGTCATGCCCCGACGCTAACGCGGGCACGTTTCGGCCGGCACCGAAGTACCCGGCACCTAGCGTCGCCGCCATGACCCGCTACCTGAACGACGAACCCGACGACGGCCACGTACCCGACACCGACGACCGCGACGTCACCGAGCTCATCCCCGCCGCCGTCGAGGAGGTACTCGCGACCGCCGAGACGTGGCTCGCCTGGGACGGCCGCCCCGCGTACGCCGAGGGCAACGCCTGGACGCCGCACAAGGCGCTGCGCCGGGTCACCGACCACCTGATCGACCACCTCACCGAGATCGAGTGCCGGCTCGCGGGCGTACCGACGCTGCCGGACCTGTGGCACGGCCGGCGGCTGACCCTCGACAGCGACACCGCCCGCTTCACCGAGGCCGACCTCGACGAGGCGACCAGCCGGTTGAGCCGCCTCGCCCTCTGCTACCGGTCCCGGCTCGCCGGCCTCGGCGACGACGTCCTCGACGCGCCGTCCGACGCCTGGACGCTGCGCCAGGTCGTCCACCACGTCGCGAACGTCACCTACTACGCCCGGATGCTCGGCCGGCTCGCACCCTGAGCGATCCGCGACCCCGTCCCGCCACCTCGCCCGTACGCTGTGCCGATGACGCGAATCGCCCGGTACCTGCTGGTCGGGCTGCTCGCCGCGGCCCTCGCCGCGTGCTCGGCGCCGCCGAAACACCCGGCATCCGATCCGGCGCCGAGCCGCACCACCAGCCCGTCGCCGACCGGTCCGCCCACGATCACCGTGGACTTCGCCGGCGACGTGCACTTCGCCGGGCGTACGGCCGGGCTGCTGAAGGACCCCGACACCGCGTTCGGGCCGGTCGCCCGCGAGCTGTCCGCCGCGGATCTGTCCATCGTCAACCTGGAAACCGCCGTCACCACCCGCGGTACGCCCGAACCCAAACAGTTCCACTTCCGCGCGCCGCCGTCGGCGTTCCAGGCCGTCCGGGCCGCCGGCGTCGACGTGGTCACCGCCGCCAACAACCACGCGCTCGACTACGGCCGCACCGGCCTCACCGACACCCTCGCCAACGCCCGCACCGCCGGCGTACCGGTGATCGGGGCCGGCCGCGACGAGGCGGAGGCGTACCGGCCGTGGATCGCGCGGGTACACGGGATCCGGGTCGCGTTCCTGGCCTTCAGCCAGATCACCGAACTGGCCGACTCGTGGCGCGCCACCGCAGACCGGCCCGGGATCGCCGAGACGTTCGACGTCGACCGCGCCGTCGCCGCCGTACGCCAGGCCCGCCGCGACGCCGACATCGTCCTCGTCTACCCGCACTGGGGCCAGGAAGGCAACCACTGCCCGATCGACGAACAGCGGCAGTTCGCGCGGGCCATGGCCGACGCCGGCGCCGACGCGGTGATCGGCACACACGCCCACCTGCTGCTCGGCGCCGGATACCTCGGCCACACATACGTCGGCTACGGGCTCGGCAACTTCCTGTGGTGGCGCAACGACGCGTTCAGCAACGACACCGGCGTACTGCGGCTCACCTTCACCGGCCACCGCCTCACCGGCACCCGCTTCCTTCCCGCCGAGATCTCCCGTACCACCGGGCAGCCGATCCCGGTGACGGGTGCCACCGCGCGGCGGGTCACGGGTACCGTCGAAGGGCTCCGCGGGTGCGCCGACCTGTCCGATTCGCCTGCCCGAACCGCCTCATCGACCCCGGCGAATGGGTGACCCGGCACCACGACCCCGCGTTTGGCCCTCCCCGCGCGATCGGCTACAGTTTCACTCGCCGCCGGGGGAGATTCACCGGCGACATGCGGACGTAGCGCAGCTGGTAGCGCATCACCTTGCCAAGGTGAGGGTCGCGGGTTCGAATCCCGTCGTCCGCTCGGATGCGGCGCCCGCGTGGCGTTCGACGTCCCTCATCTCCGGCTCGCCGGGGACACCCGGTGGGGTGGCCGAGTGGCTTAGGCAAGGGCCTGCAAAGCCCTGTACGCGGGTTCGATTCCCGCTCCCACCTCGCGCGGTTAGCTCAGCGGGAGAGCGCTTCCCTGACACGGAAGAGGTCACAGGTTCAATCCCTGTACCGCGCACCAGTTGTTTTTGCAGGTCACCGGCCCGCTACCAGATCTTGGTAGCGGGCCGGTGTCGTTGTTGGGGAGCGGATCCGGGGAGCACGGCGCTTCCTGTCTGGTGGCCGCTTCCAGTAAGCGTTTGTTGCGGCCACATCCAAGTTCGCAAGGTTGTCATCGTCTCGGCCGGCGAATCGGTGACGGACGGTGATGGCGACGGGGTGAGGTGAGGTGCCGCCCGAAGTCCGCCCCAGCCACGCTGATCGACCAGCAACTGCCCCGCGGGATCCGACCGCTGGGATCCAACCAGTTGTCAGACGGCTACCGGATCTGCCGATGACCGCGCGCCCGGCGGTCAGCTGGGTGCCCTGCTCAGCCGGTGCCGTCCTGCACCGGATAGTGGATGACGACGACGCCGCCGGTGGCGTAGTTGGCAACATCGGCGGACACCTGCTGGCCCTGCGGCGACGTCCTCGCAGCGGTCATTGCCGCCGCGTCGGCGAACTCGGCTTCGAACACCGCGAAGTAGGGCGTCTGCCCCTGCGTCGCTGTCACGTCGAAGCTGTAGCGCCAGGCGATCAGGCCAGGCCAACGCGTGACCAGCGGGAGGTGTTTGGTCACGTAGTAGTCGCGGAAGTGGTCGGGATCGGTGGGCTCGGGATACAGGACCACCAGCTTGTGCATGACAACCCCCGTTCAGCGGCGAGCGTCCACAACGCCCTGAGTCATCGGCAGCTCGATGCCGAGCCGGTTCGGTCACCCAACCCGGTGCGCAATCGCCGCCCGAAGCCCCTCCGGGTGCTTCGGAAATCGAACCGTCTGACATGGAGGCTACTGTGTCGGATACCGAAGCATCAAGAGGGCGGGACAGGCAATGCCCGATGCCGGGGCCAGGGCACATGCGCCGTGGCAGGACCGCGGCCTCAGCGGTACACGGCTCGTGGTGGGCGAGGCGATCGCGGCTCCCGCGAGTGACGTGGACTGGTCGTGTACACCCGTGGGGTGAGGCGGCCGGTGGCCCTCCCGGAGTGGCGCGGGTCGACCGTCGTGATCGCTAGCGTGACGGTTCTCGCGATCGAAGGAGCAGACGCGATCACGCATCGGCGCGCGTTGAGCGGCGTCCTCGTCCGGGCAGTTGCGGGCGCGCTCGCGACCGGATCGGCCGCGGCGGCGTCCACCGGCAGCCCGGAGCACGAACGGCTGCAGGAGGTCGTGCATCGGCTGGCCACCGTCGACGGCAGGCCGGGAGCCCTGATCCGGGTACGCGACCGGCGCGGCGACACTGCGCTGGCTGGCGGCGTTGCGGACGTGCCCCCCGCGCGCCGATGCGCGGCGACAGCAGCTTCCGGATCGGCAGCATGACCAAGATGTTCGTGGCAACGACCGTGCTCCAGCTCGTGCGGGGGCGCCGTGTCGTCCTGGACGCACCCGTGGAGCGCTACCTGCCCGGCGTCGTTCGTGGACACGGCAACGACGGCCGGGCGATCACCGTCCGCCAGTCATCGAACCGCTCGGGCTGCACCAGACGTACGTGCCGACTGACGCCGCGGGGATCCCCGGACCGCATCCGCGCGGGTACGCGCGGCTCGACCAGGAGGTGCCGCTCACGGACCTCACCGCCATCAATCCCTCGGTCGCGGGCGCGTCGGGCTCGATGATCTCCAGCGCCAGCGATCTCGACCGGTTCCTTGGGTCGCTCGTGGGCGGTTGGCTGCTGCGCCCGGCCCACCTGCGGGAGATGATGCGGACCCGGCCGACCGGCAGCCCCGACGGCAGTGCCTACGGCCTCGGCCTGCAGAGCGACCCGCTTCCGTGCGGCGGCCGGTACTCGGGGCGTGACGGCGGCATCCTCGGGTACCAGGCACCGGGCGGCGCGACGATCGACGGCAGGCGACGGTCATGGTGAACCTCCACCCGGGGGAGCCGGATGCGCAGGACCGCGACACGAAGGCCGCCGTCCAGGCGGCCCTCTGCGAGGGCCTCGCCCCGATGCTGATTCTGTCGGATGGCTGTGTTTGTCAGGTGAGCAGCTCGCGTACGGTCGTTGCCAGACCTGCCATAGCCGCGCGGTAGTAGCGAGGCCCGTAGGACACGCGCGCGACGCCCAGCTCCCGCAGCGCGGTCAGGTCCAGATGCGCGCCGGTGTTGCCGTTGACCGGGCCAGCCAGCCCGGCTACGAGCGTGGCGAGGTCGCCTCGGTCGCCCACACCGATCGGGTAGACGCAGTCGGCGCCGGCCTCCCGGTAGAGCCGGCCCCGTCGTATCGTCTCCGCGATCCGGTCCGGCCCGGCAACCCCGCTGGTGGGCAGGAAGGTGTCCACGCGGGCGTTGACGACGATCGGGACGCCGGCCTCGTCGGCCGCGACGCGGATGTTCGCCAGCCATGCGGCGTGGGCGTCGGCGTCCACGAGGCCGCCCGCGCGGTGGTCGGTGTCTTCCAGGTTGCAGCCGACCGCGCCGATGTCCAGCAGCCGGTCCACCAGTTCGTCGGGTCGCATGCCGTACCCCGCCTCCGCGTCCACCGTGACCGGCACCGACACCGCCCGGGCGACCCGCCCGGCCGCGGCGAACATCTCCCGCCACGGTGCGCCCTCACCGTCCTGGTACCCGAGCATCGCCGAGACGGCCGCGCTGGCGGTGGCGACCGCGGGGAAGCCCGCGTCGGCCACGACCGCGGCGCTGGCCGCGTCCCACACGTTGGGCAGTACGAGCAGCTCGCCGCGATGCAGCTCCCGGAGCCGGTCGGCCTGTGCCTTGAGCTCCGCCGTGTCAGTGGTCATGGATGTCCTCCAGGTCAGAAGATGACGTCATCGGTCAGGCAGCACGCCTCGGAATGACTGGACACCGTTGGTGGCGGAAAGTGGGCGGTTCCCTGCTCGGCAGGTACGGACATCGGCACCCCACGGTGGTGCGCGTCGCCACACGTACGGGTCGGGCCGACCATTTCTTGGCACCGGCGGTGTCTGTATGACGAGACCGGTTGCCAGGGAAGGAGCCGATGTGAGAGAGGGTCCGCAGACTGACGGGACCGGTGCCGCGGCCCGCGCTCCGCGCGTGGACAGGCACCTGCTGGCACTGGCGCGGAGCGGGGACGGTCAGGCGTTCCGCGAGCTTGTCGAGCCTTACCGGCGCGAGTTGCAGGTGCACTGCTATCGCATCCTCGGGTCGGTGCAGGACGCCGAGGATGTGCTTCAGGAGACGTTGCTGGCGGCATGGCGCGGAATCGGCGGGTACCAGGAGCGGGCATCCATGCGGGCGTGGCTCTACCGGATTGCCACCAACAGGTGTCTGAACGCGCTGCGGGCAACCGGTCGTCGTCCGCACGCGGATGCGGCCCGCCGACCGGAGGTTCCGTTGCCCGAGCCCTCACGCCGTCGAGCGGAACCGAGCTGGCTACAGCCCTACCCCGACCTGCTGCTCGATGAGATCGCCGACGCCACACCCGGGCCGGAAGCTCGGTACGAGCTCAGAGAGTCCGTGTCCCTGGCGTTCCTGACGGTGTTGCAGGAGCTGCCGCCGAGGCAACGCGCCGTGCTGGTACTGCGGGACGTGCTCGGCTTTCGGGCCGCCGAGGTGGCTGCCATGCTCGACACGACCGGAAACGCGGTGGAAAGCGCACTGAAACGAGCGCGGGTCACGCTGGCGGAGCAGCTGCCGGACCCGGACAGGGAACGCACCCCGCTACCGGACTCGCCACAGGAACGCCGGATCGTGGAAGCGTTCCTGCACGCGTTCGAGGCGGGCGACATTGCGGCCATCGTGGCGACGCTGACCAACGACGCGTGGCTGACCATGCCGCCACTGCCATGGGAATACCAGGGCCGGGCCGCCATCGGAGACTTTCTCGCCACCGCCGCCTTCGGCGATGGTGCCCGGTACACGCTGATCCCGACCCGCGCCAATGGCCAGCCCGCGTTCGGGGCGTACCGGCGGGACCCGCGGACGCCGATCCTGCACGCGCACGGACTGCTCCTGCTGGCCCTCAGTGGCGACCAGGTCTCCGCCGTGACCCGTTTCCACGACAACTCACTGCTCGCGATGTTCGGACTTCCGCAGTCGCTGCGCGCGTGACCACAAGGACGAGGAAACCTTGTCACGCAGCCGCCGCCGGTACTCGTGTGATCAGCCGGATCCGCCTCCGTGACGCGTACGCTCAAACCCCGAAACAGTTGCCACTGGGGGATTCGACCCGGTGGGGGTGAGGGCTGTGAGCGTCGCCCACGCCGTGCTGCACGCCTTGTCGATCACGGGGTCGATGACCTGGCAGATCACCTGGCGCTGATCCTCGGGTTCGGGTTGTCCGGGGTCGTCCAGGCGGTGGTACGCCGCTCCACTGTCGTGCGGCTGGTGGGTGACGCCCGGCCCCGCACCCTCGCGGTCTCGTCCGGTCTGGGCATGGCTTCCTCGTCCTGCTCCTACGCGAGCGGGGCCTGTCCGGTGCCATGGAGGGGCATGCCGCGATGGACATGTGGATTCAGCGCGGCGGTTCGTTCACCCGGCGACTGGCCTCCGCCGCGGGACTCACCGCCGTGGCGCACGTGTTCGTCATGGAATGGGCCGCCATCGTCCGTGACCTCGTGGTCGGCCTGCTGGTCGCCGTGCGGTCGCCGCCTGGGTGCCGGACTCGTTCTGGCAGACGTTCTTCTTCACCGGTCACCCGCTCGCCGCCACACCGTGGGGCCCACTGGTCGGCCCGCTGGTGGCCGTCGTCAGATTCGTCTGCTCCATCGGCAACGTGCCGCTGGCGGTGGTGTTGTGGAACGGAGGGATCAGCTTCGGCGGCGTCGTGTCGTTCATCTTCGCCGACCTGCTGATCCTGCCGATCCTCAACATCTACCGCAGGTACTACGGGATACGGATGGCCGCGTTCCTCGCCGCCACGTTCTACGTCGCGATGGTGGTCGCCGGGTGCTGGTCATCCGGTTCCTGCGTACCGGCGGCGTGCGGATGCTGCGGATGATGGGCGGAGCGCCCGCCAACGACCAGGGCGAGTCGTCGGCCCCTCAGCCGATCTGATCCAGCGCGACAGTGCGGGCTCTACTACGGGCTGTCGGCCCGGCGCAGGGCTGGGGTACGAGTCGGGGCCGTCGCGCCGGGCGCCGCTGTCTCGTCCGACGAGGCAGGTTGCCGTCGTCGGCGGCCGGCCGTCGACCAGGTACGACGGCACCTGATCGCACGGCTTGCCAAGGGCCGCCTGGCGCCTGCACGACGTCGACCGGGCCATACTGGTGCGGTGAACCGCTATCTGCTCGACAACCGTCGCCCGGAGGCCGGCGAACGGTTCGTGGCGCTCGCCGAGCTGTTCGACCCGTGGACCTTTCGTCACCTCGACGACCTGGGACTCGGTCAAGGATGGCGGTGCTGGGAGGTCGGTGCCGGTGGGGCCTCGGTGCCGCGTGGCCTGGCGGAGCGCGTGGGGACCGGCGGCCGGGTGCTGGCCACGGACATCGACGTGTCGTGGGCTGAGCCGGCGGCCGGCGGCGCGATCGAGGTACGCCGGCACGACGTGATCCGCGACCCTCCGCCCGCGGAGATGTTCGACCTGGTGCACGCCCGGCTGGTCCTGGTCCATCTGAAGGATCGCGCGGCCGCGATGCGAGTCATGGTCGACGCGTTGAGGCCGGGCGGATGGCTGGTGATCGAGGACGCGGACCCGGCCCTGCAGCCACTCGCCTGCCCAGACGAACGCGGCCCCGACGAGGCGCTGGCGAACCGGCTGCGCGCCCGGATCCGAACGCTGATGGCCGAGCGCGGGGCGGACCTGGCGTACGGTCGCACGCTGCCCCGGCTGCTGCGTGCGTCAGACCTGACGGACGTTGCCGCCGAGGCGTATTTCCCCATCGCGTCACGCACGTGCGCGGTCCTGGAGGCGGCCACGGTCCAGCACGTGCGCGACCAGCTCCTGGCCGCGGAACTGGCGACGCCCGAGGAGATCGAGACCCATCTCGCGAACCTTGCGCACGGCGGCCTGGACCTCACGCTCGCACCGATGATCACCGTATGGGGCCGCAAGCCGGCCTGATCCTCCAGACCACCGATCGAGGCAGAGCGGATCTCGCCGCATGCGTACGCACGGCGAGGAGCGTGACGAGGCGGGCCGCCTGACGGAGACCTCCGGCGGCGACTGGCAGGTGCTGTCACCACGGTGGGATACGCGGAGGATGCCGAAACCGTCCGGGCGGGCGCCTGCTCTTCCAGGACGTCGCCGACGACACGATCAGGCGAGCCCGCCGCAGGGAGGTGCCTCGCCCGATCAGCGTGGCGCTGCTTGGGTACGCGCGACGGTCGCAGCCGACCCGTGCGCGCGAACGTTCTTGGACAGGCCTCCGGTTGCCCGATGGTCGAGCCGCCCGGGCCGTTGAGGTAGCCCGCGGTGTCGGCCGGTGGTGGCGCCGAGGTGCGAGGTGCCGGAACGCCTGTATCGGCCAGACGGTGCGATGTCCCGGGGTACGTTGGCGCTGGGGAGGCGGTGCACGCGGGCCGCCGATGGACGGTCTCTGCGGAGCGCCTGAGCGTACGGCCGGGTCCGGTCGCACGTCCCGGCCGGGGACGCGGTTCGGCGCCGTCTCGATGAGCCGACGAGCGCTGGCGGGGCCGGGCTCGACGGGGTAGTGCTCGGCAGCCACCGCTCTGGTGGCCGTGATGGGGGGTTTCAGTGGCGCTTGACGACGAGGACATGAGTACGACGACCGGTGGCGGTGCCGAGGGGCCCGCGGATTCGGGCGCGGGCGGTACGCCGGGTCAGCATGACGGTGGCGCAGACGGTGGTGCCGACTCGGGTGCCGAGGGGCCGGCGGACTCGGGCGCCGGCGGCGGTACGCCGGGCCAGCAGGACGGTGGCGCCGATGGTGGTGCCGAGGGGCCGGCGGATTCCGGTGCCGGCGGTACGCCGGGTCAGCAGGACGGTGGCGCGGACGGTGGAGCCGACTCGGGTGCCGTGTGAGTCGACGGCGTTGCCGGGTGCCGGGCGGCCTCCAGCGGGCCGTCCGGTGGCCGGCGCGGCGTCGGTCGGGGCGCTCACCCGTGTCGTCGGGTCGGACGTCGATACGTTCGCGCAGCGGCACTGGGGCCGTGAGCCGCTGCTCGTACGCGGCGCCGACCCCGGCGCGTTCGCGGACCTGCTCGATCTCGACGGTGTCGACGAGCTGTTGTCGTGCCGCGGCCTGCGTACGCCGTTCGTTCGGCTTGCTCGCGACGGCGCGGTGATCGACTCGGCCTCGTTCGTCGGCCCTGCCGGGGTGGGCGCCGAGATCGGCGATCAGGTACGCGACGACGCGGTCTCCGCGCTCTTCGCCGACGGGGCAACGGTGGTGTTGCAGGCGCTGCACCGCACCTGGCCCGGCGTCATCCGGTTCGCGACCGTGCTCGCCGAGGAGCTCGGCCATCCCGTGCAGGCCAACGCCTACGTGACACCGCCGTCCTCACGCGGGTTCGCGGCGCACTACGACGTGCACGACGTGTTCGTGCTCCAGCTGGCCGGCCGGAAGCACTGGACCGTGCACACACCCGTGCACGCCGATCCGCTGCGCAGCCAGCCCTGGCACGACCATGCCCGGGCCGTGGCCGTTCGGGTCGACGACGACGCGCCGCGGATCGAGACCGTGCTGGCGCCCGGCGATGCGCTGTACCTGCCGCGCGGCTGGCTGCACGCCGCCACGGCACTGGGCGACGTGTCCGCGCACCTGACGATCGGAGTGCACGTCCTGACCCGGTTCGCACTCGTCGAGGCGTTGACCGCGCTCGTCGCGCGGGATCCCCGGTTGCGTGGGTCGCTGCCGCTGGGCATCGACGCCGCCGATCCCGAGCAGCTGGCGCCGCACCTGGACGCGGTGCGCGCGGCACTGGCCGACGCGGTACGCGACGTTCCGGCCGAGGCGGTCGCGGGCCAGGTTCGTGACCGGGTCTGGTCAGGCGGGCGGCCCGAGCCGGTACGCCCCGTGGCGGGCGCCGCGTTCGCCCGACGACTGTCCGTCGGTGACGCGGTACGGCGGCGTACCGGCCTGCGCCACCGGCTCGTCGAAGGAGACGAGCACATCGTCCTGGAGCTACCGGACCGGCAGATCACGCTTCCGGCCGCAACGGCCGCGGCGCTGCGCGCGCTGCTCGACGACGGCGTGACGACCGTCGGCAAACTGCCGGGCCTCGACGAGTCCGACCAGGTGGTGTTGGTCCACCGGTTGCTGCGGGAGGGCGTGGTGGTCGCGGCGACCGGGCCGTGACGCGGACGATGCAGAGCTGGCCGCGCTGCTCGTACGTCGCTCAGGCGGCGGGCGACCCCCTTGAGGGCTCCGCGCCGCCGGCGGAGCGCTGGTTGCTGATCGAGCATCGCGGCCCGTGGGGCCGGATCGCGCTCACCCAGTCCGGGCTCGATCCCCGCGCGGTCGCCGCGCTGTCCGAGTGGGCGGACGCCGAGCACGCGCGAGTGGTACTCGTGCGCCGGCCGGGACGACGATCCCCGGCCACACCGGCACGCCGCTGGTTTCGGGTGGACTCGCGGCAGGGGTACGAGTCGATCCGCGGCGGCGAGTTCGTCGCCGACGCCGAGCTGGCGGCCGCCGCGACCGCGGCGGGTGAGGCAGTCCACGGTCCGCTGCATCTGGTCTGCGCGCACGGCAGACATGACCCGTGCTGCGCGGTGCGTGGGCGGCTACTGGCCGCGGCGCTGGCTGCCGCGGACCCGGAACGTACCTGGGAGTGCAGCCACGTCGGCGGCTGCCGGTTCGCGCCGGTGACGGTCCTGCTGCCCCACGGCTACGTCCTGGGCCACGTACCCGTTCCGGACGCCGTGCGGGCCGTGCGGGACTACCGCGCCGGGATCATCGGGCCGCGGTGGGTGCGTGGCCGTTCGTCGCTGCCACCTGCGGCTCAGGCCGCACAGCACCACGCGCGTGCCGCCACCGGAGCCACCGGTACCGATGCGCTGCGCGTCGTGGCCGTGACACCGGACAGCGGTGGCGGCTGGCTTGTCACGCTCGCCGAACCCGACTGCACGGTGCTGCTCCGGGAGCGGCGGCTCGACCCGCACCGCCCGTTGACGTGCGCTGCGACGTCGCCAGGGTGGATGCGCGTGTTCGACCTCGTCGAGCTACGCACCTGAACCTGCCGCGACGGCCGGGTGTCGTTGACGCGTTGCGGCGCCGTGGCGCACTCCGTGCTGGCCGGCCAGGTACGCCGCAGACATCCGGCCGGGCGACCGGCTGGGCCCCGACACCCGGGGGACAGGTGCCACCGCGTCGCCGAGCCGACCCGGGCGTGGCGCCTCACGTGGTCGACATACTCGCTGTCGTCGGACACCCCCACGCTCAGGATCGTTGCGGCGCCCGGGTGACGCCGTCGTACGCGAGATCGGCGACGAGGCCGAAGTGGTCGCTGGCCCACACACCGCCCACCGGGGAGTCGAACAGTCGCCGGCAGTCGGCGACCGGCAGCGTCGGGTTCCGCGTCCAGGTCGCCGAGCACCACCGCGTGCCGTTCGTCGCGGCCGGCGAGGAACCGCGCAACGACCACCGCCTGCAACTCGCGTTCCCGTTCGTGGTCCAGCTGGAAGTCGGGGAAGTGGTTGACGACCAGTACCGGGCCCACCGGATCGGGGGCGTCGACGACGACGGCCAGCGCGGTGCACGCGAAGTCGCTGGTGCGGTCCGAGACGGCCGCCAGGTCGAGCTCGTGTACCTCGCGGTGCGGCCATCTGCTCGCGAGTGAGACGCCCTGCCCATCGTCCTGACGGCGGACCGAGTGCACGAGATGGAACCCGTCGCCGAGCACCTCGCGAACCTGGTCGTACTCGTCGGTGACGATCGATTCCCGGAAGGCGACGATGTCGGCGGCGACGTCCCGGAAGCCGGTCTGGAGCACGTCTCGCCGGCGCGGCCAGTCACCCCGCACACCCCACACGTTCAACGTCGCCACCCGCAGTCTGTCCATCATGCGACCAGACTTCCCCGACACGCCGGGTCAAACCCTCCTCCGTGCCACCGACCGGGCAGATCGTGGCGCCCGACGGCCTGCTGCCGCTGGCCGACCGATCGGCGCGGCGCTACGCCCGGGTCAGCCTGGCAGCGTCTCGCCGCCCGTGGGTGCGAGCACCTCGCCGGTGTAGTACGAGGACAGGGTGTTGCTGGCGAAGAACACGTACGACGGGGCGATCTCGTCGGGTTGCGCCGGACGGCCCATCGGTGCCTGACCGCCGAAGTTCTCGACCTTGTCCGCGGGCAGGGTGGCGGGGATCAGCGGCGTCCACACCGGTCCGGGCGCCACGCAGTTGACGCGGATCCGCCGGCCGGTGAGCGACTGCGCCAGCGCGTACGTGAAGGCGATGACCGCGCCCTTCGTGGCCGAGTAGTCGATCAGGGTTCGGTTGCCACGCAGTCCGTTGACCGACGAGGTGTTGACGATGGCGGCGCCGTCGGGCAGGTGGCTGAGTGCGGCGCGACTGATCCAGAAGTACGAGTGGATGTTGACGTCGAACGTGTGCGCCCACTGGTCGTCGGTGAGGTCGGCGAGATCGTCGACCGGCTGCTGGAAGGCGGCGTTGTTCACCACCACGTCCAATCCGTCGAGCGCGGTCGCGGCGTCGTCGACGACCCGACGGCAGTGCGCGGCGTCGCCGAGGTCGCCCGGAAACAGGTGGCAGCGGCGCCCCTCGCCGGTGACGAGCGACCGGGTGTGCTCCGCGTCGTCGTCCTCCGACAGGTACGCCACGGCCACGTCGGCGCCCTCCTTCGCGAACGCGACGGCAACGGCCCGGCCGATGCCGGAGTCGCCGCCGGTGACCAGCGCGCGCCGCCCGTCGAGCAGGCCTCGTCCCCGGTATCCGCGCATCTCGTCGTGCGGTCCCGGCTCCATGTCGTCCGTTCGCCCCGGGTACTGCTGCCGTTGCGCGGGCGGTGTGCGGTCGTCGGTCATGGGCGTCGGGTACCCGGCTGTCGGCGCGTCAACCGGCCCGGCCCCGATCGGGTGGCGCACGTCCCGGCGTCGCCGGTCAGCCCTCGTCGCGGCGGACGCGCCGGCGATGGCTGGTGTCGCACCACGGGTACCGGTGGCTGCGCCGGCAGGTACAGAGGGCGACGACGAACCGGTCCGAGCGGGCGCGCGTACCGTCCGGCAGGATCACTTCGACCGGGCCGGTCACGAGGACCGGGCCGTTCGGGACGACGCGTACGGTCCGGGGTTCCGGCGACTGTTCAGGCATGGGCCCGGATCACCACCAGTTCCTCGGTCCGCTGCGCCGGTCCGACGTGTCCCTGTTCCCGCAGCCAGCCCCGCTGCCGGCGCAGCACCGGTCCGAACGGCAGCCGTCGGCGGGCGACCACCGTCGCCGCGAGGCCCGACCCGGCCAGGCGGGCCAGGGTGCGTCGTTCGTCGGCCAGGGTCGACTGCACCAGGAGCAGGACGCCCCCGGGACCGAGCAGGCCGGGTGTCGCGACGCAGATCCGGTCGAGTACGGACCGGCCGTCAGGCCCCGCCGCCCACGCCCGGCGCCGCGCCCCCGGTACGCCGGCGGCCGGCACGTACGGCGGGTTGGCCACCACGAAGTGGTACCCGGCACCGTGCGCACCGAGGTCGCCGCGCACGACGCGGACCGGTATCCGCCGTGCGGCGGCGTTCATGCGGGCCGTCAGTACCGCCAGCGGCGAGATGTCCACGGCGGTCACCTGCGCCGCGCCGCGCAGCGCCGCGACCACCGCCAGCGCGCCGCTGCCGGTGCACAGGTCCAACACGCGCGAGCCCGGCAGCGCCTTCTCGGTCACGAGCGTCCGGGCCAGCAGCCACGTGTCATGCTGCGCCCGGTACACGCCGGGCAGTCGAAGTAACCACCGTCGCGGAATACCGCTGGTCGCCCGGGACAAACCCGCCGGGCTCAGCCGTCCACCGTTTGGGTGGCGAGCCAGTCGACCAGGCCGGGGAGCCGGAGCCGCCGCGACGCCTGCCGCAGGCGCCGGGCGCCGGTGCCCGCTTGCAGCAGGCGGGCCAGGGCGTCGTCGGCGACATCGCCGTCGCCCGCCTCGGCCAGGGCCGGGCCGGCGTACCGGACGAGCTCGGTGAGCAGGTGGGCACCCGGTACGCTGCGGCCGCGCCCGGCAGCGACCCCCGGGCCGTCGAGGCCGTGGCGCGCGGCGGCCCAGACCGCGGCCGACGCCAGCTCGGGCGGAAGGTGCGCGGCGGGGACGCCGGCCTCGGCGTCCCGTCGCGCCATCCGTACCAGCGCACGGACGAGCACGGCGAGCAGGACCGCCTCGTCGACGGTGCCCGCCGCGTCCGCGGCCCGGACCTCGACGGTGGGCAGGTGCTCGGAGGGCCGGGCGAGCCAGAAGGACATCTGCCGGTCGATGAGCACACCGCAGTCCACGAGACGGTCGACGGCCGCGTCGTACCGGTCGGCCGAGCCGAACACGGGCGCCACGCCGAAGCCGGGAAACCGGGCCTGGAGCACCGCGCGCCAGCTGGCGTGCCCGGTGTCGCGACCCTCGTGGTACGGCGAGTTCGCGGACAGCGCCAGCAGGGTCGGCAGCCACCGGCCGAGCCGGTCCACGACGGCGACCGCCGTCTCGCGGTCGGGTACCCCGACGTGGACGTGGCAGCCGCAGGCCTGGTAGTCGCGGACGATCCCGGCGTAGCGGCGGTCGATCCGCTCGAAACGGTCGCCGGTCGCGGTGTGGGACGCGCCCGGTAGCGGCGGCAGGCCCACCGAGACGAGCCGGTCGCCGTGGCCACGGGCGGACCGGGCCAGCGCCCGACGCGCCTGGCGGAGCTGGGACCGCAGGTCCTCGGCGTCGGTACACACCGCGCTGGCCGCCTCGACCTGGCTGAGCAGCAGCTCGTGCTTGAGCTCGGCGCGGGTGGCCGACGCGTCGGCCAGGACCGGGCCGGCGTCCGCGACCGGGCGCCGCGTACGGCGGTCGACGAGGAGGAACTCCTCCTCGACCCCGAGCGTGGCGATCTCGCCCATGTGCATCTCTCCCACCCATGCGTACCCGCCTGACCGGTCCGCGAACCGCGCCGCGTCACCCGCTACGGGGCTTCCGGCCGATCGGAGGTTTGTCGCCGCCGCGACGGTGTAGTACCGGGGTATGGCTGTGGCGAGGCTGCTCGATCGGGTGGCGGAGGCGTCCGTGCTGGATCGGATCGCGATGCCGGTGCGCGCCGCGGTCACCACCGTGCTGCGCGGGCGTGCGCTGCGGGACCTGCTGCACGGCGTCCCGTTCGGCCACGCGGTGCATCCGGTGCTGGTGCAGCTGCCGGTGGGCGCCTGGACCAGCGCCGCGGTGCTGGACCTGGTACCCGGCCAGCGCCGTGCGGCCGACCTGCTGGTCGCCGTCGGCTGCGCCGCCGCGGTCCCGGCCGCCACCGCCGGCTGGGCCGACTGGTCCGCGCTGCGGCCCGAGCAGCAACGCGTCGGGCTCGTCCACGCCGCCGGAAACGTGCTCGCCGTCGGCCTGTACGCCGCATCGCTGGTCCAGCGGGGCCGGGGCCGCCGCGGTGTCGCGCGGGCCCTGTCGTATGCCGGCTTCGCGGTCGCCGGCGGGGTGGCCTACGTCGGTGGTCATCTGGTGTACCGGCAGGCCGCGGCGGTCAACCACGCCGCGGCGGTGCCGTACCTGGCGCCGACGGACTGGGTACGGGTCGGGCACCTGAACGAGCTTCCGGAGCACCGGCTCGTGGCGCGCATGGCCGACCGGCTGCCCGTCTGCCTCTACCGCGACGGCGAGCAGGTGTATGCCCTGTCCGACCGGTGCAGTCACCTGTCCGGGCCGCTGCACGACGGGACCGTCGAGGACGGCGTCGTGACCTGCCCGTGGCACGGCAGCCGGTTCGCCCTGGCGGACGGCGACCTTGCGGGCGGCCCCGCGACCGCGCCGCAGCCGGCGTTCGACGCCCGGGTACGCGACGGTCAGGTCGAGGTCCGCTACCAACGCTGATCAGCCCGCGGCCAGCGGCGTACGCAGCGAGGTGCGGCCGTCGTCCCACGACCGCAGTACGTGATCCGCGAAGCGGTCCTCGACCAGCGTGGTGGCCTCGACGCCGAACGCGACGTCGGGGGCGAGGCCGGGCTCGGCGCGGATCAGCTCGTCGACCACGTCGTGCCGCATGACCTGCTCGTGTACGGCGTCGGCCTCGACGTGCTCGGTGTAGAACTCCACGCAGGCGTCCGGCGCGCCGAGCCGGCGCAGGGCGTCGGCCATCCGGCGCGCGGACGGCGGGGTGGTGATCTCGGCCGCCGCGAAGTGCCCGACGAGCGCCCCGCGCCAGGCGCGGTGCAGCCCCAGCAGCGACATCAGGTTCACCACGGTGAGCATGGGCGCGGGGACCCGGTCGAGGTACGCGAGGTAGCCGGCGTCGAGGCCGAGGCCGGTCATCAGGTCGGCGAACAGGCGTTGGTGCATGCGGTCGCCGCGCCCGGCGCCGTACTCGTCGTACTCGACCGCGACGAGCGCGGCCTTCGCCGGTCCGGACAGCCGGGGGATCACCCACGCCTGCGGATCGGCCTCCTTCAGGTGGTAGATCGACCGGTGCGCGATGTACTCCCGCATCTGCTCGCGGCTGCCCCGGTCGCGCAGCCGCTGGGCCACACCGCCCGCGTCGACCGGTTCGACCAGCAACTCGTCGATCGCCCCCGCCGGGTCGTCGCCGCCCGGGGTGTCGGCCCGCAGGCCGGCCAGGAACACCGCCTCCGCCGACGCGCGGAACCCGAGCAGGCCGGGGTCCCACTCCCACCGGGGGTCGACGCCGGCGAACGACCGGTAGTGCAGCTCGTAGCAGGCGTACAGGGTGAGGTGGAGGTCCTCGCCGTACGGATCGGCCGCACGGACCGGTGGTACCGGCCGGGAGTGTCCGGGCTCGCCCGTGAGCGCGGCGAGGACGTGTTCCGACAGCTCACCGCGGGGTGCGGGGAGCGGTGCCGCCGCGGGCGTACCGGCCGGTCGTCGGGTGTCGTGCATACCCGGTGCCTACCCCCGGCCGGGCGGTGGAAACTCCGGGCTCGTCCCCGTGCGGGCGGGTCGACGAGGGAGGCGGTGGACATCTGGGCCGCGCCCGCGCGGTGCCCGCCCGCGCGGGCAGAAGCCAAAGAGTTTCTTGACATCTCGGTATTCCAAAAATACCTTTGGGATATGGAGATCGGGGCGCCGAAGGCGATCAGGGCACTGGCCCATCCGCTCCGCCTGGACCTGCTCGACCTGCTGGCAGCGATCGGCCCGTCGACCGCCGCCCGGTGCGGCCGAATGCTCGAGGTGCCCCAGGCGAACTGCTCGTTCCACCTGCGCCAGCTCGCCCGGTACGGATTCGTCGAGGAGGCCGAGCCCAGCGGCGACCGCCGCGAGCGGGTGTGGCGGATCCCCACCCCAAGCCCGACGGTGCGGGTCACCGGCGACAGCGACAAGGTCGCCGCCCGACAGCTCGAACGCGTGGTCGTCGAGCGGGAGGTGCGCGCCATCCTGGACCACGCCGACCGCCGCGACGACGAGCCCACCGACTGGCAGCACGGGCCGGGCATCGTGACCGCCGTGGTCCCGATGTCCGCCGCCGACGCCGCCGAACTCGAAGACAAGTGGACGCAGCTGCTGGCGCCCTACATCGCCCGGGCCGAGGCCGCCGGTCACCGGCTCCAACCTGGACAGCGCCGCGTCCGGTACTTCATGGCGGCCACACCGATGGCCGATCTCGCCCCGGAGGACGACGATGACATCGACCACTGACGACCGCATCGACTTCATCACCACGGCGCCCACCACGGGATCCCTTGACGTGGCGTGGATCCACGGCACGCGGTCCGCCCGGCGTGCCCCCGAGCCGAAGATCCAGGTCCACCGGTACGACGAGCACACCGTGATCCTGCGGCAGAGCAAGGCGGTCAACTACGAGGCGCCGTTCCTCTTCCTGTTGTTCGGCAACGATCGGGCGCTGTTGCTCGACACCGGCGCCACCGCCGACGCCGACTCCTTCCCGCTCCGCGCCACCGTCGACGAACTGGTCGACGACTGGCTCGCGGCGCATCCGCGCGCCGGATACGAGCTGGTCGTGGCGCACACCCACGCCCATCACGACCACGTGGCCGGCGACGTCCAGTTCGCCGACCGGCCCGCGACCACGGTCGTGGGTACCGACACCGACGCGGTCCGCGCGTTCTTCGGGTTCGGCGACGGGTGGCCGGAGCACGAGGTCACGTTCGATCTGGGCGGCCGGATGCTGGACGTGCTCGCTTCGCCGGGCCACCACGAGTCGTCGATCACCCTCTACGACCGATGGACCGGCATCCTGCTGACCGGTGACACGGTGCTGCCGGGCCGCCTTTACGCCGCCGATTTCCCGGCGTTCCGCGCATCGCTCGACCGCATGGTCGTGTTCGCCGCCGCGCGTCCGGTGACCCACGTCCTCGGCTGCCACGTCGAGATGACCGACCGGCCGGGCCGCGACTATCCCATCGGCGCCGACTACCAGCCCCGCGAGCACGCCCCACAGCTGTCCGCCGCCCACCTGACGGCGATCCGGGACGCCGCCGTGTCGACCGCCGGCCGGCGAGGGGTCCACCGGTACGACGACTTCATCATCTACAACGAGCCGCGCACGAGCGATATGCGCCGGCTGCTGTTCCGCGGCAACCTGCACCGGTTCCTGCGCCTGCTCTTTCGGCGCTGACGCGAGTGGGCGGGCTCCGGGTCCATGCCACGACCCGCGCCCGGTCGTCAGCGACGCGTCACGGCCCGTCGGTTGTCGCCGAGCCGGTGTGTCTGGCCAGGCGTTCCATGACCAACTGGCCGAAGAGGCCGTTGGGTCGGCCGCAGTCCCGGCACACCAGATCGTCGTCGAGCCGCGGGCCGCCGCAGTGGCTGCAACTTCCCCGCTCGCGCGGATCGTGGTACTCCCGCAGCGCCGTCACGAGCGCGCGGGCGACCGGGGCACGCATCGGCAGCCGTAGCCACTGATCGCCTGCGCGTATTTCGATCTCACCCCATGGTGGTGCGTCGGGGTCGAGCGCGTCGGTCCGGCTGGTGAAGTCCCGCAGGGCGGTCAGGACGTCGTCGGGCGAAGGCTGCGACATGGGCTCGACGGTACGACCCCGACCACCTCGGACCCGGGCCGGGGCGCCCGGCTCACGCAGCACGCACGTACCGCGCGTCCGCCTCGGTGTGCGACTTGCTACCTGACGTAATCGTGGTCGCCGGGGATTCTTGGGGAACCGTCAAGGATTGGTGAGCGCCGATGTGGCGCACACCTTTTAGTCCCGGAGGGTCCTGTGCGAATCCGCAACCTCATCATGCCTTTCGCTGCTCGACGATGGATTTCGGCCCTCACCGTTCTGGCGGCGACCGTCGTCGCCCTTGTCATGGTGACCTCAACTCCCGCCGAGGCGTACGAGACACCCGTGAATCTCTCGTGCAGTACCTCTCCTGCCGGGGCCGTCGGCGATATCTACATCAAGGGATGGACCACTGCGACGAGCGGTCTGCTACTGGACATGTCCCTCTGGGACAACGTGGACGACGGTCACCATGTGGCAATCCGATTCCTGTCGTCCAACAAGTATGACGCCGTTCATGCATGGCCCTGGCATCACTACTATGGCGGCATGGACGGGCCGGGCCTGACGTACGAGACAACGGCCTACGACAGTGCGGGGATCTACGACTTGGGAGTTCAGGTCGAGGTGTGGGAAGGAAGCACCGAGCTACAGAGCTGCACCGACTGGTATTCGGACTACTGATGTCGCTGTTCCGATAACGTTGGACGGCACTTCGGCCAGGCCAAGGCGCCCCGAGACTGGGTATTCAGTCCGGGGCGTCCTGCGTACCGCCGGACCGGTCGGTTCGGACCGGCCGCGGATGACGGGCGTCGGGCTGGGCACGGTGGCCGACGTCGATTGTCCATTGTGGACGGAGGTCAGGGGCAGCCACAGGTACCGCGCGGGACGAGCGGCGCGGACAGCGGGTCCGGGTCGGCGGACGCCCCGGTCAGCAACAGGTCGACGGCTCGCTCCGCCATGGCCGGCAGCGGCTGTCGGGTCACGGTCAGCGCCGGCGCCGTGTACGCGCTGCCCGGCGCGCCGTCGAGGCTGACCAGCGCAAGCCGGTCGGGTACGGCGATCCCGGCCCGGCATGCCCCGGCTAGTACCCCGATGGCCTGCTCGTCGGTCGCGACGACCAGGGCGGACGGGACGGCGTCGGCGGCGGCGAGGCGGACGGTCAGTGCGGCCGCGGCGGCGCGGGAGAAGCCGCACCGCAGCAGGGCGGCCCCGGTACCGGCGGTGGCGTGGGTCCAGGCCCGGCGCCGTCGGCCGACCGGGCCGGCGTCGGTGGGGCCGGACAGGAAGTCGACCCGGGCGTACCCGTGGTCGCGCAGGTGCGCGACGGCCGCGTGGACCGCGTCGTTGTCGGCCGGTACGAGCGGGCCGCGCGCCGTCCGGGGTCGGTGGTGGACGTAGACGGCGGGGGTACCGCTGGCCTCGGCTTCGGCGGCCACGTCGGCGCCGCCGTCGGCCGACACGACCACGAGCCCGTCGACCTGGGCGGCGAGGAACCGCTCGGCGAGGTGTTTCTGCCGCGTGGCGGAGTGGTCGGCGTTGCCGACGAGTGTGAGTGTGTCGTGGTCGGCGAGCGCGCGTTCGATCTCCCGGGCGAGCGCCGCGAAGTACGGGTTCGAGGCGTCGGCGAGGATCAGGCCGACGACGCCGGTACGGCGGGCCCGCAGCGCCCGGGCGATGCGGTTGGGCCGGTAGTTCAGCTCGGCCGCCGCGGCGAGTACCCGGTCCCGGGTGGCGGCCGCCACGGGGCGGGGCCCGTCGTTCATGACGTAGCTGACCACCGCGGTGGAGGTGCCCGCGCGGCGGGCCACGTCGGTCATGGTGGTCGTCCGGCTGGCGCGTGTCGTCACGACTTGCATTCTGCCATCTAAACGTTTAGACATGATGGGTGGCGCCCACGCCGCCGGCGCGGAACCTCGTGCTCGGGTGCGCGGCCCGCCGAACGACGGTTCCCCGGAGCCTCCGAGCCACCGGAAGAGGAGGGCCATGACCGCGCTGCCCGTGGTCGTCGACACCGACACCGGCTCCGACGACGCCGTCGCCCTGCTGCTGGCCGCCGCCAGCGGCCTCGGCGACATCGACGCCGTCACCACGGTGGCCGGCAACGTGCCGCTGGCCACCGCCACCCGCAACGCGCTCATCGCGCTGGAGACCGCCGGCCGCACCGACGTACCCGTCCATCCCGGCTGCGCCGGCCCCGTGCTGCGACCGCTGTCGACCGCTCAGCACGTGCACGGCACCGACGGCATGGGCGACACCGACCTCCCCGATCCGGTACGCGCTCCCGAGGCCGTCCACGCCGTCGACGTACTGCTGACACGGCCCCGGCGGCGGCCCGGCGAGCTGACACTCGTCACCCTCGGCCCGCTCACCAACGTCGCCGTCGCGCTGCTGCGCGATCCCGCGCTGCTGACCCGCTACCGCCACGTGTACTGCATGGCGGGCGCGGCCGACGGACACGGGAACATCACGGCGACCGCCGAGTACAACGTGTGGGCGGACCCGGAAGCGGCGCGGATCGTGGCGCGGGCGGCAAGTCCCGAGACCGTCACCTGGATCGGGTGGGACGTGTCCCGCCGGGACGCCGTCATGACCGCCGACGACCAGCGGCGCCTGGCCGGGCTCGGTACGCCGATGGCCCTCTTCGCACACCGGATCAACCGGTCCGTCGCGGACTGGGCGCGCGACGTCACCGGACTTGCCGGCTACGACCTCCCCGACCCGGTCGCGATGGCCGTCGCGCTCCGGCCCGAGCTGGTGACCGAGCGGGAGCGGGCGTACGTCGACGTCGCGGTCGGCGCCGAGACGCGCGGGCAGCTCATCGTCGACCGGCGGGCCGGTGCCGCCGCACCCACCCTGACCCTGGTCCGGCGCGTCGACGGAGCGGCCTTCAAGGATCTGCTGCTGCGTACCGTGGCCGGCGCCGTGCCGGCGATCCCGCCGTCGTGAACCGGAGAGGCCGATGACCGCCCGCCACGAACTGCACTGCCACCTCGACGCCTCCGTACGCCCGGGCACGGTCGCCGACCTGGCCCGAGAGCAGGGGCTGGCGCTGGAGCGGCCCGTCACGCGACTCGTCGTGGCGCCGCCGGACTGCGGCAGCCTGACCCGGTTCCTGACCTATCTCGACGTGCCGCTACAGGTGTTGCAGACGCCCGACGCGCTCACCCGGTCCGCCCGCGAGCTCGTCGAGGACTGGCACGCCGACGACGTCGCGTACGGGGAGGTGCGGTTCGCGCCGCAGTTGCACGGCCGGCACGGGATGACGCTCGACGAGGCGGTCGCCGCAGTCGCCGACGGGCTCGCGCAGGGCCGGGCCGCCACCGGGGTACGCACCGGGCTGCTGCTGTGCTGCCTGCGCCACGAGACACCGGACGACAGCCTCGCCGTCGCGGACACCGCCGTACGGCACCGTGGCACGGTCGCCGGGCTCGACCTCGCCGGCGACGAGACCCGGTACGGCGCACGGCCGCACCGCGCCGCGTTCGACCTTGCCCACGCCGCCGGGTTGCCGTGCACCGTGCACGCCGGCGAGGCCGCCGGCCCGGACAGCGTGTGGGAGGCGGTCGACGTGCTCGGCGCCCGCCGCATCGGCCACGGCGTACGGTGCGTCGGCGACCCGGCGCTGCTCGACCGGCTCCGCGCCGACCGGATCGCGCTGGAGATGTGCCCCACGAGCAACGCCCAGACCGGCGCCGTACCCGACCTGCGTACGCATCCGGCCGGCCGACTGCTTGCCGCCGGGCTGCCGGTCACGATCAGCACCGACGCCCGTACGACCTCGGCGACGAGCCTGCGCAACGAGTTCGTGGCGTTGCGCGGGACCGAGGGCTGGATCCCGTCGTACGAGCGGGTCGTGCAGGACCACGCGGCGCACGCGGCCTTCACCCGCTGACCGCGTCGCCTCGGGCCCGTGCTCGGTCGGGGCAGGTCGCACGCGTCGGTCCTGGCGAACGCCGCCTGCGGCGGTCGAACCGCGTCTCCAGCGTGCCGAACCGTCGGAGGCCAAGGGGATCGGGTCGCGGGTAACACATCGTGTGGCTCAGGGGCTGTCGTCGAGCTCGTAGCCGGCCAGTTCCCGCAGCTCGGGTACGAGTGCCTCGTCGGCGGCGAACCGCGCGAGGGCCTGGCGACTGCCGGGAACGTCGGGGTACCAGCGCAGCAGGCTCATCGCGTGCTCGCCGCCCATGCCGTTGCCCAGGTACCGCTCGGCCAGCTCCACCGCCCACGGGATGACGTCGTCCTCGTCGTCGACGTACTGGTAGAGCCAGTGGAAGACCTCGTCCGCGATCCAGCCGCCGATCCAGGTCACCCACTGCCGGAGGAACCGTTGGCCTTCGGCGCTGTGCGGATCCCGCGGCACGCCGGGCATGCCGAGGCGGGCGCACTCGCGCGTCACCTCGTTCATTCGTTCCCTGGTGACCTGCCGCGCGTAAGGCATCACATCCGACATGACCGAACGGACTTCGAGGAAGACCGGCCGTTCCTCCGCCACGTCGCCGTAGCCTCCCCACACGCCGCCGAAGGAGGTGAGGAACACGGGGACGGGTTCGGGTACCGGCCCGGTCGGGGCGCAGGCCTCCAGGACCGCCCGTGCGCGGGCGATGTTCTCCTGGGTCTCCGTCAGCGCCGGCGGCCACTGGAAGCCGAAGGCCCACCCCGCGGGGAGGTCGCGCACGGCGGGTGGCAGCAAGGGTTCCTCGCCGTACGCCGGCTGCTCTCCCCGGGCGCGATATCCGGGCCGCCGCACGTCGACGAGCTGTTCCCGGGCCCATGCCCGGGTGTGTTCGCGCACCCGGTCGTCGTGCACCACACGCAGCAGCGCCTGCTCGCCGTGCGGCGCGGCAAGGCCATGCAGCAGCCTTACTCCGTGGTCACCGGTGAGTGTGGCGGCGATGCAGCGTTCGACGACCTCCGCGACGCGCTCGACGTCTCGCGGTTCTCGCTCCAGCCACCGCAGCACCTCGTACACCCAGGTGGAGAGCACGTAATCGGCCGCCTCGGCGACGATCTGGTCCGACTGCTGATCGAGCCACCAGCCCGGTACCGGCGGATCCGCGGTCGTGGCCCACTCCCGGAGCACCGCGGTCACGCCCTCGCCGGTGACCAGGTCAGCGGTCGGCATGACCTGTCCGAGCCGGTGGCCGGCGTCGTTGCGGAACCGGTAGAACAGCTCCTCCCAGTCGTCGCCGTGCCAGCCGCTCGGCGACGCCGACGGCAGGTCGGACAGCACCGCGGTCAGCGCGTCGAGGGCGGCCCGCTCGTTGGCCCGCGTGTGCTCCAGTCGCCGTTCTCCGGTCAGCTCGTTCCACGGCGGCGGCAGCTCGCGCATGGCCGCGGGCAACAGGCGGCGCGCACGGCTCCACGGGCCGAGACCCGTCCGCGTCGTCAGCGCGTACCACTCCGCGGCCCACTCGGACCACGGTCCCAGCGGAGTCGGCGTCTCCGCGGCCTGCCGGGTACGAACGAAGCGCGTCAGCAGGTCACGGTCGGCCGGATCCAGCTCGTGCCAGCCCAGCCTGACCAGCGCCGCCAGTGCGCCGCGCCGCGACGGCGCCCGCGACCGGCGTACGGCACGCAGGACACCGGCCACGCCGGGGCCGAGCCCGACGAGCTCCCGCACGGCGCTCCGTCGTACCGGCTCGTGGCGGCTGCCCAAAAGCGCGACCAGCGCCGCCACCCGCCCGCAGTGCGCCGTCGGCATGGTGCGGTACACGTCGTCCTCGTGGCTCAGGATCGGGTCCCGGGTGCAGGAACAGGTCACGGACGCGTCCGCGCCGGCCTGGTCGGTCGTGAACCGCGGCAGGTCACGTCCGTCCGGCAGGCCGAGCGCGGTGGCGAGCCGGTCACGCAGCCCGTCCATCGACGTCTTGGCCAGCACGGTCACCATCCAGCCGAAGCCGTCGCCCGGCACCGCCGCGCTCAGCAACTCGATGCAGCCGGGCCAGGCGTGGACCGCGGTCTCGTCGGCGAGTACCGCCAGCACGAGGCGAACGTGGTGCCGCAGCTCGCCCTGCAGCGTCGCGTCGCGCACGTCCTCGGCGCGCCGCCGGACCACCGGATCCGGGTCGGCGAGCAGGTCGTCCACCTCGCGTGCGGCCACGGCCGCGCCCTCCAGACACCAGGAAACCGGTAGCAGCACCAGCATCCGGGCCTTCCAGCGGATGTCGGGGTCCGCGTCGGCGAGCATCCGGCGAAGCTCGCCCATCGGCACGGTGGTCATGGCCGGCACGGTACAAGGGGGTACGCGCACGAGGTCGAACGGCGCGGCCGACGTGGCGCCGCGCTCCCGGGACCGGACGGCGCGGGTCGACGGGCGCGGGGCGCTACGCGGGTACGTCGGCCGCGGCGGTCTCGGCCTCCCAGCGCAGCAGGTCGCCCGGCTGGCACTCGAGCACCTCGCAGAGCGCGGCGAGCGTCGCGAAGCGCACCGCCTTGGCGCGGCCGTTCTTGAGTACGGCCAGGTTGGCGGGCGTGATTCCCACGCGGTCGGCGAGCTCACCCACGGACATCTTCCGCCTGGCCAGCATCACGTCGATGTCGACGGCGATCGGCATCAGATCACCTCGTCCAGCTCGGCGCGCAGCTGGGTCGCCTCGACGTCGCGCGCCACGGCCTGGGCGAGCAGCATCCGCAGCACGAGTACGAGGAGCGCGACGCCCAGGATGCCCAGGCCGATCCCGCCCATGATGACGGTGACGCCGGGGTCGTCCCGCTGGCCCGGCGCGTTGAGGGCGGTGACGGTGAACCACACGAGGGAGCCCGCCACGATCGCGCCGATCACGACGTCCACGTACCGGAAGGCGGCGTGGGAGAACACGGTTCCGCGGCGCACCATGGCGACCAGCCGCCAGACGCAGACCAGGGCGACCTGGACCGACAGCATGCCCAGGATCGTGACCAGGCGCAGCGGGGTCAGTGGCAGCGACCCGTCCTCCGGATCGTTGCCGCTGACCAACGCCCACACCATCGACACCTGTATGAACAGGGTGCCGGCGAACATCACGACGAGTACGGCGCGCAGCGCAGCCACTGCCAGCTTCCCCATGACCAGTCCTTCCATCGAGTTGCGATGGAAATCTATCGAATTTCGATAGGTTAGGCAAGCGCGTGCGACCGCGCCGGGATCACCGGTGTCATGTTTCGGTCACTGTGGTTCTGCTGGGCGGGCGACGCAGGTAGTACGGGGCTGATCGCCCGCGCCCTCGCTGCGACGGCGCCTTCCGACCGAGCCGTGGAAGGAGCCCCCATGCTTGCGAGGAAGCGAAGCCACGCGGCGCGCATCCGATGGGCAGGCCGTCGCAGGCGGCTCGTCGGTTGGGTCGCCGGAGTCCTGAGCGGGATCCTCGTCGCCGTGATCGGTGGTGCGGCGGTCGGTGCCGTGACCGGGCTCGTCGACGTGGCCGCGCTCGAGGACCGGCTCGGTTCCGGCCCGGACCTCCGAGTCAGTCTTGAGCTGAGCCGGTACGAGAACGGGTACAGTGTCGCCTTCGCCGACCGCTACCGGCCCACACCACACCAGCGTCAGCTGATGGCCGGCGGCGGCAGTCCGTGGGAGTCGCTGTTCAACGAGCTGATGGCGGCCGGCGCGTGGCGGATCGCGCACTCCACCATCTCCGTCGACGTGGCGGGCCGGCGGAACCAGGTCATCCGGATCGTCGACATGCGACTCGTGCCACGCCAGGTCGGCGTACCGAAGCCGGCGGCCGCCGGGACGCTGTTCGACGAACCGCCCCAGGGCGGTGGCCCGGCCACCATGATCGGTTTCGACCTCGACTCGCCACACCCGGTGGCCCAGGTCTTCGACTCGGTGAAGGGCTTTGGCGCCCGGTACTTCCCCTCGCATCTCTACACCCTGCGCAAGGACGAGGTGGGGAAGTTCGAGGTGGAGCTTCGCGCCGCCAAGCCGCTGCGGCACGAGTTCACGATCGCGATCGACTACCTGGTCGGCTCACACCCGCACACCGTCACGCTCGGGGACCCGGGACACCCGCACGTCTTCCGGGTGACCGGCTCGGCCTGCGCCGAGGGCGGATCCGGCTACACCGACGGGTACACGATGGCCTACGAACCGGTGGTCCACCTCGAGCCGCTCGGCGGACAGCCACCGGTCTGCCCGGACAGCTGAGGACTGCCGCGGCCCCGTGCGGAGGTTCCCACCCGGGGTGCGGCTCGATAGGCTTGCGTACCTGGAGGTGCCTTTGACGCCGCGAGGACCGGCCTCGTGGTTCGGAGGCACTTTCCGCTGTGCCAGGACACCGGTCAGCGGGGCCAGATACCGATCCCTGCGGTGCCGGAGGTTGCCGGATGTCTTCGAAGGCTCTCGCTCGGTGGGTGCTCGCCGCGTGCCTGCCGGTGGCGATGACGCTGCCCGCGTTGCCCGCCCACTCCGCCGACACCGCTGCCCGCGCGCCGGATCCGTTGGCCGGCGGTACGACGACCGAGCTGGCCCCCGGCGTGACGATGACCGAGCTCAGTACCGGTTCGGACGCGGGCGACGTGTGGACCGTGCACGTCTACGTGCCGGCCGATCCGAACGGCCCGATCAACACCGCCAACACCGGGTTGGGGACCCGGCCGACCGCACAACGGGTGGCGGATGCGTTGACGGCGAAGGGATTCGCCCCCCGGATCGAGGAGGTCGATCTGCCGGCCTTCGCGGACGGGCCGGCGCAACCGCTGGGCTGGACCGTCCGCGTCGGCCGGTACACCAGCCAGGCCGACGCGACGACCACGTACCAGGCGATCAGGGCGGCCGGGTTCACCGGGCAGGTCCGCTGGACCGGCGGTGACGGCGGTCCTGGCCAGTTGCAGCACATGTACGTGATCCGGGTGGACTTCCACGCGTTCCGCGGCACGGTCGCCAGCGAGACCGGGCCGTCGCCGGCGATGAACGACATGAACCACCTCAGCGACATCGTGCCGGCGTACGGCGCGGTCGCCGGGATCAACTCGCACTGGTTCTACAACAACGCCCCCGGCGGCCTGTACGTACGCGACGGCACGGTGCTCCAGGCCGCCACCCAGGGCCGCGGCGGTGTCGCCATCACCCGCGGCGGCCGGGGCGTCCACGTCGACACGTACCGGTCGTCGACGACCCTGTACGCCGGCGGTGCGGCCGTCGCCGTCGACGGCATCAACCGGGTACCCGGCCAGGTCTGGAACTGCGGCGGTGTCGGCGGCGACCAGCCGACCGAGAAGCCGATGCACGACGTGGAGTGCACCGATCCCAGCGAGATCGTCGAGTTCACGCCGGAGTGGGACGGCACCCCGGCCGGCGACGGTACCGAGGTGGTCCTCGACGCCCACCGGCGCGTCGTCGCCGTCCACACCAGCCGCGGCACCACCGTCCCCGCCGGCGGCAGCACGATCCAGGCCACCGGCGACCAGGCGACGTGGCTCGCCGCGCACGCACACGTCGGCGACGTGCTCCGGGTCCGTACCCGGATCACCGACAGCCGGGGGCACCGGGTACCGCTGACCCGCGACACCACGATCATCCAGACCGGGCCGACCCTGGTCCGCGACGGCAGGATCTCGATCGACGCGTACGGCGACGGGATCGTCCACAGCGCCAGCGACGTCGGCGACGAGGGCACCGACCAGACCTTCACGTACAACTGGACGGTCCGCGGCACCCCCCCTCTGCCATCGGCATGGACGACCGTGGCAGGCTGCTGCTCGTCGCCGTCGACGGCCGGCAACCCGGCTACAGCGAGGGCGTCGGCATCGACGAGGAAGCCCGGCTCATGCGGCGCCTGGGCGCCGTCGAGGCGCTCAACCTCGACGGCGGCGGATCCACCGTGATGGTCACGAACCGCGCCGGCATCGTCAACCGGCCCTCGGACGGCACCGGTGAACGCGAACTCGGCAACCCCATCCTCGTCGAACCCCACCGGCACACCGCTGGATCCTGACCCGCCGGCGGTGCCGCGACCCGGTCAGGCAGCGATCGTCCAGGAAAGAAGGAAGCAGCATGCGGCACAGACGGCTCGTCATCCCCTCGGGTACCGCGGCGGCGGCGCTGGCCGTCGCGCTCGCGATACCGCTGGCGGCGCACGCGGTGTCGGGTCAGGGCGACAGCCACGCCGTGCCGACCGCGGACCACGGGAACCCCGGGTGGGTGGCGACCTGGGCGGCCAGCCCCCTGTCCGGCGGTACCACCGCGTTCAGCGACCAGACGGTACGCAACATCGTCTACACCAGCGTCAGCGGCAGCGATGTCCGGGTACGGCTGACCAACACGTTCGGCAGCGGTCCGGTCGACATCGGCGGCGCCAGCGTGGGTGTGGTGCTCGACGGAGCCCAACTCGCCCCGGGTACGAGCCGGTCGGTCACCTTCGACGGCCAGGACTCGGTGACGATCCCCGCCGGCAAGGAGGTGCTGAGCGACCCGATGCGCATGACGGTGCCTCGCCTCACGAAGCTGGCGGTCGACCTGTACCTGCCCAGCCCGACCGGCCCCGCTACGTACCACAGCCTGGCGTGGGAGACGAACTACGTCGCGTCCGGGGACCACGCCGGCGACGCCGCGAGCACCGCGTACACGACGAAGACCTCGTCGTGGTACCTCGTCGACGGCGTCGACGTGCGCAACCCGGCGACGCCGAACACGGTCGTCGCGTTCGGCGACTCGATCACGGACGTCGGTCACTCCGAGGTCGACTCCGAGGCCCGCTGGCCCAACTACCTGTCCCGCCGCCTCGACGCGGCGCTCGGCAACGGGGCGCCGGCCGTCGTGAACGCCGGCATCAGCGGGAACCGGGTGCTCAACGACTCGACCGGGCCGGGCTGCGACGGCCAGAGCGCCCTGCACCGCTTCCAGCGCGACGCGCTGTCCCAGCCGGGAGTGAAGGCGGTGATCCTCCTGGAGGGCATCAACGACATCGGCTTCACCGGCATGCCGGACAGCGGCTGCTCCGCGCCCAACGACCCGACGCTCACCGCCGCCGAGATCGAGGCCGGGTACCGACAGCTGATCACGATGGCCCACGCCAGTGGCGTCAAGATCTACGCCGGGACGCTCATGCCGTTCCTCGGCTCCACCTGCCGCTACGGCGGCAACTACGGCACGGCGCACGGTGAGGCGCTGCGGCAGGGCGTCAACCGGTGGATCCGGACCAGTCACGCGTTCGACGGTGTCGTGGACTTCGACCGGGTCACCGCCAGTCCGTACGACGCGCGGTACCTGGACCCCGCGTACAACGCCACCGGCAGCGCCGCCTGCCAGACCGCCGACAGCCTGCACCCCAACGATCTCGGCGACCAGGTCATGGCCGACGCGGTACCTCTCACCTGGTTCACCGGCACGCACGCCCGCTAGCCGCGGTCCGCGGGCCGTTCTACGGCCGTTGCGTCGGCGGGACCGCGTACGCCGCGAGCACCGTGGTCGAGATCGTCGCGACGGCGTGGGCGGGGGAGAGCCGACCGGCATCGACCTCGACGGCCGCGCCCTGGATGATCATGTGCAGGACACCCACGAGCCAGGACTCCGGCAGGTCGGTGCGGAACACGCCCTCGTGTCGTCCACGGTGGACGAGCGACCGGACGCGTTCGGCCGGCGCGTCGTGGAGCCGGCGTATCTCGCCGGGATCGAGCACGTCGGTCGCGGCGGCCATCACCGAGCCGATCCGCACGATCTGCTGCCAGCTCGACTCGATCAGGCGGACGAGCGCCTCGCGGGGATCTCCGGTCAGGTCGACGCCCGCCAGCGCGACCTCACCGTCGTCGATCACGCGCGTGGTCACCGCGCGTACGAGATCGGCGCGGGAGGCGAAGTGCGCGTAGACGGTGACGCGCCCGACCCCTGCCGCCGCGGCGATGTCGGCCATGCTCGCGTCCGGTGACGTTGCCAGCGTGCGGATCGCCGCGTCGACGATCGCCGCCACGTTGCGTCTCGCGTCGGCGCGCTGGGCACGCGGTGTTGCGGCAGACGGCATGGTCGAATCCCTCCCTTGTCGTACACCAGTGTACGGGTTACAGTGGGCGGCCTAAGTCGAACATGGCTGTAGGAGATAAGGATCTCGTCATGACCGTCTCCACGCTCGGCCGTTCCCGCGTCATCCTCCGGACCGCCGTCCCCGCGGCAGCGGGCATCCTCGCCGCACTGGCGATCGGTGCAGCGTCCGGGGTCGCGCCCGTGATCATGGTCTGCGGGGCGATCTACCTGTTCGCCGCGACCATCGCGCGTCGGTGGGGGTCATGGCTCGGGTTCGCGCTCTCGTTCGCCGTCCTGGCGCCCGGCATGGTGCTCGCCAACCCATGGATCTCCTTCGGGGCCCTCGGCGCCATCCAGCTCGCCCTCGTCATCGTCGGTCTGGCCCGTGGCACCTGGCGGGTGCCGATCAACCGACTGCAGTTGCTCGGCGCCGTCGCGTTCAGCGTGGTCGCGCTTGCCGCCGGGGCGGGAAACGGGCTCTGGGCCGGGCTCGTCGCGGTCGCCGGACTGCTCGGCCACGGTGGCTGGGACCTGTGGCACCACCGGGCCGACGCCGTGGTGATGCGCTCGTACGCCGCGTTCTGCGCAGCCCTCGACATCGCCCTCGCCGCCGTCGTGACAGTCGCGCTGGTCGTCGCCGGCTGACGCCGGGATCGGGAGACACCAGGGCCAGGGACGGTCGCTGCCGGATCGACGTCCGCCACGCGATCGGCGGAGGGGGCGGCGCTGGGTGTGCTGACGGCGCTCGCGGCGGTGACCGCCGGCCCGGCGGCCGAGGCGCTGCCGGTGCTGGGCGAGCCGGATCCGTTGTGGTCGGGCGCGCACTGGCCGGGCGCGCTGGACGCCCTGCTGTGCCGCCGCCTCGACCGGTACGGTGACCGGCTTCGGGCGGCCGTCCCCGATCTCGACGCGACGGTCGCCGGGGTACGCCGGGTGCTCGGCGAGCTGCCGCCGGAGCCTCGCGGGCTCGTACACGGGGACCTGTGCCCGCCGAACATCCTCGTCGACGCCGCCGGTCGGGTCGTGTCCCTGCTGGACTGGGGTTCCTGACCACGCGCGGGGATCCGGCGTTCGACGCGGGGACGTTCGCGGGCTTCTTCGACATGTACGGTCCCGACGCGCGTCGCACCGACGACCGGCTCACCGCGCTGTTCGCCGACCGGCTCGGCCACCCGCCGGAGCTGCTGCTCGCGTACCGGGCGTACTACGCGCTGATCGGCGCCAACGCGTACGATCCGACCGGCCGCGACGGCCACTTCGCCTGGTGCGCAACGATCCTGAACCGCGCCGACGTCACCGCGGTGCTGACCTGACGTACGCGGCGCCGTCCGGTTGGTCACGGTGTGCGGGGCGGCGCCGGCTGCCGACCGGCGTGCGGCACCGCCGCCAGCAGCGCGGCGACCGGAGCATCACCAGAAGCCAGGTGTGGAACGGGCTCTCCGGACCATGTCCCCGTCGTACGTGCCGGTCGGGCAATGCCGACGCCGGAGAGCCCGCGGCGGACGAGCCGTCCGCCGGCGCGGCGCCTCGCGAACGCGGTGCGACTGCCGACGTCGGTCGTGCACGGCCCGGAACCCGGGATCCGGGCCAGCTCCCAGACGGGTATGCGGCTGCTCTGCGCCGGTCCTGCCATCGTCCACAGTGGACATCGCCGGGCATTTCCGGGAGGAGTCTCCACGGGATCGTCTGGCCGGGTCCGGCGCTCGTACTGGCGAAAGGGGTTGCGCGGAAAGCGTTGCGGCGTGGGGACATCCCGGGGCGCATCCGTACGTTGCCGGACGGATCACGATGCTTGCGTACCGACACGGGCCAGCCGGGAGATTCCGCCGTCGCGGAGTGACGGGTACCTCTGCGGACGGGTATCGCGCGAGGTGGGGCCGGTCCGCACAATGGTGCGCATGTCTTCTCCGGGGTACGTCACGGTGCCGGCTTCCGGGCGCGGTCGCCGGTGAGCGACGGGCCGCGGTCCGGCCGCACGCGGTACGGCTGGATCCTGGTCGGCGCACTGGTGTTCGCCTGTCTGGTGGCGGTGTCGGCGTCGGGTACCTCGGTGCTGGCGCCGTTGCGGCGCGGCCGGCCGGACCGGCTGGCGATGCTGGTGACGGCCGGCGTCGTGGTGGCGGCGGGCGCGGTCGCGGCGGTGTTGGTGGTGCTCGTGGTGCAGCTGGTGCTGCGTACGCGGCCCGGCGCCCCGCCGTTGCGCCGTACGCTGCGCGTGGCGGTGCCCGCGTCGGTGGTCGCGTTGGCGTTGCTGGCGCTCGCCGCCGTCTCCGTGACCGGCATGACGCCGGCGACCCCGCACCGGCCGAAGCCGACGCCGACACCGACGACGGCGGCCGCGCCGGCGCCGACGGGTACGGGGCGGATCGGCGACTTCGACCACGACGGCACGCTCGACTTCGGCGTGGACGTCGACGGCGACGGGCGGGTCGACTGGATCGCCGTCCGCCCGCAGGACACGACGAACCCCGGCCCCCAGCGGCTCTACGTGCAGCGGCGGAACGGTCGCTGGGTCGGCGCGGTGGACACCGACGGCGACGGCACGATCGACGGGTACGTCACGCTCGACGCCGACGGTGACGGCGCGATCGACACCGCGCCGGGGGTGTCCCGCGCCGACGCGGACCGGTATCTCAAGAGCGTGCCGCCCACGCCCGCCCCGGCGCCGGTCGCGCCCACGGCGAGCGCGCCGGAACAGCGGGCGGATCCGCCCCGCTCCACGGCGGACGATCCGCTGGCGGGCGTGGACACGGGTGCGCTGGGCTGGATTCTCGTGGCGTTGGCCGGCGCGGTCGTCGTGGCGCTGCTCGCCGCGGGCGCCGTGGTCCTGGTACGCGGCCTGGGCCGCCGGCCGACCGTGGTCCCGGCGGCGCCGGACGAGCTGGCGCAGGCCCGGGAGGCGATGGCGGCGACGATGGTCGGCAGCATCGACGCGATGCTCGCCGACCCGGATCCGCGTACCGCCGTGATCGGCGCGTACGCCCGGCTGCTGGAGGGGCTCGCCGCGTGCGGCCTGGCGCGGCACGCGTACGAGGCGCCGATGGAGCACCTGCGGCGGGTGCTGCTCGACCTTCGGGTACGGCCGGAGCCGTTGCGGGCGCTGACGGAGCTGTTCGAGCGGGCGCGGTTCTCGCCGCATCCGCTGACCGACGCCGACCGGGCCGCGGCGCTGGCCGCGCTGCGCGAGGCGGCGGCGGACCTGGCGGCGGTCGTCCCGGCCGGTGCGGCGTGACGGCCGACCGGCGTACCGCGGAGAGCCTGCTGCGGCGCCGGGGCGTGACCGCCGCCGTGGTGGTGAGCGTGGCGGCGGTGGGACTCGCGCTGCTGTGGCCGGCCGCCGCCGAGACGGTGCTGCGGCTGCTGCTCGTCGTACTCGCCGCCGGCGCGGTGGCGTGGCTGCTGACCCGGGCCGGCTGGCCGCCGGCGTCGCAGCTCGCCACGTCCCCGTTCCGTACCACCGGCGACGACGACACCGACCGGCACGTACCGCTGGGGTTGCGCAACCTCGCCGGCGACCTGTCCGCCGACGTACGGGCGGCGACCGGTGGCGCGATCCCGTACTCGGTGCGGTCTCCGGTGCGCGACGAGCTGTGTCGCCGGTTGGCCGACGACCACGGGCTCGACCCGCGGGTACCGGCGCACGCGGGGCGGATCCAGGCACTGGTGTCGCCGCCGACCTGGGCGCTCGTGCAACCCCCGCCGCCGGGCGCCCGACGCGGCCTCGACGTACCGATCCATCTGCGTCACCTGGGCACGATCCTCGACGACCTGGAGAGACTGTGAACGACGACCGTCCCGAGCCGGACGCGGGCCACGGGGTGGCCGAGACGGCCGCCGCGGCCAAGCGGATCCTCGCCGAGGTGGAGCGCGCCGTGGTCGGCAAGCGGCCGGTCCTCGAACTGGTCCTGGCCGGCCTGCTCGCCGACGGGCACGTGCTGCTCGACGACCTGCCCGGGGTGGCGAAGACGCTGCTCGCGCGGTCGTTCGCGACGGTCGCCGGGCTGGAGTTCCGCCGGGTGCAGCTCACGCCCGACGTGCTGCCCGCCGACATCACCGGCACGATGGTGCTCGACCTCGCGACGAACACGCCCGTGTTCCGGCCGGGTCCGCTGTTCGCGCACCTGGTGCTGGCCGACGAGATCAACCGGGCACCGGCGAAGACGCAGGCCGCGCTGCTGGAGGCGATGCAGGAGCGGCAGGTCACGATGGACGGTACGACGCACCTGCTGCCCCGGCCGTTCCTCACGATCGCCACGCAGAACCCGATCGAGTCGGAGGGCACGTACCCGCTGCCGGAGGCGCAGCTCGACCGTTTCATCCTGCGTACCGGGGTCGGCTACCCGAGCGCGCCGGACGAGCTGGAGCTGCTGACGCAGCGGATCGCGCGCGGCACCGACGAGGTGACGCTGGCGCCGGTGGTGACCGCCGGGCAGTTTCGCGCCATGCAGCAGAGCCTGGAGCGGGTGCACGTGGACCGCAGCATCGCTCAGTACGCGGTCGCGCTGGTCACCGCGACCCGGGCCGAGGCGCAGCTGGAGGTCGGGTCCAGCCCGCGCGGCTCGCTGGCGCTGGTGAAGCTGGCGCGCGCGGTCGCGGTGCTCGCCGGCCGCGACTTCACCACCCCCGACGACATGCGCGCGATCGCCGTACCCGCGCTCGCGCACCGGGTGGTGCTGCGCTCGGAGGCGTGGGCCCGTCGGGTCTCGCCGGACGACGTGGTACGCCAGATCGTCGACCGGGTACCGGCGCCGTCGTGGCGGTGACCGGGGCGCCGGTGGCGCTGCCGGCGCGGCGGGACGGCCGGCTCGTGCCGTACCTGACGATCGGGGCCGGCGCGCTGGTGCTGGCGCTGGTGACCGGTCGGCCGGCGCTCGTGGCGCTGGCGGTGCCGTTCGTGCTGGCGCTCGGGTTCGGGCTGGTGCGTACGGGGCCGCTCCCGGTCACGGCCCGGCTGACGGTGGACGCCACCCGGTTGCTGGAGGGCGACGAGGTGCGGGGCGTCGTCGACCTCGACTGGGCGGGCCGGCTCGACGTGGAGGTCCTGCTGCGTACGCCGGCCGGCCTGGTCCCGGTGGCCCCGGCCCGCTGGACGCTGCCCGCCACCACCGGCCCGGTACGACTGCCGGTCGTGCTGCGCGCCGACCTCTGGGGCCGGCACACCGCCGGTGAGCTGTGGGTACGTGCGCGGGCGCCGCGCGGGCTGCTGGTGTGGCAGGGACGGGTGGCGGTCGGCCCGCCGCTACGGGTGCTGCCGCGGGTGGAGCGGCTGAACCGGCTGCTCGACCCGGCCGAGTCGCGGGCGGTGGCGGGAGTGCACCGCTCCCGCCGGATCGGCGACGGCTACGAGTTCGCTGAGCTGCGGCCGTACGTGCCGGGCGACCGGCTCCGCGACCTCAACTGGGGCGCGACCGCCCGGGCCCGCCGGCCGTACGTGAACCGGCACCATCCCGAGCTGTCCGGCGAGGTGCTGATCGTGCTGGACACGTACACCGACGGGCTGCCGGACGTGCTGGCCCGGGTGGCGCGGGCGGCGTGGTCGATCGCGTCGGTACACCTCCAGGCCGGCGACCGGGTCGGGGTGGCCGGGCTCGGCGGGCAGTGGCGCCGGCTGCACCCGGCCGGCGGCGAGCGCGCCAAGTACCAGGTGCTGGAGACGTTGCTCGCGATGGGCGGGGACGCGGCCGACCAGTCCACGCACAACTGGGTGCCGCATCGCCTGCCGGTACCGGAGTCGGCGCTGGTGATCGCGCTGACCCCGCTGTACCGCCGCAACGTGGTCCAGGTGTGTCAGGACTGGCGGGCCCGCGGCCGTGCCGTGGCCGTCGCCGTCCTCGACGCGAGCGACGTGCTGACGCCGCCCGCCACCGAGATCGAGGCGTACGCGCGGCGGCTCTGGGACCTGGAGATCGGACGTCGCCGCGCCGCGCTGAGCGGTGTCGGCATCCCCGTGGTCACGGTCGCCGACGGGCTCGCCCGGTCCGCGGTGAGCGGGCTGCGCCGGGCCGGCCGGGCCCACGTCGTACGGGCGGCGCGGTGAACGGGCCGCGTGTCGCCCTGGCGGCCGGGTCGCTGGCGTGCCTGGTGGCGGCCGAGACCGTCGCCGTCGCGTACGGCCCGGCCGGTGCCCGCCCGTTGCTGGTGATCTGCGCGGTGCTCGCCGTCGGGCTCGCCGGGTACGCGGTGGTCCGGCGCGACGGGCGCATCGGCGCGGCACTGGTCGTCGCCCTGCCGGCGCTGCTGGTGGCGGACCCGGCCTGGCTGGTCGGCCCGCTCGGTGTGCTGCTGCTGGCCGCGGGCGAGCTGTGCGCGTGGAGCTGGGAGCAGCCCGGCGCGGACGGATCCCCGGCACTGCCGGTACGCCGGCTGGCGCGGTCCGGCGCGCTGTGCGGCGCGGGCCTCGTCGCGTCGCTGCTGTGCTACGCGGTCGGCCGATGGCACCCGTGGGCCGGTACCGCCGCGCTGTTCGCCGCCGCCCTCGGTACCGCCGCGATCGCCTGGCTGCTCGCCCGTACCGCCGCCCGCCGCTGACCGGGTATCCGGTGCCGCCCGGTCAGGCGCCGTCGACGACGCGCAGCCACTCCTCGGCGAGCAGGGCGTGGCCGGCCGGCGTCGGGTGGATGCCGTCCCGGCACCAGTACGCCGGGCCGGTGACGCCGACGCGCTCGGCGATCAGCGCGTCCGCCGTCACCAGCAGCGTCCCGTACTCGGCGGCGAGCTTGTGCACGACGGTGATCTTCGGGTCCAGGTCCTCCCGCCACGCCGGCTGGTCCGGGGCCACCGCCGTGAGGAACGGCTCCACCAGGACGATCGCCGCCCCGGTACGGCCGGCCCGCTCGACGATGTCCCGGTAGTCCCGTTCGAAGTCCTCGACCGGCGTCGGCTCGTTCCGGCGGTAGCGGCGCGCGGTGTCGTTGACGCCGACGAGGATCGAGACCAGGTCCGGCCGCCACGCCTCGCACTCGTTCGCCCAGTGCTCCCGCAGGTCACGTACCCGCCGGCCGCCGACACCGACGTTGCCGAACGTCACGCGGCGCTCCGGGTGCCGGGCGCGGTGCAACGCCGCCGCCAGCCCCGCGTACCCGCGGCCCAGGTCGTACTCGTCCGCGCGGTCGCGGCCCATGTCGGTGATGCTGTCGCCGGTGAACAGGACCCGGCTGTCCGGTGCCAACACCGTGTCACGCTCCTGCCTCGCGCTGGCCGTCCGTACCGCGGCGCCTCGACGCCGCGCCCGTCGATCCTGCCGTATGCCCGTCCTCGGCCGCGCGCAGAACCCTGACGCGGCTCAGGCGTACGGCTTGGTGGCGCGATAGTAGGACTCGGCGCCCGGGTGCAGCGGCAGCGGGTACGTCTCGATCCCCGAACGGGTCGTCAACTGCCGCGCCTCGTCGTGCGCGGCGACCAGCGCCGCCCGGTGCTCGAACAGCAGCCGGGTCAGGCTCGCCACCGCCGGCGCCGGCCGGTCGGCCGCGGTGAACAGGATGTTGTGGATCCCGAACGTCTGCACCGGCGGCAGGCGGTACACGCTGTGCGCGAGGGTGCGGCGCTCGTAGACCTCGCCGTACCGGGCCTGGAGCTGCGGTACGCAGGAGTCCAGCGGGACGAGCCGGATGCCGGGGTCGCGCCGGGCGAGCGCGGCGACCGCGGGCGTGGGTACGCCGCCGGAGAAGAAGAACGCGTCGAGCCGGCCGGCGGCCAGCGCCTCCGCCGAGTCGTCCGCGCCCCACCGGTGCACCGACATCGCCGCCGCCGGTACGTCCGCGATCGGCAGTAGCCGGTTGACGATCAGCTCGGTGCCCGACCCGGGCGAGCCGACCGACACCCGGTGCCCGCGCAGCCCGGCCAGGGTACGGATCGGTGTGTCGGCGCGGACGACGAGCTGCATGAGGTCGTCGTACATGCCGGCGACGGCCGCGATCGGCTGCCGGCGCCGGAACGGCGCGGTGCCGTCGACGGCGAGCTGCGCGGCGTCCACGGTGGCGAAGCCGAGGTCGGCGCGGCCGGTGGCGACCAGACCGAGGTTGTCGAGCGCGGCGCCGGTGTGCAGCACCCGGGTCGGGATGTGCCACCGGTCGCGTACCACCGCGGCGAGTGCCGCGCCGAGCGCGGCGTACACCCCGCCGGCGCCGCCGGTCGCGACGACGAGCCGGTCGAACGGCGGCTTCTCCGGCCCGCAGCCGGCGCCGCCGAACGCGGCGAGCAGCCCGGCCGCCCCGGCCAGCGCGGTACGCCGCCTCACCGGGCCGCCGCCCGATCCGCGTCGGCCGGCGCGTCGGCGCCGTCCGGGTCGGGAGTGAGGGGGGCCGGCGGCGCGGCCAGCAGGCGTACCACCGCGTCGACGCCGCGCGGCGGCGCCGGCCGCAGGTCCAGCGCGCCGCCCGACGCGGTCACCAGGGCGCTGACGATGGTGAGGCCGAGCCCGGAGCCGGCGATGTTGCGGTCGGTGGGTTCGCGCCAGCGCGGCTCCGCCGCACGGGCCCGCTGCTCGTCGGTCATCCCCGGGCCGTTGTCCACGACGTGGATCTCCACCCAGCGCTCGTCCACCCGCTCCGCGGTGACCGCCACCCGTGCGTCGTCACCGGCGAACTTGAGCGCGTTGTCGATGAGCGCGTCGAGCACCTGGTCGAGGGTGTCGCGGGCGGCGAGCACGGTCAGCGGCCGCGGTACCGAGGCGGTGAGCGCGGCGCCGCCCCGGGTCGCGACGCCCCGCCAGGACCGCAGCCGGTCGTCCAGCACCGCGGCGGCGTCGACGATCTCCGGCGAGGTCGCGTCGCCCACCGCGAACGCGAGCAGCGCGTCGCACGTCCGGGACAGCCGGTCCACCTCGTCCAGCGCCAGCAGCTGCTCGTCGCCGCCCTCCGGCCGGACGAACGCGGCCAACGTCTCCACCCGCAGTCGTACCGTCGCGAGCGGTGTCCGCAGCTGGTGGCTGGCGTACGAGACGAACGTGCGCTGCCGGTCGATCAGCCCGGCGAGCCGGTCGGTCATCGTGTTGAACGACGTGGCGAACTCGCGCAGCTCGGGCGGCCCGGCGGAGGTGGCCACGCGCCGGCTCATCCGGCCCTGCGCGATCTCCTCGGTCGCGGCCGACAGCGCGCGCAGCGGCCGGACCAGCCAGCGGGCCAGGCCACGCGCCGCGACCGCGCCCGCGAACAGGACCAGTATCGCGCCGCCGGCGAGCAGCGCCCACCAGGCGAGCACCGTCCGGCGCAGCGTCCCGGTCGGTGACACGGTCAGCATCACGCCGATGACCTCGCCGCCGCTGCCGACCGGCTCGGCCACCACCATCGGGTCCGACCGCCACGGCCACGCCGGCCCCGTCGGCGCGGACCGCTCGCCGGACAGCGCCGCGTCGACCGCGCCCCGGTACCGGGTGGCCGCCTCGTCCGGCAGCCCGCGCGAGGACAGCACACCGACCCCGTCCTGCGACACGAGTACGGCGTGCACGCCGTACAGCCGGTCGTACTCGTCGAGGTCGGCCTGCATCGCGTACGTCTGGCCGGTGGCGAGCGCCGGGGCGGCCAGCTCCGCGTACCGCTCGGCGTCGTTCTGCCGGTCGATGAACATGCGGCGCGAGTGGTCCGACGCCACGGCCACCGCGAGCGCGACGACCAGGACGAGGAGCGCCACCCCGAAGACCGACAGGTACGTGAGGCGCAGTCGTCGCGACACCAGCCACCTCCGTCCGTCAACCGTGCCGGGCGACGGTATCCGATCGGTTTTACGACGCTGTTTCGGTGGCCCCGTCCGCGGGCAGCAGCCGGTATCCCACGCCGCGGGTGGCGTCGATGCGGGCGACGCCGGCAAGCTTCGCGCGCAGGGCGGCGACGTGGACCTCGAGCGTGCGTGCGCCGCCGGACCACTGGTGCCGCCAGATGTCGGTGATGAGCTGCTCCCGCCCGACGACCTCGCCGGGACACCGGGCCAGCGCGGCGACCAGGTCGAACTCCTTGCGGCTGAGCGTGAGCGGATGCCCGTCCACGGCGGCTTCGCGGGCGTCCAGGTCGACGGTCAGGTGCCCGACGCGCAGCGCGCCGCCCCGCGGTGGCCGGTGCCGGCGCATCACCGCCTCGATCCGCGCGTGCAGCTCGGCCATGCCGAACGGCTTGACCACGTAGTCGTCCGCGCCGGTACGCAGGCCCTTGACGCGGCTCAGCTCGGAGCCGCGGGCGGTGACGGCGATGACGGCGGCCCGGCCGCGGTCCTGGAGCGTGCGGCAGATGTCCAGGCCGTCGCAGTCCGGCAGGCCCAGGTCGAGCAGCACCAGGTCGCAGGGGGGTGCGGCGAGCGCCGCCGCACCGGATCGCACGTGCACCACCTCGTACCCCGAGCGGCGCAGCGAACCTGCGAGCGCGTCCGCCAGGCGTACGTCGTCCTCGACGAGCAGGATGTCCATTCGGTGCCCTTTACCCGTACTTGAGAACTCTTCGATCGGTCGCAGAGTACTCGTGTGGTCAAGGGCCGGTTCGCCGCGTTCACTCAAGTCTTCCTCAAGATCCGGCCCGGACGTGAGCTGGCACACGGCGGACGGACCTAGGGTCCTGCCAATCGGACCACCGCAGGCACGACGCCGCGGCGCCAGTCCCCGCTCAGCACGTACGAAGGACGAGTAGATGACATCCGACACGGCCGCACCTCCCGCCGCGCCCCCGACGAAACACGCCTTCTCCCACGAGGAGGCCGGCTACCAGCAGGGGCTGAAGAGCCGGCACATCCAGATGATCGCGGTCGGCGGTGCCATCGGCACCGGCCTGTTCCTCGGTGCCGCCCAGCGCCTGCACACCGCCGGCCCGGCCCTGGCCGTCGTGTACCTGGTGGCGGGCGTCTTCGCGTTCTTCGTCATCCGGGCGATGGGCGAGCTGGTCGTGCACCGGCCCTCGACCGGCTCGTTCGTGTCGTACTCGCGGGAGTTCATGGGGGAGAAGGCGGCCTTCTTCTCCGGCTGGATGTACTTCCTGAACTGGTCGACGAGCGGCATCGCCGACGTCACCGCCGCCGCGATCTACGTCAAGTACTTCTGGCCTGACACGCCGCAGTGGCTGCCGGCACTCGTCGCGCTCGCCGTCGTCCTGGTCGTGAACCTGGTGTCGGTGAAGCTGTTCGGCGAGATGGAGTTCTGGTTCGCGCTGGTCAAGGTGCTCGCGATCGTCGGCTTCCTGATCGTCGGCATCGTCGTGCTGGTCAGCCGGCACCAGGTCGACGGCCACGCCACCGGCCCGAGCCTGATCTTCAACCACGGCGGCTTCTTCCCGATGGGTGTGCTCGCCGCGCTCACGATCCTGCAGGGCGTCGTCTTCGCGTACGCCGGCATCGAGATGGTCGGCGTGACGGCCGGCGAGGCGAAGGACCCGCGCAAGGCCGTGCCGAAGGCGATCAACTCGATCGGCTGGCGGATCGGCGTCTTCTACATCGGCTCGGTGCTGCTGCTCGTCATGCTCCTGCCGTACACCGTGTACACGCCGGGGACGAGCCCGTTCGTGACGTTCCTGTCGAAGCTCGGCGTACCCGGTGCCGGCGGGATCATGGACCTCGTCATCCTCACCGCGGCGCTGTCCAGCGTGAACTCCGGCCTGTACTCCACCGGCCGCATCCTCAAGTCGCTGTCGGCGGCCGGCTCGGCGCCGAAGTTCGTCGGGAAGATCAGCCGCCGGGGCGTGCCGTACGGCGGGATCCTGCTGACCGCGGCGATCTACCTGATCGGCATCGTGCTGAACCTGGTGGTCCCGGACGACGCGTTCGAGATCGCGCTGGAGTTCTCCGCCGTCGGCATCATCGCGATGTGGTCGATGATCATGATCGCTCACCTCGCCATGCAGCGGAAGGCGAAGCGCGGCGAGTTGGAGCGGCCCAGCTACCGGCTGCCCGGCGCGCCGTACACGAACTACCTGACGATCGCGTTCCTGGTCGCGGTGCTGGGTCTGAGCCTGTTCAACGGGCTGACCGGCAAGATCCTCATCTTCTCCCTGCCGGGCATCGCGCTGCTCGTCGTCCTCGGCTGGTTCGCGGTACGCGGTCGCGTCAAGCGGATCGCCGCCGAGCGCGCCGCGAGTGAGGCGGACTCCGTACCGGCGTCCTGAGGTTCGACACCCCCTTACGGGCGGGGCCGGCGTGGGGTGCGCCGGCCCCGCCGCTTTGCGTCCGGCGCCGGTCATTAAATCCAGTTACCTAGAAAGCATGGTCGGGTGTGACCGGACGTGCTCGGGAAACAGGGGCCGGCACCGCGTGGCGCGGCCCGGGCAGCCTTCCCCGGCAACGCATCCAGGCGCCACAGTGCCGGGACAGCGGCCAGGCCACGGCGGCACGGCGCGGCGTGCCGAGCGTGGTGCTCAGGCGTCAGGGGTGGCGCTCAGGCGTCAGGGCAAGAAAACGGCGCTCGCGCGGAGGCGAACGCCGTTGAGGTGGATCGGGCCGGGTCGGGTCAGGCGCGACGGGTGACCTTGCCGCCCTTGAGGCACGAGGTGCAGACCTTCAGGCGGGTCGGCGTGCCGTTGATGACCGTACGCACCGGCTGGATGTTGGGGCGGAAGGTGCGCTTCGCGCGGCCCTTGACACGACGAACGAGGGCGTTCTGGCCCAAGCGCGACACCGAATTGCCGAAGCCCGGCTCCTTGCCGCAGACGTCACACCGCTTGGACACTGAACACTCTCCAGTAGCTAGTAGTACGAGTTCGTGGGTGCCGGACGGACGCGGGCACGTCCGCCGAGTCTAGCGCACGCATGGCTGGCCCCGACTACGGCCCGAATGACCCCGATGTCCGGCCGGGACGACGCTCGGTGCGGCCGGCGGCACACGACACGCCGGTACGCCGGGTCCATGCTAGCAACCGTTCCCGGGGCGACCTGTAGGCTCGGCCGGCGCGTGGCAGAGGCGCGCTCGGGCGGATCGGGAAGGTCATGGCGGCGTCGGATCGGGTGGTGTTCTCCACCGCTGAGGAGAGCTACACCTTCGCGGTACGCGAGCTGCGCGACGCGTTCGGCGCCGGCGCGGCGATCGGGCGCCTCGGCCCGGATCTGGGCGTTCTGGACGGCCCCGGCGTCGCCGAGGTGGCCGCGGCCTGCCGGGACCGGCCGCTGGTGTTCCCGCGGCACCTGACCGTCGAGGCGGCCCGGATCGACGCCACCGCCGCGGCCGATCCGCGGGTGGTCGCCGAGCACGCCCGCGCGGCCGTACCGACCGGCGTGCGCGAGGTCGCCGTGCAGGCGTGGGTCAGCGGCTCCTCGACCCTCGGGTACGGGGCGGGGGCGGTGGCCCGGGCGGTCACCGACGAGCTGGCCGCGTACGGCGTCACGGCGGCGCGGGCCGGCCGGGAGTGGACGGTGTCGTGCTGCCTGACCGCGGACACGGTGCTGGTCGGGCTGAACCGTACGGCGGACAGCCTGTCGGACTGGCCGGGCGGGCGGGTCCGGCTGGGGCGCGCGCCGAGCCGGGTGTCCCGGTCCGAGTTCAAGCTGGAGGAGCTGTTCAACGAGCATCCGTTCCCGGTGCCGGCGCGGGGCCGGGCGGTCGACTTCGGCGCCAGCCCGGGCGGCTGGACCCGGATCCTGCGTACCCGGGGGTTCGACGTCACCGCGGTCGATCCCGGTGACCTGGCGCCGAGTCTCGTCGCGGACCGGCACGTGACGCACGCGCGGACCACGGTCGGCGAGTTCCTGCGGTCCAACCGGGCCAGCTTCGACCTGGCGGTGAACGACATGCGGATGGAGCCGACCCGCAGTTGCCGAGCGATGCTCGACGTCGCCGGGCACCTGTCGCCGGGGGCGTACGCGGTGGTGACGCTGAAGACCGGCCCGCGGCGGCCGGTCGAGCAGGTCGACGCGTGCCTGTCGCTGCTGCGCGCCGAGTACGACGTGGTGTTCGCGCGGCAGCTTTACCACAACCGCAGCGAGCTGACGGTGGTCGTTCAGCGGGCGCAGGCGTCGACGAGGGCACGCAGCTCGGCACGTGGCGGGTCGGGACGTACCGCGAGGTAGGTGTGTAGCGCCGGCTCGGGGCGCAGCGGCCGGAAGACGACGCCCGGCGCGCTGATCTGCTCGGCCTTCGGCGCGTAGTACACGGTCCAGGAGGGCGTGCCGAAGCCGATCGCGGCCAGGGTGTCCTGGTCGGTGGTGGACTCGGGGCCGAGTACCGGGCTGCTGCCCGCCTCGGCGCAGCGCGCCAGGACCTCGTCGTGCAACTGCGGGTTGCGCGCCCGCGAGGGTATGCGCAGCGGCAGGCCGGCGAGGTCCGCCAGGTCGACGGCCGCGCGTACGGCGAGGGGGTGCCGGGCGGGCAGCGCAGCCACCAGCGGGTCCCGCCACAGCGGCAGCAACTCCAGGCCGGTGTCGTGGTGCTCGCCGCGCAGCAGGGCCGCGTCCAGCTCGCCGGACCGTACCCGGCGGACTCGGTCGGCGGCCGGCGCGGTGACCAGGTCGAGCCGGGCGTGCGGGGCGAGCCGGGCGAAGTGTTCGAGGATCGCGTCGAGCCGGCCGCCGAGCCCGGTGGCGGTGCCGAGCCGGACCGTACCGGTGCGTTCGGTGCGCAGGTCGTCGAGCGCGGCGCGGGCGGCGTCGACGTCGGTGAGCACCCGCTCGGCGTACGGGACGAGGCGGCGGCCGGCGTCGGTGAGCCGCACGGTACGCGTGGTCCGGTCCAGGAGGGTGACGCCCAGCTCGCGTTCCAGCCGGCGGACCTGCTGGCTGACCGCGGACTGGGCGATGGAGAGGCGTTCCGCGGCGCGGCCGAAGTGCAGCTCGTCGGCGACGACGAGGAAGTACCGCAGCTGCCGGATCTCCATGCGCCGATTATTGATCGCGATTCGCGATGAGTGTCGGCCGGGGTTGGCCGTTGATCGGCGTACGCGATCGGGATTGGCTGTGAGGCAACGGAAGGAGCACGAGATGCCGTACGTGGACGTGACCGACACCACGCTGTACTACGAGGACGAGGGCAGCGGCCGACCCCTGCTGTTCCTCCACGGGTGGGGGACCAGCGGACGGGCGTGGGACGCCCAGATGATCGACTTCGTGGCCGACCACCGCGTGGTCGTACCCGACTGGCGGGGCTGCGGGCGGTCCGCGCGACCCGCCGCCGGAAACACCGTCGACGGCGTCGTCGGCGACCTCGTCGCCCTGATCGACGCGCTCGGCCTGGACCGGCCGGTCGTCGTCGGGTCCTCGGTCGGCGCGGTGTTCGGCACCGAGCTGGCCCTGCGCCGGCCCGAGCTGGTCGGCGGCGTCGTCGCGGTCGACGGCCCCGCGTACTGGCCGTCGCAGGGGATGGACCTGCCGGCGATGATGCGCCGGATCGCCGAGGACCGGGCAGGCTTCCTCGCCGGCTGGGTCCCCAACTGGTACGCCGCCGGCGCCGCCCCCGCGCTCGTCGACCGCACGGTCCGGGAACTGCTCGACGCGAGCCCGTTCGTGGTCGGCCACTTCGTCGAGTGCGCCACGTACGACCCGCGGCCGGCGCTGCCCGCGCTGACCGTACCGATCCACTACGTCCACGGCGAGCTGGACGCGGAGATTCCGCTGGCGGTGCCGCGAACCTGCGCGGCGCTGACGCCGGGCGCCACGGTCACCCTGATCGACGGCGCGGGGCACATGCCGCAGCAGGAGCGGCCCACCGCGTTCAACGCGGCACTGCGTTCGGTACTCGCCAACCTGCCGATCGCCGTCGGCTGAGGGGGTCGACATGCCAAGGACATCCGTTCCGATCTCCGGCGGCCGCGCCGACGTCGCGTACGACCGGACGGGCAGCGGGCCGGGCCTGGTGCTGGTGCACGGCACCGGCGCCGACCGGAACCAGTGGCGGCCGCTGACCGCGGCCGTCGCGGACCGGTACACGGTGGTGGCGCCGGACTACTCGGGGTCGGGGGAGACGACCGACCCGGGCGGGCCGCTGACGCTCGCCGACCTGGCCGCCGAGGTGCTCGCCGCGGCGGACCACGCCGGGCTGGACACGTTCCACCTGGTGGGGCACTCGCTGGGCGCGGCGGTCGCGGCGCATCTCGCCGCCGACCACCCGGCCCGGGTACGGTCGCTCGCGCTGCACGCCGGCTGGGTGGCCACCGACGCCCGGATGGCCACCGACCTGCGGCACTGGCGGGAGCTGCTGCGCGCCGACGCCCGGCACGGTACGACGCTGTTCGCGGAGATGCTGACCCTCACCGCGTTCGGCCCCCGGTACTGGGCCCGGACGACCGTCGAGGCGAACGCCCAGCTGGTCAGGGCACTGGCGCCGGTGGTCGCGCCGGGCACCGACCGGCAGGTACACGTCGACCTGGCGGTGGACCTGACCGACCGGCTGGCGGCGATCACTGCGCCGACGCTGGTGCTGGCCAGCGCGTACGACCGGATCGTCGGTCCGGAGCAGCAGCAGGCGCTGGTCGCCGGCATCGCCGGCGCCCGGTACGCGGAGATCGACGCCGGGCACGGCGCCCCGGCCGAGGACCCGGTCGGGTTCGTCGCGCGGCTGGCCACGTTCCTCGACGAGCAGCGGCTGCTCACGGCCTGAACCGCGGGCGCCCCGCCCGACCGGGCGCCCCGGCTCAGGCGAGTACGCCGTGGGCGAGGCGGTCGAGCGCGGCGGCGATGCGCGCGCAGGACAGGCCGAGGACCTGCCGCTGGAGGTGGAACGTCTCGGGCGCGATCGGCGCGAGCAGGACGTCGACCAGCGCGTCCGGGTCGGGCGCGTCGGCGGCGACGAGCAGTGTCCGGACGTGCAGCCGCCAGAAGCCGTACGCGCCGGCGGCGTACCGGATCTCGCCGACGAACAGGACGCGGTAGATCGGCGTGTGCGCGTCGAGCAGCTCGACGACCGCGCGGTAGAGGGCGGCGAGCCGGTCGGCCGGGGGCGCGCCGGGGCCGAGCGGCGGCGGGCCGCCGAGGATGGCGGCCTGCAGCTCGCGCTCGCGCGAGTCGACGAGCGCGGCGGCGATCGACGCGACGTCCGGGTACCGGCGGTAGAGGGTGCCGCGGCCGATCCCGGCGGCGCGGGCGATCCGGTCCATCGTCACGGGCCCGCTCCCGGCGGCGAACAGCCGCGCCGCGGCGTCGAGCACCAGCGCGCGGTTGCGGGCGGCGTCGGCCCGCTCGCGGGGCCGGTCCTCGGTGCAGTCAAGCGGCTGGCCGGTGAGCAGGTCGCGGGGTGACATGAGCTACACGATAGCAACTGGACATCGTGTCCACTTATTCGCTACGGTCAAGCGGACACGGTGACCACTTACCAGTCGGAGGAGTCATGTCCGCACACCTTCTGCACCTCGACGCCAGCCCCCGCAGCCAGTCGCACTCGCGGGCCGTCGGGCGCGCCTTCGCCGACGAGTGGCGCCGGAACGGCGGCGGCTACACGTACCGGGACCTTGCCGCCGACCCGCTGCCGCACATCACCGCCGGGCACACCGAACTGAGCGAGGCGGCCGGGATCGGCGGCCTCACCGACGCCGCCGGGCTCGCCGACCTGCCCCGTACCGACGCGCAGCGCGCCGCGTGGGCGGTGTCCGCGCCGCTGATCGCCGAGCTCCAGGCCGCCGACGTCGTCCTCATCGGTACGCCGATGTACAACTTCGGCATCCCGTCCGGCCTCAAGTCGTGGATCGACCTCGTGACCTTCGCCGGCGTGAAGCTCGGCCCCGGCGTCGGCGTCGTCGCCGCCGCGCGCGGCGGGGCGTACGGGCCGGGCGCCCCGCGCGAGCCGTTCGACTTCCAGGAGCGGTACCTGCGGGCCTACCTGACCGCGTACGGGCCGACCGACGTCCGGTTCCTCACCACCGAGCTGACCCTGGCGCCGGTGATGCCGCCGATGGCCGACCTGGTCGACGCGCACGAGTCGTCCCGCGCCGCGGCCCTGGAGGCCGCCCGTACCCTCGCCCGCGACCTCGTCGCCGACCCCACCCCGGCGGCCGCCTGAGGGGAATAGGCGACCGATCGGCGGGCTTGAAGCGAGTGCAACGCTGTAATCAGCTTCGCCGGACGGACCGGGTGGTGCTGCCATGACCGACACCCCGGAGCCACGGGACCGCGCCGACGCGGCGGCCCTCGACGCGTACTCCACGATCGTCACCGGCGTCGCGCGCGAGATCACCCCGCACGTGGCGAGCGTACGGATGCGCCGCGCCGGCGGGTCCGCCGTCGTGTTCACCGACGACGGGCTGCTGTTGACGAACGCCCACGTGGTGGGCCGGCACCGCGACGGTGCCGTGGTGTTCGCCGACGGTACCGAGATGTCGTTCGAGGTCGTCGGCACCGATCCGCTGTCCGACCTGGCGGTGCTGCGGGCGCTCGGCGACGCGCCGCCCGCCGCCGTACTCGGGGACGCCGACCGGTTGCGGGTCGGGCAGCTCGTCGTCGCCGTGGGCAGCCCGCTCGGGTTCGCCGGATCGGTGACGGCCGGCGTGGTCAGCGCCCTGGGCCGGGCGATGCCCGCCGAGTCGGGCCGGGCGTCCCGGATCATCGAGGACGTCATCCAGACCGACGCGGCCCTCAACCCGGGCAACTCGGGCGGCGCGCTCGCCGACTCTGCCGGCCGGGTCGTCGGCATCAACACCGCGCTCGCCGGCTTCGGCCTGGGCCTCGCGATCCCGATCAACCGGACCACCCGGCGCATCGTGGCCACCCTGGTCGCCTACGGCCGGGTACGCCGGGCCTACCTGGGGCTGGTCGGCTCGCCGGTGCCGCTGCCCGGCCCGGTCGCGGCGCGTACCGGGCAGGACGCGGGGCTGCGGCTCGTGCACGTGGTACCCGACGGGCCCGCCGCGCAGGCCGGGCTGCGGGCCGGCGACCTCGTGCTGTCGGTCGCGCGTACGCCGGTGCGGCGGGCGCAGGACCTGCAGCGGCACCTGTTCGCGGGCGCGATCGACCGGCCGCTGCCGGTGACCGTGCTGCGGTCCGGCGCGATGGTCGACGTGTTCGCCACGCCGACCGAGCTCACCGCCGACTGACCGCCGCGCTCAGGCGGTGGCGGCGGCTGCCGCCCGGCCGGTACGCCGGCCCGAGAACAGGCAGCCGCCCAGGAACGTGCCCTCCAACGACCGGTACCCGTGGACGCCGCCGCCGCCGAACCCGGCGACCTCGCCCGCGGCGTACAGGCCGGGCAGGGGGGTGCCGTCGGCGCGCAGGACCCGGCCGGACAGGTCGGTCTGCAGGCCGCCGAGCGTCTTGCGGGTCAGGATGTTCAGCCGTACGGCGATGAGCGGGCCGGCGGTGGGATCCAGGATCCGGTGCGGCGCGGCGGTACGCGACAGCTTGTCGCCGATGTAGCGGCGGGCGTTGTGGATCGCCGCCACCTGCAGGTCCTTCGCGTACGGGTTGGCCATCTCGCGGTCCCGGGCCACGATCTGCCGGCGCAGCTCGGCGTGGTCGAGCAGCGGCTCGTCGGTCAGCGCGTTCATCCCGTCGACGAGCTGCGGGAGCCGGTCGGCGACCACGAAGTCCGCGCCGTGCCGCAGGAACGCGGCGACAGGGCCCGGCGCGCCCTTGCGTACCCGGCCGAGCGTGAGGCGGATGTCCTTGCCGGTGAGGTCCGGGTTCTGCTCCGACCCGGACAGCGCGAACTCCTTCTCCACGATCTTCTGCGTCAGCACGAACCAGGAGTGGTCGAAGCCGGTCGCGCCGATCGCCTGCAACGTGCTGAGCGTGTCGAAGCCGGGGAAGTTCGGCGCGCCGAAGCGGCGCCCCAGCGCGTCGAACCACAGCGACGACGGCCCGGGCAGGATCCGGATGCCGTGGCCCGGCCAGACCGGGTTCCAGTTGCGGATGCCCTCGGTGTAGTGCCACATCCGGTCCCGGTTGACGAGCCGGCCGCCGGCGCGTTCGGCGATGCCGAGCATCCGCCCGTCCACGTACGCCGGCACGCCCGTGATCATCGAACGCGGCGCCGGACCCAGCCGCTCCGGCCAGTTGCGCCGGACCAGGTCGTGGTCGGCGCCGATCCCGCCGGACGTCACGATCACCACCGGCGCCGACACCGTGAACTCGCCGACCTCGGTACGCGAGCTGGGCTCGCCGCGCCCCGCCGAACTGCCCTCCAGCACCGCCCCGCGTACGCCGTCGACCGCGCCGGCGGTCACGGTCAGCTCGTCCACCCGGTGCCGGAACCGCAGCTCGACCAGCCCCCGCGCGGCCGCCTCCCGTACCCGGCGGGCGAACGGCGCCACCACCGCCGGTCCCGTACCCCAGGTGACGTGGAACCGGGGCACCGAGTTGCCGTGGCCGTCGGCGAGGTGGCCGCCGCGCTCCGCCCAGCCCACCACCGGGAACCAGCGCACGCCCATCCGGTGCAGCCAGGCGCGCTTCTCCCCGGCGGCGAACTGCACGTACTCCTCGGCCCAGCGCCGCGCCCAGTGGTCCTCGCCGGTCGGATCGTCCACGCCGCGGTCGAAGCCGGCGCTGCCCAGCCAGTCCTGCATGGCCAGCTCGTACGAGTCGCGGATGCCGAGCCGGCGCTGCTCCGGCGAGTCCACCAGAAACAGTCCGCCGAACGACCAGTACGCCTGCCCGCCGAGGTTCGACTCGGGCTCCTGGTCGACGAGCACGACCCGGCGGCCGGCCGCGGCCAGCTCCGCCGTGGCCACCAGCCCGGCGAGCCCGGCTCCCACCACGATCACGTCCGCGTCGGCCATCGCGCCACCTCTGGTTTCCGTGCCGGTGAGTACATCAGGGAATGGTGCGCGGAGCTGGCTCTGCCTACTGGTGTGCAGAGCCAGCTCCACCTACCGATACGCATCACGGTACGGTCCGGGCATGACCGACGACCGCGGCGCCCGGCTGCTGCTCACCGAACGCGACGCCCTCGTACCGATCCTGCGTGCGACGCCGGCCGCCGACCTGGACCGGCCGACCGCCTGCGCCGGCTGGTCGGTACGCGACGTGCTCGCACACTGCGCGGCCGCGCTGCACCGGGTCGCCACCGGCGACCTGCACCGATTCACCCCCGCGGACAACGAGCGGGACGTCGCGCTGCGCCGGGACCGTCCGGCCGACGCGGTCGTCGACGAACTGGCCACCGGGTACGAGGCGGCCGCCACCGCGTTCGCCGCCGCCCCCGGCCGGTACGACGGCGTCGCGCTCGGCGAGTGGATCCACGGTGGCGACGTACGCGAGGCGCTCGGCCGCCCCGACGCGTACGCCAGCGCCGGCCTGGACGACGCGCTGGAGCTGCTGGTCGGCTGGAGCCGGCGGGAGTCCGCGCCGTACACGCAGGTCACGCTGCCCGACCGGCGGCTCGTACTCGGCGAGCCCGGCACGGCCGAGGCGGCGACGCTCGACACCGACCCGGGCACCCTGCTGCGGCTGTGTGCCGGCCGCCCGGCCGACCCGGCGCGCTACCGGCTCGGCGGTGCCGGCGCCGGGGAGTACCACCTGTTCGCCTGATCCCGGTCAGGGGGCGACGAGGGCCAGGCCGGCCAGGGCATCCGGGTCGGCGACGGTACCGGCGACGACGGTGCCGGTGCAGACCACACCCCGCGCCGGCACGCTGAACGCGTTGCCCACCGTGAACCGGAACGGCACGGGTGTCGGCGCCGGGTCACGGCGGAACAGCGGCATCGTCGGGTCAGCGGCGCCCGAACAGTCGGGCGAAGAACCGGCCGATCGGGCCGGACGGGCCCGGCTCGCGGCGCGTCGCGGGCGCCGGGAACCCGGCGTCGGCCGGCTCCGGCTCGCCGCCGGGCGCCTCGGACGCCACGTAGACCAGGCGGAACTTGCCGATCTGCACCTCGTCGCCGTTGGCCAGGGTGGCGGTGTCGATCCGCTCCTTGTTCAGGTACGTCCCGTTGAGGCTGCCCAGGTCACGGGCCACGATCCGGCCACCGTGCCGGGCGAACTCGACGTGCCGGCGCGACACGGTCGCGTCGTCGAGCAGGATGTCGCTGTTGGCGTGCCGGCCGGCGATCGTCGACTCCGCGTCGAGCAGGAACTGCGCCGGTGCGTTGGGCCCGTTCTTGACCACGAGCATCTTCGCGCCGGGCGGCAGGTTGCGCGCGAGATCGGCCGCCGCCACCTCGGTACGCGGGTCGTCGAGGACGTCGGTGAGGTCGCCGAGATGCAGCAGGGAAGTGGCGTCCGGCGCTGGCGGATGGGCCCCATCGTCACGTCGCATCGGGCCACCCTAGCAGCGCGTCGCGCGCCCGAGACCCGCCGGCCGTCGCCGGTACGAACCGTCCCGGCACGGTCACACTGGTACGATCCCGCGCTCCGTCATTTGCCGGATGCCGCCCGGCACGAGCGGGACGAGGCTGTGCCGGTGGAGCCGATCCAGGTGCTGGTCGTCGACGACCAGCCGCTGTTCGCCGAGGCGCTGTCGGCGTGGCTGTCCCGCGAACCCGACGTCCGGGTGGTGGCCGCGGCGCAGACCGTCGCCGCCGCCCGCGACGTACTTGCCAGTACCCCGGTCGACGTGGTGCTGGTCGACCTGGACCTGGGCGACGAGTCCGGCATCGACCTGCTCGACCACGTCCGGGACAACCACCCCCTCACCCGTCCGGTGGTCCTCACCGCGTCGACCTCACCCGACGCCCTCGCCGACGCAGTACGCCGGGGCGCCGCGTCCTGGCTGCCGAAGACCGCCGACGGCGGCACCCTGACCCGGGTGGTGCGCGGCGTACTCCGCGGCGAGTGCTGGATCCCGCCGGACCTGCTCGGCGGCCTGCTGCGCACGCTCACCGAACGGCCGGGCGCCGGGTGGGCCGACCGGCTGACCGTACGGGAGCGGCAGATCCTGCAGTGCCTGGTCGACGGGCTCACCCGGGACGAGATCGCCGACCGGCTCTTCCTGTCCGCCAACACCGTCCGTACGCACACCCAGAACCTCCTCGCGAAGCTGTCCGTGCACTCCGTCCTGGAGGCCGTCGCCCTCGGCCTGCGGCACGGCATGCGCCCCGCCACCGCCGGCCCGGCGTAGCACCGGTTCCGGCGGAACGGCACGCGGCCGGGCCGGCCGATCGACCGGGGTGGATCGGCCGCGCGAGTACCGCCCATCCGACGAACGGACAGCAGCCGATGTACGCAGGTCTGCTACGTCGTGTGCGGGAGTCCATTAGTCGCGCGATGGTGGCGACAGTGGTGCCCACAGCGTGGAAGGTGGCCCTAGCACCGGGTCGGTGGGCACCACGATGATCCTCGCGCCCCCGCCGGCCCCCGGTTGGGGGGAGAAACCATGGACACTGAGGTATGCCCGGGCCCGGCCCTCGCACCCTTGGTCGGGCGGTGGACGGGCGGCGGCCCGCCACCGGCGCGTACCCAGTCCGGCCTGATCCGGCACGACATCCAGCACCAGATCGGCACGATCATGCTGCTGGCGCGGGTGGTCTCCGGCGCCAACGACATCGGCCGGGCGACCCGGGTACGGATCGACCAACTGCTCGGCGAGGCCCGCTGGCTGGACGAGCTGATCCGCGCGTACGACCTGGACGCCGAGCCGGGGGTGGTCGAACCGCTGCGCGCCGACGCCGTGGTCGGCGAGGCGGTCGCCGCGCTCGGCGCCGCCACGGGCGTACGGGTGTCGTTCGAGGCGACACCGACCTGGGCCGTTGTCGACCGGCTCGGGCTGTGGCGCGCCGCCCGCAACATCCTCGACAACGCCTGCCGCGCCGCCGGCCCCGGCGGCCGGGTCCGGGTACGGGTCGCCGAACGGGACGGCGCCGCCGTGATCGACACCGAGGACGACGGCCCCGGCTTCGGCGCCGGCCCGGCCGGACTCGCCCAGGTCGGGCTCGGCATCGTCCGGCAGGTCGCCGAGGCCAGCGGCGGTACGGTCCGCATCGACCGCGCCGACCTCGGCGGCTGCCGGGTACGCCTGGAACTGCCCGGGATCATGCCGTGAGCCCCGCCGTACGGGTCCTGGTCTGCGACGACCACCTGGTGTTCGCCGAGTCGCTGGCGCTGGTGTTCGTCGACGCCGGGTACACCGTCGCGGCGGTGACCCGCTGCGTCGACGAGGTGTTGACCGCCCTCAACGCCGGGCCCGTCGACGTCTGCGTACTCGACGTACACCTCGCCGACGGGGACGTGACCGACCGGCTCGCCGAGATCCGCGCCGCCGCGCCCGGCACCCGGCTGGTGCTGCTCACCGGCCAGCTCGACCCGGGGCTCGCGCCGCTCGCCCTCGCCGCCGGCGTCACCGGACTCGTCCACAAGGGCCAGCACGTCGACGGCATCCTCGACACCGTGCGCCGGGTCAGCGACGGCGAACGGGTCGTCGACCCCGTCTACCGCCGGGTCGCCCCGGTCCGCGCCGAGCCCGAGCTGTACCGGCTCGCCGCGTTCCTCACCCCGCGCGAACGCGAGGTGCTGGGCCGGCTCGTACGCGGCGAACACACCGGCGGGCTCGCCCGCGCCATGGGCATCACGCCCGCCACCGCCCGCTGCCACATCCAGAGCGTGCTCACCAAGCTCGGCGCGCACACCCGCCTGGAGGCCGCCACCGCCGCCGTACGCTCCGGTCTGGTCAGCGCCGAAACCGGCGCATGGCTCGCCGCCTGACCGTCCTTTGTGGACAGCAGACACGCCACGGTGTTGCGGCGCCACGGTGTTGCAGCGCCACGGTGTCACGGTGTTGCGGTGCTGTGGGTCGCGGTGCTGTGGATTGCGGTGCTGTGGGTTGCGGTGTCGCGGTGTCGCGGTGTTGCGGTGCCGTGGGTCGCGGTGTCCGCTGGCAGGGGCCGTCCGCTAGGGACGGTCCCGGCCCGCGGTGCTGCCGCGCGCCCGGCGGCGGCTCAGCAGTACGACGATGACCACCGCGGCGACGAGGACCACGACGCCGAGCACGATCCACGGCAGGGGGCTGGTGCCGCCGGTACCGGTGGTCGAACCGGCGCGCCCGCCGCCGTTCGTCGGCGACGTGGACGCCGACGGTGCCGCCGGCTCGCCGAGCGGGTTCGCGTCGACCTTCGGCACGTCGGCGGTCAGCGCCTTCACCGGGTCGACGATGCCGTACCCGTACTGGTCGTTGCGGCCCGCCGCGCCCTTGTGGTCGGCGGTACGGATCAGCCGGTTGACCACGTTCGCCGCGTCCAGGTTCGGGTACTTGGCCCGTACCAGCGCGGCCACCCCGGCCACGATCGCGGTGGAGTTGCTGGTACCGCTGCCGGTGACGTACCCGTCGCTGTGCACGGGCCGATTGTCGGCGTCGGCCTTGTGCAGCGTGTCGGTGCTGAGGATGTCGGTGGCCGGCGCGGCGAGTACCTTCGTACCGTCCGCCGATCCAGACCAAGCGCCGCCGGACCGGGTGGTACCGGTGACACCGATGACGCCGGGGAGCCGTGCCGGGCTGACGACCTTACCCGTCAGCGGTTTGTTGCCGACCGCCGCGACGATCACCACGTTGTGGCGCAGCGCGTAGGCGACCGCTGCGTGGTAGGCGGCGGTGTCGGCCGCCAAGGTTGTGGAGTCGTCGGCGCCGACCGACATACTGATCACGTTGGCGCCGTGATCAACGGCGTAGCGAATGGCCGGCGTGAAGGTGTTGATCGCGGCGTCGTCGGTGACGTGATCGGCATTGATGCACAGCGGCATGAGCTTCGCCCCGGGAGCGATGCCCAGGATGTGGCGGGAGTCCTTGCCGGTGCCTGCGATCAAACCGGCCATCGCGGTGCCGTGGCCGACGGAATCGTCGGTGGGCTCGACGAAGCGGGCGGCGCCGAAGCACTTTCCGCTGACGGTCTGTCCGGCCAGTGCGGGGTGGGTGTCGTCGATGCCGGTGTCGATGACGGCGACGGTGACGCCTGTGCCGGTGGTGATGGCTTGGGCCTGGGGGATGTGCAGAGTGGCGAGATACCACTGGCCGGGATCGCTCGGAGCGGCGCCGGCGGTGGTGGATGCCCCGAGCCCGAACGCGAGTGCGATGAGGATGGCGAGCGCCGATCGGAATGCACGGGGGAGCGCGGACCTGGTCACAGCCGGCAGCCTATTCGACCAGTCCGGTTGGTTGGTCTTCCCAGCGAGGGCCCCAGATTTCGTCATCGTCTTCCTTCAGCCAGGTCGTGTAGTCCTCGTTGGCGGTGGCCTTGGTGCCGTGTCCCGTGGCGGGCATCATGCCTAGGCCGCCGGGCATGCCTGCACCGCCGCGTCCAGGTGCGGAACCACCGAGTTTGAGCGCGGCGGGGCTGGGTGCGCCGGGGCCGGTCGGTGTGGTGGCCGGCCGGTCCCACCACCCGTCCGACGGCACCGTGGTCGCTGGCACACTGCCGATGCCACCGCCGACCACGCTTCCGCCGATCGCAGCGGCTCCGACACCGCTACCGCCGGGCCCGCCTCGCGTGATAGGCAGTGCGCCCTCCATCCCCGTGGGTGCGGCACCAGGTGCGGCTGTCAGCGCGGTGCCGCCCGGGGAGTCGGCGTCGGACGATCCGCCGTAGCGCGTTTCGGGCGGACCCAACACCGCGTGCGGGGGCAACGCGTGAGGAAGCGACCGGGCCGTCAACGAGCCGCCGTCAGTTCGGGGAAGGGCGCCGACGGATGGCGGTTCCCCACCGCCGTTGGACCCACCAGCGCTCGTACCGGCGGTGCCGGGCGGCGAGGCCGGATGACGGCCCTCCGGCTGCGATGGCTCGTACAGGACGGCCTTGGGGATGTGGTGGCCGGCGTCGGCGTACACCTTGACGAGGTGGGACTGCGCGATGTTGGCGGTGTTCTGGTTCTCGCCGTACCAGTTGTCGATGGCGGCCTTGTAGGTGGCGTCGTGTCGGGTGTGCAGAGCGGGATCGTTGGCGGTGTTGCGTTCGGCGTAGGCGCCGCCCTTTCGGCCGTCGCGGACGCCCTGGACGTCGTTGCCCTCGGCGAGGGCGGCGTCGCGGAAGGCGTAGTCGGCGTAGTTGCCGCGGTCGTTCTGGTAGTCGTCGTAGAGGGCAGGTCCGTCGAGCGCGCCTTTTCCGGCGCCGCCGGGCAGGTTGCCGCCGGTGAAGATCGGGATCGGGATGGCGTGGATCGCATCCTTCACCGCGCTGGCAGATGCGGTCAGCACCGACGACGCCGCCGCATAGTTGTCGTGGACGTTCGCGATGTCCTCGGCGAGCTGGTTCAGCCGTCGGTGGAACGTGTCGGCGGCGGGGCCGGCCCAGGAGGGCTCAAGGATGTCCCAGACCTTGGCGACCTTGTCGGCGTAGTGGCTCACCGTGTCGGTGTAGGCGCTCCACCGGTCCGCCATGTGTTCGAGGACGTCGGCGCGGGCGGCGAGGGTGATGGCGCGGACGGCGCGCTCCCACGGGTCGCCCGAAGGCCCGCCGGCACCATCCGTTGCGGCTGCTTCCATGGGGCACCTCCGTTCATGCCCTCTCGGGGGCGGGGCTGTTGGCGAGGAAGCGGTTCATGATGGTCTTGGTGAGCTGGGTGTTGGTGTGTTCGTTCGCGTCGTAGAAGTCGGCGGCGGCGTCGAGGGCGTTGGCGAGGTTGGTGATGTCGCCGAGGGTGCGCAGGCCGTCGCGCCGCGCCGCTTGGTATGCGTCGTCGATGTGTTGCTGGATGGTGTCGGCCTGTGTGAAGCGGCCGAAGGGGTTGAGCCAGTCGGACGTGGCGCCGGAGGTGACGTCCTTGGTTTCGGCCTTGGTGTGGTCGTAGGACTGGCCGCGGATGCGGCGGCCCCGTTCGTCGGCGACGGCGGTGAGTACGTCGAGGGTGTAGGGGCTCATGCCGTGGGTGAACTTGTCGACGGCGTCGCGTTCGAAGTCGCGGGCGAGTTGGTGCAGGGTACGGGCGGCGTGGCGTAGGTCGGCCGGGTCGTGTTTCTGTGTGGTGCCGGCCGGTTTGTGGTCGCCCATGGTGTTCCTCCCCGGTGGTGCATGGTCGGGGAGGAACCTAGCGCAACGGGGCAAACACGCTACTCGCGTTCGGACACGGCGGCGGCGTCGAAGGTGGCGACCTCGCTGAGGGTACGGGCGGCGGCCTGGACCAGGGGCACCGCGAGCAGCGCGCCGGTACCCTCGCCGAGCCGCAGGTCGAGGTCGATGAGTGGGCGGAGCCCGAGGCTACGCAGGGCGGCGGTGTGCCCGGGTTCGGCGGAGCGGTGCCCGGCGACGCAGGCGGCGAGCGCGTCGGGTGCGAGGGCCGCGGCGACGAGTGCGGCGGATCCGGCGATGACACCGTCGAGGATCACGGGGACGCGGGCCGCGGCGGCGCCGAGCACGTACCCGGCGAGCGCGGCGTGTTCGAGCCCGCCGACGGCGGACAGTACGCCGAGCGGGTCGGCCGGGTCGGGGGTGTGCCGGGCCAGGGCGCGGCGTACGACGTCGATCTTGTGCGCGAGCATCGCGTCGTCGATCCCGGTGCCGCGGCCGGTCACGTCGGCCGGGTCGGCACCGGTGAACACGGCGGTCAGCGCGGCGGACGCGGTGGTGTTGGCGATGCCCATGTCGCCGGTGACCAGCAGCCGGTACCCGTCGGCGACCAGCTCGGCGGCGACGCGGATACCGGCCTCGACGGCCGCCTCGGCCTCGGCGCGCGTCATCGCCGCGTCGACGGTCATGTCGGCGGTGCCGGGCCGTACCTTCGCGACGGTCAGGTCGTCGCCGGGCGCGAGGGTGCCGGCGACGCCGACGTCGACGGTGCGTACCCGGGCGCCGACCTGGCGGGCGAACGCGTTGACGACGGCGCCGCCGGCGCGCATGTTCGCCACCATCTGCGTGGTGACCTCCTGCGGCCAGGGAGTCACCCGCTGGGCGTGTACGCCGTGGTCGGCGGCGAACACGGCGACGGCGACCGGCGCGGGCGCGGGCGGCGGGCAGGTGCCGGCGAGCGCGGCCAGGCGTACGGAGACGTCTTCGAGGACGCCGAGCGAGCCCGGCGGCTTGGTCAGCCGGTCCTGCCGCGCGCGGGCGGCTCGCGCCGCGTCGTCGTCCGCGGGGCGGATCCGCGCCACGGTGTCGCCCAGCAGGCTCACGGCTGTTCCTCCCTGCGGTCGGACCGTCCCTGAGGCGCCATCGCGCAGTGCCCCCGACTCGCTCGCTGACGCCAGCTCACGGACGCTCCTTCCTGCGGTCGGACCCTCCGTGCGGCACCATCGCGCAGTGCCCCCGACTCGCTCGCTGACGCCAGCTCACGGACGCTCCTCCCTGCGGTCGGACCGTCCGTGAGGCGCCGTCGCGCAGTGCCCCCGATTCGCTCGCTGACGCTCGCTCATGGCGAAAACCTAGCGGTACGCCGCCGATTGGTGTATCCGGGCCGCGCCGGGGTGAGGTCGCTCTCGACGCGGAAGATCGGTGAACATCGCCCGACCGGCCGATGTCGTGTGCAAGCATTCGCCATATGGGGGCAAACGGGGGGGCGCCGGGCCAGTCACTGACGGGCGGGTTCGAGGTCGTGCTCTGGGGGTACGACCGGCACCAGGTCGACCAGTGCATGACCCAGATCGAGGACCAGCTCACGGCGCTGTACGACGAGCAGCAGCGGGCGATCGAGCTGGCCGCCGAGTTGCAGCGGTCTCGTTCGGAGATCGTCGACCTGCGGGCGCGGCTGGCGGGCGTACCGGTGGTGCACCACGTCGGCGGGAAGGTCGAGGAGATCCTGACGGCCGCGGAGCAGCAGGCGGTCGAGATCCGCGCGACGGCGGACCGCCACCTGGCCGCGGCCCGTGACGACGCCGTGCAGATCATGGCCGTCGCGAAGCACCAGGCGGCCCGCGCCCGTCGGGACTGCGACCTCGTCCTCCAGGAGCATCGCCGGGCGCAGCAGCACGCCGCGGCCGAGATCGTCGCCGCCGCGCGGGCCGAGGCGGCCCGCATCGTCGCCGAGGCGCAGCACCGGACGCACCGGCACCGCGCGGTCGAGGTACCCGAGGCGGCTCCGGACCACGCTCGTCCCGCCGCGGCCGGGTCCGCGGAGCACGCCCGGCCGGCCGCCGCCGGGCAGCGCGCCGCCGCCGTCGCCCAGGACGGTCAACACGCCGCAGCCGCGGTGGCGCAGGACGGGCAGCCGACGGCCGCCGGGGTGACCAGGGACGGGCAGTACGCCGCGGACGTGGATCGACAGCGCGGTGCGGGGGCGACCCAGCCGGCTGCCGAACGCCGGCGCAGCCGCTCGGCGGGCCACGACTCGGCGCGCCGCCGGGTCGCGCAACTCGGCGAGGAGACGGCCTGAGCAGCGGTCCGACGGCGCTGCCGGGACGTCAGAGGCGCGGTCCGAGGACCGCGTCGGCCGGTACGGTCAGCCCGAACAGTTCGGCCGCGTTGCGCCAGTAGAGGCGTTCGGCCAGCTCGGGCGGCAGGTCGGCGTCGGTGACCAGGCCGACGGACACGGCCGGGTCGATCAGGGTCGCGTCGGTACCGAACAGCAGTTGGCCGGCGGGCGCGTGCTCGGCGACGTACGCGACCTGGCCGGCGTCGGTGATCGAGCAGGACGGCTCCAGGTAGAGCCGGTCGCAGGCGGACGCGGCCTCCGCGGCGAGGTCCCAGCGGGTGGCGGCCATGTGCCCGGCGATCGCGCGTACGCGGGGGTTCGCGGACAGCAGGGGCAGCAGGTCGAGCACGTCCCGGCCCCAGGTGTGGATCAGTACGACCGCGGCGTACTCGTCGAGCAGGGCGAACAGGTCGCGCATCTGCGGCGAGGAGATCTCCCGCAGCGGGTACCCGGTGTGGATCTTGACGCCGACGAACGCGTCGGTACCGAGGTAGCGGTCGAGGTCGGCGCGGGTGGCGGCGAGGTTGTTCGGGTTCGCCACCACGTATCCGCGCAGCCGCGGCGTGTCGGCGAGGACCGCGGCGAGGTGGGCGTTGCCGCCGGGCGCGTCGTACACGACGGCCTCACTGGCGGAGACGACCTGGAGGCTGATGCCCCACTCGTCCATGACGCGGATGTTCTCGTCGACGGAGCCGATGTCCATCGCGAAGAACCACGGACCCCAGTGCCCGTGTACGTCGATCACCGGATGCATCAGGCCACCCCCAGCAGCGTGCGCAGCGTCCCGCCGGTCACGGCGTCCCAGTCCACATCGGACAGTCGGGCCCGCCGCATCCGCAGCACGGACGGCGAGGTGTCGTGCAGCGGCGTACGGGAGCCGAAGGCGAGGTGGTCGGCGCCGAGCTCGCCGACGACCGTCTCGATCGAGTCCGGCGCGTTGAGCAGCCGGCTGGAGCACACGAAACCGGGTTCGCCGCGGGCGGCGAGCACGAAGTCCGCCACGTGGTACGCGTGCACGTCGAGGAACACGACCTTCGCCCCGCGCCCCGCGTACGCCCGCCACGCGTGCCGCACGTCGCCCTCGGCGAGCACGGTCAGCTCGCGCGCGATCGCCTGCGCCACCACGTGTTCGTACCCGGGGAAGTGCGGCTCGGCGCCCTGCGTCGGGGCGAACAGCCGCACCGCGCGTACGCCGGCGGCGACGAGCCGGTCCAGCTCGGCCTCGGCGCGCAGCGCGTTGCGCAGGTTGACGGTGCCGACCGGCAGCCAGGATTCCCGTGCCACGCCGAGGGTTTCGTCGTTGCCCTCGACGTCGTCGAACCAGGCGCCGCGGCCGGACACCACGAGCGCGCCGCCGATGCCGGCGCGGTCGAGCCGGGCCGCGACCGCGTCCGGCGTCATGTCGATCTCGGCGCGCGGCGGCCAGGTCCCGACCAGCACGTCGCAGTCGAGCCCGATCTGCTGGGTACGCACGGGGAAGCTCACCTCTGGAAGTGGCGGTGGACGGCGCGGACGGCGGTGACGATGTCGGTGACGTCGGCGTCGGTGTAGCGCTCGTTGCACGCGAGTACGAGCAGGGTCTCGTCGATGAGGGTCTCCGCGACGGGGCAGTCGCCCGCGACGTACGTGAACTCGCGACGGGCCGGTGGCGCGGTGAGCGGGTAGGCCGACGTGCCGTAGGTGCGGCGTTCGGTGAGCGCGGGCACCAGGTAGACGGGGCGGTCCAGGTATCCGGCGGTCACCGGGATCCCTTCCGCCACAAGGGCCTTCGCGTACTCGGTGTTGGTGACGGAGATCCGCGCCGGGTCGAGCCGCATCGGGAACAGCCAGAAGCTGTGGTCGTCCACAGTGGACGGGAGCAGCAGGCCGGGCAGGTCGGACAGCTCGTCGACGAGTCGCCGGGCGACCGACCGGCGGGCGTCGACGACCTCCCGCAGCCGGGTGAGCTGGACCCGCGCCACGGCGCCGACCAGCTCGGTCATCCGGTAGTTGAGGCCCAGGAACAGGTGCGTACGCTCGCCCGTGTCGCGCGGCCAGCCCTTGTCGGCGAACAGCGCCATCCGCCGTGCCAGGTCCGGGTCATCGGTGACGGTGAGGCCGCCGTCGCCGGCGCTGATGTGCTTGGACTGCTGGAGGCTGAAGCACCCCAGATCCCCGTAGGTGCCGGCGTATCCGCCGCCCTCCGGCACCGTCAGGTACGCCTGCGCGCAGTCCTCGATGACCGTCACGCCGCGCGGCCGGCACAGCGCGACGATGTCGGCGACCGGCGCCGGGCCGCCGAACAGGTGGACCACGATGACGGCGCGGGTGCGCTCGGACAGCTTGTCCGCCACGGACTCCGCGGTGAGGCAGCCGGTGACGGGGTCGACGTCGGCGAAGACCGGCACGGCACCCTGCGCGAGCACGGCGATGACCGTGCCGAAGTCGGTGATGGGCGGGACGATGATCTCGTCGCCCGGCTCGGGGTCGACGGCCGCGACGGCGAGGTGCAGCGCGGCGGTGCCGGACGTGCTGGCCACGGCGTGCCGGCTGCCGACGTACGCGGCGAACTCGCGTTCCAGCGCGGGTACCTCGGTGCCGTTGACCCGCCACAGCGTGCCGGACTCGACGACCCGGGCGAGTGCCTCGACCTCCGCGGTCCCGAACGTCCGGCCGGACGCGTCGGACACCGACGGGAACGGTGTGCTCCGCACCGGCGTACCGCCCTCGATCGCCACCATCAGCGCTTCCCTCCCGTACCTATTATGGTCATGACCATAACCAAGCGCCCGTGGTCGAGGCAAGAGCGTCCAACCATGATCTGGCTCAACCGCACCGGAAACCGGTGAGAGCCTCTTACTCCAGGCGGATGCGGTAGATGGTGGGGGGCCGGCCGGTGGTGCCGGCCAGGACCCGGCCGATCGGCTGGGCGACCCCCGCCCGCTCCAGCCGCTTGAGCGTACGCCGGGCCGAGCGCGGCTCGATCTCCAGCGCCGCGGCCACGTCGCCCGCCGTCACGCCCTCCTCCTCGTGCGACTCCAGCATCGTCTTGAGCCGCCCGAGGGTGGCGCGGGACAGGCCGGATCGTCGCGCGGCGACGAGCAGCGGCACCGGGCCGTCCGGCTTCTGCTCCTTCTCCGGCTCGGCGAGCACGATGTCGCTGCCGGTGCCGAGCGAGACCACCGCCGAGAACGGCCCGACCGAACGGCACCGGGCCAGCGCGTGCCGGGCCAGCGCCTCGGCCTCCGCCGCCGACCGGCCCACACCGAGCCCGACGTGCGCCCACAGGTGCCGCCGTGCCAGTTGGGACAGCAGCGGCAGGTGCTGGAAGCCGTTGCTCGACTCCTCCAGGACGCCGCGCGTGGTGACCAGCACGTACCGCCCCTGGTGGACGGAGAAGACGCTGCCGGCCAGCGCGCTCACGTCGTCGGGCAGCTCCGGGTCCGGATCGGACAGGTCGACGAAGCCGAGGACGACCTGCGCGTCGGCGCTGACCCGGCCGACGCACGCCAGCACGACCGTACGAAGCGCCGCGCGGACCGAGGCGACCGCCGGCGACAGCCGGATCGTCTCCACCTCGCCGGACAGCGACTCGTACACCGAGCGGACGCAGGTGATCGCCACCGTGGCCGGGTTGCCGCGCGCCGCGGCCCGGTGGAAGTCGGCGAACTTCGCCGAGTCCCGCCCGCGCCGGTACTCCAGCACCCGTACCCCGTCGGCCGGCAGCGCCGCGTCCCGGAACGCCTCCACGACCTGGTCGCGTTCCAGCGTGTCGATGCTGACGTGTTCGGTGTCCAGCCCGCGCGCCAGCAGCCCGACGAGCACCCGGTACAGCGACGCCCCGGTGTACGAGATGTACGTCGCCGGCCGGTCCAGCACACCGGCCTCCTGCGCCAGCGTGTACGGGATGATCCCGGTGAACAGCCAGGCGTCCACGCTGCCCCGGCCGGACCGGACCAGCTCGACGGCGCGGGCCTCGTTCTGGTACGCGAAGGCGTGCACCGACAGCAGCGGGTACTCCCGGGCCGCCACCTGCTCGACCACCGAGACCAGATCAGGCGGACCCACCACGCCGACGTCGACCTTCATGTCGGTGCCCTCGGTACGTGCGATCACGCCTGCATGGTGCCACGTCATGGGTTGCCGGGGCGGGGTGCGGGGACGGCGACCACGTCGGGGTGGTCCCGGACCACCCGCGTGATCTCGTCGGACTGGCCGGGAGACAGGCGCTCGTGGTCGGCCAGGCACCAGTTGCCGGCGAGCAGGCCGTCGCGGGTCAGTACCTCGTTGACGCCGGCGATGCTGCCGACGAAGCGGTTCGCCACGTCGAAGACGGCGGCGTTGGCGTCGGTCAGTTCGGCGCCCCGGGCCAGCAGGTCCAGCGGCACCGGACCGCCCGCCCGGACCATCCGCCGCACCTCGGCGTGCAGGGCAACGGCGGCCGGCGTCCACACCGCCCACTGCCCGAGCAGCCCGCCGACGATGTGCACGGTGCGCCCGCCGAACCGGTACGGCGTGACCAGGTCGGCGACGATGTTGTCGTCGTTGCCGGTGTACAGCGCGATGTCGTCGGACCGGCCGGCCTCGACGACGGCGCGCACCACGTCGAGCGTGGCGTACCGGTCGAAGGGGGCGACCTTGATGGCGGCGACGCCGGGGATCTGGGCGTACCGGCGCCAGAAGTCGAAGCCGAAGCGGCGCTTGCCGAGGGCCGGCTGGATGTAGAAGCCGAACACCGGCAGTACCTCGGCGACGGCGGCGACCCCGGCAAGGATCTCGTCGTCGGTCGCGTCGCCCCAGCCGGGCGTCGCCACCAGAGCCAGGTCGTACCCGAGGCCGGCGGCGATCTTCGCCTCGGTCACGGCCGACTCGGTCGGCCCGAGTACGCCGGCGACGAGCACCGCGTCCGGCCCGGACTCCTCGGCGGCCATCCGCAGCACCGGCTCGTACAGGTCGTGGTCGCGGATCTCGAACTGCGTGGTGTGTACGCCGACGGCGACGCCACCGGCGCCCGCGGCCGCGTAGTAGCGGGTGAGGGCGCGCTGGCGCGGCTCGTCGAGGGTGCGGTCGGCGGTCAGGGCCAGCGGGTGCGCCGGGATGACCAGGCCGTCGCGCAGCCGGGCACGCTTGTCGTCGGTGAGCATCTAGAAGGTGCCCTTGCGCTCGGTGAAGTGGGTGGGCTTGTCGAGCAGCGCGCCGCCGCCCGAGAGCCACTCGACCGTCCAGTCGAGCATCTCGGCGAGCGTGACCGTCGGGTAGCCGAACAGGCCGAACGACCGGCCGGCGTTGGACAGCAGCGCCGTGTCGGCCTCGGCGCCGGCGAACACGGGCTCCTTGCCGAGGCGGCGGCCGAGTTCGGTGGCGAGCCACCGGACCGACGCGGTCTCGGGGCCGGTGACGTTGAGGTAGAGCGGGGGAGTGTCGACGTGGGCGAGCGCGCCGAGCACGTACCGGTTGGCGTCGCCCTGCCAGATCACGTTGACCGCGCCGTTGCCCAGCTCGACCGGTTCGCCCGCCGCGACGGTCCGGGCCAGGTCGGTGAGCACGCCGTACCGGCAGTCGACGGCGTAGTTGAGCCGGATGATCGCCATCGGCGTACCGGTCGTCCCGGCGACGTGCGCGAGGATCCGCTCGCGGCCGAGGCAGGACTGCGCGTACTCGCCGACGGGGCCGGGCGGTGTCGTCTCGTCGGCGCCGCCGGAGCCGACCGGCACCAGCGGGTACACGTTGCCGGAGGAGAACGCCACGAACCGGGACCCCTGGTACCGCTGCGCGGCGCGGCCCGGCAGGTACGTGTTGACGGCCCAGGTCAGGGGCTCGCCGCCGCCGCTGGTGCCGAACTTGCGGCCGACCATGTACACCACGTTCGCGGCGTCGGGCAGGTCGGCGAGCGCGGCGTCGTCGGACAGGTCCGCGGCGACGGTACGTACGCCGGCGGCGTCCAGCTCGTCGCGGGCCGCCTGGTCGGAGAACCGGGACACCGCGTACACCTGGCGGTTGCCGGGCAGGGCGGCGAAGATCGACGCCGCCATCCGGGCGAGGCTGACGCCCATCTTGCCGGCGGCGCCGAGCACCACCAGGTCCCCGTCGGTCGCGGCGAGCCGCTCGACGTCGGCGTCGGTCGGTTCGTACACCCGGCGCGCGATCTGGGAGAGAAGCGGCTCCCCCGCGGTACCTTGCGTCATCACACCACCCAGTCTGTGCAGGGTCATGCCCTATTTAGGTCGTGCCGAAACTATCCGGTCACCCTGGTTGCCGTCAATCTGAGCGCGGCATCGGGGTGGGGTATTGACCAGGGTGTTCACGCCTGTTTAGTGTCTGACGAGATTTGAGCCACGACCGTAATTTGGCCGCTCGGCCGCCGCGGTCGAGGTCCTGGGGAGCGAGCAAGCGTGAGCGCCGGTGGTCCCGGCGAGCGAGGAGTTCACACATGCGGTGGGGCAAGACGACCGCCCTGGTTGCCGCCGGTGCGCTGGCGCTGTCCGCGCTGGCCGCCTGCGGCTCCGGCGGCGACGCCAAGGTACCGAGCGACCCGAGCAAGGTCTCGGGCACGGTCACGATGTGGATCTACCCGATCAACCAGAACATCGAGAACACCTGGTGGAAGTCGAAGGTCGCGGCCTTCAAGAAGAAGTACTCCAAGGTCGACGTCAAGGTCGTCGTCCAGCCCTGGGCGAACCGGGACGAGCAGCTCACCACGGCCATCGCCGGTGGTAAGGGCCCGGACGTCGTCTACCTGATCCCCGACCAGGTCCCGCAGTACGCCAACACCGGCGCGCTCGCCGACGTCACCGACGTGGTCGCGAAGGACAAGGCGGACTTCCGGTCCAACGCCCTGGACGCGATGAGCTACCAGGACAAGCTGTACGGCGTACCGATGCTCATGTCGGTGACCACCACGCTGGCGAACAAGAACCTGCTGAAGAAGGCCGGCATCGCGGCACCGCCGACCACGTGGGACGAGGCGCTCGCCGACGGCGCGAAGCTCAAGGCCAAGGGCCTCTACCTGACCGACTACGTCGCCAGCCCGGACGCCACGCTGAACCAGACGTTCTACCCGTTCCTGTGGCAGGCCGGCGGTGACGTGCTGAGCAAGGACGGCAAGAAGGCCGCGTTCAACTCGCCGGCCGGGGTGAAGGCACTGAACTTCGTCAAGACCCTGGTGGACAAGGGGTACGTGCCGAAGGACAGCCTGACCGTCACGCCCAAGCCCGACCAGAGCGTGCTGTGCACCAACAAGGCCGCGATGGGTTTCGCCAGCGCCACCGCGGAGCTGACGATCTGCCCCGGGTACAAGGCGACCGACTGGCAGGCGGCCCCGCCGCTCAAGGAGACCACCTCGGTCGACTACGGCACGGTCGGCGGGCTGAGCGTGCTGTCCGGATCGAAGAACGCCGCGGCCGCGAAGGCGTGGGTCCAGTGGATCAGCTCGCCGACGCAGCTCAAGGCGTTCGACGTGGACCACGGGTACTCGTCGCCGCGGTCGTCGCAGGGCAACCTGCTCGCCGACCAGCCGCTGGTCGGCGACACCGAGAAGTACCTCGGTGACATGAAGACCGGTGTCACGAACGCCGCCGCACCGCGCCAGCTGATGGACGTCATCAAGCCGCACCTGCAGGCGGCGCTGCTCGGCAAGGTGAGCGTCAAGCAGGCGCTGGCCGACGCCGAGAAGGACGCCAACGAGCAGTTGGCCCGGGGCTGACGCCTGAGAGGCTGTTGGGGGACCGCTCGATCGAACGCCCCCAACAGCCTCTGGCCGCCGCCCGGCCACCACGTCGGGCGGCGGCACCCTGTCGTACGACGCGGGAGTCGTGCGGCGCACGTTGGTACGACGCGAGGAGCAGCAGATGACGAGCCAGACCGTGCCGCGCAGCGAGGCGGCCGGTGGGAGGGAACGGCCGCGGAAGTCCCGCTTCAGCCGGCTTCGCCGGTCGGGGAGCGGGATCGCGTTGCTGTTCGTCGCGCCGTACCTGCTGCTGTTCGTGCTGTTCCGGATCGTGCCGACGATCGCCGGGATGCTGCTGAGCCTGGCGAAGTACCAGATCACCGGGATCGTCGAGTGGCGGGGCCTGGAGAACTTCCAGCGGCTGTTCGGCGACTCGCTGTTCTGGAACGCGCTGCGGGTGACCGCGGTGTACACGGTGATCGCGGTGCCGCTGACGCTGATCGTGGCGCTCGTGATGGCGCAGCTGTGCGCCAGGTCGATCCGCGGCATCAAGATCTACCGCGCGCTCTACTTCCTGCCGGTCATCACGAGCCTCGTCACCACCGGCGTCATCTGGCAATGGCTGTACGCCGAGCACGGCCCGCTCAACGCGTTGTTCGGCCTGATCGGCGTCGGGCCGGTGCCGTGGCTGTCGTCCGGTGCCATGGTGCTGCCGTCGCTGTCGCTGCTGTCGGTCTGGACCCGCTTCGGGTACGACATGCTCATCCTGCTCGCCGGCCTGCTGGCGATCCCGAAGGAGTACACCGAGGCGGCGATGATCGACGGTGCCTCGGCGTGGCAACGGTTCTGGCGGATCACGGTGCCGCAGCTGAAACCGGCGCTGTTCTTCGTGGTGATCCTGGAGCTGGTGCAGTCGTTCCAGGTCTTCGACGTCATCTACGTGATGACCGGCGGCGGTCCGGTGCGGTCCAGCTACTCGCTCGTCTTCTTCGTCTACGACCAGGGCTTCCACTACTTCGACTTCGGGTACGCGAGCGCCGCCGGTGTCGTCCTGTTCGCCATCACGCTGATCGTGTCGCTGGTCCAGCGCCGACTGTTCCGGGAGGACTGAGGTATGTCCACTGTTGACCGCGGTGCCCGGATGTCCCGTCGCAGCAGGCGCAAGCTGTGGGCGCACCTGCCGCTGGCGCTGGTCGCGCTGCTCACGATCTTCCCGTTCTACGCGATGGTCGTGCTGTCGCTGCGCAAGGGCCAGTCGCTGTCGCTGCCGGACGCGCTGCTGCCGTTCCACGTCAACTTCGGCGCGTACGCCGACGTGCTGGCACACGCCCAGGTGCTGCGCTGGATGTTCAACACCGCGCTGTACTCGGTCGTCAGCGTCGTGCTGGTGCTGCTGTTCGCGTCGTTCGCCGCGTACGCGTTCGCGAAGAAGCGGTTCTTCGGCCGCAACGTCATGTTCTGGACGCTGCTCGCGACGCTGATGGTGCCGTACCACCTGACGCTGATCCCGCAGTTCATCCTCATCTCGAAGATGGGCGGACTGGACAGCTACTGGGGCCTGATCGTGCCGACGCTGGCGAACACGCAGGCGCTGTTCCTGATGCGGCAGTTCATCATGGGCATCCCGGACGAGCTGATCGAGGCGGCCCGGATCGACGGCGCCGGCGAGATCCGGCTGTTCTGGCAGATCGTGCTGCCGCAGACCAAGCCGATCCTCGCCACCCTCGGCGTGTTCGTCTTCCTGTGGCACTGGAACGACTTCCTCTGGCCGCTCGTCGCGACCCGCTCGCCGGACCACTACGTGCTCACCGTCGGCCTCAACAGCCTCCAGGCGCAGGACTCGTCGTTGACCGTGACGATGGCCGCCGCGGTTCTCACGTTCCTGCCGATCCTGCTCGTGTACGTGCTGCTGCAACGGCACTTCGTCCGCGGCGTGGCCACCAGCGGACTGAAGTGAGGTAGCGCGCCGATGACCCGGATCCACCTGAGCCTGCCGCCGGAGCAGTACGACGAGTTCTTCACCGCCGAGCAGGGCGACCGGCTCGCGGCGCTCGGCGAGCTGAGCCGGGACGACCCGGCGCGCCGGTCGACCGCGGCCGAGCTGCTGGCGTACGACGTGGTCGTGACGGGGTGGGGATCGCCGCTGCTGCCGGCGGTCCCGCCGGCGCCGTCGGCGCTGCGGCTGGTCGCGCACGCCGCCGGCTCGGTACGCCACGTCGTGCCGGCCGGGCTGCTGGACCACGGTGTACGCGTGACGCAGGCGGCGGCGGCGATGGCCGACGCGGTCGCCGAGTTCGCACTCACGTTGTGCCTCAACCTGTTGCGCAACATCCACACGTACGACCGGGCGATGTACACCGGGGCGGACTGGTCGTCCCGGGAGTGGGGCGGGCTCGGCGGTGAGCTGCCGGCGCAGCGGGTCGGTGTGATCGGCGCCAGCCGTACCGGACGGTCGTTCGTGCGGATGGTGCGGGCGCTGGGCGCGGAGGTCACCGTGCACGACCCGTACCTGTCGGAGGCCGACGCGGCGGAGATGGGCGTCACCACGGTCGACCTGGCGGCGCTGCTGTCCGGCAGCGACGTGGTCGTCGTGCACGCGCCGGTGACCGCGGAGACGACCGGGATGCTCGGCGCCGCCGAACTCGCGCTGATCCGCGACGGCGGGATCCTCGTCAACACCGCCCGTTCCGCGGTGCTCGACGAGCGGGCGCTCACCGCCGAGCTCGTGTCGGGCCGGCTGCGCGCCGGGCTCGACGTGTTCGACGTGGAGCCGCTACCGGCCGGCCATCCGTTGCTGCACCTGCCGAACGTGATCGTCACCCCGCACGAGGCCGGCGCCAGCGTGCAGTCGCGCGAGGCGCAGGGCCGGATCACGGTCGACGAGATCGAGCGTTTCCTTGCCGGACAACCACTCCGGCACGAAGTGACCCGGAACCGATACGACCACCTTGCCTGAACCCCCCTGGAGGGCACACGATGCGCCGTAGAACACTGCTGTCGACGGTGCCGGCGGCGATCGGCGCCGCGGCGCTGGTACGCCCGGGGCCGGCGGCGGCCGCCTCGACCGGCCTGACCGACCTCGGCGTACCACTGGCCGACGTGCTGCTGATCGGCGGCGCGACGGGCCGCGGCGACGACGGATCGACCTGGCTCTGGTCGGCGTCGTCCGGTACGCCGGCGCACCTCAACGCGATCGATCCGTTGACGGGCAAGGCGGTCCTGTCGCTGGATCTGCCCGGCGCCGGCGGTGGGTACGCGGTGCGCACCGCCGACGACGGCACCGTCTACGTCGGCACGTACGCCAACGGGCACCTGTACCGGCGGAAGCCCGGCGCGGACGCGGTGGAGGACCTCGGTCAGGTCCTGCCGAACGAGACGTACGTGCAGGCGCTGGCGATCGACACCGACGGCATCGTGTACGGCGCGACGATCGGCACCGGCCGGGCCTTCAGCTTCGACCCGGCGACCGGGAAGATCCGCGACTACGGTCAGCTCGTCGCCGGCATCACGTACGCCCAGGCGATCGCCTGCGCCAACGGCAAGGTGTACGTCGGCACCGGGCAGGTGGCGCACCTGATCGAGCTGGACCCGGTTTCCGGTGCGATGACGGAGATCCCGGTGCCGGCGGAGACCGACCCGGCGCACAACGGCGTCTACGACCTCAACGCGTACGACGGCCGGGTGTACGTGCGGATCGGCGGCGCCTCGGACGCGCCGCTGTGCGTGTACGACATCGCGGCGGGCGCCTTCACCGACACCGTCGAGCACGCGTCGGGGCTGAACGTCTCGGCGCCCGGCCCGGACGGCGCGGTCTACTTCACCGTCATGAACGGCACCAGTGGTGTGCTGTCGGCGTACCGGCCGGACACGAAGACCGTGACGCCGGTCGGGCCGAGCTTCACCGGACGCATCCTCAACAACCGCGGCATCGGCTGGGCGACGCTCGCCGACCCGGACTGGCCGGGTCAGACGCTCGTCGGCCTGATGTGGCGCGGCCAGCTCTTCCGGTACAACCCGACGACGGGCAAGAGCGACGTCCGGGACACCGACGTACGCCGGGAGCCGATCCCGATCCTGTCGCTCGCCGCGTCCGCCGGCGTGGTGTACGCCGGTGGCTTCCTCAACGGCGGTCTGTCCACAGTGGACGGGGCGACCATCACGTTCCACCGGTTCGCGCAGCTGGAGTCGATCGAGCCGGCCGACGACGGCACGCTCTGGCTCGGCGCGTACCCGGGGTCCCGGCTCTACCACTACGATCCGGCGAAGCCGTGGAGCAGCCCGGAGTACGACCCGGGGCCGGCCGGCACGCCCGACAACCCGGTCCGGGCGGCCGATCTGACGCCGCAGCACCAGAACCGCGGCAAGGCGATCGCGTTCGTCGGCAGCCGGGTCTACCTCGGCACGGCGGCCGACATCACGACCCTTCAGGGCCAGCTCGTCAGCTACGACCCGGCGACGGGGACGACCGAGACGTTCGAGCCGGTCACCGACTCCAGCGTGGTGTCGCTGACCGCGCTGGGCACCCGGCTGTTCGGCGGCACGTCGATCTTCAACTCGTACTCGCAGCCCACGCCGACGCAGGACGCGGGCCGGCTGTTCGCCTGGGACACCCGCGGCAAGAAGGTGCGGTGGCAGACCACACCGGTGGCCGGCGCGCCGCAGGTGACCGTCCTCGCGCACGGCGGCCTGCTCTACGGCGTCGCCGACGGGACCGTGTTCGCCGCCGATCCCGGCACCGGGCGCGTGCTGGTACGAAAGGAACTCCACGCGGCGACCGGATCGGTGGCGCAGCGGCTGGTCCGGGCCGGCGGCACGCTCTACGCGCTCGTGCAGGGCCGCTACCTGTACCGGATCACGGCCGGCCGGTTCGCCGTACGGCTGGTGCTCGACCACGCGGCGACCGCGCTGGCCGCCGACGGCGGCACGCTCTACCTCGCCGACGGCCCGACGCTCTACCGCTTCACCCCGGGCCGGTGAGTTCCACCACTTGATCGTCGGGCGGCCCTGCGTGGCTGGAAGTCTGGACCGGTGACTGCTTCCACCATGCAGGCCGCGCCGTACCCGGTGCTGCGCCGGGCCGCCCTGGCGACCGGGGGTGTCTTCGCGCTGTCCGGCGCGGTCTCGGCGACCTGGATCTCCCGACTCCCCGAGGTACGCACCGCGCTGTCCGCCGACACCGGCTCGCTCGGCATCGCACTGCTCGGCAGCGCGGTCGGCTCGGTCGCCGCGGCGCCGCTGACCGGCCGGGTCGCGGCCCGGTTCGGCAGCCGTGTCGCGGTCGCCGGCTCGGTGCTCATCTGCATGGTCGGTCTGGTCGGCCTCGGCCTCGTGCATTCCGTCGTCGCGCTCGGCCTGACGCTCGTGGTCTTCGGCTTCGGGTTCGGCTCGTGGGACGTGGCGATGAACATCCACGGCCACGGCGTCGAGGCCGCCGCCGGCCGCGCCTGGATGCCCCGGTACCACGCGGTCTGGAGCGTCGGCGGCTTCGTCGCGGCCGGCATCGGGTCCGCCGCGGCCGGCGCCCACCTGCCCGTACCGGCGCACTTCGTGATCGCCGCGGTCGTACTCGGGCTCGGCACGGTGGGGCTGCTGACCCTGTTCCTGCGCGACGGCCGCGGCGCCGCGCCGGCCGCCGGGACGGACACCCCGACGGTACGGCCGACGGGCCGGATCCTGACGCTGCCGTTCCTGCTCATGGGCGCGGTGATGGCCTGCGCGACCCTGGTCGAGGGCGCCGCGTCGGACTGGCTCGGCATCTACTTCAACGACGTACGGTCGGCCAGCCCGGCCGCCAGCTCCGCCGCGTTCACCGTGTTCGCCATCGCGATGGCGGGCAGCCGCGCCGCCGGCACCTGGACGATCGGCCGGCTCGGCCGCGCCCGCGCGGTCCGGCTGAGCGCGCTGCTCGCGATGGCCGGCGTCGTCGTGCTGCTGCTCTCGCCGGTCACCGCCGGTGCGTACGTCGGGGCGGCGATGTGGGGGCTCGGCACCGCGATCGTGTTCCCCGCGGTGATCAGCGCCGCCGGTGACACACCCGGCCGCTCCGCCGAGGCGATCGCGCTCGTCACCCCGATCGGGTACACGGGCTTCCTCGTGGGGCCGCCACTGGTCGGCATGATCGCCCGGCAGGTCGGCCTCTCGCACGCGCTCTGGCTGATCGGCGGGCTCGCCGCGGTGATGGCGCTGCTCGCCGGCGTCACCCGGGAACGCACCCGCACCACGCCCGCCCCCGCGCCCGCCGACGTCTGACCGCGGCGCCGGTCAGGCGTCCGGGTGGGCCGCGTCGAGGGCGGCGGCGATCGCGGCCAACTCCGCCGGGCCGTACCGCGGGGCAAGGTCGGCGAGCAGGTGCTCCCGCGCCCAGCGGGTCGCGGGCGCCGGCACCCCGGCGAAGTCGGCCGCCTGCGCCCAGCCGTCGAACAACGCCGCCGCCACCGGGTCGCCGGCCAGCTCCCGAGCCGTCGGGTCGCCGGCCAGGATCGCCGCGGTACGCGCCCGATCGAGATCGGGATGACCGGCCGCCGTGTTCGCCCAGTCGAGTACCCCGGTCACCGCGCCGCCGGCGTCGACCAGCACGTTGAACGGGTGCAGGTCCAGGTGCAGCAGCCGGTCCCCGGCGTACGGGTCGGCCGGCGCGCGCGGCACCTCCGGCGGCGCCGGTACCGTCGCCAGCGTCCGGTACAGCGCGCCGCACGCCAGGCCCCGGCGCCGCGCGCCCGCCGGGTCCAGCCCGGTCAGGTCACCAGCCGGTACCCCGGGCAACCGGCGCAGCAGCAGCGCGCCGACCCCGTCGACCCGGGTGCTGTCGAGGATCTCCGGCACCGGGACCACCGTCGCCGCGGCGGCGTGCGCGGCCAGCTCGACCGCCAGGCGCTCCGGGCGTACCAGGCGGAGGACGGGACCGCCGGCGTCCCACGTCTGGCCGGTCGCGCCGGGCAGCCGCCGCAGCGTCTCGGGCGCCACGCCGAGCCGGGCCGCCGCCGTCAGGACCGTGCTCGGAACGCTCATCCCGCCATCCTGTCGTACCCGGGCGCTAGCGTGCGCCGCACGACGGGAGGAGTGCGGATGCGTGTGGGTGTGATGTTCCCGTGCCGGCTGTCGCCGCGCCGGCTGGTGGAATACGCGCGGCGGGCCGAGGACGCCGGCCTGGACGAGCTCTGGGTGGTGGAGGACTGCTTCTTCGCCGGTGGGATCGCGACCGCCGGTGCGGCGCTGGCGGCGACGAGCCGACTCACGGTCGGCATCGGCATCCTGCCGGCGGTGGCCCGCAATCCGGCGTTCACCGCGATGGAGCTGGCGGCCCTCGCCGAGCTGCACCCGGGGCGCCTGGTGGGCGGGATCGGCCACGGCGTGCCGGCCTGGATGCGGCAGGTCGGGGCGTACCCGGCGTCGCCGCTGACCGCGCTGGACGAGACGCTGCGCGCGGTGCGCGGCCTGCTCGCCGGGGAGACCGTCAGCCTGGCCGGGCTGACCGAGGTGGCGCTGGACTTCCCACCCGCGGTCGTGCCGCCCGTCCTCGCCGGCGTACGCGGGCCGCGGTCGCTGCGGGTGTCCGGGGCCAGCGCCGACGGCACGATCCTCGCCGAGCCCTGCCCCCCGTCGTACGTGCGGTGGGCCCGGGACCGGATCGCCGAGGGCGGCGGGACCGCGGCACACCGGGTCGTGACGTACCAGCCGTTCGCGGTGGCGGACGACCCGGCGGTGGCGCGGGCGGCGCTGCGGGACCCGCTCGCCGCCGCGCTGGGCCCGGCGGTCCGGCCCCACCTGACCGGCCTCCCGTTCGCGGACGAGCTGGCGGAGCTGGTCGACGCGGGGATGTCGGGGGAGCGGCTGCGCGACGAGTGGATCGACGCCCTCGCCGTCTGCGGCACGGCGCGGGACTGCCTGGCCCGGCTGCGCGAGTTGTCCGAGGCCGGCACCGACACGGCGGTCCTGGTGCCGATGCCCGGGTCGGACGAGTCGGCGGCGATCGCGGCGGCGGGCCGCCTGGCCGAACGGTCCCGCTGACGCCTCGACCGTCCGGCTGACGCCCGCGGGCGGAACGGGCGGACGTTGGCCGGTTGGCCCGCCCGCCGCCGGTCACGGTCCTAGGGTCTGCTCACGAGACCGCCGGCACGGGCGGGGCGCCGACATGCGGTCGCCCGTGCCGGCACCGTACGCAGGAGGGGGCGGACGACGATGAGTGGCAAGATCGTGCATTTCGAGATCCCGGCGGACGACGTGGCACGGGCCCGGTCGTTCTACAGCGAGGCCTTCGGCTGGACGGCGACGCCGATGCCGGAGATGGAGTACACGATCGTCCAGACCGGCCCCGGCGACGAGCAGGGGATGCCGAGCGAGCCGGGCTTCATCAACGGCGGCATGATGCAGCGCAAGGAGCCGCTGTCCCACCCGGTGATCACGGTGCACGTCGAGGACATCGAGGCCGCGCTGCGGCGGGTCGAGGAGTTGGGCGGCAAGGCCCTGATCGGCAAGCAGCCCGTGGGCGACATGGGGTTCGCCGCGTACTTCACCGACACCGAGGGCAACACCATCGGCCTCTGGCAGCTCGCGCAGCCGCGGTCCTGACGCACCGACCGGTACGGCGTGCGCACCCCACGCCGTGCCAGTGCCACGGCGCAAGAGGGCGCTCCGAGCGCGGCAGCGGCTGACGACGAGGCGCGAGCGCGTTACTGTCCTCGTGGTCCTGGCTGTCCCGGGCGGGTCGGTGGTCGTGCGTGGCCGCCCGTGCGGCGGTCCCGCCGGTACCAGCCGACCGGACACCGAGTCGCGATCGTCGGCAATCCCGGTCGCCGGAAACCCAAGGGTGTGTGAAGTGGTGGACTTCGACTTGCCGGGTGAGCTCCGGAGCCGGCCCGAGTACGCCCTCTACGTCATCGCCGGGCGCATCGTCCCGATGGGCCTGCTGGTCGCCGTGGTCGGAATCGTGGGCAGCACCGTCAGCGCTGCCGGCGGCTTCGTGTGGCTGATCCTGGTCGGCGGATTCTTCTTCGCCCTGGGCGCGGTCACCGTGGGGACGGTGACGTACGCGGTGATCTTTCCGGCGATGATGCGCACCCCCGGGTACGTCGATCTCGGGGACATCGGCTTGCAGGCGGACTTCATCGGCAATGTCGTGGCCGATCTCGTTCGGTTGCGGCGTTGGCGGTCCTTCGGCTGACGGGCCGCGGCGTTCCGGGCCGGGACCGGCCCGGAGCGTGCCTGCTACCCGCGGTGCCGGTAGAGGTCGCGCAGCAGCGCGACCTCGGCGCCGTGGTGAATGGCCTCGCGGTGGATGTGCAGCACCAGCGTGGCCATCGGCTCCGCCGCGTACGGTCCCTCCGCGTCACCGCAGGGTCGGCGTAGCGCGGCCTCGTCCAGCCCACGTACCCCGTCGACCCACCGGCGGTACGCGTCGTCGAGCTGGCCGAGCGCCTCCTTCGCGGTGCCGGCGTAGTCGAAGCTCATGTAGTCGACGGCGGGGCCGCCGAAGTGGTTCGCGGCGCGCATCCCGAACACGCCGACGATGACGTGCGCGAGGCGCCACGCGATCGTGGTGACCGGCGCCGGATCCGGCTCGGGGAAGGCGAAGTCGACGGTGTACGCACCGGACCCGCCCTGGACCGGCGCGGTGCCCTCGCCGCGCGGCCGGACGCTCCACGCGCCCGGCACGGGCTCCCAGCGGTACTCGTCGTCGGTCAGGCCGTCGAGGCGTGGCCGGAGCTGCTGTTCGTAGTGGAAGGTCAGTTGGTCCAGCAGCTGCGTGGTCCAGTCGAAGGTGGTCATGCCGGCACGCTAGGGCGGGTCGCGGTCAGCCCGGGTCCGCAACGGGCCAGCGGGACTCCAGGAGGGTGAAGAAACGTTCGGCGGCGCGGTCGATCGCGGCGCGGTCGCCGGTGGCGAGCAGGTCGAGGGCGAGGCCGCGGGCGACGGCGAGCGCGAGCCGGGCGTCGGCGGCGGCGTCGTCGGCCGGTACGCCCCGGGCGGCGACGAACTCCGTCAGCGGCGCCAGCCACTGCTCCACCGCACCCTCGACGAGGGCGCCGGCGGCCCGGTCGCCGCGCAGGCCGCGGGCGTACAGGTCGAAGAACAGCCGCATGTACGGGGCGAGCTCGGGCCGGGCGAGGTTCGCGTACATGGCGCGCATGGCGTGGCTCGGGTCGGTGTCCGGCGCGAGGCCGAGGTCGGTGAACACGTCGCGCTGGCGCCGTTCCATCTCGGTGGCGACCTCGACGAGCAGGTCGTCCTTGGTACCGAAGTGGTAGATGAGCATGCGGTGGCTGGTGCCGAGCGCCGCGGCGAGCCGGCGCAGGGTCAGCCCGTCGGTGCCGTGTTCGGCCAGGTAGGCGATGGTTCCGTCGAGCAGGACCCGGCGGGGGTCGACGCGGTCGGCCATGTACCAGATGGTACATGTACCATCTGGTACACGAGCCGAGGAGGCAGTCATGAACGTCGAGTCGCAGATCGGGATCGCCGCACCGGCGCAGCGGATCTGGCAGGTGTGGACGGACGTCGAGCACTGGTCCGACTGGACGCCGTCGGTGACGTGGATCCGGCGACTGGACACCGGCGACTTCGGTGTCGGCAGCCGGGCCACGGTCAAGCAGCCGTCGATGCAGTCGCTGGTCTGGGAGGTCACCGAGTGCACGCCGGGCGAGTCGTTCGTCTGGACCACGCGCACCGCGGGCACGACGCTCGTCGCCGGCCACCGCGTGGCGCCGGCCGAGGACGGCACCTCCACAGCGACCTTCACGATCAGCCACACCGGCCTGCTCGCACCCGCGCTCGACCTGCTGATCGGCGGCCGCATCAAGCGGTACCTGGCGCTGGAGGCCGACGGCATCCGCCGCTACTGCGAGGCGGCCTGACCGCGTCTCACTCGCAGCAGACCGGGTCGTCGCACGGCCGGCCGACCTCGCTGCCGTACGCCCGGAGGTGGCGGACCGGCGCGACCGCCGCGCGTACGTCGGCGTCGGCCGGCGGTGGCGGGTCGCCCGGGCGCGGCAGCTCCCAGTGCGGCGGAGTCGCCCACAGGTCCCCGCACACCCGGCCGTCGACGAACAGTGTCCACAGTGGATGGTCGGGGAAACCGTTGATCCGCAACACCCACCAGTGGCCGTCGACCAGCGCGGCGGCCGGGAAGCGGGTGTCGGCGGTGAACCGCCAGCGCGGCACCCTCGTCACTCGACCGCGAGGCCCAGCTCGGTGGCGAGCTGCGCGGCGACGGTGACGGTCTGCGGCCCGGTGACCCGAGCACCGCGCATCGTGGCGAGGCCGCGCACCCCGGCGAGCCGGGAGGTACGCAGGTCGCAGCCGGCCGACTTCGTCGCGCGGAACTCCACCCCGGCGAGGTCGCAGTCGACGAACAGCACCCGGGACAGGTCGCCGGAGATGCGCGCCTGGTCCACCGTGCACCGCTCGAACACGACGAGGCCCTTCGCCCGCTCGATGTGCAGGTGCGCGTAGTCGAGCCGGACGTCGCCGAGATAGAGGTCCGCGGCGAGCGCGATCCACACGCCCCACCCCGTCGCCCGGCACGACACCAGCTCGGTACGCCGGGCGACGAGGTTCGACCACTGGGCGTTGGACACGTCGGCGCCGGTGAGCGTCACGTCGGTCAGGGTGAGCGGGGCGAGCCGGGTCTCCGCGAGATCCACCCGGGACAGCACCGACCGCTCGATCTCCCCGTCGCCCTCGGCGCCGGCGTACGACCCGCCCTCGACGCGGGCGCCGGTCACCTCGATCTCGCCGGACAGCTCCGCCCCGTCGGCCAGGTCGTCGTCGATCGTGGGGCGGCGCAGCGATCGCTTCTCGTCGTAGGTCCGGAACTCCATCCGGCGACCGTACCCGTGAGGTCGGACAGTTCGGGCGGAGCCACCGTGCGGCGGCCCGCCATCGCACCAGGCGGGCCGCCGCCGACGTCACCGGGCGGTGCGCCGCCGTTGTCACCGGGCGGTGCGCCGCCGTTGTCACCGGGCGGTGCGCCGCCGTGTTACCAGGCCCAGGCCTCCGGGCCGGGGCCACCCTTGCCCGGCCCGGGGAACAGCTCGTCCAACCGGGCCAGCGTCGCCTCGTCCAGCGTCAGGGTCGTCGCCGGTACGGCCGAGTCGAGCTGGTCGAGCGTGCGCGGGCCGATGATCGGCGCGGTCACCGCCGGCCGCGACAGCAGCCAGGCCAGCGCCACCGTCGACGGGTCCTGCCCCAGCTCGGCGCACAGCTTCTCGTACGCCTCGATGGTGTCGCGGTGCTCGGCCAGGCCGTCGCGCGAGCGGCCCTCGGTCGAACGCGCGCCGGTACCCTCGCGTTCCTTGCGCAGCGCCCCGGACAGCAGCCCGCCGTGCAGCGGGGACCACGGGATCAGCCCGATCCCGTACGCCTCGGCGGCCGGCGCCACCTCCAGCTCCACCCACCGCGTCAGCAGGTTGTAGATGCACTGCTCGCTGACCAGGCCGAGGAAGTTGCGGCGGCGGGCGGCCTCGTTCGCCGCGACCAGGTGCCAGCCGGCGAAGTTCGACGACCCGACGTAGCGCACCTTGCCCTGCGCCACGAGGATCTCCATCGCCTGCCAGATCTCGTCGAACGGCGTCGACCGGTCGATGTGGTGCATCTGGTACAGGTCGATCCAGTCCGTCTTGAGTCGGCGCAGGGACGCCTCGCACGCGGCGATGATGTGCCGGGCGGACAGGCCGCGCTCGTTCGGCCAGTCGCCCATCTCGCCGTACACCTTGGTGGCGAGCACGGTGCGCTCGCGCCGGCCGTCGCCCTGGGCGAACCAGCGGCCGACGATCTGCTCGGTGACGCCCTCGCCGCGCTCCCACCCGTACACGTTGGCGGTGTCGAAGAAGTTGATGCCGTGCTCGTGTGCACGGTCCATGATCTGGTAGCTGTCTGCCTCGCTGGTCTTCGGACCGAAGTTCATCGTGCCCAGGCACAGCCGCGACACCGACAGCCCGGTCCGGCCGAGATGCGTGTAGTCCATGTGCCTCACTCTGCCACCGGCGCCACGTCCGCGCCGAGCACATCACCGGTACGCCCGCAGGCCGGTGCGGGGGCGTCGGCGGCGCGTAGCCGGAGCGTCAGCCCGGCCATCACCGCGGTCAGCCCGAGCGCCAGCCAGACCACCAGCTCCGCCCCTCCCGCGTACGCGGCGGCGGCGGCGGTGCCGTGGCCGGCCGCGAGCACCGCGAAGAACGCCGTACCGAGGACGGCGAGGCCGGCCGCACCGGCGAACTGCTGCGCGGTGGTCAGGACGCCGGCGGCGATCCCGGCCTGACCGGTGCGTACGGTCACCAGGGTCGCGCCGAGCAGGGCGGGCAGCAGCAGCGTGTTGCCGAGGCCGAGCAGGGCCAGCGGTACCACCAGCCAGGCCACGCCGACCGTGCCACCGCCGACGTGCAGCGCCAGGCCGAGCGCGACGAACGCGACCGCGTTGACGGCGCAGCCGACGAGCATGACCGGCGCCGGGCCGTACCGGGTGACGAGGCGGCGGCCGAGCGGGGGTACGAGTGTCCCGACCACGGCCATCGGCGCGAAGGCCAGGCCGGAGCCGACCGCGGACAGCCCGAGCCCGCGCTGGAACAGCAGCGTCGCCACGAACACCACCCCGGTGAACGTCCCCATGAACGCCGCCGCCACCGCGACACCCAGCCGGTACCGCCGGTTGGCGAACAGCGACAGGTCGAGCATCGGCGTCGCGACCCGCCGCTCCCACCACACCGCGCCGGCCGCCACCGGTACCGCCGCGGCGAGCATCGCCCACATCCACCACGGCCAGCCGGTGTCCCGGCCGAGGACCAGCGGGACGAGGGCGAGCCCGAGCGCCGCGGCCAGCGCGAGCGCGCCGAGGAGATCGAGGCGTACCCGGGGGCCGGGCGCGGGACGCGGCAGCACGCGGGGCGCGACTGCCAGCACCAGCGCCGCGACCGGTACGTTGACGAGGAAGATCGTCCGCCAGCCGAGGCCGAACAGGTCAGCGCTCAGCAGCAGGCCGCCGAGCACCTGGCCGCAGATGCCGCTGACGGCGGCGACCACGCCGTACCCGGCGAGCGCGCGCGGCCGGTCGGTGGCCGGGAACGCGGTGGTGATCATCGCGAGGACCTGCGGGACCATCGCCGCGGCGGTCAGCCCCTGGACGAGCCGGGCGGCGACGAGCTGGCCGGGGTTCTGCGCGAGCCCGCACAGCGCCGACGCGACCGCGAAGGCGGCCATCCCGGCGAGGAACATCCGCCGGTGCCCGTACAGGTCGCCGAGCCGGCCGCCGGTGACCAGGCCGGCCGCGTACGTGAAGGTGTAGCCGCCGACGATCAGTTGCAGTGCGGCGGGGCCGGCGTGCAGCTGGCCGGCGAGGGTGGGGAGCGCGACGTTCACCACGTTGAGGTCGAAACCGTAGAGAAACATCGCGGCGAGGATCACGGGCAGCAGCATCGGGACTCCGGGGGAGGGTGTTTGACGACCATCGAACGTCGATAGTCGTCGAACAGTACGATGGACGTCGACATAAGCGCAAGACCGAACTAGGATCCGGTGCGTGGACGCCGAGATCACGGGCGCGCACCCGCCGCGCGCCGAGCTACGCCTGCCGAAGGTCCTTGCCGCACTGGCCGACCCGGCCCGGCTGCGTGCCGTGCGTGCGCTCGGGCGGCTCGGCGAGTCGCCCTGCACCGAGCTGCTGCACGCGGCCGAGCTGGGCATCGGCCGCTCGACGTTCTCCCACCACCAGAAGGTGCTGCGCGAGGCCGGCATCCTGCACGCCGAGATACGCGGGGCGCAGCGCGTGCTCACCCTGCGCCGCGACGACCTCGACGCGTGCTTCCCCGGCCTGCTCGACTCCGTCCTCGCCACCGACGGGAAGTACCTCGACTGACCGGGTTCGCCCGCGGGACAACCGATCGCGACAGCCCCGGCCGGGTGACCGGCCTGGCTCGCGCGGGGGAGTCGCCGCGGGCCGCGCGCGCGACACGATCGGTGCGTGCGTGAGCTTTCGCTACCCGCCCCCGTCGACCTGCTCGCCCTCGCCCGGCCCTGGTTCTGGCCGGTCTCGCTGGTGCCGTACCACCTGGGCTTCGTGCTGGCCACCCACTCGCTCGCGCCGTCGGCGGGCGAACTGCTCGGCGCGCTGGTCGTCGGGCCGGTGCTGTGGCTCGCCGTCCTCGCCGACAACGACGCGTACGACCTCGCCGGCGACCGGCGCAACCCGCGCCGCGCCCGCAGCCCGCTCGTCACCGGGCGCGTCAGCCCCGGCCAGGCCCGCCGCAGCACGTACGCCGCGGGCGCCGTCGCCGTCCTCGCCGCGTTGCCGCTCGGCCCGCTGTTCGTCGCCGGGGCGGCGGCGGTGCTGCTCGCCAGCCACACGTACAGCGCTCCGCCGGTGCGGTGGAAGCAGCGGGCCGGCGCCGACGTCGCCCTCAACGCGGTCGCGGTCGGGGCGCTCTGCCCGCTCGCCGGATGGCTTGCCGCCGGGCGGGACGGCGTCGCCGGCTTCCCGTGGCCGGTGGCGCTGCTCGCCACGCTGGTCGCCGCCGCGCTCTACGTACCGACCACGCTCGTCGACCACGACGCCGACGCCGCCGCCGGATACCGCACCCTCGCGGTACGGCTCGGCCCGCGCCGGGCGTACCGCGTCGGGCTCGCCGCGTGGGTCGGCGCCGCCGGGCTGGCCGCGCTGCTCGCCGGCACCGGAACCGTGCTGCCGCACCGGATGCTGGCCGCCGAACTCGTCCTCGGCCCGGCGTTGACCGCCGCGTACCACCTGCTGTTGCGGCGCGGGGCCAGCATCGCCCGGATCGGTGCGGTCGCCGCGCTGTTCCTCGTGCCGTGCGCCGCGTTCGCCGCCTGGTACGTCTGAGCGTTTCTACGTCGTTTGGTGGAGTCGGGCCGGGCCGTCGCGGTTCTACCGTGGGCACGTGCCTGCGCCGCGCGTTCATCGCGGTACGACAGGGCACCGTCGCGGGCGCGACCGGGGGCCGCCGGCCCGGCCCGCGGTCCCGGCACCGGTGGGCCGTCGAGCGGCCGCCGGGGCCGGGAACGACGGACCGACGCCCCGGCCGGCGACACGCCGCCCGGCGTACGCGCCCGACGGTGCCGCACCGACGGTGGCGGATCAACGCGCGGCGCAGGCACGTACCGCGGCGACGACGTTGCGCGCTCGCCGGCACCGGACCCGGTCGTGTGCACAGGTTCCTCACGTCGTCCGCCCGGGACGTTCGTATCGGCGGCCTAGCGTGGCGCGGCATGAGAGTCACGATGATCCTGCCGGCCCTCACCGAGGCGACCAGCCCGGTGTTCCGACCGATCAAGTACTCGCTGTTTCCGCCGCTCGGCCTGGCCACGCTCGCCGGGTACCTGCGCGACGACGACGAGGTACGCATCCTCGACGAGCACGTCGAGCCGCTGCGGCTGGACGACGACCGGCCCGACCTGGCGGTGATCCAGCCGTACATCACGTCCGCGCGCCGGGCGTACGCGCTGGCCGACGCGTACCGGGCGCGCGGGGTGCACGTGGCGCTGGGCGGGTTGCACGTGACGTCGCTGCCGGACGAGGCGGCGCAACACGCCGACACGGTGTTCGTGGGGCCCGGCGAGGACACGTGGCCGGTGTTCCTCGCGGACTTCCGGCGTCGCGAGCCGCGGCGGCGGTACGACTCGACGACGCGGACGCTGGCCGGGCTGCCGCCGGTGCGGCGCGACCTGATCCGCCGGCACCGGTACCTGGTGCCGAACTCGATCGTGGTGTCGCGGGGCTGCCCGCACCACTGCGACTTCTGTTACAAGGACGCGTTCTTCACCGGCGGGAAGTCCTTCTACACGCAGGCCGTGGACGACGCGCTCGCCGAGATCGACCGACTTCCCGGCCGGCACCTGTACTTCCTCGACGACCACCTGCTCGGCAACCGGCGCTTCGCCGAGGCGCTGTTCGCCGGCATGGCCGGGATGGGGCGGGTGTGGCAGGCCGCCGGCACCGTCGACTCGGTGCTCGCGCCGGGCCTGCTGGAGCGCGCCGTCGACGCCGGGCTGCGCAGCCTGTTCGTCGGCTTCGAATCCGTCAACGACACCAATCTCGCCGCGCAGCGCAAGCGCCAGAACGTCGGCCGCGACTACGCCGCGGTGGTACGCCGGTTGCACGACGCCGGGGTGATGGTCAACGCCAGCTTCGTGTTCGGCATGGACGGCGACGGCCCGGACGTGTTCGACCGTACGGTCGGGTGGGCGGTCGCGCAGGGCATCGAGACCGCGACGTTCCACATCATGACGCCGTACCCGGGAACGGCGCTGTACCAACGGATGCGGGCCGCGGGCCGGATCCTGTGCGACGACTGGGACGCCTACGACACGCGACACGTGGTGTACCGGCCCGCCGGGCTGACCGCGGCGCAGCTGGAGGCCGGCTACTGGCGGGCGTACCGGGACTTCTACCGGTGGTCGGCGATCCGGCGCGGCGCCGCGACCCACGAGCTCCGCCGCGACCGGCTGCGCCACCTGGCGTACTCGGGCGGTTGGAAGAAGCTGGAACCGTTGTGGCACCTGCTGATCCGCACCGGTCAGGTCACTCGGGCGCTGCCGATGCTGGAGTCCCTGCTCGGCAGCTTCGGTGCCCGCCGCTCACCGCGTACCGCGGCGGTACCGTCCGACGCGAGGCAGGCCGCCTGACCCCGCATCCCCGGTGCCGGCCGGCACCGGGGATGCCCGCCGCGGGTCAGCCCTTGCCGCCGTCGCGGATGATGTCGACGCCGTGCTTCGTCAGGAACGGCAACGGGTTGAACGGCACGCCGTGTCGGCGCATCTCGAAGTGCAGGTGCGGTCCGTTCGAGTCGCCGCTGTTGCCGGAGTACGCGATGAGCTGGCCGGCGCGCACGTGCTGCCCGGTGTGGACGACGACGCGCGACGCGTGCCCGTAGACGGTGGCGACGCCGCCGCCGTTCTCGATGCCGACGGCCTTGCCGTAGCCGTCGTACTGGCCGGCGATGCTCACGCGGCCGGAGTGCGCGGCGTGGATCGGGGTCTTCATCGGTACGGCCAGGTCGACGCCGGCGTGCAGCACGCCCCAGCGCTCACCGAACGTGGAGCTGACCCAGTAGTGCTTCGCGGTGACGGGGAGCTGCCAGGCCGGCGGCGGGCCGGCCTTCTTCGGCTTCGCCGCGGGCTTCTTCGCGGACTTCGGGGCGGCGGGCTTCGTCGGCGCGGCAGGCCTCGCCGGCGGCGCCGCGGCCTCCGGCGCACGGTCCTGGCCGCGGTCGGCGCGGTCCTGCTGGGTGAGCGCGGCCCGGTCCGCCTGGTACCCGGCGGCGTGGCTGGGCTGGCTGGGCGAGGTGAGGCTGGCGGTGGTCACGGCGGCGCCGAGGGCGACGGCGGCGAGGGCGGCCATGCCGATGCCGCGGCGGGCCGGGTTGCGCCAGCTCTGCCGGGTCCACGCGGCGCCGCGCAGCCCGTGGCGCCGCCACCACCACGGGTCGCCGGCGCGGTCGCGCACGGTCTCGGCATAACGGCGCCACGGCAGCGACCGCAGTGCGAGCAGGCGTCGGGTGATCTGGTCGAGGGCACGGAACAACATCGACAGGGGGTTCATGGTGGGGGTGTCCTTTGTCGGCGGCTCGGGCGCGGCGACTCTCGCGACGTCGACGCAGGGGTCGACCCGAGATGCTGGTGTCCTGCGCGTCCCGGCGGGCGGGACGCGGCCTCGCCGCGGGCCGGTCGGTACGTGACCCGACGGCAGCGCCACCGTAGACGGAATGTGAGCGGCCGCGTGCTCCGTACGCGGCAAAACGCACCGTTGCGTGGTACGCGGGGATTGCTTCGCCCGCTTTGGTGCCGGTATGCCCCGTGGGTTGTGCGTCACACGGTGACGGCAACCTCATGCGTACGTGTGATCACGCCCCGGTGATCTTCGCTGTCGTACCGCCGGTTGCCGCGCCACCCGGGCCGGACGCGCCGCGGCCGGAGCGGGCGTCGACGCCCCCTCCGGCCGCTTCCTTGCGTTGCCGGGTGCCGTTACCGGCCGGTGAACCTGGCGCCGAGCCGGGCCCACCAGCCGCGCCGCTGGGCACTGTCGGTCTGGTCGGGCACCGGCGCTACCGGACGCGGGCTGTCCGGGGTGAACTGCACCGGCAGGTCCACCAGTCCCCGGATGAACTGCGAGGGACGCCACTGGAACTGGTCGGCCGAGGCGGCCAGGCGCAGCGTCGGTACCCGGCGCAGCAACTGGCTGATGCCGGTGGTGACGATGGTGCGGGCGGTGTCCTCGCACGGGCAGCGGTGCGGCCCGGCGCCCCAGGACAGGTACGCCCGGTTCACCTTGGTGGAGCGGGCCAGCTGGTCGCTGCCGCCGAGGATCGGGTCGCCGTGCGAGGCGGCCAAGCCCATGATCACGCCTTCGCCGGCGCGGATCGGTACGCCGCCGATCTCGGTGTCGGCGCGGGCGTAGCGGGCCGGCAGGATCGGGATCGGCGGGTCGCTCCACAGGACGCGGTTGATGGCCTCCTCGACGAGCTCGCCGGACCGGGCGGAGGCCGCGCGGAAGTCCCGGTCGGACAGCAGCGCCAGCAGCGTGTTGCCGATCAGGTGCGTGGTCGGGTCGCTGTTGCCGAGCGCGGTCTGGATCAGGCCGTGCACGACCTCCTCGTCGTTCAGCGCCGACGGGTGGTGAATCATCCACGACGGAAGGTCCTCGCCCGGCTCGCGCCGCTTCTGCGCGACGAGTTCGGCGAAGTATCCGGCGATCTGCTCGTTGGCGGCGTTGGCCGTGTTCTCGTCGGAGGTCCAGATCGCGCGCGACATCTCGACGAGCATGAAGCCGTCCCGGTCGTCCCGGCCGAACAGCCGGTTCAGCGCCAGGATCGGCACCCAGATCGCGTACTGCTCGATCAGGTCGGCGGTGCCGTCGGCGATGAACCGGTCGATCAGGCCGTCGCACACGTCGCGGACGTCGTTGACCAGCTTCGGCAGGTTGATCTTGGCCATGGCGTCGGTCAGCGGCGCCCGCAGCCGCTGGTGTTCCGGACCGTCGGCGGACAGCAGGTTCGGCCGGTAGCCGAAGATCGGCCAGAGCGGCGAGCTCGGCGTCATCCGACCCTCGACGATCTCGCGCCAGATCCGCGGATCACGCGCGAAGAGGGCGGGATTGCGCAGTACCGTCAGGTTCTCGTTGAATCCGACGAGGAGCCAGGCCGCGACCCCGGGCTCCACCTCGATCGGCACCACCGATCCGTGTTTGGCCCGCATCGCCTCGTAGACACGATTGGGGTCGCTCGTGTTGTCCGGCAATGTCGTCGTACTGCCCGTCCAGGGGCAGCCGCCCCGCTCGTTGCGGTCAAGCACAGACTGTCTCCGTATCCGGTGTACTGCGTGATTTCGCGTCAACATGCTAGACGGGTCCAGCGGTTCATCGGGTGGGTGCGTGGCCCTGGGGTCGGGCGGTGACTGCAGATGGCGAAAACCGACCCTGGGCGGGCGTCGACTCGCCGAGCGGAACCTCCGGTGCGCAACAGTCGTACGGCGAGATGCGGTCCGCCGCGCCCGCACGGTGACCGACGGTCCGCGGGCAATCTACCGTCCGTCGCCGGCGAGGGCGGCGAGCGGGATCGGCTTGACCGGCGGGCGCGCCGTGTACGCGCCGACCTCGGTGATCGTCCGGCCCGTCTCGGCGGCGACCAGTGCGCACACCGCCGGCTGGCAGGACCGGCCCTGGCACAGCCCCATACCGGCCCGTGTCACCAGCTTCACCGCGTTGGCGGTACCCAGGTGCGGGTGCTCGCGCAACGTCGCGCGCACGGTCCCGGCGGTGACCTCCTCGCACCGGCAGAGCACGGTGTCGTCGTCCGGCGCCGTCGGCTCGGGCGGCGGGAACGCGGCGGCGACGGCCGCGGCGAAGCGGCGACGGCGGCGCAGCTCCCGGCGTACCGGGCGGGCCAGGCGTGCGGCCCGGTCCGGTGGCAGCAGGCCGAGGTCGGCGAGCAGCCCGAGCGCGGCGAGCCGGCCCTCGCAGACGGCCTGGTCGGCCCCGGCAACGCCGGTGATCTCGCCGGCCACCGACACGCGCGGCACGCTGCCGCGCTGCCACCGGTCGTGCGTCACGACCCAACCGCCGGCGGCCGGGTCGTGCCGCACCGCACAGCCGGCCTGCCGGGCCAGCTCCGTCGACGGTACGAAGCCGTACCCGAGGGCGAGCACGTCGGCCGGCACCCGGCGCACCGCACCGTCCACATCGGACAGTACGACCGCGGCGAGGTCACCGGCGGCGCCGGCCTCGGCCCGCACGACCCGGGTACCGAACCGCACCGGTACGCCGGCCCGCCGCAACGTCCGCAGCGCGTGCGCCGCCTCGCGTACCTTGCCGGGGTCGCCGGCGACGGCGGGCAGGGCGCGCAACGCCGGCCGCGGCCGGCGCAGGAACGCCACCTCGGCCACGTCGGCACTGGCGGCGACCAGCTGCGCGGCGACGACCAGCAGCAGCGGGTGCGCGCCGGCCAGCACGTACCGCCGGCCGGGCAGCAGGTGCGCCGACTTGACGAACACCTGCACGCCGCCGGCGGTCAGCACCCCCGGCAGGGTCCACCCTTCGAACGGCACCGGCAGGTCGTACGCGCCGGCCGTGAGCAGCAGCGCGCCCGGCCGTACCGTGCGCGTGCCGTCCGGCCGGTGCACCGCCAGCCGCAGCGGCCCCGACTCGCCGGGATCGCCCGGTGCGGCGTACTCGTCGAGCCCGGCGTGCCCGCCGAAGACGCCCCAGGCCGTGGTGCGCCACCACCACGTGACGTCGGTACGGTCGGCCACGGCGAGCAGTTCCCGGCCCGGCGCGGCGGCCGTGCCGGTGAAGCCGGCCGGCGGCTGCCGGTGGATCTGGCCCCCGGCGCGTGCCTGCTCGTCGACGACCAGCACCCGCGCGCCGTGCGTGGCGAGCACGTCGACCGCCGCCAGCCCGGCCGGTCCCGCGCCGACCACCGCCACGTCATACACCGGTACGCACCCGCATCCCGGCCCGCACGTCTGTCAGGCAGGACCGGACCGCCGGCACCCCGTCGACGCTCACCACGCACTCGAAGCAGACACCCATGTTGCAGTACGGCCCCCGCGGGGCGCCGCCGCCGGTGCGCCGCACCGCGCGGTACCCGGCGGCGAGCAGCGCGGCGGCCAGCGGCTCGCCCGGGTACGCCGGGACGTCGCGGCCGTCGACCGTGATCGTCACCGGCGCCGGCCGGCGTACGTCGTCGAGTCGGTGCGCGCCGCGCTCAGACAAAGTTGAGGAATCCGAACCGGGCGGGCGAGTACGCGTCGAGCGGGAGCGACGCCTCACCGGTGAGCAGGGTCTCGGCCAGCAGTCGGGCGTATGTGGGGCCGAGGGTGAACGCCGACCCGCCGGTGGCGACGAACAGCCCGGGGCGGCGCGGTACGGCACCGAGGACCGGCAGCTGGTCGGGGGTGAGCGTGGTCGCGCCTGACCAGCAGCGCAGCACCGGGAGCCGGAGCACGGCGGGGACGACCCGGGCCGCGTCGGCGTTGCCGAGAAGCGACTCGTACCGCAGCTCGGGCGCGGACTCCAGGTCGACGCGGCCGGCGACGGTGCGGAACTTCGCCGGCCAGCCGCCGCCGACGAGCACGTTGCCGGCGGCGGTCTGCTTCATCGACAGCCGCTTTCCGATGTGCTGCACCAGATGCGGAAGGAACGGCGCGGTCGGTGCGGTGGCCGTCATGGACAGCGCGACGGGCACCACCGGCAGCCGGATGTCGGCCATCGCGGCGATCTCGGCGGTCCACACCCCGCCCGCCGCGACGACCGCGCCTGCCGTCAGCCCGCCGCCCGGGTTGTCGACGGCCGCGGATTCCACTGTGGACAGTCGCCAGCCGGTCGCGGTGCGGGCCAGGCCCACCAGCCGGGTACCGGTGCGCAGCTCGGCGCCGTGCCGGGCGGCGGCCCGGGCGTACGCGAGGGTGACGAGACGGGGGTCGGCCTTGCCCTCGCCGGGCGCGTACGCGGCGGCGAGCACGCTGTCCGCCAGGTACGGCGCGAGCCCGCGCAGCTCCGCGCCGGTCAGCACGCTGACATCGAGCCCGTGCCGGCGTTCCAGGGATGCCTTGCGCCGCAGGCGATCCAGCTCGTCGGAGGTCTCGGCGAGCATCAGCCCGCCGGGCCGGACCACGCCGACCGGCGTGCCCAGCTCGTCGGCGAGGCCCGCCCACGCCCGCTGCGCGTCGAGGTGCAGTGGCAACGCCCGCGCGGCCCGCTCGGCCGCCGCGTCCCCGTCGGCCACCATCCGGTGTTCGAGCTGGAAGTGCAGGCTGCCCGCGTTCTGCCCGGACGCGTGCCGGTTGAGCTGGTCCTTCTCCAGCAGCACGACCCGCGCGCCGGCCTTCGCCACGTGGTACGCGACCGCGCAGCCGAGCAGACCGCCACCGACCACCGCCACGTCGTACATTGCTAGAGCCCCAACGATTCCAGGGTTTCGGCGACGCGCTTCCGCTCGTCCGTGGTGAGCGGCAGCAGCGGCGCCCGGACGTGGCCGGCGGGTACGCCGCGGCGGCGCAGGGCGTACTTGAGGATGGCGGGGGCGTTGCCGAACCGGGCGCCGTAGTCGGGTCCGAACCACGCGTTCATGACGACGCGGTCGCGGGCGCCGAGCCGGCGCGCCTCGGCCTCGTCGCCGGCCGCGACCGCGGTGAAGAACCCGGGATGGTCCGCGCCGAGTACGCCGCCGGCGCCCATCAGCCCGTCCCCGCCGACGCCGGTCAGCAGCGCGATGCCGGCGTCGTTGGTGGGGATCCCGAAGTACCGCACGGTGTCGCGCAGCGCGACGAGCCCGCGGACGAACCCGCCGAAGTCGGCGGTGGAGTTCTTCACCGCGACGACCGTGTCGATCTCGGCGAGCTGGCTCAACAGGGCCACGTCCATGTCGACGCCGGTGCCGCGCGGCCAGTTGTACACGCAGATCGGGATGTCCACCGCCGCGCCGACCGTACGGTAGAACGCGAGGATCTCGCGGGCGTTGGGCACGACGTACGGCGGGGGAGTGAGCAGCACGCCGGACAGGCCGGCCTCGCGCGCCGCGGTGGCGTGCCGGATCGCCTCGGCCGCGGTGTACGCCGTGACGCCGCCGAGGACCGGGACGCGGCCGGCGACGTGCCGGGCGGCGGCGCGGAACAGCGCGGCGCGTTCGGGTTCGGTGAGGCTGAACCACTCGCCGGTGGTGCCGGCGACCACGATGCCGTGCATGCCCTCACCGAGCAGCCAGTCGAGCTGCTCGCGCCAGGCGTCGAAGTCGAGCGCGCCGTCGGCGTCGAACGGTGTGGTGACGGCCGGCAAATAGCCGTGCCAGTCGACGGTGTCGCGGTGCACGGGCGCCCCTCAGGGAGTCGGTGGGGTGACGGCGATGACGAGGCGGGCGGGCGCGTCGCTGTCGTTGCGGTACCGGTGGGCCAGCCGCGAGTCGAACGTGATCGCGTCGCCCTCGGCCAGCTCGTGCCGCTCGCCGTCGACCTCGGCGACGACGGTGCCGGCGAGCACGATGGCGCACTCGGTCGACGGGTGCGCCCAGGGCTCGGGCGCGCTGGCGTCGCCGGGCGCGAGGTCCGCCTGGAGCACCTCGAGGTCGCCGCGGCCGGGCGTGAGCCGGTCGTACGCGATCTCGCCGCGCGGCGCGGACAGCCGTGGTCGCCGCTCGGGTCGGCTGACGTGTACCCGCGGCGCGTCGGGCTCGTCGAACAGCATCGCGATCGACGAGTCGAACACCTTCGCCAACTTACGCAGCGTGGCCAGGCTCGGGTCGGTGCTGCCGTTCTCGATCTGGCTGAGCAGGGCCGGGGAGACGTCGGCGCGCTGGGCGAGTTGGCGCAGGGTCAGGCCGTGACGCTGGCGGAGTTCGCGGAGCCGGTCGCCGAGCATCGACACCTCAATCCGGTTGATGACGATGAACTTGTTTGACGACAGTACACAGCGCTGTCTAGCATGGTCAAACAGGCCCAGGACAGGTCTGCTAGAAATGAACACGCCGCGCCGCGTTCACCACCCCCACCGCGCGCGGCCCGACCGGCCATCCGCACCGGTCGCCCTGCCTTCCCCGGCGGTCCGGCATCGACGCCGCGCGCCGGGCACCCCCGCCCCGTGCCCCCGAAGGGACCCCCCATGTCGGTGACGCAGCGCCACGTGCGCCGCGCCGGCGTCGCGCTCGCCGCGCTCGCCCTGGCCACCGCCGCGACCGCCTGCACCGCCGGTGGAGCGGCCGGTGGTGGCAGCCAGAAGACCCTGACGCTCGACACGTCGTTCGTCATCAAGAGCCTCGACCCCGGCCACGTGTACGAGGCGACCGGCAACACCACCGTCCACGCGCTGTACGACACGCTGCTGACGTTCCACGGCTCGGACATGACGAAGCCGGCGCCGGACCTCGCCACGAAGTACGTGATGTCCGACGACGCGAAGACGTTCACGTTCACCCTGCGGGACGACGCGCGGTTCTCCGACGGCAGCCCGGTCACCGCCGACGACGTGGTGTTCAGCCTCAATCGGCTGCGCAACCTCAAGGCCAGCCCCGCGGTCACCGTCGGCGGGCTCACCGCGTCGAAGACCGACGCGCACACCGTCGTGGTGAAGAGCGCCACCGCCGACCCGAACGTGCCGATCATCCTCACCCAGCCGTACACCGGGATCCTGAACGCGAAGGTGGTGCGCGGCAAGGGCGGCACCGACGGCGCGGACGCGGCGAAGGCCGACAGCGCGCAGAAGTACCTGGACGGCGCGTCCGCCGGCTCCGGGCCGTACGTGCTGAAGAGCTTCGACGCCTCGTCGGCGGTCGTGCTCACCGCGAACCCGAAGTACTGGGGGACGAAGCCGGCCTTCTCCCGCGTCGTACTGCGCAACATGGACGTGCAGAACCAGAAGCTCACCATGTCGAAGACGACCGGCAGCGAGCTGGCGCTCGACCTGTCCGGCACGATGCTGGAGGGACTCCCGAAGAGCCTCAGCCAGTCCAGCTCCGACGACACGTTCTACTTCCTGACGCTGAACGCCGACCCGGCCGTGTCCACGCTCACCGCGAACCCGGCCTTCGTGCGGGCGGTACGCGCGGCGATCGACTACCGCGGTGTCGCGGCGCTGTTCGGCAACGGCGCCACGCCGGCCTCCGGTGTCGTGCCGCCGGCGTACCCGGGTGCGTTGCCGGCGAGCGAGGCGCAGCACCAGGACCTCGCGAAGGCGAGGAGGCTGCTCGCCGACGCGGGCCTGAAGAACCCGACCGTGTCGTTCATGTACCCGTCGATCACGTACCGGGGTGTCGACCTCGGCACGATCGCGACCAAGGTGCAGGGCGACGTGAAGAAGGCCGGCATCACGCTGAAGCTCGACCCGCAGCCGCTGACGTCGTTCCTGGACAAGCAGCGCAGCGGGAAGGTCGCGATGCGGTTCAGCCCGCAGAGCCTCAACTACCCGGTCGCGGCGTCGCTGGTGAACAACCTGTCGCCGGGCCAGGGTACGGCCGCCACCACCGGGTGGACCGTGGCGCGGGCCGACAAGCGGGTCGTGGCCGCCGGCAAGAAGGTGCAGGCCACGCTCGACCCGGCCGCGCAGCAGCGGGCGCTCCAGGACTGGCAGCGACTGCTCAACCAGTACTCGCCGTACGTGCCGATGGCGTACAACTCGGGTGTCGTGGTGGCGAGCCCGGCCCTGAGCCACACCGAGTACGCCCCGGCCGGGTGGCAGGTCGACATCGCCGCGGTGGGACGCAAGTAATGTCCACTGTGGACGCCGCGGCGGGCGCTGCGCCCGCCGCGGCCCGGCGCCGGCCACGGATCCCGCACCTGGTGCGGTTCCTGGCGAAGCGGGTCGCCGTGACGGTCGGCCTGCTGTGGGGCGTCACGGTCGTCACGTTCGTGCTGGTGCACGTCGTACCGGGGGACTCGGCCACGGCGAACCTGTCCGAGCAGGCGCTGAACGATCCCGCGCTGGTCGCCGCGTACCGCGCCAAGTGGGGCCTCGACCAGCCGCTGTACGTGCAGTACCTGCACTACCTGGCCAACCTGCTGCACGGCGACCTCGGCATCTCGCAGCAGACCGGCAAGCCGGTGCTGACCGACCTCGCGCACTACGTGCCGGCGACGTTGGAGCTGGCTGTGCCGAGCATGGTGCTGGCGCTGCTGATCGGGACCGCGGTCGGCATGCTCGCCGCGGTCCGGCACGGCCGCACCACCGACCAGGTGGTACGGGTGGGTTCGCTGCTCGGGCTGTCCACGCCGCCGTTCTGGCTCTCCCTGGTCGTGCTGTACCTGTTCTTCTACCTGCTCGGCGTGTCACCGTCCGGCGGCCGGCTGTCCACCGACTTCTCCCCGCCACCCGGCGTGACCGGGATGTACACAGTGGACAGTGCGCTCGCCGGCCAGTGGGCCGAGTGCTGGGATGCCGTGCAGCACCTGGTACTCCCGGTCCTGGTGCTGACCTGCCTGACCGTCGCGACGCTCATCCGGTTCGTCCGCTCGGCGATGCTGGAGGTGCTGTCCACCGACTACATCAAGGCCGCGTACGCGAAGGGCCTGCCGACGTTCACCGTGCTGCGGCGGCACCTGCTGCGCGCCGGGCTGGTGCCGGTGATCACGGTCAGCGGCCTGGCGTTCGCGGCCCTGCTGTCCGGCACGGTGCTGGTGGAGAACATCTTCGGCTGGCCGGGCATCGGCCAGTACGCGTACCGCAGCGCGACGGCGCTGGACCTCCCCTCGATCCTCGGCGTCAGCCTGTTCGTCGCGCTCGTCTACACGGTGGTCAACCTGCTCGTCGACCTGCTGTACGGGCTCATCGACCCGAGGATCCGGCTGCCATGACGCAACGTACCGAGGACGCGCCCGTCGCCGTCGACCTCGCCGACCGGCGCGTACGCCGGGCGCTGGGTCGGCGGAACTGGCTCGCCGGTCGTCCACTGTGGAGGCAGCCGCTGACCGCGGCGGCGCTCGTCGTGGTGCTGGGCTGGCTCGCGGTCGCGGCGCTGGCGCCGGTGCTCGCGCCGTACGATCCGCTGCGGCAGAACGACGTCACGTACGCGCCGCCGTCCGCCGCGCACTGGTTCGGCACCGACGAGCTGGGCCGCGACATCGCGAGCCGGGTCGTCTACGGTGCCCGGCTGTCGATCCCGCTCGCCCTCGTCATCGTGGCGCTCGCGCTCACGGTCGGCGGCGTGCTCGGGCTGCTCGCCGGGTACCTGGGCCGGTTCGTGGACGAGGCGCTGATGCGGCTGACCGACCTGGTCTTCGCGTTCCCGCAGATCATCCTGGCGATGGCGGTGAGCGCCGCGTTCGGCCCCAGTACCCGGAACGCCGTGCTGGCGCTGGTGATCGTCTCCTGGCCGGTGTACGCCCGGGTCATCCGCAGCTCGGTGCTGACCGTACGTGGGGAGGACTACCTGTCCGCGGCGCGGCTGCTCGGCGTCGGCCCGGTCACCGCGCTGCGCCGGGACGTGCTGCCCAACAGCGTCGGCCCGGCCGTGGTCCTGGCGACCCTGGAACTGGGCAACGCGGTGCTGATGCTCGCGGCGCTGTCGTTCCTGGGGCTCGGGCCGCGCCCGCCGGCGCCGGAGTGGGGCGCGATGATCGCGCTCGGCTCGCACGACCTGTCGAAGTGGTGGGTCAGCGTCTTCCCCGGCCTCGCGATCCTCACCCTGGTGCTGGCCTGCAACGTGCTCGGGGACGCGCTGCGCGACCGGATCGACCCGCGTTTCGCGAGGGGGCGCTGACATGCTGCTGACGACCGAGGGGCTTCGGGTGACACTGCCCGGCGGCGTACCCGTGGTGCACGACGTGTCGCTGACGGTCGGCGAGGGCGAGATCGTCGGCGTGGCCGGAGAAAGCGGCTCCGGCAAGAGTGTGACCGCGCAGGCACTGCTCAACCTGCTGCCCGCCGGGTCGACGGTGGACGGCACCGCCCGGTTCGCCGGTACGGACCTGCTGGGGCTGGACCGCCAGGGCTGGCAACGGATCCGCGGCGCGGGCATCGCCATGGTGTTCCAGGACCCGACCGCCGCCCTGCACCCGATGCTGAGCGTCGGCACCCAGCTCACCGAGCACATGCGCCGGCACCTGCGCATGTCCCGGCGGGCCGCCCGCGCCCGGGCGATCGACCTGCTCGACCAGGTACGCATCCCCGACCCGGAACGGACCCTGCGCTCCTACCCGCACCAGTTCTCCGGCGGGATGCGGCAGCGGGTGGCGATCGCCATCGCGCTCGCCGCCGAGCCGAAGCTGCTGATCGCCGACGAGCCGACCACCGCGCTCGACGTGACCGTACAGGCCGGGATTCTGGCTCTGTTGAGCCGACTGCGCGACGAGACCGGGCTGTCGGTGCTGTTCGTCACGCACGACCTCGGCGTGCTGTCCGCGCTGACCGCCCGCACGTACGTCTTCTACGCCGGCCGGGTGCTGGAGACGGGACCGACCCCGGCGGTGCTGACCGCGCCGCGGCACCCGTACACGGCGGCGCTGCTCGGCGCCCGCCCGCACGGCGCGACCGGCGTCGGCGTGCTGCGGCCGATCCCCGGCAGTCCCGTCGTTCCCGGCGCCGCCCCACCCGGCTGCCCGTTCGAACCGCGCTGCGCGTACGCCACCGACGAGTGCGGTGTCGCCCCGCCACCGCTGGCCGAGACCGGCCCCGACCGGCACGCGGCGTGCCCGGTGGCGCCGGAGCTGGAGGTGACCGGATGACCGCGCTGCTGGCGATCGCGGACGTGAGCGTCGAGTACCGGTCGCGGGAACGCGGCGCGGTCCGGGCCGTCGCCGGGGTCAGCCTCGACGTGGCCGCCGGGGAGATCGTCGGCCTGGTCGGCGAGTCCGGCTGCGGCAAGTCGTCGCTGGCGCGCGCCGCCGCCGGACTGACCGCACCGGCCGACGGCACCATCTCGTACGCTGGCCGGCCGGTCACGCCGGTCGGCTGGCGCCGCCGTCCGGCCGCCGAGGTCGGGTTGCAGATGGTCTTCCAGAACCCGTACGCGTCGCTCAACCCGCGTCGCCGGATCGGCGCCCAGCTCGCCGACGGCCTGCCCGCGGGTGTCGATCGGCGCGGTCGGGTGGCGGAGCTGCTGGACCTGGTGGGGATGCCGACAGGCGCCGCCGACCGCTACCCGCACGAGTTCTCCGGCGGGCAGCGGCAGCGGCTCGCGATCGCGCGGGCGCTCGCCCCGGCACCGCGGCTGATCATCGCGGACGAGCCGGTCACCGCACTCGACGCGTCGTCCGCCGCGCAGATCGTCAACCTGCTCGTGGACCTGGTCCGCGACACCGGCACCGGCCTGCTGTTCATCTCGCACGACCTGGCCCTGGTACGCCAGATCGCGGACCGGACCGCGGTGATGTACCTCGGCCGGATCGCCGAGGTGGCGCCGACCGCGGAGCTGTGGGGCTCGCCGCGCCACCCGTACACCCGGGCGCTGATCGACGCGGTGCCGCGGATCTCGGCCGAGCCGGTGCTGCCCGCGGTGCTCGCCGGCGAGGTACCCGACCCGGCGAACGCGCCGACCGGGTGCCGCTTCCGGCCCCGCTGCCCGTACGCGATGGACGACTGCGTCGCCGACCCACCGGTACGCGTGGCCGGCGCCCGTACCGTCGCCTGCTGGCTCCCCGACCCGACCGACCCGCTCCGGAAGGACGCCGAATGATCCCCGTACCCGCCGACCGGGTCCTCGTCGACTGCGCGCTGTACGACGGCGTCAGCGACGGCGTCACCACCGACCGCGGCATCTGGATCGACCAGACCGGCGAGATCCGTGCCGTGGGCGCCTCGGACGACGTGCTGGCCGAGGCGCGCGGCGCGACGGTCGTCGACATGGCCGGGGCGTACGTGATGCCGGGGCTGACGAACATGCACGTGCACCTCGGCCTCGGGCTGCCCGGCGGGATGGCGGAGGCGGTGCAGCGGGCGAACCTGGCCGAGCTGGTCCTGCTGATGGCCGACTCGGCCCGGCAGACCCTCCACAGTGGAGTGACAACGGTCCGGCTGGTCGGCGAGACCCGGTACGCGGACTTCGCGCTGCGCAAGGCGATCGACGCCGGCGCGGTCGACGGGCCGCGCATCTTCACCGCCGGGCACGCCCTGTGCTGTACCGGCGGGCACGGCTGGGACGCCGACGCGTTGGAGGCGGACGGCGCGGACGGCTTCCGCCGCGCGGTACGCGAGCAGCTGCGCGCCGGGGCCGACCTGATCAAGGTGTGCATCTCCGGCGGCATCGCCGGCGAGCACGAGCACATCGACACCCCACAGCTCACCGACGACGAGATGGCCGCGGTACTTTCCATCGCGCACGACTGGGGCCGGAAGGTGACCGCGCACGCCGGCCCGGCCGACGTCATCACCCGGGCCGTCGAGCTGGGCCTGGACTGCGTCGAGCACGGGTACGAGCTGACCGACGAGCTGACGCGGCTGATGGCCGCGCGCGGAGTCTGGTACGTCCCGACGATCACGGTCAGCAGGTGCGAACAGTTCTTCGTCGACAGCGGCGTACCGCGGTGGATGATGGACCGCGCGCTGTCCGCCGGCCCGCGGCACTGGGAGAGCCTGCGGTACGCGCTGCGCAACGGGGTGCCGATCGCGCTCGGCTCGGACATGCCGCCGCACGCGCCGTACGACGAGACGACGGCGACGGTGCGGGAGCTGGAGTTCATGGTCGAGGCGGGCATGCCGGTCGCCGACGCGCTGCGCGCCGCGACGGTACGCCCGGCCGAGTGGCTGGGTGCCGACGACCGCCTCGGCACGGTGCAGGCGGGCCGGCAGGCCGACCTGATCGCGCTGCGCGACGACCCGACGCGGGACGTCTCGGCGCTTCGTACCCTGCACCTGGTCATGAAGGCGGGCCGGATCTTCCGCGACGACACCGCCCTGGCCGCGCCGCGGGGCCGGCGATGACGGACGTGACCGAGGTCCGCGACCTGCGCGTCGTGGTGGACCGGATCGAGGGCCGCTCGGTGTGCGGCCTACGACCCGGCGACCACGTCGACCTGACGCACTCGTCCCGGCTGACCATCCCGCCCGGCCGCCACTTCTGCCTGTACGCGCTCGCCGCCGTGCTGCCGCTGCTGCCGGCGAAGCAGCGCGCGCTGGCCGACGGTGACTGGCTCGCCCGCGACTGCGAGGTCGCCTGCCCCGATCCGGAGGAACGCCTCGTCATGCGGGTGGAAACCCTGGGTACGAGCCGGATCCCGACGGACGAGCTGACGTGACCGGCACGGTCTCGATCGCGTTCCAGTCCGACAAGGGACCCGACGAGTACGCGGCGCTCGCGGTGGCCGCCGAGTCGTACGGCTTCGACGGGATCTCGGTGTTCGGCGACCTCGGCTACCAGCCGCCGCTGTACCCGCTGCTCGCGATGGCCCGGGCCACCAGCCGGGTACGGCTCGGCGCGGCCTGCCTCAACCCGTACCTGACGCATCCGGTCGAGATCGCCGGCCAAGTCGCCGCGCTGGACGCCGCGTCCGACGGCCGGGCGTACCTGGGACTCGCGCGTGGCAGCTGGCTGTCGCGGGTCGGCGTGGCGCAGGACCGTCCACTTGCGACACTGCGGGAGGCGGCCGAGGTGGTCGCCGCGCTGCTGGCCGGCGACGACTCCGGCTACCCGGGCGAGGTGTTCCGGATCGAACCCGGCACCACCCTGCGGTACGCCCCGCGCCGGGCGACGGTGGACCTGCTGCTCGGCGTGTGGGGTCCGCGCGGCGCGCGGCTCGCCGCGGGGATCGCCGACGAGGTGAAGCTGGGCGGCTCGGCCAACCCGGACATGGTCGCCACGATGCGCCGCTGGCTCGCCGGCCCGCGCGAGGTCGGTGTGGTGGCCGGCGCGGTCACCGTCGTCGACGAGGACCGGACCGCGGCACGCCGTCGGGCCCGCGGCGAGGTCGCCATGTACCTCGACGTGGTGGCCCGACTCGACCCCACCGTCGCTGTGGACCCGGCTCTGTTGAGCCGACTCGGCGCGCTCGTCGCGGCCAGCGCGTACGACCGGGCCGGCGCGCTGATCGGCGACGACCTGCTCGACCGCTTCTGCTTCGCCGGTACGCCGGACGAGGTCGCCGAGCGCGCCGCCGCCCTGATCGACGCCGGGGCGAGTCGGATCGAGTTCGGCACCCCGCACGGCCTCACCGACTCCCGCGGCGTCGACCTGCTCGGCGCCGAGGTACTGCCCCGGATCCGTTGCCTGGTAGGAGACTGACACCGCATGACGAGAGTGTGGGAGGTGGCCGACCGGTACCTCGCCGGGCTGGCCGACTGGGAGCCGCGCGCCGCGCAGGCACTCGGCCGTACGGAGGTGCCGGCGGTGGACCTGTCGCCGTCGGCGTACGACGCGCGGGCGGCACTGGCGGCCGGCGCGGCGCGCGAGCTGTCCGCTGCGGTACCGGCGGATGCGGCCGACCGGGTGCTCGCCGGTGCCCTCGCGGACCGGCTCGGCGCCGAGACCGACCTGTACGAGTCGGGGTTCACCACCCGGCTGCTGGCGCCGCTCGCGACGCCGGTACACCTGACCCGGTCGGCGTTCGACGACCTGCCGCGCGAGACGGCGGCGGACTGGGCGGTCGTCGCCGACCGGCTCGCCGCGGTGCCGGCGGCGCTGTCCGCGTACCGCGAGACGCTGCGGCGCTCGGCCTCGCGCGGGCAGCGGGTGGCGCGCCGGCAGGTGCTCGCCGTGGCCGACCAGTGCGAGAGCTGGATCGACGCGCGGCGCGACGACTTCTACCGCGGCCTCGCCGCCGGGTACGCCGGGTCGGACCCGGCGCTGACCGCGCGGCTCGACCGGGGCGCCGCGCAGGCGACCGCGGCGACCTCCGACTTCGCGGCGTTCCTGCGTGGCGAGCTGGCCCCGGCCGCGCCGGAGGCCGACGGCGTCGGCCGGGAGATGTACGCGCTCACCGCGCGAAGCTTCCTCGGCGCCACGCTCGACCTCGACGACGTGTACGCGTACGGCTGGGCCGAACTGCACCGGCTCGCCGCCGAGATGGCCGACGTGGCCGGCCAGATCGTGCCGGGCGGCACGGTACGCGAGGCGATGGCCGCGCTGGACGCCGATCCGGCGCGCCGGCTCGTGGGCGTACCGGCGCTGACCGACTGGCTGACCCGGCGGGTCGCCGCGATCACCGACGCGCTGGACGGCCCGCACTTCGCCATCCCGGCCGAGACCCGCCGGGTCGAGTGCCGGATCGCCCCGGCGACCAGTGGCGTCATGTACTACACCGCACCGGATCCGGGCCTGACCCGGCCGGGCCGGGTCTGGTGGTGCCTGCCGCCCGGCGTCGACACGGCAACCACCTGGCGGGAGATCAGCACGCTGCACCACGAGTCGCTGCCCGGCCACCACCTCCAGCACGCGATCACGATGACGCTGCCGCACCTGCATCCGTGGCAGCGCACGCTGTGCGAGGTGCACGGGTACGCCGAGGGGTGGGCGCACTACGGCGAGGGCCTGGCCGACGAGCTGGGCCTGCTGGCGGATCCCGGTGAGCGGCTGGGGATGCTGTGCGGGCGGATCTGGCGCGCGTGCCGGATCGTCATCGACGCCGGCCTGCACCTCGACCTGCCGGTACCGCCGGGCAACGGCTTCACCCAGGCGCGCCGGTGGACCCCGGCGCTCGGGGTGGAGTTCCTGACCCGTATCGCGGGCCTGGACCCGGCGACGGCCCGGTTCGAGGTCGACCGTTACCTGGGCTGGCCGGGCCAGGCGCTGGCGTTCTCGGTCGGCGCCCGGCTGTGGCGCGAGGCGCGCGCCGCCGCCGGGCGGGCCGAGGGCGCGGGTTTCGACCTGGCCCGGTTCCACGCCCGCGCCCTGTCCCTCGGTCCGGCCGGCCTGGACCCGTTGCGTACCGCCCTGGAGGAGTCCCGTGGCTGACCCGATCGCCGCCCACATCGTCTCGATGTACGCGAGCCTCGGCGACCGGCTGGGCTTCGACGCGCACCTCGACCCGCACCTGACGGTGTGGGAGTCCGACGCGGACCGGCTGCTCGCCGGGCTGCCCGAGCTGGACGTGCTGCGCGACGGCCGGGTACCGGCCGGGCCGGCGCCGGTGTCGGTGGCGCCGGAGGCGTTGCGTACCGAGGACTGGGGGGAGACGGGGCTCGCCCGCTACCTGCTGCGCGCGCGGTACGACGGGCGGGCCGACGAGCTGTTCCGGGTCACCGACGTCCTGCGGTGGAGCGGCGAGCGGTGGCTGGTCGTCCACCACCACGCGGAGGCCACGACCCACCAGGGCTGATCCGCATGCCGCTTTTGTCGTATGGTGGTCTGTTCTGACCTCCTCGACAAGGCGGCGCGGATGAGGCTGTTCAGGAAGACGACAGTGGCGGTGACCGGGGTGCTCGCCGCGGCCCTGCTGGCCGGGGCACCGGCGAGCGCGGCGGCGCCGGCCGCCGGCAACGACAACAACGTGGAGTGGAACGGTCTGTTCGCCGACCAGGGACCGCTCTACGACAGCGCCGTCGCACCAGGCTGCGACACCCCGGTGACCCTGACGTTCCGCACGTTCCACACCGACGTCACCGGCGTCACCATCAAGTACTACGACAGCGCCGACTCGGCGTTCCACCAGGTGCCGATGTCGTTCGCGCGCAACGACGCGACCGGCGTGTTCGACCTGTGGACCGGGACCGTGCCGGCGAGCTGTTCGGCCAAGTACTACCGGTTCCAGGTCACCGACGGCTCGGCGACCGCGTGGTACAACGCGGCCGGGCCGGCGTCGGGCGAGCCGAGCCAGCAGGACTTCTACATCCTGCCCGGCTTCACCACGCCGGACTGGGCGAAGAACGCCGTGCTGTACCAGATCTTCCCGGACCGGTTCGCCGACGGCAGCACCGGAAACGACGTCACCACCGGCGAGTACACCTACGACGGGTACCCGACCGAGCACAAGGACTGGGGCGCCAGCGCCTACGCGGATGCCGGTTACACCAACAGCTCCGTGTTCTTCGGCGGCGACCTGCAGGGCGTCGACGCGCACCTGGCGTACCTGACCGACACGCTCGGCGTGAACGCCATCTACCTCAACCCGGTCTTCACCTCGCCGACCAACCACAAGTACGACACGCAGGACTACGACCACGTGGACCCGCATCTCGGCGGCGACGCGGCGTTCGACACGCTGGTGTCGGACCTGCACGCGCGCGGCGGACACATGATCCTCGACGGGGTGTTCAACCACACCGGCGAGTGGTCGCCGTGGTTCGACAAGGGAAACGCGTGGCCGAGCTCGACCGGGGCGTACGAGTCGCAGTCCAGCCCGTACGCGGGCTACTACACGTTCCAGCAGTGGCCGGACACGTACTCCAGCTTCCTGAACCAGGTGCCGACGATGCCGAAGCTGAACTACGGCGCGTCCGGCTCGGCCACCCGGAACGCGGTGTACGGGTCTACCGGATCCGTTGCGCAGGAATGGATCCGGCAGCACCACATCGACGGGTGGCGACTCGACGCCGCGCAGTACGTGGACGCGAACGGCAACGCTGGCGAGGACGCGACCAACCACGAGGTGTGGAGCCAGTTCCGCAGCGCGGTGAAGGGCGCCGACCCGAACGCGTTGGTGTTCGGCGAGTACTGGGGCAACGCGAACCCGTGGGTGACCGGCGGGCAGTGGGACGGCGCGACCAACTACGACGGCTTCACCAACCCGGTGTCCGAGTGGATCACCGGCCGGGACTACAACGACAACGCCGCCTCGATCAGCGCCACCCAGTTCGTCTCCTGGCTCGCCGGTACCCGGGCGAACTACCCGACCCAGGTGCAGCAGGTGATGAGCAACCACCTGTCCAACCACGACATCCCGCGCTTCGCGCAGCGCGCCGGCGGCGACGTCTGGAAGACCTACCTGGCCGACTTCGTGCAGATGACGTACGTCGGGATGCCGACCATCTACTACGGAGACGAGTACGGCATGACCGGCGTCAACGACCCGGACGACCGGCGCTGCATGGACTGGTCCCAGGCGACCACCGACAGCGGCGCGGTGTCGTTGCTGCGCAAGTTGATCGGCATCCGCAAGACGTACCCGGCGCTGCGTACCGGATCGTTCCTGTCACTGGGCGCCGACGACGCGACGAAGATGGTCGCGTACGGCCGGATGGACGCGAAGAACCGGATCGCGGTGGTCCTGAACGACGACTCGACGAGCCACACGTACCAGGTGCCGGCGTACCAGTTGTCGATGACCAACGGCAGCACGGTGACCGACGCGGTGACGGGGACCTCGTACCAGGTGGCCGACGGGACGGTGAGCGTCACCGTGCCGGGGCACTACGGGGCGATCCTGGTGCAGTGAGCTTCATGAACGTCAGCAGGACCACGACGCGGTGCCGCGTTCCGCGGTCAGGTAACGGTTCTGGTGGGCGGCCATGCGTTCGGCCGGGGTGGGGTGGACGTCGCGCGGATCGGCCGCGCGGAACACGACCCGGTCCGCCACCCGCGTTCCGCCGTCTCCTTCCGGCCCCGGCGGGGAAATCCTCGCTCAGGCCGCTGGCACCCGAGGCCGGACGCTACCTGGCCGCGGCCGGCGTCGGCGTCGCCCGGGGCACCGGTGGTTGCGCTGTGCCGCAACGGAAGCCGGTTGTCCCGGGATCCGGCTCGCCGCCGGTACCCGGGTGACCGCGGAGGCGGCGCTGCTGGCTGCGCCGACCCGGCCGCGGCTCGACCTGTACCGCGCGCTCGACCCGCCGACCGGTCCGCCGCGGCTCGACCCGACCGGCCGCAGCGAGGTCCCCGGCTGCTGGATCGTCGGCAGCGCGGCGCTCGCCGGCCAGCACGCGGTGATGGCCGCCGCGCACGGCGCCACCGCCGCCACCGCCGTCAAGCAGAACCTGCTCGACGAGGACCTGTCCGCGCGGCTCTCCCGCGCTCTAGGCTGAACCCCATGCGACTGGCGATCTCGATCCCGCAGGTGTGGGCGGACGGCACGTTCGACCCGGGTGCGTTCCGCGACTTCCTCACCCGCGCCGAGGAGTACGGCTTCGACGGCGCCTGGACCCTGGAGTCGGTGCTGGGCAGGCGCCCCACCCTGGCGCCGCTGGAGACCATGGCGTACGCGGCGGCGGTGACGAGCCGGATCCGGCTGGGGTGCGCGGTGTTCGTCACGCCGCTGCACAGCCCGGTGCACCTCGCCAAGAGTCTCGCCAGCCTCGACCAGCTCAGCGCCGGCCGGGTGGACGTCGGCGTCGGCACCGGCGGGCGCAACCGCCCGTTCGCCGCGTTCGGGGTCGACCCGGCCGGGCTGGTGTCCCGGTTCACCGAGGGCGTCGAGCTGATGAAGGCGTGCTGGACGGCCGATCCCGTCACGTTCGACGGCCGGTTCTGGCAGCTGCGGGACGCGGCGATGGAGCCGAAGCCGTACCAGAAGCCGCATCCGCCGGTCTGGTTCGGCGGCAACCACCCGAACGCGCTGCGCCGCGCCGTCGCGCACGGCACCGGCTTCATGGGCGCCGGCTCCACCACCACCGCCACCTTCGCCGACCAGGTACGGGCGGTACGCGCGGCGCTCGCCGACGCCGCCCGGGATCCGGCCGACTTCCCGATCGCGAAGCGGGTCTACCTCGCCGTGGACGACGATCGCGCCGTGGCGAGGACGATGGTCGCCGCCGCGCTGGAGCAGATGTACGGCTCGTTCGGCCTCGGCGACCTCACCCCGGTCGCGGTGTACGGCACCCCGGAGGACGTCGTCGCCGGCCTGCGTGCCGTCGTGGACGCCGGCGCCGAGATGCTCCTGCTCCATCCGTTGGCCGACGATTCCGCCCAGCTCGACCGCCTCGTCACCGACGTCCTGCCGCAGCTGCGACGGTCCACTCTGGACTAGATCGGCCGCCGGTACGATGGCCGGCATGTCCATCTCGCCGTACATCGCCGGCCTGCGTGAACATGTCGGGCACGGGCTGTTGCTGCTGCCGAGCGTCAGCGGTGTCGTGGTCGACGACGCCGGCCGGGTCCTGCTCGAACGGCGCGCCGACAGCGGCGGATGGAACCTGCCGTCCGGCGCGGTGGACCCGGGCGAGCAGCCCGCCGACGCGCTCGCGCGCGAGGTGTACGAGGAGACCGGGCTGCGCGTCGCGGTCGAGCGGCTGGCCGGGATGGCGTCGCACTTCACCCGCTACCCCAACGGCGACCGCTGCCAGTACATGAACGCCTGGTTCCGCTGCCGGCCGGTGTCCGGCACCGCGCGGGTCAACGACGAGGAGTCGCTGGCCGTCGAGTGGTTCGCGCCGGACCGCCTCCCCGACCTGCATCCGTACGTGCTGCGTCGGATCGAGACCGCGCTCGGCGACGACACCGCCGCCTGGTTCGTCCAGCCCGGCGAGGACTACGCGGAGCTGTCCGCCTCGGACGTCGCCTGACCCGCAGGCGTGACGGCGTGTCACCCCGTTACCGTTGAGGGAAGGGGGAGGGGCCGCCATGGACATGTCGCAGTACGAGTCGATCATCGACAAGCAGATCCGCGAGGCGACCGAGCGCGGCGAGTTCGACGACCTGCCGGGCACCGGCAAGCCGCTGGCGCACCTGGGCGGCCCGGACGACGAGCTGTGGTGGCTCAAGGGATACCTCCAGCGCGAGGGGCTGTCCACCGACGCGCTGCTGCCGACCTCGCTGCAACTGCGCCGCGCGATCGAGCAGCTGCCCGAGACGGTCCGCGGGGCGTACGCGGAGGAGACCGTGCGCGAGATCGTCGCGGCGCTGAACCGGCGGATCGTCGAGCACCTGCGGGCGCCGTCCGGCCCGCACGTACCGGTCGCGCCGGTGGACGTCGACGCCGTCGTCGCGACCTGGCGCGCCGAGCGGGAGGCGGCCCGTGCCACCACACCGGACCGTACCGGGGCGGCGGATTCGGCACCCGCCGACCGCGACGCGGCGGCTGGCGGTCGACGGCGCTGGTGGCAACGGCTGTTTCGCCGCGGCTGAGTGCCCGCAGGCGGGCCGGTGCGGTCCCGTGGTGTGGTCGCTTTCGTGGGGATCGTTGACACTTTTCGCCGATACGAGGAATGATCTCGGGCAATCGGCGCCGACACCGTTGTCATGACGCGCCTGGCGTCGTTCGGGAGGTCCCATGCGATCGGACGATCAACCGTACGGGCTGTCCCGCCGGCACGTGCTGGGCGCCGCCGGCCTCGTCGCGGCGGGCGTCGCCGGCGTGCCGCAGAGGGCCGCCGCCGCGCCGCGGGCCGACCAGACGGGCACGCGCCCGGACATCAGCTTCGGCGGCGACGTGGACCCCGTGCTCGCCGCGGCGTACCGGTCGGCGCTGGGCAACCTGCTCGACGTGAACACCGTGAGCTACGATCCGGCCGTCTACAACCGGACCGGGCTGATGACCGACCCGCCGGGCGTGTTCTTCCGGGCCGGCGGCGGGTACGAGCAGCCGTGGACCCGCGACGCGTCGACGAACTCGTGGAACGCCGGCAGCGTCCTCGCCCCCGCCGTCGCCCGCAACACGCTCTGGTCGGTGTGCGAACGCCAGGCCGACGGCTCGCTCGTCGTCCAGCAGGACAACCAGTGGTGGGACCAGGTCGTCTGGGCGGTCGCCGCCTGGCACCACCACCTCGTCACCGGCGACCGCGCGTTCCTCACCGACGCGTACGCCTGCGCCGCGGCGACGATGCGGCTCAACCGGGCCGCGCACCACAACGACGCGTACGGGCTGTTCGAGGGGCCGGCGTACATGCAGGACGGGATCGCCGGATACCCGAGCCCGCCGTACGACCCGGCGAACGACTCGTCGTTCGTCCTCGACCACCCGCACACCGACAGGCTGATGTGCCTGTCCACCAACTGCGTGTACCACGGGGCGTACCTGGCGCTCGCCGCGATGGCCGACGCGCTCGGCGACCGTGCCGCCGCCCGCCGGTACGTCGCGGACGCCGCCACCCTGCGCGCAGCCATCGACCGCCACCTGTGGCGGCCGGACGCCGGCACCTACGGGTACTTCGTGCACGGCGCGGGGGAGAAGGCCGGCGAGCTGGAGCCGTACCAGGAGGGTGCGGGACTGGCGTTCGCCGTGCTGTTCGGGGTGGCGTCGCCCGGTCGGGCGCGTTCGGTGCTCGCCACCACGCACCACGAGCCGCGCGGCGTGGTCAACGTGTGGCCGCACTTCGACCGGTTCGACGACGCGCATCCGGGGCGCCACAACGTGATCGTGTGGCCGATGGTCGTCGGTATGTGGGGCGACGCGGCCGCCACGGGCGGGCGTACCGACCTGCTGGCGCGCGCGATCACCGACGTGGCCTCGCTGCAACATGGCGACGGCCACTTCTGGGAGCTGTACAACGCGCGGAGTGGTGCGGTCGACGGCGGCTGGCAGGTTGGCTGGCACTGGTCCTCCGAGCCGGACCAGACCTGGTCGGCCACCGGCTACCTCCGGATGATCCACAGTGGACTGTTCGGCATCCGTTACACGCCAAGGGGTCTACGCTTCGCGCCGAGCCTGCCCGCGGGCTGGGGTCCGGTCACCCTGCGCGGCCTGCCGTACCGTGGGGCCACGCTCGACGTGACGCTCGCCGGCGCCGGACGCCGGGTCGTCGCGTCCACAGTGGACGGTCGGCGCTCGGACACCGTACCGACCGACGCCACCGGCCACCACACGGTCCGCCTCACCCTCGCCTGACGACACGCGCCCCGGCCCGGCGCCCGCTGGTCACTGTCAGGGCGCGCGCCCGGCCCGCCGTGTGCTCGCCCGGATCCCCGTGCGCGGCGCGCGCCGGTACCGGCGTGCACGCGCCCGGCGCCGATAGCCCCTGACCTGGGCAATTGCCTCATTCGCCGACACTGGCTGGTCGTGTCCGCACCCTCGGCGCTGATACCCGTACTGCGCGGCACTGCGTCGGCACCCTGGCCAGATCCGACGTGAGAGAGTACTTTCGAAACATGTCTCTCACGAATCCGTACGGGGACCTGGAGATCACCGACCCGCGCGCGCTGCGGGCGCTCGCCCACCCGGTACGGCTGGCGATCCTCGACCGGCTCCAGCGGTACGGGCCGGCGACCGCGACGCAGCTCTCGTCGCACGTCGGCGCGACGCCGTCGGTGGTCAGCTGGCACCTGCGGCATCTCGCCACGTTCGAGCTGGTCGCGGACGCGGAGGGCGGCAGCCGGCGGGAACGGCGCTGGCGCGCGGCGGCCCGCGGTTTCCGGTTCGCCCAGCCCGCCGACGGCGCGGGCCGGAGCGCGGCGCGGACGCTCCGCGCCGAGATGATGGCCCGGTACGCCGACCTGCCCGGCCGGTGGCTCGCGTCCGACGAGCCGCGCCTGCCGGACGAGTGGGACACGCTCGCCGGCCTGTCCAACACCCGCGTCGTCGTCACACCGGACGAACTGCGCGCGATCGAGGACGCCATCGAACAGGTCCTCGCCCCGTACGTGCGCCGCAAGGACGAGCCCGACCCGCCCGGCGCCCGCAGCGTCCGCATGCTCCGCTACGTCCTCCCCGAAGCCGACCTCGAAGCCGACGCCGCCACCGACGCGGATGCCGGTGCCGGCGCGCCGTCGGACGCCGACCCGCCAACCGATGCGGCTGGCGACGCGCCGGGAGACGGAGCGGGCCGCCCCGACACCGGCGACGACCGGCGCGGCACCGGCCGCGGGCGTGGGGGTCGGCGGTGACGGCGACGGTCGAGCGGCCGGCCGGGCTGCTCCGGCGCAACCGCGCGTTCCGGCTGCTCTGGTACGGCGAGACCGTGTCGCAGCTCGGCGACCGGGTCTCGGACCTGGTGCTGCCGCTGATCGCGGTGACACTGCTCGGCGCCGGCCCGGGCCGGGTCGGCGTGCTGACCGCGCTGCTCTGGGCGCCGAACCTGCTCGGCCTGTTCGTCGGCGCGTGGGTGGACCGGCGGCGGTACCGGCGGCGCCTGCTGGTCGCGGCGGACCTGACGCGGGCGGCTCTGCTCGCGACGCTGCCGCTGGCGTACCTGGTGCACGCGCTGACCCTGGCGCAGCTCTACGTGGTGGCGCTCGGCACCGGAGGCGCGGCGGTGCTGTTCGGCGTCGCGTACCCGGCGTTCTTCGTGGCGCTGGTGCCGCGCGAGTCGTACCTGTCGGCGACCGGCCTGCTGAGCACCAGCCGGGCCGGCTCGCAGGCGGTCGGCCCGGCGCTCGGCGGCGCGCTCGTCCAGGCGCTGACCGCGCCGGTGGCGGTGCTGGCCGACGCGCTGTCGTTCGTGGCGTCGGCGGTGCTGCTGTCCCGCATCACCGACGCGCCGACCGTACCGGCGCGCGGGCCGGCGTGGCGGCAGGCCCGGGACGGCATCACCCTGGTACTCCGGCATCCGGTACTGCGGGCCTGCCTCGGCTGTGTCACCACCGTCAACCTGTGCACGTTCGTCGGCAACACGCTGGTCGTGCTGTACGCCAGCCGTACGTTGCGGTTGTCGGCCGGCACGATCGGCCTGGCGTTCGGGATCGGCGCGGTCGGGGCGGTGGCGGGCGCGGCGCTCGCGCCATGGCTGTCCCGCCGGCTCGGGCTGGGGATCACCGCCGCGCTCGGTGCGGCACTGTTCCCCGCGCCGCTCGCCGCGCTGGCGCTCGCCGGAGGGCCGGTGCTGGCCCGGGTCGCGGTGGTCGCCGGGGCCGAGTTCGTCGCCGGGGTCGGCGTGATGCTGCTGGACGTCAACCTCAACGCGTTGCAGGCCGACGTCACCCCGGACGACGCGCGCGGCCGTCGGGCGGGCGCGTTCGCCGTCGTCAACTACGGCTCCCGCCCGGTCGGCGCGCTGCTCGGCGGCTGGCTGGGCACGGTGCTCGGCCTGCGGCCGACCCTCGTACTCGCCGGCGCGTGCGGCGTTCTCGCCGCCGTCTGGCTCCTCGCCTCACCGGTACGCCGGGTCCGCACACTCGACCCGGCGTGATGCCAGTCAGGCCAGCGTGTCGACGGTGACCTGCCAGAGTCGTTGCGCCGCCTCGGGATCCCGCGCGTACGCCGCGTATCCGGTACGGGTGCCGGGCTGGTTCACGCCGGCCTCGTTGCAGTCCTCGAAGTACCGCCCGCCGACGCCGGCCAGCAGCGGCGACGTGGCCACGAGTACCGAGGTCGCGGCGCCCTGCCCGGGGGTCTTCCACCGGGCGGCGGTGCCGCCACCGCTGGCGGCGCGCATCCGGTTGAGGTCCTCGTCCGTGACGTACCGCTGGAGGTTGGTGCGGATGCCGCCGGGCATCAGGGCGTTGACCGTGATGCCGTCGGCCGCCCAGCGCCGCGTGGCCTCGACGGCGAAGAGCACGTTCGCGGTCTTGGACTGCCCGTACGCGAGCCACGGATCGTATGCCCGGTGCTCGAAGTGGATGTCGTCGAACACGACGGGGGAGCGCAGGTGCGCGCTGGAGCTGACGGAGACGACGCGGGCGTCGCCGGCCGCGGCGAGCGCGTCGTGCAGACCGGTGGTGAGCGCGAAGTGGCCGAGGTGGTTGGTGGCGAACTGGAGCTCCCACCCCTCCGTCGTACGCGTCTCGGGCGCGGCCATCACGCCCGCGTTGTTGACGAGGATGGCGAGCGGGCCGGACCAGCCGGCGACGAACGCGGCGACCGAGGACCGGTCGGCGAGGTCGAGGGGGGCGACGGTGATGTCGCGGCCGGTGGTGGCGCGGATGTCGGCCGCGGTCGCCTTGCCGGCCTCGGTGTTGCGGACCGCGATGGTGACGTCGGCGCCGGCACCGGCCAGCGCGCGGGCGGTCTCGATGCCGATGCCGGAGGCGCCGCCGGTGACGACGGCACGGCGGCCGCTCAGGTCGATGCCGGCGACGACCTCGGCGGCGGTGGACTCGGCACCGAACGGCGTGGAGATGGTGGTGGTCATGGCTGAAGTCCTCGTCCCACGAGTCGGTAGGATCGAAGCGGAGGATCCTCCGCTACGTCCTCCAGGCTAACCGGAGGACCCTCCGGTTACCATCGGATCGGTGTGGACCGGACCACAGAACCGGGGGAGGAGGGCACATGCCGGAGAAACCGATGCGTGCCGACGCACGGCGCAACCGCGACCGGCTGCTCGCCGCCGCCGTACGCGCGTTCAGCGAGGACGGCGCCGACGTGACGCTCGACGCCGTGGCGAAACAGGCCGGTGTCGGCATCGGCACCCTCTACCGGCACTTCCCGACCCGCGAGGCGCTCGTCGAGGCCGCGTACCGGACCGAGCTGGCCCGGCTCTGCGACGCCGTAACCGACCTGCTGCGCGAGCTGCCCCCGGACGAGGCGCTGCGGACCTGGATGGACCGGTTCGTCGCGTACACCACGACCAAGCGCGGTATGGCCGACGCGCTCCGCACGGTGATCGCCGCCGGTGGCCGCCCGTTCGAACACAGCCGGGAGAACCTGACCGCCGCCGCCCGCGCCCTGCTCGACGCGGGCGCCGCCGCCGGCACGGTACGCACCGACGTGGAGCCCGGCGACCTGCTCGCGGCGCTCAACGGCATCTCCCTCGGCGCCGGCGCGCCCGAACAACGCGACCAGGCGCGACGCCTGCTCGACCTGCTCGCCGACGGCCTCCGGTACTCCTCGGAGAGCCTTGCCTGAGGGCTAACCGGGCGTTTGCTTGACGGTACCTAGCGTGGTGGCATGGGCCTCACCGGCGTACCGCTGCTGATCCTCGTCGCGTTGCTCGGCGTCGGCCTCCCCGTCGGCGCGGTGCTCCTCTTCCGGTACCGCCGGCTCCGGGTGCTGCGGACCGCCACGATGATCGTCGCCGGCCAGCTGATGATCACCCTCGCGCTGGGGCTCGTGGTCAACCGGCAGGAACAGTTCTTCACGAGCTGGTCCGACCTGTTCGGTACCAACACGCCGCCTGCGCTGCCCTCCGCCGGGGCACCCACGCCGGCCGGCGCGCGGATCCCGCAGGGCAGCGTGTTCACCACCCGGATCGCCGGGCCGGCCAGCCACCTCGACCTGCCCGCCGACGTGTACCTGCCGCCGCAGTACGACGAGCCGGCGTACGCGCACGAGCGGTTCCCCGTGCTGGAACTCCTCGACGGCTTCCCCGGCAGCCCCGCCCGCTGGCTCGGCGCGCTGCGGCTGCAACGCGTCCTCGACGCCGAGATCGCCGCCGGCCGGATGCCGCCGCTCGTCGCCGTGCTGCCCACGCAGACCACCGCGACGATGCACGACACCGAGTGCGTCGACGCCGCGCACGGGCCGCGGTTCGCCACCTACCTGATCCGCGACGTACGGACGGTCCTCGGCCGGCTGCTGCGTGTCTCCACCGACCGCACCGGCTGGGGCGTCGCCGGATACTCCACCGGCGGCTTCTGCGCCAACAACCTCGCGCTGCAGCCCGGGTACGCCTTCGCCGGCGCGGCCAGCCTCTCCGGCTACTTCACGCCGTACCTGGATCGCAGCACCGGCGACCTGTTCGGCGGCTCGCGCGCCGCCCGACACGCCAACGACCCGCTCTACCAGGTCACCCACGCCAAGCACCTGCCCGACCTGGCGCTCTACGCGATGTGCGCGGCACCCGACCCGCAGCCCTGCCAGGAAGGCCGCGCGTTCGCCGCGGCGGCCGGCGCCGGGCCGGTACACCTGACCCGGGTCGTGCTGCGCACCGGCGGGCACAACATGGCCACCTGGCGCTCCGTCGAACCGTCCGCACTCGACTGGCTCGCCGGCCACCTCCGCCCCGGCGCCGAGCACACCGTCGTGTCCGCCCGGCCGCCGACGCACCCCGTCGCCGACCGTCGGCCCGGATCAGCCTGACTCGGGCGGCCGGTACTGGACGATCGTGGTCGGGACGACCACCCGGCGCGGCGGCGTGTCCGCCACCGTACGGTCGATGCGCTCGGTGAGCAGCCGCGCCGCCTGCCGGCCCAGCTCGTCCGCGTCGTACGCGACGATCGTGACCGGCACGCTCAGCACGTCGGCCAGCTCGAAGTCGTCGAACCCGGCGATCGTCGCGCTGACCCCGTGCCGCCGCAGCGCCCGGTACGCGCCGATCGTGTTCCGATTGTTCGTGCACAGGATCGCCGTCGGCGGCTCCGGCAGCGCCAGCAGCTCCGCCGCCGCCCGCTCCGCCGACGTCAGGTCCTGCTGGGCCCGCCGCACGTACGTCTCGTCGGGCGCGAGGCCCGCCTCGTCCAGCGCCGCGCAGAACCCCCGGTACCGCTCCGACCCGGTGTACACCGACGGCGGGTTGCCGAGGAACCCTATGCGCCGGTGCCCCGCGGCGAGCAGCGCCCGGGTCGCCGCGTGCGCCCCGCCGACGTCGTCGACCAGCACGCAGTCGGCGTCGATCCCGGTCGGCGGCCGACCCACCGTCACCACCGGCACCGACGCCGGCAGCTCGTCCGTCAGGTACGCCTGCGAATGCCCGGCCGGCACCAGGATCAGGCCGTCCACCCGCCGGTCGGTCAGGTCCCGCACGGCCGCCTGCTCGCGCGCCACGTCGCCGCCGGTGTTGGTGATCATCACCCGCCGCTCGCCGGTGGACAGCTCGGCCTCGATGCCCAGCGCGAGCCGCGCGTAGAACGGGTTCGCCAGGTTGGTGACGACCAGCCCGACGGTGCCCGTGCGGCGGCCCTGCCGGAGGCTGCGGGCCATCACGTTCGGCCGGTACGCCAGCGCCTTGACCGCCGCCTCGACCCGCTCCCGGTTCGCCGGCGTGACGCTGGCGTTGCCGCGCAGCGCCCGGGACACCGTCATCGGGCTCACCCCGGCCAGCAGCGCCACCTCGCGGATCGTCGCCGGATCCCCGGTACGCCCGGGGCCACCGGCCCGCGTCGCCGCGTCACCGGCCGCCGCGGTCGGAGTCCGCCCAGCGCGGGCCCCCTCTCGGTCGGCGTCGTCGGAGGTCGGCCCGGGCTGGACCCGCTCGACGTCGCCGCCCGGCCGGTCCGTGGCCGACCTCCCGGCGCGGTCGGCGCCGGGGCTGTCGGATGTCGGGATCTCGGCCATGGACATCAACCGTCGTGTGTTCGTCCGGCGGGATCGCTTGCCGCGGGGTCGTGCCCGCCGCCCCGGACGCCCGGCGTCGATGCGGCAGGCGCCGACCCCTGCCCGGAAGCCTCGGCGGTCCCGTCGACGTGGGCGCGGGAGCCGGGCCCGTCCTCCGGGTCGAGATCAGCATCGGCGGTGCCCGGGGCGGCGCCGGGGGTGGCCGGAGCTGGCGACGGTCGGCGGGCGGCGAGCGCGGCGCCGAACAGCGGCGAGTCGTCGGGTCGCTTGGCCGCCGCGAGCGGCAGGCCGGCAAGGTCCGGACCGAGTCCGGCGTGCAGCGCCGGCTCGATCAGGTCCCACGAGCCGACCATCGACCCGCCGACGACCACGACGTCCGCCGCGAACCGGCGCAGCCACGGCGCCAGGGCGACGCCGAGCTGCTCGAACGCCGACCCCAGGGTCTCCGCCGCCGCCGCCTCGCCGGCGCGTGCCGCGGCGGCGATCTCCCGGACGTCCTCGTCCTGCCCGGTCCGCCGCGCGTACGCCGCCATGACGGCGCGGCGCGACACCGTCTCCTCCAGCGGACGGCCGTGGTGCGTGAGCAGGTCGGCGCGGCCCTCCGGCGGTACGGTGGTGCCGTCGCGGACCGCGACGCCGTCGCGCAGGAACGTCGAGCCGATCCCGGTGCCGAGGGTGATCGCGACGGTGCGGGCCTGGCCACGACCCGCCCCGTACGCCCATTCGCCGAGCGCGAACGCCTCGGCGTCGTTGACGAACCGCAGGCCGCCGACGCCCGGGATCCGGGCGGACAGCGCGGCGCGCAGGTCCGTCCCGTACAGCGCCTCGAACTTGCCGACGCCCTCGTACAGGGCGATGCCGGTCGCGTAGTCGAACGGGCCGGGCAGGGCGACGCCCCACACCGCGCCCGGTGGCGCGGTCAGGCCGGCCGCGCCCCGGGCGACGGCGTCGACGATCTCGTCGGCCGAACCGTCGGGGGCGAGCGTCGTCCGGTTGCCGTCGACCACGACAGGGCCGCCGTCCGCCCACCGGACCAGCGCGGCGGTGACGTGGGTGCCGCCGATCTCCAGGACGGGGACCGCGCTGGCATTCACCGCACGTACGCCTTCACGACCCGGGACGCTACCGCCCCGAGCCCGGTGAGCGTGTACCGGCCCACAGCCGCGGGCAGGACCAGGGTCTCGGCGTAGTTGAGCCGGTGCTCGGCGCCGGACGCGGTGCGTACGACGACGCCGTCGCCCTCGACGACGTTGATGACGTGGAACCGGCCCGCGGTGTCGTCGGGGGCCTCGACCCCGGCCGACACGTCGACGCGGTGCACGGTGAAGAACATCTCCGGCAGCTCGCCGAGCAGCTCCTCGCGCCAGCCGGCACCGTCGCGCAGCGTACGCGGGGACTGGACCAGGTCGGCCCCGACGGCCTCGCCGGTGCGCTGCGTGTTGAGGTTGCGGAAGGCGTGCTCGACGTGGACGGCGCGCTGCCGGTCCTTCGCGTCGCGGCGCAGCCAGTCGTAGAAGCGCAGCGAGTAGAGGTACGGCGTGGCGCTGACCTCCAGCACCACGTTGCCCTTGCCGCTGCCGTGCGGGGTGCCGCCGGGGATCAGAAAGAGCTGGTGCTTCTCGGCCGGGAACGTCTGCACGTACGTCGTGATGTCGAACGGCGTCCCGGCGTGGTCGGCGGCGTGCGCGTCGGCCTGGAACGCCTCGACGTCGACGCCCTCGCGCAGCCCGAGGTACACGGTGTTCTGCTCGCTGCCGACCATCATGTAGTAGGTCTCGTGCTGCGTGTACGGCCAGCCGAAGACCTCGCTCATGTACGTCGACTGCGGGTGGCAGTGCACCGACAGGTTGCCGCCGGCGACGGTGTCGAGGTAGTCGAACCGGATCGGGAACGACGTGCCGAACGTGCGGTGCACCTCGGCGCCGAGCACCCGCTCCGGGTGCAGCGCGACGAGCACCTGGAACGGCAGCTCGACGGCGGCGTCCGCGGTGCCGACGAGCACTCCCGACTCCGGCGCGATCAGCTCGTATCCGAGCGCGGTGTTCTGCGCGTCCGGGTTGAAGCCCAGCTCGGTGCGGGCCCACTGGCCGCCCCACGGCGTGGTGTTGAACGTCGGCCGGGTCCGGAACGGCCGCTGCGCCAGCCACTCGGCGGTGCCGCGCAGGGCCGCGCCGGACAGCGAGACCGGCTCGTCCGACTGCTGGGTGTCGAGGTAGCGGTCGAGGCGGGGGGCCAGCTCGTCGCGGTGCCGGTCCAGGATCGGCCAGTCGATGTAGAACAGCCGGCGGGTGGTGCCCGCCCCGCTGCCGGCCGGCTGGCCGAGGTTGGTGCCGGTGCCGTCGCCGATCGCGGCCTCCGCGTAGCGCTTCGGCAGGTCCGCGTACCACAAGGTGTCGTGGGCGACGAGGGCCGCGCCCGGGCCGAACACCACGGTCAGGGTGTCGGCGGGAGAGACGGTCGGCAGGTCGGCGAAGAAGTCGGCGAGGGTCGCGTCGGACAGCTTCGCGAAGTGCGGGTCGCCGGTCAGATCCGACGTGTCGGTGCGGGCACCGATCGTCGCCCAGTCGGCGAGGTGGTCCCGCACGTCGACGGTGACCAGGCCGGGGACCGCGGCGGTGAGGCCCTTGACCACGGCGTCCCAGTCGAGCAGCCACGGGCCGTCGACGGCGAGCACCCGGGTGCCGGCGGGCAGCTCGTCCACGGCCTGCCGCCAGCCGGCGCGCACGTCCCCGCCGACCGCCGCGTAGCGCGGGTTGGCCTCGTAGCTGCGATGGGTGTCCGGCACGTGCTCCCCCTCGAGGACGAAAGTTATCGTTACCATATCCCGGCGGTCACGGCCCTCGATCGCCGGGTGGCCCGGGATCCAGGTGTACCACGCGGGACCGGACACCGTCGGCGAGTCGACACGCCAAATCCGGTCCGGGATAGCGTTACCTTCGTCATGTCGGGTTGCCACATCCGGCGCCCGCGGGCACGATCCGGGCAGCTGGGGTCAGCGCGGCCGGGACGCGGGGTCGACGGCGGCGAGGGCGGTGTCGAGCGCGGTCGGCTCGATGCCGAGCACCCTGGTCGTCTCCGCCGGGTCCATCGTGAACGGCCGGTCCCACTGGTAGTAGGTGGTGCGCAGCTCCCGCACCAGCGGGGAGAACAGCCCGCCGGCCCACAGCGCGGCGTACGGCAGGGCGGTGAGCCGGGGCGCGGGTGCCCCGGTGACCTCCGCGTACCGGGTGGCGATCTCGCGGACGGTCAGCGGGGCGGTGCTCGGGACCAGCCAGGCGGCGCCCCAGGCACGTTCGGTCGTGGCCGCGGCGACCAACGTACGGGCGACGTCACGGACGGAGGTCCACGTGTGCGGCTCGTCGAGCCGGGCCGGCACGTACGCGCGCCGGCCGGCGCGTACCGCCCCGGCTATCACGGCGGCCAGCAGCGAGTTGGCCTCGACGTAGTCGCTGGCGCGTACCTCGGTGGCCCGGACCCGGCCGTCGCGGTGCGCGGCGAGGGCGGCGCGCCACATGTCGGCCCGTACCCGCAGCTTGGGCTGCCGGGCGGCGAGCGGCGTGTCCGGTGTGATCGGGCCGCGCACCGGCCCGTACCCGTAGAGATTGCTGGCGGTGGCGAGGACGGCGCCGGTCCGTTGCGCGGCGGTGAGCAGGGACGCGGCGAGCGGCGGCCAGTCGGTCAGCCACCGGTGGTAGAGCGGGTTGGCGCAGTTGTAGAGCGCGTCGGCGCCCTCGGTCAGGTCGGCGAGCCGGTCGACGTCGGTCGCGTCCGCCACGACCCGCTCGGTGCCGGCGGTACCCGCGCCGCTGCGCGTCACCACCCGGACCGACTCGTCGCGGTCGAGCAGGACCCGGGCGGTCGCGGTGCCGACCGGGCCGCTCCCGACGATCACGTGCAGGCCCATCGCGTGTCCCCTCTCGCCGCCGGGATCCGTGCCGTCCATCGTGCCCGCGCCGGGCCGGCCGCCGCGGCGGACCGCGCGAACCGGCCCGTCACGGCGTGAGCTGCCACTGCTGGTTGGCTCCGCCGCCGCAGTCCCAGATCTGTGCCTGCGTACCGTCCTCGGTGCTCCAGCCGGTGTCGTCCAGGCAACGGCCGGACGGCGTGTTGATCACCTGTCCGTCGCGCAGCGTCCACTGCTGGGCGCCGGTGCCGTTGCAGTCGTACACCTGGACCTTGGCGCCGTTGACGGTGTTGCCGTCGGTGACGTCGAGGCACTTGTCGAGCGAGCGCAGCGTCCCGTCGGTGCCGTACGTCCACTGCTGGGCGTTCGTGCCGTTGCACCGGTAGATCTGCACCGGGGTGCGGTTGGCGCTGTCGGCGTCGTGCACGTCGAGACACACCCCCCGGTACCCGTGGAGCGCCCCGGTGACCGGCAGCGTCGGGCTGGGGCTCGGCGTCGGTGACGGCGACGACGACGTCGGACCGGTGGTGGGGTGCCCGCCGGCCCGGTCGGGCGTACGCCCGGTCGTGGCGAGCGCCCAGCCGACGCCGATGCCGACGGCGCCGAGCAGGACCACCGCGGTGGCGCCGGCGCAGAGCCAGAAGACCAGCCGCAGCCGGGACCGTCGTACCGGTGGCGCCTCGTGCGGCCCGTCGTGCGGCGGCGGTGGCGCGTCCGGGCCGACGGTGGCGACGCCGCGCGGGAACACCGGCCCGGGCAGGGTCGGTACCGCGACCGTCGGGTGGCCGCCGCCGGGCAGCAGGTGGCCGATCTCGGCGCGCTGCCGGTCGATCAGCTCGGGTACGCCCGGCGGCCACGGCCGCGCCGACGGCTCGACGTCACCGATGAACGCGACGACCTCCGCCGGGGTGGGCCGCCGGGCCGGATCCTTGTCCAGGCAGGGCCCGACGAGCCGCCGTACGGGCTCGGGCAGCCCGGCCAGGTCGGGCTCGGCGTGCAGGATCTGGTGGAGCAGCTGCGGGACGGTGTCGCCGGTGAACAGCTGCCGGCCGGTGCCGGCGAGGGCGACGACGCAGCCGAACGCGAACACGTCGGCGGCCGGCCCGGTCGGTTCGCCGCGGATCTGTTCGGGCGACAGGTATCCGGCCGTACCCACGAGCATCCCCGGTCGGGTCAGCTCGCCGGTGCCGGTGCCGGTGCCGATGCCGTCGGCGGTCTGCGCGATCCCGAAGTCGACGACCCGTACGCCGTCGTCGGTGAGCAGCACGTTCGACGGGTTGAGATCGCGGTGCACGACGCCCGCGGCGTGGATGGAGACCAGCGCGGAGGCGAGGCCCGCGGCGAGGCGCCGGACCGCCGGCTCGGGCAGCGGGCCGGTCGCCCGCATCGCCTCCGACAGCGACGGCCCCGGTACGAAGACGGACGCGAGCCACGGCGGGTCCGCGTCCGGGTCGGCGTCGAGGACCGCGGCGGTGTGCGCGCCGGACACCCGCCGCGACGCCTCGACCTCCCGCCGGAACCGCGCACGGAAGCCGTCGTCGGCGCGTACCTGCTCGCCGATCAGCTTGACCGCGACCAGTCGTCCGTCCGGGCCGGCGGCCAGGCACACCCGGCCCATGCCGCCCCGGCCCAGCTCGGCCAGCAGCCGGTACGCTCCCGCCTGCCCCCGCTCGGACGCCTCCAGCGGCCGCATCGCACCCTCCCCAGGGCATGCACCGCTCGCGGCGCCCTTCCTACAGCGCCGCCCATCGTACGAGAGGGGCGCGTGCGGCCGCGGGACGCGTCAGCGGGAGAGGTAGAGCGCCTCGGTGAGGGCCATCGACGACAGTTCGTCGGGGGAGACGGACTCGTTCGGGGCGTGGATGAGGCAGGCGGGTTCCTCGACGCCGAGCAGCATGATCTCGGCGCCCGGGTACGTGTCGGCGAAGACGTTGCACAGCGGGATCGAGCCGCCCTGCCCGGACTCGACCGGGTCGGCGCCGAACGCGGTGCGCATCGCCGCCGACATCGCCTGGTACGCGGGGCCGCTGGTGTTCGCGCGGAACGGCTGGCCGACCGCCTCGACGGCCACCTCGACCCGCGCGTGCCAGGGCGTGGCGGCGACGAGATGCGAGCGCAGCGCGTCGAGCGCGACGTGCGCGTCCATGCCCGGCGGTACCCGCAGGTTGATGCGGGCGGCGGCGGTGGGCTGGATCGCGGCGGACGAGCCGACGACCTTCGGTGCGTCGATGCCGAGCACGGTCACGGCGGGCCGGGCCCAGAGCCGGTCGGCGACGGTACCCGTGCCGGTCAGCGAGACGCCGTCGAGCACGTGCGCGTCCCGCCGGAAGGTGGCTTCGTCGTAGTCGACCCCGGACCACTTCTGGTCGCCGGCCAGGCCGCGGACCGTGGTGTCCCCGGTACCGTCGCGCAGCGTGGCGAGCACCCGGATCAGCGCGGCCAGCGCGTCCGGCGCGGGACCGCCGAACATGCCGGAGTGCATCTCACTGTCCAGTGTGGAGATCGTGACCACGACGACGATGGTGCCGCGCAGGCTGGTCGTGAACGTCGGCTTGCCGAGCGTGGCGTTGCCGCAGTCGGCGACGACGATCTCGTCGGCGCGCAGCAGGTCGGGATGGGCCGCGACGTGGTCCTCCAGCCCGCCGGTGCCCTGCTCCTCGGAGCCCTCGGCGACGAACTTGACGCCGACGGTCGGCGCGCCGTCGAGCGCGCGCAGCGCAGTGAGGTGGGCGACGATGTTGCCCTTGCAGTCGGCGCTGCCCCGCCCGTACCACCGGCCATCCCGCTCGGTCAGCTCGAACGGCGGGGTACGCCAGGCCGTGTCGGACAGCGGCGGCTGCACGTCGTAGTGGCAGTACAGCAGGACGGTGGGCGCGCCGGGCGGTGCGGGCCGCTCGGCGTACACGGCCGTGCTGCCGTCGGCGACGGTCAGCAGCTTCGTGTCGGTGAGACCCGCGTCGGCGCACGCGTCGGCCACCCAGCGGGCGGTCTTCGCGCACTCCTCCGGCGGGTACTGCCGGGCGTCGGCGACCGACCGGTACGACACCAGCTCGGCCAGGTCGTCGTGGGCGCGCGGCATCAGCCCGCGTACCCGGGCGGTCAGCGCGTCCACTGTGGACTCCCGCGTGCTGTGCATGCCCGGTCCCTTCAGGAGTCGGATGTGTCGTCGAGCTTCAGGTCGCGTACCGCGCGGTCGAACTCGTCGATCTGGTCCGGGCAGTACGTCTGGATGACGAGCCGTTCGCCGGCGACGAGGTCGCTCTCGCCGATGACGCCGCGCTGGCCGGGTCCGGCCGCCCCGTTCGACAGCCCCTGGTACGCCCGGGCCAGCGACAGCGCCGACCCCGGGTCCTGGCACACCTGCCCGCCGTCGGTGCCGAACAGCCGGATCACCTGGTCCTTGTCGAGCGGCGTCGGTATGCCCGCGTCGTGTGCGGCGGCGATGAGCTGGTCGGCCTTCTGCGACGCCTGCCGCGACTCCTTGCCCTGGTGGAACGCGAACAGCCCCCACACGATGCCGCCGATGACCAGCACCGCGAGCACCCCGTACGTGACGAACCGCAGTTGCCGGTGGGACCACGCCACGCTCATCCTCATGCCGGCTCACCCGCCTGCTGCGCCTCCGCGGCACGCCACGACGGCTTCCGCAGCCGGTAGAACAGGAACGGTACGAGCAGGCCCACGATCCCCGCGCCACCCGCCACGATCGCGATGTACACGCCCACGTGGCCGGACTTGAACTGGGACGGCGGGACGAACCCGATCGCCAGCGCGGCGACCGACGCGACGAACCCGACCACGCACAGCACCGGCAGGATCGGCGCCCGGTACCCGCGCGGGTGGTCGGGCTGCGTGCGCCGCAGCCGCATCGCCGCCACGAAGATCAGCAGGTACACGATCAGGTACACCTGGGTCGTGATCACCGACAGGATCCAGTACGCGCTGGACACGTCCGGGATGAACGCGTACAGCAGGGCGATGACGGTGGTGACGGCGCCCTGGCAGACCAGGATGTTGCGCTGCACGCCGTGCTTGTTGAGCCGCTGGAGGAACGGCGGCAGGTAGCCGTTCTCGCGGGCGATCATCAGCAGCCCCTTGCTGGGGCCGGCGAGCCAGGTCAGCATCCCGCCCAGCGCCGCGGCGATCAGCATGATGCCGAGCACCGGCGTCAGGAAGCCGATGTTGAACTCGGCGAAGAACGCGTCGAACGCCTGCATCACGCCGGCCGTCAGGCTCAGTTGCCCGCTCGGTACGACCCAGCTGATCGTCAGCGCCGGCACGATGAAGATGACCAGCACCAGCAGCACCGCGAGGAACATCGACCGCGGGTACTCCTTGCCCGGGTTGCGCAGCGACGACACGTGCACCGCGTTCATCTCCATGCCCGAGTACGACAGGAAGTTGTTGACGATGAGCACGAGGCTCGCGAGCCCGGCCCACGGCGGCAGCAGGTGCGAGGCGTCCATCGGTGCGGCGGACGGGTGGCCCTGGCCGAGGAACACGACGCCGAGGACGAGCAGCAGCGCGCCCGGGACCAGCGTGCCGATGATCAGGCCGGCCGACGACAGGCCCGCGACGGACTTGGTGCCCTGGGTGGAAACCAGGACGCCGAGCCAGTAGAGGACCATGATGACGATCGCGGTGAACACGCCGCTCGACGCCAGCTTCGGGTTGAACACGTACGCGAGGGTGCTGGCGACATACGCGAGCAGGCTCGGGTAGTAGAAGATCGTCATCGCGAACTGGCACCACACGGCGAGGAAGCCCAGCGGCTTCGACAGGCCCTCCGACACCCAGCGGTACACGCCGCCGGACCAGCCGGACGCCAGCTCCGCCGACACCAGCGACGTCGGCAACAGGAACACGATGGCCGGCACGATGTAGAGGAAGACGCAGGCCAGGCCGTACACGGCCATGGTCGGTGAGGCGCGCAGGCTCGCCACCGAACTCGTCGTCATGAACGCGAGCGCGATCCACGAGATGACGTTCGTGGCCGGCTTCGGTACGGCGGCGGCCGGGACCGTCGTGGCCCGACTCCGCCCGTCGGCAGGCATGTCGACCGTACCCATGGCCACCTCCCGTGTCCGGCCTGTCATCGACGGTAGGCCCGGGCGTACGCAGCGCGGCCACGTTTCCGCGAAAAGCCTTCGCGGAAAACCCGTCAACCGGGCCGTTTCCCTCCTGTCCACAGTGGAGGGCCGCGGGTGGCGCCGGTCGACTAGCCTCGCGGAGGCGCGGGGACGCCGCGCGGGAAGAGGGTCGTGGTGGGTGCTGTCCGGCGCGCGGTGACGGTCGGGATGCTGCTGCTCGTGGCGCTGGCCGGGTGCGGCGGCACGCCCAAGCACGATCCCGTACGGCCCGGCCCGGTGACCGTGCTCGTCTCGCTGCGCGACGACGCGACGACCGCCCAGCAGGGCGCCGTCCGCCAGAAACTCCGGGCCGCGCCCGGCGTCACGCGGGTGGTGTACGAGTCGCGCGAGCAGGCGTACCAACGGTTCCGCCGGCAGTTCGCCCACGACCCGCACGTGGGGACGACGCGACCGGAGGACTTCCCGAACACGTTCCGCGTCACGGTCCGGGACCGGACCTCGGCCGACCGGCTCGTGCCGTCAGTCCGGCGCCTGCCCGGCGTCGCCACCGCCAGCATCACCCCCACCGCCAGCCCGACCCGCTGACCGGCTCGCCGCTGGCCGCGCGGCGCGGGTCAGTGGCGGTGGGTGTTGTCCGGTTGGCGCGGGTCGGCGGGGTGCTCGAAGCCGGGGCGCAACCGGACCCGGGCCCGTCGTTCGCGTTCCAGCCAGTCGACGAATGCGTGGCGCCGGGCCGCGTCGCGCAGCTCGGCCGCCGGGTCGGTGGCGTCGCCGCCCGCGCGTACCGCCTCGACGAGGATGGTGTGGACAGCGCCGGCCACGTCGACCGGGCCGTACGGCTCGCCCGGCGTGGCGGCGGCGATCGCGGCGCCGAGCGGCCCGGCGTACCGGTCCGGGCGTACCCAGCCGAGGTGTTGCGGCGGGCCGCCCGCCGCCGGCACCAGCCGGACCCGGCGCTCCTCCGGCTCGGAACGCGCCGGGACGCGGGACGCGGACGGCGGCTCGACCGCGGCGGTCACCCACTCGTACACGGCGCGGGCGACGGGGGAGGCCACGAGCACGGCGACCGGTACGCTGCCCAGCTCCAGCGCCGCCGTCGCCGACGGGCGCCACGGCGCGCGGTGCGCGGCGGTGACGGTGATCCCGCGCTCGGCCGCGGTCCGCTCGACCAGCATCTCGACCGTACGCAGCTGCACCAGCCAGCGGCGCAGCTGCCGGCCCTCGGCGCCGCCGTCGGCGGGTAGCAGCGCGGCGGCCGGCCCGCGCCGCATCCGGGCCAGCACCTCCTCGACCGCACCGAGCCGCAGCGTCACCCCGTCCACGTCGGCCACGACCGCGTCCGCGTCGGTCGGCTGCCCGTGCGCGTGCTCGACGTTGGCCGCGCCGTGCACGCGCCCGCCCGGAGCGTGTCCGACCTCGCCCGCGCCGTGCGGGTACCCGACCTCGCCCGCGCCGTGCTCGCCGGCGGTCGCGGGCGCGGCGTGCGGCTCGGCCGGGGGGTGGTGGTGCGTGGTCACCGGTCGTCCCGGACAGTGAGGGGGACGGCGGGGGAGTAGCGGACGGCGCCGGCGGACGCGGCCTTCAGCAGCAGCCAGCCGGTACGCGGGGCGGCGTCGAGCGGCGCGGTCACGGTGACGGTGACCCGCGCGGCGCCGTCCGCCGGCACCGTGACGCCCTGCACCCGCGGCCCGACCATGCCCCACGTCTCGTACGGGGACAGCGCCCACACCGACACGTCGGCGTCGGTGTGGTTGGTGTTGCGCAGCTCCGCCGTCACGGTCGCGGTACCGCCCGCCGAGACGGTGACCTCGGTGTCGACCAGGGTCAGCTCGACGCCGCTGTCACCGCCCTGGATCGCCTGCGCGGCAACGGGATTCTCCACCGCGGCAGGCTCCGCCCCGGAGCCATCGGGCACCCGCAGCAGCGCCACATCGGCGTACCGCTGGCCGTTGTCGAGCAGTTCGACGCGCACCGCGTACCGGCCCGGGGTCGGCGTGGCGGGCGGGGCCACGGTGACGTCGTAGCCGACGTGGCCGCCGGGAGCCAGCTCGTACGGCAGGGCCGTGGCGCTCGCCGACCACCCGTCCGGTACGGCGACGGCGGCGACGCCGGCACGTGGCGCGTCGACGACGTCGGAGGCGATCGTGACCCGCAGCGTGACGGGCCCGTCGACGTCCGCCCGGGTCGGGTCGACGTGCACCGCGACCGGTTGGTACCCGAGCGGAGCGGGGCCGGAGTTGTGCAGCCAGTACCGGGTGAAGACCGGCTGCACCTCCTCGGCTGTCGCGCCGAGCGGCGTCGCCGGGGCGGCGGGCAGTGCCGTGGCGTCGACGTCGAGTACCGCGGTGACCACGTCGGACGGTCCACTGTGGAGGGTGGCCGCGCCGCCGTCGACGGCCAGCGCCTCGCCCGGCCGCTCCAGCAGGTCGGCGGCGCGGGCGGCGACGACCGGTGCGGCGCAGGCGATGCGGACCGCGCCGCCGCGACCGTGCGCGTCGTACCCGCGGACGGTGAGGCCGTCCGCGGCGGACGGCCGGGCCGCACTGCCGACCGCGAGCGGGTTGCCCGTCGGCTTCAACGTGGTGAGGACGAAACCGTCGGAGACCTCGACCAGGGTGGCGGTGGCCGGCACCGGCCCGGGGTGCGGGTCGGACGCCACGGCGCGCAGCGGGTTGGTGAAGCCGGCGCCGGCGGCGACCATGCCGGCGTCGCGCCAGTCGCCGTCGCCCGCCACGAACGCGTACTCCAGCTCGTGGGTCCAGTGCTGCAACTGGAACGCCGTCCCGTCCGGCGCGGTACGCCGCGGCGGGTCCAACCACACCCCGGACGGCCAGCCGGTGCAGGAACGCAGGAGCGACAGGTGCAGCGCGCCGTCGGAGGTCACGGCGAAGCCGGGGATGCCGCGGTTCAGCAGCCCGACACTGCGGTCCTCATACCCACCGATGCCGTGCGGAACCCGTTGCGTCACACCGATCTCCGCGTCGGCGAGGTCGGCGGCCACCGCGGCCAGCTCGGCGTCCAGCGCGGCGTCGTCCACGCCGTCGACGACCAGGCAGGGCAGCGCCTCCGGCGCGCGCAGGTCCGCACCCGGCACCCACACCTCGGCGAGCGGGCGCGCCGCCGGTACCCAGACGCGGGCGCGGCCGGTCTCGGCGAGCTGCCGCTTCAGCTCGTCCGCGTACGCCTCGCCGGCCTCGGCGAGCACCCGCGCCGCGTAGGAGTTGCGTTCCGGGCCGCCGACGAGGATCCGGACGTCGGGCAGGTTCGAGTCGACGTCGAGCAGCCCGTACCGGGAGCCGCCGGCGCGGGAGGTGGTGGCGGTGACGCCCTGCCCGACCAGCGCGATGACCAGCGGCCGGACCCGACCCTGGTCGTGGTCGTCGGGGCAGACGACCTCGGCGATGCCGATCGCCCGCCGGCCGGCGTCACCGTCCGATGTGGACACCGCGACGCGGGCCGCGGCGGACAGCCCGAACCACGTGTACGCCGGGTTGTCGAGGGTCCACGGGTGCTCGGCGCTGTCCACGTCGATCAGCCCGAAGCCGCGGCCGATGACCGCGTCGCCGACCTCGCTGACCGGCAGCGCGCCGGCGACGGGGGTGGGGAACCGCACGCGTACCAGCTTGTCGGCGCCGGTGAACTCGTCGATGCGGGTCCGCACGTCGACCCGGCCGACCCCGGCGAACACGGTCACGTACTGCGTGTACCGGACCGGGCCGACCGCGCCGCTGACGACCAACCGCTCGCCGAGCGCGCTGCGCTCGGCGCGGACGGTCGCCGCGGTGTCCCGGGCGTACGTGCGACCGCCGGAGGGCAGCAGGTGCCAGGGGCCCTCCTTGAACTGCGGGTGCTCCGGGTACTCGTCGTAGACGACCAGCTCGTTGGCCACCTCGCCGGCGGCCACGAGCTGCCGGCCGGTGGCGAGGTCCACGACGCTGTCCAGCCCACCGCCGCGCGCCGGATCCGCGCGGACCGCGAACCGGTCGCTCGTCGCCGACACGCCGCCGACCGCCGTCCACCCGCCACCGTCCACATCGGACGGTACGAGATGCACGGTGCGGTGGCCGATCCCGGGCACGTCGACCGCGAGGAACGACACGACCGCACGGCCGTCGCCGGCCGCCTCGACCAGCGCCGGGCGTACCGCGTCGCCGTCGTGGACCTCGAAACCGCGGGTGCCCGGGGGTGCCTCGACGGTCACCGTCACGACGTCGGTGCGGGACCAGGACTGTCCGTTGTGGACGGTCACGGCGATGCCGTCGCCGGACGTGTCCACCAACCCGGTCAGGTACCGCTGGGCGGCGTCCCGCACGCCCGACGCCCGGTCCAGCGCCTCGCGCCAGCCGGTCATCAGGTCCAGGTAGACCTGGTCGGACTCGGAGCCGGTCACCGCGTCGTGGTGCGCGCCGTACGCGAGCTGTCGCCACGCCGAGTCCAGCGCCTCGTGCGGGTAGGCCGCCCCGTACAGCGAGGCGAGGCTGGCGAACTTCTCCGCCTCCATCGCGGCCTGCTCGCCGGCCCGGTGCGCCTGCTTCGTGTCGATGTACGACACGTCCTTGCCGGTGTACACCGGGTTCATGTCCCGGCTCTGCGGCGTGGCGGCGCGGCCCTCCCGGGCCAGGTCCGCCCGCACCAGCGCGAAGAACTCGCGCGGCAGGCCCGAGACGAACCTCGGCCACACGTACCTGTCGCGCCAGTGCCGGTGGATCTCGGTGACCCAGCGGTTCGGCGGGGTGTAGTCGGTGCCGACCGGCAGCAGGATCGTGCGGCCCGCGGCGACCGGCTTGAGCCCCTGGTACAGCTTGTAGGTCTGCTCCACCGCCTCGGCCAGCGTCGGCGACGAGTCCATCCACCAGCCCGCCGAGTAGTGGTTCGCCATGTACGCGGTGAGCACGCCGCGCCCGCTCGGCGAGATCCACTCGAACTCGGCCGGGAACTGCATGACCGTCGCGTCACCCGGCTCCGCGTCCCACATGGTGAGCATCGGGCCCCACTGGTGGAACGGGCCGCGCGCCCACGACGACGACGTGAGGCCCGCGTCCGCCACCATCCCCGGGAACTGCGGGTCGTGCCCGAACACGTCCAGCTGCCACGCCGTCGCCGGCTCCCCGCCCAGCACGCCGCGCTGGAACCCGATGCCGTACACCAGGTTGCGGGCCGTCGTCTCCGCCGCCGTCAGGTTCGAGTTCGGCTCGTTGTACGTGCCGCCCATCAGCTCCAGCCGACCGGCGGCGAGCAACGCCCGCAGCTCGTCCCGGTGCTCCGGGTACGCGTCCCAGAACGGCTTCAGGTAGTCCAGCTCGGCCAGCACGAACGTGTAGTCCGGGTCGCGCCGCGCCTGGTCCAGGTGCGCGCGTACCAGCGCGAAGCCCGGCATGCCGCGGTGGTTCTGGTCGGTCAGGTCCGGCCGCTGCCACTCGCTCGTGTACGCCGCCTGCGTGTTCCACCACACCGGGTCGTAGTGGAAATGGTTCACCATCACCATCGTCCAGCCCGGCTCGGCGACCGTCAGCGTGCCGGTACCGCCCGGCACCGGTACGCCGTCGGCCGCGACCGCGACGTCGACGACCGCGCCGACCGGGGCGTCCACCTGTACGCCGATCTCGACGACGGACGCACCGGCGGCCGGCGCCGGCTCGGGTGTGGTGACCCCGGGACCCGTCACGGACAGCAGCGCGTCGGCCGGCTCGGCCAGACGTACCCGGACGACCTGGCGCGGCTCGTCCTCGGTGCCGACGAACAGGTCGGTCGACTCGACGGCGGTGATGGCAGGTGGCACGGACGGCTCCCGGGAAGAGTGGGCGACCAATTGGCGACGATTCTGCCCCCGCGATGCCGCGCCGAAGCCGAGACGAGCGCCACAATCCGTGCGGTCAGAACCGCCCGGACGTGCTCTTTGGGCGCGGACGTCGGGTTGGCGGCGCGTCGATGCCGGCCGCCGCCAGCGCCTCGCGCAGCCCGCGGGCGGCGAGCCGGTCGGCGCGTTCGTTGCCCTCGTGGCCGGCGTGGCCCTTCACCCAGTGCCACTCGACCTCGTGCCGCTCGGCCGCGGCGGCCAGCTCCTGCCACAGGTCCGCGTTCTTCACCGGCTGCCGGTCCGTGGTCCGCCAGCCGTTCGCCTGCCAGCGCGGCAGCCACTTCGTCACGCCGTTCCGGACGTACGTGCTGTCGGTGTAGAGCATGACCCGGACCGGCCGGGTGAGCCGGCGCAGCGCCTCGATCGGCGCGGTCAGCTCCATCCGGTTGTTCGTCGTGGTGCCGGCGTCGCCGCCGCACAGCTCCCGCTCGTGCGCCCCGTACGACAGCAGCGCGCCCCACCCGCCCGGCCCGGGGTTGGGTACGCACGCGCCGTCGGTGTACACGGTGACCTCCACCGCCACACCGTACCGGCTCGCCTGGACAGCACCGCGGTGCGCCGCTCCCTCCGCCCGGTGCGCGCGGTCAGAGGTCGAGTGCGTGGAACACGCCCTGGAGGTACCCGATGGCGTGCGCGCGGCCGCGACTGACGTACGCCTCGGGGGAGGTGTCCGCCCACGTGTCGCGGTCGCCGACGAGTGCCGGGACGTGGTCGTCGATGACGAAGCCGGTGAAGCCCGCGGCATGCAGGTGCCGGACCACGCGGGCCGGCGAGATGTTGCCCTCGCCGAGGAAACACTCCGCGAACCGCGGCACCGTCCCGCGTACGTCACGGAAGTGCACGCAGCAGATCCGGTCACCGCCGAGCCGGTCCACCACCTCGGTCACCGCCTCCTCGCCGCCCATCTCGGAGACCGTGCCGACACACAGGTTCAGCCCCCACGCCGGGCTGCCCTGCGCCTGCCGGTCCGCCTCGACCAGCGCGTCCGGCGACACGAACACCCGCGCCGCGCCGCCCAGCGGTACGTCGACCGGCGGGTCGTCCGGATGCAACGCGAGCCGCACGCCGGCCTGCTCGGCGATCGGCAGCACCGCGTCGAGGAAGTACCGGTGGTTCGCCCACATCGCCTCGGCGTCGATCGGCTCCGTGACCGGCTCGCCTGGCGTCAGCTTGTAGTCGGCGAGTGCGTTGCCGCGCGCCGCGTCCGCCAGGTCGAACGCGGTGACCGTCGCGCCACCCCGGCCCGCGGCGCGCAGCTCGGTGCGCCACACGTACGTGGTGATGAAGTTGTAGCCGAGGACCGGGATGCCGGCGCGGCCCATGTTCGTGACCGTGCGCCGGTAGTTGTCGATCTGCTCGTCCCGGCCCGGCAGGCCGCGCTGGATCCGCCAGAAGTGCGCGGCCGGCACGTTCTCCAGACCCTCCAGGCGCAGCCCGTCGGCCTCGCACCGCTCCCGCAGCGCCGTCAGCTCCGCCTCGCTCCAGTACCCGTCCGTACCGGCGAGGTTGCTCGGGTTGTGCAACTGCACGCTGTCGAGGCCGAGCTGCCGGGCGAACGTCGCCGTGCGCTCGTCGTACTCGTCGATGTGGCCGAGACTGATCCGCATCACCATGCCGTCACCGCCCCTCGGTCTCGTCGCCGTCCGGCAGCGCCACGCCGATCGTGGCGAGCAACCCACCCTCCACCGGTACGTCCGCGCCGGTGAGGAAGCTCGCCCGCGGCCCCGCCAGGAACGCGATCACCTCGGCGATCTCGCGCGGGCGCGCGATCCGGCCCAGCGGGTGCGACCCGCCCCACCGGTCCAGCAGGGCGCGTACCGCGTCGGGGTCGTCACCGGCGAACAGCCCGGCCGAATGGCGCAGCATCGGCGTGTCGACCGAGCCGGGGCTGACCGCGTTCGCGCGTACGCCGTGCCGTGCCTCGTCCACCGCGATGGACCGGACCAGCGCCCCCAGCGCACCCTTGCTCGCCGTGTACGCCGCCACGTCCGTCTGCGTCGCGTGCCCCTGCACCGAGGAGACGACCACGATCGATCCGGCCGTACCCCGGCGCAGGTACGGGATCGCCGCTCGCGCGGTCAGGAACGCGCCCTTCGCGTTCACCGCGAACACCTCGTCCCAGGTCGCCTCGTCGGTCTCCGCGACGCTGCCGTACCGCTGGATGCCGGCGGAGACGACGAGCGTGTCGAGCCCGCCGTACGCGGCGACGGTGCGCTCGACGGCCTCGGCGACCGACGCCGCGTCCGAGACGTCCGCCTCGATCGGGATCGCCCGGCCGCCGGCTGCGGTGATCGCGTCGGAGACCTCCGCCGCCTCGTCGAGCTTCACCGCGGTGACGGCGACGGCCGCGCCGCGTTCGGCGAGCAGCTCGGCCGTGGCGCGGCCGATCCCGCCCGCCCCGCCCGTCACCAGCGCCCGCCGGCCCGCATGCTCACCGTCGGTGCGTGCGTGGTACGCCATCGTGCCGTCCTTTCGGTGCTGTCGCTTCGTTCTGCCGGCCGCCGGGTTGTCCACAGGGCTGGCGTTGTCCACAGGCGTACCGGGGCGGGGCGGGCGTCGCGGGTAGGATGGACCCGGGGTCGCCCCCCTGGGATGGGTGGGGGCTATCTGGGCCGCGCGACACAACGATCCCACCCCCTCGACCCCCTTCCATCGGCGTCGACGAGAACCCCGCACCCGCGTCGCCGCCGGGCGCGCCGTGACCTCCCCGGCGTACCGTTCCGCGTCCGCCCGAGCGCAGGCTGCGACCCGCAACCGGTCCGACGCGCCCGCGGACAACGCGACCCCGGACGACCTGCCCGCGGACAACACGCCCGCGAGCCAGATCCCTTACCGCGCAGCGGTTTCCGACATGACGACCCCGCTCCGGGTCGACGCGTCGGCCTACGGCAAGCGGCGCCGAGCCGCACATCGAGTCGTACCAACGTTGTCTCGGGCTCCGGCAGCGGCGGCGCGGACGATCGTGGCGCCGACGGGTTCACCCACGTCCGGGCGGGCGGCCAGGAACAGCGCGGTCGCGGCGACATCGCCGGCGCAGCAGGCGTTCCCGATGTATCACCGGATACCTCGCCCGCGCAGTCCGCCATCACCGTCCCTCTCGGTGCAACGCAGTGCACCGTACCGACCGCAGACAACGTTGTCCAGGCATGGCCCACACACCAACGCGAGCAGCAGCCGGAGCGGTCAGCCGGCGCTGCGCTCGACCAGCACGGTCGGTACGACGACGGTCTGCGGGCGTGAGCTCTCCCCGGCGATCCGGCGGAACAGCAGCTCGGCGGCGACCCGGCCCATCTCGCGCGCGTCGTAGCTGACGATCGTCAGCGGGTGCGGCATCAGCGCCGCGGTCTCGAAGTCGTCGAACCCGACGATCGCGACGTCGCCGCGTCGCCGCCCCAGTACGCTCAGCGCGCCCAGCGTCAGCCGGTTGTTCAGGGTGAACAGCGCCGTCGGTGGCTCGTCGGAGTCGAGCATCTGCGTCACCGCCAGCTCGGTGTCGGCGAGCGTGTGCAGCCCGTACCGCACCAGGTCCGGCCGGTACGGTACGCGCGCCCGCTCCAGCGCCGCCTCGGCCGCCGACATCCGCTCCCGCATCGTGTAGATGCCGAGCCAGTCGGCCAGTACGCCGATGCGGCGGTGTCCCTTCGCCACCAGGTACTCGATCGCGGTGCGGGCGCCGCGGGCGTTGTCGATGAGGACCGTGTCGGCGCGCAGGTTCGTCGGCGGCCGGTCGAGGAACACGACCGGGGTGCCGAGCTCGATCTCGGCCCGCAGGTACACCTGGTCGGTGGCGGCGGGGACGACGAGGAGGCCGTCGACGCGTCGCTCGCACATCTGCAACAGCAGGCGGCGTTCCCGCTCGCCGTCTTCCTCCGAGCTGGCCGTGATCAGCATCGTGTCGTGCGCCTGGGCGCACTCGGCCGCGGCGGCGGCGATGGCCGAGTAGAACGGGTTGGCGAGGTCCTCGATGAGCAGCCCGACCGTCGCCGACGTCGTACGGGAGCGCAGGTTGCGGGCCATGTCGTTGCGGCGGAAGCCCAGCTCGGTGACCGCCGCGAGGACCCGCTCGGCGAGCGTCGCGTCGACCGTCGGCACGTTGTTGACCACCCGCGACACGGTCTTCAGGCTGACGCCGGCCACGCGGGCGACGTCGGTCATGGTCGGCCGGCGCGGCGCGGA
>DASXWQ010000052.1:0-12829 GCA_036503555.1 Actinocatenispora sp.
GGCGTCGGCGAGGGGTACGGCGCGGCCCTGCTCGCTCACGACACCTCCCGCGCGAACACGGGCCGGCGCGTCGTCGGGGTGGACTACGACGCACCGACCCTGCGACACGTGACCCGGCGGTACCCGGAGGTGGCGGCGGTACGCGGGAACGCGGTGGCACTGCCCGTCGCCGACGGGTCCGTCGACGCGGTGGTGAGCATGCAGCTCGTCGAGCACCTGTGGGACCAGCCGGCACACGTCGCCGAGTGCGCCCGGGTGCTGCGGCCCGGCGGGGTGCTCGTGCTCAGCACGCCGAACCGGCTGACCTTCTCCCCCGGGTACGACCCGGCGACCGACCGGCCGCGCAACGTCTACCACTCCCGCGAGCTGTCCCCGGCCGAGATCGCGGCGCTCGTCGCCCCCGTACTGCCCGACGCGACCCTGTACGGGCTGCGCGCCGGCACCCGCCTGCGGGAGTTGGACGAGCGGGCCCGGCGGCGGTACGACGCGGATCTGGTCAAGGCGCAGCTCGGCACGCCGGCCGACGAGTGGCCGGCCGAGCTCGCGGCCATGGTCGGGTCGGTCACCGCGGCCGACTTCGAACTGTCCACAGTGGACCTCGACGACGCCCTGGACCTGGTCGTGGTCGCATCCCGGCCCTGACCGCGGCGCGTGGCCGCGCCGGTCGGACCGGCTGCCGGTAGATTCTCGTCGCATGGACGCACGGTTGCGCGCGCTCTGCGATCTGATGGTGCCGACGGCACGGGAGTCCGTCGGCCGGCACGAGTACGACGGGGTCGCCCAGGACCTGTCGCCCGACGGGGTACGCCGGGCACTGGACCGGCTCGCGCCCGCCGGCGCCCACCCGTACTCGGATCCGCACGACGAGGCGCAGGCGACCGCGGCCGAGCACGCCGCCCGGGTCAGCCTGGGCGATCTCGCCCTGCACCGCGCCAACCCGCTCTACCACGTGGGCAACCTCGACCTCGCCTGCTACGACCGGCAGTACGCCCCGGCCGAGGAGCGGTCCGCGGCGCGCCGGGCGCACCTGGCCGCGTGGCCGGCGGCGGCCGACGCGGCGGTCACCGCGCTCGACCGGGTACCGGCGCCCGTCGCGGCGGCGACGCTGTCCGCGGCGCGCGGCCTGGCCGGGCAGGTACGCCCGGACGACGGTGCCGCGGGCGAGGCGGCGCTCGCGGCGCACGGCCGGCTCGTCGCCCACCTCGAACGCCTCGCCCGCGAGGGACATCCGGAGACCGCGCTCGGCGGCTCCGCGCTCGCCGCGCTGCTGTCGTCGGCCGAGGCGCTGCCGGTGGACCTGACGGCGCTCGCCGCGCTCGCCGACCGGGAGCGGGATCGCCTGCGCGCCATGCTGTCCGAGGCCTGCCAGCGGATCGCACCCGGAGTGTCCACATCGGACACCGTGGCCCGGCTGCTGGCCGACCACCCGGACATCGACGGCGTACTGACCGAGGCGCGGGCGCTGACCGCCGAGGTGATCGCCTGGACGGCCGAGCACGACCTGGTGCCGTACGCCGACGGCGAGTGCCGGGTCGGCCCGGCGCCCGAGTCGCGCCGCTGGGCGATGGCGATGATGGCGTGGGCCGCGCCGTACGAGGCGGACTCGCCGAGCTGGTACCACGTGACGCCGCCCGAGCCGGACTGGCCGCCCGCGGACCGGGAGGAGTGGCTGGCCGTGTTCAGCCGGACCAGCCTGCCGGCGATCACCGTGCACGAGGTCGCGCCCGGCCACTTCACGCACGGCCGGGCGCTGCGCCGCGCGCCGTCCGCGGTGCGCCGCACGCTGATCGGCGAGTCGTTCGTCGAGGGCTGGGCGCACTACGCCGAGGAGATGGCGCTGGAGGAGGGTTTCCACGCCGCGGACCCGCGCTTCGCGGCCGGTGTCGCGCTGGAGGCGCTGGTCCGGGTGGTCCGGCTGTCCGCGGCGATCGGGCTGCACACCGGGGCGATGACGGTGGACGAGGCGGCGGCGCGCTTCCGGTCCGACGCGTACCTCCAGGGGCCGGCGGCGCTGGCCGAGGCGTACCGGGGGACGTTCGACCCGACGTACGGGCGGTACACGTGGGGCAAGCTCGCGATCCTGGACCTGCGCGAGAGGGCCCGCTCCGCCTGGGGCGCCGACTTCTCGCTGCCCCGGCTGCACGCGGCGCTGCTGGATCTCGGCTCCCCGCCGCTGGGCCTGCTCGACACCGCGGTCGAGCGCGGCTGACCCCCGGCGAGCATCGCAGCGGAACCGGCCGGCAGCCGCCTGCGAGGATCGCGGCCCTGCGGCGGTACCGGCGGGTAACGGGTGCCAGAATCACCAACCATGCGCGTGCTGATGCTGTCCTGGGAGTACCCGCCGGTCGTCGTCGGCGGGCTCGGCCGGCACGTGCACGCGCTGTCGACGGCGCTGGCCGCGGCCGGCCACGAGGTCACGGTCGTGACCCGGCACGGCGGTGACGCCCCGCTGGACGAGGTACGCGACGGGGTCCGGATCGTCCGCGCGCCGGCCGACCCGCCGCTGTTCCCGTTCGCGACGGAGACGCTGCTGGCGTTCACGATGTCGCTCAACCACGCCCTGACCCGGGCCGCGCTGCGGGTCTGCGCCGAGCAGGAGTACGACGTCGTGCACGGCCACGACTGGCTCGTGACGCACGCCGCCGTGACGCTCAAACACCACCTGCGGGTACCGCTGGTCGCGACCGTGCACGCCACGGAGGCGGGCCGGCACTCGGGCTGGCTGCCCGGCGAGCTGAACCGGTGCATCCACTCCGTCGAGTGGTGGCTCGCGTACGAGGCGCGCCGGGTGCTGGTCTGCTCGGGGTACATGCGCTGGGAGGTCAGCCGGCTGTTCGAGCTGCCGGCCGGGAAGGTCCGGGTCATCCCGAACGGTGTGGACGCCGCCGCGTTCCGCGTCACCCCGCGCCAGGTCCGCGCCGCCCGCGAGCGGTACGCCGGGGACGGCCCGCTCGTCGTCTACGCCGGCCGCCTCGTGTACGAGAAGGGCGTGCAGGACCTGATCGCGGCGACGCCGACGCTGCGCCGGCGCTTCCCCGGGCTGCGGGTGGTCGTCGCCGGCGAGGGCAAGTACGCCGACGAGCTGGCGACCGAGGTCACCCGCCGGCGACTCGGCCGTACCGTGCGGTTCGCCGGCTTCCTGCCCGCCGAGACGGTCGGGTCCGAGCCGAGCCTGCCGGCGCTGTTCGCGGCGGCGGACTGCGCGGTCGTACCCAGCCGGTACGAGCCGTTCGGCATGGTGGCGCTGGAGGCGGCGGCGGCCGGTGCGCCGCTGGCGGTGTCGGCGACGGGCGGGCTGGCCGAGTTCGTCGAGCCGGGCGCCACCGGCGTGACGTTCCCGCCGAAGGACCCGGCCGCGCTTGCCGACGCCGTCGGCACCGTCCTGCGCGACGAGGTACTGGCCCGTCGGCTGTCCCGGCACGCCCGCACGATGGTCGCCGACCGGTACTCGTGGCCGGCGATCGCCGCGCGCACCGTCGAGGCGTACGAGCAGGCGGCGAGGGACGAGCGGGTGTTACGTGCGGCCGGCACCGCCGACGGCCCGGTCCCACCGATCACCGTGCCGGACGGCAACCTGCTCCGCGACGGCTCCGCCTGACCACCCCGGCGCGCGCGGTGCCAGGGCCGCCGGGCCGTCGGCCGCGATGCGGTCGGCTCGCGGTCAGGCGGGGGCGAGGGCGTCGGCGCCGTCGAGCATCGGCACGGCCGCCGCGGTACGGCCGGCGACGAGCAGCAGCAGCGCCGCGATCGGGCCGCGGATCTCCGTACCGGTGCCGGCGTCCCAGTCGGCGTCGGTCGCCACGAGCCGATACCCGCGCAGCCGGCGCCGCGCCCAGAACGGCCAGCCCATCCGCCACACGTGCGCGGCGCTGGACACGGCGGCGGCGGTCGGCATCGGCCGGTCGCGGCCGAGCGGTACGGCGATGTCCTGCCCGTGTACCAGCATGTCGAGCAGGATGTTGCGGTGGTTGGTGACGGCGGGCAGCCGCCGGGACCCGGCGTTGTCGCGGATCTCGGCGACGAGCAGCGCGGTCGGGCGCGCCGCGTACCGCACGGCGATCTCCCGGTTGAACCGGTTGAAGCTGCCGCGCGCGCGGATCAGGTCGGGCAGGTGCCGGGTGAGCCGTACCCGGGGCGCCATGGCGATGTGGGCGGCCACGTCGCGCACCCGCCAGCCGGCGCACAGCGACGGCTCCTGCCATTCGTCCGGGGTCAGCTCGTCGAGCAGATCGGCCAGGCTGAGCCGTTCCGCGGTGATGACGCGCCAGCTCTGCTCCGTGTCCATGGCGACCCCCTCGGGGTCCGGCGGACCGGTCCGGCATCGCGCGGCGGCCCGCAGTTTGGTACGATTCTCTGACTAATTCAATCAGCCTCTCTGACCAGTTGTCAACGCCCCGGAAGGAGCACGCCATGGCCGACAGGCCGATGAGCGTCGGCGTGCTGATGTTCGTCGCGCACCGCGAGATGGAGCGCCGGGTGATGGCGGCGCTGGCCGCGGCGGGATACGACGACATCACCCTCGCCCAGGCCCGCGTCGCGGAGCGGATCGCGCCCGGCGGCAGCCGGCTCACCGAGCTGGCCGAGGCCGCCCAGGTCAGCAAGCAGACCGCGGGGTACCTGGTGGACCAGCTCGCCCGCGCGGGATACGTCGAGCGGGTGCCCGACCCGACGGACGGCCGGGCCCGGCTGGTCCGGCTCGCCGCCCGCGGCCGGGAGCTGCTGCCGATCGCCGACGCCACCACCGCCGCCGTCGAACGCGAGTGGGCCCGGCACCTGGGCGCCCCGGCCATGGCACAACTCCGTCGCCACCTCACCAGACTCCGCGAGATCACCGACCCGTACCGCTGATCAGCGCACCCGCGTGCCGGTGCGGTAAACGGCACGTACGTTGCGCAGCGCGGCCGGGTCGGACAGCGGGTCGCCGGCCACCGCCAGCAGGTCCGCGTCGTACCCGGGGGCGATCCGGCCGGCCCGGCCGGCGAGACCACAGAGCGCGGCGGGCAGCGAGGTCACCGCCCGCAGCGCCGCCGCCGGATCCCAGCCGCACAACCGCATCGTCGTCTCCGTCGTGTACGGCAGGACGCCGTGCGGCTTCGGCGGGCCGATCCCCGCGTCGCTGCTGCACACCAGCGGTATGCCCGTGTCGTGGATGCGGTTGATGACGGCGATCATGTCGCCCAGCCGGGCGGCGATCCGGGGCGGCGGCGGCCGGTCCGACCGGATCGCGAGCGTCGCCGACACCGCCACGTCGCTCGCGGCGAGCGCGGCGATCACGTCGGGCCGGTCGTCCACGCCGTACTCGGACATGAAGGAGCAGTGCTCGATCACGTCGACGCCGGCGGCGAGGACGTTCTCGATCGCGGCGCCGGCGTGCGCGTGCGCCGCCACCGGCAGCCCATACCGGTGGGCCTCGTCGACGATCGCGCGCAGCTCGGCCACCGTGTACTGCGCCTCGTGCGAGTGGGTGCCCGGGGTGAGTTCGCCGCCGCTGGCCATGACCTTGACGACGTCGGCGCCGCGTTCGGCCCGCCGGCGTACCGCGTCGCGCACGGCCCGCTCACCGTCGGCCTCGCCGCCGAGGTACCAGCAGTGGCCGCGGGTGGTGGTGATCGGTGGTCCGGCGGCGAGGACCCGCGGCCCGGCGTACGGGTCGGTGGCCAGCTCGTCCCGCAGCCGCAGCGCCAGGTACCCGCGGTCGCCGAGGTCGCGGACGGTGGTGATGCCGGCGGCGAGCGACACACGGGCGGCGGCGCGCATCCCGTCGAGTACGGCCTCGTCGTCGGCGCCGTCGATCGCCGCGACCGGGTTCGCCCCGGCGTCGAACACCAGGTGTACGTGCGCGTCGACGAGGCCGGGCAGCAGCGTCACGTCGCCGAGGTCGACGAGCGTCGCCCCCTCCGGCACCGCCCCGCCGGACTCGACGGAGAGGATCCGGCCGTCGCGTACCAGCACGGTCGGGTCGGTCATCGCCACCCGCGCGTCCCCGTCGAACAGTCGCGCGGCCCGGACAGCCAGCATCACGTCACCTCCGCCGTGAAGGCTCGGCTACCAGTGAACGCGCCCGGCACGGGGCGTCGGCATCGCCCGGCCGTACGGTCCCGCCGGACGAGCGGCCACGACGGCTCACCGTACGGCCCGGCGCCCGGCCCGCGGCGCGCCCTGCATGCCGCGCGCGGGTCGCCGACGGCCGGGGACGACCGGGGCGAACGCCTCGCGGGCGTACGGACCTTGACAGCACGGGCCAAACGTACTTAAGTGCAGTCCATCAGTTAGGTTTCCTTACTGATTCCCTCTGCCGGGCGCGCGACCGGCGCCGTGAGATCCAGCGACCGTGTGACCCCCAGCGTCAAGGAGCCCCACATGCGCAGATCACGCCCGCGTCGAACAGTCATCGCCGCCGCCCTCGCGGCGGCGGCAACCGTACTGGGCACCGGCGGCCTCATCGGACTCGTCGCGAGCGGCCCCGCCCAGGCCGCGAGCACGCTCCCCGCACACATCTCCGCCCCGTACTTCGAGGCGTGGAACGGCGACAGCCTCGCCGGACTGGCCCAACAGTCCGGCAACAAGTACCTGACGATGGCGTTCCTGCAGGCCGCCCAGAAGGGCTCGTGCACGCCGTACTGGAACGGCGACAGCGGGATGCCCGTCGACGACGCCCAGTTCGGCGCCGACATCGACACGATGCGGGCCGGCGGCGGCGACGTCATCCCGTCCTTCGGCGGGTACACGGCGGACAACACCGGCACCGAGATCGCCGACTCGTGCACCGACGTCGACGCGATCGCCGCCGCGTACGAGAAGGTCGTCACCACCTACGACGTGACGCGGCTGGACCTCGACATCGAGGACAACTCGCTGACCAACTCGGCCGGCATCACCCGGCGCAACCAGGCGATCAAGAAGGTCGAGGACTGGGCGGCGGGCCAGGGCCGCACCGTGCAGTTCTCGTACACGCTGCCGACGACGGTCAACGGCCTCGCGGCGAGCGGCAAGAAGGTCCTGACGAACGCGGTGGCCAACGGCGCCCGGATCGACGTCGTGAACATCATGACGTTCGACTACTACGACGGCGGCAGCCACGAGATGGCCGACGACACGAAGACCGCGGCGACCGGCCTGCACGACCAGCTCGCCCAGCTGTACCCGGGCACCGGCGACGCCGCGCTGTGGCAGATGATCGGCGTCACCGAGATGATCGGCATCGACGACTACGGCGCGGCCGAGACGTTCACGACCGCGGACGCGCCGGCGGTGGAGAGCTGGGCGGCCAGCAAGGGTCTCGCCATGCTGTCGTTCTGGGCGCTGCAACGCGACAACGGCGGCTGCCCCGGTACCGGCGGCAGCGACACCTGCTCCGGTGTCGCCCAGTCGACCTGGCAGTTCTCTCAGGCGTTCGCGGCGTTCAACGGCGGCGGTACCGCGCCGACGACCACTCCCCCGACCAGCCCGCCGGTGACCGGCTCGGTCGTCAACGGTGACTTCGAGGCCGGCGCGCTCGCCCCGTGGACCTGCACCGCGGGCAGCGGCGCGATCGTGTCCTCGCCGGTACACGCCGGCGGGAAGGCACTGCGGGCCACGCCCACCTCGTCCGACAACGCCACGTGTACGCAGTCCGCGACGCTCGCCGCGAACCACACCTACACGCTCACCGCGTACGTGCAGGGCGACTACGCGTTCCTCGGTACGTCGGGCGCCGCGACCAACGGCAGCACCTGGGTGTCGGCCGGCTCGTGGACGAAGCTGGCCACGACGTTCACCACCGGCGCGGCCGGCAGCGTGCAGATCTGGGTGCACGGCTGGTACGGCGGAGCGCCGGTGTACGTCGACGACGTGGCAGTGAGCTGACCGCCGGTCGCGGGCCGGGCGACGTCGCCCGGCCCGCGGCCTCAGGCCAGGTTCGCGCTGCGCGGGTACGCGTCGGCCGGGTCGGTCAGCACGTTCACCAGGTACGGCACGCCGGCGTCGAACGCGCGCCGCAACGCGCCGTTCAGGTCACCCGGCTTCGTCACCGTCTCGCCCGCCCCGCCGAGCGCCGACACGACGTCGTCGTACCGCAGGCCCGGTGTGAGGTCGGCGGCCACGTCGTACCCGTACACCATGTTCATGGGGTGCTTCTCCAGGCCCCAGATCCCGTTGTTGCCGCAGACCATGACGACCGGCAGCTTCTGCCGGGCCAGCGACTCGACGTCCATCAGCGAGAAGCCCGCCGCGCCGTCGCCGAGCAGCACGCACACCTGCCGGTCCGGGTACGTGAGGCGGGCGCCGGCCGCGTAGCCCATGCCGGTGCCGAGGCAGCCGTACGGGCCGGGGTCCAACCAGCAGCCCGGCCGCCCCGGGTCGAGGTACTTCCCGGCGTACGAGACGAAGTCGCCGCCGTCGCCGATGACCACCGCGTCCTCGTCGAGCACCTGGCGCAGCTCGCCGTACACCCGGGCCGGCTTGATCGGGTCGGTGTCGGCGGTGAGCAAATCTTCGTCGGCGGCCCGGGCCGCGTCCTCGGCGGCGCGCAGCGTGGCCACCCAGCCGGCGTGGTCGGTCCGGTCCCCCCGGTACGAGGCAAGCCCGGACAGCACCAGCCGCAGGTCGCCCGCCGGGGACACGGCGGGCGTCACGTGACTCGCCCGCTGGCTCGGCGCGTCCACCACGTGTACCAGCGTCGCCTCGCCGAAGTCGCCGAAGCCGAGCCGGAAGTCGAGCGCCGTGCCGACGACCACGACCAGGTCCGCCTGCTTCACCGCGGTACGCCGGCTGCGCGAGAACGCGAGCGCGTGGTCGCGTGGCAGCACGCCGCGGCCCATGCCGTTCGGGAAGACCGGGACCGTCAGCGCCTCGGCGCACTCGCGCAGCGCCGCGACGGCGTCCCCGGTGTACACGTCGGAGCCGGCGATGAGCACCGGCCGCTCGGCGCGGGCCAGCAGGGTCGCGGCCTTCGCCACGTCGTCCGGGTCGGGTTCGACCGTCTCGGGCGGCGCCGCGTCCGGGATCGGCACGTCCGCCCGGGAGAACACCACGTCCATCGGCAGGTCGAGGAACACCGGACCGCGGTGCGCGGACAGCGCGGTCCGCGCCGCGTCCGCCACGTCGGCCGCCATCCGCTCGGGCGCCGTCACCGTCGCCGCGTGTTTCGTGACCGACGCGACGATCGGTACGTGGTCCAGCTCCTGCAGGCTGCCCGCGCCCCACCGCCACTGCGGCGCGCGGCCACCCAGCACCATGACGGGCGCCCCGTTGAAGAAGGCCGAGGTGATGCCGGAGACGCCGTTGGTGACGCCCGGCCCGGCGGTGAGCACCGCGACGCCCGGCCGGCGTTGCAGCTTCGCCACCGCCTCCGCGGCGAACACCGCGGTCTGTTCGTGCCGTACGTCCACGATGCGTACGCCGGCCCGGTGTGCGGCGTCGTACAGCGGGAAGACGTGCCCGCCGGACAGCGTGAACAGCTCCGACACCCCGTACCCGCGCAACGCGGCCAGGGCGAGATCGCCGCCGTGTCCCTCCATCACGCCTCCTCGTCATGATCGACAGTGACGGGCAATGTTACCGGCGGGTAGTCCGGAATGTGCAGGGTGGCCTCCGGCGGCAGCACGTCGCCCGGCCGCCGGCTGCGCAGCACCCGGGCCGGCACGCCGCCCGCGATCACGTACGCGCCGACGTCCTTCGTCGCGACCGCGTTCGCCGCCAGTACGCTGCCGCGCCCGATCCGCACGCCCCGCGTGACCGTCGCCTTCGTACCCAGCCAGCAGTCCGGGCCGATCCGGACCGGCGTCTTCACGATCCCCTGGTCCTTGATCGGACGGTCCAGGTCCGTCGTCACGTGGTCGAAGTCGCAGACGTACACCCAGTCGGCGATCAGGGTCGCCGCACCGATCTCGATGTCCAGGTAGCCGTTCACGGTCACGTCGGTGCCGAAGACGACCTTGTCGCCGATCCGGACCGTACCCTCGTGCGCCCGGATCGCGCAGTCGTTGCCGATGTGCACCCAGCGTCCCAGCACGAGCCGCCCGTACCCCGGCTTCGCCGTCAGCTCCACCCGCCGCCCGAGGAACACGAACCCCTCGGTCACGATGTCCCGGCGCCGCAGCCTCAGCAGCGCGAACCGCCAGTAGCGCACCAGGTAGAACGGTGTGAAAGCGCGGTGCCGCCAGATCCACCGGACCGACGCCCACGTGAGAAACCGCGCCTGCCGCGGATCGCTTCGCCGCCCCATGCGCCGAACCTACCTTGCGGTAACGCCCCACCGTGCGCCCCACCGGCGCCGCCCACCGCGATCCGGAACGGCCGGCCTCAGGTCGCCGCGAGGACAACGATCACGGCCAGCGCGATCGCCGCCGGGATGCCCAGCAGCAACGCGATCATTCCGTACGAGTGCGGGCCGGCCGTGCCCTTCTTCCGCAGCTCGTCGTCCGACCACAACAGGTCCGGGCCGGCCCGCCGCACCCGCAACGCCCGGGTACGCGCGCTCCCCGGCGACGCCGCGCCCCGGCTCGCCGCGCCCGGTGCCGCTGCGCCCCGAGTCGCCGCGCCCGGTGCTGTCGCGCCCGCTGAAGCCGTGCCCTGTGGTGCCGTGGTCCGGGGTGCCGTGGACCGAGGTGCCGTGGACCGAGGTGCTGTGGTCCGAGGTGTGGTGCCGCCTGCCGTGGCCCGTGGTGCGGTGCCGTGAGGTGCCGTGTCCCGGGGCGCCGTCCCGCGTACGCGCGCTGCCGGGGTACCGGGTGCGGCGGGGCCTGCGGACGGTGGCGGGATGCCCAGGGCCGGGGCGTCGGGGCGGGCGGACGGCGGGCCGGCGTACCCCGTCGGCTGGGTCCTGGCCCGGTCGGCCGCGTACGCCGGGCCGGGTCGGGCCGGGCCGGCACTCGGCGTCGCGGATCTCGGCGGCGGCGGAACCGCGGACGGTGCCGACGCGGGCCAGGCAGCCGGCCCTGGCGGTGTCCGGTGCGGCGACGCCGGGACGGGCGCGGGTGCCGGGACCGGTGGCGGTGTGCCGGGTGGGGACGCCGGGGTGGCGGTGAGGCAGCCTTCGGCGACGACGAGCTCCGGCTGCTCGATCACCGTCGGCGGAAGCCGGAGCGCACGGTGCAGCAGCGTGGCCGCGAGCGGCATCCGGCTCGACCCACCGACCAGGTAGACACCGGTCGTCGCGCGCGGGCTGACCCGGCTCGCCCGCACCGTGTCCACGGTCAGCTTCGCCGTACGGTCCAGGACCGGGCGCGCCAGCTCCTCCAGCTTCTCCCGGCCGAGCAGCGCGTCGGTGTCCAGCAGCGGTACGTGGATCGCGGTCGACGCGGTGCGGGACAGCATCTCCTTCGCGGTGCGTACGTCGTCCCAGAGGAGCCGGCGCGCCCGCCGCTCCGCCGGGTCCGACGGCCACTCCAGGCGCTGCCACGCCGCCGGCTCGCGACCGCCGTACACCGAGCCGAGCCAGTCGAGTACCGCGGCGTCGACATCCAGGCCGCCCGCGTCCGCCAGGCCGTCGGCGGCGAGCACGGTGAAACCGGCCGCGTCCCGGCGTACGACGCTGACGTCGAAGGTGCCGCCGCCGAGGTCGTAGATGATCAGGCACCCGCCGACGGGTACGTCGTGGGCGGTGGCGAACCACGTCGCCGCGGCGACCGGCTCGGGTACCAGGCTCGGCGCGACGAGACCCGCCCGGTCGGCGGCCTTCGCCAGCACCGCAAGCCGGGGCCCGCCCCACGCGACGGGATGGGTCAGGGTGACGGCGTCGACCGGGCGGCCGGCGGTGCGCTCCGCCTCCCGGCGTACCCGGCCCAGGACGGCGCCGATCGCCTCCCCCACCGGCAGGGCGCGGTCGCCCAGGAACATCGTGCCGTCGTCCACGCACCGCTTCGGGTTCGGCTCGAACCGGTCCGGGTCGGCCTGCGCGCTGTGCGCCGCGTCGCGCCCGGTCAGCAGCTCACCGTCGCGGGCGGCGAACACGCCCGACGGCAGCAGCGGCGACCCGTCGAACAGCAGCGGCCGCGCCCGGCCGTCCGGCCAGCGCAGCACGGCGACGGTGTTCGACGTGCCGAAGTCGACGCCCAGGCGGTATCCGATGTCCACAATCCAGCGAACCTAGCGGAACCGGTCAACGCGCCACGCACCGCACCGGTCAGGTCAGACCCGCGACGGCGACGCGGGCTGCGGCGACGGTGTCCGGTTCGCGGGCGGCGGAACCGCTCGCCGACAGCCGCAGGACCACGTTGCTGACCCGGGCGTACACGATGACGCCGGTCGGGCCCTGCACGGCCACCGCCTCGTCGCCGAGCCCCGACACGCTGCGCCGGTTGCGCCCCGCCACCCCGTCGGTCGCGTCACCGGTCAGGCCCGCGTGCGCCATCCGCGGCGCGGACAGCGGCCCCTTCGTGCCGTACCGGGTGACGGTCAGGCTCACCCGGGCGTCCGAGCCGACCGCCGCGCTCCCCAGGTACGTGCACGTCGAGTCGTCACCGCCACCGGTACGCCCGGCCGGCAGCAGGCCGCGCCCGAACGCCTTGCGTACCGTGTCGGGGGCGAGCCGGGTGCAGGCGTCCGGCGCCTGGCCGAACCGGCCGTGATCGGCGAACGCCCCGGTGAAGAACAGCGTCCCGGCACCGCAGGGGATGAGCATCAGCAGCCCGACGACCGCCAGCGCACCCACCAGCCCCGGGTACCGCAGCCAGTGGCGGCGTTCTTCGCCGCCGCCGTCGGCGTCCAGCGCCGCGCTCAGCGACGCCATCTCCCCCTCGTCACCGTCCACATCGGACGGTACGGCCGCACCGTCGTCGTCCGGCACCGCCGCGGGCACGTCGGCACCATCGGTCGCCGACCCCGCACCGTCCACATCGGACGGTGCGGG
>DASXWQ010000053.1:0-117281 GCA_036503555.1 Actinocatenispora sp.
GGAGGGGTGCCCAGGCGGCCGGGATGGCCTGCTCCTGAGGCTGTCGACGTTCGTCTACGTACCCCGCTTTTATGACGTGTCGTATCACGCTGACGGAAAGATATCAAAAATAACTCCGAATCGTCAAGGTGTGCCGGCCACAGTTTCGAAGCACACCCTGATGGACCTGGATTCCTGGCCCTACCCGCGCCAGCCGATCGTGCCCGTGGCCGAGACCGTGCACGAGCGGTACAGCGTGGAGATCTTCCGCGGCTGCACCCGCGGCTGCCGGTTCTGCCAGGCCGGCATGATCACGCGGCCGGTCCGGGAGCGGTCCATCACCACCATCGGCGACATGGTGGAGAACGGTCTGAAGGAGTCCGGCTTCAACGAGGTCGGCCTGCTGTCCCTGTCGAGCGCCGACCACTCCGAGATCGGCGAGGTCGCGCACGGGCTCGCCGACCGGTACGAGGGTTCGAACGTCTCGCTCTCCCTGCCCTCCACCCGCGTCGACGCGTTCAACGTGAAGCTGGCCGAGGAGCTGGCCCGCAACGGCCGGCGTACCGGGCTCACGTTCGCGCCGGAGGGCGGCTCGGAGCGGATCCGCAAGGTGATCAACAAGATGGTCACCGAGGAGGACCTGATCCGCACCGTCACCACCGCGTACGCCGGCGGCTGGCGCCAGGTGAAGCTCTACTTCATGTGCGGCCTGCCCACCGAGACCGACGAGGACGTGCTGCAGATCGCGCGGCTCGCGCACGACGTGATCAAGTCCGGCCGGGAGACGACCGGCTCGCGCGACATCCGCTGCACGGTGTCCATCGGCGGGTTCGTACCGAAGCCGCACACGCCGTTCCAGTGGGCCGCGATGGCCGACCCGGAGACCATCGACCGCCGGCTGAAGGCGCTGCGCGACGCGATCAACAGCAACCGGTCGCTCGGCCGCGCCATCGGCTACCGCTACCACGACGGGCGGCCCAGCCACATCGAGGGCCTGCTGTCCCGCGGCGACCGCCGCGTCGGCCGGGTCATCAAGCGGGCGTGGGCCGAGGGCGGGCGCTTCGACGGCTGGTCCGAGCACTTCTCGTACGACCGCTGGGTCGCGGCCTGCGACGCCGAGCTGCCCGCGCTGGGTGTCTCGCTCGCCTGGTACACGACGCGCGAGCGGCAGCAGGCCGAGGTGCTGCCCTGGGACCACCTGGACTCGGGCCTCGACGCCGACTGGCTGTGGGCCGACTGGCAGGACGCGCTGAGCGAGGTCGAGCTGGACGACTGCCGCTGGACCCCGTGCTACGACTGCGGCGTGTGCCCCGCGATGGACACGGAGATCCAGATCGGTCCGACGGGCCGCAAGCTGCTGCCGCTCACCCCGGTCAACTCGTAGAAGGAGCACGACGATCAGCAGGCAACGACCCCGGCCGGAGACGCAGCAGGCGCCGGTGGTGCAGAAGGTACGCATCCGGTACGCGAAGCGTGGTCGGCTCGCGTTCACCTCGCACCGGGACTTCGCCCGCGCCCTCGAACGGGCGGTACGTCGGGCGAACATCCCGATCGGCTACTCGTCCGGTTTCAGCCCGCACCCGAAGATCTCGTACGCTTCGGCCGCGCCGACCGGGGTGGCCAGCGAGGCGGAGTACCTGGAGCTGGGGTTGCAGGCGCCGATGGACGCCGAGGCGCTGCGCGCCGCGCTGGACGCGGCGCTGCCGCCCGGCCTGGACGTCCTGGAGGCCGTCGAGGCGCACGGGTCGGACTTCGCGGAGCGGATGGCGGCCTCGCACTGGCGGATCGCGCTGCCCGGGGTGGCCGACGCGACCGCGGCCGACGCGGTGGCGGCGTTCCTCGCCGCGGACGAGGTGCCGGTGGAGCGGATGACCAAGTCGGGCCGCCGGACGATGGACTCCCGGTCCCCGGTGCTCCGGCTCGCGGTGACTGTTCGTGGTGACGCTGGCACCGGTTCCGGCGGTGAGGTGGGCAACACCACGCCCGCGCCCACCGCCGGGGGTACGGCCGACCCGTGTGCCATACTCGACCTTGTCGTACGGCACGTAACCCCGTCCGTACGGCCCGATGACGTCCTAGCCGGTCTGCACGCGGTGGCCGCGCTGGAGCCGCCGGTACCACCCAAAGTGACCCGGTTGGCGCAGGGCACGCTCACCGGGCAGGGCGAGATCACTGATCCGCTCGTGGCCGACCGAGACAGGGCTGTCAGCGGAACCCCGTCGACCTGACGGCCGGGCCCGACAAGCCCGGGTAGGCAGACTTCGGGTGGCTCTCGACGAGAGCCGCTCGACTTGTGACCACCCCCGCGTGGCTGCGTACACGCGCCCGGGGGCGGTAGAACTGGAGATCGCCCGGATGCTCGACAACGAGCCCACAGGCGCCGACGCGGACGCGGACACAGCGGCCGCGTCCGGGGGCGCCGATAGTACGGATCGTCCCGCCCGCGCCGAGGCGCAGGCACCCGGCACGGCCGCGGAGCACGGGGAGACCGAGGCCCCGGCCCGGGTCCGCACCCGCCGCCGCGCCACCCGCAGCGCGGGCCCGCCCAAGCCTCTCGCCGAGCCGCCCGCCGCGCCCGAACCGGCCGCCCAGGCCGAGCCGGTACGCGCGGAGTCGGCGCCCGCCGCCGAGCCGGCCGGGGACGAGGAACCGGTCAGGAAGACGCGCACCCGGCGCCGCGGTACCAAGGCGGCCGAGTCCGCCGCGACGGCGCAGCCGGTCGAAGACGAGGCCGCGCCGGCCAGCGGTACCGCCGCGAAGCCGGCGAAGGCTGCCGGCGCGAAGCCGGCCAAGGACGGCGCCGCCGCGCCGAAGGACGGCGAGCAGGCGGCCGAGCCGGCCGACGAGCCGGCGCCGACCCGGTCGCGTACCCGCGCCCGTAACCCGGTGGCCGTGCTGTTCGTCGCGCCGGAGCCGACGACTCCGGCGCCTCGGGTACCGGCCGGGGAGGACGAGCCGCGGGCCGAGGTGGCCGACGAGGACACCGAGCCGCGTACCCGTACCAGGACGCGTACCCGCGCCGCCAAGGCCGCCGTCGCCGAGCCGGTCGAGGAGCCGGCGGAGGAGCCCGCCGCCGCGGCCGACGACGACGAGACCGACGAGGACGGCCGGCACCGCCGCCGCCGCGGCCGCCGCGGCCGTGGCCGGGGCAAGGGTGCCAGCGACGAGGGCGAGTCGGAGGCGTCGGAGGAGTCCGCCGAGCCAGCCGCCGACGGTGACGAGGACGGCGACGGTGACGGCGTACGACGTCGCCGGCGCCGGCGACGCCGCGGGTCTGCCGGGGAGTCGGAGCCGTCCCCGGACGAGCCGGCGAACGTGGTCGTCAAGGTCCGCGAGCCGCGCAAGGCGTCCGACGAGGTGCAGGGCGTGTCCGGCTCGACCCGGCTGGAGGCGAAGCGTCAGCGCCGCCGTGACGGCCGCGAGCAGCGCCGTACCCGGCCGCCGATCCTGTCCGAGTCGGAGTTCCTGGCCCGCCGCGAGGCGGTCGACCGCAGCATGGTCGTGCGCCAGGCCGGCGACCGTACCCAGATCGCCGTGCTCGAGGACGGCGTGCTGGTCGAGCACTACGTGGCGCAGGAGTCCGGCGCGACCATGGTCGGCAACGTGTACCTGGGCAAGGTGCAGAACGTGCTGCCGAGCATGGAGGCCGCGTTCATCGACATCGGCCGCAGCCGCAACGCCGTTCTGTACGCCGGCGAGGTCAACTGGGACTCCGCCGGCCTGGAGGGGCGTACCCGGGCGATCGAGCGGGCGCTGAAGCCCGGCGACGCGGTCCTGGTGCAGGTCACCAAGGACCCGATCGGCCACAAGGGTGCCCGCCTGACCAGCCACGTCACGCTCTCCGGCCGGCACCTGGTGTATGTGCCGGGCGGCCACGCGTCCGGCATCAGCCGCAAGCTGCCGGACACCGAGCGCAAGCGGCTCCGCGACGTACTGAAGAAGCTGGTGCCCGAGCACGCCGGCGTGATCGTGCGTACCGCGGCGGAGGGTGCCACGGAGGACGAGCTGGCCCGGGACGTGTCCCGGCTCCAGGCGCTGTGGGAGACGATCGAGAAGAAGTCGACGTCGGCGAGCGCCCCGTCCCTGCTGTACGCGGAGCCCGACCTGGTGATCCGGGTCGTCCGGGACCTGTTCAACGAGGACTTCAAGGAGCTGGTGGTCCAGGGCGGCGACGCCTGGGACATGGTCCACGAGTACGTCGAGCACGTGTCGCCGGACCTGGTGGGCCGGTTGCGTCAGCATGTCGGCGGCAGCGACGCGTTCGCCGACCTGCGGGTCGACGAGCAGCTCATGAAGGCGCTGGACCGGAAGGTGTTCCTGCCGAGCGGCGGGTCGCTCGTCATCGACCGTACCGAGGCGATGACGGTGATCGACGTGAACACCGGCAAGTTCATCGGTTCAGGTGGAAACCTGGAGGAGACGGTCACCCGGAACAACCTGGAGGCGGCGGAGGAGATCGTCCGCCAGCTCCGGCTCCGGGACGTCGGCGGCATCATCGTGATCGACTTCATCGACATGGTGTTGGAGAGCAACCGGGAGCTGGTGTTGCGCCGGCTCACCGAGTGCCTGGGCCGGGACCGGACGAAGCACCAGGTCACCGAGATCACCTCGCTCGGCCTGGTGCAGATGACCCGCAAGCGCCTCGGGCAGCCGCTGATCGACGCGTTCAGTGAGACCTGCGAGCACTGCAAGGGCCGCGGCATCATCATCCACCTGGAGTCCGGTCCGACGAAGTCGAAGCAGGCCGACGGGCACAAGGACGCCCACAAGGACACGCACAAGGCGGACGAGGGCAAGGGCAAGCGGCGCCGCAAGGACAAGGACAAGTCGGCGGAGCCCGAGGAGCACCCGGTACCGGTGGCCGACTCGGTGCCGGAGCCGGCCGCGGCGGACGAGGCCGAGTCGGACGTGGCGGTGGCCGTGGACGCCGAGGAGCCCGCGCCGCGCGGCCGTCGTCGTTCGACGTCGCGTCGCCGCAAGACGGGCACCACCGACGAGCAGCCGGTACCGGCGGAAGCCGTCAGCGCCGACTCGTGAGCGCGTACCCCGGCCGGCCGCCGGTGAGCAGGTGGCCGGTTTGGGGCCGCGCCCAGGCATGACGTATTCTTACGGGCGGCGTACCTCGTGCGCCACCGGCTCTGTGTGCCCCCGCCCCGCGTAAGCGGCCCGCCCCGCATCAGTGGCAGTGGCCTGGGGGCCACAACCAGCCAGATCGCCCGCGAGCACAGCGTCATTTCGTGCCGTGGCACCGAACCACAGAGGGAGACCTGCGTCCCATGTACGCGATCGTCAAGACCGGCGGCAAGCAGTACAAGGTCGCCGAGGGCGACGTGATCGAGGTCGAGAAGCTCGAGGGCGAGCCCGGCGACACGGTGACGCTGCCCACGGTGCTGCTCGTCGACGGCGAGGGTGACGACACCGCGGTCACGACCGACCCGGCCGTCCTGGCCGAGGTCGCGGTGACCGGCGAGCTGGTCGCTCACACCAAGGGCCCGAAGATCCGGATCCACAAGTTCAAGAACAAGACCGGCTACCACAAGCGCCAGGGTCACCGCCAGCCGCTGACCCAGGTGAAGGTGACCGGCATCGAGAGCGGGAAGTAGGGCCTCCGATGGCACACAAGAAGGGTGCGTCGAGCTCGCGCAACGGTCGCGACTCCAACGCTCAGCGGCTCGGTGTGAAGCGCTTCGGCGGGCAGGCGGTCAACGCCGGCGAGATCCTGCTGCGCCAGCACGGCACCAAGTTCCACCCGGGCGACCAGGTCGGCCGCGGCAAGGACGACACGCTGTTCGCGCTCGCCGCGGGTAACGTCGAGTTCGGCTACAAGCGTGGCCGCCGAGTCATCAGCGTGGTCAGCTGACCGCGTAACGCACGACGCGGCGGGCGTGACCGGCCGCGACCGCCGGGGCGTGTGCCCCGGATCCCGCGCCAGCGCGGGGAGGCAAGCCGTGACGACGGGCGGGCCGGTAGCCACCGGCCCGCCCGTCGTGTCGTTGCGGGCCGGGCCCCCGGCGTTCCCGCCACGGCACATTCGAAAGGCCACGTCATGACGACATTCGTGGATCGGACCGTCCTGCACGTGCAGGCGGGCAACGGTGGGCACGGCTGCACGTCGATCCACCGGGAGAAGTTCAAGCCGCTCGGCGGCCCGGACGGCGGCAACGGCGGCCGGGGCGGCGACGTCGTGGTCGAGGTCGACCCCGGGGTGCACACGCTGCTCGACTTCCACTTCCGGCCGCACCTGAAGGCGGAGAACGGCCGGCCCGGCCAGGGCGGCAACCGGGACGGGGCGAACGGTGCGGAGCTTCGCGTACGGGTGCCCGACGGGACAGTCGTGCAGACCGCGGACGGCGAGGTGCTCGCCGACCTGGTCGGCCCCGGCACCAGCTACGTCGTGGCGTCCGCCGGGCGCGGCGGGCGCGGCAACGCGGCGCTGGCCAACTCGCGCCGCAAGGCACCCGGGTTCGCCGAGCTGGGCGAGCCGGGCGAGGCGTGCGACGTCGTACTGGAGCTGAAGAGCGTCGCCGACGTCGGTCTGGTCGGCTTCCCCAGCGCCGGCAAGTCGTCGCTGATCTCGGTGCTGTCCGCGGCGCGGCCGAAGATCGCCGACTACCCGTTCACCACCCTGGTGCCCAACCTCGGCGTGGTACGCGCGGGCGACGTGACGTTCACGGTCGCGGACGTACCGGGGCTGATTCCCGGTGCGGCGCAGGGCAAGGGCCTGGGGCTGGACTTCCTCCGGCACATCGAACGCTGCGCCGTGCTGGCCCACGTCGTGGACCTGGCGACGGAGGAGCCGGGACGCGACCCGGCCAGCGACATCGACGCGATCGAGGCGGAGCTGGCCGAGTACGGCGGGCTGGCCGACCGGCCGCGGATCGTCGTGCTGAACAAGCTCGACGTGCCGCACGGGCGGGAGCTGGCCGAGATCGTCCGGGCGGACCTCGCCGAGCGCGGCTGGCCGGTCTTCGAGGTGTCCGCGGCGACCCGGGAGGGCCTGCGGGAGCTGGGATTCGCGCTGGGGCAGGCGGTCTCGGCGTACCGGGTGGCGCACCCGCCGGCGGAGCCGACCCGGATCGTGCTGCGGCCGACGGCGGTCGACGACAAGCAGTTCGTGGTCGAGCAGGACGCGGACGGCACGTACGTGGTGCTCGGGCCGCGGCCCGAGCGCTGGGTGCGGCAGACCGACTTCTCGAACAACGAGGCCATCGGGTACCTCGCGGACCGGCTGGCGCGCCTCGGTGTCGAGGATGCGCTGATGCGGGCCGGCGCGGTCCCGGGCGCGCCGGTACGGATCGGGACGCACGAGTTCGACTGGGAGCCGACGCTGACCGCCGGCGACTTCGTACCGGGGCGGCTGGGTACCGACTACCGGCTGGACGACCACTCCCGGGTCGGTGCGACGGACCGGCTCGCCGCGCGGAAGGCGCGCCGCGACCACGTCGAGGTCGACGGCGAATGGGTCGACCCGGACGAGTCCTGACGCCGTGGCGCCGGCCGGGTGTCGTCCGGCCGGCGCCACGCCCGTCCCCGGGTCCTCAGGTACGGCCGGCGTCCATGCTGCCCAGTCGTATCCCGTCGAACACCACGACGGTCAGATCGAGGCAGCAGACCCGGTCGTCACCGCCGGTCCCGAACGCGGCCTCGATGGCCGGCTCGACCTCGTCCACGACGCCTCCCCGAGTCACCCGGCCCCCACAGCCAGGAGATCACCCCGCTCCCACCCGCCCCGCGGCGTGTGCTGAAAGTGGAGGCGGGCGGGTACGGTGTGCGAGGTCTGGTCGTTGGTGGGGAGGCGGCGATGAGTGGGCTGGCGCGCCGCGGGGAGTCCATGCAGGACCGGTTCGGGCGGGAGCTTCTGAGTCGCTTCCAGGCCCGCGCGGGCGTCGTCGAAAGCTGGTATTCGGCCCAGCGCTTCGCGATCGGATACCGCCGGGTGACCGGCGGCGTCGTGCACTGGGCACACCTGGGCAGCCTGTACGCGGAGTGTGCGGGCCTGGCGGGGGAGCGCCGCGATGCGGTGCTAGCGCGATACGTGATGTCGATGACGGAGCCGGCGACGGTGCCGCGCGACTGGGCCGCGGCGGCGCCGCTGCTGCGCCCGGTGCTGTGCGGCGCGGCGACCGGACGGAGCGCGCCGGGCGTCGGACACGGCGGCGCCGAGCTCGTACGGCGCAGCGTGCTGCCGTTCCTCGACGAGGTCGTGGTGCTCGACTTGCCGACCACGCTGGGACACGTGACGGGCGACCTGGTCGCCGCGTGGCAGGTGCCGGTCGCGGAGGTGTTCGCGGCGGCCCGGGCCAACCTCGCGGCCGACCGGCGCAGCGTGCTGTCCGCGGCGCTGCGGGAGCCGACGATGCTGCGGTTCGTCGACGACGGCGCGGCGTACTGGGTGTCCCGGCTGCTCGTGGACGGTTGGCTGGCCGGACTCGCCGACCTGGTCGGCGGGCGCCCGGTGGCGTTCGCGCCCGACCGGGACAGCCTGCTCGTGGTACGGGACGGGCCGCAGCTGGCCGGGCTGTTCGACATCGTCGCCGCTGAATACCGCGAGTCGACGCGGCCGGTCTCTCCGGTGGCGTACACGACCGGCGACGACGGGCGGGTCGTGCCGTACCGGGTGCCGGCCGGCGACCCGGCGTACGACGCGGTGGCGCGGGCGAACCGCCAGCTCGCCGCCTCGGCGTACGACACGCAGGCGGACCTGCTGCGGGCCGAGTGGTCGCTGGCCGGGCGGTTCTCCGTGGCGAGCTACCTGCTGGTGGAGCCGGACGGCGCGGCGCCGGTCAGCGTCTCCACCTGGCGGCAGGACGTGGCGACGCTCCTGCCGGTGACCGACCGGGTGGCCCTGGTGAGCGGGGACCGGCGCGAGTCGTGGCTGATCGGCTGGGACCGGCTCATGTCGACCGGTACGCCGCGCCGCGTGCCCGGTCTCGCCCCGCCCCGGTACCGCGTGGGTCCGTGGCCGACCGGCGACCGCTGGCACCACCTCGTCGCCGGCGCCTGGCACCGTGCAGATGGTGCCCTCGGCTGAGGAGCGTGCCTCGGCCGGTGCAGATGGCGCCCTCGGCTGAGGAGCGTGCCTCGGCCGGTGCAGACGGCGCCCTCGGCTGAGGAGCGTGCCTCGGCCGGTGCAGACGGCGCCCTCGGCTGAGGAGCGTGCCTCGGCCGGTGCAGATGGCGCCCTCGGCTGAGGAGCGTGCCGGTGCCGACGGAGCCCGGGGCTGAGGGTCGGGTCGGGCGGGTCAGTGGGGGCGGTTGGCTTCGGCGGTGGCCTGGTCGGCGGGTGCGGGGCTCGGGGACGGCGTGTGGCCCTTGAGGAAGAGGCAGGACAGCGCGGCGAGCGCGAGTACCGCGATGGGCAGTACGAGGGTGGGGCGCATCGCGTCGACGTACGCGACGCGGAACGTGTCGGTGGCGAGCGCCTTGAGCTGGTCGGCGATCTGGGCGGGCAGGCCCGGTGGTGCGGCGGGCGCCGCGTGCTGGCTGCCGACGTCGAGTCCGCCGGAGGCGTGCGAGAACCCGTCCACGAAGCCCGACCGGTACTGCGGCGGCAGCGCCTCGGCGTGCCGGCGGGCCGAGTCGGTGAGCTTGGCGGAGAGCTGGGCCTGGAGCAGGGCGCCGACGGCGGCGGTACCGATGACGGCGCCGAGCTGGCGGGTGGTGTTGAAGACGCCGGACGCGGCGCCGGACAGCCGCGGCGGGATGGAGCGCATGGCCTCGGTGGTCATCGGGGCGAAGATGCCGCCCATTCCGATCCCGGCGATGAGCAGGCCGGGCAGGAACGTCCAGCGGGTGCTGTCGACGTGCGCGGCGGTGAGGACGTACAGCATGCCGAGGCCGAACAGGACGAGGCCGGTGAACAGGATGTACTTGCCGCCGATCTTGTCGGCGAGGCGCCCGGTGACGGGCGCGATGAACAGCGAGACGAGCGGCATCGGCGCGAGGGTGAGCCCGGCGTCGAACGCGGACAGCCCCAGCACCGACTGCAGGTAGATGGTCAGCGGTAGGAACATGCCGAGCATCGCGAACGACATGGCCAGCGACACCACGTTCATCAGGGAGAAGTTGCGGTCGCGCAGGATGGAGAACGGCACCAGCGGTTCGTTCTTCTCGAAGTACTGGGTGATGAGGAACGCGGCGAGGACGACCACACCGGCGCCGATGATCAGCGGGATCGTGACGAAGCCGCGGACCGTACCCCAGTGGTACTTCTCGCCCTCGATCAGGCCGTACGTGATGAGGAAGAGCGCGACGCTGACCAGGATCGTGCCGAGGATGTCGAAGCGGTGGTGGCGGTGTTCGCCGCGGCCGGGGACGGTCCACAGGGACAGGGCGAACGCGACCGCGCCGATCGGTACGTTCAGGTAGAAGATCCATTCCCAGCTGGCGTACGTGATGAGCAGGCCGCCGAGGGTGGGGCCGGCGACGGCGGCGACGCCCGCGACGGCGCCCCACACGCCGAACGCGACGCCGCGGCGTTCGGGCGGGAAGATGCGGGTGATGATGGCGAGGGACTGCGGGCTGAGCAGTGCCCCGCCGACGCCCTGGACGACCCGGGCGGCGATGAGCTGGCTCGGGTCGCGGGCGAGGCCGCACGCGGCGGACGCGACGACGAAGACGACCAGCCCGATCAGGTAGAGCGACTTGGCGCCGAACATGTCGCCGAGCCGGCCGGCGGTGATCAGCAGGACGGCGTAGACGAGGACGTACCCGCTCTGGATCCAGAGCACGTCGTCGAGCGAGGCGTCGAGTCCGTCGCTGATCGCCGGGATCGCGATCGTGATGATCGTGGTGTCCAGCAGGATCATGAAGAACCCGAGGCACATCGCGATGAGGACGACCCACGGGTTGCCCTTGAACCGGCTGGTCGTACCGGCGTGCGCGCCTGGCATCCCCTCACGCTAGGCCCGCCGGACCGGACCCACCCCGCATCACGCGAAATGCGGTGGTCGCGGGAAATGCGCGGCTCGGCAGCCTTCGCGGGGAATGTGGCGGCGAAAACAGGCTGCGTGCCGTGCCGGCCGCCGGTACCATCGGCAGGCTTGCCCGGGGTGTGGTGTGCCGTCGGTTCGGCCCCACGAAGCCAAGAGCGGGCTCCTGCTATCGCCCGTCCGCGTCTGCGGGGCCGGCCGTGGCGGGCGGCTCGCCGCCCCTCGCCGGTCCGCGCGCGGTGTCTGTCGACGTGGCCGAGGAGTTCCATTGGGCACCGTTTCCATCGTGTCGTCACCTCCTGCCCTGCGTACCGGAATGGCCCTGGTCGGGGCCGGTTTCCGGCGCTGGGCGACGTACCGGCAGGCGATGCTTGCCGGCGCGTTCACCAACACCGTCTTCGGTTTCCTGCGCTGCTCGGTGATGCTTGCCGTGGCGGCCGGCGCGGGCGGCGTGGCCGCCGGGTACCGCGGACCACAGCTCGCCACGTACGTGTGGGTCGGTCAGGGCCTGCTCGCGGTGGTGCAGCTGTGGGGCTGGACCGAGCTGGCCGACCGGATCCGCACCGGCGACGTGCAGTCCGACCTGCTGCGCCCGGTCCATCCGGTGGTGAGTTACCTCGCCGCCGACCTGGGCCGGGCGGCGTTCGGCCTGTGCGGCCGGTTCGTGCCGCCGATGATCGTCGGCGCGCTCGCCTTCGACCTGTACGCGCCGCACCGCCTCACCACGTACCCGCTGTTCCTGCTGAGCATGCTGTTCGCGACGGTCGTCTCGTTCGGCGTGCGTTATCTGGTGAACCTGACCGCGTTCTGGCTGCTGGACATCCGCGGCGTGCTGATGGCCTGGCTGCTCTGCTCGAACGCGCTGACCGGCATGTACTTCCCGCTCGCGTTCCTGCCCGGGTGGCTCCAGACGGTGCTGTGGTACGGGACGCCGTTCCCGTCGATCCTCCAGGCGCCGGTCGACGTCCTCGTCGAGCGCGGTACGCCCGGCCACCAGGCGACGATCCTTGTCATCCAGGCGGCGTGGACGGCGATCGTGCTCGCCGCCGCGGTCGTCGTACAGCGGCGCGCGGAGCGCAGGCTGGTGGTGCAGGGTGGCTGAGACGTCGGCGGAGGACCGGCCGACGGTGCCGGCGGCGTACTGGGCGCTGTTGAAGGCGCAGGTCCGATCCCAGACGCAGTACCGGTTCTCGTTCGTGCTGGACGCCGTGGCGAGCGCGTTGATCACGCTGCTGGACGTGGTGTCGGTGCTGGTGGTGTTTCGGGTGACGCCGGCGCTCGGCGGGTTCTCGTTCACCGACTGCCTGTTGTTCGCGGGCCTGGCGAACGCCGCGTTCCAGTTGTGCGACACGTGCGTGGGCAACATCGACACGATGCGGCAGTACATCCGGACCGGCCGGTTCGACGCGGTACTGCTGCGTCCGCTGCGGGTGTTGCCGCAGCTGGTGTTCGGCGACTTCGCGCCGCGCCGGCTGGGGCGCGCGGCGCAGGCGCTGGTGGTTCTGGTCGTTGCGCTGTCGTTGGCGGACGTGACGTGGACACCGGCGCGGATCGCACTGGTGGTGATCGCGCCGGTGACGGGCGCCGTCGTGTTCGCGTCGGTGTTCGTCGCGGGGTCGACGACGGCGTTCTGGTTCGTCGAGTCGGGGGAGGTCGCGAACGCCTTCACGTACGGCGGGCGGGACTTCACGATCTACCCGGCCACGATCTACCCGGGCTGGTTCCGCGCCGTCTTCGCGTACGGGCTGGGCTTCGCCTTCGTCGCGTACTTCCCCGGCCTGGCGCTGCTGGGGAAGCCGGATCCCCTTGGTACGCCGGGGTTTCTGCCGTGGTGTTCGCCGCTGGTGGCGGTGCTGGCGGCGGCGGTCGCGGCGCTGGTGTGGCGGGTCGGCGTGCGGCACTACCGCAGCACCGGGTCCTGATCGCTCATCGTCCATTGTAGACAGTCCAGATGGGAGGGAACGTGCCGCTGATCGAGATGGCGGGGCTGCGCAAGGAGTTCACGGTGCAGCGCAGGGTGAGCCGGTTCCGCCGGCGCCGGCATACGGTGGCCGCGGTCGACGGGATCGACCTGGCGGTGGAGCGCGGCGAGATGCTCGGGTACATCGGGCCGAACGGCGCTGGCAAGTCGACCACGTTGAAGATGCTCACCGGTGTGCTGAGCCCGTCGGGTGGTGAGGCACGGGTGTGCGGGCTGCGTCCGGTGGCGCAGCGTACGAAGCTGGCGCTGCGCATCGGTGTGGTGTTCGGCCAGCGTTCGCAGCTGTGGTGGGACCTGCCGCTGCGCGAGTCGTTCCGCCTGCTGCGGTACGTGTACCGGGTGCCGGCCGCGGACCACGCCGCGCGGCTCGTCGAGTGCCGGCGGCTGCTCGACCTGGACGAGTTCCTCGACACCCCGGTACGCCAGCTGTCGCTCGGCCAGCGGATGCGGGGCGAGATCACGGCGGCGTTGCTGCACGGCCCGGAGGTGCTGTTCCTGGACGAGCCGACGATCGGCCTGGACGTGGTGAGCAAGCAGGCCGTACGCGCGTTCCTGGCGGACCTGGGCGCCGCGGGCGACACGACGCTGGTGCTGACCACGCACGATCTGGCCGACATCGAGAAGCTGTGTCGCCGGCTGGTGGTCATCGACCACGGGCACGTGGTCCACGACGGGACGTTGCCGGAGCTGCACGCCCGGTACGACTCGCACCGCCGGGTGGTGGTCGACCTGGACGCGCCGTGGAACGGCACGCCGGTGCCGACCGGTGCGACGGTGGAGTCCGTTGCGGCGGACGGTTTCCGGGTGACGTTCGGCCTTGCCGGTGGTACGGCGGGGGAGTTGGTGGCGGCGCTGGCGGGTACCGGGTCGCTGCGCGACGTGTCGGTGCTCGAACCGGACATCGAGGACGTCGTCGCCCGGCTGTACGCCGAGCCGGCCTGACGGACGTGTCGGGCGCGGCGTCCCGAGGTACGGGACGCCGCACACCGAGCGCGACGTTAATCATTGACTAAATCTCCAAGACGTAAGAAACTTTCCGGCTATGTAGCAAGCTCGTACATGGTTGGCCCAGAGCGGGTCAACGTGCCGGGAAGGAACGAGCATGAGTTCAGACGCGACGATCCGGGACGCGGTCGCGACCGCGGGCCTGTCGCGCCGTACGTTGTTCGGCGCGGCCGCCGGGGTGGGACTTGCCGCGGCACTGGCCGGTTGCGGCCCCGACAGCGACAGCGGTACGGGCGGCGGCAAGCCGCTCGTCGTGCACCTCAACGACACGGGTTCGTGGCAGGCCAACTTCAACCCGTACGCGGTGACGCAGAACGTCGGCACCATCGGCCTGTTCTACGAGCCGCTGCTGTTCTTCAACAAGCTCAAGCCGAACGACATCCAGCCGTGGCTCGCCACCAAGTACGAGTGGAGCGACGGCGGGAAGACACTCACCGTCACCATCCGCGACGGGGTGAAGTGGACCGACGGCAAGCCGCTGACCGTCGACGACGTGGTCTTCACGTACCAGGCGATGCTGGACGAGCCGGCGCTGAACAAGGGCGGCGTCGAGCTGTCCGGCGTCAAGGCCGGCGGCAAGGACACCGTGGTGTTCACGTTCCCGTCCACGTCGTACACGAAGCTGTGGAACCTGGCGGGGCAGATCGGCATCGTGCCCAAGCACCTGATGGCCGGCAAGAAGCTCGCCACCTACACCAACCCGAAGCCGGTCGGTACCGGGCCGTTCACGCTCGGCTCGTTCTCGTCGCAGGTCTACCAGGTCAAGGCGAACCCGAAGTACTGGAAGGGCGCGCCCAAGGTCCCGGTCGTCAAGTTCCCGGCGTACTCGGCGAGCGGCGTCCAGACCGGCCTCTCCACCGGCGAGATCGACTGGGCCAGCGCGTTCGTACCGGACCTGAAGAAGATCTACGAGCGCAACGACCCGACGCACAACCGGCACTACTTCCCGTCCGAGGGCCTGAACGCGCTGATGGTGAACACCGCCAAGGCGCCGTTCGACAAGGTCGAGGTACGCCAGGCGATCAGCCTCGCCATCGACCGGCAGCGGCTGGTGAAGAACGCCGAGCGCGGGTACGTCGGCGCGGCGCACCCGAGCGGCCTGCCGATGCCCGCCAACGCCGAGTGGGTACCCGCCGAGTACAAGGACGCGGCGTACGCCGTGGACCAGGCGAAGGCCAAGGAACTGCTGAAGAAGGCCGGGTACGGCAGCAAGAAGCTGGCGTTCGAGCTGCTGGTGCCCTCGCCGTACACCGACTTTGTGAACGCCGCGCAGCTCATGCGGGAGGACCTGGCCAAGGTCGGCATCGCGATGACCGTACGCGGGGTCGCGATCCAGGACTGGGTGGCCAAGGTCGGCAAGGGCGACTACGACATCACGCTGCGCGGTGCGGTCGCCGGCCCGACGCCGTTCTACCTGTACCGCTCGATGCTGTCGAGCAAGCTGACCAAGCCGATCGGGCAGCAGGCCACCGGTGACTTCGGCCGCTGGAAGGACGCGAAGACCGACGAGCTGCTCGCCGCGTACGAGGCGACCGACGACGTGGCGAAGCAGAAGGCCGCGGTGCAGGGCCTGGCGAAGATCGTGATCGAGCAGGTGCCGGTGATCCCGCTGTTCGACAGCCCGTCCTGGTCGCTGTACCGGACCACGAAGTACACGGGCTGGCCGAGCCCCGACGACATGTACGCGATGCCGTCGCCGGCCACGTCCCCGGACATCGCGGTGGTGCTCCTCCACCTGAAGCCGGTGTGAGGCGGGTTTGCGCTTCCTGCTGCGGCGGCTCGGGTTCTACCTGATCACGGCCTGGGCCGCCATCACGATCAACTTCCTGATCCCCCGGCTGATGCCGGGGGATCCGGTGGACCTCATGGTCGCCCGGATGAACGGCCAGATCGACCCGGACGCGATCGCCGCGATGAAGCGGGCGTTCGGGTTGACCGGCGGCAGCCTGTGGAGCCAGTACTGGACGTACCTGGGCAACCTGGCACACGGTGAGCTGGGCCGGTCGATCACGTTCTACCCGACCGAGGTCAGCACCGTCATCGGCGGCGCGCTGCCGTGGACGGTCGGCCTCGTCGGCGTCGCGACGATCATCAGCTACCTGGTCGGTACGTCGCTCGGTGTCGTCGCCGCCTGGCGCCGCGGCACGTGGCTCGACTCGATCCTGCCGTCGACCACGTTCCTCCAGGCCGTGCCGTACTTCTGGGTCGCGCTGGCGCTGGTCATGGTGTTCGGCGTGTCGCTGACCTGGTTGCCGGTGTCCGGCGCGTACTCGCTGGACGTGACGCCGGCGTTCAGCGGCGAGTTCCTGGGCAGCCTGGCGTACCACGCGATCCTGCCGGCCGTCACGATCGTCGTCGCGTCGATCGCGGACCGGGTGATGGGCATGCGCAACGTCATGGTCACCACCCTCGGCGAGGACTACGTGACGATGGCCGAGGCGAAGGGGCTCACCAGCCGCCGCGTCATGTGGGCGTACGCCGCGCGCAACGCGATCCTGCCCAACATCACCAGCTTCACCCTGTCGCTCGGCTTCGTCGTCGGCGGCTCGGTGCTCACCGAGATCGTCTTCTCGTACCCGGGGATCGGCTCGGTGCTGCTGAAGGCCGTGGAGAACGAGGACTTCCCGCTGATGCAGGGCATCTTCCTGATCATCTCGCTGGCGGTGCTGGCGGCGAACTTCCTCGCCGACCTGGCCTACGTGGCGCTGGATCCCCGTACCCGGCAGGAGGCGTGATGCCGCGATCCCCGAAGATCATCGCCGGTGGCGTGATCCTGGTGTTCTTCATCCTGCTGGCCGTGCTCGGCCCGGTGCTGATCGGTACCGACCCGACGAAGACCACCGACGTCGGGCTCGCCGGCCCGTCCGCCGCGCACTGGTTCGGTACCACGCAGAGCGGCCAGGACGTCTTTGCCCAGGTCGTGTACGGCGCGCGCGTCTCGATCGGCGTCGGCCTGCTGTCCGCGCTCATCGCCACCGTGCTGTCCGTCGCCGTCGGCCTGATCGGCGGGTACGCCGGTGGCGTGGTCGACGAGGTCCTCTCGCTGATCACCAACATCTTCCTGGTGCTGCCGGCGCTGCCGCTGGTGATCGTGCTCGCCGGGTACCTGCCGTCGCGCGGGGTGACGTCGGTGGCGGCGGTGATCGCGGTGACCGGCTGGGCGTGGGGTGCGCGGGTGCTGCGCGCGCAGACCCTGACCCTGCGCGGCCGGGACTACGTGCAGGCCGCCAAGGCCAGCGGCGAACGCGCCTGGCGGATCATCTTCGCCGAGATCCTGCCGGTGGAGTTCCCCGTCATCGCGACGAGCTTCCTCGCCACCGTGCTGGCCGCGATCCTCGCCGAGGCCGGCCTGTCGTTCCTGGGCCTGGCCAACCTGTCCACCGTCAGTTGGGGCACCATGCTCTACTTCGCGCAGAACAACCAGGCGCTGCTCGTCGGTGCCTGGTGGTGGTTCATCCCGCCGGGCCTGTGCATCGCGCTCATCGGCGCCGGCCTCGGCCTGCTGAACTTCGGCATCGACGAGATCGCCAACCCGCGCCTGCGTACGGTGCTTCCCAAGCGCCGCAAGCGGATCGGGGCCGGCCGATGAGCGCGGGCGAGCCGGTGCTGACGATCCGGGACCTGTCGGTGGACTACCTGACCGGGTCCGGTGCGGTACACGCGGTCGACTCGGTGTCGCTGACGCTGCACCGCGGCGAGATCCTCGGCCTGGCCGGGGAGAGCGGCAGCGGCAAGTCCACCCTCGCCAACGCGGTCGCCCGGCTCCTGAAGCCGCCGGCCGTCGTCACCAGCGGCGAGGTCCTGTACCACCGCGACGGGCCGGACGCCGAACCCGTCGACGTGCTGCGGATGGGGAAGAACGACCTGCGGCGGTTCCGGTGGAAGGAACTGTCGGTCGTCTTCCAGTCCGCGATGAACTCGCTGAACCCGGTGACCACGGTCGGTAGCCAGGTCGCCGACGTGCTGCGGGCGCACGAGAGGACACTGTCCACACAGGACCGCCAGGACCGTACGGTCGAGCTGCTGCGGCGGGTCGGCATCTCGGCCGACCGGGCGAAGAGCTACCCGCACGAGCTGTCCGGCGGGATGCGCCAACGCGCCGCGATCGCGATCGCGCTGGCCCTCAACCCCGAGATCATCGTGATGGACGAGCCGACCACCGCGCTGGACGTGGTGGTACAGCGGGACATCCTGCGGGAGATCAGGGCGCTGCGCGAGGAGTACGGCTTCGCGGTCGTGTTCATCACGCACGACCTGTCGCTGCTGCTGTCCATGGCCGACTGGATCGCCGTCATGTACGCGGGTCGGCTCGTCGAGCACGGCGCCGCGCGCGCCGTGCACGACCAGCCGCGGCACCCGTACACGCTGGGGTTGCTGCGGTCGTTCCCGAAGCTGCGCGGGCCGCGCGAGGAACTGCTCGGCATCCCGGGCACCCCGCCGGACCTGCGCGACCTGCCGCCGGGCTGCCCGTTCCATCCGCGGTGCCGGTTCGCCGTCGACGCGTGTTCGAGCGAGGCGCCCGTGCTGACGGAGGTACAGGGTGGACAGTGGGCGGCGTGCCTGGCGCACGGCGGGTCGTACGGACCGGTTCCGGTGGAGCTGAGCGGGAGGTCGCGGTGACCGACGAGGTGATACTCGCGGCGGAGGGCGTCACCAAGCACTTCGCGGCGTCGCGCAGGCGGCGCTTCGGTGTCGGCAAGCGCCCGCCGGTACGGGCGGTGGAGGACGTCAGCCTGGCCCTGACGGCCGGCCGGATCACCGCCATGGTCGGCGAGTCCGGCTGCGGGAAGTCGACCGTGGCCCGGCTGCTGGCCCGGATCTACCCGCCCACGTCGGGCCGGATCCTGTTGCGCGGCAAGGAGGTCACCAGTCCGCGCGACTACCGGCGTGACGTGCAGATGGTGTTCCAGGACCCGTTCGCGTCGCTGAACCCGTTCCACAAGGTCTACTACCACCTGGCCCGGCCGCTGAAGCTGCACGGGCACGCGCGTACCAAGGCGGAGCTGGACGAGCAGGTGGCCGCGCTGCTCGAACGCGTCAGCCTGACGCCGGTCGAGCAGTTCATGCACAAGCTGCCGCACGAGCTGTCCGGCGGCCAGCGCCAGCGGGTCGCGATCGCGCGGGCCCTCGCGGTACGGCCCGTCGCGCTCATCGCCGACGAGCCCGTGTCGATGCTGGACGTCTCGATCCGGCTCGGCGTACTGCGGCTGCTGGAACAGCTCGCCCGCGAGGAGAACCTGGCGCTGCTGTACATCACGCACGACATCGCCAGCGCCCGGTACTTCGCCGACGACATCCTCGTCATGTACGCCGGGCAGCTCATCGAGCGCGGGCCGAGCGAGCGGGTCACCGACGACCCGGCGCACCCGTACACGAAGCTGCTGCTGTCCGCGGCGCCGGACCCGGACCAGGTGGACGACGAGCCGGACGACACCACCGACCACGGCGAGCCGCCCAGCCTGATCAGCCCGCCGAGCGGCTGCCGCTTCCACCCGCGCTGCCCGGTGGCGATGCCGGAGTGCAGCACGACGGCGCCGCTCACGCTGACCGTCGCGCCCGACCACCGCACCGCCTGCCACCTGTACGACCCGGCCACCGTCGCCGACCAAGCAGCACGGTAGCCAGCAGCGACGCGCCGACCAGGGCGGTCGCCACGGTGAACGCGGCGGCGGTGCCTCCCACAGCACCTCCGTACGCGGAGTACGCGGTGGTGAGCACCGCGAGGCCGACCGCCCCGCCGACCTGTTGCAGGGTCTGCAGGGTGCCGGAGGCCGCGCCGGAGTCGGCGGGTGGCACACGGGCGAGGATCGTCGCGGACGCCGGCACGAAGCTGACGCCGACGCCGACGCCGAACAGCGCCATCGGCCCGAGGACCGCCGCGGCGTATCCGTCGCCCGGGGCGAGTCGGCTCAACCAGGCCGTTCCGGCGATCAGGAACAGCGCCCCGGTGATCATCATCGGCCTGGCGCCGAACCGCGCGATCAGCCGCGGCGCGTACCGGGCGACGGCGAAGGCCAGCACCGTCAGCGGCAGGAACGCCGCCCCGGTACGCAGCGCGTCGTAGCGCAGGACCGTGCCGAGGTACTGGCTGACGAAGAAGAACACGCCGAACATCGCCGCCGGCAGCAGCAGCATCGCCAGGTATCCGGCGACCCGGCGCCGGTCGGCGAACAGGCGCAGCGGTAGCAGCGGCCGGTGCGCCCGGGACTCGATCAGTACGAACGCGACGAGCAGTGGCACCGCGGCGGCGAGGGCGACGACGGTGCCGGCCGCGCGCCACCCCTCGGCCGCGGCGTGCAGGAGTCCGTACGCGCACGCCACGAGGCCGCCGGTCGCGGTGAGCGCGCCGGCGACATCGGGGCGTCCGGTCCCGCGCGGCGTCTCCGCGACCGCGAGCGGCGTGAGGGCCAGCAGCGCGATGCCGATCGGTACGTTGATGAACAGGATCCAGCGCCACGACACCCAGGCGGTGAGCACGCCGCCGAGGAGCAGCCCCACGGAGCTGCCGGCGCCGCTGATCGAGGAGTAGAGGGCGATGGCACGGACCCGGGCGGGGCCGTCGAATGTCGTCACGAGCAGCGCGAGCGCGCCGGGAGCTGCCATCGCAGCGCCGACGCCCTGCGCGGTACGCGCCGCGAGCAGCACGCCGGCGGTTCCGGCGAACCCGCCCACCAGCGACGCCGCGGTGAACAGCGCGATCCCGGCGAGGAACAGCCGCCGCCGGCCGAGCAGGTCACCGGCCCGCCCGCCGAGCAGCAGCAGCCCGCCGAATGCCAGTGTGTACGCGTCCATCACCCACGCGAGCCCGGTGGCCGAGAACCCCAGCCCGGTACGGATCTCCGGCAGGGCGACCGTGACGACGGTGGCGTCGAGCACGAGCATGAGCTGGCAGGTGATGAGCACGGTGAGCGCGAGCCCCGCGTACCGGGGGCGGGTGGAGGCGATCGTCGTCGTCATGGTCTCCGTCGGCTTCCTGCGCGAGGATGGGGCGGGCACGGTCAACCGCACGGTAATGTGGAGACAGTCTCCGGTTCCGCGCACCACGACGATACGGAGATGCTCTCCGTTTGGCAATCGGTCGGGAGAGACATGGGTACCCCGGTACGGGCGATGCGCCCGATGCGCGCCGACGCGCGGCGCAACTACGAGCGCCTGCTGTCCGTCGCCCGAGACGCGATCACCGAGCACGGCGCCGACGTCAGCCTCGACGACATCGCCCGTACCGCCGGTGTCGGTCCCGGCACCCTCTACCGGCACTTCCCCAACCGGGACGCGCTGCTCAGCGAGGTGCTCGCCGACTGGGTCGAGGACCTGCACGCCCAGGCCGTCGAGCTGAGCTCGGCCGACCCGCCCGTCGACGCCCTCGACCGCTGGCTCGGCCTGCTGCTCGGCCACCTCGGCACGTACAAGGGGCTCGCCGCGGCGATCATCGCGAGCACGGGGGAGGACCACTCGGCGCTCGCGCACGCCTGCGACCCGATCCACGACACCGGCGCCGTACTCGTCGCCCGCGCGCAGGCCGACGGCTCGATCCGGCCCGACGTCACAGCGGCCGACGTGCACCGCATGGTGCACGGCATCGCGCTCATCACCGAGAAGCTGCCCGACCGGGACGAGACCGAGGCCCGGATGCTCGCCGTACTCATCGCCGGGCTGAGGGCCGGCTGACCGCCGCTCAGAAGCTTTCGAGCAGGAACGGGGTCGCGCGCGGGAACAGCTCGCGCAGCGTGGCAGCGGCCCGGTCGGACACCGCGCCGTAGCCGCGCAGCGCGAGATCGGCCGGATCCAGCACCCCGTACACCAGGGCGGCGAGGCCGTGACCGGTCAGCTCCGCGCTCGGCGTACCGCCCTCGGCGACGGACAGGGTGCCGTCGCCGGACAGCGTCCAGACGCCGCCGATCAGGTCGTCGGCCACCCGTACGGTGATCTCGCCGGCGCCCACCGGGATGCCGGCCAGGCCGGGCAGCGACAGCACGCGCACCATCGGCGCGGGATCGTGCAGCGGCGACTGGCGCGACGTGACCGTCACGTCGAGGTCGGTGACCCACGTCGCCGGGTCGTCCACCGGGCGCAGCGGCAGCGAGACCGTCGCCGCCTGGTCGGTGTGCCGGGCCAGCCACCCCAGCAGCAGCGTCCGCGCGGCCGGGCCGTCGTGCAGGAAACGCCACACCGACAGCTCGCCCGGATACGCCCTGATCTCGTACGCCAGGTAGCCGGCGACACGACCGTCGATCCGCGCCACCGCCGCCCAGTACCCGTCGGTGGCGCGGGCGCCGGCCAGGTCGGGGTCCGCGCGCAGCGCCATGCCGTGCGTCTCGCGCAGCGCGGTCTCGGTCGCCTCGCGTACCTCCGCGGCGGCGTCCGGATACCGCGTCAGCGTCACCTCGCCCGGTACGTCCGTGTGCAGCAGCGGGGTGAGGTCGCCCGGCCGCAGCGTCGCCCGCGGCTCGGCGCCGACGCCCACGTATCCGAAGCGTTCGTAGAACGACGCCCGGAACGGGTAGAGCGTGCTGACGACCTGGCCCTGGTCGCGCATGTCGGACAGCACGTGGGTGAGCATGGTACGGGCGAAACCGCGGCGCCGGCCGGCCGGATGCGTCGCCACCCCGGCGACGCCGCCCATCGGCAGCAGCGCGCCCCGTACGTTCTGGGTCATCTCGACCACGGAGGCCGTACACCGCGGCTCGTCGTCGTCGAACAGCACGTGCACCCGCCGCCGCCCGATCCCGAGGTACCGCCGGAGCTCGTCGAGATCGTCGGTGCGCGGGCTCGCCTCGAACGCGTATCCGGTGAGTGGGCGGCCGAACCGCAGCCGGTCCTCGCCCTCGACCAGCCGGATCTCGGTCACGCGGTGCTCACCTCACCGTCGCGTCGACGGAGCTCAGGGCTTCTCGCCGAGCTTGACCTTCGGCGCCGGCATGCGCAGCTTGCGGAAGGTGATCGACCGCATGATCGCGTACCAGTAGAGGCCGCCGAAGCGGACCTGCGTCTTCGGGAACCGCTCCCGGACCATCTTCCGTGCCCGGCGGCAGACCAGCACGCAGTCGGCAATGAAGATCACGGCCAGCGCGTACCACAGGAACTGGGTGACCAGCCGGATCGTCGGGGGCATGCCCGACGAGGTGCCGATCAGGATGACCAGCGCGGCGATCAGGAAGTAGCTGCCGACGTTGCGGCGGGAGTCGACCACGTTGCGCACCAGCGCGCGCTCGGGGCCGCGGTCGCGGGCCGGCAGGAACTTCTCGTCGCCGGCCATCATCTTCTGGCGGGCCTCGGTCCGCTCGACCCGCTGCCGCTCGCGGAGCCGGCGAGCGGCCTCCTTGCGGTCGGCCGGCGGAGCGTCCGCGGAACGCTTCTGCGCCTCGCGCCGCTTCGGGGTCGGTCGCCCCTTCTTCTCCGTGTACGCCTTCGGGCGCGCGCCAGCCGCCGGTGGCGGCGTGTCCACCGCATCGTCCGGTTCGATCTCGGCTGCGGCGTCGGTCTTGCGCTTGAACAGGGAGGGCACGCACGAAGGGTAGCCGGAATCAGCGTGCCGCTTCCACCGGCCCACCCGCCAGGTACGCCGGCACCGGCATGCTCGGCCCCTCCACCGACGCGCCGAGCGCCGCGAGCTTCGCGCCGAAGTCCTCGTACCCGCGGTCGATCAGGTTGACGCCGAACACCCGGGACGTACCCTCCGCGGCCAGCGCCGCGATGAAGTGGCTGAACCCGCCGCGCAGGTCCGGGATGACCAGGTCGGCGGCCTGGAGCTTGCTCGGGCCGGAGATCACCGCGGAGTGCCGGAAGTTCCGCTGGCCGAACCGGCACGGCGTGGCGCCCAGGCAGTCCGAGTACAGCTGGATGGTCGCGCCCATGCTGACCAGGGCGTCGGTGAAGCCGAGCCGGTTCTCGTACACGGTCTCGTGCACGATCGACAGGCCGCGGGCCTGGCTCAGCGCCACCACCAGCGGCTGCTGCCAGTCCGTCATGAACCCGGGGTGCACGTCGGTCTCCAGCGCCACCGCGCGCAGGTCGCCGCCCGGATGCCAGAACCGGATCCCGCCGGCGGCCGGGGAGTCGTCCACCTCGAACTCGCCGCCGACCGACCGGAAGACGTTGAGGAACGTCATCAGGTCGGCCTGCCGCGCCCCGCGTACCGTCACGTCGCCGCGGGTGGCGAGCGCCGCGCAGGCCCAGCTCGCCGCCTCCAGCCGGTCCGGCAGCGGCCGGTGCCGGTACCCCCGCAGCCGCGGCACGCCCTCGATCCGGATCACCCGGTCGGTGTGGATCGTGATGATCGCGCCCATCTTCTGCAGGATCGCGATCAGGTCGCAGATCTCCGGCTCGACGGCGGCGTTGCGCAGCTCGGTGATGCCCTCCGCGCGTACCGCGGTGAGCAGGATCTGCTCCGTCGCCCCGACGCTCGGGTACGGGAGGGCCAGTTTCGTGCCGTGCAGCCCGGCGGGCGCGGTGATGTCCAGGCCGTGCGGCGTCTTCTCCACCGTCGCGCCCATCGCCCGCAGCGCGTCGAGGTGGAAGTCGATGGGTCGGTCGCCGATCCGGCAGCCGCCCAGGTCCGGGATGAACGCGTGCCCCAGCCGGTGCAGCAGCGGCCCGCAGAACAGGATCGGGATCCGGCTCGACCCGGCGTGCACGTTGATCTCGTCGACGTTCGCGCCCTCGACGTTCGACGGGTCGAGCGTGATCCCGCCGTCGGCGCGGGGGGTGACGTGCACGCCGTGCAGCGCCAGCAGCCCGGACACCACCTCGACGTCGCGGATCTGCGGCACGTCGTACAGGGTGCTCGGGGTCTCGCCGAGCAGCGCCGCCACCATCGCCTTCGACACCAGGTTCTTCGCGCCGCGTACCCGGATCTCGCCGTGCAGCGGGGTGCCACCCCGCACCACGAGCATGTCGTCGGTCAACGGGTCTGTGGTCACGGCTTCCCCCTCCGGGCAGGATTCGTACGGGCCGGCGTGGCCCTGGTGGCGTGTGGGCCGGCGAGGCCCGGGCCGGACCCTATCCGCTCTGTCACGGAACGCAGTGGCCCACGCGCCGACGCGTGATGAATCCCCCACTCCGCGCCGGACCGCAACCGGTGCCGGCGCCCACTCGTCGTAACCCGGCGGACCCCCGCGGACCTGGTGGTACGCGATGAGTCCGCCAAACCGTGAACCGTCGGACGCCGCTGCGGAGCTGGTCGACTTCCGCCGGATACCGGGTGGGACCTCTCCTCACTGTCCGCTCAGATCGGGCGTCGCGCGCGCTGACTACAGGAAGCGCGTCACCCGGCAGTGGTACGACCCAACGGACGTGCGGTTGACTGTCGCCCATGCGCGTACTGATCTGCCCCGACAAGTTCGCCGGGACGTTGACCGCGCCCGAGGCGGCCGACGCGATCGCGGCCGGCTGGCACGACGCCGCGCCCGACGCCACCGTCGACCGCCGGCCGCTCGCCGACGGCGGCCCCGGCTTCCTCGACGTACTGGACGCCTGCCTCGACGGCACCCGCGTCCCGGTACGCACCGCCGACCCGCTCGGCCGCCCCGTCGACGGCTGGCTCCTCGTCGTCGGCGACACCGTGTACGTGGAGAGCGCCCAGTCCTGCGGCCTGCACCTGCTCACCGAGTCCGAGCGCGACCCGAAGGTCACCACGTCGTACGGGCTGGGGCTGCTGCTGGCCGCCGCGGCCGAGACCGGCGCGCGTACCGCGGTCGTCGGGCTCGGCGGGTCCGCCACCAACGACGCCGGCGCCGGGATGCTCGCCGCGCTCGGCGCCCCGCCGGTCGACGACACGGGCCGCGTCCTGCCGTACGGCGGGGCGGCGTTGGCGCACGTCACCGGCCTGTCCGGCGTACCGCGGCTGCGCGGGCTGGCGCTGGTCGCGGCGACCGACGTGGACAACCCGCTGACCGGGCTGCACGGGGCGAGTTCGGTGTTCGGCCCGCAGAAGGGCGCCGACCGGGCCGACGTCCTGCTCCTCGACACCGCCCTCACCCGGTACGCCGAGGTCCTGGCCGGCGCGCTGCCGGACTGCCCGGCGGATGTCGCCGCGCTGCCCGGCGCCGGCGCGGCCGGCGGCCTCGGCGCCGCCCTGTACGCGCTCGGTGGGCGCCGTGAGTCCGGCGCCGGGCTGGTGCGTACGGCGGTCGGGCTGGACGCCGCGCTCGACGCCTGCGACCTGGTTGTGACGGGGGAGGGCTCGTTCGACTTCCAGTCGCTGCGCGGCAAGCTGCCCGCGGTCGTCGCGGCCGCCGCCGCGGAGCGCGGCGTACCGTGCCTGGTCCTCGCCGGGCGGGTCGACGTCGGGCGGCGGGAGACGGCCGCCGCCGGCATCGAGGCGGCGTACTCGGTGGTCGAGCAGGTGGGTGGGGTCGAGCCGGCGATGGCGGAGCCGGCCGCGGGGCTGCGCGCGCTCGCCGCCCGCGTCGCCACCCAGTGGCGCTGACGCCGCGCGGTGGTCGCCCTGGGCCGGGTGCTTCGGCGGCGAACCGGACATACCCGCTGTGAGCTCGTGAGTGCGGGGCAGCTCACTGGCGTACCGCTGTCGCTGTGCCACTATGGGAATGCATGCCCACGGCGCCGTTGTTCACGCCAAGTGGCAGGTGGGCCGAGTGGGCCCGCACGGCCAGGGATGCCCCGGTGGGCGTCCCGGGCGGACAGCGACGACACGACCGACCGGCGCAGGGAGCACCACGTGACTGTTCAGCAGACCACCGAGACGACGACCGACGGCATCATCATCACCGACGGCGCGGCGGAGAAGGTCAAGGCGCTGCTCGACCAGGAGGGCCGCGACGACCTGCGGCTGCGGGTGGCGGTCCAGCCGGGCGGCTGTTCCGGCCTGCGATACCAGCTGTTCTTCGACGAGCGTTCGCTCGACGGCGACGTCGTGAAGGACTTCGGCGGCGTCCAGGTCGTCGTCGACCGCATGAGCGTGCCCTACCTGTCGGGCGCCACGATCGACTTCGTCGACCGCATCGACCGCCAGGGCTTCACGATCGACAACCCCAACGCGACGGGTTCCTGCGCCTGCGGCGACTCGTTCCACTGATCGACGGACGAAAGGCGCGGGGCACCTGGGTGCTCCGCGCCTTTCGCGTACGCGCTGGTCAGCGCCGGCTCCGGCTGACATGATCGTCGGCTGTGAGTACGAAGGGGTCCGCGGTCGGGCGGCACGCGAGCTGGCTTGAGCTGTTCTTCGACCTGGTCGCCGTCGCGGCCGTCGCGCAACTGGCGCACCGCCTGCACGGCGAGCCGGGTCTCGCCGACGTCGGCCTGTTCGTCCTGCTCTACCTGGCCGTCTGGCTGTCCTGGTCGGCCTTCACCCTGTACGCCAACGTCGCCCGTGAACGCACCCGGCGCCGGTCGATGCTCGCCGCGATGTTCGTCATCGCGATCATGGCCGCGGCGATACCCGAGGCGACCGGGCCGCGCACCGTCGTCTTCATCGCCACGTACGCGGTGGTCCGCGGGCTCGGCTCGCGTACCTGGCAGGCCACCGGGACGCACCTGACCGCCTGGCCGTCCGTACAGGGCCTGATCGGTGTGGTGCCCTGGGTGATCTCGATCTGGGTCCATCCGCCCGGCCGGTACGTGCTCTGGGCCGTCGGCCTCGCCCTCGACATCCTGCTGCCGCTGCTCGCCGTGCAGGAGCGGCGGGTGCCGCGGTTCGCCCAGCGGCTGATCGACCAGCAGGCCGAACGGGAGGGTCGCGCGGCGCCGGACATGTCCGCCGTCCTGCCGCGACCGGCGGAGCTGGACCTGCCGCACCTGGCCGAGCGGCTCGGCCTCTTCCTGATCATCGTGCTCGGCGAGGCGGTACTCCAGGTCGTGTCGGCGGCGGCGGAGCTGCCGTGGACGCCCGCCCTGATCGGTGCCGCGCTGGGCGGTTTCGCGCTGCTCGCCGGCATCTGGTGGCCGATGTTCCGGTACGGCCTGGTCGGCGGCGGCGGGATGCTCCCGGTACGCCTGGCGATGCCGCTGCACTTCCTCACCGCCGCCGGCATCACCGCGCTCGCCGTCGGGCTCGGCGGCCTCGTCGCCCACCCGGTCGGGCACGCGCCGGCCGCCGACCGGTGGCTGCTGTGCGGTGGCCTCGCGGCGTGGGGCCTGTCGGGCGTGCTCGGCGCGCCGCGCGCCGGGCGTACGCACTGGCTGCTGGTGGCGGGCGTGCCCGGGCTGGTGCTGACGCTCGGCCTCGGCGTGCTCGGCGCGGCACTGCCCGGCGTGGCGCTGGTCTGGATACTCGTCGCGGTGGCCGGCTGGCACGTGAGCTACGGTGCGCGCCTCGAACGCCGCGCGTCGGCCTGACCCGGTCGGCGCTGCCGTTTTTGTCGGGTACGGTTCGCGGCGGCGGGGCGTGAACGCGTGAAGAACTGCCGGTACTCTGGCGCGGCGCCCAGTTGGCCGAGAGGTAACCGTCCGGAAGGTTCCGTCATGAAGATCGCCGTCGCTGGATCGATCGCCACCGACCACCTGATGCACTTCCCGGGTCGGTTCGCCGACCAGTTGCTGCCCGACCAGCTGCACCAGGTGTCGCTGTCGTTCCTGGTCGACGAGCTGGAGGTACGCCGCGGCGGCGTCGCCGCCAACATCGCCTTCGGGATGGCGCAGCTCGGCCTGAACCCCGTGCTGGTGGGGGCGGTCGGCACCGACTTCGCCGACTACCGCGGCTGGCTGGAGCGGCACGGCGTCGACTGCGACTCGGTGTACGTGTCGGAGACCGCGCACACCGCCCGCTTCGTCTGCACCACCGACGAGGACATGTGCCAGATCGCCTCGTTCTACGCGGGTGCGATGGCCGAGGCGCGCAACATCGAGCTGAAGCCCGTCGTGGACCGGCTCGACGGCCTCGACCTGGTCCTGGTCGGCGCCGACGACCCGGAGGGCATGCTGCGGCACTCCGACGAGTGCCGCTCGCGCGGGCTGCGCTTCGCCGCCGACCCGTCGCAGCAGCTCGCCCGGATGTCCGGGCCGGACGCGATCCGGCTCATCGACGGCGCCGACTTCCTGCTCACCAACGACTACGAGAAGAGCCTGCTGGAGCAGAAGACCGGGCTGACCGAGGCCGAGATCCTCGACCGGGTCGGTGTCCAGGTCACCACGCTCAGCAAGGACGGCGCGCGGATCACCGGCAAGGGCATCGAGCCGATCCACGTACCGGTGGCGAAGGAGATCGCGGCGCACGACCCGACCGGCGTCGGCGACGGCTTCCGGGCCGGGTTCTTCGCCGGGCTGTCGTGGGACCTGCCGCTGGAGCGGGCCGCGCAGGTCGGCAGCATGCTCGCCACCCTCGTCCTGGAGACCATCGGTACCCAGGAGTACGTGGTGAAGTCGACCGACTTCACCACCCGCCTGGCCGAGTCGTACGGGGACGACTGCGCCGACGTGGTGCAGCCGCACCTGCCGCAGTAGCCGCACCGGCACCGGTGCGATCACCTCGCCCGGTGCCGAAATTCCCCCAACCACCATGGACGGACGTTCGTACCCCATCGGCGTGCGGCCGGTGCAGGTCGAGTAATCTTCCGACCGTCGGGGACAGCAGTCGTTTCACCATGTCCCGGCGGTCGCCGCATTGTGACGGCCGAGGATTCGTCACCGCAGAGGAAGGCAGGAGCAGGTGGTCGCAGGTCCATCAGACTCCGCTCGCGCCAGCCACGGGTCCCACCGCAGGTTCGGCGCCCGGCGACTCGTCGCCGTCACAGCCAGTGGTGCGGCGCTGCTCGCGTCGCTCGCGGGCTGCTCGGCCAAGGACGCGTTCGCCTTCGGCTGGCCCCACGGCGGGATCACGCCGCAGGCCCACCAGATGTACAACATGTGGATCGGGTCCACGATCGCCGCGCTCGCCGTCGGCGTACTCGTGTGGGGCCTGATCTTCTGGTGCATCATCCGCTACCGCAAGCGTGGCGAGCAGCTCCCGGTGCAGACCCGGTACAACCTGCCCATCGAGCTGGTGTACTCGATCGTCCCGTTCTTCGCGATCGCGGTCCTCTTCTACTACACGGCGATCACCGAGTCGTACGTGAACAAGGAGACGAAGAACCCCGACGCCACCGTCGACATCGTCGCCTTCAAGTGGAACTGGCAGTTCCAGTACCCGGACGCCAAGTCCACCAACGGGCAGCCGGTGCAGACGACCGGGTCGAGCGACTACATCCCGGTGCTCGTGGTCCCGACGCACAAGAAGATCCGGTTCAACGAGACGAGCCAGGACGTCATCCACTCGTTCTGGGTGCCGGAGCTGCTGTTCAAGCGGGACGTCTTCCCGAGGCCCACGACGAACTCCTTCGAGGTCACCGTCGAGAAGGAAGGCGCGTACGTGGGACGGTGCGCCGAGCTGTGCGGCACGTACCACTCGCAGATGAACTTCGAGCTGCGCGCCGTGAGCTGGACCGACTATCAGAAGTTCTTGCAGGACAAGCAGAAGGGGATGTCCACCCCGGACGCGCTGAAGGACATCGGTCAGGCGCCGCTCGCGACGACCACGCACCCGTTCAACACCGACCGCACGTCGCGGAAGGCGAGTTGACATGAAGACCGAGTCCCGAATCTTCAACCTCGTCGCGGTGTTCCTCGCCGTCGCCGCGGTCGTGTACGGGTGGTGGACGCACGCCTCCACCGGGCACGTCGAGGTCATCGGCGTGGTCGCGCTGATCCTGTCGATGCTGCTGCTGCTCATGTGCGGGCTGTACTTCGCCTTCATCGCCCGCCGCATGGAGCCGCGCCCGGAGGACCGGGAGGACGCGGAGATCGCGGAGGGCGCCGGCGAGATCGGCTTCTTCAGCCCCGGCAGCTACTGGCCGTTCGGCCTGGCGCTGACCGCCGCGGTGGCCGGCCTCGGCGTCGTCTTCTGGCAGGTCTGGCTGCTGATCGCCGGCCTGGTCGGCGTGATCCTGGCCGTCTGCGGCTTCGTCTTCGAGTACTACACGGGAACGCGCAAGGTCCACGGCCACGAGTAGTCGGCGCCCCGACCTCACGATCGCGACAAAGACCCGCCCACAGGGCGGGTCTTTTCGTTGTCAGGCGGCGCGGCGGGCCGAGGGCCGGCGGCGCAGGGGGTAGGGCGGGTCGAGGAGGACGGCGGCGCCGCAGTGGGTGCAGCAGCGCTCGGGGCAGTCGGCGCCGTGGCCGTCCGGGCAGTCCGGCCGTTCGAAGATCCGTTCGGCGCGGCAGTCCGAGCAGTACGCGATCTCCTCCATGCGTCCGACCGTGCCACGTCCGGCGGCGGGGGCCGGGGACGTGGCACGGCGTGTCGGTCAGGCGGTGACGAGCGCCGCGCGCCGCCGGCTCCGGTACGCCAGCGTGGCGACGGCGAGCGCCGGCCCCCAGACCGGGAACGGGAACAGCAGCGCCTCCGCATACCGGCCGGAGTCGACCGCGATGCGGACCATCGACGGCCCGGCCGCGGTGACGAGCGCCGCGACGGTGAGCCCCGGTACGACGGCCGCGACGATCGGCACCCGCCTCCCGCCGAGTACCGGGATCCAGCGGGGGAAGACCTCGCCCCACGGGCGGATCAGGCCGACGGTGAGTACGGCGCCGCCGGCAGCGGCGGCGCCGAGGCAGAGGCCCATGACGCGCAGCGCGGGCTGGGCGGCCAGCTCCCGCGCCGTCATGAGCAGCGGCCACGGGGTCAGCCACGTCGCCCGGATCAACACGTACGGCACGGGGCAGAGCGCGGCGACGACCGTGGCGACCCGCCCGGCGCGGCCGGTCGGTGTGTGACGACGCCGGCGGGCGTACCCGACGAGGGTTGCGGCCCAGCTGACGCCGCCGGCCAGGGAGAGCAAAACGTACAGGTGTCCGATGTGGACGTTGGCGCGGAAGCCGGCGACCACGTCGCCGCCGAGCCCGGCGAGGATCCGCCCGCCGCCCAGCCCGAGGGCGACGCCGAGCGCGCCGAACACCACGAGGACGGCGACGCGGCTGACCGTGCCGCGTACCGCGCCGACCGCGAGCAGGACGAGGACGGCGGGCGGTCCGAGCAGGGCGCACGCGTACCCGGCGAGGACCAGTGCGCGCGCGTCCGGCACGACGACCAGGAACGTCACCGCGTTCAGCGCCGCTACCACCAGCACCGCCACCCGTCCGGCGGGGCCGAGCCGGCCGCTGGCACCGAGCGGGCCGCGCGCGTCGAGTGGGGTGTCGGGGCCGCCGCCGACGTCGCGGCGGGCGAGCAGGGCGGCGGCGAGGCCGGCCAGGCTCAGCACGACCAGCACCGCGCCGGCCACCCCGGCCGGTACGCCGCCGATCAGTGACAGGCCGCGCTCGTCGGCGCGGTCGAACCCGTAGGCGCCCGGTACGGCGAGCCACAGGACGCCGAGCAGCACGCCCGTGGCGGACCACAGCGCGGCGAGGGTGGCGGGTCGGTACGCGGGATGCGTTGTCATCTCGGGAACCTCCTGAAGATCGGATCGTCTCCAGGTTCCGGCCGCGCCGGCCGGCGAACCTCCCCCGCGCGAGCCACCCGCCGCCCCGCCGGGAGCGGCCGTACCACGGGCCCCGACTCGCGCGGGTGGCGGTCAGGTGCCGATGCCGTGGAGGAGGGTGTCGACGATGCGGGCGGCGAGGGTGTCGACGTCGGCGGTGTCGTCGCGGCGGTCGGCGGTCTCGTGGATGAGCCCGTAGTACACCCGGCGGGCCCAGTCGACCTCGACGTCGGCCCGCAGTACGCCGGCGTCGCGGGCGCGGCCGAACATCGCGACGCACCGGTCGAGTACGTGTGCGTGCACGGCGGCGACCTCGGCGTTCGCGGTGGGGCGGCTCATCGCGAAGCCCCAGCCGAGCTTGACGCGTAGCACGTTCGCGGTGGCCTGGTGGAGCTCGACGAGTGGCGGCGCGGCGTCGGGCACCGCGTCGACGGCGGCGGCGAACTGCCGGGCCGCCCACACCGACAGCGCGTCGAGCAGCGCGTCGCGGGTCGCGAAGCGCCGGTGCACGGTCGTACGCGCGACGCCGGACGCGGCGGCGATGCGCTCCATGCTGGCCGCGGGGTCGTCGGCGAGGACCCGTTCGGCGGCGCGCAGGATCGCCTGCTCGGTCCGCTCGGTGTCGGCGCGTTTGGTCCGTTCCACGTCCCTACCTCCCGCGGAACAGTAACACCAGCGTGGCGACTCCCACTCTACTTGCATCATTGCTGATGCATGTCGTACGTTGACTGCATCGCACTTGATGCATCTTGGAGGACACATGGACCTGGGGTTGGCGGGGAAGACGGCGCTGGTGACGGGCGCGAGCCGGGGGATCGGTCTGGCGATCGTGGCGGCGCTGCGTGCCGAGGGGATGCGGGTGGTCGGCGCGGCGCGTACCGCGTCGCCGGAGCTGGCCGCCACGGGTGCCGAGGCGGTGGTCGCCGACCTGTCCACGGCCGACGGCGCGGCGCGGGCGGTGGAGCGGGCGCTCGCCGAGCTGGGCGAGATCGACGTGCTGGTCAACAACGTCGGTGGCGGGGACAGCGGCGAGGGCCAGACCGACGGGTTCCTCGGCTTCGACGACGCGGCGTGGCAGCAGGCGCTGGGGATCAACTTCCTCAGTGCCGTGCGTACCACCCGGGCCGCGCTGCCGAGCCTGCTGCGCCGGCGGGGCGCGATCGTGACGGTCTCGTCGATCGGCGCGCGGCAGCCGGCGGACGGCCCGATCACGTACACCACGGCCAAGGCGGCGCTGACCGCGTTCGGCAAGGCGCTGGCGGAGGAGTTCGGCCCGCGCGGCGTGCGCGTCAACACGGTCTCGCCGGGGCCGGTGCGTACCGCGCTGTGGGTCGACCCGGCGGGGTACGGCGCGGCCGTCGCCGCCGCCATGGGCGTGTCGCACGAGGAGTTGCTGGCCGGCCTGCCTGCCGGCGCCGGACTGACGACGGGCCGGCTGATCGAGCCGGACGAGGTCGCGTCGCTGGTGGCGTACCTGGCGTCGCCGCTGGCCGGCAGCGTGGCCGGCGCCGACTACCGGATCGACGGCGGCGCCGTCAAGGTCGCCTGACCGCTGGTCAGAGCCCCTTCGCGTACCCGTCGGGGCCGGGACTGTAGCCGGCGACCTCGATGCCGGGCCGGCCCTCTGCGAGGACGACGGTGTGCGCGCCGAGGCGGGCGGCGAGCCGTTCGGCGGCGGCGAGCAGCGCGCGTTCGACGCCGGTCACGCCGTCCGCCGCGACGAGCGGATCGATCCGTACCACCCCGTGCCCGGCCGCGGCGAGGCCGCAGCATCCGACCGGTACGCCCGACCGGGTGGCCAGCAGGAAGCGGGTGCCGTCGGGTACGTCGCCGAGCAGCGACGCGAGGCGTTCGTCGTCGGTGGCGACCGGGCCGACGTGGATCATCCGAGCGCCAGCCCCGACTCGACGGCCATGTCGAGGAAGTCGAGCGTGTCGCGGCGCAGCACCTCGGCCGGGCCGTACCGGGAGGGGTGGCCGGCGCGGATGCCGAGGGCGTCGACGACCAGCGGGTGCCAGCGCCCGCCGAACGCGGACAGCGCGTGCCCGCCGCCGTCGCACTTGGTGGCGAGCCCGCCGAAGGACATCTGCCGGTGCAGCCGGCTCACCCCGAGCACGGCCCAGCACGCCGCCCACGTGACCTGCTCCGGTGTGGTCTCCGGCGCGGCGGAGTACGTCGCGTGCCAGCCGCGCCAGTACGACGTGAGGTTGTCGACGGTGAACGCGTGCAGCGCCGGCCAGTCGGTCCAGACGTCCACAGTGGACGACTGCGGCCCGCGGACCGCGACCCCGGCGGTGGCCAGCTCGTGCCAGGTCACCGGCGACAGCGCGAACCGCGACGCCGGATGGAACTCCCCGGCGAACGAGTCCGGCGCGTCCGCACAGTCGTCGGGCGCGCCGGCCAGGTCGGCCCAGGTCAGATGGGTACCTTCGAACGCCGGCCGCGGGTACGCCGCCCGTACGGCGGTGTGCGCCGCGGCCAGAGCCGCGAGCCCGTCGGCGTCCGGGCGTCGGGCCGTGACGGCGACGAAGTCGACGTCGCTGGCGCCGTCGTGGAAGTCGTCCAGCGCGACCGAACCCACCAGGTACAGGCCCTCGACGAGGCCGGGCGCGGCGTCGTCGACGGTACGCAGGAACGTCTCCGACAGCGCCGCGGCGGGCGTGGGGATCGGCATCGACCCACCGTACCGGCGTGCGGGATCAGGTGTGGACGGCGCAGAGGACGATGCGCTCGGTGAACGCGCCGCGCTCGCCGGCCTTCTTCTCCCGCATGCGCTCCAGCTCGCCGGGCGCGGTTGACAGGTCGGTGGCGAGCGCGCGTACGACCTCGAGGATGTCCACCAGCTCCGCGGGGTTCTCGTCCTCGAGGAACTCGTACACCTCCTCGACGAGCTTCGCGCGCAGCAGCGCGCGGTACTCCTCCGGGTCGGCGACGCGTGTCTCCGGACGGGCACCGGAAGCTGTCACGATCTCGGGGATCCGGTCACGTACCAGCTTGTCGTGGCGTTCGGTCGGCATCGCACCATTTTGCGAGAGACATCGGCGGAACGCCACCGAGGACCGCGCCCGTTCCATCCCACAATGCGGACATTTCTGCCAGCCGGGGCGGAAAGCGACGTGAAAAACCCTCGTACGTGGTCAGGCCGTGGCGACCTGGACCCAGCGATCCAGGGTGGCCGCCGCCGCGCCCGAGTCGACCGAGGTGGCCGCCGCCGCCAGCCCGTCCGCCAGCGCCTCGGTCAGGTCCCCGGACAGCCCCCGGTACGCCGCGATCGCCGCCGCCGCGTTGATCAGCACCGCGTCCCGGACCGGCCCCCGCTCGCCCGCCAGCACCCGCCGCGCCACCGCCGAGTTGTACGCCGCGTCGGCGCCGCGCAGGTCCGCCGGTGTCGCCGGCGCCACGCCCAGGTCACCGGCGTGCACCACGGTCTCGGTCACCGTGCCGCCCACAGCGACCCACATCCGGGTCGGCGCCGTGGTGGTGAACTCGTCCAGCCCGTCCTCGCCGCGCAGCACCAGCGCCGAGCAGCCGCGCTCGGCCAGCACCGCGGCGAGCACCGGCGCCATGCGCAGGTCCGCGCAGCCGGCCGCGACCGACCGCGGCGTCGCCGGGTTCGTCAGCGGGCCCAGGAAGTTGAACACCGTCGGTACGCCGATCTCCCGCCGCGGCGCACCCACGTACCGGTAGCCGGGGTGGAAGCGGGCGGCGAAGCAGAACCCGATGCCCGCCTCGCGTACGCACCGGGCCACGTCGGCCGGCCCCAGCTCCAGTGGTACGCCGAGGGCCTCCAGCAGGTCGGCGGAGCCGCAGCGCGAGGACGCGGCGCGGTTGCCGTGCTTCACCACCGGTACGCCGGCGCCGGCCACGATGATCGCGGCCATCGTCGAGATGTTCACGGTGTGCGCGCCGTCCCCGCCGGTACCGACGATGTCGGCGGCGTCGGCGAGCTCGCCGGTCCCGGTCAGGTCGAGGCGCTCGGCGTTGTCGAGCATCATCTCGACCAGCCCGGCGACCTCGGCGGCCGTCTCGCCCTTGGCCCGCAGCGCGACCGCGAACGCGGCGATCTGTGCGCCCGTCGCGTTGCCGGCCATGATCTCGTCCATCGCCCAGGCCGTGTCCTCGGTGGCCAGCGACTCACCGGACAGCAACGCGGACAGCAGTACCGACCAGGTCCGATCGGCCATGTCGGGCCCCTCTAACGGTTCGTGGCGACCCGGCCGTCGCGCTGCTGCCGCAGCAGGTCGGCGAGCGTCTCGGCGGTGGTCACCGGGTCCAGCGGGTGGGCGAGTACGGCGTCCGCGAGGGACCAGGCGGCGAGCCATCGGTCCGCGTCCCGGCCGACGACGACGACCGTCACCGGCGGGTCGAGGACCTCCTCCTTGACCTGGTGCGCGATCCCGATGCCGCCGGCGGGCCAGGCCTCGCCGTCCAGCAGGAGCAGGTCGACGTCGTGCTCGTCGGCGTGCCGGATCACGTCGCGCTGGTCGGCGCACTCGACGAAGGTGACCGCCAGGTCGGCGGCGGGGCGGGCGCCGATCGCCAGCCGCATCCGCTCCCGGACCTTCTCGTCGTCGCTGTAGAGCAGGACGGTACGAGTGGTCGGCTGCTGTGCGTTGGCCATGTCTTCGACGCTCCCGCAATATGTGCTGGCCGGACGCCACGGATCGTACTCGCCGACCGGTGTCGCACCGCGCGCGCCCGCGTTCCCGTGATTTTCGCCCCGCGGCGGTGTGTCCGAGGCAGGCTAGGGGGTACCGACGGGGGCGGATCGGTACGTCGTGGGCGCGTACGGGCTCAGAACAGGAGGTCCCGCATGGGGACGGACAGCCGCGGTGGGAGTGGCACGACGGCGGCGGGCCAGACCCGGCGGTCGGTGCCGACCTCGGAGGGGCAATAATGTCCGGCGTGACTGCGGCCCCCGCTATCGAGCAGAGTCGGATCCACTCGCTGACCAGGCCCAACATGGTCAGCGTAGGCGTGATCGTGTGGCTCTCCAGCGAGCTCATGTTCTTCGCGGCGCTCTTCGCGATGTACTTCTCGATCCGCGCCGCTGCCCCCGGTCTCTGGGAGCACCACACCCAGACCCTCGACGTCCCGTACGCGCTGGGCAACACCATCATCCTGGTGTTGTCGTCCGTGACCTGCCAGTTCGGCGTGTTCGCGGCCGAGCGCGGCAACGTCTACGGGCTGCGCCGGTGGTTCTCGATCACGTTCATCATGGGCCTGGTCTTCGTCCTCGGGCAGCTCAACGAGTACCACAACCTGTACGGCGAGGGCCTCAAGCTCAACACCGACGGCTACGGCTCGATGTTCTTCCTGACCACCGGGTTCCACGGCCTGCACGTCACCGGCGGACTGATCGCGTTCCTGATCTACATGATCAGGACCACGCTGTCGAAGTTCACGCCGGCGCAGGCCACTGCGGCCATCGTGGTGTCGTACTACTGGCACTTCGTCGACGTCGTGTGGATCGCGCTGTTCAGCATGATCTACATCCTGAAGTGACGTCGGCGATCGATACCCCAAGTGAATTGACCGGCGCCGGTAAGTACTTCGGCCGGCGTCGCCCGACCCGCAAGGTGAGGCCATGACAGTGCAACGCGCGGCGGCCTGCTCCGCCCCAGGTGCGGTGCCGACTCCGGAGGCCACCCCATGACGGCTGCTCGTCAGGATTCGCGTCGTAAGGGCGGGCTCCGCCGCAAGCTGGGCACGGCGGCCCGGCTCGTCGCCGCGCTGGCGCTCGCCGGCGGGGTGTACACGGCCTTCGCCCCGTCCAGCCAGGCGGACGACACGCCGAAGCAGCCCCTGTCGGCGGCCGCCCAGCACGGCCAGCAGCTGTACGACACGAGCTGCATCTCGTGCCACGGCCGCAACGCCGAAGGGGTCAAGGACCGCGGCCCGAGCCTGATCGGCGTCGGGTCGGCGGCCGTCGAGTTCCAGGTGACCACGGGTCGGATGCCGATGGGTCGCCAGGAGGCGCAGGCGCAGCGCAAGCCGCCGAAGTTCGACGACACCCAGGCCAAGCAGATCGGCCAGTACATCCAGGAGCTGGGTGGCGGGCCGCAGCTGCCCGACGGCAACCTGCGCAAGGGTGACCTCGCCGCCGGTGGCGAGCTGTACCGGGTGAACTGCTCGTCCTGCCACGGCTTCTCGGCCGGCGGTGGCGCGCTGTCCTCCGGCAAGTTCGCGCCGAGCCTGAAGCCGGCCACCGACCGCCAGATCTACGCGGCGATGCTGACCGGCCCGCAGAACATGCCGGTCTTCGGTGACAACCAGCTGACGCCGCAGGAAAAGATGGACATCATCGCCTACGTCCAGAACATGAAGTCGGACCAGGACCCGGGCGGCTGGAACATCGGCGCCCTCGGCCCGACGACGGAGGGCCTGGCGATCTTCCTGATCGGCATCACGTCGCTGCTGTTCGCCACGTTGTGGATTGCGGGGAAGTCATGAGCAGTACGGACACCGAGCGCGAGGCGCCGGAGTTCGACCCGGACGACCCGAAGCTCACCCGCTTCGACCTGGTACGCGAGGGTGCCCGCCGGGACGGCGTGGAGATCGTGCACTACGAGCCGCGTTTCCAGCAGCCCGGTAGCAAGGAGGAGAAGCGCGTCGTCCGCTTCGTCGCGCTCTGCTTCGCGATCGTCGGGCTGGCCGCGCTGGCCTTCATCGTCGCGTACGTCGCCTGGCCGTGGCAGTACAAGGCCGGGTCGAACATCAACAAGTGGTACACCCCGGTGCTGGGCCTGACCCTGGGGCTCGCGCTGCTGTTCATCGGCATCGCGATCATCACCTGGGCGAAGAAGTTGATGCCCGAGGAGGTCTCGGTGGAGCGCCGGCACGACGGCGCGTCCCCGGACGTCGAGCGCAAGATGACCGCGGCCACCGCGCTGAGCATGGTGGACGAGCTGGGCATCAAGCGCCGGCCGCTGCTGAAGGGCGCGGTCGCGCTGGGGCTCGCCCCGGTCGGCGTCGCCGCGATCATGCCGCTCGGTGCCCTGATCAAGAACCACAAGTCGGACCTGCTGACCACGGCGTGGAAGAAGGGTGTCCGGCTCATGCACGACGACGGCACCCTGGTGCGGCCCGAGGACGTCAGCGCCGGCGGCCAGATCACGGTGTTCCCGGCGATCCCCGAGGGCAACTCCAACAAGTACGCGGACTCGCCGACGCTGCTGATCCACCTGCGCGCCGACGACGCCGCGACCACGCGGGACAACGCGCTGCCGATCAACAAGGGCGCGCAGTGGCAGAACTACGTCGCGTACTCGAAGATCTGCACCCACGCCGGCTGCCCCGCCAGCCTGTACGAGCAGCAGACCAACCGGCTGCTCTGCCCGTGTCACCAGTCGCAGTTCGACATCACCAACAACGCTCGCCCGATCTTCGGTCCGGCCACCCGGCGGCTTCCGCAGCTGCCGATTACGGTGGACAATGACGGTTACTTCGTCGCCACCTCGGACTACAAGGTTCCGATCGGTCCGGGCTTCTGGGAGCGGCCATGAAGCGTCCGAATTTCAACCCCAAAGAGGCACCCGCGCAGGTCGCCGACTGGGCGGACCAGCGACTGGCCGGTGCGAGCCCGCTGCGCAAGCTGTTCAACAAGGTCTTCCCGGACCACTGGTCGTTCATGCTGGGCGAGATCGCGCTGTACTCGTTCATCGTCCTGCTGCTGACCGGTACGTTCCTGGCCTTCTTCTTCACGCCGTCGTCGGCCGAGGTCGTCTACCACGGCTCGTACGTGCCGCTTCAGGGCATCAAGATGTCCCAGGCGTACGCGTCGTCGCTGAACCTGTCGTTCGACGTACGCGGCGGTCTGGTCCTGCGGCAGATCCACCACTGGGCGGCGCTGCTGTTCATGGCCGCGATCGTGGTGCACATGCTCCGGACCTTCTTCACCGGCGCGTTCCGGCGCCCGCGTGAGTTGAACTGGATGGTCGGCTTCCTGCTGTTCTGGATCGGTTTCCTGGAGGGCTTCGCCGGCTACTCGCTGCCGGACGACGCGCTGTCCGGCACCGGCCTGCGCATCGCGGACGCGATCATGCTGTCGATCCCGGTGATCGGCACCTGGGTGTCGTTCGCGGTCTTCGGCGGTGAGTTCCCGGGCGGGGACCGGATCTTCAGCCTGCTCTACATCGGGCACGTGTTCCTGATTCCGGGCATCATCCTGGCCCTGATCACGGTGCACATGGCGCTGTTGGTCAAGCAGAAGCACACCCAGTGGCCCGGCCCCGGCCGGACGGAACACAACGTGGTCGGACACCGCATGTTCCCCGGCTTCGCGGCCAAGGGCGGCGGCTTCTTCATGATCGTGTTCGGGGTGCTGGCGCTGCTCGGCGGCCTCGTCCAGATCAACCCGATCTGGCTGTTCGGCCCGTACAAGGCCGCGGTCGTGTCGTCGGCCTCGCAGCCCGACTGGTACGTCATGTTCCTGGACGGTTCGACCCGTCTGATGCCGCCGTGGGAGATCCGGATCCACCTGTTCAACCACGGGTACACGGTGCCGCCGGTCTTCTGGCCGACGGTGGTGCTGCCGGGGATCATGGTGATGTTGGGCCTGCTGTACCCGTTCCTGGAACAGCGGTTCATGAAGGACAAGGCGCACCACAACCTGCTCCAGCGGCCACGCGACGTACCACTGCGCGCGGGGCTCGGCGCGATGGCCGTCGCGTTCTGGGTGGTGCTGACGCTGTCCGGCGGCAACGACGTGATCGCGCAGAAGTTCGACATCAGCCTCAACGCGATGACCTGGGCCGGCCGGATCGGGATCCTCATCATCCCGCCGCTGGCGTACTACCTGACGTACCGGCTGTGCCTGGGGCTCCAGCAGCACGACCGGGAGGTCCTGGCCCACGGCGTGGAGACCGGCATCATCAAGCGGCTGCCCAACGGGCAGTTCGTCGAGGTGCACCAGCCGCTGGCCGAGCCGGACGAGCACGGCCACACGGAGCTGCCGTACCGCGGCTGGGTGGTGCCGAAGAAGATGAACCGGATCGGCGCGATCGGCCCGGCGGTGAAGGGGTTCTTCGTCCCGGTGGAGAAGCCGGAGGAGGCCGCACCGGTCTCGCCGGCACCGAAGCGCGAGGAGATCACCTCCGGCCGGAAGTAGCCCCGGCCCGACCGACGGGGGCGTCCGCTGATGCGGGCGCCCCCGTCGTTTGCGTACGGGAGTGGCCGTCGGGCAGGATCCTGGGCGTGGCGATCGCGCTTCCCGAGACCGAGCTGTGCAGCTTCTGCGGCACCCTCGCCGGCGACTTCCCGTACACGATCCTGGACCGGGACGACGAGGTGGCCATCATGGTCACCCGCGAGCAGCGTGGCGTCGGCCACCTGCTCGTCATCCCGGTACGGCACCGTGCCACCGTGCTCGACCTGGCGCCGGCCGAGGCGGCGGCCGTGATGGCCGGCGTACAGCGGGCGGCGCGGCTGGTGTCGGCGGCGCACGACCCGGACGGCATCTGCGTCTGGCAGAACAACGGCGTACCCGCCCGGCAGACCGTGCCGCACGTGCACTTCCACGTCGCGGGCACGCTGCCGGGTGGCGGCACCGAGTGGGGCGACGTACCGCGGCTGTCGGTGGCCGAGACCGACGCGATCGCGGACGAACTCCGCCCGTACCTGTAGCCGGGCGCCGAGGCCCGGCGCTGGTCGTCAGAGGGCGTCGGCGAAGGCGAGGATGCGTGCGATGAGCGGGGCGGCGGCGCGGGTCCAGCGGAAATGGTTCATCGGTGCGCCCGACTCGGCCGTCGTGTAGTGGTGCCGGGTGACCGCGGTGCCGGTGAACTTGTCGGTGAAGTGGTCCAGCGTCGGCGCCGGGGTGAGCCGGTCGCCTTCCACGCTGACACCGAGGACGGGGACCTTCACGTCGGCGAGCCGGGCGTCGACGTCGATGCCGTCGAGGGCGGGAAAGTCGCCGGTCCGCACCACGTACGCCCAGTCGCGCATGATGCCGCGGGACTGCCGGCCGCCGAAGCCGAGCCGGTGCCCCGGCCAGTAGCCGAGGCCGGCGGACAGTCCGGTGATCACGGGGGTGACGGCGCGCAGGCCGACGCCGGACCAACCGGGGTAGTAGCGCTTCCAGGGCGTACCGGAGGCGATGAGGGCGAGGCCCGCACCGCTGCCGCCGAGGGCCAGGTGCAGGGCGGCGGCGTGGCCGCCGAGGCTGTGCCCGATCAGCAGCGGCGCGTCGGTGCCCAGCTCGGCGAGGACGGCGGCGACGTCGTCGACGAGCTCGGCGTACCCGTGGCGGCTGGCGCGGGTGGGCAGCGGGGCGCTGGCGCCGGTGCCGCGCAGGTCGGCGACGACGACGTCCAGGCCGCCGGCGGTGAGCTGCGCGGCGAAGCCGTCGTAGTACGCCGCGGGCACGCCCATCGCGGGCAGCAGCAGCGCGGTCCGGCCGCCGGTGGTGGGGTGGACGCGCAGCGCGAGTCGGTCCCGACCGCGGGTCAGGTGCCGGGTCTCGACGGGTGTCATACCGCCATGTTACCGGCGGGTAGCGACGATGGCTGTGGCGTCCGTCGCCGTACCGACCTCGACCGCCACGAAACGCGGGTCGGTCAGCCAGGACAGCCGCAGCTCGTCCGGCCGCCCCCGGTACGTCGGCGGCCAGCCGGGCGACGGCGTGAAGTCGTCCAGCACCACCACGCCGCCCGGCGCGACCAGCTCGTACACGGCGTCCGGTCCGCCCTGCTTCGCCCCGCCGTCGCAGAACAGCAGCCGGTACGGGCCATGGACGGCAAGCGCTTGCCAGTCGTCGGTGAGGACCACGACGGCCGGATCGTCGGCGAACAGCGCGGCGGTCGACGCCGCCCGTGCCGCGTCCCGCTCCACCGTGACCAGCCGGGCGTCGTCCGCCAGCCCGGACCGCAGCCAGGCCGTACCCACGCCGTACCCGGTGCCCGCCTCACCGACCGGGCCCGTACCGGCCGCGGCGGCGAGCGTCGCCAGTAGCCGGCCGACCCCGTCGGTGCACGAGAACCCGAAGCCGGCGGCCGCCGCGGCGGCACGCGCCCGCGTCACCGTCGGCGGTACCGACGGTCCGCTCAGTCGGCGTCCTCGAAGCCGATCGCGAACGCCTCCTCCAGGTCGTGCCGGGAGTACGCGCGGAACGCGATGTGCGTCTCCGTGTCGACGACGCCCTCGGTCTTGCTGATCCGGTCGGCGATCACGTCGGCGATGTGCTCGAACTCGCGCACCCGTACGACGGCGATGAGGTCGACGTTGCCGGCCGTCGAGTAGACCTCGCTGACACCCGGCAGGCCGGCCAGCGTCTTCGCCACCTCGGGAATCGAGTTGGTCTGGCACTGGATGAGGACGATCGCGGTGATCACCGTGTGCTCCCGCCTGTTGACCTGCGCTGCTCGGACATGGTATCCGCCGGTCAGGTGCGCCGGTCGGCCGCGTACACGGTGAGGGGCGTGCCGTCGGGGCGCGTCGCGCGTACCGCGTCGGTCAGGTGCTCGCCGGCGGCGACCGTGGCGCCCGGCCAGACCACGCTGCGGGTCAGCGTCCCGGCGACCGTCGCGCCGGCGCCGACGACGCTGGCGCCGCCGGACGCGTGCAGGTTCGCGGCGAGGTAGTCGGCCGGGGTACCGCAGTCGACGAACACCCCGTCGTACGGCACCAGGTCGAGCCGGCCGTCGGCCTCGGCGCGCCGCCAGCGGACGTTCAGCTCGGAGGCGCCGGTCGGCAGCGCGGCGACCAACGGCCACGGCGCCAGCGACGCCCCCGCGAACCGCCACGTACGCGGGCCGGCGGTGGGGAAGTCGCCGCGCCGCTCGTCGCGTACCACCAGCAGCCGGGGGTGGTCGGCCCGGTCGGCGAGCAGCGACTCGTACGGCGCGCCGCCGGCCAGGTAGCCGTCCGCGTTGCAGACCAGCACGTCCCGGCCGTCGATCCAGTCCCGCAGGTACGCGACGCCCCCGCCGGTGCCGAACGCGGGCGGCGGCTCGACCGACACGCGTACCCGGTCGGCGAGGTGCGCGGCGATCTCGTCGGCCAGGTAGCACGCGTTGACGGCGACCCGATCGGGCCCGGCGAGGCCGACGGCCGCGAGCCGGCCGAGCGTACGGTCGAGCAGCGGCACGCCGTCCACCGGGCACAGCGGCTTCGGCAGCAGCTCGGTCAGCGGGCGCAGCCGGCGGCCCTCACCGGCGGCCAGCACGACCGCGCACAGCTCACGCACGCGGGGTCAGGACCGCTGCGGGTCGAGGACCGCCGCGTCGACGTCGCCGCTGTGGTCGGCGAGCGGGCCGATCCCGTACCGGGCGACGAGGCGTGCGGTGGGCAGGGTGAGCCGCGGCAGGTCGCTCAGCGGGTACCAGCGGGCCTCCTGCACCTCGACGCCGTCCGGGCGCACGGGATGCTCGGCCGGGTCGATCCGCGCCACGAACACCGTGTCGACCCACTGGCCGCGCGGATGGACCACCGCGTTCGGTACGGCCGGGGTCAGCGCGTCCGGCGCCAGCTCGACGCCGGTCTCCTCGGCCAGCTCCCGGGCGGCGCAGGTACGCGGCTCCTCGCCGCGCTCGATCAGCCCGCCCGGCAGTGACCAGCCGAACCCCGGCGGCTGCCGCAGCAGCAGCATCCGCGCCTCCGCCGGCACCGCGTGCCCCGGCACCCCGTCCGGCACGCTCCCGGCGTCCAGCAGCAGCGTCACCGCCCCCAGCGTGTACGTCGGGGTGATCGTGCGGACCAGCCGGCGACGCACCCGGCCCGGCAGCCGGTAGAACACGCGGTAGCCGATGAAGTGCGCGTACCCGCGGAGGCCGAGCGGACGCCGAGTCGTCATGCGCCCAGGCTAACGGTGCGTCCCGCAATGCCGGAGTCCGGTTCGTCGATCTTGGCGGTGGGTCAGTCCTTGACCGGGGTGGCGGGCTGGTCGACGGAGTCGATGAGCTGGTTGACCACGTCGTCGGCGGACAGCTTGCCCGCGGACACCGCGACGAACAGCGCGTCCAGGTCCGGGAAGCCGAGATCGTGCGCGGTGCTGACCAGCGGATCCTCGGCGGCGAGGGCGCGCTCCTTGCGGCGCAGCGCGCGGGCGACGGCGACCCGGCCGGCGTCGATCCGGTCGTTCAGGGTGTCGACGGCGGTCTCGGAGTCGGACCGGTGGAACCACTTGCCGATGGCGAGCCGGGCGTTCGCGCTGCGGGCGAAGCCGAGCCACTCCTTCGACGGGCCGGGATAGTCACCGGCGTTGGTCGTGATGACCTCGACCACGTCGCCGTCCTCCAGCACCGTGGAGAGCCGGGCGAGCCGACCGTTCACGTACGCCCCGATGAGGCGGTCGCCGGCCTGGCTGGACACCGAGTACGCGAGGTCGACGGGGGTGGCGCCGGCCGGGAGGATGACCCGCTCGCCGCCGGTGGTGAACACCTGCACCTGGTCCTCGGAGAGATCACATCGGAGCGCGTCGAGGAACTCGGCCGAGGCCAGCGCGTCGCGCTCCCACACCAGCAGCGACTGGAGCCAGTCGAGGCGCTCCCGGCCGCCGGTCGGCGCGGTGCCGTTGCGGAGCTGGACGACGATGCCGAACTCGGCCGTGTCGTTCATCTCCTCGGTGCGGATCATCACCTCGACCGGCTGCCGGTCCGGACCCATGACGGTCGTGTGCAGCGACTGGTACAGGTTGAACTTGGGGGAGGCGATGAAGTCCTTGAACCGGCCGGGCACCGGGCGCCACAGGGCGTGCATGGTGCCGAGGGCTGCGTAGCAGTCGGTCGGCGGGCCGTCCACGATGATCACGATGCGGGGCGGGTCGTTCGGCTCCTGGAGCGGGCCGGACGTCATCTCGTGGTAGACCGACGAGTGGTGCCGGGAGCGGCGGATCACCTCGGCGTCGATCCGGTCCCGGCGCAGCGCCGAGGACACGGTACGGATGACGTCCATCAGGTAGCCGCCGTCGTCGGCCCGCTCGGTCAGGTATTTGTCGATCTCCAGGAACATGTCCGGGTCGATCGTGCGGAGGACGATGTCCTCCAGCTCCGCCTTGAGGATGTGGATGCCGAGCCGGTCGGCGAGCGGTACCAGCACGTCCTGGGTGGCGTTCGCGATGCGGATCTGCGAGCTGCGCGACTTGTGCTGCAGGGTGCGCATGTTGTGCACCCGGTCGGCGAGCTTGATGATCAGGACGCGGACGTCCTGGCCGGCCGCGACGATCATCTTGCGGATCGTCTCCGCCTCGGCCACGTCGCCGAAGAACACCTTGTCGAGCTTCGTCACCCCGTCGACCAGCAGCGCGACCTCGGTGCCGAAGTCGGAACGCAGCTGCTCCAGCGTGTAGTCGGTGTCCTCGACCGTGTCGTGCAGCAGCGCCGCCGCCAGGGTCACCGGGTCCATGCCCAGCTCGGCCAGGATCTGCGCGACCGCCAGCGGATGGCTGATGTACGCCTCGCCGGAGCGCCGCACCTGCCCGGAGTGCATCCGGTCCGCGACCCCGAACGCGCGGAGCACCAGCGCCGGCTCGGGCCTCGGGTACGCCCCGCGGTGCGCGCGGACCAGCCTGTCGATCGGCGTCTCGGCGTCGCCGGAGGCGCCCCACGGCAGCATGGCGCGCAGCCAGCGGTAGAGCGGCGCCGTGGCACGGCGGTCCGGGGCGCCGGCCTCCGCCGCCTGGTCGGTGGACCGGGCTGGTGGGTCGGCCGCCCATGAGGGGTTGGCTCCGACGCTCAACGCCACCTCCTCATCCGACCTGGTGCGGTCTGACGGGTCCTTTCACCGATCGTAATCGGCGAGATGTTCGACCGATCAGTCAATTACACCTGACCGTTCGGTGGATACCAACGAACGGCCAAGTGCCCGATGACGGCACGTCCCGCTCACGCGGTGGCGCGGGCGGGTCTGTGTAGCGTACGCGGAAGTCCGGACTCACCGGAGGGGTCCGCCACGGTACGCGCCGCGTCGGCCTTCCGCAGCAGGTCACGGAACCGCTCGGCACCCCCGACCGGGCACGCCCAGCCCACCTGCGGTGCCGCGCCGGCCGGCGTCGCCTCCACGATCCGGGTGTCCGGCAGCTCCAGGAAAGTCAGGATCCGCTCGGTCTCCTCGGCCGTCGCGCACGGCGTCGGACCCGGACCCGGTCGTACCGTTTCGGCGGTGGCGAGGAGGGCATCGAGCACCGGACGCGGATGTACGCCGATCGTGGCGGTGCCGGCCGCGGCGAGCCGGCCGTGCCGTACGACGGCCAGCTCCCAGCCGCCGACCGCGTCCCGGCGCGCCGCCAACAGCTCCGGCAGCGCCGTCAGCGACCGCAGCCGCTGCATCCGCACCGCCGCCCGCAGCAGCGCCACCAGCCGGCCGCGCACCACGGCGGCCTCCTCGTACCGCTGGGTGCCGGCGAGGTCACCGATCCGGGCCAGCAGCCGGTCCACCAGCATCGCCGGATCGCCGTGCACGAGATCGCGGAACGTCTCCGCGTACGCCCCGTACGCCTCGGGGTCGATGCGGTGCTCGCACGGCGCCGCGCACCGGCCGATCTCCGCCAGCGCGCACGCCGGGCTGACCTTGCGGGTGGACAGGCGCTGCGTGCACTGCCGCAGCGGGACCGCGTCGTACACCCCGGCGGCGGCCAGCTCGGCGGTCCGGCGAGACGAGAACGGCCCCAGGTAGCTGCCGCCGTCCTCGGACAGCGTGCGCACCACCGACAGCCGCGGGTACGCCTCGGCGGTGAGCTTCAGCCAGTGCACCCGCTCCGGGAACTTGGACCGCCGGTTGTACGGCGGCTTGTGCGCGGCGATCATCCGCAGCTCCCGTACGCCGGCCTCCAGGGCGTGCGCGCACTCCAGCGCCTCGACGCGCTCGGCGGCAGTCAGCATCTCCGTCATCCGGGCCCGGGTCTCGGCGGCCGTGAAGTAGCTGCGTACCCGGGTGGCGATGTCGCCGGAGGTCCCGACGTAGAGCGGGCGGTCCTTCGCGTCGCGGAACACGTACACCCCGGGGGCGTGGGGCAGGTTGTCGGCGAGGCCGCGCTTGCGTCGCTGCACCGGGCTGACCGCGCGGGAGAACTCGGTCAGCTCGGACAGCGTGTGCACCCGGTGCCCGCCGAGCCGTTCGAGCAGGGCGTGCAGCACGTCGACGGTGGCGCGGGCGTCGTCGAGTGCGCGGTGGCACGGCTCGGTCCGGGCGTGGAAGTAGGCCGCGAGCGTGCCGAGCTTGCAGTTCGGCACCTCGTCGCGGAGCAGGGTGCGGCGGGCCAGCGTCACCGTGTCGACCACCGGGAAGCCCGGCCAGGTGTAGCCGAACTTGGCGCAGGCCGCCTTCAGGAAGCCCACGTCGAACGGCGCGTTGTGCGCCACCAGCACCGAGCCCTTGGCGAACTCCAGGAACGCCGGCAGCGCCTCCTCCAGCCGGGGCGCCTCCGCGACCATCACGTCGGTGATGCCGGTCAGCACGGCGATGAACGGCGGGATCTCCATGCCCGGATTGACCAGGCTGGCGAACTCGCCCAGGTGCTCGCCGCCGCGGACCTTGACCGCACCGATCTCGGTGATCCCGGCGTCGACCGGGGCACCGCCGGTCGTCTCCAGGTCGACCACCACGAACGTGGTCGCGGCGAGCGGCTGGCCCAGCTCCTCGATGGACTGCTGGTGGAAGCCGTCGGGTGGGGGCGTGGTGGGCGCAGCGGGCACGTTCGGCACGGTAGCCACCGGGTACGACGAAACTGCCCGCCGCCCCCGACGTATCGACCGGCGTGAGTCGCCCTCGACGCCTCCACGGTTCGCGGCCGGCGTGCCGCGGAGCCCCGGCGATGTAAGACTGTCCTCATGGCGGCACCTGGACACGGCGCGACGTGATCATGACCGAGCGCCCATACGCGCCCACCCCTCGTGACGGGGTGGCGTACCAGGCTGCCCGCACGCGGGGCGGGTGGATCAGGTGAGCGCCGGCGTACCGGCGGAGGAACCCCGACCCGCACCCGACGACCCCGCCCTCGTCCCCGTGCTCCCCGAGCCCGTACGGCAGCGCGTCGTCACCCTCGCCGCGAACGTGCTCGGCGGGCTGCCCGCCGACGACGTACCGGCCGTGCTGCGGCGGATCGCCCGCTTCGCCCCGCAACGCCGGGCCCGGCTCGGCGCCACCAGCATCGCCGCCACGCTCACCGCCGACCCACAGTTCCGGCAGCGCGTGGCCGGCGTCATCCGCGACGCCGGCGACGAGATGACCGCCGCCGTCGCCGCCGGTACCAGCCCGGCCGCCGCCGACCCCGTCGAGATCGGCGCCCTGGCGTACCTGCTGCGGCCGGACAACTGGATCGACCTCGTCGCCGGCAGCGCCGAGGCGGTCCGCAGCGAGGCCGACCGGGACGCCACCGACCAGCGCATCAAGGAAGCCGAGCAGCGCGCCGACCGGGCCGAGCAGGCCCGCGCGGCCGCGGTCGCCGACCAGGGGCGGCTGCGGACCGAGGCGGCCGAGGCGCGCGCCGAGCTGGCCGACGTACGCGCCGAGCTGCGGGCCGTGCAGAAGGAGCTGCGCGAGACGCAGCGCCGGGAACGCCGCGCCCTCGACACGCTCAGCTCCGACCGGGGCCGCGCCGCCCGCGCCGAACGCGACCACGAGGCCGAGCTGCGCCGGCTGCGCGCCCGGGTCGCCGACGCCGAGGCCGCCGCGGCCAACGCCAAGGCGCACGGCAGCAAGGAACACGCGTTCGACGACGCGCGGGCCTGGCTGCTGCTGGAAACCCTGCGGAACGCGGCCCGCGGCCTCGTCCGCGAGCTGGCCCTCGACCCGGTCGACCTGACACCCGCCGACTTCGTCGCCGAGACCGCCGACGCGCCCGGCGGCGAACGCGCCGCCGAACGCGCCCTCGCCTCCGACGACCCCGCCCGCCTCGACCAGCTCCTCGCCCTGCCGCGGGCGCACATGGTCGTCGACGGCTACAACGTCACCAAGACCGGGTACGGCGAGCTGTCGCTCGAACAGCAGCGCAGCCGGCTCGTCGGCGCGCTCGGCGCGCTCGCCGCACGTACCGGTGCCGAGGTGACCTGCGTGTGGGACGGCGCCGAGCCGGTGCACGGGGTCGCGCCACCGCCGCGCGGCGTACGCGTGCTGTTCAGCAAGAAGGGCGAGACCGCCGACGAGCTGATCCGCCGGCTGGTACGCGCCGAGCCGGACGGCCGCGTCGTCGTCGTGATCTCCTCCGACAAGGAGGTCGCCGACGGCACCCGCCGGCACGGCGCCTATCCGCTGTCCGCGCACACCCTCATCCGCCGCCTCGCCCGCGCCTGACCCCGCCGCCCGCACGACCCGCCTTGTTCGCGCGGCCGACGAGCAGCGCGAATCTCCGACAGCGCGAGCGTCGAGCACCGTGCACGTGGAGCGGGCGCGAACCTCGACCAGCGCGGGCATCGAGCCGCGCCCGTCGAGCACCGCGGCCGTCGAGCACCGCGCCCGTTGAGCGGCGCGGCTGTTAGCCAGCGGACGTCGGACGGCTCGGACGTCAGGCCGTGCGGTCGAGGGGGTCGGCGGGCACCAGGCGCAGCCGGGGCAGCATCCCCGCCTCCGCGAACACGTCGAGCGCGCGGCGCTCCTCGTCGTCGAGGTCCAGCTCGGGCGGGGGACCGAGCAGCACGGTCACCACGCAGTCCGCGCACGCCTTGCCGCGCACCGCGCACCGGTCGCAGTCGATGATCATCGCGTCTCCCTGCCAGGGACGCCGGGTCTTCGCCCGGATCGATGCGCACGCTACGCGGGGGGTACGACACTTTCCGGCCAGAAACGGGCCGGGACCTGCGCCGTCGCCCACCGGCACGACGTCGGGTGCGGGCGTGGCTGCCGGCGGCGCCCCGGCCGGTGGCGGGCGCGCCGCGGCAGCCGGCCCGGCCGGGCGGCGCCGGTCTGGGCAGGGCTGCCCGGGTCGGGGCAGGGCGGCTCGGGCGGGGGCAGGGCGGCATGGGTCGGGGGCAGGGTGCGGCGGCCGGGTGGTCGTGGGGCGGGCGGGGCGGCGGGGCGTTCCTAGACTTGCGAACCACGCCACCGCTCGACGCCGTACCGGTGGCGCGGGTGTCGCGGTCCCGGCCGCGCACGAGGTACGGCGGGGTGGACGGAGCGGGCGATGCGTGGTGCGGCGGTCGGCGCGGCGGTACTGCTGGTCGCGCTCGGTGTGCTGGTCGCGGTGGCGGTCCCGTGGCGGTGGGCGCGGCCGTCCCGGCCCGCGCGAACGGCGGCGCGCGAGTCGCTGCCGTCCGACGAGGTGGCGCGCGGCAGGCGGCTGCACCGCGAGCTGCGCCCCAGCCGGTACGTCCGGCTCGCGGTCGAGCTGGCCGTCGCGCTGGTGCTGGGCCTGACGCCGGTCGGCGGTGACCTCGTGGCCGCGGTGGGAGACGCGCTCGGTACCGGCCGGCTGGTCACCGCGCTGGTCGGTGGCCTGGTGGTCGGGGCGTTGACGCAGGTGGTGGGGCTTCCCGTGACGGCGTGGCGGCGGACGATCCTGCGCCGGTACGGGCTGCTCACGCAGGGGTTCGCCGGCTGGCTGGCGGACCTGGCGCGGGGCGCGGCGCTCGGCCTGGTGCTGGGCGGGGGCGTGCTGACGGGGTTCTTCGCGCTGACCGGGGCGTGGCCGGGCGGCTGGTGGCTGCCGCTGGCGGGTGCCGGCGCGCTGCTGTCGGTACTGCTGTCGCTGGTGTTCCCGGTGCTGGTCGAGCCGCTGTTCAACCGGTTCACGCCGATGCCGGCGTCGCCGCTGCGGGACGAACTGCTGGCGCTGGCCGCCGCGGACGGCGTACCGGTGCGGGCCGTGCTGGTGGCCGACGCGTCCCGGCGTACCCGGGCCGTCAACGCGTACGTGTCGGGTTTCGGCCCGACACGCCGGATCGTCGTGTTCGACACGCTGCTGTCCGCCGCACCGGACGACGAGGTACGGCTGGTCGTGGCGCACGAGCTGGGGCACGCGCGCTACCGGGACGTGGTGCTGGGTACGGCGCTGGGCGCGGTCGGGGCGGCCCTCGCCGCCTGCGCGCTGTACCTGCTGGGCGGCTGGCACGGGCTGCTGGCGCTGTCCGGGGCCCGCGACTTCGCCGACCCCCGCTCGATCGGCCTGCTGTACGCGCTGGCCACGGTCGGCCAGCTGGTGTCGATGCCGGCCGGGAACCTGGTGTCGCGCCGGATCGAGGCCCGCGCCGACGCGCACGCGCTGGCGGTCACGGGCGAGGTGGACACGTTCGTGGCGATGCAGGGCCGGCTGGCGTTGCGCAACCTGGCGGACGTGGCGCCGCCGACCGTCGAGCACGTCCTGTTCGACTCGCATCCGAGCACCGTCGAGCGGATCGCCGGCGCGTCGGCAACCTGACGCGGCGCCGTCCGCGGCAACCTGACACGGCGCCGCCCGCGGCAACCTGGCACGGCGCCGCCCGCGGCGACCTGGCACGGCGCCGCCCCCGGCGACCTGGGCGCGGCGCCGCCGGCGCGGTGCACCGCCCCGGCGGCATGGCGGGCGTCCGCCGGCGTGACCTGGCGCGGGGCCGGCGCGGTGGGCCGTAGGATCGCCGGGATGGGTCGAACGCTGCTGGTCACCAACGACTTCCCGCCGCGTACCGGGGGGATCCAGAACTTCGCGCACGCGCTCGCGGTCCGCCAGCCCGCCGACTCGCTGGTCGTGTACGCGTCGTCGTGGCGCGGCGCGGCCGAGTTCGACGCGGCCCAGCCGTTCGAGGTGGTACGGGCGGACACGACGGTGCTGCTGCCCACCCCGAGGACCCGGCGGGAGGCGGTGGCGCTCGCCGTGGAGCACGGCTGCGACACCGCGTGGTACGGGGCGATGGCGCCGCTCGGGCTGCTCGCGCCGGCGCTGCGGGCAGCGGGAGTGACGCACCAGGTGGCGCAGACGCACGGGCACGAGGCGGGCTGGGCGGCGTTGCCCGGCGCGCGCGGGCTGCTGCGCCGGATCGGCCGGCACGTCGACGTCGTCACGTACCTGGGGGAGTACTTCCGGACCCGACTCGGGCGCGCGATCGGCCCCGGCGCGGCCCGGCTCGAACGGCTCGCGCCCGGCGTCGACACCGCCACGTTCCGGCCGGACCACGTGACCGGCGAGGGCGCCGCGGTCCGCCGCGAGCTGGGCCTCGCCGACCGCCCGGTGATCGTCTGCGTGTCCCGGCTGGTACCGCGGAAGGGACAGGACACGTTGATCCGCGCGCTCCCGGCGGTACGCAGGCGGGTCCCGGACGCCGCGCTGCTCGTGGTGTCCGGTGGGCCGGACCGGGACCGGCTGCGCCGGCTGGCCCGCGAGTCCGGGGTCGCCGACCACGTCGTGTTCACCGGCTCGGTGCCGCGGGAGGCGCTGCCGTACTACTACGCGGCCGGTGACGTGTTCGCGATGCCGTGCCGGTCGCGGCGCGGCGGCCTGGAGGTCGAGGGCCTCGGCATCGTGTACCTGGAGGCGTCGGCGACCGGCCTGCCCGTGGTGGCCGGCGACTCCGGCGGCGCCCCCGACGCGGTACGCGACGGCGAGACCGGCTTCGTCGTACCCGGCCGTGACGTCGCCGCGGTCGCCGACCGCCTGGCCACGTTGCTGGCCGACCGGGCGCTGGCCGAGCGGATGGGCAAGGCGGGCCGCGCCTGGGTCGAGTCCGACTGGCGCTGGGACGTCATCGCCGACCGCATGACCACCCTGCTCGGCCGCGGCGCATAGTCCACGCCCCGTCGGGTCAGGGGGTGGTCGGCATGACCCGCACGGCGCCGGCTGCGGGATGAGGTGCGGGCGCTCGGGCGCGTCGCCGCAACGGAGCCGATCGGTTCGTTGTAGGCGTCGCCGCCTACGCTGCCGTGGTGCAGATCGATCTGGTAGCGCTGATCGTCGAGGAGTACGACCCGGCGATAGAGTTCTTCACCGACACCCTCGGCTTCGAACTCGTGGAGGACTCTCCGTCGTTGACCAATGACGGGCGCCCCAAGCGATGGGTGGTCGTCCGGCCCCCTGGCGCGCAGACCGGGATCCTGCTCGCCCGCGCCGACGGTGAACACCAGCGCGCCGCGATCGGCAACCAGACGGCGGGCCGGGTCGGCTTCTTCCTGCGCGTTGACGACTTCGACGCCGCCTACCGGCGGATGACCGAGGCCGGCGTCACGTTCACCCGGCCGCCGCGTACCGAACCCTACGGCCAGGTCGCGGTCTTTCGCGACATCTCCGGCAACCGATGGGACCTGCTCGGGCCTGCGGCGTGACGCCCGTCCGGCGAGGCCGAATTGTCCTGCTCACCGGCATCGCAAGCTGGGCAAGGCGGGCCGCGCCTGGGTCGAGTCCGACTGGCGCTGGGACGTCATCGCCGACCGCATGACCACCCTGCTCGGCCGCGGCGCATAGTCCACGCCCCGGCGGGTACCCGTCGGGTCAGGGGGTGGTCGGCATGACCCGCACGGCGACGGTACGCGCGCTGCTCTCCCGGTACGGGCAGACGTACGCGGAGCAGGCCGGGATTCGGCTGGCGGACAAGCCGTCCCCGTTGTACCGGCTGCTGGTGCTGGCGACGCTGCTGTCGGCGCGGATCTCCGCGGACGTCGCGGTCGCCGCCGCGCGGGAACTGTCCGCGGCCGGTTTCCGTACCCCGCGGGCGATGCGCGACGCGACCTGGCAGCAGCGGGTCGACGCGCTCGGCCGCGGCCACTACCGCCGGTACGACGAGCGGACCGCGACGATGCTCGGGGACGGCGCCGAACTGCTGCTGTCCCGGTGGCGCGGCGACCTGCGCCGGCTGCGGGACGAGGCGGACGGCTCGGTACCGCGGCTGCGGGAGCTGCTGACCGCGTTCCCCGGCATCGGGCCGACCGGCGCCGACATCGTCCTCCGCGAGGTGCAGGCCGTCTGGCCCGAGGTGGCGCCGTACGTCGACGGGCGGGTCACCGCCGAGGCGGCGACGCTGCGGCTTCCCACGTCCGCCACGGGCCTCGCGCGGCTCGTGCCGCGTGCCGACCTGCCGCGGCTCGCCGCCGCGCTGGTACGGGTGCGGGGCCGGGAGTCGGACCTCGCGGCCTGACCGCCCGGCACCCCGTCGTCGATGCCTGGGCTGGTCGGCGACGCGTCGGTCAGAAGCGGGGGGCGTCCGGGGGTTCGAGGAGGCCGAGACGCAGGGCGGTCATGAGCGCCTGGGCGCGGTTGCCGGCGCCGAGCTTCTCGTACAGCTTGGAGATGTGCGTCTTGGCGGTGGACTCCGAGACGTAGAGCTGCTTGGCGATGCCGGCGACGCTCATCCCGTCGGCGAGCAGCTTGAGGACCTGGCCCTCGCGCGGCGACAGCTGCGGGCCGGACGGGGCGAGGCGGCGCTTCATGGCCTCGGCGAGGTCCGCGGCGGTGAACGCGTTCGGCGTGGAGGCGGCGTGCCGGGCCGCGGCGACCACGTCGTCGGCCGGCGCGCTCTTCGGTACGAACGCGCTCGCGCCGGCCTCCAGGGCGCCGAAGAGCTGGTCGTCGCCGGCGTACATGGTGAGCACGACGATGCCCATGGTGGGGTGCGCCTTGCGCAGCTGGCGGGTGGCGGACAGGCCGCTGCCGTCGGGCAGCCGCAGGTCCATGATCACCACGTCGGGCTGCAGGGCGGCGGCCTGTCGTACGCCGTCGGCGGCGGTGCCGGCCTCCCCTGCCACCTCGAAGTTCGGGTCACGCTCGAAGGCGTGCCGTAGGCCCTTACGGATCAGGTCGTGGTCGTCGACCAGCAGGATCCTGGTGCGGCCGGTCGGCTGCTCGGGCATCGTCGTCTGCTCCGCGACTCGGGGATCGTGGGTGTGCGGACCGTCAGGAGTGGGCCGCTGGCTGTCAGACATTGTCCGCCTCCATACCCTCCGCTGCCGCTACGCTACCCTGCCGGGGTCTCGTACCGAGCACAGCGGTGATGGTTGTTCCGCTCGGCTTGCGTGGGCTGATCCTCAGATCTGCCCGGATCCGCCGGGACCGCTCCGCCATGATCTTCAGGCCGTAACTTCGCTCCCCGGTCTCGGCGGGCATTCCGAGGCCGTCGTCGGACACCTCGATCAGCCCGTACGGCGGATCGATCTCGCAGGTCACCCACAGGTTCTCGGCGTGGGCGTGCTTGCGCGCGTTGGTGATCGCCTCCTGGCCGATCCGCAGCAGCTCCGTCTCCACGGTGGCCGGCAGCCGGGCGGTCGACTCGTCCAGGGACAGGTGGACACGCATGCCGCTCGACGCGCCGACGGTACGGGCGTAGTCGGCGAGCGCGGTCGCCAGCCCGCCCGACGGGTCGACGTCGGTACGCAGCTCGAACAGCGACAGCCGCAGCTCCGTGATCACCCGGGTGACCTCGGCGCGCAGCGTGTGCAGGTCGTCGACCGCCTGGTCGGATCCGGGCACGTCGGCCAGCGCGCCGACCGCGTTGTCGATCCCGTACCCGACCATGACCAGCTCCTGCGCCACCCCGTCGTGGATCTCCCGGGCGAGACGCTGCCGTTCCTCGGTCGTGGCGAGCGCGCGTACCTCGTCGAACAGCAGGGCCGCCTCCAGCCGCAGCGCCGCGGACGCGACGAGCCCGCGCACCGTGGCCACCGTCTCCGGCGGGTACGCACCGGAGCGGTCCGCCTCGACGGCGAGCAGGCCGATGCTGCGTACCCCGGCGACGAGCGGCACGACCAGGGCGGACACCGCGCCGCGGGTACCGGAGCGGGACAGCGACACCGACGCCAGGTGCGGCTGCTGGCTGACCCACGCCTCCGCGATCGGGGTGTCCGCGGACAGCGACGTCTCCCAGTCGGTACGTTCCGGTCCGCGCTGGGCGAGCACCACGAGCCGCCCGCCGCCGGAGCGGCCGAGTACCGCGGCGCGGTCCGCGGGCGCGGCGGCGACCACCTCGTCGAGCAGCCCGGCCGCGATCCCGCCCAGGTCCAGGGTCCCGCCGGGCAACTGCCGCGCGACGGTACGGAGCTGGGTGAGCAGCCGGGTGGCCGCCACGTACGGCTGGGGTTCGCTGGCCCGCTCCTGCCGGAACATGCGGCGGCCGGCGAGACTGCCGGCGATCGCGACGAGCAGCCACAACGCCGCAGGTATCAGGAAGTCGGCGGTGCCGAGCCGGCCGCTGGCCGCGCCGGCGCCGAGCACCGTGGCGGCGCCGACCCCGGCCAGCACCAGCGCCTCGGCCGTACTCGTGAACAGCGCCGCCGACCGCACCGGGACGATCAGGTACGGCAGGGTCGACCCGTACGCGGTGTGCAGCGCCCCGGTCGACAGGCCGACCACGACGACCTCGGCGAGCCGGCCGAGGCGGGCGGGTACGGAGTGCTCGGGGGCGAGGAAGCCGGGCAGTGCGACGATCGCGAGCAGGGCGCACCAGGCGAGCGTCGACACCTGCGGCACGGCGACCAGCGCCAGCACCGCAACGAGGACGAGCATCCCGACCCGGATCAGCCGGACCAGCCGCACCACCGGTGCCGGTGGCGCCTCACCGGCGCGTTGTTCGCTCACCCGACCAGCCTGTCACGTACCGGCCGGTTCGGGGCTCAGAGGTCCGCACAGAAGGGACTGCCGGCGCGTTTCCGCGCGGACCTCCACGGATCAGGTGTAGATCGCGGCGATCTCGTCGGCGTACTCCTTCAGCACGACGCCGCGCTTGATCTTCAGCGACGGGGTCATCTCGCCGGTCTCCTCGCTGAAGTCGCGCGGCAGGATCCGGAACACCTTGATCGACTCGGCCCGGGACACGGACCGGTTGGCCTCGTCGACCGCCGCCTGGATCTCGGCCCGTACGTCGGGGTCGGCGGCCAGCTCCGCGGCCGCCATGCCGGCCGGCTTGCCGTGCGCGGTGAGCCAGCCGGGCAGCGACTCCGGGTCGAGGGTGACGAGCGCGGCGATGAACGGCTGCCGGTCGCCGACCACCATGCACTGGCTGACCAGCGGGTGCGCCCGGACCCGGTCCTCCAGCACGGCGGGCGCGACGTTCTTCCCGCCCGCCGTCACGATGATCTCCTTCTTCCGGCCGGTGATGGACAGGAAGCCCTCGTCGTCCAGCTCGGCCAGGTCACCGGTGTGGAAGAAGCCGTCGGGCGTGAACGCCTCCGCGGTCGCCTCGTCGTTGTTCCAGTAGCCGGAGAAGACGTGGTCGCCCTTGACCAGCAGCTCGCCGTCGTCGGCGATGCGTACCTCGGAGCCGGGGATCGGCACCCCGACCGTACCGATCTTGAACTTGTGCTCCTGGCTCACGGCGATGACCGGCGACGTCTCGGTCATGCCGTACCCCTCGTACACGGTGACGCCGACGCCGCGGAAGAAGTGCGCCAGCCGCTCGCCGAGCGGGGCGCCGCCGGAGATCGCGTGGACGCACTGGCCGCCCATCGCGGCGCGCAGCTTCGCGTACACCAGATTGTCGAAGACGGCGTGCTGGATGCGCGTGCCCAGGCCGATCCGCCCCGCCGAGACACCCCGGCTGTACGCGATGGCGACACGCTCCGCCCGGTCGAAGATGGCGCCCTTGCCCTCGCTGTGCGCCTTCTGCTTCGCGCCGTTGTAGACCTTCTCGAACACCCGCGGCACGGCCAGCAGGAACGTCGGCCGGAACGACTGGAGGTCGGGCAGCAGGTTCTTCACGTCGGCGGTGTGGCCCATCCGGGCCCGCGCCTGCACCACGCCGGCCTGGATGATCCGGGCGAACGAGTGCGCCAGCGGCAGGAACAGCAGCGTCGCCGACCGCTCGTTGAACAGCGACAGCAGGCCGGGCACGGTGTTCTGGATGTCGGCGGCCAGGTTGCGGTGGGTGAGCATGCAGCCCTTCGGCCGCCCCGTCGTACCCGAGGTGTAGATGAGGGTGGCGACGTCGTCGGCGGCGCGTCCCCGGCGGCGCTGCTCGACCTGCTCCGGCGGTACCGCGCCGCCGGCCTCGACCAGCGAGCCCAGCGCGTCGTCGTCGATCGTCCAGACCTGCTTCAGCTCGGTCAGCCGGTCCCGCAGGTCGTCGACGAGCGCCCGGTGCTCCGCGGTCTCCACCAGGCAGGCCACCGCGCCCGAGTTGCTGAGGATCCACTCGACCTGGTCCGAACTGGACGTCTCGTACACCGGGACGGTGATGCCGCCGGCCGCCCAGATGGCGTAGTCGAGCAGGGTCCACTCGTACCGCGTCTTGGACATCAGGCCGATCCGGTCGCCGGGCTCGATGCCGGCGGCGATCAGGCCGCGCGCCGCGGCGACCACCTCGTCCCGGAACTGCCGGGTCGTCACCGGCTCCCACTCGGTGCCGCGCCGCCGGGAGAACTGGACCGTGTCCGGGTAGTCCTCGGCGTTCTGCCACACCACGTCGGTGAGGTTGACGTCGTCGGCGACGGTGACGACCGGGGGAACGGTCAACTCGCGCACGCTGGGCTCCTCGCGCTGCCGGCCGATCATGGCCGCGCTGATCGGCTGCTGGTGGTGATCACCGACACGTAACGTCGGTGATCTCCTCGAAACTACCGCCCGGTCACCCGGTACCGGGAGACCCGGTGGCCGAATGGCCTGTGGAAGGCTGGCCGAGTGCCCCAGGTGGACGTGGTCCAGGAGATGTTCGTGGCGGCGCCGCCACGGCGGGTGGCCGAGCGGTTGGCCGACCCGACGGTACCGGCCGCGCTGTGGCCGGACCTGACCGTCACGGTCACCGAGGAGCGCGGCGTCGAGGGCCAGCGGTACGCGGTGGCCGGCGCCTGGCGCGGCACCGCCGAGCTGTGGCTGTCGCCCTGCCTCGACGGCGTGCTCGTGCACGCGTACCTGCGGGTCGACCGGGCCGCCGCCGGGCTGTCCGCGCCGGCCGCGCGGCGGGCGTGGCGGCGGCGGGACACGGCGATGCGGCGGGCGCTGTGGGCGTACAAGGACGAGCTGGAGGCGGACCGGTCACCCGGCGAGGCGGTGGCGCACGCTCCCCGAGCGTCCGCACGGTAGCCTCACCGTCCATGACGGACTCCTCGACGCAGTCGATCGTCGTGGCCAGCGACCTCGAGAAGGTCACGGAGATCATCACCGACTTCCCCGCGTACCCCGAGTGGGCGAGCGCGGTTCAGACCGTCGAGGTCTTCGAGGAGTACGAGGACGGGTACGCGAGCCGGGTGCGGTTCGTGCTGGACGCCGGTGTGCTGAAGGACGACTACGTCCTGGAGTACGAGTACGCCGAGGACATGTCCCGGATCCAGTGGCGGCTGGTCGAGCCGTCGAAGGTGCAGAAGGCGCAGGTCGGGTCGTACGACATCGAGGACAACGGGGACGGCTCGGTGACCGTGACGTACTCGCTGTCGGTCGAGCTGGCGAGCCCGATGCTCGGCATGCTGCGCCGCCGGGCGGAGAAGATGATCATGGACATCGCGCTGAAGGAGCTGAAGAAGCGCGCCGAGGCCACGGCCTAGGAGCGCGACGCGGGCCGTCGAGGGGCCGGCCGCGCCACCAGTAGAGTTCTTCCCGGTCGGGCCCGTTCGGGTTCGGGGCGGGAGCGCGCGGTGGGATCCTCAGCGGTACGGGACGAGGCGGAGAAGCTCGTGACCGAGGTCTTCGCGGCGGCCTCGCGGGCGGCGGGGGAGCTCGGCGGCGAGCCGGGTTGCCGTTGCCCGGTGTGCCGCACCGTCGACGCCGTGCGTACGCCCGATCCGGCCGTGGCCGCCCGGGTCGCCGGCGCCGTCGGCGACGTGGCCACCGGGGTGGCCGGCCTGCTGCGCTCGCTGTCCGACCTGGCCGGGGACGCGCCGGAGGCGCACCGGGCCGACACCACAGCGCAGGACGGTCCCGCCGGTACCGGCGGGGCGGGTGAGAAGGGAGACGTCGGGTGCCACTGACGATCGGGGTGGACGTCGGCGGGACGAAGGTGGCCGCCGCGGTCGTCGAGCAGGACGGGACGGTGGTGGCGCAGACCCGCCGCCACACGCCGGCCGACGACGTCTCGCAGACCCTTCAGATGATCATGGACGCGGTGGAGGAGCTGGTCACCGCGCACCCCGTCGAGGCGATCGGGATCGGCGCCGCCGGCTGGATCGACGCGGCACGCTCGACGGTGCTGTTCGCCCCGAACATCGCGTGGCGCAACGAACCGCTCCAGGCCGAGCTGGCCGACAAGTTCGGCCTGCCCGTCGTCGTCGAGAACGACGCGAACGTCGCCGCCTGGGCCGAGTACCGGTTCGGCGCCGGCCGCGACGTCGAGTCGATGCTGATGTACACGGTCGGTACGGGCATCGGTGGCGCGGTCATCATGGACGGCCGGCTGATCCGCGGCGCGCACGGCATCGCCGCCGAGCTGGGGCACCTGATCGCCGTACCGGACGGGCAGATCTGCGGCTGCGGCCGGCGCGGCTGCCTGGAGCAGTACGCCAGCGGCCAGGCCCTGGTACGTCTCGGCCAGGCCGCCGTGGACCACGACCCCGACTCCGCGCCGGTGCTCGTGGAGCTGTCCGGCGGGGTGGCCTCGGCCGTGACCGGCCCGATGATCACCGACGCGGCGCGCCGCGGCGACTCCGCGTCGGTCGCCGCGCTCGCCGACATCGGCAAGTGGCTCGGCATCGCCTGCGTCGACCTGGTGCAGGCGCTCGACCCCGAGGTCATCGTCATCGGTGGCGGCGTGATCGACGCCGACGACCTGCTGCTCGAACCGGCCCGCGCGGCGTATGAGCGGGGCATGGCGCAGCGCGGCCGGCTCCCGGTCGCCGAGCTGCGCCCCGCCGAGATGGGCAACACCGCCGGGGTCGTCGGCGCGGCCGACCTCGCCCGGTCCCGCTAGTTTCGGTCAACACCAAGGTCTAGGCGTCGGAGGTCTCGTGGCGGTACGGGTGCGGGTGTTGAGCTACAACGTGCACGGGCTGCGGGACGACCGGGAGGCGCTGTACCGCGTGGTGCGGGCGGCGGCGCCGGACGTGGTGTTCGTGCAGGAGGCGCCGCGCCGGTTCCGGTGGCGGTCGCGGTGCGCGGAGCTGGCGCGGGGGTGCGGGCTGTTCGTCGGCGCGGGCGGCGGACCGGCGATCGGCAACCTGGTCATGGTGAGCCAGCGGGTTCGGGTGCTGGCGGACCGGCCGCTGCGGTTCCCGTTGCGGCCGGGCCGGCACCTGCGCGGGATCGCGTTCGCCGACTGCGAGGTCGCGGGCGTACGGTTCACGGCCGCCGGTACGCATCTGAGCACGGACGCCGACGAGCGGCTGGACCAGGCCGACCGGCTCGCCGCGGTGCTGTCCGCGCAGCCGACGCCGCTGGTGGTCGGCGCCGACCTGAACGAGCCGCCCGGTGGCGCCGCGTGGCACCGGCTGCTGTCGGCGAAGCTGTCCGACACCGCGACCGGCAACCCGGCGACGTACCCGGCGCCGGCGCCGCACACCCGGCTGGACGCCGTGCTCACCGACGTGGCCACCGAGTGCGTCGGGTACGAGGTGCTGGCCGACGGGTACACCCGCGCCGCCTCCGACCACCTGCCCGTCCTCGCCGAGCTCTCCCTCAGCTAGCCGCGACCGCACCGTCCACAGTGGACCGGCCGGGCCGGCTGCCGGCAACGCGCCGTACGGATGGCGGCCTCCTTGCGGATCGTGGCCGGAACACGGTGGGCGTACGGGTCGCGGTGTGAGGAGAATGCGGGCATGGGGAAGACGTACGAACGGATCGACGGGCGGTTGCGGGAGTTCATCGAGGCGCAGCCGATGTTCTTCACGGCGACCGCGCCGCTGTCGGCCGACGGGACCGTCAACCTGTCCCCGAAGGGCCTGACCGGCTCGTTCGTGGTGCTCGACGAGCACCGGGTGGCATACCTGGACTTCGCCGGCAGCAACGCCGAAACCATCGCGCACCTGCGGGAGAACGGCCGGATCACGCTGATGTGGTGCGCCTTCTCGGGGCCGCCGAACATCGTGCGGGTGCACGGTCGGGGCGAGCCGGTCTTCCGGGACGATCCGCGCTTCGAGGAGCTGGTCGCGCGGTTCGGGGGCATCGAGCCGGAGCCGCACGGGCTGCGCGCCGTCATCGTCGTCACCGCCGAGCTGATCCGCGACACCTGCGGGTACGCGGTGCCGTTCATGACGTACGACGCGGACCGGGACCTGCACCGGCGGCGGTTCGAGCGGGAGGACGACGAGTCGCTGTCGCGGTACTTCGAGAAGAAGGACCACGTCGGTACGAGCATCGACGGGCTGCCCGGGCTGCCGTTGCCGCTGCCGGCGCGTACCGCTGGCGACGGCTGAGCCGTTCTGGGTGCACGGGCTGGCCGGCCTCGGCGACGGGGCCGAGCGGCGTGTCGCGTCCGCGCACCCGGCGTGGCGGTGCACGGACGGCCCGCCGCCCGCCGACGCCGGGTGCCAGGTGCTCGTGGCGGGACGCCCGACGTACGAGCTGCTGCCGGAGTCGCGGGTCGTCGTGCTCGCCGTACCGTCCACATCGGACACCGCGGGGCTGTTCGGCCCGGCCGAGATCGCCACCCTGCCCAGCCCCGCCGTCCTGGTGAACGTCGCCCGCGCCGCCCTCGTCGACGAGGCCGCGCTGTACGAACGGCTGCGTACCGGCGAAATCTCCGCCGGGCTGGACGTCTGGTGGACGGAGGCGACCGGGGACGGCCCGTACGCGCCGGTCGCCGCGTCGAGGCTGCCGTTCCACGAGCTGCCGAACGTGGTGCTCAGCCCGCACCGGGGCGGCGGTTTCAGCCTGCCGGAGGTACGCGGGCTGCGGCTCGCGTACGTCGAGCGGCTGTTGGCCGGGCTGGCCTGATCCCCGGCCGGTGGGCCTGGGCGTACGACGGGGTGGGGCCAGACCTACTTCGGCGTCGAGCGGCTGGGTGTCGCGTTCGGGCTGCGGCAGAGTGGACCTGCCAGGCGGTACCGACGAGCTGAGAAGGCAGGACCATGCGACAGCTGGGGTCGTGGGCGAGGAGTGCCTGCGCGGGGTTCGTCCGGGCCTGCGCCGTGTTCGGCGCGGGCATGCTGGTCCCCGCGGTCTGGGCTCTCGCCGTGGCGCTGGGGATCTGGTGGGTGGACGGGCCGTGGCTGCTGCTGCCGGTGGTGATCTGGGGCGCGGTGGGTACGTTCCTGCTGTCCCGTCCGGTCAGTCGGATGTTCCGGTCCCTGGTCGGTGGGTGGACCGGCAGCGCGGTACCCGCCGGGTACCGGACGGTCGGGTCGGTGGTGCGGATGTCCACCGGGTACTGGTGGAACGGCCACTCGTACGAACGGTCCCGCAAGCGGGCCCGGGAGGACGCCGAGCTGCGGCTGCGTTTCACCGATCCGGCTGCCTGGCGTGATCTGCGGTTCATGGCGGTCGCGCCGCTCGCCGCCCTGGTCGCGGCGGTACCGCTGGCGGGCGTCGCGGTCGCCGTCGTCGGGTTCGCCCGCGCGTGGCCGGTCGGCGTGCTCGGCGTGGTGGTCGCCGTCGCGACCGCCCCGTACGCGTGGCGGCCGGCGGTGCCGCTCGCCCGGCGCTTCCTGTCCGCGACGCGGGAGATGCTGCTGGCGGAGCGGGTCGACGAGCTGCTGGCGCAGCGCGCGGACACGACCGTCGCGCAGGCCGCCGAGATCCGCCGGATCGAACGCGACCTGCACGACGGGGCGCAGGCCCGCCTGGTCGCGCTGGGGTTGTCGCTGGTCACCGCGGAGAAGCTGATGGAGTCCGATCCCGAGCAGGCCCGGGCGGTGATGCGGGAGGCGCGGGTCGGCGCCGCCACGTCCCTGACCGAGCTGCGCGACCTGGTCCGGGGGATCAGCCCGCCGGTGCTCAACGAACGCGGCCTCGTCGACGCGGTACGCGCGCTCGCCCTGGACTGTCCGCTGCCGGCCACCGTCGACGCCCCGGACCGGATCGAGGCGGACCCGCCGGTCGAGGCCGCCGTGTACTTCGGCATCGCCGAGCTGCTGACCAACGCGGTCAAGCACGCCGGTGCGGCGACGGCGCGGATCTCGCTCAACCGCAACGGTTCCGCGCTGGTCGTCGAGGTCGACGACGACGGCTCCGGCGGCGCCGACGTACGGCCGGGCGGTGGGCTCGCGGGGCTGCGCCGGCGGCTGGCGGCGTTCGACGGCACGCTGGAGCTCGACAGCCCGGCCGGTGGGCCGACCCGCGCGCGAATGGTGGTGCCATGCGGATCGTGGTAGCGGAGGACCTGTACCTGTTGCGTGACGGGATGGTGCGCCTGCTGTCGGCGTACGGGCACGAGGTGGTGGCGACGGCGTCGACCGGTCCGGAGACGCTGGCGGCGCTGCTGCGGTGGCGGCCGGACGTGGCCATCGTCGACGTACGCATGCCGCCGTCGCAGTCCGACGAGGGACTGCGCGCCGCGCTCGCCGCCCGCCGCGAGGTGCCGGGCCTGCCGGTCCTGATCCTCTCCCAGCACGTCGAGCAGCTGTACGCCCGGGAGCTGCTGGCCGACGGCGCCAGCGGCGTCGGCTACTTCCTCAAGGAGAGCGTGTTCGACGCCGAGGAGTTCATCGACGCGCTGACACGTGTCGCGGCCGGTGGCACCGCGATGGATCCGGCCGTGGTCACCAGGCTGCTGTCCAGCGGCACCGCGAACCGGCGCCTGGAGAGACTCACCGAACGCGAGCACGAGGTGCTGGCGCTGATGGCCGAGGGCCTGTCCAACCAGGCGATCGCGAGGCGGCTGTTCCTCAGCGACAGCGCCGTCAGCAAGTACACCACCTCGATGTTCGGCAAGCTCGGCATCACCGACGACGACGGCAGCAACCGCCGCGTCCTCGCGGTGCTGACGTACCTCGACAAGCCCTGACCCACTGACCGTTCCGGCGGCGACGCGGCGAGGTGATCGTTCCTCGCGGCGCGATGCCGCCTGCCCGGACACCGGAAGGAACCTCCGATGGCCCACACGCTCACCGTCCCGCCGCCGTCCCGGACGACCGCGTCACCACGGCTGTGGTACGTGGACAACCTGCGGATCGTGCTGACCGCGCTGGTGGTCCTGCACCACGTCGCGGTCATGTACAGCGGGATGCCGCTCTGGTACCACACCGAGAAGCCCGACAGCGGCCTGCTCGGCCTCGTCCTGACCGTGCTGCTGCTCGTCGACCAGGCGTGGTTCATGGGCGCGTTCTTCCTGCTGTCCGGTCACTTCACGCCCGGCTCGTACGACCGCAAGGGTCCCGCCGCCTTCCTCCGGGACCGCCTGGTACGACTGGGGATCCCGCTCGTGGTCTTCTACTTCGTGCTCAACCCGCTGCTGTACGCCGGCACGTTCGCGAACGGTTCGGTCGTCGAGGCGTACGGGCACGCGATCGGGTCCGGGCCGCTGTGGTTCGTGCTGGCGCTGCTGGTCTTCGACACGGCGTACGCGCTGGTGCGGCTGGCGACGCGGCACCGGCGCCCCGCCGTTCGCCGGCCGTTGAGCTGGCGGGCCGTGCTCGGGTTCGTGCCGGTGCTGGCGCTGGTCACGTACGCGCTGCGGATCGTGGTTCCGGACGGCTTCTGGGTGCCCGTCGTCGACTTCCCGACGAGCGCGTACCTGCCGCAGTACGTCGGGTTCTTCGTGCTGGGGATCGTCGCGTACCGGCGGGGGTGGCTCGCCGGGATCACCGCGCGGACGGGCTGGGCCGGGCTCGGCATGGCGGTCGGCGCCACCCTGGTCTTCCTGCCGCTCGCGCTCGCCGGCGGGGCGTCGGCGTGGATGGGGCACGGCACGGTCAGCTCCCTCTGGTACGCGCTGTGGGACTCGACCTTCGCCGTCGGTGCGGTGCTCGCGCTGCTCGCCCTGTTCCGGCACCGGTTCGACCGGCAGGGGTCGCTGCGTCGCCGGCTGTCCCGCAACGCCTTCACCGTGTACGTCCTCCACGCGTTCCTCGTCACCGGCGCCGGGTACGCGCTCAGCGTGGTGCACCTGCCGACCGTGGCGAAGGTGGTGATCGCCGTCGCGGTCGTCGTCCCGCTCTGCTTCGCCGTCGCGGAGCCGATCCGTCGCCTTCCCGGCGTACGCCGGGTGCTCTGAGGGCCTGGTGCCACGCTGGTCGAGGGGGCGAGTCGCGATTGTCCACAGTCGACGGTCGCGCCCGGACGCGAACGTGACGGTCGGCACCGGGTTGCCGGCGGTTGTTAGACAGTGGCGGTGCTGAACGCAACGGACGAGGCCATGGTGGACGCGGCGGCGCGGACCGGGGACTGGCGGGCGGTGGTGGCCACGCCCGGGTTCCTGGACCGGACGGACCGGGTGGTCGCGGCGGTGCTGCGCGCCGGCACCGGGTGGCGGGACCTGCCGGCCGAGATCGCCGCGGTGCTGTCGGGCGCGCACCGGCTGCGCGACGCGACCGACGCCGAGCGCGGGCTGTTGCGCGACCTCGTCGGTGCCCGGCACGGCGCGCCGCCCGGCGACGACGGTACGCCGGCGCCGTGGCGGCTGCGCTGGGCCGACCTGCGTACGCATCCCGCGCACCTGGTCGTCGCGACCGGCTGCGCCCGGCCGCTGGTCGCCGCGGTTCCGTTGCCGGACAACACATCGCTGCTCGGGTACCTGGTGGAGGAGCGCGCGGTGTGCCTGTGGGACCCGCGTACCGCCGGGGTGTCGGCGACGATCCGCACCCGCGGCGCGGTCACCGCGATCGCCGCGACGCTGGCGCCTGACGGTACGCCGCTGCTCGCCGTGGCCGCCGGTCGCGCCGTCGGCGTGTACGACCCGCGTACCGGATCGGCGGTGTGCGGCCGGATCACCGGCCACGCCGGCCGGGTCACCGCACTGTGCTGGGCGGTGCTGCCCGACGGCCGGCTCGTCCTGGTCACCGGCGGCGACCGGCACGACGGGACGGTACGGCTGTGGACGCCGGCCGGTCACGCGGTCGGACCGCCGCTGCGTGTCGGCCCGACCCCGGGTGGTGTCGAGGCGCTCGTACCGTGGCCGCTGCCGGGCGGCGGGCTCGCCCTGGCCACCGTCTGGGACGCCGCGTCGCACCCGATGCGGATCGTCGACCCGGCCGGCGCCGAACGCGGCGCCGCGCCGTGGGTCGCGGCAGCCGCCCCGGTGCCGACGGCCGACCGTACGCTGCTGGCCGCCGCCGGCTGGGGCAGCCACGTCATCCTGTGGGACCCGGTCACCGGCGCCCCGCTGGACACCCGCCTGACCGTCGACGCCACCCAGGTCAACGCCGTCGCCGCGCTGTCCACTGTGGACGGACACGTTCTGGTGGCCGCCGCCGACGACCGCACCATCCGCCTCTTCACCCCCGACCCGGCCAGTCCTGACCCGGCTGATCGCGGCATGGGCGGCGCCGGCAGCCGGCTCACCGGGCACACCGACGAGGTACGCGCGCTCGCCGCGCTGACCGTCGCCGGCCGCACGCTGCTGGCGTCCGCCGCCCTCGACGGGACCGTACGGCTGTGGGACCCGGCCGCCGCCGAGGACGGGCCGCACACCTCGCGGTCCCGCCAGGTCGCCGCCGTCGCCGCGCCCGACGGCCCGGTCCTCGTGGCGGACCGCGACCCCGGCGACGCGGGCGCGGCCGGGATCCGGGTACGGGACGCGGACACGGGGGCGGTGGTCGGGCCGCCGCTGCGTACCGGGGCGGGGGAGGTGGGTGCGCTGGCGTCGGTGCGGACGCCCGACGGCCGCGACCTCGTGGCGGCCGACACCGCGCACGGCTCGGTCGTGCTGTGGGACCCGGCCAGCGGCGGGCAGGTGGCCGCGACGCCACCGGGCCACGACACGGAGGTACGCGTGCTCGCCGCGGGCGCGCTGCCGGGCGGCGGGACGCTGCTCGCCAGCGGCGGTACGGAGGTCCTGCTGTGGGACCCGGCGACCGGATCGGCGTCGGGGCCGGCGCTGCCGTACCGGTTCGGTCATCCGACGCTGAGCGCGTCGGCCTGGCTGCCTTTGCCCGACGGCCGGGTCGCGCTGGTGCTCGGCACCGGCGGCGGGTACGGCGACGGGGCGATCCACGTGTGGGATCCCGTTGCGCGGCAACGGCTTCTCGACCCGCTGCACACCGGTCCGGTGGTCGCGCTGGCGACGGTACCGCTGCCGGACGGCGGCGCGATGCTGGCCGTGGTGGACCGCGACGACACCGTCTGGTGCTGGGATCCGAGCGGCACCGACCGGCCGACGATCACCGCCCCCGGGGTACGCCTGGTCGCGGGGTTCCTGCTCGACGGCCGTGCCGTGCTCGCCACCGCCGGCCGGGACCGCACCGTACGGCTGTGGGACGCGGTCACCGGCACGCCGGTGGACGGCGGTCCGATCGCGGCGCGCGGTCGGGTGACCGCGCTGGTCGCGCTGCCGCTCGCGGACGGCCGGACGCTGGTCGCGGTCGCCGGCGGGCGCACGGTCGTCCGGTGGGATCCGGCCGCCGGCGCCGCCGTCGGCAGGCCGCTTGCCGGGCACACCGACACGGTGCTGGCGCTGACGGCGCTGCCCGGTGACCGGCTGGCCAGCGGCGGCGCCGACCACACCGTACGGGTGTGGGACGCCGCCACCGGCGCACCCGTCGGCGACGCCGGCATCGGGCACACCGACGCGGTCACCGCCCTGACCGCCGTACCGCTGGGCGACGGCCGGAGCCTGCTCGCCAGCGGCGGCGCCGACCGCGCCGTACGCCTCTGGGACCCGGCCGACCTCTCCGCCCGGCGGCTGACCGGCCGCGGCGGCAGCCTGTCCGGTCTGGTCCCGGTGCCGCCCGCCGCCGTCGCCACCGCGGACGGCGTCTTCTCGCCTCCCGAGGTCTGGCTGTGGGACACCGGCGACTGGTCCGGTCGTCCGCTGCCGGGCGAGCACGCCGGGCCGATCGCCGCCGTACCGATGCCCGACGGCCGGACACTGCTGGCCACCACGCACCACGAACGCGGCGTACGGCTGCACGACCCGGCGACCGGCAACCCCGTCGGCCGCCCGCTGCCGGTACCCGTCGACGGGCTTGTGGCGCTCGCTGTCGTGCGCACACCCGACGGCGTGCGGCTGGTCGCGGCCCACGGCACCGAGATCCGCCGGTACGACCCGGTGACCGGCACCGCGGTCGGCGCGCCCCTCGCCGGACACACCGAGACGGTCACCGCTCTGGTCGTACTCGCGGGTGAGCTGCTCGCGTCGGCGTCCCTCGACGGCACCGTACGGCTGTGGGACGACGACCGCTGCGTGTCGGTCCTGCCCGTCGACTCGCCCGTCCGGTCACTCGCCGCGCGCGGTACCCGCCTCGCGGTCGGCTGCGACGACGGCGTCCTGTCCCTCGACCTGCGGCGGTGACCGCGGTCAGCGGGTGGCGGCGGTACGCCGGATCGTGTCGAGGGTGATCGTCAGCAGCGGATGCGACTCGGCGCCGCGCCGGTGCGCGGCGAACACCCGGCGGGTCGGCGGCGTCCCGGCCACCGGCCGTACGACGGCGCCGTCGACACCGACCAGCGCCGAGCGCGGCACGAGCGCGACGCCCGCGCCCGCCGCGGCCAGCGCCACGACCGCCCGGAAGTCGTCGGAGGCATGCCGTACCCGGGCGGTGAACCCGGCATACTCGCAGGCCAGCGAGACCACGTCGTGGCACGGATTGCCCGGCGACGGGCTGATCCAGTCGTCGTCGGCCAGGTCGTGCAGCGCGACCTCGGTGTGCTTCGCGAGCCAGTGGTTCGCGGGCAGCACCGCGTCGAACGGCTCCGCGTACAGCGGGACCCGCCGCAGCCGCCGGTCGTCGGCCGGCGGCGCCCCCCGGTACTCGACCGCGACGGCCAGGTCGATGTCGCCGTCGCGCAGCAGGGCGAGGCTCGCGTCGCCCTCCGCGTCGCGTACCCGGACGTCGATCTCCGGGTGCGTCTCGGCCAGCTCGGCGATCGCCGGCGCGAGTACCCCCGCGATCGCGGTGGCGAACGCACCGACCGTGATCGTGCCGGCGGCGCCCTCGGCGTGCGCGGCCAGCGCCGACTCGGCCTGCTCCAGCTGCGCCAGTACGGCGGTGGCGTGCTCGGCGAGGATCACCCCGGCGGCGGTCAGCCGGACCCGCCGGCCGCGCCGTTCCAGCAGCGGCTGGCCCGCCTCCGCCTCCAACGCGGCGAGCTGCTGGCTGACCGCGCTGGGCGTCAGGTAGAGCGCGTGCGCCGCGGCGGTCACCGTGCCGTGGTCGGCGAGCGCCCGCAGCACCCGCAGCCGCCGAGGATCGATCACGCGCCCCATCATCACACGGTGTCGAGATCGGGCCGGGTTGTTCGTGTGGAGGGTGACCGGGGACAACGTAAACGGTGGAGGGGTTTGTCATGCGGAAGCTGGTCGTGGTCGAGTTCGTCACGCTCGACGGGGTGATGCAGGGTCTCGGCTCGCCGGACGAGGACCGGGACGGCGGGTTCGAGCACGGCGGCTGGGGCGCGCCGTACGGCGACGAGATGCTGGGGAAGTGGGCGATGTCCGGCCTGCCCGACACGGACGCGTACCTGCTGGGCCGCCGCACGTACGAGAAGCTGGCCGCGTTCTGGCCGTCCCAGCCGGACGACAACCCGATGGCGGCGCACCTCAACCGGACGCGGAAGTACGTGGCGACGCGCTCGCCGCGCACGTTCGACTGGGCGAACACGACGGCGCTGGACGCGGGCGTACCGGACGGCGTGGCGGCGCTGAAGGACGAGCCGGGCGGCGCGATCGGCGTACTCGGCAGCGGGGTGCTGGTGCAGGACCTGATCGCGCAGGACCTGGTCGACGAGTACCAGATCCTGCTGCATCCGCTGCTGCTCGGCACCGGCAGGCGGCTGTTCCGCGGGTACGACCGGCCGCGCCGGCTGCGGCTGGTCGACTCGCTGGTGACGACCACCGGCGTGGTGGCCCTGACGTACCGGCCGGAGCGGGACTGACCGGCGTCAGGTGAGTGTGCGGGAGCGGTCGAGCCAGCCGGCGAGGTCGGTCATGGTGCGGGCCTGCGCGACGTAGTCCTGGTTCTGGAAGTTCCAGTGGTGGATCTGGCGGGCCTTGGCGACCGGCAGCGCGGCGAACGTCGGCTGCTTCAGTGGGTCGCGCGCGCCGAGGCCAACCGTGGCGCGTCCTCGTCGGACGCGGCGTGGCACCGGCGGTCGGCGACGGGCTGGTCGAGGAGATCCTCGTACACGCCGATCTTGAACCGGACCAGGTCGAGGCACTCGGTGAGCTTCCGCATCTGGTCGGTGACGCTCGCCTGGTGTTCGCGCAGCAGCGCCAGGCGCTGCTCCTCGTTCCCGTGCCCCTGCCGGACCAGCTCGGTGTACCGGCGGAGTGCGGGCAGCGGCATGCCCGAGGCGCGCAGGATGATGCAGACGGTGAGCCAGTCCACGTCGTCCTCGGTGTAGACGCGGCGCCCGCCGGGGTCGCGGCGTACGGGATTGACGAACAGGCCCTCGTGCTCGTAGAAGCGCAGCGCGTGCACGCTCAGCCCGGTGCGCTCGGCGACCTGCCCGATGCCCAGTCGTGCGGGGAATTCGGCCATGCCGCCGAGACTAGCGGGGTTGACCTAGAGCCGACTCTAGCTCCTAGGGTTCGCGGTGCGACCGACTCGAAGACCAGGGAGCACGACCATGCGCTACCGCACGCTCGGCGGGACCGGCATCGAGGTCAGTACCCACTGCCTCGGCACGATGATGTTCCAGGACGGTGCCAACTCCGACCACGACGACTGCGTCCGCATCATCCACGCCGCCCTGGAGGCGGGCATCAACGTTGTGGACACCGCGGACATGTACGGCCAGGGCGAGTCCGAACAGATCGTGGGGAAGGCGCTGCGCGGGCGCCGCGACGACGTCGTCCTCGCGACCAAGGTCCACTTCCCGATGGGCGACGGACCGAACCGCGGCGGCAACTCCCGGCGCTGGATCCTCCGCGCCGTCGAGGACAGCCTGCGGCGGCTGGGTACCGACTGGATCGACCTCTACCAGATCCACCGGCCGGACCCGACCACCGACGTCGAGGAGACGCTGTCGGTCCTCAGCGACCTGGTGAGCCAGGGGAAGATCCGCGCGTTCGGCTGCTCCACGTTCCCGGCCGAGGAGATCGTGGCGGCGCACCAGGTCTCCGAGCGGCGCGCCCTCGGCCGCTTCCGTACCGAACAGCCGCCGTACTCGATCCTGGCGCGGGGGATCGAGACCTCGGTGCTGCCCGTCTGCCAGCGGTACGGGATGGGGGTGCTGGTGTGGAGCCCGCTCGCGTTCGGGTTCCTGACCGGCAGGTACCGGCGGGACCGGCCGGTCGACCTGTCGACCGGCCGGGCGGCGATGCGGCCGGCGCAGTTCGACCCCGCGATCGCGGCGAACGCCGCCAAGCTCGACGCCGTCGAACGACTCGTCGAGCTGGCGAACGACCTGGGTTGCACGTTGCCGCAGCTGGCCGTCGCGTTCACCGTCGCCCACCCGGGCGTCACGTCGGCGATCCTCGGGCCGAGGACCATGGGGCAACTGGAGGACCTGCTGAAGGGAGCCGCGCTCACCCTGGACGACGCGGCCCTCGACCGGATCGACGAGATCGTGCCGCCCGGCACCAACCTCTACGACCCGAACGCGCTCCGGCCCCCGCTCTCCCTGACCGACCCGGCGCTGCGGCGCCGCCCGCTCGCCGACCGCGCCGCCGCCTGAACGTACGGCGACCGCCCCGCCGACGCTGGCACGGGTACGAACGCTGGTGCCGGGAGTGTCCCGACCGGTCATCCGATCGGGACACTCCCGGAGTCCTGGCGCCGCACCCGCGCGCCGGCCTCAGTGCAACGACCCGCGGTGTCCGCGGTCGCCGGGGGCGCGTTCCGGCCCGACGAGGACCGGAGGACACGTCCGCCGGCGGGCCGCGGCACCGGGTGTCAGCCCTGCTGGGGGAGCAGCGCGGTGAAGTGCTGGACGACCTTCAGGAGCTTGATCACGTCGATCGAGCCCAGCGTCCGACCGAACTCGGCCATGGCGTGCAGGGCCACCTCGACCTCGGGTACCCGTACCTGGGCGGGTAGGGCGTGGAAGACCTTGGAGCCGTTGGCGGCGAGAGGGTCGATGACGTCGAGGACGTCGTTGAGCTGCGGCAGGTTCGCGCTGGCCTGGTATGCGGTGATTCCCGAGACCAGCAGGGAGAGCAGGGCGGTGCCGGCCGCGCCACCGCTGGCGATCAGTTTCGCGACGGCGTCCGGTGGGGGCGCCTGGCCGGCGCTGATCGCGCCGGCGATCTCGGTGATCGCCAGCGACAGGGGGCCGCTCTCCTCGGCCAGCTTCGCGATGTCCTGGGTGTTGAGCGCCATGGCGACGCCGATCAGGTCACCCAGTGCCGCCGCGGTCTTCCGCGCCACCGCGGGTGCGATCGACGGGTCGTTCTTGGTGATCAGGTTGACGAGAAGGGTGGTGAGCTTCTCTTTCGGGATGTTGCTGTTCGCGGTCCCGAAGCCCGTGTTCGCGATGAGTTCCCGGAGAAGCTTGTTGAGCTTGTCCGTCTCCGCTTCCAGCTGCTTCGCGTCCTTGGCGGAGGACTTCCCGACGGTCTGAACGCGCAGGGGATTCCCGGCGATACCGGGTGCGTTGCGGTTCGCCGTCTCCCAGCGGACCGCGGCGGCGCGCACGGCGGCGGTGCGCGCGTCGGCCGTACGTGTCGTGTCCGACTGCGCCGCGGCCGGGGCGCTGACCAGGACGACCGCGCCGACGCTCGCGGCGATCGCGCCGGCCACGACTCTCATTGCACGTTTCACTCGTGCCTCTCCTTTGTTCGGCGGATCCCGGACCGGGAGCCGTAACCAGCACCTGCAGCGGCAGGTGAGCCTTGCTAGAGGTGGGCGGCGGTGGCGCTGGCGCAGCGCACGCTGGTGGATCGCAGCGTCGCCAGGTCCGAGCCGGACCAGCTGCCGTCGTGGAAGGCCATCGGGGTGACCCGCAACAGCACGTTCCCGCGGAGCACCTGGACGTAGAGGATCACGGTGCCGGACGAGCCGTCGCTCACGTCGCTGACGTACGAGCAGGCTCGGTCGCCGGCGGTCGCGGACCTCGTCGACCCGCTCTTCTTCCCGCCGCTGCCGCCGCACAGGTCGTCGTACTTGTTGCGCGCCTGGCTCGCGCTGGCGAAGTACCGGGCGTCCGCGGTGACCGATGCCAGTCCCGACCCGTGGTAGGCGCCGAACGACCGGCTCGCCTGTACCTGGGTGACGCCGCCGTGGGTCGCCCTGCTGCCGGACGGCGCCTCGGTGGCCGCGCCGTACGCGTGCTCGAACGGTGACCAGTCGACCTTGTCGCCGAGCTGGGCCGGCGGCCGGTGCGGCGGCGGTTCGCTCCGGTGCGGGGCGCGGGGGGGCTTGGCCGAGGCGGAAGGCTTGTGGCTCTTGGCATCCGCCGTACGGCTCGGGGTCGGCGCCGTGGACGTCACGGTGCTGTCCGCCACGCGGTTCGTACCCTCGCCCCGGTCGGGCCGGCCCGCCACGACCGCGGCGACCACGACGACCGCCACCAGCAGGAGCGCCCCGCCGCCGGAGATCATGCCGACCCGCCGGCGCCGGGTGGACCGCCGGCCGGCGTCGTCCTGCCGGTCCATGGGGATCGTGGGCGCGGTCGGCGGGTCGGCGTCCGCACCGGACGGTGGCTGCGCCCGGCCGGGGTCGACTCCCTCGGCGCTGTCGTGATGCGGACGGTCGGGGGGCTGCGTCACGTCGACACCTTCATCTCTCGGTCCGTCTCCTGGGGGGTCGCCGGGCGGGTCCCGTGGTGCGGCGGGTCGACCCGGTGGGCGTGCTTTCCGGCTGCCGGCGCGGCGACCGGTACGGCGTGAACACCCGGGTTCCCCGCGGCCGCGGGCCGATGGGCGAGGCTACGCAGAAGCGATGAAACCCGGGTGAAACTGGGTCTGCGTGTCAGCGTGCTCGCCGGCCTTGCGGACCGACTGCGGAAACCTTGCGCCGCCGCAGCCCGGAACTACCGAGGGGACGAGCGCGGCCGCACCGAGCCGATCGTCGACCGCCACGATCCGGAGATGCGCGGGGGCCTTCTGGCGCGTGGTCCTGGGTTTCCGGGTCGCCGACCGGGGCGCGGACCGTCGAGGAGATCCGGGCCCGCCAGACACCGCGCAGCCTGCCAGGGGACGGTCCGCGCCGTCGGCTGTTCCGCGGTCCCCGCCGTCGCGGTGGGCGGCGCCGTTCGCTTACCGACGGCGCCGCCCGGAGACGCCGGTCAGGCGTCCAGTTCGGCGCGGGCGTCGACGAACGCGGCGACCGCCCGCTTCACGTCCTCGGTGCTGTGCGCGGCGGAGAGCTGCACCCGGATCCGGGCCTTGCCGCGCGGTACCACCGGGAAGGAGAAGCCGATCACGTAGATGCCGCGGGCCAGCAGCAGGTCCGCGAGCGCCGCCGCGCGGGCCGCGTCACCGATCATCACCGGTACGATCGGGTGGTCGCCCGGCAGGATGTCGAACCCGGCCGCCGTCATCTCGGCGCGGAAGAGGGACGTGTTGGCGCGCAAGCGATCCCGCAGGTCGCCGGACGACTCCAGCAGATCCAGCACGGCCAGCGAGGCGGCCACGATCGACGGCGCCACCGAGTTCGAGAACAGGTACGGCCGGGACCGCTGACGCAGCAGCTCCACGATCTCGGCCCGGGCCGACACGTACCCGCCGGACGCGCCGCCGAGCGCCTTGCCGAGCGTGCCCGTGACGATGTCGACCCGGTCGGTCACGCCGTGCAGCTCGGGGGTACCCCGGCCGCGCGGGCCGACGAAGCCGACCGCGTGCGAGTCGTCGACCATCACCAGTGCGTCGTACGCGTCGGCGAGGTCGCAGATGTCGGCGAGCGGCGCGACGTACCCGTCCATGGAGAAGACGCCGTCGGTGACGATCAGCCGGTACCGCGCGTCGGCGGAGTCCTTGAGCTGCTGCTCCAGGTCGGCCATGTCCCGGTTCCTGTAGCGGAGCCGGCGCGCCTTGCACAGCCGTACGCCGTCGATGATGCTCGCGTGGTTGAGCTCGTCGGAGATGACCGCGTCCTGATCGGTCAGCAGCGCCTCGAACACGCCGCCGTTGGCGTCGAAGCAGGAGCTGTAGAGGATCGTGTCGGCGGTGCCGAGGAACTCCGACAGGTGCGCCTCCAGCCGCTTGTGCAGGTCCTGGGTGCCGCAGATGAAGCGGACCGAGGCCATGCCGAAGCCGCGCTCGTCGAGCGCCTGCTTGGCGGCGGCGACCAGGGTCGGATGGTCGGCGAGGCCGAGGTAGTTGTTGGCGCAGAAGTTCACCACCCGGGAGCCGTCGGCGACGGTGATCCCGGCGTCCTGCGGGCTGGTGATGACCCGCTCGGCCTTGTACAGCCCGTCCGCCCGGATCTGTGCCAGCGTCAGGGCCAGCTCGTCCCGCATCCTGTCGTACATCGGCCTGCCCTTTCGGAGGTCGTCACGCGATGGACCGTCGGCGCCATCGCGCGAGCACCTCTATCGCGTCTCGCGGGTCCAGTCCAACACGATCTTGCCGCAGTTGCCGCGCCGCGCCTCGGCGAACGCCTCGGCGTACTGCGTGTAGCCGTACCGGCCGGTGATGACCGGTGTCAGGTCGAGGCCCTGTTCGAGCAGCACCGACATCTGGTACCAGGTCTCGAACATCTCGCGGCCGTAGATGCCCTGGATGGTCAGCATGTGCGTGACGACCTTGTTCCAGTCGACGGCGATGTCGGTCGACGGGAGGCCGAGCATCGCGATCCGCCCGCCGTGGTTCATGTTCGTGATCATGTCGCGCAGCGCGGACGGCTGGCCGGACATCTCCAGCCCGACGTCGAAGCCCTCCCGCATGCCCAGTACGTGCTGGGCGTCGGCGACCGGCATGGTCGAGACGTCCACGGCGAGGCTCACGCCGACCTTCTCCGCCAACCGCAGCCGGTACTCGCTGACGTCGGTGATGACGACGTGCCGGGCGCCGGCGTGGCGTACGACGGCGGCGGCCATGATGCCGATCGGTCCGGCGCCGGTGATCAGCACGTCCTCGCCGAACACCTCGAACGCCATCGCCGTGTGCACCGCGTTGCCGAACGGGTCGAAGATCGCTGCCACGTCCAGGTCGACCGGCGTGTCGGCGGCCTTGCCGTGCACCCAGACGTTGCTCTCCGGCAGCGCCAGGAACTCGGCGAACGCCCCGTCGCGCTGGACGCCGAGTCCGACGGTACGGATGCAGAGGTGGCGGCGGCCGGCGCGGCAGTTGCGGCACCGCCCGCAGACCAGGTGGCCCTCGCCGGACACCAGGTCGCCGACCGCCACGGTGGTGACCGACGGGCCGACCTCGACGACCTCGCCGACGAACTCGTGCCCGACGACGAGCGGCGGCGTGATCGACTTCTTCGCCCAGTCGTCCCAGGCGTCGATGTGCAGGTCCGTCCCGCAGAGTCCGGTACGCAGCACGCGGATTCCGACATCCGTCGGCCCGACCGGCGGGCGGTCCACCTCGGTGAGCCGCAGTCCCGCCTCGGGTCCGGCTTTGACCAGCGCTTTCACCCCCACAGGGTGCGTCGCGCCGACCGGGGTGTCCATCGAAGTTTCCTGAATTCGTATGTAAGGACAGCTACACAGGGCGACGCCCCCGCCGTGTCGGGGACCAAACGGACCGGCCGCCTGTCGTACCCGGTGGCTATCGTCGCGGCGACTCGTACGGACAGATCCGAAGGGCTGGTCGATGGACGCCGAGACACGCGAATACCTCACGGACGCGGCGCGGGCCGCGGTCGCCGGTGGATACCGGACGCGCGCGGAGATCGTCGACGACCTTGCCGAGATGGTCGACGACGACGAGGAGTTGGACGCGACCGAGGCCGACGTGACCGGGGTTGTCGACGCGGTGTGGCAGGCGCGGCTCGCCGAGCAGGCCAGCTGGCCCGAGGTGACCGACGTGGACCGGCTGGAGGCGGCGTTCGCGGCGCTGGACGCGTCCGGCGTGGTTGCCCGCGGCAACTTCACCTGCTGCCAGACCTGCGGCAACAGCGAGATCGGCGGCGAGGTGCCGGCGGGCGCCAGCGCCGAGGGCTACGTCTACTTCCACGGCCAGGACACCGAGCACGCGGTCGAGGGCGGCGCCCTGCTGCTGGCGTACGGGAGCTTCGCGGGCGGCGAGGAGGAGGCCGGCGCCGTGGGCCGGCGGGTGGCGGCGGAGCTGACGGCGCGGGAGCTGCACGTGGTGTGGGACGGCTCGGTCCGCCGCCGGATCGCGGTGGAGCTGGACTGGCGGCGGCGCCTGCCGACCGGCTGACCCGTTTCACCGCCCGCCGCCTCGCGCGCCGGTTAGCGTGCGAGGCGGGGGTGCGGGGGATGGCGAAGCGTACGGTGGCGGACCAGTTCGTGCAGATCCTGGCGCGCGCCGGGGTGAACCGCGTCTACGGCGTGGTCGGCGACAGCCTCAACCCGGTGGTCGACGCGATCCGCCGGACCGCGGGCATCGACTGGGCGCAGGTACGCAACGAGGAGGCCGGCGCGTTCGCGGCGGGCGCCGAGGCCCAGATCACCGGCAAGCTGGCCGCGTGCGCCGGGAGCTGCGGTCCCGGCAACCTGCACCTGATCAACGGGCTGTACGACGCGCATCGCAGCCACGCGCCCGTACTCGCGCTCGCCTCGCAGATCCCGTCGAGTCAGATCGGCACCGGATACTTCCAGGAGACGCACCCGGACCGGCTGTTCGTCGAGTGCAGCCACTACTGCGAGATGATCTCGGATCCGGCGCAGATGCCGCGCACGTTGCAGATCGCGATCCAGCACGCGGTGGGGCGGCGCGGCGTCGCGGTCGTCTCGCTACCCGGCGACGTGGCCTCCCGCGAGGCGCCGACCGGCACGTACCAGCACGCGATCGTCACCGACCGGCCGCACGTACGGCCGGCGGACACGGACCTCGACGCGTTCGCGAAGCTGGCGAACGAGGCGCAGCGCGTCACGCTGTTCTGCGGCAGTGGCTGCGCCGACGCGCACGGCGAGGTGATGGCGCTCGCGGAGAAGCTGGCCGCGCCGGTCGGGCATGCGTTGCGCGGCAAGGAATGGATCCAGTGGGGCAACCCGTACGACGTGGGCATGTCGGGGCTGCTCGGCTACGGCGCCTGCTACGACGCGATGCACGGCTGCGACCTGCTCGTGTTGCTGGGCACCGACTTCCCGTACGACGCGTTCATGCCGACCGGCGTACGCATAGTGCAGGTCGACGTGGCCGCCGAGCACCTGGGCCGACGGTCCACATTGGACCTCGGGGTGTGGGGTGACGTGGGGGAGACGATCCGCGCGCTGCTGCCGCGGCTGGAGGCCAGGACCGACCGCACGTTCCTCAACCGGATGCTGCGCCGGCACGCGGACCTGCTGTCCACCGTGGTCGGTTCGTACACGAAGAACGTGGCGACGCACCGGCCGATCCACCCCGAGTACGTGGCGGACCAGCTCGACGACGTGGCGGCCGGCGACGCGGTGTTCACCGTCGACACCGGGATGTGCAACGTGTGGGCCGCGCGCTACCTGACGCCCAACGGGAAGCGGCGCATCATCGGCTCGTTCTCGCACGGCTCGATGGCGAACGCGCTGCCGCAGGCGATCGGCGCGCAGCTCGTCGACCGGGGCCGGCAGGTCGTGTCGATGTCCGGCGACGGCGGCTTCGCGATGCTGATGGGCGACTTCCTCACCCTGCTCCAGTACGACCTGCCGGTGAAAGTGGTGCTGTTCGACAACTCGTCGCTGGGCATGGTCGAGCTGGAGATGATGGTCTCGGGCCTGCCCGCGTACGGCACGGCCAACCACAACCCGGACTTCGCCGCGATCGCCCGCGCGGCCGGCGCGTACGGGGTGCGCGTCACCGAGCCCGCCGACGTACGCGACGCGTTGCGGGAGGCGCTCGCCACCCCGGGACCGGCCCTCGTCGACGTCGTCACCGACCCGAACGCGCTGTCGCTGCCCCCGAAGATCACCGGCGAGCAGGTCTCCGGCTTCGCCCTGTCGATGTCGCGTACGGTCCTGACCGGCGGCGTCGGCAAGGCACTCGCGATGGCCCGGTCCAACATCCGCAACATCCCCCGCCCGTAGGCCGGGCGGGGGATGTCGGGTCGTGCGTGCCGCCGTGATCAGTGGTCGTGCGCGTCGATCCAGGTGGCGATGGTGTCGACCCGGGACGTGGTCTCCGGCCCCGTGTGCGGGCAGGCCGGCCCGTCGCTCTCCACGCCGACCAGCCGCGGGCCGGCCGCGGTGCGGGCGAAGTAGGGCGCACCCGAGTCGTACGTGCAGGCGCTGGTGTCCGCCGACGGCTTGCTGCCCGTCACCAGCACCGTGTACTTGGTGCTGCTGGTCACCGTCATGTCGCCGTACTGCAGGTGCGTCGTCGGCGCACCGTCGGCCGTGGTCGCGCCCCAGCCGGCCAGCCGAACCGCGCTGCCCTTCTTCGGCGCGGTACGCGCGAGCCGGATCGGCGTGATGTCCGTGACCGGCGCGGACAGCTTCGCCAGCGCCACGTCGCTGTTCGGGTACTGCCGGACGTCGACGATGTCCAGCACGTGGCCGCCGGTGTCGGCCAGGTCGGTCCGGCCGATCGTCGCGGTCGTCTTCTTGTACTGCGGCGGGCCGCTCACCGGGTTGTGGTCCACGTCGTGGAAGCAGTGCCCGGCGGTGATCACCCACTGCCGGCTGACGAGCGCGCCGGAGCAGGCGCTGTCGTACGTGGTGCCGTCCGGCTTCGGGATCCCCGTCATCGTGAACTTCACCGCGAACGGGTACGCCCCGGCCGGCGCCGGGTTGCCGTGCGCGACGTCGGGGTGGACCACGCCGCCGATCGCCGCGGTCTGCGCCGCGGCGGGCCCGCCCGCGAGCGCGCCCGCGGCGAGCACGCCGGCGGTGACCGCCACGGCCCGCAGGGCGTTTCGCTTTCTCCGCAAGAAAACTCCAACCGTCGATATATGTGCAGGCCCATTCATAACAGACACGCACTACCGACGGTGGCGGGCCTCGACGGCGTACCTGGCCTCCTTGAGGCTCGCGCCGGTGAGCTTGCGGTACAGCGCGATCGCCTGGATGAGGTTGCCCTGGGCGGCGAGCCGGTCCACCTCGGACAGGTCGTGACCGGCCGCGAAACGCGGCGCCGGCGGCGCGGGCGGCAGGCCGGCGGCGCGCCGTTCGACGGCGTCCTTGGCCTCCTTCAGCCCCACGCCGGTCAGCTCGCGGTACACCTTGATCGCCTCGATCTTCCGGTCCGCGCGCAGCGCCGCGTCCACAGTGGACATGTCGGCGGCGGGCGGCGGCGGTGGGGTCGCGCTCGGGTAGTAGCCGCTCTCGACGGCGTCCTTGGCCTCCTTCAGGCCCACGCCGGTGAGCTGCCGGTACACCTTGATCGCCTCGATCTTCCGGCCGGCCCGGACCAGCCGGTCGACCTCGGCCATCCCGGTCGCGGGACGCTCCTGCGCCTGGTACGGCCGGAGCCCCGCGTTCTCCCGGTGTCGCGCGGCGAGGCTCACCAACAACACCACGACCAGCACGGCGAGGACGACAACCACGACGAGGGTGAGCTGGGGGGTCATGGCGTCGAGCGTAGCGAGCGGCGCTCCATTAGGGCGAGCGCCGTCGCGGGGAACACCAGCACCGACAGCACCGCGGCGCCGACCAGCGCGCTGGCCACCGGTACCGGCATGTTGTGCGTGTCCACGCCGTCGTCGGTGATCGTGACGACCAGCGGCAGGGCCGTGGCGCACAGCAGCGTCGCCGGCCACCCGGGTACGCGCAGGCCGGCGCGGCGCGACAGCAGCGTGCTGGGCAGCCCGCGCAGCAGCAGGAACAGCCCGAGGAAAGCGACCATCAGCAGCACCGGCCCGACCCCGGACAGCAGGGCCCGCAGGTCGAAACGCGCGCCGGTGGCGACGAAGAAGATCGGGATCGCGAACCCGAACCCGATCCCCTGGTACTTGCCGAGCAGGTGGTCCAGGTGCTCGTCCGGGACGTCGTGCGCGCCGACGACCTGCGAGACGATCATGCCGGCCGCGAACGCGCCGAGCAGGATGTCCAGGCCGAACACGTTCGCCAGCGTGACGAGGCCGAGCAGCAGCAGGATCGACATCCGCATGGCGAGCTGCCCGCTGGACCGCATCGTGGCCCGCACGACCCGTACCACGAGCGCCGGCTGCCAGCGGCGGCTCAGCAGGATCGCGGCGAGTACGACGAGAACGAACAGGTTGAGCAGGACGACCGTGCGCAGTTCCTTCTGGCTCGGGTTGAGCGCCAGCGCGATCACCACGATCGGTACGAACTCGCCGACCGCGCCGCACGCCATCGCCACCCGGCCGAGCGTGCCCTCCATCTGCCCGGCGTCCGACAGGACCGGCAGCAGCGCGCCGAGCGCCGTCGTGGACAGCGCCAGCCCCAGGTACAGCGGGGCGGTGTGCAGGCCGGCCGCGGCCGCGCCGACCCCGACGAGCAGCGCGGCGGCCATCCCGATCACCCAGCCGAAGCCGGCGGCCCGCAGCGGGCGCCCCCGGATCCGGCCCAGGTCGACCTCCAGCCCGGCCATGAAGAACAGGAACGCCACGCCGAACTGGCTGAACCCCGCGACGACGTCGTCGACCTCCATCAGGTGCAGCACCTGCGGCCCGACCAGGATGCCCAGCAGCACCTCGACCACGATCACCGGAATCGAGACACGCGGAATCACGTGGGCGATCAGCGGCGCCGCGACCCCGACGGCCACCGCGACCAGCAGATTCGTCAGCGCCATCCCCCGCCCTCCCTGCGAGGAGCCTAGGCATCTGCGTCGGGCCGTACCCGGGAATGGAAATCCCGGTGCCCGCCGGGGGCACGGCTGCCAGAGTGGTCGGCCATGGAGATCGAACTCGCCCCGCCGTACCAGGACCTGACGTTCATGTCGCCGCTGTCGGAGGACCGCGCCGCCCGCCTCGTACGGTTCCTGGCCGACGGGCTCGACGGCGTCGTCGTGGACGTCGGCTGCGGCTGGGCGGAGCTGCTGCTGCGGGTCGTCGAGGCCGCGCCGAAGGCCACCGGCCTCGGCCTGGACCTGGACGCCGACGCGGTCGGCCACGGCCGCCGGCTCGCCGAGCGGCGCGGCCTCGACCAGCGCGTACGACTGGTCGTCGGCAATGCCCGCGACGAGCTGCCGGCCCGGGTCGACGCGGCGATCTGCATCGGCGCGACCCAGGTGTGGGGCGAGGAGGGCCGCACCGATCTCCCGATCGACTACCGCAGCGCCCTGCGCGCCCTGCGCTCGGCGGTCGAGCCCGGCGGTCGCGTCGTCTACGGTGAGGGCGTGTGGTCCGCCGAACCGACCGAGGCCGCCGCGGCGCCGCTCGCCGGCCGGCTCGACGAGTTCGTACGGCTGCCGGAGCTGCTGGACCTGGCCGTCGCCGAGGGTTTCCGGCCGGTCCAGGTGCACGAGGCGACACTCGACGAGTGGGACGAGTTCGAGTCCGGCTACAGCGCCTGCTACGCGCGCTGGCTCGCCACCCATCCCGCCGACCATCCGCACGCAGACGAGGTACGCCGGCGCGCCGACCGGCAGCGCGCCGCGTACCTCCGCGGCTACCGCGGCGTCCTCGGCCTCGCGTACCTCGGCCTGCTCGCCGTCTGACTCCGACCGACACCACTGCGGACGCGGCGCCGTCTCCCGGACGCGACACCGCTCCCGGCGCGGCGCCGTCGCACGGACGCGATACGGCTCGGCGCGCGGCGCCGTGTCACGACGCGACGGCGGCGGTACGCCCGGCGCGGGCCGGTGCGGTCGGCCGCAGCGGCGAGCGTTGCAGCCGGGCGAGCCCGCGCACCGCCCAGGCGAGGACCGGCTGGAGGGTGAGCAGCACGAGGGCGGCGTGCACGGCCCAGGCGCCGGCGAGGGTCGGCCCGCCCCACGCGTCGTGGTACTCGCTGGCCCAGTTCGGCGACCCGGCGTGCACGGACAGGTGCGCCCAGGGCACCAGGGGCGCGGTGTCGCCGCCGGCGCTGACGTAGTTCCGCAGCGGGTACCCGACGCTGTAGAGCACCAGGAATCCCAGGTACTGCGTGACCGCCCAGCCGGCGAGCCCGGTCGCCACCGACAGCGCCGCGGCGCCCAGCGTGCGGCCGGCCGTCGGGGTCCCGGTCTTCCGCAGGTCGGCCCAGCGCGCCGCCTTGGCCTGCCAGCGCGCCACGGTCCGCCACCGTCCGGCGAGCGCCAGCACCAGGCCCGCGATCCCCAGCGGCAGACCGAGCAGCACGTACCCGAAGCGCCGCCACGTGCCCGCCGCGTACGCCGTCGTCCAGATCCTCAGCAGCTTCATGCCCGTAGCGTCGCCCGGGATCCAGCCGGCCCGCGTCACCCCGTGGAGCCACATCGCCGTCATACCCGGGTGGCAGCTGGCGAGGAGTGCGAAACGCTACCAATGGGTAACACCGACAGGTAACCTCGATGAGAGGACCCGACGCTGGGGGTGCCGCATGACCGCGACCGTACGCGAAGGCAGCCACGAGCCCGTTCCCGTGGACGAGACCGCCGCCAGGCAGGCCGCCGAGGCCGCCCGTGAGACCGAGTGGCGCAAGCCCAGTTTCGGCAAGGAGCTGTTCCTGGGCCGGCTGCGACTCGACCTGGTCCATCCGCATCCGGAGCCGTCGACCGAGTCGGCGAGCCGGGGCGAGAAGTTCCTGGCGACGCTCACCGAGTTCGCCAGGACGCGGATTGACGGCGACCTGATCGAGCGCGAGGACCGGATCCCCGACGACACGATCCACGGCCTGGCTGAGATCGGCGCGTTCGGCATGAAGATCGCCCGGGAGTACGGCGGGCTCGGTCTGTCCCACTACCACTACGGTCGCGCGCTGATGCTCGTGTCGTCGGCCAGCCCGGCCGTCGGCGCGCTGCTGTCGGCGCACCAGTCGATCGGTGCGCCGCAGCCGCTGAGCCTGTTCGGCAGCGCCGAGCAGAAGCGGAAGTACCTGCCGCGTCTCGCGGCCGGCGAGATCTCGGCGTTCCTGCTGACCGAGCCGGACGTCGGGTCCGACCCGGCGCGGCTCGCCGCGTCCGCGACGCCCACCGACGGCGGGTACCTGCTGAACGGCGTCAAGCTGTGGGCCACCAACGGCGTGCTCGCCGACCTGCTCGTCGTCATGGCCCGGGTGCCGGACAAGGGCATCACCGCGTTCGTCGTACCGGCCGACGCGCCCGGCGTGACCGTGGAGCGCCGCAACGGGTTCATGGGCCTGCGCGGCCTGGAGAACAGCGTCACCCGCTTCCACGACGTGTACGTGCCGACCGCCGACCGCGTCGGCGCCGAGGGCCTCGGCCTGAAGATCGCCCTGACCACGCTGAACACCGGCCGGCTCGCGCTGCCCGCGACCTGCGTCGGCGCCGGGAAATACTGTCTGCGGCTCGCGCGGGAGTGGTCCGCGGCGCGGGTGCAGTGGGGCCGTCCGATCGGCGAGCACGACGCGATCGCCGGCAAGCTCGCCTTCCTCGCCGCCAGCACGTACGGCATGGAGTCCGTGCTCGACCTGTGCGACCTGCTCGCCGACGACGACCGCAACGACTTCCGCATCGAGGCCGCCATCGCCAAGCTGTACGCCTCCGAGCTGGCCTGGCGCGTCGTCGACGAGACCGTGCAGATCCGCGGCGGCCGCGGGTACGAGACCGCCGAGTCGCTGGCGGCCCGCGGCGAGCGCGCCGTACCGGTGGAGCAGTTGATGCGGGACGTCCGGATCAACCGGATCTTCGAGGGATCCAGCGAGATCATGCGGCTGTTCATCGCCCGAGAGGCCGTCGACACCCACCTGTCCGTGGCCGGCGACCTGATCGACCCGCACGTCGCGCTCGGCGGCAAGGCCAAGGCCGGTGCCCGGGCCGGCGCGTTCTACGCCCGCTGGCTGCCCGCGCTCACCGTCGGCCGCGGCCAGAATCCCGGCTCGTACCACGAGTTCGGTCCGCTCGCCCGACACCTGCGGTACGTCGAGCGCGCCAGCCGCCGCCTCGCCCGCTCCACGTTCTACGCGATGGCCCGCTGGCAGGGCGGGCTGGAGCGCCGGGAACGCTTCCTCGGCAGGATCGTGGACATCGGCGCCGAACTGTTCGCGATGACCGCCGCGTGTGTCCGCGCCCGGCGGTACGAGGGGACCGAGCAGGCCGCCGCCGTCGCCGAGCTGGCCGACCTGTTCTGCGCGCAGGCCACCGACCGCGCCGAGGCGCTGTTCGGTGAGCTGTGGGCGGGTGGCGACGGACGCGACCGGCGGGCCGCCGAGCGGGTCCTCGCCGGCCGGTACGCCTTCCTTGAGGACGGCGTCCTGTTCCCCGAGTCCGACGACCCCTGGGTCGCCACGTACGAGTCGGGGCCCGCCACCCTTCCCAACCTCCGCCGCCAGGTCGACCGACCGTGACCTGACGGCGCGGCCGGGCCAGCCCGGTGTCAGTCCGGGTCGGCCTCGACCGTCAGCATGCGTACCTGTAGGTGGCGTACGCCGCCGGACCAGGGGTTGCGTCCGTGCATCACCCGGGTGTTGTCGATCAGTGCGACGTCCCGCGGCTGCCACCGGTGCGCCACGGTGATCGCCGCGGCCTCCCGCTCGGCCGCTTCGACGTGCCGCGCCGCGAGACCGGGTGACATCTCGGCCAGCACCCCGGACTGGTTGATCGGGATGAGGTTGTTCGCGAACGACTCCTGGGCGCCCCACCAGGTCTTGCGGATTGCGGGCGCGACATATCTGATCGCCACCGTGCCCGTTGTGTCGTCGACCGTCACGCTGCATTCGTCGGCCCGATCGCACCACCGCCGGAAACGGTCGACCGACATCTGTGTCTGCGTCTCGAGGTCGGACACCGCGCATTCGTGGCGCCATTCGACACTGGCCGAACGAAGGGCCGTCCGCGCGTCCTCGTCGAGTCGCCCGAACAGTTCGACCCCGTCGCAGAACACCGTTTCGCCGCCGGCCGTCGTGAACTCGACGCAGGTGAACGCGAGAATCTGCGGACTGATCGGCGTGTAGTACGACTCGGCGTGCAGCGGCACCGCGAGGTTTCCGGCATTGACCGCCTGGGTGCCGTTGCCGGATTCGAACTGCCGGGTCGTACCCACCCGGATGTTGGCCGGTCGCACCGCGCCGAGGGAATCCGTGACGGTTTCGAATTCCTCGGCGCCGTCGCGGAAGTTTCGCAGGAGCACCACGCCGTGTTCGGCGATCAGCGACGGGAGGGTACCGGAGCGGACCAGCTCCGTGACCGATCCGCCTTCTCCGTCGACGACGTGCCCGAATTCCCTACCAGCGAAGCTCATTTCTTGGCTCTCCTTGACCTCATCGATTCGCGAGAAGGGCGCCGAGCCGGACGTTGTCCGGGTGGTGCCGGCATTCGCGCGGGCAGATCCCGTCGTACGACATCTGACTGAGCTCGCGGAGCTTGCCCGCCCGTACCGCGCCGGACCAGCACGCGGCGAATCCGCCGTCGTCCAGGTTTCCGACGGAGTACTCGGGATTCCCGACGGTCGGCGTGCAGAGGTAGATCTCGCCGTCCGGATCGATGATGGCGTTGTACGCGAGCCGGTTCGACCAGCAGTGCCCGGTCGGGAACTCGACCGACAGCCCGGCGACGAACTCCTTGAGGGAGGCCGAGCGCTCGGCCTCCGGGATCATGCTGAGCCGCTCGACGATGTGCTCGTCCTCCAGCTTGACCCGCTTGACGTTCCGCTTCTCGAAGTTCTTCCACTGCTTGTAGTAGATCGCGTCCACGCCGTGCTCGGTGAGCACCCGGTCGATCTTCGCGATCTGCTCCACGTTGAATGCGGAAACCACGACGACGGCCTCGACGCGGCAGCGGTACCGTTCCGGGTCGGTGGCGCGCAGCGCGAGCAGATTGCGCACCATCGTCGATGTGTGCGACCAGCCGGACGGTCCGCGGACCTGTTTGGCGAAACTCAGCTCGTCGACCGCCGGAATGTTGAAGTACATCGTCGCGCAGTGTTCGAGCAGCAGCGCTGCGTCGGGGTGGAGTTCGCCCCGATCCGCCACCCAGAGCTGGTCGCCGCTGCTGGTCAGCGACACCTCGCTGAACTGGGCCGCGATCTCGACCATCTCGGCCAGCCGGCCACCGGTCCAGTACAGCGGTTCCCCGCCGCCGGAGAACGCGATGCGGGCCACCCCCATCTCCCGGAAATCGGTGAGCAGGCCGCGTACCTCCTCCTCGCTCATGGTGCCGCCGCGCCGGTTGCGGATGATGTGCGAGCAGAAGGAGCACGTCCGATGGCAGTGCGCGGTGGGCTGGATCTCCACGCAGTACGGAGCGATGATCTCGCCGTCGATCGAACCCCATGTGTCGGGGCTCAGTCCGTCCGCACGCCGGCTCAGGGTGAGACCGACGATACGACCATTACCTGTCGGGGACACCGTTGCGCCCTTTCGTCGAGTGATGACACGGTTGGCGTACGGCCGGGACAAACAATCCGCGGGCAGGCACGCCGTCAATTCGTGCGGCGGGTGGATTCGGCCCGGCTTCGACCGCCCGGGTGAATCGTGTCGCCGAATGATTTCGCGAATTGCTCGCGAAGAATTCCGGGTAATCCGGTGGTCGAAGGTGCGAGGAAAGTCGATCGGCTTGTCCCGGTGGGTGTCGACGCACGCCAGGGTGTCTGTCAGACATGAAGACGTCCCCAATCTGCGGGCGCAACACAAGGCCCGGAATTCGGGAATCCGGGTGGGCGAAGTGTAACCGTCTGTCCGAGTGGTGTCCACTACCCCAATCGACGGCCTGGTTGCCGAGACCCAACCGTTATCCTCCTCGTTGCGTCGAACTTGACCGTTGACAGTACTTTGGGTCGCCGGTACGGTTCGCAACTCAGATGGGCGTACAAGCGCCATCGTCGCATTTCGTTTCATCCATGGCCCGCCACCGGCGTGGATCGGTGTCGGCGGTCGCGGTGGGCGCGAGAACTACGGTGCGGGGGACATGGGTCGACCAATTCATTTGTGGGAGTCCGTGCACGGCTGGGCGCAGGCCCGGCCGGACGATCCCGCGCTGCGGTGTGGCGACGACGTCCTGACCTACGCCGCGCTCGACACCCGCGTCGAGCGGTTCGCCGGCCAGCTCGCCGAGATCGGCATCGGGACAGGCGACCTCGTCGCCATCAGCCTCCCGCTGGGCCCCGACGCGGTGGTCTGGGCGCTGGCCGCGCTCCGCGCCGGCGCCGCGTACCTGCCGCTGGACCCGGACGCGCCAGCCAGGTGGCAGGAGGCGGTTTTGCGGGACGCCGCGGTCGCCGGCCTGGTCACCGGGGCCGGTGCGCTTGCCGGCCCGCGCGGCTGCCGGCTGATCGAGCCGTCCCCGCCGGCCGACGAGGACGAGCCCGAGCCGGCCGACCCGGTCGAGCTCGACCCGACCGACCTCGCGTACGTCATCTACACGTCGGGCTCGTCCGGCACGCCCAAGGGCGTCATGGTCACCCACGGCAACCTCGACTTCTACCTGCGTCGCGCCGACGCGCACTACCCGTCGGGCGGCGACGGCAGCGTGCTGCACTCCCCGCTCGCCTTCGACCTGAGCGTCACCAGCCTGTTCCTCACCCTCGTACGCGGGGAGACGGTGACGATCGTGCCGCCCGGCCCGGGCGTCGAAGGGCTCGTCGCGACGCTGGCGCGCGGCCGTACCGGCATCCTCAAGGTGACGCCGTCGCACCTGCGCCTGCTCAACGCGAGCGTCCCGGACGGGGCGCTGGCGGAACGGGTCACCAGCCTCGTCCTCGGCGGCGAGGCGCTGTACCACCAGGACCTGCGCAGGTGGCGGGCCGAGAGCCCGGGTACCCGGATCTTCAACGAGTACGGGCCGACCGAGACGACCGTGGGCGTCCTCGTACACGAGGTCGGCGACGGTGGCGACGGGCCGGTGCCGATCGGTGTCCCGTTCGACGGCGTCGAGGTACGCGTGGCGGACGAACGTCCGGACGGTACGGGTGAGCTGGTCGTGCTGGGCCCCAGCGTGGCGCGCGGCTACCTCGGCCGGTCGGGGGACGGGCCGTTCGGCTGCGTACCGGACCGGGCCGACAGCTACCGCACCGGCGACCTCGTCGAGTGCTCCGCCGACGGGCAGTACGTCTACCGGGGCCGCGCCGACGACCAGATCAAGGTGGCCGGCCGACGCGTCGAGCCCGGCGAGATCGAACACGCGCTGCGCGGGCATCCCGCGATCGGCGACGTGGCCGTGGTTCTCGGGCACGGGTCGGACACCGCGCCCCGGCTGACGGCGTACCTGGTTGCGGACGGCGTTGCGCCGTCCACCGGTGAGCTGCGGGACTTCCTGACCGACCGCCTGCCGGCGGCGCTGGTGCCCACCGGGTTCGAGTTCCGGGCCGAACTGCCGCACACCCTCAACGGCAAGGTGGATCGGGCCGCCCTGGTCGCGGGTGCCCCGGCGCCCGTGGACGAGGCCGACGACGGTACGGCCGTCGCCGTGGTCGGGATCGACTGCGTGTTCCCGGGTGCGGCCGGGCCCGACGCGTTCTGGGAGCTGGTGCGGTCCGGCGCGGACGGTCTCACCGCGCTCACCGACGACCAGCTCGCGACGGCCGGGGTACCACGGGAGACCTTCGACCGGTCCGGCTACGTGCGGGTCGCGGGCGTCATCGACGACATCGACCTGTTCGACGCGGAGTTCTTCGGCATCACCGCCGCCGAGGCGCAGCTGATGGATCCGCAGCACCGGCTGCTGCTGCACTCGGTGTGGCGCGCGCTCGAACACGCGGGCCACTGCGCCGAGGCCGACCGGCACCGGACCGGCCTGTTCGCCGGCGTCAGCGCCAACACCTACCTGTACACGCAGATCATCCCGCACTGGGACACCGTCGGTACCGCGGGCACCGAGCTGCAGGTCCTGATGGCCGGGGAGAAGGACTTCGCGCCGGCGCGCGCCGCGTACGAGATGGACCTGCACGGTCCGGCGGTCGCGGTGCAGACCGGGTGCTCGACGGGGCTGGTCGGCGTGCACCTGGCGGCGCGCAGCCTGCTGTCCGGCGAGTGCGACCTGGCCGTCGCCGCGGCGGCGTGCGTCCGGGTGCCGCACCACGCGGGCACCGAGTACCGCGAGGGCAGCATCGTGTCGCCGACGGGGCAGTGCCGCGCCTTCGACGCGGACGCGGACGGGTGCGTCCAGGGCAACGGCGTCGCGTCGGTGGTGCTGCGACGGCTGGCCGACGCGGTACGCGACGGCGACACCATCTACGCGGTGGTCGCCGGTTCGGCGGTCAACAACGACGGGCGGCGCAAGGTCGGGTACGCCGCGCCGAGTGTCGACGGCCAGCGGGACGTGATCCGTACCGCGCATCTCGTGGCGGGCGTGGCCCCCGAGCAGATCGGGTACGTCGAGGCGCACGGCACCGCGACGGCGCTCGGCGACCCGGTCGAGGCCGAGGCGCTGCGCCAGGCGTTCGGCGATGTGGGCTGCGCGGTCGGGTCGGTGAAGACCAACATCGGCCACCTGGACACGGCGGCGGGCCTGGCCGGGCTGATCAAAACCACGCTGGCGGTGCACCACGGTGTGCTGCCGCCGAGCCGGAACTTCGACCGGCTCAACCCGGCGATCTCCTGGCCGGACGGTACGTTCACGGTCCAGCGAGAGCTGGCGCCGTGGCCGGCGGACCGGCCGCGCGTGGCGGGCGTCAGCGCGTTCAGCGTGGGCGGCACCAACGCGCACGCCGTCCTGCGCGCCGGCCCCGTACGACCGTCGGACGGGCCCGGCACGGGCTCGACGCACTGCGTCGTGCTGTCCGCGCGCCGCGCCGCGGACCTGTCGCTGCTGGCCGGCGAGCTCGCCGACCACGTCGAGCGGAACCCCGGCATCGACCTCGGCGACCTGGCCTTCACCCTGCAGTACGGCCGAGCCGAGTGGCCGCACCGGATGGCGGTGGTGGCGGGCGACGCCGCCGAGCTGTGCCGGCTGCTGCGTACCCCGGCGGCGGAGCCCGGGCACGCGGACGCGGTCGCCTGGGTCGCGGGCGGAACCGTCGACTGGTCCTCGTGGCACCGGGGTCGGCGTCCGCGCCGGCTCGCCCTGCCGGGCACGGTGTTCCGCCCGATCCGGCACTGGGTCGCGCCGGTGACTCGCACCCCGCGCGCCACGCCGGCGCCGGTCGTCGCCACACCGGCGGCGACGGACGAGACGATCTACGCGCCGCAGTGGCGGCTCGAACCGGCCTGGCCGGCCGCGTCCGGTGCCGAGGCGGTACGCGGGTGGTTGGTGTTCGCCGACGACACCCCGCTCGCCGAGGCGCTGCTGGCCCGGCTGGCGCGACGGGAGGAACCGCTGCTGGTGGTCCGTCCGGGTACGGGCTTCGCCCGCAGCGGCGAGCGTACGTGGACGGTCGGCGCCGAGCCGGAGGACTACGAGAAGCTCCTCGCGGCGGTGGCCGAACTGCAGGTCGAGCCGAACCGCATCGTGCACGCCTGGCAGACGGGTACGCCGGTCGGCGACGGGCTCGACCTGGCCGCGTTCGACGCGGGCATCGCCCGGGGCCTGACGTCCCTGACGAACCTCGGCCAGGCGATCGCGCGGCGCCCGGCGGCGCAGCGGCAGCATCTCGCGATCGTCACCGAGCACCAGTTCGCGTTCGGTGCGTCCGGGCCGGTGGACCCGGCGCGCGCCGCGAGCCTCGGCCCGGCGCTCGTGTTCCCGCAGGAGATCAACGGCGTCACGACGGCGCTCCGGGACGTCGCCGGCCTGCCCGCGGACCGCGCCGCGGCACTGCTGGAGGCCGAGCTCGTCGCGGCCAACCCGGGCGTGTACGCGCATCGCGGCACCACCAGGTACCGCCGGGAACTCGCCCCGATCGGCGTCGCCGACGACGCCCCGCGGGCGACCGTACGCGGCGAGACCTGGCTGGTCACCGGTGGCTTCGGCGGGGTCGGCTTCGAGCTGGCGAAGGAGCTGGCGGTGGGCGGCGCCGACCTGGTGCTGGTCGACCGCCCGGCGGCGGACGACGCGCCGCGGCCCGCGCCGGTGCGTCCCGACCCGGCCGAGCACGCGCACTGGCTGGCCGAGGAGCTGGCGGCGCGGACCCGGGCGGCGCGGATACCGCTGATCCACGACGATCCGGAGCTGGTCGACCGCCTGACGCAGATGAGCGCCGCGAGCGTGCTGGCGTACCTGCGGCGGATCGGCGTCGACACCGCCGCCGGGGAGCCCGTGACGGCGGACGCCGTGGTACGCGCCGGCGGGATCCGGCCCGACTTCGCGCCCATGGCCGACTTCATGGTGCTCTGCCTGGAGCAGGCCGGCGCGGTCGAGGACGGCTCCTTCACCGGGCAGGGCGTGCCGTCGGCCGAGGCGGCGCGGCTCGACGTGGTCGAGTGGGCGCCCGACCTGGGGGAGCTGATGGACTTCGTCGGCACCTGCGTCGACTCCTGGCCGGAGGTGCTCAGCGGGAAGCGGGACGCGGTGGCCGTCCTGTACCCGCAGGGCAGCGAGGACCGCATGGAGGCGGCGGCGCGGGTCACGATGCGGCACAGCATCGGGTCCGTGCAGGCCGACCTGCTCGCCGACTGGATCGGCCGGCTCGCCGCTCGGGGTAGCGCCGGGCGGCCGGTGCGGCTGTTGGAGGTCGGCGCGGGCAACGGGCTACTGACCGACAAGGTCGTGGACGTGCTCGCCCGCGCCGGCGTACCGGTGGAGTACTGGATCTCGGACATCGGACGGACGTTCGCGGCGAAGGCCCGGCAGAACTACGGCGGTCGGCTGCCCGGCATCCACGCCGTCGCCCTGGACATCTCCCGGGACCCGGCCGAGCAGGGTTTCCTCGAACGCGACTTCGACCTGGTGTTCGGGCTGAACGTCGTGCACGCCACCCGGGACGTCCGGGAGTCGTTCGCGCAGCTGCGCACGGTGCTCGCGCCGGCCGGTCAGGTGGCGCTGCTGGAGTCGGTGAAGTTCGAGCCGTGGGTGGACCTGGTCGCCGGGCTGGCGCCGGGCTGGTGGGCGTTCGACGACGCGTACCGGACGACGTCGCCGCTGCTGGACGCCGACCGGTGGTGCGACGCCATGACCGACGCCGGCCTCGTGGACCCCTTCGCGCTGCCGGCCGACGGCCCGGACCTGGACCGGGCCGACTGCGCGATCATCGTCGGCCGGGAGCCGGGCGAGGCCCGGCCCGTCACGCCCGGGTCCGCGAAGCGCGACAAGGTACGCGCGCTGACCGACCTCGGCGCCCGCGTCACCGTGGTCACCGCGGACGTCGCCGACCCGGCGGCGGTACGCACGGCGCTCGCCGCCGAACGCGGCCCGGTCCACGGGGTCGTGCACTGCGCGGCCGAGGTACGCGGCGGGATGGTGGCGACCCTGCCCGCCGCGGACCGTGCGGCCGAGCTGGACGCGAAGACGCGGGGCGCGATCGCGGTGCTGGCCGCGCTGCGCGCCGATCCGGTGCACACGGTCATGCTCAGCTCCTCCCTCAACGTGCACTTCGGCGGCGAGGGCCAGACCGGGTACGTGGCGGCGAACGCCGCGCTGGCCGGCGTCTGCGACGCGCTGCGGGACCACCCGGCCCGGGTCGTCGCGGTCGACTGGGACCGGTGGGACGGTGTCGGGCTGGCCGCCCAGTTCCAGCGGTCGTTCGCCGCCGTACGCGGCCGGGACGTCGGCGCGGGAATGACCGTGGCGCACGGGATCTCGGCGTTCCACGCGGCGATAGCCAGCGGGCTGCCGCAGGTCGCGGTGAGCATGGAACCGTTCGCCGACAAGTATGCCGGCTATCTGTCCGCGCATCGCCCGGCGTCGGCATCACCGGCGCCGCCGCAGGTCGAGGCGGTGGAGGAGGTGCTGTGTGCCGGGCTGGTCGCGGCCTGCCGGGAGATGCTCGGCGACGAGCAGTTCGGCGCGGCGGACCGGCTCGTCGACTTCGGTGCCGACTCGATCTTCGTGCTGCAACTCCAGGCGGAGATCGAGGACCGGTTCGGCGTACGCCTCTTCACCGCGGCGCTGATGGGCGAGACCGTGGCGAACCTGGCCCGGGCCTGCGTGACGCCGGCCGAGCACCAGGAAACGGTGCTCGTCCTGGACGCGGCTCTGCTGGAGCGGGCCACCCGCGAAGGCGGTGCCGGGTGAGACCGTTCTTCTTCGGGCCGGACCGCGGGCTGTTCGGCTGCTACCACCCGGCCGCCGCGGACGCCGCCCCGGCCGCAGCGGGCGTGGTGATGTGCAACGCGCTGTTCGGCGAGTACGTGCAGCAGCACCGGCTCTACAACCGGCTCGCCGAGCGCCTCGCGGGGTTGGGGGTGCCGACCCTGCGCTTCGACTGGTACGGCACCGGCGACAGCGCGGGCGACCTCGACGGTACCGACCTGGACCGGTGGCGCGCCGACCTCGGCGCGGCCACGACGTGGCTGCGGCGGCAGGCGCGACGGGCCCCGGTCGTACTCGTGGGTGCGCGGATCGGCGCGACCCTCGCCAGCGCCGCCGTCGGCGACGACGCCGACGTACGCGGGCTGGCGCTGTGGGAGCCGGTGGCCAGCGGCGCCGACTACCTTGCCGAGCTGGCCACCGAGCACGAGAAGGGCCTCGGCCGCTACCTGGTGGGGACGCCGAAGGAGCCCGGCCGTACCGAACTGCTCGGGTTCACCGTGCCGGACCCGCTGCTGGCCGAGCTGGGTGCGCTCCGGCTGGCCGCGCCGCGCGGCGACCAGGCGACGCTCGTCGTCGGCGGCGCCGCGTCGGTGTCCGCCGCGCGGTCGGTGCTGGACCCGGCCGCCGCCCCCGTGCGGTACGACGAGACGACGTTCCCGCCCGGCTGGTTGCAGCCGGAGGAGGCGATCTACGACGTGCTGGTGCCGGCGGTCGCGATGCGCGCCACGGCGGACTGGATTGCGGGGTTGGCGAGGTGAGGGAGCAGATCGAGCACTTCGGCACCGACCCCGCGCTGTTCGGCATCCGTACCCCGGCCGCCGGCGTACGGCGGGACGCGACGCTGGTGCTGGCGAACAGCGGGATCGTGCACCGGATCGGCGCCAACCGCAACACGGTGGCGCTGGCCCGGCATCTCGCCGGGGAGGGCTTCGACACGTTCCGGTTCGACTTCTCCGGCATCGGCGACGGCGCGGACCGGACCGACGGGCTGAGCTGGGAACGGTCGTCGCCGCTGGAGCTGTGCGCCGCGATCGCGGCGGCCCGCCGGGCCAGCGGTACCGACCGGGTGGTGCTGTACGGCAACTGCGGCGGCGCCGCGAAGAGCTTCTGGGCGGCGCAGCTCGACCCGACCGTACGCGGGCTGTTGCTCACCAATCCGCCGCCGCACCCGGCCGACCCGGAGTTCGGCGGCGAGGTGGAGATGTCGTCGCACGGCAACCTGCTGCCCGACGGGGTCGTGCCGGATCCGGGGGCGGATCTCATCGGCCTGCTCGACCGGGGCGTACGGGTGCTGTTCCTGTTCGCCGAGAACGACGTGGGGGAGCAGTACTTCCACGCGCGGCTGGCCGACCGGGTCGGGCCGTACCTGGCGGACGAGCGGCTGACCGTCGCCCGCATCCCCACCACGAACCACACCCTGGCCAGCGAGGCCAGTCGTACCCGGCTGCTCACCCAGGCCGAGCGGTGGATGATGACCCACTTCGGCGAGACCCGCGGGGACTGACGGTGTGCGGCATCGTGGGCAGGTTCAGCATCGAACCGGTGCCCGACACGACGGACCTGTGGGACGAGCTGGTCGACACGATGTGGCGGCGCGGCCCCGACGACCGGGGGCTGCTCGCCGACGAGCGCTGCGTCCTCGGCGCCCGGCGGCTCGCGGTCATGGACCCGAGCGGGGCCGGGCACCTGCCGATGCGGTCCGACTGCGGACGCTACCGCCTCGCCTTCAACGGTGAGCTCTACAACTTCCGCGACCTGCGCGCGCAGCTCGAACGGGCCGGCCACCGCTTCCGCTCCTCCGGCGACAGCGAGGTCGTCCTCCGCTCCCTCCAGCACTGGGGGCCGGCCGCGCTGGAACGGTTCAACGGCATGTTCGCGCTCGCCTACCGGGACCGGGTGGACCAGTCGCTGCTGCTGGCCCGCGACCACGCCGGCATCAAGCCGCTGTACGTGCTGACCGATCCGCGGGGCGTCGTCTTCGCCTCCCAGTTCGACCAGATCATGGCGCATCCGTGGGCGGACGGTCGGCCCGTCGACCCCGAGGCCGTCGCCATGTACCTGCGCCTCGGCCACATCCCGGCGCCCCGTGCGTATCTCGCCGGCACCGAGATGCTGCCGCCCGGCTCCTGGCTGCGGGTCGACGCGGCCGGCCGGACGGAGCGCCGCCGGTACGTGCGGTTCGAGCCGGGTGGCCGGAAGCGGCCCAGCCAGGAGGAGATCGAGGCCACGGTACGTACCGCGGTCGCGCGCCAGTCGGTGAGCGACGCGCCCGTCGGGTGCCTGCTGTCGGGCGGCATCGACTCGCCGCTGGTCGCCGCGTACGCCGGCGACGCGCGGCTGGACCCGCTGCCCACGTTCTCGATCGGGATGGAGGACGCCGACCTCGACGAGAGCGCCGACGCCCGGCGGTACGCGACGGAGATCGGGTCCGCGCACCGCGTGCGTACGCTCGGCGCCGCGCAGGTCGACGACCTGCTCGCGGACGCGGTGGACGCCACCTGCGAGCCGCTGGCCGACGAGGGCATCCTGCCCGCACTGCTGGTGTCGGGGCTGGCCCGGGAGCACGTGACGGTCGCGCTGTCCGGCGAGGGCGGGGACGAGCTGTTCTGGGGCTACTACCCGCGCCAGTCCGCGGTGCTGGGCGGGCGGGACCTGGACCACTTCGGCCACCGCTACCTCGCGCACTTCGCGGACTTCACCCGCGCCCAGTTCACCTCCTGCTTTCCCGGACTGGACTGGTGGCCGGCCGGTGAACCGGCCTTCGACACGCCGCATCCGGCCGACCCGGCCGAGGCGGTACGCCGGGTCGAGCTCGACGTGTTCCTGCCGTTCATCCTGCTCAAGGCCGACCGGGCGAGCATGTACCACAGCCTTGAGGTGCGCGTGCCGCTGCTCGACCGGGAGGTCGTCGACCTGGCCGCCGGCCTGTCCGGGGACGACTGCCTGGACCTCGACGCGGGCGTCGGCAAGGCACCGTTGCGGCGTGCGCTGCGTACCCGGCTCGGCCTCGGTACGAGCGGCAAGCGTGGGTTCACCGCGCCGATGGACACCTGGGCGCGGACCGTGCTGCGCGACCGGATCGCCGACAGCCTGCGCACCGTACGCGGGCTGGAGTCGGTCGACGTCGACCTGCCGGCACTGCGCGGCCTGCTGGACCGGCACGGCCGGGGCGAGGAGAACAACGGGATGGCGCTGTGGCGGGTGCTGTGCCTGGACCTGTGGGTCGGCAAGCAGCGCGCGGCGGCGGGGAAGAGCGTGCGATGCGGATGCTGACGCCGGGACAGAGCCGGATCCGGCGCGGCCCGCTGGGCGTCCGCACGGTCACCGCCGGCTGCGCGACGAGCGCGTACGAGGCGTGGGGTCGCGTCGACGCCCGCGGCCGGTACTTCCAGATGGACCTGGCGCGGCGGCTCGCGGCGGGCCGGCTGTCCGAACTGGTCGGCCCGATGGCGGTGCAGGTCGACCGCGCGCAGCGACGTTTCCCGATGTCGGCCACCGCCGACGCCGCGTACGCCGCGCTGCCCGACGACCAGCGCGACCTGCTCGACGCGTACGCGCGGGGCGTGAACGCGGCGCGGCGCCGCCGGCCGTGGCCGGTCGAGTACGTCCTGCTGCGGGCACGGCCGCGACCGTGGCGGCCCGCGGACAGCCTGCTGGTCATGCTGTCCATGTACCAGCAGCTCGCGTTGGACGAGGACGGCGAACGCACCCGGCAGGTGCTGGACGCGACGCTGCCGCCGGCGGTCGCCGCGTTCCTGCGGCCCCGCGGCGACGAGTACGCCGCCGAACCGGACTTCGGCGCGCCGGTACCGGTCGAGGAGCTGGCGCGGGTCCTGGCCGAGTCGGCCGACCTGCCGTCGCGTCCGGTGGTGGATCTCGCCCCGACCGGCGCGTCCAACTGTTGGGCGGTCGGCCCGTCCCGGACCCGCGACGGGCGGGCGATCCTGGCCAACGACATGCACCTGGGCCTGGGCGTACCGAACGTCTTCCACCGGGTCGACGTCACCTACCCGGAGGGCCGGGGCGCCGGGTTCGCCGTACCCGGGATGCCGCTGGTCATCTGCGGCAGCAACGGACGCGTGGCGTGGGGCCTGGCCAACGTGCCCGGCGACTGCACCCGGCTGGTACCGGTCGGGCCGGACGAGCCGACCACCGAGCGCGCCGAGGTGATCGGGGTACGCGGCGCGGAGCCGGTCCGCGCGCTGTTCCGTGACACCGCGGACGGCACGGTCCTCGACGACCCGCTGCTCGGGCGGCCGGTGGCCACGCAGTGGTCGGCGCTGTTCCCCGGCGGGCTGAACCTCGCCTGGTCGGCGATGCTGGCGGCCGGCTCGGTGGACGAGGCGGTCGACGTCGCGCACCGGCACGCGGGTCCGCCGCTCGCGATCGTCGCCGTGGACGCCGACGGCCACCTGGCCCAGACCGTGGCGGGCCGGTTCCACACCCGGTCCGCGGAACGGCTGCACGAGGAGACGGTCCCGCCGGCGCGGCTTCCGCTGTTCCGGGACCCGCCGTCGGGGGTCGCGGTCTGGACGAACGACCCGCCGGCGCTGGCCGCCGGCATGGACGAGGTCGGCGCGAACTATCCCGCCTCGTACCGGCGGCACCGGCTGGCCGAGGTGCTCACCGGCCGCGACGACTGGGACGAGGCCGGCCTGTTCGCCCTGCAGCGCGACAGCCGGGGCGGCTTCTACGACTTCTACCGCGACCTGGCCGCCGGGTACGTCGACGCGCTGGATCCCGGTCCGCGCGCCGAGGTACGGGCGGTGGTGGACGGCTGGGACGGCGACAACGGGCCGGACAGCGTCGGCCCGGCCCTGTTCGCCGAGTTCCGCCGGTACCTCCAGGAGGAGCTGCTGGCCCGGATCCTGCGTACCTGTGCCGCGGCGGACGAGCGCTTCCGCTACGCCTGGCGCAGCCCGGAGCCGGTGCTGCGGCGGCTGCTCGGCGAGCGCCCGGCGGCGATCGGCGCTCACTTCGGCGGCTGGGACACGTTCATCGCTGGGCAGCTCGGTCGCGTCGCCGCGGATCTGCGGGCGGCGCACGGTCCGCTGGACCGGCTGCGCTGGCGGGACTTCCTGACGATCCCGATGAACCATCCGATGGGCGGCACCCGCCTGACCCGGTGGCTCAACCTGCCGCCGATCGTGCCGGACGGCGGCTTCGAGTCGGTCGCCGCGTTCGGCCCGGGCCGGGGGCCGGTGCAGCGGCTCGTGGTCAGCCCCGGCGCGGAGCCGTCCGCGCTCGTCCAGATGCCGGGCGGCCAGTCCGGGTCCCCGCTGTCCCCGCACTACCGCGACCATCACCGCCGCTGGCGGCGTACGGTGCCCGCGGCCCTGCGCCCGTCCGGTGGCTGGTGATGAGCATGTTCACGTCCGCGGAGACCCTGGTCGAGCTGCTGCGCGAGCGCGCCGACCAGACACCGGACGACCTGGCGTACGCCGAGCTCGACGGCTCGGGCGAGACCCGGCGCACGGTGACGTACGCGGAGCTGGACGTCGCGGCGCGTACCGTCGCGGCCGGGCTCGGCGCCCGGCACCGGCCGGGGGACCGGATCGTCCTGGTGCTGTCCGGGCACGTCGACTTCCTCGTCGCGTTCCTCGGCACGCTGTACGCGGGGATGGTCCCGGTCCCCGCGGCGCCGCCGGCCGGGGCGTCTGCGGCGCAGCGGATGGCGACCCAGGTCGCCGACTGCGCGCCGGCCGCGGTGCTCGCGGACGACGCCACCCTCGGCACCGTACGCGCGGCCGTCGGCCCGGTGGCCGCCCCGCTGGCGGACCTGGGTACCGGTGAGCCGGCCGACCGGCCCGCCGCGGTGGTGCCGTCCGACCTGGCGTTCCTGCAGTACACCTCGGGCTCGACGGCGCGGCCCAAGGGCGTCATGGTCAGCCACCGCAACGTGTTGGCGAACGAGGCGCTGATCGCGCGCCGGTTCGGCAACGGCCGGGACACCGTCGTGTGCAGCTGGCTGCCGAACTTCCACGACATGGGCCTGATCGGCGGCCTGCTCCAGCCGCTCTACCTGGGGCGCCCGGCGTACCTGCTGACGCCCCGGCAGTTCCTCGCCCGCCCGGATGCCTGGCTGCGCGCGGTGTCCCGCTACCGGGCCACCACCTCGGGCGGCCCCAACTTCGCGTACGAGCTGTGCGTGCGGCGGGTCTCCGAGGAGGCGGCGCGGGAGCTGGACCTGTCGTCGTGGCGCGTCGCGTTCACCGGTGCGGAACCGATCCGGCCGGACACGCTGCGCCGGTTCGGCGACAGGTTCGGGGCGGCGGGGTTCCCGCGGCGGTCGTTCCTGCCCTGTTACGGGCTCGCCGAGGCCACCCTGTACGTGGCGGGCGCCGAGCCCGGCCGCGGGCTCGTCACCGGTACGTTCTCCGCGCGCGGGCTCGCCACCGGCGCCGCCGTACCGCCCGTCGACGAGGCCGACCGGAGCGTGCTGCCGAGCAGCGGCCGGACCGACGAGACGGTACCGGTGGTGGTCGTCGATCCGAACGGCGACGAGGAGCTGCCACCGGACCGGATCGGGGAGATCTGCGTCGGCGGGGACGGCGTCGCCGCCGGGTACTGGGAGCGGCCGGAGGCGAGCGCCGAGACGTTCGGCCGTACCGTCGGCGGCCGAACGCTGCTGCGCACCGGCGACCTGGGTTTCGTCCGCGCCGGTGAGCTGTACGTGACCGGCCGGGCCAAGGACCTGATCATCGTGCGCGGCCGGAACGTCTACCCGCAGGACCTGGAGTCGGCGGCGGCCACGGCCGACCTGCCGCTGCGGCCGGACGCGATCGTGGCGGCGAGCCGACCCGACCCGGCGGGGACGGAGGTGCTGCTGCTCGCCGAGGTCCACGGCTCGGCGCGGCCCGGCGCGGCGGAGGCGGGGCTGCTGCGCGCCCACCTGGTCGAGACGACCGGGGTACTCGTGCACACGGTCGTGTTCCTCCGCCCCGGCGGCATCCCGCGTACCACCAGCGGAAAGGTCCAGCGCGCCGCTGCCGCCGCCCGGTTCACCGCGGGCGAGCTGCCGGTCCGGTACGCCGGCAGCGTGCCGGTCGACGACGCCGCGGGGGACCCGGCGGAGTCCGACGACCCGGTGGCGCTCGTCGCCCGGGCGCTCGGTACGGACGTCGCCGCGGTGCCGCTCGACGTACCGCTGGTCGCGCTCGGCCTCGACTCGGTGCGTGCCGCGCAGCTTGCTCTGGCGCTGGAGCGCCTGGGCGCCCGGGTACCCGTCCCGGAGCTGCTCACCGCGTGCACACTGCGCCAGCTCCTCGAACGCTGCGACGAGGCACCCGGCCCGGCGAAGCCCGGTACGGCCGCCGTGGACGTGCCGGAGGACGCGCCGGCGTCGCTCACCCAGGAGGCGTTCGCGGTGCTGGCGGAGCGCCTGCCGGACGGCGCCGAGAGCACGCTGTTCTCGCTGGTGGAGCCGCTTCCGGCGCTGCCGGTCGACGCCTGCCGGGCCGCGTTCGAGACGATCGTGCGGCGGCACCCGGTGCTGCGCAGCGCGATCGTGCACACCGCGGACGGCTGGCGGCAGCGGCAGGTCGCGGCGGCGTCCGGCTTCCGGCGCCGCAGGTTCGACAGCGTCGATGCCGTCCTGGCGTACGCGGCCGAGCAGGCCGGCACCGCCATCCCGTTGGGGCGCGCGCCGCTGGCGCGGCTGGACTGCGTCGACGGTCCGGACGGCCGGCAGTTCCTGCTGTTCCTCGCGCACCACGCGGTGTTGGACTTCTGGTCGCTGACCCGTTTCTGGACCGAGTTCCGGCACCTGGTCGGCGGCGGCGACCCGGCGGAGCTGCCGCCGGTCTCCGCGGCGCAGGCCGAGCAGGCCGTCGCGCAGCGGGAGCTGCGCGACTCCCCGCTCGGCGAGGCGGTCCGCGCGTCGTGGCGGGACGCGCTGCGCGAGCCGCGTTTCCTGCCGCTGCCGGCGCCGGCCCGCGCCGGCGAGGGATGCGGCACGGTGCCGGTGGCCCTCGACCGGGCGGCGTACGACCGGGTCCGGGCGGTGGCCGCCGCGGCCGGCGTGACGCCGTTCGTGGTACTGCTCGCGGCGTTCCAGCGGCTGCTGTCGGTGGTGACCGGCGAGCGCGAGATCCGCGTGGCGGTGCCGTTCCACGGGCGTACCCGGGCGGGGTGGGAGCACGCGATCGGGTGCTTCGTCAACACCCTGCCCGTCACGGCCGCGGTCGAGCCGGACACGACCTTTCTCGACCTGCTCGGCCAGGTACGCGACCGGTTGGCCGAGGCGATGGCGGTCCAGGACCAGCCGCTCGTCGCGCTGGGCGTACGGATGCCCTGGCGCGGCGCGGTCACGCCGCTCACCCAGGTCGGCTTCGTCGTGCACAGCAGCGCCGACCCCGCCATGCAGGAGCTGGCGCCGCTGGCCGTACCGGGCTTCGCCGGGGAGGTCGGTGCCGGGCCGTACCGGCTGCGTACGCATCCGCTGCCGCGCCGCGACCTCGACACGGAGCTGCGGCTCAGCCTGACCGAGACGGCCGACGGGATGACCGGCGCCGTCGAGTACGACCGGGGCCGCGTCGCCGCGGGCTGGGCGGACCAGCTGCCCGCGCTGTTCGCCGCGACGCTCGACGGACTGCTGTCCCGGCCGGGCGTACCGCTGTCGGCGCTGGACCCGGCGGACCGGGACGGTCGTGACGCCGCCCGCCGTACCGGTGTCGGGGTGCGGCGGCCGGCGGGTGCGGACGCGGTGCGCCACCTGCTGTCGGTTGCCGCCGGGACGCCGGACGCGGTCGCGGTCGAGCACGGGCGGGACCGCGTGACGTACGCCGGGCTGGTGGCGCGCGTCGCGGCCGCCCGGTCCGTGCTGGCGTCGTTTGGGGTCGGCGCCGGGCAGGTCGTCGGCGTGCACCTGGCTCCGTCCGCGGACCGGGCGGCGTGGGTGTACGCGATCTGGGCACACGGCGCCGTGTACCTGCCGCTGGACGTGACGGCGCCCGGGGACCGCCTGGCCGCCATGGTCGAGGCGGCGGAGTGTGCGTGGGTGGTGGCGCCGGAGCCGTTCCCCGGCGCCCGGCACGTGCCCGCCGACCTGCGGGCCCGCCCCGACGCGCCGGTGGGGGGCGTGGCTGCCGACCCCGAGGCACCGGCGTACCTGCTGTTCACGTCCGGGTCCACGGGCCGGCCGAAGGGCGTGCTGGTACCGCATCGCGGGGTGGCGAACGTCCTGGCCGCGCAGCGCGCGCTGTTCGGGCTGGAGCCCGGCGACCGGGTGCTCGCGTTCGCCGCGGTCAGCTTCGACGCGGCGGTGTTCGAGCTGCTGCTCGCCCACGGTGCGGGCGCCACCCTGGTGATCCCGCTGCCCGCCGAGCGTACGGTCGGCAACCTGGGCCGTACCCTCCGCCGCAGGGCGGTCACCGCCGCGGTCCTGGCCGCGTCGGTGGTGCGCCGGATCCCCGCCGACGTGGCGTACCCGCAGCTCACCACGCTGGTGGTGGCGGGGGAGCGGATGCCACCGTCGGTCGTCGCGGACTGGGCCGGCCGGTGCCGGCTGTACAACGCGTACGGCCCGACGGAGGCGACCATCTGGTCCAGTACGGCGCTGGTCGGCGACGGCGACACGCCCGTCATCGGCCGCCCGGTGGACAACGTCGACCTGTTCGTCGTCGACGACGAGCTGCGGCTGCTGGCGCCCGGCTGCATCGGCGAGATCCTGATCGGCGGCGCCGGCGTGGCCCTCGGGTACGCGAACGAGCCGGAGCTGACCGCCCGGGCGTTCGTGGACGTGCCGGAGCTGGGTGGCCGCTGTTACCGCAGCGGCGATCTGGGGCGCTGGCGGGAGGACGGTGCGCTGGAGTTCCTCGGCCGTCGGGACCGGCAGGTCAAGATCCGTGGCGTACGGATCGAGCTGGCCGAGGTGGAACGGCAGATCCTGGACGACCCGGCGGTCGCGGACGCGGCGGTCGTCGCGGTCGGCGGGTCGGACGCGCGGCTCGTCGCGTTCGCCGTCTTCCACCCGGACGTGCCGGGCCAGCAGGAGCTGCGTACCCGGCTCGGGTCGAGCCTGCCCGCGGCCATGATCCCGGACCGGATCGTGGCGCTGCCGGCGCTGCCGGTCGACCGGCACGGGAAGGTCGACGTGCGGGCGCTGCGCGACGAGGCAGCCGCGACGGGCGGCGCCGACCGGCTGGTGGTCAGCTTCACCGACGAGGAGCGCGCCGTCGCGGCGATCCTGGAGAGCGAGCTGGGCCAGCCGGTGCCGGACCCGCTGACCGACCTGTTCCTGCTCGGCGCCAGCTCGCTGAACGTCACGCGGATCGCCGCCCGTCTCGCGGAGCGGTTCGGCCGCCGGCTCAGCGTTGCCGAGTTCTACGGTGAGTCGACCGTACGCGCGCTCACGGCACGGCTGTTCGCCGAGCCGGCGGCGGCGGCGGTCGAGGCCGTCGCCGCCGTGCCGTCCGCCGACCTCAGCGCCGTCCAGCGCGACATCCTCCTTGCCGACCGGCTCACGTCCGGCCCGTCGGCGTACCACATCCCGTTGCTGCTGCGGTTGAGCCGGCGGGTCGACGCGGAGGCTCTGGCCGCGGCCGTCGCCGCGGTGTCGGCCCGGCATCCGAACCTGCGTGCCCGGCTGCGCGCCGGCACCGGCACGCTGCCCACCGTCGAGTACGGGGACGAGCCGGTCGCCGTCGACGTCGTCGACGTGTCCGCCGAGCCGGACCCGGCCGCCGCGGCGCTCGCCCGGCATCGCGCCGCGCTCGCCCGCCCGTTCGACCTGGCCGCCGAGGCGCCGTTGCGGGTGACGCTGCTCGACACCGGGTCCGGTCAGGCACTGTCGCTCGTCGGCCACCACGTGTTCCTGGACGGCTGGTCGATGCGGGTGGTCCTGGCCGACCTGAGCGCCGCGTACGCGGCGGGCGAGGCGTGGGCGCCGGCGCCGCCCGCCGGGGGCGCCTCGGCGTCGGACCCGGACGCCGCGCGGGAGTACTGGGCGGGGGTGCTCGCGGGGGCGCCGGGGCGCCTGCGGCTCGGCACCGGCCGGCCCGGCGCCAGCGGTGCCCGGATGATCCGGCACGAGGTGACCGACGACGTACTCGACGGGCTGCGCGCATTCGCCCGGGACGAGCGGGTCTCCGTGTTCGCCGTGGGTATGGGCGCGTTCCTGTGCCTGCTGGCGCACCGTTCCGGTGCCGGGGACCTGGCCACCGGGACGGTGTTCGCCGGCCGGGACGACCACAACCAGGACCACGTCGGTTTCGTGGCGACGACCGTGCCGGTACGGGTGCCGCTGACCGTGTCCATGACCTTCCGCGACGTGGTACGCGCGGTGTGGGGGCAGCTGAGGCTCGCCGACCGGTACCGCGGGCTGTCCCTGTCGGACATCGCCGCGGCGGCCGGGATCGGCTCGGTGGCGCAGAGCGGGCTGCTACAGACCCTGTTCGTGCAGGCGGAGTCGGAGTTCTGGCAGGTACGTCTGGGCGACGCCGAGGGTGAGCTGGTCGACGCCGGCCCCGCCGCCGCGAAGAGCGAACTGACCGTCTTCTTCCCGGCCGACTCCGCGACCCGCACCCTGGCGGTGGAGTACGACGCGGCCAGGTTCGGCGACGCGGAGACCGAGGCGTTGCTTGCGCACTACGTCGCCCTGCTGGTGGCCTTCACCGCAGACCCGGACCTGGGCGTACGGCACCTGTCGGCCGGCCCGGACGGCGACCGGCGGCTCGGGTCCGTACCGTCGCCGGATGCTTCCGGTGTCCCGGCGCCCTGGCTGCCGGCCGGCGATCCGGACGATCCGGTGCTGGCCGGGCCGCACACCACGCTGACCCGCGCCCAGCTGGACGCGGCCGTGGACGCGGTCGCGACCGGGCTGGTCGACGCCGGCGTACGGCGGGGCGACCGCGTCGGCGTGGACCTGCCCGACCCGGTACACGCGGCCGTGGCGACGCTGGCGGTGTGGCGGGCCGGCGCGGCCGTGGACCTGTCCGATCCGCTGCCCGGCCGCCGGATCGGCGCGGACGCGGCAGATCCGCTCGGGTACCCGCTGCTGGCCGCGACGCCGGCCCGGCCGGGCGAGCTGACCGTACCGGGGCCGGACACGATCGGCTGCTGGGTCGGCGACGCCGGTGCCGCCCGCGGCTACCGGTACGCCGACCTCGCTTGGCGGGCCCGCTGGCTCGGCACGCTCGTACCGTTGGGTGCCGGTGCCGTGGTCGCCGGGACCAGCGGCCCCGGTACGCCGCCGGGCCTGCTGTTCGAGCTGCTGTGGCCGCTGACCGCCGGCGCCGGCGTACGGTTCCTCGGCGCCGCGGAGGATCCCCCGGCGCACGTCGCGGCCGTCCACGCGGAGCCGCGACGGTTGTCGGAGCTGGCGGTGCCCGCCGGTACCCGGGTGGTCTGCGCGGAGCTCGTACCGGGTTGGCTGGCCGCCCGGCTGCCGGACGTCACGATCGAGCAGTGCTGGGGTACGGACGGTCTCCCGGTCGCCCACCGGACGGTTCCGGCGACGGGCGGCCGGATGCTCGCCGGCCGGCCCGTCGTACCCGTCGAGATCCTCGGCGACCTGCGGCAGCCCCTGCCCACGTCGGTGACCGGGTCGGTCCACCTGGCGGAGACGGCCGGGCCGGCCGTCACGGAGGGCGCGGGCGACACCGTGCGCGGCGGCCTCTGGCGTACCGGCCTGCTGGGGCGCTGGACCGACGCGGGCGAGCTGGACGTGCGTGGCGACGCGGCGGTCGCGGAACGGTTGGGCGGTCCGCCCGAGGACGTCGCCGACGCGGTCCGGGACTGTGCGGACGTCCTGGCGGTGGCGGTCTTCCCGGCCACCCCACCGGTCGTCGCGCTCGTGCCGGCGCCCGGCACCGCACCGGTACCCGCCCAACTCCTCGACCGCATGACCGGGCTGCTGCCGCCGTGGCTCGTCCCCGGTCGCGTCCTGGTCAGCCACGAGGTGCCGGCGCAGGCGCCGCCCCCGCCGTCCGCCGCGGGCGGGGACGACCAGCAGGAGCGGCTGCGGGAGATCTGGCAGCGGGTGCTCGGCGTCGACGAGGTCGGCTCCGACGTCAACTTCTTCGACGCCGGTGGCCGGTCGATGCTCGTCCTGGACCTGCAACGGGAGGTGCGGCGGGAGTTCGGTCGGGAGGTGCCGGTCGCGCTGTTCTTCCAGTACACGACGATCGCCGAGTTCAGCCGGCAGGTACTGGCCGGGCTGGCCGAGTCGCCGTCGGCGGCACCGACCCGGCCCGACCTGGCGCGCCTGCGGGACCTGCGGGCCCGGCTGGACGGCTGACCGGGCTACTCGCCGAGGGCCGGCTCGTAGCGGGCCAGGCACCCCCGCAGCACGTGCAGGTCCGGCTGCCGGGCCAGGTGATGGCGGACGTGGCCGAGCAGGTTCGGTACGGAGTCGAGGTACTCGGGCCGGCCGGCGACCGCCCCGAGCCAGCCGAACCGTCCGGCGGCCTTGAGCCCGCGCTGGACCGCCTGCAGGTCGAACAGCCGGTGCAGGTCTCCGGGCGGGATCGGGGGCAGGCCGGCACCGGCCCGTACGTCGTGGAAGCGGTCGACCATGTCGTCGACGAAGCCGTAGTCGGCCGGGGCGTGCGCGTCGAGCAGGAAGCTGGCCAGGTCGTAGACCGGGTTGCCGAGCAGCAGGTCGTCGAAGTCGAGCAGGCCCAGGCTGCCGTCCGGCCGCACCATGAGGTTCTGCGCGTGGTAGTCGCGATGGGTGAGGACCCGGCCGGAGCCGGCCAGCTCGTCGGCGATCCGGCCGAACTCGCGCAGCAGGAGCACCCGGTCCGCGTCCGAGACGGCCTGCGCCCGCATCGCGGGAGCCCACTCGACGTAGTGGAAGAACTCCCACGTCAGCGTCGCCGGGTCGAGCGACCGGGTCATCGGCAGGTCGGTCGGGGCGAGCGACCCGGTGGCGGCCTGGAGGTGGGCGACGAGTTCCAGCGCCCTGACGTACCACGGGATCCGTTCGGCGGCGGGCGCGTCGGCGAGGTGGCGGTCCAGGTCCCGGTCGCCGAAGTCGTCGACCAGCAACCAGTCGTGCCCCTGCTCGTACGCGAGCACGCGGGGCACGGGGAGCCCGGCCCGGTGCAGGAGCCGGGAGACGCGGACCCAGTCGGCGGGTTGGGTGGAGTCGTAAGGGGTGGAGACGTAGTCGCCCTGCCGGGTCGGTGACGTGAACGCGATCGCCGAGCGGTCCGCCACCCGCAGCCGGAAGAACTGCCGGCTGGAGGCGCCCGCGGCGACCGGGGAGACGTCCACCGCGGCGCCGTCCCGGTACCAGGTCGACGCCGCCCAGTCGACGACCGCGCCGGGCGCTGGCGCCTCCGTGGCGGGCGGATCCGGCAGCTCGTCGTACAGGTCGAGCCAGTCGCCGATCACCCGGTCCGGTCGGAACGCGTTCCACAGCCGGGCGAACGACTCGTCGCCGTTCCCGCGCGCTCCGGCCACGACCGTCGTACAGGCGCGCGCCCAGGCACCCGGCTCCGGCGGTACCACCGTGGCCTCGTCGGGGCGCAGGAACTCCAGCGCACCGATGTGCGGCGAGACGACGGCGGGCAGTCCCGACGCGACGGCCTCGACCAGGGCGAGGGAGAAGTTCTCCGCCGCCGACGGGAGCAGCAGCACGTCTGCCGCGGCGAACCAGTGGTGTCGCGTGGGACCCGCGGCGTGCCCGACCAGATGTACCCGGTCCGCCACCCCGGTGCGTGCCGCCTCGGCGCGCAGTGCCGCGAGGTCGGCCTCGGTACCCGAGCCGACGACGTACAGGTGCATGTCGGCGTCGGGGTCGGTGGCGGCCAGCACCCGCACCGCGAACTCCGGACGCTTCTGCGCGACGACGCGGCCGAAGTACAGCAGGGCGGTGCGGCCGGCGGGGACGCCGAGGGCGGCGCGGGCCTCGTCGCGGCCGGGGAGCCGGGCGAGGTGCGCGAGGTCCACCGCGTTCGGGATGGTCACGACGCGCTGCGGTGTCGCCCCGCCCCACAGCGCCCGGCGCCGCTCGAACTCGCTGGTGAAGTGCACCGCGTACGCCGACTCCAGGTACGCCGCCTCCAGCCGCGCGAAGTGCCGTCGTACGCCGTCGGGCAGCAGGTCGACCGCCGCCGGGTCGAGCAGCGACCGGGCGGACACGACGTACGGCACGCCGGCCGCCACGCACATCCGGGCGACGCGGTAGTTCAGCAGGTCGTAGTTTCCGTTCAGGTGCACCACGTCCAGCGATCCGAGCCGGCGCGCCAGGTGCTGCAGCAGCGCGGGCGACCGCACGGCGACCGCCCCCGGTACGGCCGGATGGACCCGCACGTCGCAGCTGGCCAACGGCAGGTCGGCCGGTACGACGGAGTCGCCGTCGCGCAACCCCTCGACGGCGACCGGCAGGCCGCGCGCGGCCAGCGACGCCGCCTGCAGGCAGGACGACCGGGCCGCACCCCCGCCCCGGGCGGTGAGGAAGCCGGGCAGGAACGCGGCCCGCAGCCAGGGCGAGCGTCGCCGTACGGGCACGTGCATCAGCCTTTCGTCGCGACGGGACGACGGGCGCCGGTGCCGTGCCGAACCGCCGGCACGGCCGGACGCTAGCCGAGAGCCGGGATCAGCCCCGACTCCAGGGTGAAGCCGGCCGCGCGGGTGTGTTCCCACCGCTCGCGGTCGTCGCCGTCGTCCGGCAACGTGACGATCCGGTCGTGGAACCAGGCGGTGATGTCGGCGAGTCGCCGCAGCACCGTCACCTCGTCCGCGCCGCTGACCATGACCTGTCCCAGCTTGTCGGCGACGGCCGTCGTGGCGTCACGGAGCTGGACGCCGAGCGGACGCTCGATCCGCGCGTACCGCACGTGCGGCTGCTTGGCCAGGTCCCGCGCGTCCGGGCAGGAGACCAGGTAGCCGCCCTTGATGGGGAGGAACGTGCTGCCGACGACCGGGTACCGGGCCTGCACGTCCGACAGGTCCGGCGGTACGCCGAGGGCGATGTCGACCGCCGCGCCCGCGAGGTCCACCCCGAACTGGTCGGCGATCCGTTCCTGGGCCAGCCCGCCGCCGCGCCTCGCCGCGCACTCGCTGAACACGAACCGCTGGTGCTCCGGCTGGTGGAACAGCTCCATGTGGAAGGCGCCGTCACGCAGCCCCAGCGCGGCGAGCGCGTCGCGTACCGTCGGCGCCGCCAGCTCGTACGCGTCCGCCGCGTACTCGCGGCTGAACTGGTACGAGTGCGCGGGCAGGCCGGCGCTCAGCACGGACAGGCACGGATGCGCGTACCGGCCGAGGGCCATGAAGCGGACCTCGCCGCCGACCACGAGGCCGTTGCAGAACCACTCCGGCCCGGTGACGACGCTCTCCAGCAGGAAGGTGCGGGGCAGCCCGCCGCGCTGGCGCACCATCTCGACCGCCGCCGTCAGCCCCGCGACGTTCGTGACGAGCGCGGTCTCCTTCGTGGAGATGCCCGCGATCGGCTTGAGTACCGCGGGCAGCAGATGCGCCACCGACGCCGGGTCCAGGTCCGTCAGGTCGTCGAGCACGTACGTGTCGGCGGTGGGCAGGCCCGCCTGACGTACCCGTTCCTTCTGTAGCGACTTGTCGCGGAAGCGCAGCGCGGCGCCCGGCGCGATGGTCGCGATGTCGCCGAGGCGACCCAACGTCGCGGCGAGCACGACCGCGTGCTCGTCCCGGGTGTAGATCGCGTCGAAGTCGCTGGGCGTCCGGCCGCTCCGGGCCAGGGCGGACAGGACGCTCTCCAGCCCGTACCCGTCCTCGGCGAACACCGGCACCACGGCGTCGTCGACCTGCGTACGGCCGGAGTCCTTGTCGCGGGACCCGTGCACGACGACGCAGTCGACGTCACCACGATGCCGCAGGCGGCGCAGGGCGGCGGTGTCGGCGCCCAGCATCAGAAGACGGTGTGATCTGGTACGTGCGCTCGACACGCTCGCTGATCCTCCTCGTGCTGCCCGAACCGGGACGCGGGCGAGTTTGCGGCATGACGATACACAGATCACCCATCGGGGTAACAGCGGGACAGTCCTTCGCGGAGCCCCACCGGGTCGTACCCGAAGTCGGCGACGGCCCGGTCGATGCGCAGCCCGCACTGCCGGGGGCGAGGCGCCTTCCCCGCGGCGGCGGCCGCGTCGGCGGTGAGCGGCTCGACGAGGTCGACCGGCAGCCCGCAGGCGCGGGCGACGGCGGTACCGAGATCGAAGCGGGTCATCGTCTCCGGCCCCGCGGCGTGGTAGACGCCGCCGGCGCCGGACGCCAGCACCCGGCGTACCAGCCAGGCGAGGTCGGCCGCGTCGGTCGGGGTGTTCTGGTGCTCCGCGGACAGCGCGATCCGTTGCCCGAGGCCGAGGACGTGGCGGATCTGGTCGACGGCGCCGGGCCGGGCGCCGCCGTACACCACGCTGGTACGCAGCACGGCCGCGTGGTCGCCGCCGGCCAGCACCAGCTTCTCGCCCTGCGCCTTGTCCCGCCCGTACGCGTTGACGGGTGCGGTGTCCGCGTCCTCGCCGTAGGGACCGGCCGTACCGTCGAAGACGTAGTCGGTCGACAGGTAGACCAGGGGGATGCCGCGGTCCGCGCACACCTCGGCCAGCACCGCGGGCACCCGGACGTTCGTCCGGTACGACAGCTCGGGGCGGGTCTCGCAGGTCTCCGCGCTGGTGACAGCGGCGCAGATGACGTACGCGCGCGGCGTGATCTCGGCGGTCAGCGCGGCGACGGACGCGGCGTCGGCCGCGTCGAGGCGCACGCAGCCGGGCGTCGGATTCGTCAGGTACGTGCCGAGCATCGGCAGGTCCGGTGCGGCGGTCGCCAGCAGGTGCCCACCGACGCTGCCGGACGCGCCCACGACCACGACCGGTCCGTCATCCGCCACCGCCGGGCCTCCTCGTCGTGTCGGGGCAGTCTCGGCCGAGGCCCAATAGACAGTTGCGGCACCGGTTGGGCGCCACGCATAATCGGACGCATGGTACTGTGCACGAGCCGATTTAGCTACCCCTCGGTTTCCGGCGGGCGTAGGCTGGACTGATCGTTTCTCCATCTCCGACGCCCTGACCTGTGAACCGAGGGGTCACTGCCGTCACAATCTTCCGGAGATGGAAAGTCAGGTCGAATGCAGCAACAGATCAGCGAGATTCGTCATCGTGCGCTGACGGCGATCGGCGCGGCCAACGCCACTTCCGAGCTTGACGCGGTCCGCCGCGAGTTCCTCGGAAAGTCCGGCAGCCTGCTGCGGTTGCGCCGCGAGCTCGGCACGCTGGAGCAGGACCAGCGCAAGACCGTCGGCGCGACACTGAATGCCGCGATCAACGACGTGACCGACGCGCTGAATGCGCGCCAGGTCGACCTGCTCGATGCCGAGCCGGCCCTGACGAAACCATTCGACGTCACGGTTCCGGGCATTCCTGCGGGCAGCGGTGGGCTGCATCCGACGACGCAGTTGATGTATGACCTCAACGACGCCTTCGGTGCGTTGAACTTCGACGTCTACACCGGCCCGGAAATCAGTTCCGAGCAATTCGAGTTCGATTTCATGAACTTTCCGCCGGACCATCCGGCGCGCGAGAGCATGGACACGTTCTGGCTGGCCGGAAGCGACGGCAGGCGCGGCCCGGACCGGCTCTGCCTGCGCCCGCACCTGACCGGCGCGAGCATCCGCTACATGCGCGAGCACGAGCCCCCGTTCCGGTTCGTCTACCCGGGCCGGGTCTACCGCAACGAGAGCACCGACGCGCGGCACGAGCGGTCGTTCTTCCAGTACGAGGTGCTTCTCGTCGGCGAGTACGTGCCGCTGACGGCCGGCAAGTTCCTCGTCGACACCATCCTCGACACGGTCTTCGGCCGGTCGGTGCGTACCCGGATGCGGACCGGGTTCTTCCCGTTCGTCGAGCCCGGTTTCGAGATCGACATGGAGTGCCAGGTGTGCCTCGGCGCGGGCTGCCGGACGTGCCACCAGGTGGGCTGGTTGGAGCTCATGCCCGGCGGCGTACCGCACCCCAACGTGCTGCGCGCCGGTGGCCTGGACCCGGACCGGTGGACCGGGTTCTACGTCAACGTCGGCCTGGACCGGCTCGTGATGATGCGCTACGGAATCGACGACGTACGCCTGATCCACAGCGCCGACCTGCGTTTCCTCGACCAGTTCGCCTAGGGAGCCCGCATGAAGGTGTCGCTGGAGTGGATCTCCGATTTCGTCCCGCTGCCCGTCGGTGTCGATCCGGCCGAGCTGGCGCATCAACTGACGTTGAAGACGGTCGAGGTCGAGGACGTCGTTAAGGTCGATGACGACGTCGTCTTCGAGATCGACAACAAGTCGCTGACCAACCGCCCCGACCTGTGGGGCCACTACGGCCTCGCGCGCGAGTTCGCCGCGATCTACGACCTGCCGCTCGCGCCGCCGGTCGTGTCGGCTCGGCCCGAGGCGGTCACCGGCCTCGTCGGTACGCTGGATTCCGCGCTGTGCACCAGGTTCGCGGCGGTCCGGTTCGGCATCGACGAGTCCGCGCCGACGCCGGAGAACATCCGCCGGCGGCTGGCCCGCATCGGTGAGAGCAGCGTGAACCTGCTCGTGGACCTCAGCAACTACGTCATGTTCACGGTCGGCCAGCCCACCCACGTGTACGACGCCGAGGCGGTGACGCTGCCGCTCTCGGCGGAGCCGGCGACGCGGGACGAGTCGCTGGAGCTGCTGACGGAGCAGCGGGCGGCGCTCGTTGCCGGGACACCCACCATCCGCGACGCGAACGGTGTCGTCGGCGTGGCCGGTGTCATGGGCAGCGCCGCGTCGTCGGTCACGGACCGGTCGCGGGAGTTCGTGCTGGAGGCCGCGACGTTCCGGCCGCGGCCGATCCGGCACGCGTCGCAGCGCCTCGCGCTGCGTACCGAGGCGTCGGCCCGGTACGAGAAGGGTCTGGACACGCAGCGGGTGGACCTGGCCGTGGACCTGTTCCTGCACCTGTTGCGCGAGACGGTGCCCGGCGCGGCGGCCACCGGCATGCAGGACACGGTGGCCGAGCCGACCCGGCCGAACGCGATCACGGTCGGCCGGGAGTTCCTGGACCGGCGGATCGGGCAGCACCTGGCCGACGCCGAGATCGTCGGCACCCTGGACCGGCTCGGGTTCGGCACCGTCCTCGACGGCGACACGTTCGAGATCACGGTGCCGACGTGGCGGTCCACCGGCGACGTGTCGCTCCCGCACGACATCGTCGAGGAGGTCGCCCGCATCCACGGGTACGACGAGCTCGCCGTCGCGCGCACCACCATCGAGCTGGAGCCGGTACGGTCGCGGCACCTCCGGCCGCTCGACCGGGTGGTCCGGGAGCAGCTGGCGGGCCGCGGCGGCCTGCGCGAGGTCGTCACGTATCCCTGGACGGTCGACCACCTGCTGGCGGCGACCGGGTACGACAAGGCGGCGACGGTCCGGTTCGAGGGTGCGCCCGCGCCGGACCGCGACTCGCTGCGGCCGGCGCTGCTGCCGAACCTGCTCGACACGATCGCCACGAACCTGCGGTACCGGCCGGCGTTCGGGATCTTCGAGGTGGGCACGGTCTTCCCGCCCGGTGCGCCGGCGGCGTACAAGGGCGTGTACGAGGACCTGCCGCCGCAGCGGCAGCGACTGGGCATCGCGCTGGTCGGCACGGACGGCGTCGAACTGTTCCGGCGCGCCAAGGGCCTGTTGGCGCTGGCGCACCGGCACGGCCACCTGACCGAGCTCACGCTCGCCGGGGACAGCACCGAGGTGTGGGCGGACCGGTCGGCCCGGCTGGCCGTCTCCGCGGACGGCGCGCAGATCGGGACGGTGGCGTTGCTGACCCCGAAACTGCTGCGGCTGGCCGGGATCCAGGACGTTCAGGTCGCGTACGCGGAGGTCGACCTGGGCGCGCTGGCGGCGCACACGTCCCGGGAGAACAGGTACCGGCCGGTGCCGGAGCTGCCGGAGGCCGACTTCGACCTGTCCGTTGTGGTGGCCGACGACGTCCGTTGGTCGGACGTCGAGGCGGTCGCGAGCGCGGCGAACGAGCTGATCGTCGCCGTCGCGTACGTGGACGAGTTCCGCGGTTCCTGGGTACCCGAGGGAAGCCGGTCGCTGAGCCTGCGGGTGACCCTCCGGCCGACCGGCGAGACGCTGACCGCCGAGGTCATCGCCGCCGCGCGGACCGCGGTACTGGAGGCGTTGGCGGGCGAGCTGGGCGCGCACCTCCGCTAGAACGGCACGAAGCGTCGACGGCAC
>DASXWQ010000054.1:0-2269 GCA_036503555.1 Actinocatenispora sp.
CGTCGACGGTGGCTGGACCACCACCTGAGCCAGAGCCCGGCTTCGGCGAAGCGTCGGCCGCGGTGAACCACGCTCACCTCGACCCCGCCGCTTCGACCTTCCCGGGGCACTCGACCGACGCCACGCCGGTCGCCGCCCTCCCGCGCCGCTGACCCCCTGAAGGAGCACCGTGACCGCCACCCTGACCACCGGACGAGACCCGCGCACCGGCGCCGAACTGCCCGGTGGGGAACAGCCGAGCGACGACGCCGCCGTCGAGCGCGTTGTCGCCGCGGCGGCGACGGCCGCCCCCGCGCTCGACGCGCTCGGCCGCAGCGGACGGGCCAGGCTGCTGCGCGCGTTCGGCCACGCCCTGGAGAACCGGCGCGACGACGTCGTGGCGATCGCCGACCAGGAGACCGCACTCGGCGCGGCCCGGCTCGGCGGAGAACTCACCCGGACGATTTATCAGTTCGCGTTTTTCGCCGACGTCCTGGAGGAGGGCAGCTTTCTCGAGGCGACCATCGACCATGCGGGCTCGACGCCGATGGGGCCGAGGCCTGACCTGCGTCGCATGCTCGTGCCGATCGGCCCGGTCGCGGTGTTCGGGGCGAGCAACTTCCCGCTCGCGTTCTCGGTGCCCGGCGGGGACACCGCGTCGGCGCTCGCCGCGGGCAACCCGGTCGTGGTCAAGGCTCACGGCTCGCACCCGGCGACCTCCCGGCTGGTCCACGACATCCTGCGGGACGCCGCCGCGGAAGCCGGCGCTCCCGGGGGCACGATCGGCATCGTGTTCGGCCTCACGGCCGGCACAGCCCTCGTCCGCCACCCGGCGGTGCGGGCAGTGGGCTTCACCGGCTCCCTCAGCGGCGGCCGGGCGCTGCTGGACGCGATCAACGGCCGCGACAACCCGATCCCGTTCTACGGCGAGCTGTCCAGCCTCAACACCCTCGTCGTCACCGAGGCGGCCGCGGCCGAGCGGGGAGGGGAGATCGGCGCTGGGCTGGCCGCCTCGGTGACCGGGTCCGCGGGTCAGTTGTGCACCAAGCCGGGGCTCGTCCTGATCCCGGCCGGGGACGCCGGGGACGCGGTGGTCGCCGCGGCGGCGCAGGGACTCGAAGGCACCGCCGTCGTGCCCCTGCTCAACGAGCGGATCCACGCCTCCTACCTCGCCGACACCGAGCAGCTTCGCGCGGTCGCCGGGGTGTCGACTGTGGCCGAGGGCGACGCCGCGCGGGGCGGCTTCCGGGTGGCGCCGTTGCTGGTCTCCGTCGAGGCCGGCGCCCTGCCGGGGCAGGCGCTCGCCGAGTACTTCGGTCCGGCGACGGTGCTCGTGCGCTACCGCACCGAGGACGAGCTGACGGCCGTGATCGGCCGCCTGCCGGCGTCGCTGACCGCATCGGTGCACCTCGGCGCCCGGGAAACGGCGCCGCAGTGGATCGACGCCCTGCGGGACACGGCCGGACGGCTGGTGTTCAACGGCTACCCGACGGGTGTCGCGGTCAGCTGGGCTCAGCACCACGGGGGACCGTGGCCTGCCACCAACAGCCTGTTCACGTCGGTCGGGGCGACCGCGATCCGCCGGTTCCTGCGGCCGGTGACCTGGCAGAACGCACCTGAGCAGGTGCTGCCGGACGAGCTGCGCGACGAGCCCGCCGGTCCGGTGCCCCGCCGGGTGGACGGCGTGCTGCGGCTACCCGCCTGACCCGCCACACAGGCCGGGTTCCTCAGCGGAACCGACCCCCGTCGTCCGCCACCGAGGCGGGAGACGCCTGGCCCGGCCGCACCCTCGGGTACTGCTGTCCACGAGCCGAACGCGTCTGCTGATGGCGGCCCGGCCAGGCCGGATCGAACTCGGGTCTCGATCGGTGCAGAGGCCGGGATGGGCATGCACGACGAATCGGCGGGCCACACCGAGGGCGGGGAGACCGCGCGCCGGGCTGCCGCAGGGCGATGCCGTGGTCACCGCGGGCCTCGGCCGGGCTGCTTCGGCCGGCGCCCACCTCGCCGACGCGGTGAGTGTCCTCAGCGGAGCGAACGAAACCCGCGAGAACGGCGACGTCGTCCGGCTCGGTGGGCTCGGTGAAGAAATTGCTTGATCTCCGCCAGGTCGCGCAGCTCGAAGTGTTCGTCGACGGATCGGCCGACCAGCCGCGCAGCGCCTTGCGGCCGGAGGCAGCGATTTCCCGGCGGGCATGACGGACGAAGGAGTGCACCGATGACGACGCACGCAGCGGCACCGCCGAGGTCGACCTCGTGCCGACTGCGTTTGCCGCCTCGCGCGGTCGTG
>DASXWQ010000055.1:0-166846 GCA_036503555.1 Actinocatenispora sp.
GCGTGCGCGGCGTCGGCCGCGGCCAGCGCCGCCCCCTCCGCGCCGTACGCGGCGAGTTCGGCGGCGCCGTCCACCAGGTCCGCGGCGGTCACGGCGACGGCGGTGTCGTCGCGCCGGGCGATCCGCCGGCGGTGCGCCGCCGCGCACGCCGGCAGCACGATCCCGGTCGCGACCAGCGCCGCCGCGAGCGGCAGGGCCGCCGCCGGGGCGAGCAGCGCGACCAGCACCAGCCCGGCCCCGCCGGCCACGACCGCGCCCGCCGCGGGTACCACGCAGCGCACCACCACGTCCTGCACCGCCTCGGTGTCGGTGACCATCCGGTGCAGCAGCTCCGCCCGCCGCCAGGCGGGCAGGCCGCCCGGGGCCAGCGGCACCAGCGCCGCGTACACCCGGGCGCGCAGCTCTGCCAGCGCGCGCAACGCGGCGCGGTGGCCGGTCAGCCGCTCGGCGTACCGGGCGGTGCCGCGCAGCAGGGCGAGCGCCCGCACGCCGACGATCGCGACGGACAGGGCGGCGAGGCCCGGCCGTTCCGCGGCGCGCGCGATCAGCCACGCGGCCGTCGCCAGCAGCGCCGTGCCGGTGACGTCCGCGGCCGCGCCGGCCGCCGCCGCGGCACCCACCGACGCCACCAGCCGCGGTCGCCAGAGCCGTTGCGGCGCAACGGAACCATCACGGGTCGTCATGCCGGCACCGGCTGTCGTCCGGCCGCGAGCGGGACGGGGCGGGCGGCGGCGATCATCGCGGGGCGGTGCGCGACGGCGAGCAGCGTACGGTCGGCGGGCAGGCGCCCGGCCGCGGCGAGGACCGCAGACTCGGTGGCCGGGTCGAGCCGTGCGGTCGGCTCGTCGAGCAGCAGCAGTGGCGCGTCCCGGCACAGCGCGCGGGCCAGCGCGACCCGCTGCCGCTGGCCCGCCGACAGGCCACGACCGTCCTCGCCGAGAACCGTACGCGGCCCGTCGGGCAGCGCGGCGACCACGTCGTCCAGGGCCGCATCCCGTACGGCGCGGGCGATCCGGGCGTCGTCCGCGTCCGGCGCGCCCAGCCGTACGTTGTCGGCGAGCGTGCCGGCGAACAGCCGCGGCCGCTGCGGTACCCAGCCGATCCTCCGCCGCCAGGCGGCGAGCGCCGCGCCGTCCGCCGCCGCGAGGTCCAGCCCGTCCAGCAGCACCCGGCCGGCGGTCGGCCGCAGGAATCCCAGTACCAGAGCCAACACCGTGCTCTTGCCGGCGCCGCTCGGCCCGGTCAGCACCAGCCGATCGCCGGCCGCGACGGTCAGCGTGAAGCTCTCCAGCGCCGGCTCGTCGCGCCCGTCGTACCGCACCGTCACGTCCTCGAACCGCACCAGCGCACCGCACCGCCGGGCCGACCGGCCGCCGCTCGCGGCGACCGGCCGACCCGCCTCCCCGACCCGCTTCGGCGCCTCAGCCGCCGCCAACCCAACCGCCGGCCCCGGCCCGGAGAACCACACCCGTTGCGGCACAACCGCCGATTCCGCCCCGACCACATCTCGGCAGGCCGGATCCGGGGGGTCGAGGACGGCGAAGGCGTCGTCGGCGGCGGCCAGCCCGGCGGCACCGGCGTGGAAACGGGCGCCGAGCACCCGCAGCGGCAGGTACGCCTCCGGCGCGAGAAGCAGCACGACGAGTCCGGTACGCAGGTCGAGGTGGCCGGACAGCAGCCGCAGTCCGATCGGCACCGCGACCAGCGCCAGCGACAGCGCTCCGACCAGCTCCAGTACCAGCGACGTGAGGAACGCGACGCGCAGCGCGGCCATCGTCGCGTGCCGGTGTTCGTCGGCGACGGCACGCAGCCGTACCGCGTGGGTGTGTGCGCGGCCGAACGCCCGCAGCGTCGGCAGCCCGCGCACCGTGTCAAGGAAGTGTCCACTGAGGACGGACAGCCGGCGCCACTGCCGGCGGGTCGCGGCGCGGGCCTGCCGACCGGCGAGCGCACCGAACAGCGGTATCAACGGCAGCGTCGCGCCGACCACGATCGCGGAGGCCGGATCGGCCCAGCAGAGCCGGATCAGCACCGCGACGGGTACGGCCGCGGCGAGGGCGACCTGCGGCAGGTAGTCCCGCAGGTACGGGGTGAGGCCGTCGATGCCGCGGTCGGTCAGGGTGACCAGCTCGCCGACGGGCCGGCCGGAGACCCAGTGCGGCCCGAGCGCCTGCGCGGCGGCGAGTACCCGGTGGCGCAGCGCCGCCGTCGCCCGTGCCGCGGTACGCCCGGCCCACGCCTCCCGCCACCCGGTGAGCGCGGCGCGGGTCACGGTCGCCGCGGCGAGCCCGGCCGCGAGCGGCGCGACCGGGTCGCCGGCGATCACCGCCACGACGAGCCGGGCCAGCAGGTCCAGCTGCGCCACGACGAGCGCGGCGAGCACCGCCGCCGACACCCAGCCCACCACGAGGTGCCGGCGCACCTCGGGCAGCCGCCCGATCCGGTCCCGGGTACGCATCAGAAGAACGCCACCGTACGGTCGGTGACCGGGCGCCGGAACAGCCACCAGAGCAGGGCCTGGTGCGCGAGGACGACCGGGGCGACCGCGAGCAGCGCCACGCCGACTGCGGTCGACTCGCCGGCGAGGCGTACCAGGGTGGGAACGGCGCAGCCGAGGACGGCGAGCACCGGCGCCGCCGCCGCGACCGAGGTGCCCGCCAGTGCCGCCCGGGTACGCCCGCGCGCCAGGCATCGCCGGGCCAGCAGCAGCCCGGCCGGGGCGAACAGGACGAGGACGGCGGCCGGGGCGAGGCGGTCGCGTACCGCGGGCAGCAGCAGGCCGGCGAGCGCGACGGCGGCGGTGACCGCGGCGGCCGGCACGGTGAGCCGGGCGGCGAGGGCACGCGCGCGGTCCGCGGCGGACGGCACGCGTACCGCGGTGAAGACGGCGCCGTGCGCGGCGAGCAGCAGCACGACCGCGACACCGCAGGCGATCGGGAACCAGCCGACGGCGAGGTCGCCGAGCCCGGCCGCGGCCGGCAGGCCGACCGCCAGGTCGCCGAGGAGCAGGCCCCAGGAGAAACCGAAGACGATGCTCCCGCCGGTGTACGCCGACTCCCAGAACCGGTGCCAGCGCAGCGACTCGCGCCGGCCGCGCAGCCACAGCCCGGCGTCGCGCAGCACCCAGGCGGCGAGGCCGGGCACGACCGCCGGGTACGCGGCGGCCAGCGTCCGCTCCGCCCCGGGGAACACCCCGGCGAGCAGCCCGGCCGCGGCGACCAGCCACATCTCGTTGGCCAGCAGTACCGGCGCGACACCGGTGATGACGCGCCGGCGCGGCCACCCGGCCGGGGCGAGCGGGCGCAGCAGGATGCCGGTGCCGAGGCCGTATCCGTCGAGCACGAACCAGCCGGCGAGCAGCACGAGCAGCAGGGCGGACAGCGCTATGTCCACTGTGGACTCCTCGGGGAGAGGGCGGCGGGTTCGTCGGCGCCGAGCGTGCGGCCCAGCGCCATGCGGTACGGTCCGCGGCGCGCGAGCGTCAGCAGGACGAGCCAGTTCGTGACGGCGAGACCGACGACGACGGTGCCGAACACCGCGAGCGACACGGCCACCTGCGTGGTCGACAGGTCCGTCGCGTCGGCGGTACGCAGCACGCCGAAGATCACCCACGGCTGCCGGCCGATCTCCCGCACCAGCCAGCCGCAGACGACGGCGACGAACGGCAGCGGGATCCACCACGTCATCACCGCGAGCAGGATCCGGCGGCGTACCACCCAGCGCCGGATCAGGAACGGCAGCAGGAACAGCCCGAGGTACGTCGAGAACTCGCCGAACTGCTCCATGAACAGGAACGGCCCGGCGATCCATCCGGGCGGTCGGTCCGCGACCGGCGCGGTGTCCGACGACGGCACCATCGCGGCGACCTTCCCGGGCTGGTCGAGCCGCAGGTAGTCGAGCTGCGCCCAGCCGAAGAGGAACGTCAGGAACGCGCCGACGACGCCCACCACGACGCCGATCCGCCACGACCGCAGGAACACGTCGGTGTCGTCCGGCCGCTTCCGCAGGTGCCACGCGCTGATCCCGGCCACCACCATCCCGCCGAGCATCAGCGCCGCCGGGACGAGATGGCGCAGCGCGCCGACCGCCTCGGGGTTGGTGAACAGCGCGCCGAGGTCGGTGATCCGCGCCTCGCCGCCCCGCAGCACGTACCCAACGGGGTGCTGGAGGAAGCCGTTGGCGACCATGATGAACACCGCCGAGGCGTACGCGGTGATCGTGACCAGGTAGAACGACACGAGGTGCGCGACCTTCGGCAGGGCGCCCCAGCCGAAGATCCAGATGCCGAGGAACGTCGCCTCGGCGAAGAACGCGACCATCGTCTCCAGCGCCAGCGGCGCGCCGAAGACCTGGCCGGCGACCCGGTTCACCCCGGTCCACGCGAGCCCGAACTGGAACTCCATCACCAGCCCGGTGACGATGCCGAGCCCGTAGTTGACCACGTAGAGCTGGCCCCAGTAGCGCGTCATGGCGAGGTGCACGGCGCGGCCGGTCAGCACGTACCGGGTCTGCATGACGGCGATGAGCGGGGTGAGGCCGAGCGTGAGGACGACGAACAGGAAGTGCACGGTGGCGGTGAGCGCGAACTGCGCGCGGGCCAGGTCGACGGCGGACACGTACCCCTCCGGTGCGTTGACTAGCTACCTGTAGACAGGCTACATGTAGAGAGGGAACAGACAACCCCGAGAAGACCCTGAGGTCGAAGCCTCGTACGGATGGGTAGGTTTGGCGGCATGAAGGCGGACCGGCTCCGCGGACACCTCGACGCGCTCGTCCTCGCCGTGCTCGACGACGGCCCCCGACACGGGTACGCCATCGCCGAGGCACTGGCGCAGCGCAGCGGCGGTGCCGTCGCCATGCCCACCGGCACGCTCTACCCGGCGCTGCGGCGCCTGGAACGCGCCGGCTACCTGCGCAGCGAGTGGGCCACCGTGACCGGGCGCAAGCGCCGGACGTACTGGCTGACCGATGCCGGCGCGGCGTTCCTCGCCGCCGAGCGCGCCGACTGGCGCGACTTCAGCGCCGCCATCGAGGGCGTCCTCGGCACCGGCTGACCCACCTGATCGCTTCACCGGCGACGCCGCACGTAAACGACCTTGTTTACGGATGCGTTTACAACCGGGTAGCCTGGAGCCATGCTGCGCGTGAGTGACGAGACCCGAGACCGCGTGATGAGGATCGGGCGCGACGAGTTCGGCGGCGCGTCGGCCGACGAGACCGTCCGCCGCCTGGTCGACGAGCACTGGCAGGCGAAGGCGATCGCCGCGGTCCGCGCCACCAGGCTCGACGCCCCCGACGACTGGGCGGGCTACCTGGACGAGGCCGCCGAGCTGGCCGCCGCCGACGCCCCGCTCCCCGACGAGGACGGTGCCCGCCGGTGAGCGATGCCCGACCCCAGCGGCGCGGTCAGTCCCAGCGACCGCCGCGGTCCGGTGAGGTGTGGTGGGTCGACTTCGACCCCACCCGGGGCCGGGAGCAGGCCAAGGACCGTCCGGCGCTGGTGGTCAGCTCGACGTTTCATCTCCAGCTGACGCTGGGTGAGCTGGTCTCGGTGCTGCCCATGACCAGCGTCGCCAGGAAGGGCTGGCTGCACCACGTTCCGGTCGGCTCCGACGGCACGAGCTGGGTGATGACCGAGCAGGTCCGGACCGTGTCGATCGCGCGGTTCCGCCGGCCGGCCGACATCACGCTCTCGGCCGACGACCTGACCGAGGTACGCCGCGCCCTGGCCGCGATGCTCATCGTGTGACACCGTCGCGGCCGGCGCGTACACAGGCGCCGGGCGTCAGACCCACGCGTGGGCGGCGACGAGCGACCGGCGGGCGCTCAGCGCGATCAGCGCCGCCGGTACCGCGGCCATGCCCAGCGACACCGCGACCGCCTCCACCGACCGCAGCCCCGGCGTGGCCGCCGACATCACCACGCAGGACACCAGCATCAGCCCGGCCACACCCAGCCCGAACACCCCGGACACCCGGGCCAGCAGGTCGGGCCGGGTCAGGAACCGCTGCCCGTACGTGAACGCGACGGCCACCGCGAGCGCCGCGCACACCGCCGGTACCAGCTGCGCCGCGTCGACCGCCCGCGCGAGCAGCCGGTACGCCCCGGACGGCTGCGCGGTGCCCCACATCTGGTCCTGGTTCAGCCGCCAGGACAGCTCGGACAGCAACCACACACCGACCTGTACGGCGAGCGTCACGAGCAGCGTCCGGCGGCCCTGCGACAGCGCCAGCTCCGCGCGGTACTCCGCGGCCAGCTCGCCTACGGTGCCGAAGTCGGCGACGGCCAGTTCCTCGGCCCGCTCCGGCGGGTACCCGGCGGCCCGGTACGCGGTGGCCGCGTCGACCAGCCCGTCCCGCGCCTCGCCGAGCAGGCTCGTGCGGGCGCGCGACGGCCCGGGCAGCGCCGCGGCGAGCGCGCTCAGGTGACCGTCGATGGTGTCGGTCGGCATCCGTCCAGGATGCCGCACCGGGCGGGTGCCGTGCGTCGGGGAGATTCCCGGAGTCGGGTCTCAGCCGACCAGCAGAGCCGTACGGGCGCCGCCCTCGCGTGGCCCCGCACGCGCCTCCACCGTGGCCGCGACGCGTGTCCGCCGGCTGCGGTGGAGGTTGTGAACCGGGTGTGTCCCGGGCGCGGTCACCCGTGCCCGGGACCGGACGTCAGCGCCCGGCGAGCGCGGAGGTCCGCACCACGGTACGGATCTGGCGCAGCAGCACGGACAGCGCCGCCAGGTCGGAACGGGACCCCTCGAACTCGCCGATCGCGTTCAGCGCGCGGCCGATCGTCGTCGCGTTCTCCTCCGCCCAGGCGTCGACCCGGGCGGTCGCCGGCTGCGACGCGTCCGTACCGACGAGCGCCTCGGCGGTGAGCGCGGCGAGCGCGGCGTACAGGTCGTACCGGAGGGCCTGGCGGGCCTGGGTCTGCCAGCGGTCCTCGCGCGGCAGCTCGGAGATCTGGTCCAGGATCTGGTCCGCCCGGAACCGCTCCGACATCGCGTAGTACATGTCGGCGACCTCGGTCACGTCACGGCCGGTCAGGTGCGCCACCTCGACCACGTCGAGCAGGCCGAAGCCCCACAGCACGCGCGTGGCCCGGTCGGCCAGCTCCGCCGGGATGCCCTCGGCGGTCAGCACCTCGCGGTGCTTCGCGTACGCGTCGTGCTCGGCGCCGCGGTACAGCTCGCCGACCTTCGGCAGCAGCGCCGCCACCCCCGGCTGGAACCGGGCGATCTCGTCGGCGACCGACAGCGGGCTGCGCCGGTTCTGCACGATCCAGCGAACCGCCCGGTCCAGCGCCCGCCGGGTCCGCAGCAGGGCGTCGGTCTGCGCCGCCGTCGGCACCTGGTTGTCGAGCGCCTCCAGGTCCCGCCACAGCTCGGACAGCCCGAACACCTCACGCGTCACCACGTACGCCCGGAGCACGTCCGGCGCGCTCGCCCCGGTCTCCTCGACCGCGCGGTACACGTACGACGTGCCGCCGCGGTTGACCATCTCGTTGACGAGCAGCGTCGTGACGATCTCGCGGCGCAGCGGGTGGTCGGCCATGGCCGAGCCGTACCGCTCGCGCAGCGCGGTCGGGAAGTAGTCGACCAGCGTGTCGTGCGTCCACTGCTCGTCCGGCAGGGCCGAGTCGAGCAGCTCGTCCTCCAGCGCGATCTTCACGTACGCCAGGACGACGGAGAACTCGGGCGAGCAGAGACCGCCGCCGGCCTCGCCGCGTACCGCCAGCTCCTTGTCGGTGGGCAGGCCCTCCAGCGCGCGGTCCAGCCGGCCGGACTTCTCCATGTCGACGATCAGCCGGCGGTGCACCGGCAGCAGCGGATGCGACTGCGACCGGGCGCAGCCGAGCGCCGTGTTCTGGTCGTAGTTGTCCAGCAGGACGTGCTCGCCGATCTCGTCGGTCATCGAGGCGAGCACCTCGCGGCGCTGCTCCTCGGTCAGCTCGCCGGCCGCCTTCGCCCGGTTGAGCAGGACCTTGATGTTGACCTCGTGGTCGGAGGTGTCCACACCCGCCGAGTTGTCGATGAAGTCGGTGTTGATGTGGCCGCCGGCCAGCGCGAACTCGACCCGGCCCAGCTGGGTCAGGCCCAGGTTGCCGCCCTCGCCGACCACCTTGCAGCGCAGGTCGGCACCGTTGATCCGGACCGCGTCGTTGGCCTTGTCCCCGACGTCCACGTTGGACTCGGTGGCGGCCTTGACGTACGTGCCGATGCCGCCGTTCCACAGCAGGTCGACCGGCGCGGTCAGGATCGCCCGGATCAGCTCCGGCGGCGCCAGCGTCTCGACCCCGTCGGCGATGCCGAGCGCGGCGCGCATCTGCGCCGACACCGGGATCGCCTTCGCCGTCCGCGGCCACACGCCGCCACCGGCCGAGATCTTCGCCGTGTCGTAGTCGGCCCAGCTCGACCGCGGCAGGTCGAACATCCGCCGGCGCTCCGCGTACGAGGTGGCCGGGTCCGGGTCCGGGTCGACGAACACGTGCCGGTGGTCGAACGCCGCCACCAGCCTCGTCGTCTCGCTGCACAGCATCCCGTTGCCGAACACGTCGCCGGACATGTCCCCGACGCCGACCGCGGTGAACTCCTCCGTCTGGCAGTCCACGCCCAGCTCACGGAAGTGCCGCTGCACCGACACCCAGGCGCCGCGCGCGGTGATGCCCATCTTCTTGTGGTCGTACCCGACGGAGCCGCCCGACGCGAACGCGTCGCCCAGCCAGTAGCCGTAGTCGACGGCGATCTGGTTGGCGATGTCGGAGAACGTCGCGGTGCCCTTGTCCGCCGCGACCACCAGGTAGGTGTCGTCGGCGTCGTGCCGGACCACGTCGGCCGGATGCACGACCGTACCGTCGGGGTCGATGTTGTCGGTGACGTCGAGCAGGGCCGAGATGAACATCCGGTAGCAGGCCACACCTTCGGCCTGGAACGCTTCGCGATCGCTGGCCGGCGGCGCCTGCTTCAGCACGAAGCCGCCCTTCGCGCCGACCGGCACGATCACGGCGTTCTTCACCATCTGCGCCTTGACCAGGCCCAGGATCTCGGTACGGAAGTCCTCACGCCGGTCCGACCAGCGCAGCCCGCCGCGCGCGACCGCGCCGAACCGCAGGTGTACGCCCTCGAAACGCGGCGAGTACACGAAGATCTCGAACTTGGGGCGCGGCTTCGGCAGCACCGGGATCTGCTGCGGGTCCAGCTTGAACGCCACGTACGGCTTGGGCCGCGCGGCGGTCGCCCGCTGGAAGAAGCTCGTCCGCAGCGTCGCCAGGATCAGGGTCAGGAAGTTGCGCAGGATCCGGTCCTGGTCGAGCGAGGACACCTCGTCCAGCTGCTCGGTGATCGCCTCGACGAGGTGCTCGGCGTGCTGCGCCCGCGCCTCGTCGGACAGCTGGATCCGCGGGTCGAAGCGGGTCTCGAACAACGCCACGAGCAGCGTCGCGATCCCCGGGTACGCGACGAACGTCGACTCCATGTACTCCTGGCTGAACACCGTGCCGGCCTGCCGCAGGTACTTCGCGTACCCGCGCAGAACGACGATCTGCCGCCAGGTCACGCCGGCCCGCAGGACGAGCTGGTTCAGGCCGTCCACTTCGGACTCGCCGCGCCACACCGCGGAGAACGCGTTCTCCACCTTCGCCCGTACGGCGCCCATGTCGAGCGCGTCGGCCGGCGGCCGCAGGCCGAAGTCGTACAGGTAGACGGTGCCGTCGGCGCGGGCGATCTCGTACGGCCGCTCGTCGGCGACCTTCACCCCAAGGGAGTGCAGCACCGGCAGCAGCGCCGACAGCATCATCGGCTCGCCCAGCCGGAACACCTTGAACCGCAGGTCGTCGTCGTTCTTCCGGCGCCGGTACAGGTGCATGGCCAGCTCGCCGGGCTCGTCCAGCAGCTCCAGCTTCGCCAGGTCCTTCGACGCCTCGTACGGGTTGTGCTCGTCCTTGTACGTCTGCGGCAGCGCGTCCGCGTACCGGTCGTAGAGGTAGCGGGCCTGCTCGTCACCGAGCTTGCGGTCGAGCAGGACGCGGAAGTCGTCCTCCCACAGCCGGGTCGCCTCGGCCAGCTCGTGCTGGATCGCGTCCACGTCCAGCTCGGCCGGCGGGTTGGCCGGGTCGGTCCGCACCGTCACGTGGATGCGGGCGAGCTGCCCCTCCGTCACCCGGGTCGAGTAGTCCAGGCCGACCCCGTTCAGCCGCTCCAGCAGGATCTCCTGGATGCGCAGCCGGTTCCGCGTGGAGAACCGGTCCCGCGGCAGGTAGACCAGGCACGAGATGAACCGCCCGTACGCGTCGCGCCGGGCGAACAGCCGCAGTTGCCGCCGGCCCGCCAGCCGCAGCACGCCCATCACGGTGCGGTACAGCTCGTCGGTGGAGATCTGGAACAGCTCGTCGCGCGGGTACGTCTCCAGGATGTCCATCAGGTCGCGGCCGGAGTGGCTGCGCGGCGACAGCCCGGACCGGCGCAGCACGGTCGCCACCTTGCGCCGCACCACCGGCAGGTCCCGCACCGACTGCACGTACGCCGCGGACGTGAACAGGCCGAGGAACCGCTTCTCCCCCACCACGTTGCCCGCGTCGTCGAACGTCTTGATGCCGATGTAGTCGAGGTACGCGTTGCGGTGCACGGTGGCCCGCGAGTTCGCCTTCGTGATCGTCAACAGCCGCTTCTCCAGCGCCTTCGCGTACGCCTCCGGCGCCATCGACGACAGGCTGCGCGGCTGCGGCGCCTCCGCGCGCAGGATGCCGAGGCCGGTGCCGTCGACCGCGCCCAGCATCTGCTCGGCACCGTCGTCGACCAGCCGGTACTCCCGGTAGCCGAGGAACGTGAAGTGGTCGTTGGTCAGCCAGGTCAGCAGCTCGATCGCGTCGGTCACGTCGGTGTCCGGCACCGGCAGCTTCGCCTCGCGCAGCTCCGCCGACAGCTCGCGGGCCCGGTCGCCCATCCGCGACCAGTCCTCGGCGACCTCGCGTACGTCGGAGAGCACGCGCCGGATGTCGGCGCGCAGCTCCTCCACCGCGGCCGGGTCCTGCTGCCTGTCGACCTCGAAGGTCATCCAGCTCTCGACCGTGTCGGCCGGGGTCGCGTCGTCCGGCTCGACCTCGGGCCGCACCTCCAGCAGCCGGCCGTCAGCGTCGCGGCGGACCACGACCTGCGGGTGCACCACGAGGTGGATCTCCAGGCCGCGGGAGGCGAGCGCCGCGGTCACCGAGTCGACCAGGAACGGCATGTCGTCGGTGACGATCGACAGCACCGTGTGGCGCTCGTCGGAGGGATTGCGTACCTCGACGTTCGGCTCGCCGCCGACCCGCCGCGCCGCGAGCTTCCGGTGCGCGCAGGTGGTCTCGAACAGCTCCGCCGGGGTACGGCCGACCAGCTCCTCGTCCGGTACCAGCCGCCAGTAGAGCCGCACCAGGTCGGACAGCTCGCTCGTCGCGGCGGTCGATGGCTCGTCGTCGCCACACGCCAGCGCCGCGGTCTCCGCCAGCAGCGCCTCGCGGTTCTCGACCGCGTCCTGGAGTCCGGCGTCGTCGACGCCCGTCTCCTCGTTCCCCACATCACTGCCCGTGACGGCGGTCGCGTCCCGCCGCGCCCCGGACGGATCGTCCACCTCGGCCGGCACGTCCGGCATGTCCCCGGATACTTCGTCCGACACGCTGCCTGCCGTGACGCCGGCCGACGAACGGCGATTCATGGGTGCCACTCCCCTCGCCCACCACGCTGTGGGTCATTCGCCCCCACCCTATGACCTCCCGGCCGTACCGAACCACGCGGAGGCGACCCGACGCGCCAGGTACCGGCCCGACTACACCCCGCCGGATGACCCGGTGGATCGGTTGTCCCGGTGCGGATCCGGCGGAGTGCTCAACCACCCGCGGCGGCCGAGGTCACGTCGTGTCGGCCAGAGAGTGACATAGCGCATGACCGGTGGAGAGCAACGCCACACCGTGGACGTCGCCGTCAGATGCCGAGAGTGACGCCCCCGTCCACGAGCAGCGTGGTACCCGTGACGAAGCCGGCACGGTCGCTGGCCAGGAACGCCGCGGCGGCGGCCAGGTCGGCCGGCGCGCCCACCCGGCCGACCGGGATGCCGGCGGCGATGTCGGCGAGCCCGGCCTCCGGGTCGGCGAACTGGCGGCTCAGCGCGTCCGTCCGGTGATACCCGGGGGCGAGCACGTTGACCGTCACCCCGTCCGACCCGACCTCCGGTACGAGCGACTTGGCGAAACCGACGAGGCCGGGACGGACCGTGTTCGACAGGCCGTAGCGCGGCTTGGGCTGGCGTACCGTCTCGGAGGCGACGAGCAGGATCCGGCCCCAGCCCGCGGCGCGCAGCCGGGGCAGCGCCGCCTGGACCAGGCCAATGTGGGCGAGCAGGCACAGCTCCACCGCGTCCCGGTACGCCGCCAGGTCGAACGCGGTGACCGGGCCGGCCGGCGGGCCGCCCGCGTTGCTGACCACGATGTGCGGGCCGCCGAACGCCGCGGCCACCTCGTCGACCCACCGGCGTACCCCGTCGTGGTCGCGCAGGTCGAGCCGGTCGCCGCGGACCTTCCCGGGCCCGGCCGCGTCGATCTCGCGTACCGCGGCGGCCAGGCGCTCGCCATCCCGGCCGCAGATCGCCACGTGCGCGCCCTCGGCGGCCAGCTCGGTGGCGATGGCGCGGCCGAGCCCGCCGCTGCCGCCGGACACCAGCGCCACCCGGCCGGCGATACCCAGGTCCATCGTCAGCTCCTCGACGTCGCGGCCGGCCGCAGGGCGTAGCCGTAGCGGCGCAGCCAGGGTGCGGCGATCAGGCTCGCCGCCCATCGCGCCCCGGACGGCTGGGTGGTACGCCAGCGCTCGTCCGGTCGGATCGTCACCGACCCGTGCCGCAACCGGTCCGGGTTGCCGGTGACGGTGTGGTTGACCGACAGCGTCGCCGTACCGTCCGGGGCCACGGGCGCCTCGTCGGCGAGGCCCCAGCCGGCCAGCACCGCGCCGAGCGTCCCCCGCGGCCGCGCGCTGAACTGCTCGTACGACAACAGCCGGTACCGCGGCCCGAACGCGTCCGCGAGCCGCGCCGACGCGCGGTTGAACGCCACCCAGTACCCGGTGCTCCGGGCGACGCCCATCCGCGGGATGTACTCCTTCGCGCGGCGCCACGACTCGGCGGTGGCCCGGGGGTCGCGCACCACGTGCAGCACGTACGCGTCGAGGCGGGTGCTGCCGGAAAGGGCCGCCGGCTCCGCCGGGAACTTGCCGCTGTCGACCACGATCCGCGCCCCGGACGCGGCGGAGATGGTGGTGTAGAGCCGTTCCAGCTCACGCAGCGCGTCGGCCGAGCCGGCCGTCCGCGGCCGGCGTCCGGTCGCCTCGGCGAGCCGCGCCGCGGTGTGCCGGGTACGCAGGTAGCGGTCCTGCCGCCGCACCGCGTCCGCGGCGTACCCGGGGCCGGCCAACCGCACCAGCACCTGTGACCACAGTGGACAGTCCGGAACCGGTGCGCCGCAGCCGCACCGGTCGTTCGTGCCACGGCCGAGCACCCCGTTGAGCCACAGGTACCGCAGCTCGCCGACGTGCACCGCGCCGGGCAGCTCGCCGACGAGGTTGCCGATCAGCGTCGTACCGCTGCGGCACCACCCGGTCAGGTAGACCACGGTGGTCCGCGCCTCGGTCACCGGAACCGCCCGGGCAGTGCGGCAGCGACCTTCGCGACGATGTCGACGAGCTCGTCGCAGTCGGCCCCGGTGAGGTTCGCCGACAGCGGTACGTCGATCGTCTCGGCCAACGCCCGCGCCGTCACCGGGTACGCGGCGCGCGCGGACTCCGCGTCGGGGAACAGGAACCGCCAGTTCCAGAACGCGCGGACGTTGCGGTCCACCGGATCACCGAGCGCCCGGGCGCAGATCCCCTCCGCCCGCAGCGCCGCGGCGAACCAGCACACCGCTTCCGGTGGTACGCCGGGCAACCGGAACAGCAGCGCCTCGCCCAGGTACGCGCCGTCGGCCACCGGCCGGCGTACCGCCACGCCGGGCAGCCCGACGAGACCTGCGGCGACCCGGTCGTAGTTGCGGCGGTGCGCGGCGAGCCGGTCCGGCAGGCGCGCCAGCATCGCGCCGGCGAGCGCGGCCCGGATCTCGTCCATCCGCATGCTGAAGATCGGCAGCGCCAGGTCGTCCACGGCCGGCGGATCGGTGAAGTGGCGCGACATCCGCCCCTCGTACGCGCCGGAGTAGACCACCGCGCGGGCGTACCGCTCGGGGTCGTCGGTGACGAGGAATCCGCCCTCGCCGGTGTTCAGCGACTTGTCCGACTGGGTGGAGAACGCACCGAACTCGCCCCACGTACCGAGCAACCGCCCGTGCAGCCGTACGCCGAGCGCCGGCACCGCGTCCTCGACCACCGGTACGCCGAATTCCGTTGCCAGCGAACAGATCGCGGGCATGTCCGAGGCGAAGCCGCGCATGTGGACGGGCACGATCGCGCGTACGCCGGGCATCCGGGCACGCAGGTCCGCCACGTCCAGGTGCAGGTTCTCGTCGCACTCGACGAAGACGGGTCGGTGGCCGGCGAGCAGGATCGCGCTCGGGGTCGCCGCGAACGTGAACGCCGGGCACGCCACCGGCGAGCCGGGCGGCAACCCGAGCGCGAGCAGGCTCAGCGTCAACGCGGCCGTGCCGCTGGCGCAGGCGAGCGCGTGTCCGCTGCCGAAGTACGTGCACAGCGCGGATTCCAGCGCGCCGGTCTCGGTCTCGCCGTGCGCCCGCGAGTCGTAGCGGAAGTACCGGCGGCTGCGCAGGGCGCGCAGCGCGGCGGCGATGTCCTCCTCCGCGACGTACGCGTCGCCGGTGTCGTACGTGAGCCAGTTGCGGGTTCGTGTGGGCACACCACCGTCGATCGCCAGGGTGGCCGGTCGGGACTCAACGGTCATCCACGCCTCCTGGGAAACGTACTGACACAGAGCAACGGAAAGGCACCGCGCACCCGGCGACCGGGGTCCGGCTCGTCATCGCCGGCCCCTGGGGATCCGCTGGGGCGCCGCCAATCCGACACGACGATGCGGTCGGTACGCAACCGGAAGCTACCAGATTTTTTCTGTATCGGACCATGTAGCGGAACAAAATTACCGGACCGGCACGGGCCCGGGAAGATCCACTGCGATCGATTCTTTCGGGGACTTCTCAAACCGAAAGTGATGTCCTAGTGTCTCTGTCACCGAACCACCGGGCAGGGCCGGAACGGGATGATCTTCTCGTCCGGTCTCGCCGGGAGCACCGCATCCGCTCGTTCGTCACCGGCGAAGGAGATCAGGTTGCTGCGTTATCTCGTCGACGATCCCGAGTTGACCGAGCGAAGCCCGGGCGAGGAGCTCGCCGTGGCGGCCAGCCGTGCCGGCGCCGCCGGCACGGCCGAGGTCACCGTCAACGGACCGCTCACCACCCGCTTCCCACTTGCCTCGACCCGGCCCCGGCCGCCCGTACGGGACCTGCTGAAGGTCGCGACCGTCCGGGACGAGTCCGTCGCCTTCGTCGCCGAGCTGCGCGCCGACGGGCATGGCCGCACCGCGGACACCGCGTACCGGGCGACGCCCGAGGCGCACCTCCGGCCGCAGGCCGTGAAGGCCGCCCTCACCACCCTCGCGGTCGACGTACCCGTGCCGGACGAGATCTGCGCGGACCCCGCCGTACTCGCCCGGTTCGTCGACCACCGCGTCATCGTCCGGATGTGCACGGTGGAGAACGACGTCCTCCTCAACGGCAGCGCCGACGGCGTCGTCACCGGCCTGCTCGAACTGCCCGATCCGCGCCGGCTGACCGGCGGCGGCGACCTGCTCGGCACGCTGATGGCCGCGGCGGCCGACGTCGAGGACCAGGGCGGTTCCTGCGACGCGCTCGTCATGCATCCCCGGCTCTACTGGCAACTCGTCGCGCTCGGCGCACTGTCCAGTGTGGACACCGCCGGCCTGCGCATCACCCGGACCCGGATGATCGCACCGGATCGCGTGCTGCTGGGCGACTTCCGCGCGGCGGTCACCCTGCTGGACGGCGGTACGTCCACGCTCGCGCTGCGCCGCGCCGACGCCGCGTCGGGATCCGCGGTGGTGTCCGCCCGGATGCGCGTCGGCCTCGCCGTCCACCTGCCGCAGCACTTCGTCCAGCTCTCGCTGGACCCCACGACCCTCCCCCCGGTTCTCGGGGTGGAGTGATCACCAACCGGTGAAGGGAGGATCGCCATGACCATGTGCCCGCCCGCCAAGTGCCCGCCGGCCAAGTGCCCGGCTTCTCGGTGCACGTCCGGCCGGTAACCCATCCGGCGCTGACGCGCGACAACGGGACGACCGTGTGGTCGTCACTCCGCGGTACCGCCCTCGCGGCGGTACCGCGGTCCCGTGTCCGGGCCACCCGTCAGGGCACGACCGGATCGCCGGCCGGGGCGGGTGCCGTGACAGGCGCGGGCCGGCCCGTCGCGAGCGCCACCACCAACATGCCGAGCAGGCACGCCGTGATGCCCGCACCGCTCACCACGAACCCGCGGGTCGAGGGCGACGCGAGGGTACCGGCGAGCCCGGCGACACCGATGGCGGCGCCGAGCGAGCGGGACATCATCGTCAGGCCGCCGGCCATGCCGAAGCGTTCCTTCGGTATCGCGCTCACCGCGAGCGTGGTCACCGCGACCGCGGCGAGGCTCGTCCCGCCGAACCCGGCGACGAGCGCCGGCAGCAACCGCGTCAGGTACGCGGGCTCCGGCCCGGCGCCCAGCGCGAACCAGCCCCAGCCCGCCGCACCGACCAGGCAGCCGATCGCGGCCACCGGACGCGCCCCGAGCCGCGCCACGATCCGGCCACCCAGCAGCGAACACGCCGCCGAGATCACCGGCCCCGGCGTCAGCGCCAGGCCGGCCAGCGCCTCCGAGTAACCCCAGCGGTCGGTGAGGAACAGCGCGACGCACAGCACCACGGTGAACTGCACGACGCTGAGGAGTACCACCGCGACGTTGCCGAGCGCGGTCGGGCGGGCGGCCAGTAGCCGCAGGTCCAGGGCCGACCGCGGATGCCGCCACGACCGGTACGTCCCGAAGGCGGCGAGGGCCACGGCGACCGCGACGACGCCGAGCGACGCCGGCGCCGCCCAGCCCCAGACCGCGCCCTGCACCAGGTAGAACGCCAGCAGGCCCATGCTCACGGCCAACGCCACCGCGCCGGGGATCTCCGGCAGGCCCGCGCGAACCGCCGGCGGATCGGTACGCAGGCCGAACGCCGCGCACACCACCAGCACCGCCGCGATCGGTACGTTGATCAGGAAGACCAGGTGCCAGCCGCCGAGCGCGAGCAGCGCCGCGCCGAGCGACGGGGCGCCGGCGGTCGCGACACCACCGACCATGCCGAGCAGGCCGACGACGCGGCTGCGCCGGTCCGGCCACACGGACAGGGCGAGCGACAGCGTCGTCGTCACCATCGCGCCCCCGCCCACCGCCTGCGCCATCCGCGCCACCACGAGCCACCCGATGTCCGGCGCGAACGCGCACCCCAGCGACGCCACCGTGAAGCACACGATGCCGCCGAGGAACAACCGCTTCGCGCCGTACCGGTCGGCGAGGCCGCCCGCCGGCAGCAGCGTTGCCGCGAAGACCACCGTGTACCCGTTGATCACCCACGACGCCTGCGGCAGCGTGGTACCCGGGAACATCCGCAGCAGGTCCGGTACGGCGACGCTGACGACGGTGTAGTCGACGACCGCGAGCACGTTCGCCAGGGCGACGGCGACCAGGGTCAGCACCCGGCGGCGCGCCGCGTCAGCCACCCGCGAGCCGGTCCCGCAGCTCGCGCCGGAGCACCTTCCCCGCCGGGTTGCGCGGCAACGCGTCCAGGTACTCGACACGGTCCGGGCGGTACAGCGGGTTCAGCCCGGCCGCTGCGACCGCGTCGCCGAGGGACTCGCGGGTCGGCGGATCGCCGTCCGGCACCACGAACGCGACGGTGCGCTGGCCCAGCGCCCGGTCGGGCTCGCCGACGAGCGCCACCTCCCGCACCGCCGGGTGGGTACGCAGCGCGTCCTCCACCACCGGCACGGGGATGACCAGGCCGTCCCGCTTCACCTCGTCGACCAGCCGGCCGACGATCTTGACCGCGCCGCGCTCGTCCACCCGCGCCAGGTCGCCCGTGACGAACCAGCCGCCGTCCACCAGGTTCGCCGCGTACGCCCCGTCGGCGCGGTAGTACCCGAGGCACTGGTTGGCGCCGCGGATCTGCAGCGACCCGGCCGTACCCGCGGGCACGGGGACGCCCGACTCGTCGACGACGCGTACGTCCATGCCGTCGACCGGGCGACCGTCGGACCGCGTCGCCTCGTCCCAGTCGTCGTCGGCGCGGCCGATCGTGACGCCGCCGTTCTCGGTCATGCCCCACAGCGGGGTCAACGCCACCCCGAACGTGTCGCGTACCTCCGCCGGCAGGGTCGCCGGGATCGGCGCCGACCCCGCGACCAGGTGCCGCAGCGCCAGCTCACGCGGCGTCTTCCGGTACTCCTCGATCATCTCCTCGGCGATCGACGGCAGCGTGTAGACGCCGGTCACGCGGTAATCCCGCATCGAGTCCAGCATCTCCGGCGTACGCAGCCGGTCGCCCCACACCGCCGTGCCGCCCGCGACGAGCGGCGCCATCAGGCCGTACAGGAAGCCGGCCTGGCCGCCGACCGCCATCGGCGTCAGCAGCACGTCGCCCGGCCCGAACCCCATCGGCACCGTGTACGCGCGAGTCGCCGCGTACAGCGTGTTGTGCGAGTGCAGGACGCCCTTCGGCGTGCCGGACGTACCCGACGTGTACATCACCTGGAACGGGTCGTCGCCGCCCGGCCGGCGGGCGTCGAGGTCCGCCTCCCACGGCGTACCGAGCAGGTGGTCGGCGAAGCTCAGCGCGCCGTCCGGCACCGGATCGCCGTCCACGAAGACGTGCCGCAGCGACGGCACCTCGCCGCGCGCCGCCGCGATCGGCGCGCCCACCGCCTGCTCTCCGTGCCAGTCCGGCGCGCACACCACGCTCGCCTCGGCGTGCCGCAGCAGCGCCAGCACCTCGGCGGCACCCGTCGCCACGAACACGGGCATCACGACCGCGCCGATCCTGGCGCACGCCAGGGCCGTGACCGTCGCCTGCCACGAGTTCGTGAACAGCATCGCCACCCGGTCGCCCGCGCCGACGCCCAACTCGACGAACCCGGCGGCCGCACGGTCCACCCGCGCCGCCAGCTCCGCGTACGTCAGGGCGACGGGCGGCCGGCCCGGCTGCGACCAGTAGCAGGTCACCACCGCCGTCCGGGTCGGCGCGTCGCGCGCCAGCGTGAGCAGATCGTCGACGACCGTGGTGTCGCGCCACAGGCCGCGTTCCCGAAAGTCGTACCCCACCGTCACGTCTCGACCTCCGCGCCGCCGCTGGGTCATGTCGAGGTGATCGTGTCGGAACACCCGCTTCCCAGCAACCCCTGTGCCGGTCCACGGACCACCGGAAGCAGGACGGCGCACCGCCGCAGGTGGTGGCCGAGCGGGGTCAGACGGGCCAGCCGAGACCCGTCGGTACGCCGGGCCGCTCCCGCGGGTCACCGTCCGACCCGGGCCAGCCGAGCCCGGTCAACGCATCGGCCCGCACCGGCGCACCGTCAACCGGATCGACGTCCGGCCGTGGCGGCTCCGGGGCGGCTGCCGCACCCTCGCCCAGGTCGGCGGCGCGGAGACCGGGCAGCGGCTCCGACAGGTCGTCGACGTCGGGCCGCGCCGGCTCCGGAACGGTGGCGTCGGTGTCAGGCCGCGTCGGGGTAGGGACCGTGAGGTCGGCGTCGGGCCGGGCCGGGGTAGCGACGGCGGCGTCGGCGTCGGCCGCGGGTCGATCGGGTTGCGGCAACTCCGGACCGGACGCGTCGGGGTCGACGGCGCGCGGCGTGCCGACGGCGGCGGGTCGAAGGAGGTGCGCCGGCTGCGGGCCGTCGGTGACCGGGAGGGTGACGCGGGCGCGGGCGGTGACCGCACCGGAAACGGAGGCCGACCGGGGCCGGGAGTCCGCCCATCGTGTCCACAGTGGACGGAGTCCGGCCACGAGCGCGTCGGCCAGCTCCGCCGCGTACCGACCGGTGAGGTCGTAGTCCGGGTCGAAGACGGTCACCTCGACACCCAGGCAGTTCGGCGCGGCGACCAGGTCGGCCAGCAGCGTCTCCAGCTCCCCGTACCCGATGCCGCCGTCGGACGGCGCGTCCACCGCCGGCAGTACCGTCGGGTCGAGGACGTCGGCGTCCAGGTGCACCCAGAAACCGGCCGTGTCGGCCAGCAGCCGCGCCGCCCACGCCGCCGTGCGCGGCATGCCCTCGGCGCGCAGCACCGGCACCGTCCGGCTCGCGATGCCCGCCGCCGTGATGTCCATCTTGTACTCGTCGGAGTCGCGGATGCCGAGCACCACCACGTCCGACGGCTGGAAGTACGGCCGCAGGCTGTCCATGTCGGTCAGCACCGGCTGGCCGCGGCCGGTCACGAGCGCCAGGTCCTCACCGGCCGCGGCACCCACGAACTCGGCGTTGCCCGGGTGTCGGAAGTCGGTGTGGCCGTCGACGAAGACCAGCCCGTACCGCCGGCCGGTCGCCGACCCTCGCCGGCGCAGCGCGAGCGCCGAGCCGAGCAGGATCGAGCAGTCGCCACCGAGTACGACCGGGAACCGGTCGGCGGACAGCAGCGACTCCAGCCGGTCGGCGAGCGCCCGCGAATAGCCGGCGATGTCGCCGGCCTGGCACACCCCGTCGCCGGGCGCCCACTCGCCCGGGTCGTACCGCGGGGCGGTGACGCAGCCGGCGTCGACCGCGCCGAGCCGCGCGACCAGGTCGTGGTCGCGCAGCGCGCCGGGCGCCTTCGCACACCCCGGGACCGAGCCCGGGGTGGGCGCCTGGAGCCCGAGGTTGGATGGTGCGTCCAGCACCGCGATTCGGCGTACTCCCCCGTTGTCCGCCGTCATGCGATCAGAACAGCGCCGAGGCCAGGTCGCGCCGGGCCGCCGCGACCATCGGGTCGTCGGACCCGGCCACGTCGAACAGCTCCAGCAGGTGCTTCCGTACGGCGTCGCGGTCGTCGCCGCGCATCCGGCGCACCGCGTCGACGAGCCGCTCGTACGCCTCCTCGGCGCGGCCGTTCATCACCTCGACGTCGGCGGCCAGCATCTGCGCCGCCGCGTCCTCGGGCCGTGCCTGCGCGTCGGCCAGCGCACGGCGCGCGTCGGCGTCCTGCACCCGGCGCATCAGCGCCACCTGGGCCAGGCCGGAGCTGGCGAGCTGCTCGCTCGGCCGCTCGCGGAGCACCTCACGGAACAGCTCCTCCGCGCCGTCCAGGTCGCCGGCGGCCAGGTTGTCGTCGGCGTCGACGATCCGCTGGTCGACCTCCGGCTCGACCGGCGCCGCGCCGCCCGCCGCGCGCACCGCGTCGATCCACTGGCGCAGCTGCTGCTCCGGGATGACGCCGGTGAAGCCGTCGACGGGCTGGCCGCCGACCACCGCGTACACCGTGGGGATGGACTGGACCCGGAACGCCGCCGCGAGCTGCTGGTTGGCGTCGACGTCCACGGTGGCCAGCACCCAGGAGCCGTTGGCCTCGGCGGCCAGCCTCTCCAGCATCGGCGACAGCTGCTTGCAGGGCTCGCACCACTCGGCCCAGAAGTCCACGACGACCGGAACCTGCAGGCTGCGCTGCAACACCTCGGCCTGGAAGTTGGCCTCGGTCACTTCGATGATCTCGGCGGCGCCCGCGGGCGCCGCGTCCTGCTGTGCCGCCGGCTGCGTGGCCGGCGCGGGCCGACTCGGCGGGGTGGCCGGCCGCAACGCGCCGAGGTCCACCGCTCCGCGGGTGAACGACGACGGAATCGATCGGGGGTCGAGCTGACTCATGCCCTCTAGTCTTCCACCCTGGCCCGGCCGGCCGCCGCCCGGCGTCCCACTAGCGACCCCTCACCCGCATTGCCACATTCCTCCGTACCCGACACGCTTGGCGCTCAGGCGGGACGCAGGTGCTTGGTGAACATCAGGGTGGCCTCGTCGTCGATCGGCACCGACGTACCGGGCGGCACCGGGCGGCCGTCGTACATGATGCCTCGACCGTCGGGGAGGTAGCCGCGGCGGACGTACATGCGTTGGGCCGTGCCGTAGTCGGCGTACAGGCCGACGCCGATGCCGACCACCGCGGACCGCTCGGCGGCCAGCGCCTCGGCTGCGTCCATCAGCCCGCCGCCGATCCCGCGCCGCCGGAAGTCGGGCAGCACGGTGAAGTCCTGGATCTCCGGGATCCCGCCGAACGGCGGGTAGCCCGACTCCCACCGGACCGTCACGTATCCGGCGAACCGGCCGTCGACGGTCGCGACCAGCACCGAGCGCGTCCCGGCCCGCTGCTCCGTCAGGTACCGCTCGTACTGCGTGACCGGTTTGTCCCAGCCCAGCGCCGCGAACGCCGCTGCCATCACCGCCGGATCGTCCGCGCCCAGCGGCCGGATCTCGTACCCCGTCACGCCGCCGACCGTACCCGAGTCCGGAAACCGCTTCGTTGCGCCGTTTCTGCCATGCTGGTCTGATGCCGAACGAACGCGAACCTCCCCTGCCGGTGATGCCGTGGTGGGTCGTGACACTCGGCCTCGCCGGCGCCGCGCTCGCGCGCCCAGCGGCACCGCGAGCGCCTCGACGCCGCCGAGAGCGCGCGCCGACCGGGTGCAGGAACACGAGGAGCGGCTGGCCGCCGCCGTGCGGGCGTACCAGGACCGGGTCGCCGCCCAGGCCGAGCTGGACGCCACCGAACGCCGCATCACGGAGCTGTTCGCCCGCGCCGTCGACCAGCTCGGCGCCGGTACCGCCGCCGCCCGGCTCGGCGGCCTGTTCGCGCTCGAACGCCTCGCCGCGACCCATCCGCGCACCGCCAGACCATCGTCGACATGATCTGCGGGTACCTGCGCATGCCGTCCGCCGCCGACGACCCGCAGGAACCCCAGGTACGCCGCACCGCCCAGCGCGTCCTCACCCGCCACCTCGTCCCCGGGACCGACGCGTACTGGGACGGGCTGGTCCTGGACCTGACCGGTGCGGTGCTGGTCGACCTCGACGGGGCAGGCTGCCGGTTCGTCACGGCGAACCTGGCCGGCGCGCGATGCGAGGGCCGGACCGTGTTCGACGGAGCCACCTTCGCCGGCTCCCTGCGCCTCGCGGGTGCGCGCTTCGCCGGCGAGACGTCGTTCGTCGGCGCGGTCTTCGACGGGCCGATCGAGCTGGCCGGCACCCTGTTCGGCGCGGCGGTGTCCTTCGCCGACGCGAGCTTCGGGATGGTCACCGACCTGGTGTTCGACCGGGACGCGTTCGGCGCCGAGGTGTCCTTCCGCCGGGCGAGGTTCGCCGGCACGGTCCGCTTCGACCAGGTGGTGTTTCCCGGCCACGCCAGCTTCGACAACGCCGAGTTCTCCGCCGGCGTCTCGTTCGACCACGCCCGTTTCGGGGCCGGGCTCCGGATGCGGGACGCGACCTGCGAGGCCATCGCGTACCTGCGCTGGATCGAGGTCGCCGGCGACGCGTCGTTCAGCCGGACGGTGTTCCGACGGGAGCTGGTCCTGCACCAGAGCACGTTCCACGGGTCGGTGCGGTTCCACCGGGCGTCGGTCGGCGGCACCGCCTCGTTCGGCAAGGTACGGGCCGCGGCCGGTGTCGGGAACGCCTGGCCGGCCGGGTTCACGGAGACGTCGTCCGGCGACGGGTGGGTCGCCGTGACGCCGGACGAGGTCAGTGGCTCTGGGCGATGACGATCAGCGTGATGATGGCGGCGAGGAGCAGCACCCCAGCGGTCACCGCGGCGGCGATCTTCGCCGCGCTGTACGGCCGCTGCCCGATCACCTCGCCGGACCGCGCGTTGATCATCACCTGGTACGTCTTCGCGCCGTGCAGGTAGTTCGCCAGCCACACCGGCAGCAGCATCAGCTTGTACATGAGCTGGAAGTACTGCGTGTCGATGTGGTCGATGCGCTGCACGTCGCCACCGATGTCCCGGCGTACGTCGCCGCGGATGACCTCGGCCATCTTGCCCTTCGCGACGTTCAGCCCCTGCTCGGGCTCCATCTCGTACCGCAGGGTGTGGTAGCCGGCCAGGAACGCAGGCTGGTAGGGCACGGCCTGCTGGAGCGGCCACGGCGCCAGCTCGTCCAGCTGCTTGGCGCCGAGCCGGGGCGTCGCCGGCACGAGCACGTCGTCGAAGAACCGCCGCACCTCGCCGGCCGCCGGGTACCAGGCGGTGTGCTGGACCTGCCGGGTCTGCGTGTTGCCGTTCGAGTCGGTGTACGACTCGGTGGTGTAGTAGTGCTGGCCGCGGGCGCCGGTGTAGCGGGACGCGGTGTGCGAGTCGTACGTCCAGTACGGCAGGTAGGTGCCCTTCGTGGACTCCGCGTCGGTAACCTTCTTCAGCGAGGTCGGCGCGAACCAGCGCGACGAGATCCACTTCTTCAGCGCCTCGCGCGCCGCCCGGTTGTCCAACGCGAACGGCAGCACCGCCTCCGGTACGACCTGCCCGGTGGCGCGCGGATCGGCGACCAGCGGCGCGCTGCAGAACTGGCACGCCTCGGACAGGCTGGCGCTGGCCGTCCGCGCGCCGCACTTCTGGCACACGTACTGGTGCGGGGCGATCATCCCGACCGGCTTGCGCGGCAGGTGCGCGAGCTCCTCGATGTGGTGCTCCTGCACCTGCCGCTGCGCGAGCGCGATCTGCTGCTGGTGCCCGCAGTACGGGCAGCGCAGCACGTTCGTTCCGGGCGCGAACTCGACCCGGGCACCGCAGCTCTCACACGGGTAGCTCGACTGCGCCTGCGTCGGCGTGGCCTGATCGGTCATCGGGGGTCTCCTCGGATGCCCGGGTCGCCGGGCGGGGGGTACCGAGCGCGCGTGCCCGGGCGGGAGCCCGGGCACGCGGTGGGTCAGGACTGCGGCGGCAGCGGCGGCGGGGTGCTGCCCAGCACCGCCGCCAGCTCCGGTACGTCACGCGCCGCGGTCCACTGCGCCATGCCCTGGCGCCACACCAGCGTCTCCGGCGTCAGTGCGCCGCTCGCCGCCTGCCGGGCGAGCCCGGGCTGGTCGAACGGTCCCTGCTGTGCGCCGCCGACCCCGATGTACCACTGCTGCTGCGGCGGCAGCGGCGGCGGGCCGGCCGGCGCGCCCTGCTGCGGGTGGCCCTGCGGCGCCGGCTGCTGCGGGTAGCCCTGCTGGGGGTAGCCCTGCTGCGGGTATCCCTGCTGCGGGTATCCCTGGGGAGCGCCGAAGCTCTGCGCGAGGCGCTGGCCGGCGGCCATGCCGAGGCCGATGCCGATGCCCTCGCCGGCACCGCCCTGGTTGTTCGCCGCGTCCTGGATCGCGTTCGCCGTCTGGAACTGGGTGTACTTGTCGAGGTCGCCGACCACGCCCATCTGGGTGCGCTTGTCCAGCGCCGCCTCGACCTCCGGCGGGACCGAGATGTTCTCGATGATGAACTTGGGGATCGCGATGCCGACCTCGCCCAGCTCCTGGCTGAGCGCGGTGGCGAGCTTGTTGCCGATCGACATCTGGTGCGCGGCGAGGTCCAGCATCGGTACCTCGGCCGTGGCGAGCGCGCTGCCCAGCCGCCCGACCACCATCTGGCGCAGGTACTCCGCGACCTCCTCGGTGCGGAACTGCGGGTCGGTGCCGACCAGCTCGGTGAGCAGCCGACGCGGCTCGACGACCCGCATCGAGTACGCCCCGAAGGCGCGCAGCCGCACCATGCCGAACTCCGGGTCACGCACGATGACCGGGTTCTGCGTGCCCCACTTCATGTCGGTGAACTGCCGGGTGTTGACGAAGTAGACCTCGGCCTTGAACGGCGAGTGGAAGCCGTACTTCCAGCCCTTGAGGGTGGACAGGATCGGCATGTTCTGCGTCTGCAGCTCGTACGTGCCGGGGCCGTAGGCGTCGGCGATCCGCCCCTCGTTGACGAACACCGCGACCTGCGACTCGCGCACGACGAGCTTCGCGCCCATCTTGATCTCGTTGTCGTACCGCGGGAAGCGCCACACGATCGTGTCGCGACTCTGGTCGAGCCACTCGACGATGTCGATGAACTCGCCCTTGATCTTGTCGATCAGTCCCACCGCTGAACCCCCTCGCACCGCGTCCGGCCGGAGAACCGAACCGCGGCAACGGTAGCAAGCGCGGTCGAGCCGGCTGCTAGAACCGGGCGGGCTCGGTGTACGCGCCCCATTCGTCGCGCAGCGCGCCGCAGATCTCGCCGAGCGTGGCCTCGGCGCGGCAGGCGGCCAGCATCGGCGGGATCAGGTTGCCGTCGCCGCGCGCCACCTCGACCATCGCGGCGAGCGCGGCGTCCACCGCGGCGGCGTCCCGTCCGGTACGCCGGGCGGCGAGCAGCCCGCGCTGTTCGGTCTCCACCTCGTGCGACACGCGCAGGATGTCCAGCTCCCGGCTGATCGTGGCGGTGTGGCAGTTCACGCCGACGATGCGCTTCTCGCCCTTCTCCAGCGCCCGCTGGTAGCGGAACGCGGCCTCGGCGATCTCCCCGGTGAACCAGCCGTCCTCGATACCGCGCAGGATCCCGGCGGTCATCGGCCCGATCGCGTGCTGCGACTCCGACCCGCCCATCCGGCGGATCCGGGCGAAGATCTCCTCGGCCTGGGCCTCGATCCGGTCGGTCAGCGCCTCCACGTACCACGAGCCGCCGAGCGGGTCGGCCACGCTCGTCACACCGGTCTCCTCCATCAGGACCGCCTGGGTACGCAGGGCGATCTCGGCGGACTCCGCGGTCGGCAGCGCCAGCGTCTCGTCGAGCGCGTTGGGGTGCAGCGAGTTGGTACCGCCGAGCACGGCGGCGAGCGCCTCGACGGCGGTGCGTACGACGTTGTTGTAGGGCTGCTGGGCGGTGAGCGAGACGCCGGCGGTCTGGGTGTGGAACCGCAGCCACAGCGCGCGTTCGGAGGTCGCGCCGTACTCGTCGCGCAGCCAGCGGGCCCAGATCCGGCGCGCCGCACGGAACTTCGCGATCTCCTCGAAGAAGTCGACGTGCGAGTCGAAGAAGAACGACAGGCCGGGGGCGAACGTGTTCACGTCGAGGCCGCGGGACAGCCCTAGCTCCACGTACGCGAAGCCGTCGGCGAGCGTGAACGCCAGCTCCTGCCCGGCGGTCGAGCCGGCCTCGCGGATGTGGTAGCCGGACACCGACAGCGGCTTGTACCGCGGGATCTCGGCGTTGCAGTAGGCCATCAGGTCACCGATCAGGCGCAGGTGCGGCTCCGGCGCGAACAGCCACTCCTTCTGCGCGATGTACTCCTTGAAGATGTCGGTCTGCAGCGTGCCGTCCAATGTGGACCGATCGGCGCCCTGCCGCTCGGCGGCGACCAGGTACATGCAGAAGATCGGCACGGCCGGGCCGGAGATCGTCATCGACGTGGTCACGTCGGCGAGCGGGATCCCGTCGAACAGCTCGACCATGTCTGCGGCCGAGTCGATCGCGACACCGCAGTGCCCGACCTCGCCGAGCGAGCGCGGGTCGTCGGAGTCGCGCCCCATCAGCGTCGGCATGTCGAACGCCACGGACAGCCCGCCGCCGCCCGCGCCGAGCAGCATCTTGTACCGCTCGTTGGTCTGCTTGGCGTTGCCGAAGCCGGAGAACTGCCGGATCGTCCATGCCCGCCCGCGGTACCCGGTCGGGTAGAGCCCCCGGGTGTAGGGGAACTCGCCGGGCCAGCCGATCCGGTCGAAGCCGGGTACGTCGGTGCCGGGCGGTGGGCCGTACACCGGTGCCAGGTCGTCGCCGGACAGCGTGGTGAAGTCCGCGGCGCGCTTCCGCGCCGCGTCGTAACGCCGCTGCCAGCGCTCGCGTCCGGCTTCGATCTCCGCCGCGTCCATCAGACCTCCAGGCCTTGCCTTAACGATCGATCAGCCAATACTAGGACGCCCAACTACCTACGCCCAGTCGGGTCCGCACCGGCACGGATCATGAGTTCGCCGCGGATCGTTCATCCCGCCGCACACGGGGACAGTCGACGCCAACCGGCGGACAACGGTTGTCGCCGCCCGCCCTCAGCCCTGCTGAGCCGACCCGGTGGGGAACCTGACGTACACCAGCTCGTCGCCCGCGGTCAGCGGGGCGGTCGCGGCCGGCAGCGGGACGGGCGTACCCGCGCCGCCGCGGACCACCGCCAACACCACGTCGGGCAGCGCCGACGCCGGGCGGCCGACCTCGGCCGCGCTCACCGGACGCTGCAGGAGGTCCAGACCGCGACCGTACGAGAAGAGGTCCTGGGCGACGGCCGCCACCGACGGCTTGCACGCGGACAGACCGACGAGCCGGCCCGCCGTCTCCGACGACGTGATCACCGTACGGGCGCCGCTCTGCCGCAACAGCGCCGCGTTCTCCTCCTCCCGTACGCTCGCGCAGACGTCGACGTCGGGGTTGAGCTGGCGCGCGGTCAGGGTGATGAGGACGGCGCTGTTGTCGTCGGTCACGGTGACGAGGACCTGCTCGGCGTTGCCCACCTCCGCCTCGCGCAGGGTGGCCGAGCGTTCCGCGTTCGCCTGGACGGCGGCCAGGCCCATCGCCGCGGCGGCGGCCACCGCCTCCGCGCGCGGATCGACCGCGACGAGCGTGCGCGGGTCCGAGCCGTCGGCGAGCATCGCGCGCGCCGCCGCCTGACCCTTCGTACCGAACCCGCAGATGATGGTGTGTCCCCGCACCGACGACCTCCAGCGCGACACGCGCCACTGCTCCCGGCCCCGTTCGGTCAGCACCGCCAGGGTGGTGCTGACCAGGATCACCAGGAACAGGATGCGCAACGGTGTGATGAGCAGGATGGTGAGCAGCCGCGCGTCCGGTGTCACCGGGACGATGTCGCCGTACCCGGTGGTGGTGAGGCTGACCGTCGCGTAGTAGAGCGCGTCCAGGAACGACAGCGGGCCACCGGCCGAGTCCCGGTAACCGGACCGGTCCAGGTACACCACCAGCGCCGACGCGAACAGCAGCAGCACCGCGAACGCGACCCGCCGCGCCACCTCCCGCAACGGCGGGCGCTCCGCCCGGGGCAACCGGACCGCCGATCGACGCCACACGCCCCAGACAGTACGGTGTGGCGCGCGGCGGCGTGCGATGCTCGGCGCATGTCGACCGCCGAGGTACAGCCGCTGCTGGACAGGTTCGTCGCCGAGCTGCGCGAGACCGTCGCGCCGGTCGCGGTGTGGGCGCACGGATCGCTGGCGCTGGGCGACTTCCGGCCCGGCCGCTCCGACCTCGACCTGCTCGCCGTCGTCGACACCCCGCCCGACCGGGACCGCCTGCGCACGCTGCACCGCGCGCTCGACCGCACCGAGCCGTACGCGGCGACGCTGCACTGCTCGTACCTGCTCCGCGCCGAACTGGCCGACATCGACCGGCGGCACGTGACCTGGGCACACCGCCGGCTCTTCGACCGTACGGTCACCCCGGTGACGCGGCGGGAGCTGGCGCTCGGCGGCCGTACCCTGCTCGGGCCCGGGCCCGCGGGTGTCCTGCCGGACGTCGGCGACGCGGTGCTCGCCGACTTCGTCCGGGCCGACCTCGCCGGGTTCTGGCGGCCGGCGACCGGGCGCCCGACGTACTGGCTGCGCGACGTGTGGGTGGACGGCGGGACCCTCACCGTCACCCGCGCCGGCATCACGCTCGCGGAGGGCCGGCTCGTCAGCAAGGGCGAGGCGCTCGACGCCCTGGCCGCGGGCGGCGCGCCGGACGAGCTGTGCGCGGACATCCGCAGCCGGCGGTACGGCGAGCCCGCGCGACTCACCTGGCCACAACGACACCGGCGCGGCAGCCTCGCCCGTCACCTGGTCCGCGACCGGATCGACACCCTCCTCGCCCACTGACCCACCGGCACCGCCCGTCCTCGGGCGTCCACCGGGCCGCGGCGTCAGTCGGTGAAGTCGCCCGCGGCCAGGCGTACCCGGCGGAGCAGGGCGAACAGCGCGTCGCAGTCGGTGTCGTCCAACGCGTCCAGCCCGAACCCGGCGGCCATCAGGTCCCGGGTCGCGTCCGCCACCACACGCTCGCCGGCGTCGGTGATCGCCGCCAGCACGCCGCGCCCGTCGGTCGGGTTGCGGCGGCGGGTGACCAGGCCCTGGCGTACCAGGCGGTCGACGATGTTGGTGGCGCTCGTCGGGTGCACCATCAGCCGCTCGCCGACCACCCGCATCGGCAGCTCGCCCCGCCGGCTGAACGACAGCAGCACCAGCGCCTCGTATCGCGCGAAGGTCAGCTCGTACGGCTTGAGCAGGGCGTCGAAGCCGGCCAACAGCACCTGCTGCACCCGCATGATCGAGGTCGCCACCGCCATCGCCCGGCTCGGCCCGAACTCGGCGGCCCACCGCGTCCCGGCCTGCTCGATCGGGTCGAACGGCAACCTCAGCTCTTTGCCCACACCCTCACCGTAGCGGGGTGGCGTCGCCACGACGTCGACCCCCGACGGGCGCCCGATCAGTCGCCGGCGAGCCGCTGCTCGATCCGCGCGACCTTCGTGTCGATCGCGCCGCTGACACCCTCCCGGATGTCGGCCTTCAGCACCAGCGAGACGCGGGACGAGCGCGCGCGTACCGCCTCGGTGGCGCGCTTGACGACGTCCATCACCTCGTCCCAGGACTCACCCTCGATCGTGGTGAACATCGCGTCCGTACGGTTGGGCAGGCCCGACTCGCGGACCACCCGTACCGCCTCGGCGACGTACTCGGCGACGGAGCCGTCGACGCCGCTCGGCGCGACGGAGAACGCCACGAGAACCGACACGGCTCAGTCCTCGACGTGGATGTCGTCGATGATGACGTTGCACTCGCTGACGTCCAGCTCCATCATCGTCTCGACCGCGGCGATGACGTTCTCCCGGACCTGGCCGGCGACCTGCATCGCCGGGTGCCCGAACTGGACGACCAGGGTCAGCGTGATGCGCGCCTGCGCCCCCGCCAACTCGACGTGTACGCCGCGGCGCGAGGTGCCCTCGCCGATGTCGATCGCCTCGCGTACGGTGCTGATCGCCCGGGCCACGTCGCCGCCCAGGTCGAACACGCCGTCCACCTGCTCGGCGGCGAACGCGGCGACCTTCTCCACCACGTCACCCGCGATCGCGGTGGTGCCGCGCAGCCGCGCCGGACGGTCGCCGGTGGCCGGCTCCGCGACGGGACGCACGGCGGCCGCGGCGGTCGGGTTGGCCGCGGCGCGGCCGGGGCGCGGCGCCGGCACCGGCGTGGCCACCGGCATCGGGGCGTCACCCTCGGCCGGGATGCGCGGGATGATCGTGGTCGAATCCAGCGCGCCCGGGTCGGCGACCGCGGTCGCCGATCCGTTCATCCGTCGCGCCGGCTCGTCCGCGGCGTGCGCCGGCTTCCCCCCGCGCGAACCCGCCGCATGAGATCCCGCGTTACGCCCAGCTTCGGTCTCGGTCATGCCCTCTCCTGGAGATCTCGACCCGGCCTCACGGCCCGGTGGTACGCGAAGGCGAGGGTACCGGGCCGGGCACGGCGGCCCAACGAGCCGTGCCGACCCGGCGACGAGGTCCTGGCGTGACCCAGCCGACACACCCGCGCGTTCTTCCTGGTCCAACGACGCAGTGGCCGGGTTGGCCGTGCCGTGGAGATCACCAATTGCCCGGACGACCGCGGCGCGGTGCCGTACTCCCCCGATCGGCGTACGGTTCCGGCCGCGGTCGCCCGGCGCACGCGCTCAGGCGCGCAGCACCTCGCCGCGGCCGTCGCGCAGGTGCAGCTCCGCGTCGCAGGTCGCCGCCGCCTCCGGGTCGTGCGTGGCGAACACGACCGCCGCGCCGCGCCACGCCTCCTCGCAGAGCAGCTCGACGACGAGCTTGCGGTTCTGCGCGTCGAGCTCGCTGGTGACCTCGTCGGCCAGCAGTACCGTGCCGCGCAGCGCGAGGCCGCGGGCGATGGCCACCCGCTGCTGCTGGCCGCCCGACAGCTCCTCGACGAGCTGGTCGGCCTGACCCGCCAGGCCGAGCCGTTCGAGTACCGTCGCGGTGCGCTCCGTCGCCTCCGCCGGCGGTACGCCGGTGGCGAGCAACGCGACCATGACGTTCTCCTCGGCGGTCAGGATCGCCGCGAGCCCGTTGTCCTGCGGGACGAGCGCCACGCCGGCGGCGACGGTCTGGTCCCGGTCGCGTACCTCGGCGCCGCCGACGCGTACGACGCCGGCGGCGGGGCGGATCAGCCCGGCCATCGCCCACAGCAGCGTCGTCTTGCCGGCGCCGGACGGGCCGGTGACGGCGAGGACACGGCCGGGCTCGGCCGCGACGGCGACGTCGGACAGCACCGGATGCCCGTCGTACGCGACGGTCAGGTCGTCGACCGCGACGACGACGCCCGCCTGCTCGGTCTCGGTCACCGCTCCTCCTTCGCCGGGTCGTCCGTCGGTACCAGGCGCACCGCGCCCTCGTCGGTCAGCTCCACCCGCAGCAGCGTGCCGGGGGCGACCTCGGCCAGTACGTCGGGCGGCAGGTGCACGGCGCCGTCCCGGCCGACCACCGAGTACTCCTCGCCGCGGCGGCCCTCCGCGCCGACCCGGCCGTCCCGGATCGTGACGGTGCGGCCCATCCGCAGGCCCACGTCGGGGTCGTGGGTGACGACGACGACGGTGCGGCCGGTGTCGCGTACCTCGGCGAGGACGTCGAGGACCGCGTCGCGCGCGTGCGTGTCGAGCTGGCTGGTGGGTTCGTCGGCGAGCAGCAGCCCGGCGCCGTTGGCGACGGCGCAGGCGACGGCGAGCCGCTGCCGTTCGCCGGGCGCCAGGTCGGGCGGGCGTACGCCGCCCTGGCCGGCGAGGCCGACCAGGTCCAGCAGCTCGTCCGGGGTGGACAGCTCGGCCCGCCGCGCCGCCGGTACGCCGGACTGGGCGAAGCGGATGTTCTCCGTCGCCGACACGTACGGCAGGAGGTTGCGCATCGCGCCCTGGAGCATCACGCCGACGTCGGTGGACCGCATCGCCGACAGCTCGGCCGGACTCGCCCGCGCCACGTCGTGCTCGCCGACGTGCAGCCGCCCCGCCGCCGGCCGCAGCAGCCCGGCCAGCAACGACAGCAGCGTCGACTTGCCGGAGCCGGACGGGCCGAGCAGCGCGACCGACTCACCCGGCTCGATGTCGAGGTCCACACCGGACAGGGCGACGACGTCGTAGCCCTCCAGCCGGTAGATGTAGACGAGGCCGCGGCAGCTCACCCCGATGCCCACGCCGGCGCGGGTCTCTGTCGCCGTCATGCCGTCCTCCCCTTCGGTCCTGACGAATGTCACTGGCCGCCTCGCAGCCGGCTGGGCGTACCGCGGCGGCCGAGCGCACCGACGACCGCGACCGTCACCGCGGCGAGCAGGACCGCCGAGCCGAGTACCGCGCCGCCCGGCCACCACGCGCCCGGCCACCACGTCGGCGGCGGACCGCCCGACGTCGCGAGCTGCGGCAGCCGCGGTACGGCCAGCGCCGCGCCGACCCCGCCCGCCAACACGCCGGCGACCAGCGCCGCCCCGAGCAGCAGCCCGTACTCCCGCCAGCCGGCGCGCCGCACCAACCGCGCCGGTACGCCCGCGGCGCGCAGCGCGGCCACCTCGTACAGCGTCGGCCGGGACGTGAGGTAGGCGGTGACGAGGACGGTGCCGGCGGCGAGCAGCAGCGCGGCGACCGCCGCGATCAGGTACAGCCGCAGCGCGAGCGCGGGGCCCTGCCGCGAGAGGCGGGCGCGGCGCGCGGCGACGCTGTCCACGCCGGTCACGGTCAGCCCGGCGGCGGTCAGCTTCTGCCGCAGCGACGCCGGGGCCCCCGGCGCGGCCCATACCTGGTACCGCAGCGGCGTGTCCAGCGACTCGCCGAACCCGGCGACCCGGTCCGCATACGTCAGGTCGACCAGCACGCCGGAGGTGATCCCCGGCACCGTGCGTGCCGTCGCGACCTCCCGGTACGCCTGGTCCAGCCCGTACAGTCCGGGACCGCGGAACGTGCCGCGCCGGCCGGTCGTCACCGCCGGCAGCGGGTACGGCGCGTCGGCGTACAGGATGCGCAGGTCCTCGCCGCCCGGCGAGTCGAACCGTACGGCGGTGCCGGCGGAGCCCGGGGTCACCGCGCTCACCGGCTGGCCAAGCGTCGTGTCGACGGCGCGCCAGTGGGCGCCGAAGCCGGCCAGGTCGTGACCGCCCTGCCGCAGCGACACGAGCGTGAACGCGCCGCGGATCGCCGCCGGGGTGTCCGGCCCGCGGTACAGGTCGAAGCCGACGAGCCGGCAGTCGGTGCAGTCGGACGTCCCGGTCAGCGTGTGCCTGCCGCGGGTCAGCTCGCCCAGCCGTACCACCCGCTGCTGCCGGCGCGCGTCGGACAGCAACGCCACCAGCGCCATGCCCTTGCTGGCGGACGCGACGTCGACGGTGACCGGCAGCGGTCCGGCGGCGACGGCCACCGGGGCGGACGCGGCGGGGCGCAGCCGCCCGGCGAGCGTCGCCGGGTCGTCCACCGCGAACGCCGACTGCCAGTACCCGACGGTCGCGAACCTGTCGCTGTCCACGGCGAGGACCTCGGTGGTCGCCTCGCCGCTGCCGTACAGGCCGCGGGCGACGGCCATCGCCTCGTGGCCGGACGGGTCGGCCCGGCGTACCGCGGCGCGCAGGGCGGCGGCGGTGTCGGTCTCGACGGAGTAGACGGTGGCGGCGCCGAGCGCGGCGCCGGCCCGGGCCTGTTCGTTGCGGCCGGCCACGTCCCAGGTGACCACGCCGTAGCAGAGCAACGCGACGGCGACCGTGACCAGCGCGACCGTACGCGGGACCTGGCCGCGGCGGGACAGTCGCGCGGCGGCGAGCAGCGCCGGCACCCGCCCGCGCCGCCCGGCGGTACGCACGCCGCGGCGCAGTGCGAGCGGCAGCAGCCGGCCGGCGGTGAGGCCGGCGACGACGGCGACGAGACCGCCGGCGAGCAGACCCAACCGGCCGCCGGCGCCGGTCAGCAGCTCGTAGCAGGCGGCGAGCGCGACGGCCGCCAGTACGCCCTCGGCGATGCCGGCGCGCAGCCGGTGCGCCCGCGCCGGTACCCGGCGCAGCAGCTCCACCACGGGACTCGCCACGGAACGCCGGACCGCGAGCGCGGCGGCCACCAGCGCGCCGGCGAACGCGGCGACCGCGGCGGCCAGCACCGGCAGCCGCAGCTCGGCGTGTACCCCGCTCGCCAGGCCGAACCGGGCGACCAGTTCGGTGCCGGCCAGGCCCAGCGCGACACCGAGCGGTGTGGCGACGAGGACGAGCAGGCCGATCTCGGCGAGACCGAACGCGGCGACCCGCCGACCGGGCAGCCCGCGCAGCTTCGCCAGCCCCAGCTCGGGGCCGCGTTCGTCGGTCGCCCCGCGTACCACGCCGAACAGCACGAACCAGCACAGCAGCACCAGCTGCACGGCCACCAGCAGCGCCGCCACCGACACCTGGTCCCGCTCACCGTCCACATCGGACAGTACGCCGGTGAGCGGGGTGGCGGCCGACAGCCCGGCCGCCTCGATCTGGCGCCGCCCGGCGGACAGGTCGGCGCGCAGCGTCGCCACGTCGTCCAGCCGTACCGACTCGACGCGCAGCGGGAAGTCGGCCATCGACGTGTACTCCGCGACGCCCAGCGCGTGCACCGTCCGCTCGCTGCCGAAGAAGCTGTCGATGCGCCGGTACTCGGCGGCCTGCTTCATGAACACCGCAGCGTCGAAGTACCCGTGGTTGAACCAGTACCCGCCGGTCTCGTGCGGCGCGACGTACCGGCCGACGACGGTCACGGTGGTGTGCCCGGGATCGCCGACCTGCGGGTCGATCTGGCTGCCCGCCGTCACCGCGATCGTCGTACCCACCCGGTACGGGGACCGGGTGCTGGCCAGCACCTCGCCGGTGCGCACCGGGCAGCGGCCCTCGACCGGGTGCAGCCGCGCGCAGTACCCCTCGCGGTAGACGAGCCGGCCGGTGGTGACGTCCCCGTCGAGGCTGGGCAGCGCCAGGGAGGTCTGCACGCCGCCGACCGGCGCGTCGTAGTAGCGCGCGGCGAGCATCGTGCGGCCCGCGTTGCGGGTCAGGTAGCCGACGGGGATCCGCGCCAGCGCGTCGTAGCTCGGCGCGCCGTGGACGCCGGACCCGATCGTGCTGTCGTCCCCCGCGGTACCGGTGGACGTGACGCTGAAGCCGGTCAGCCAGGTCGGCGCGGCGCGCAGGTGGTCGAGCAGCGTCGACTGCTCCGCCGCCCGCGCGTACGCCGGGCCGAGCACCGCCGAGGCCGTCGCGAGCAGCGCCAGCACCGCCACCACCACCGAGCGCGTGCCGCGGTGCCGCAGCCCGGCGACGGCCAGCCGGCACGTCGCCACGAGCGTACGCATCAGCGGGCCCCCTCACGCAGGGCCGCCGGCCGGGCGTGGCCGAGCATCCGGGCCACCGCGAGCGCCGCGGCGACCAGCCCGGCCACCGTCACCAGCACCGCGCCCGGCACCCACCACGGCCCCAGCTCGTACACCCGGCGTACGCCCGCGTCGGTGTCGGTGACGAGCCGGATCGCCGGCAGCATCAGCACCGCACCGGCCGCGCCCGCGACCAACCCGGCGACCAGCGGCACCCCCAACAGCAGCCGGTACTCCCGGCGTACCGCGGCGGACAGCTCGGCCTGCCGCAGGCCGGCGACGCGCAGCGCCGCCATCTCGTACAGCCGGGCGTCGACCCCGACGTACGCGGTGAGCAGCACCGCGCCGAGCGCCAGCAGCAGCGCCGCGACGCCGGCCACGAGGTACAGCCGCAGCGCGAGCGCCGGCGCCTGCCGGCCGAGCCGGTCCAGCGTCCCGGCGAGCGAGTCGGTACGCAGCACCGGCACGCCGGCCGCGGCGAGCCGCCGGGCCAGGTCCGGCGGCGCGCCCGGCCCCGCCCACACCTGGTACGTCGGCGGCGTGTCGGACTGCTCCTGGTCGAGCTGCGTGGCCAGCAACCGCTGCACGTTGCCGAGGTCGACGAGCAGCGCGTGCCGCCCCGCCCGCGGCACCACGTCGGTCCGGCCGGTCACCGCGAACGGCACCGGCGTCCCGCCGAACGCCGGGAACTCGAACCGCGACGCACCCGCGTCGTCCGCCGGCGCCGGCCCGGACAGCACCACCGGCAGCCGCGCCGGCTCCGCGTGGTACGCGACGACGACGTCGGCGGGATCGTCGCTGGCGCAGTCGATCCCGAGCCCGCCGCGGGTCGACAGCGAGACGGTCGTCTGCGGCGCGGACGCCGCGTACCGCCAGCGGCCCGGGTCGGTCAGGCCGGCGTCGACCCGCCGTCCGCCGTCGGACACCGCGGTGACGCGCAGCCGCGCGGCGAGATGGCTGAAGTCACCCGGGTAGCGCGAGAGGCCCAGTCCGGTCAGCGAACACCCGTCGGCGCAGCCCGGCAGCGCCGCGCGGTACGTGCGGCCACCGGGCCGCACCGCGCCCAGCGGCACCTCGCGCGGCGTACCGTCCGGCCGCGCCACCACCGCGACCAGCTGCATCCCGCGCGCCTTGTTCCTCGGTACGGCGTCCACGACCGCCGACACCGACAGCGGCCCGCGTACGGTCAGGGTCGGTGCGACGGCGCCGGGCAGCGTCCGGGCGAGCGCGCGTACCCGGTCGGTGGACAGCCCGGACCACGCCGCGGTGCGCGCCAGCCGGTCCGGGTCGACGGCGAGCACCGTCACGTCCCCGTCGCCGTAGTGCACCTCGGTCTGCATCGCCGGCATCAGCGAGCGGCCGCGCGGGTCGACCGTGTCGACCGCGTCCCGCACCGCCTGCGGCCCCGCCGCCGACACCGTGTACACCGTGTCGGCGCCGATCCGGTCCTGCGCGACGCGTACCCGGTTGTGGCCGGCGACGTCCCAGGCCGCAGCGGCGAACGACAGCAGCGACACGGCGACCGTCACCGTGACCACGATCCGCTGCGCCAGCGGCCGGCGCGCGAGCTGTGCGGCACCCAGCAACGCGGCGGGGCGCAGCCGGCCCCGGGACCAGCGCAGCCGCCGGCCCGCCACGAAGCCCAGCAGCCGGGCCGCGACGAGCCCCGCGACGAGCGCCAGCAGCGGCGGCGCGATCAGCCCGAGCCGGGACGTCGGATCGGACAGCACCTGGTAGAGCGCGGCGGCGGCGAGCGCCACCACCGCACCCTCGACGACCGTCGCGCGCCACCGCCCGCGCGCCGGGATCCGGCGCAGCAGCGCCATCACCGGCGACGCCATCGTCCGGCGCGCGGCGAGGACCGCGGCGAGCGCGGCACCGGCCAGCGCCACCAGCGTCACGTACGCCACCGGCGCGGTCAGCTCCGCGTGCGTGCCGGCCGCGAGCACCGCGCGCGCGATCAGCTCCACCACGGCCAACCCCGCCGCCAGCCCGACCGGCGCGGCCAGCACGATCAGCGCCAGCGCCTCCCCCAGTCCGAACCGGACCGCGGCCGGGCCGCGGAACCCGCGCAGCTTCGCCAGCGCGATCTCCGGGCCGCGTTCCTCGGTCAGCGACGCGACCATCAGGTACAGCACGAACCAGCACAACAACACCAGCGGCACCGCGACCACCGGTACCGACGCGGCGACCGCGTCCTGCGCCCGCTGCCCGGACCGGAACGCCGCCGGCAGGCCCGTACCGAGGCGCATCGTGATCGCGGACAGCTCGGTGTCCAGCGAGCCGAGCTGGGCGCGCAGCGCGGGCACCGCGGACAGCCGTACCGCGTCGACGTCGACCGGGTAGTCCAGCTCGGACTGCCCGGACGTGACGCCGCGCCAGGCCGCGGCGTACGGGTCGGTGGACAGCAGCGGCTGGATCCGTTCCTGCGGATCCTGGCCGCTGCCGCCGGCGGTGCCGAACCAGCCGCCACCCCACCAGTACGCCTCGCCGCTGTCGGTGACCCGGTAGATCCCGGCGACCCGGTGCGACGGGTCGGGTGTGTCCGGATCCCCCACGTGGAACGCCAGCCGGTCGCCGACCCGGACGTGGAACCGCCGCGCCGTGTCCGCGTGTACCAGCACGTCACCGCTGGCCGCCGTCGGGCAGTGGCCCGCGGTCAGGCGTACGTGCGCGCACACCTGCGACCGGTACACCACGAAGCTCGACGGCGAACCCGACAGCGACGACACCGTCGCCTTGCCCACCGCCCCCGCATACGGCTGGCCCAGCACGGCCGACAGTTCGTGCCGCGCGCCGACCAGCTCGGCGCCCTGGGTACGCAGGCCGCTGAGGTCCACGTCGGAGGCGCCCGACCCGCTCACGGTCACCCCCAGCGAGCCGGCGGGTACCGCGCGCAGCGTGTCCGTCAGCGCCGACTGCTCCGCCGTCCTGGTGTACGCCGGTGCCAGCACCGCCGCCGTCGTCGCGACCATCGCCAGCAGGAACACCACCAGCGACCGACCCGACCGGTACCGGATGCCGCGGACCGTCACCAGCCACCCCGCCACCGCGCCTCCCTCGCTCGCCGTACACCCTGATGTCTCGACCCGGCGCGGGGCGGCGCGGTTCAGCCTCGTGACCGAACCGTTGCCACGACATCAATCCGTGACCGTTCGGCGACAGGAGTGCGGGTCAGGGCAGGGTGCGCAGGAGCTCGTCGGCCGCGGCGTACGGGTCGAGGCCGCCGGTCACGACGCGGTCGGCGAGCGCGTCGGTGGCGTGCGGCGCGATCCGACGGTGCAGCGCGGCGAGCGCGATGGCCTGCACCTCGGCCGCGGCACGCGCCCGGCGGCGGCGGTCCAGCTCGCCGTGCTCGGCCAGGTGGGCGGCGTGCTTGTCCAGCGCCTCGACCACCTCGTCGATGCCCTCGCCCTTCACGGCGACGCAGCGCAGCACCGGCGGCCGCCACTCGTACGCCTCGCGCCGGGCCAGCGCCAGCATCCCGCGCAGGTCGCGGGCCGCGGCGTCCGCGCCGTCCCGGTCCGCCTTGTTCACCACGAAGACGTCGGCGATCTCCAGGATGCCGGCCTTGACGGCCTGGATCGCGTCGCCGAGACCGGGCGCGGTCAGCACCATCGTGGTGTCCGCCAGCGACGCCACGGCGACCTCGGCCTGTCCGACCCCGACCGTCTCCACCAGCACCGTGTCGCAGCCCGCGGCGTCGAGGATCCGTACCGCCTGCGGGGTGGCGGCGGCCAGCCCACCGAGGTTGCCGCGCGAGGACATCGACCGGATGTACACACCCGGGTCGGTGGCGTGCTCCTGCATGCGTACCCGGTCGCCGAGGATCGCGCCGCCGGTGAACGGCGAGGACGGGTCGACGGCGAGCACGCCGACCTTCTCCCCGCGCGAGCGCAGCGCGCCGACCAGTGCGGACGTGGTCGTCGACTTGCCGACGCCGGGCGCCCCGGTCAGCCCGACGACGCGGGCCCGGCCGGTGACCGGGGCGAGCGCCGCCGCAACCTCGCGCAGCTCCGGCGCGTCGTCCTCGACCAGGCTGATCAGCCGGGCCACCGCGCGCGGATCACCCGCGCGGGCCCGGTCGATCAGGTCGGGTACCGAGGCGGCGCCCCGCACTCAGGCTCCCGGTGCCGACAGCAGCAGTGCGTCGCCCTGCCCGCCGCCACCGCAGAGCGCCGCCGCGCCGAGCCCGCCGCCGCGCCGGCGGAGTTCCAGGGCCAGGCTCAGGGCGAGCCGGGCGCCGGACATGCCGATCGGGTGGCCGAGCGCGATCGCGCCGCCGTTGACGTTGACCCTGTCCTCGTCCACGCCCAGTTCCCGGGTGGACTGCACACCGACCGCGGCGAACGCCTCGTTGATCTCCACCAGGTCCAGGTCCGCGACCGACCTGCCGGCCCGGGCAAGGGCCCGCCGGATCGCGTTCGCCGGCTGCGACTGGAGCGAGTTGTCCGGCCCGGCGACCGTCCCGTACGCACCGATCTCGGCCAGCCAGGTCAGCCCCAGCTCCTCGGCCTTCTCCTTACGCATCACCACGACCGCGCACGCGCCGTCGGAGATCTGCGACGCGGACCCGGCCGTGATCGTGCCGTCCGACGCGAACGCCGGACGCAGCCGGGCCAGCGTCTCCACCGTGGTGTCCGGCCGGATGCCCTCGTCGTCCGCGACGACGATCGGCTCGCCCTTGCGCCGCGGTACCGACACCGGGGTGATCTCGTCGGCGAACACGCCGTTCTTCGCCGCGACCGCGGCCCGCTGGTGGCTGCGCGCTGCGAACGCGTCCTGCTCCTCGCGCGTCAGCCCGTACCGCGCGTTGTGCCGCTCGGTCGACTCTCCCATCGCCACCTGGTCGTACGCGTCGGTCAGCCCGTCGTACGCCATGTGGTCGAGCAGCGTCACGTCGCCGTACTTGTAGCCGCTGCGCTGGCCCATGAGCAGGTGCGGCGCGTTGGTCATCGACTCCATGCCGCCGGCGACGACGACGTCGAACTCACCGGCGCGGATCAACTGGTCGGCGTGCGCGATCGCGGTCAGCCCGGACAGGCACACCTTGTTGATAGTCACGGCCGGCGTGGTCATCGGGATGCCGCCGGCCACGGCGGCCTGCCGCGCCGGCATCTGCCCGGCGCCGGCGGTCAGCACCTGGCCCATCGCCACGTACTCCACCTGGTCGGGGGCCACGCCGGCGCGCCGCAGGGCGGCGGAGATCGCGAGCCCGCCCAACGCGGTGGCAGGGAAGTCCTTGAGTCCGCCGAGCAGCCGGCCCATCGGGGTACGGGCGCCGTGCACGAGCACGCTGGTCATCGCGATGTCCTCCCACGTCACTGGCGGGGCTGGCCGGCCGGGGCCGACGCGCCTTAACGAACGTTCACCAGCAAGACTACCGACATGCCCACCTCGGACGAGAGCCGCCGTGCCTCCCATCTCACCACGGGCCTGTCCGTCCTGCGTGTCGACCATGTCGGCATCGCCGTCGCCGACCTCGACACCGCCATCGCGTACTGGACCGAGACGTTCGGCCTGACCTGCGTGCACACCGAGACCAACCCCGACCAGGGCGTACGCGAGGCCATGCTGAGGGCCGCCGACGGCGAGACGATGCTGCAACTCCTCGCGCCACTGACGCCCGACTCGACCATCGCCGCGTTCCTCGACAGGCGCGGACCCGGCCTGCAACAGCTCGCGTACACCGTGGCCGACGTGGCCGCGGCCGGCGAGCTCCTGCGCGCCCGCGGCGTCCGCCTGCTGTACGACGCGCCGCGTACCGGCACCGGCGGCTCCCTGATCAACTTCGTACATCCGAAGGACGCCGGCGGCGTCCTGGTGGAACTGGTCCAACCGCCGTCGGTCACCGACCCGAACGGGTCTTGAAGCGGCCCGGCGAAACGGCGATCGTGGTACCCGGACCGCGTCGGTGGGTCGTCGGACCACAAGCCGGACGACCGGCCGTATCCGGTCACGGGTTTCACCGTTCGCCCGTGGCCTGCGACCCGTCCGCGTCGTTGTCAGCGTCGGAGCGCCACCAGCGGCGCTCGGGGTGCTTCGGCCGTTCGACGACGACCGGCAAGGAGCACGTGGCCCCGGCGGGTGGAGGAACCGGGGCGTCCCACCTAGAGTGGCGAAGGTCACTCGACTCGCCAGGGGTGACATCCGGACCGTTGGGGGACTATGTCGGCTGACAGCGGTGGCTCGACCGCGAGCTAGGCAGTACCCGGGCGAGTAGTATCAGCCCCTGCTCATCACCCAATTACCGGCAAACCGACAAAATGACATCCCCCCGTATGTCGGTGGTCGTGGCCCCCCGTTCGGACATCCCCCGTTCGGATCGGGATTCGCGGCCCGACCCGGCAGGCCGGGGGTCTGCGAGGATGTGTCCATGGCCCAGCAGCAGCCCTCCCTGAACTTCTTCGAACAAGCCAACAGCCAGCCCGACTTCACCGTTGTCCTGCGGGGCTACGACCGGGCCCAGGTCGACGACTTCGTGCAGCGCCTCAACGCCGCCCTCGGCCAGTCCGAGAACGCGCGCGGCGAGGCCGAGCAGCGGATGAACGACGCGCAGCGTCGGCTCCGCCAGGCCGAGCAGCGCAACGCCTCCCTCGAGCAGAAGCTTGGCGACCAGTCCAAGCAGCTGGAGGAGAACAGCCGCCCGACCCTCTCCGGCCTCGGTACGAAGGTCGAGCACATCCTCCGGCTCGCCGAGGAACAGGCCAACGAGCACCGGGCCGAGGCCAAGCGGGAGGCGGAGGGCATCCTGTCCGCGGCCCGTCTGGAAGCCCGCGAGATCACCGACAAGGCCCGCGCCGAGTCGGCCGCGGTCAAGTCCACCGCCGAGCGCGAGGCCACCGGCGTCAAGACGGCCGCCGAGCGCGAGGCCTCCGAGACGCGGGTGCAGGCCCGGCGCGAGTCGGACAACCTGCGCGCCGACGCCGACCGCGAGACCAAGCAGCTGCGTACCGCCACCGCGCACGAGGTCGCCGAGACGAAGGCGACCGCGGAGCGCGAGGTCTCCACGATGCGGGCCACCGCCGAGCGGGAGATCACCCAGCTCCGGGCGAAGGCGATGCGCGAGGCCGAGGAGCGTCGCGCCGAGGCCGCGAAGCTGCTCGCCGAGGCGAAGGACAAGCGGGACAAGGAGCTTCAGGCGCTGGCGCTGGAGCTGGCCGAGCGCCGGGAGAAGTCCGAGCGCGAGGAGTCCGAGCGGCACAACGCCGCGGTTGCGCAGACCCAGAAGCTGGTCAGCGAGGCCGAGCAGCGGGCACGCGCCGCGGAGGACCGCGCGAAGGAGATCGAGCAGCGCGCCGAGGCGCGCCGGCTGGAGTCCGAGCGTACCGCGAACGACACCGTCGACAAGGCGAAGGCGCTGGCCGACAAGACCGTGTCGGACGCGCGCGCCGAGGCGAGCCGGGTGACCTCCGAGGCCCGGTCCGAGGCCGAGATCAGCACCACGACGGCCCGTCGCGAGGTCGAGGACCTGTCCCGCCAGCGCGACCAGATCACCACCCAGCTCGGCCAGCTCCGCGAGATGCTGGGTGGCCTGGCGAACCTCGGCGGTGCCGCACCGGCCGCCGCGGTCGTCGACGACAGCAAGTCGGACGCCAAGAGCAAGTCCAACGGCAAGTCCGGCAGCGACGACCAGACCCAGGCGATCCCGGCCGCTCGCTGACAACCCTTGTACCGCAACGGAACCGCACCGGACGACATACGACGTCCGGTGCGGTTTCCCGTTCCGTCGCCGAAGTGTGTACCCTCGTCGGGTCGGCGCTGGCGGTGACGTAGCCCGCCGCGTCGGCTCGGGACGAAGCCAGAAAACGCGAGCCCTGTCACCCGGCCGCCTTCCGTGTGTGACGGGCCGTTACGTGTGAGGATGGGACCATGGCGCAAGGCGGGGAACAAGGTCTCTTCTCTTTGAACGACGGCAGCTCGCGCGGCGAGGCGAGCTTCGAGATGGTGCTCCGGGGGTACGACCGACGACAGGTCGACCGGTTCGTGGCCCAGGTCGAAGCCGACCTCACCGCGCTCGCCACGGAGCGGAACGACGCCTACTCACAGTTGCAGCAGTCGTCCGGTCAGCTCCAGCAGCTCCAGGCCGAGCTGATCGACCTGCGGCGGCGGGCGGCCGTCGACGAGCAGCCGTCGTACCGGCATCTGGGACCGCGGGTCGAGCAGATCCTGACGCTCGCCGAGGAGGAGTCCGCGGCGATCCGCGATACGGCCGTCTCCGAGATCATGGAGAAGCGGGCCGAGGCGGACCGGGTGCTGGCCGAGGCGCAGGAGAAGGCCGAGCAGGCCCGGCACGACTTCGAGACGGCGCTGGCCGCGCGCCGGTCCGAGGCCGAGGAGGCCGAGGCGCGCCGGCGCGAGCAGGTCGAGGCGGAGCTGGCGGAGAAGTCCGACTACGCCACCCAGCTCGTCGCCGACGCCGAGCAGCAGGCGCTCACCCTCCGCACGGCCACCGAGGAGTACGCGGCGAAGCTCCGGGAGAAGACCGAGCAGGACGTCGCCGCGCTGCGCGCCGAGGGCGAGCAGGAGCGGGCCGCCGTGGCCGAGGAGCTGCGCGCGCTCAAGGAGGAGACCACCAGCTACGCCAACCGGGTACGCGCGGAGGCGGAGCAGATCGCCGAGCAGACCCGCGCCGCCGCCGAGCAGCGCGCCGCCGAGCTGACCACCGCCGCCGAGACCGAGGCCGAGCAGATCCGGCACGACGTCGCCGCGCACGACGCGAACGTCCGGGGCGACGCCGACGCGTACGCGCAGAAGGTGCGCCAGGACGCCGACTCGTACGCGGAGGAGGTGCGCACCGAGGGCGAGCTGACCGCGCAGCAGCTCCGACAGGACACCGAGGAGCACTCCGCCACGATCCGCGCGAAGGCGGAGGAGGCGGCGCGGCAGGCCGGCGAGTCGGCGCGACGGGACGCCGAGGCCATCCTCGGTACGGCGCGGGCGCAGGCGGACCGGATCGTCGCCGAGGCCGGCCGCAAGGTCGGCGAGCTGGACGAGCGCCGTCGCCTGATCAAGAAGGACATCGGGCACCTGCGGGAGACCCTGACCCGGCTGACCGGGGCCAGCGCGGCGCTGCTCGACGAGGACGACGACGAGCCGACGCCGGTACCGAACCGCGCGGAGGCACCGGCCGAGGCTGAGCCAGTCGAGCAGGCCGCGCCCGTCGAGCAGGCCGCGCCCGTCGATGACGCCGAGCGCGCCGAGGAGACCGCAACCGTCGAGGAGCAGGCGCCGGTCGAGGAGCACGCCGACCCGGACGCGACCGCGGCGCTGAACGACAGCACCACCATCCTCGAGCCGGTCCAGCCCGACGACGACCGTACGGCCCAGCTTCCCGGTGAGCACGCCAACGGCCAGCCCGGCAACGGGAACGGCCACCAGTCGCACGGCGGTCAGTCCAACGGCAACGGCGCGGGGCGTACGCCGCGGCGCGCGCAGTACCTGCAGCCGGGTTCCGGTCCGCGGTAAAGGCGTTTCCGCCCGAAGTTCTGCCCGCGACGCGATCGTCGCGGGCAGACTCGTATCCGGGACCGGTTGCGGTGGGAAGGGGAAGGCGCTGGTCGGCACCTCCGCACTCGGTGAGATCACCCGGGCGATCGACCTCGCCGGGGTGTTCGCGAACGCGATCCTCGGCGGTGCCGTCGCCGCCCGCGAACGCCTCGACGTCATCGGGTTCGTCACGCTCGCCGTCATCTCCGGCACCGGCGGCGGGCTGATCCGCGACACGCTGCTCCAGCACGGCACGCCCGTCGCGCTGACCGACTACGCGTACCTGCTGACCGCGCTCGGCGGCGCCGGTGTGGCGTTCCTGCTGCGGATCGAGGGCCGTGGCTGGAACCGGATTTTGCTGTTCGCCGACGCGCTGGCGCTCGGCTTCTGGGCCGCGGCCGGCGCGCAGAAGACGTTGCAGGTCGGCTTGGGCTGGCTCCCCGCGGTCCTGCTGGGCTCGCCGACGCTCGGTCTGGTCGCCGGGATCGTCTTCGCCGCCGGCCTGCGCCTTGTGAGCGTCCGATACAACTGGACGCTGCCGCAGGGCCGGAACTGGTCGCTGGACACGGGACGGGAGTGGTGGGCGCGGGTGCCGACCCGTCCACTCCCGCCGACGGTCAAGTCGTGGCGCGCGACCCGGCTGACCCGCCGTACTCCGCCCACGACGAAGAAGTGATCACCCGCCGGTCGCGACCGGACGCGTCGGGTCGCTGACCCAGTCGCTCCAGGACCCGACGTACAGCGCGGGTCGGAAGCCGGCGACGGTGAGCGCGAGGACGCTGTGCGCCGCCGTCACCCCGGACCCGCAGTACGCACCGATCGCGGTGTCGGCGGTGACGCCGCGCTCGGCGTACAGGGCGCGGAGGGCGTCGGGCGGCAGCAACCGGCCGTCCGGGCCGGTCGTGTCGGTCTTCGGTACGTTGACCGCGCCGGGGATATGCCCGGCGACCGGGTCGATCGGCTCGGTCTCCCCCCGGTACCGCTCCGCCGCGCGGACGTCCAGCAGCACGCCGTCGGTCGCGAGCCGCGCGGCGGCGTCCGCGTCGAGAACCGGCAGCTGGCCGGGCCGTACGGTCACGTCGCCGGGCACCGGCTCGGGTACCGCGGTCTCGACGTCGCCGCCCGCCGCGGTCCACGCCCGCCAGCCGCCGTCCAGCACCGACACGTCCGCCAGGCCGGCCCAGCGCAGGGTCCACCAGGTACGCGCGGCGGGCAGGCCGTCGCCGTCGTCGTACGCCACGATGCGGGAGTCGGCGCGGACCCCCGCCGCGCGTAGCACCCGCTCCAGGTCGGCCGGGGCGGGCAGCGGGTGCCGGCCGCCGGTCGCCCGGTGCTCCCCCGCCAGGTCGTCCGACAGGTCCAGGAACACCGCGCCCGGAATGTGCCCGGACACGTGGTCCGGGCGGGCGCTGGGCTGTCCGAGCCGCCACCGTACGTCGAGAACTGTCAGAGGCTGCTGGTAGGAATCCGGATGTCGGATGGCGTCCCGCAACCAGGCGGAATCGACCAACGGTCCGGGGTTCGTCGTCGCCGTCACGACCTCAGTGTTCCGCAATCACGTTCGGGTAGCATGGTGGCCCGGGAGGGTGTGTTGAACGACCTGGTTGACACGACTGAGATGTACCTCCGCACGATCCTCGAACTGGAGGAGGAGGGCGTGGCACCGCTGCGCGCCCGGATCGCGGAGCGGCTCCACCAGAGCGGCCCCACCGTCAGCCAGACCGTCGCCCGCATGGAGCGGGACGGCCTGCTGACCGTCGAGGGTGACCGGCATCTGGCACTGACCGCGGAGGGGCGCGCACACGCCATCGCCGTGATGCGTAAGCACCGGCTCGCCGAGCTGCTGCTGATCAACGTGATCGGCATGCGCTACGAGGCGGCCCACGACGAGGCGTGCCGCTGGGAGCACGTGATGAGCGACGACGTCGAGCAGCGGGTGTACGAGCTGCTCGGCCGCCCCACCCACTCGCCGTACGGGAACCCCATCCCCGGCCTCGACGTCTTCGACCCCGACGCGCCGGGTGCGGTCGAGCAGTTCGTCGAGCGCAACCTCACCAACCCCGAGGTACGTGGGGCGGTCACGGTCGGGCGCATCTGCGAGAGCGTGCAGACCGACGCCACGCTGCTGGAGCGGCTGCACGCCGCCGGCATCGACCCGGGCGCCAAGGTCAGCGTCGCCCGCGACGGCGACAGCGTGACGATCACCCACGATGGCACCGAGTTGCAGCTCTCCGAGTCCGTCGCGAGCCGAGTGTTCGTCACGACCTGATCCGGGGTGGAGTGTGCCCGCGGAGAGCGCGGGACAGTCTGCTCAGGTCCAAGCTGTCTGGGGGCGCGGCCCCCAGACCCCGCGCCGGCGGTAGACCCCGGCACCCCACGCTGCGTTGCGATCCAGCCGTGTGCCGAATACTCCGCGCTTCCGGCCGCGCTCCAGGCGGGTGCTGTGGCTTCCCGCTTTCCGATCGCGACCCAGCCTGGTGTTGCCCACTTCGCGCTACCGTGCGCGACCGGCCGGTGCTGATCACTTCGCACTCGCACACATGAGCCCGCCGGGTGTTGATGACTCCTGGTGGCGGACTCGCCGGGTGCTGATCACTTGCGGTTGCGAACACGTCGAGGGCTGATCTTTTCGGGTCGGTGGTGGCGTGAGTGGTGACACGGGCGCTGGGGGCGGGCGGGGGATCGGGGGGTGAGAGGGGGCGTACGGACGGTCGGTGGGTGAGAGCCGGGCACGGTGCCGTGGCATCCATTGGAGTCGATCCGTCGTGCGCGTCAACTTTCGCGGAATCGCCGTTATGCCAACGGTTCCGCGTGGTACCCAGGAGTCGATGAGCGCACCGGTACGTCCGGCGGACGGGGTGTTGTTCCAGCCGGACGAAGAGATCCAGTGGTGGCTGCGACCGAGTTCCGGCGGCAGTCGCCGCGGTTATCTGCGGCGCCGGTTCACGCGGCCGGTGGTGGCGTTGGTGGTCGCCGGGATCGCGGCGGCGCTGACGTTCTGGGTCGTGCTGCCGTTGCTGTCGGGTGTCCGCTCGGACGTGACCCCGTGGCTGATGCCGCTGCTGCTCGGTGCGAGCGTCGTCGCGGCCGGCGCCGTCCTGCTGCTCGCGGTGGGGTTGCTGGCCCTGCTCATCCCGGAACCGGCCTGTCCGCCGCCACCCCGCGTGGTGGCGGACCTTTTGTACGTGATCACTGACCGTCGTGTCCTGGTGGTCCGGGCGTCACGAGGCAGCGGCCGGGCGTACGAGCCGGGGGACCTGGCCCCGAGTGACCAAGCGCCGTCCACGTACCGGATCGAGGAGGTGCGGCCGGGGGTCGGCAACATTCTCGTGGGCGTACCGGGGCCGGCCGGTTGGATCCCGCGGATGAGCCTGTGGGGTGTGCCCGAGCCGACCGAGGTCGTGGCCCGGCTCCGGTCCTGGGCCGGCGAGGCCCCGGCCCAGCCGGCCGACTAGCGCTTGCGCTCGATCGCCTTGGCGTACGTGACGAGCTTGGACACCGCGCCGCGGGCGGCCGACCCCGACGCGTTCGCCGGGTACGTGTAGCGCAGCGAGACGATCTGCGCGTGCTGGCCGAGCCAGGCGACCTCGACGGCCGGGCCGGCGCCGCCGTCCGCGCCGATGATCCGGCTGTACGCGGCGCTGCCGAGCCCCTTCACGGTGTCGGCGTCGTCCGGCGCGGCCTTGCCGAACGCCTTCGCGTCCGCCTTCGTACCGACGACGCTGAGCACCAGGTCGGGGTAGTCGGAGTAGAGCACCTGCAGCGCGCAGGTCTTGGCGCCGGACGAGGTGCTGGCCGCGGCGACCTGGAACTGGGTGCCGGTGGCGGTCTCGGCGCTGTCGTAGTCGAGCAGCCGGCAGGTGCCGCCGGCGGCCTGCGCCGGGGTGGGTGACGCCGACGGGCTGGGCGCGGCGCCGAACACGCCGATGCCGGTGGGCTCGGCCTGGCCGGAGGGCCGCGGGTCGCCGCCGGTGGGGTGTTCCAGGCGGGCGCAGCCGCTCACCGCCAACCCGGCGACGAGCAGGGCACCGGCCACGGCGAGGACGCCACTGCGCTTACGCATCGCGGAGGTCTCCCGGGTCGGGTACTGCCCCGCGGGCGTCGCCCGCGGTGCCGGGCGACCGCCCGGCGGAGCGGGGGGCGCGGCCGGATCGGAGTCCGGCCGGCTACCCACCGTACGCGGCGCCCACCACTCGGGACGCACCATGTGTGCGTGACCTCGGGAGTAATCCTCCGGTCACGCTGTCCGTTTGTGTGGCATAGCTCCGGGTATGCGGCTAGCGGCTGGTGAGCTTCCGCACCTCGTCGTCCGTCAGCCGCAGCTCGGCCGCGGCCGTGTTCTCCTCCAGGTGCGCGACCGATCCGGTACCCGGGATGGGCAGCATCACCGGCGACACGGCGAGCAGCCAGGCGAGCGCCACCTGCGCCGGCGTCGCGTCGTGCGCGGCGGCGATCTCGTGCACCGGACCGCCGTCGGCGGACAGCTCGTCCGCCGCGATCGGGTACCACGGGATGAAGCCGATCCCCGCCGCCTCGCAGTACGTGAGCACGTCCGCGGAGCGCCGCTGGACCAGGTTGTACAGGTTCTGCACGGACACGATCTCGGCGACCTCGCGGGCCTGCGCGATCTGGTCGACGCCGACCTCGGACAGCCCGATCTTGTTGATCTTGCCTTCCTGCTGGAGCGCGCGCAGCTCACCGACCTGGTCGGCCAGCGGTACCGCCGCGTCGACGCGGTGCAGCTGGTAGAGGTCGATGCGCTCGGTACCCAGTCGGCGCAGGCTCATCTCCACCTCCTGCCGCAGGTACGCCGGGTTGCCGACCGGATGCCACTGGCCCGGCCCGGTACGCACCAGGCCGCCCTTCGTGGCGATCACGAGGCCCTCCGGGTACGGGTGGAGCGCCTCGCGGATCAGCTCCTCCGACACGTAGGGCCCGTACGAGTCGGCGGTGTCGACGAACGTCACGCCGAGCTCGACCGCCCGGCGCAGCACGCGTACCGCCTCGTCGTGGTCGGCGGGCGGGCCCCAGATGCCGGGGCCGGTGATGCGCATGGCGCCGAAGCCGAGCCGGCGTACGGGCAGGTCCGCGCCGAGGGTGAACTCGCCGCTGGCGGCGGCGACGGGGGGCTGGGTCACGGTGTCTCCTTCGTTCGGTGCTCGTGACCAACCAACCCGCCGGGGGCCGGGTTCTGTTCCCGCCGGTGACGGCCGGAACGGGGGGACGCGGGTAACGCGGGCGGCACGTCACCGTTAGACACCGCGGAGTAGTCACTGCCCGACTCACCGTGTCGGGCGCCTTCGACCCCGAGGAGATTCCTGTGCGTACCACCGCGGTCCGCTGGCTGGTCGTCAGCGCCGTCGCTGCCCTGCTCATGACCGGTTGCGGCACGTCGAACGAGAAGGCGGGTACGGCGACCCGGTCGGCCAGCGCGACCGCCTCGCCGGCGAAACCCGTGTCGGCGCCGCCCACCCCCCGGGTACGCCGTGGGCCGCTGCGCGTCACGATGTCGCCGGTCAAGCTGTCCGCGCGGCAGAAGGGCCCGGCCGACACCGTCTACCAGTACTGGTCGCGGTACGGCGTGGCCGTGTCGACCCGGGACGTCAAGGGCTCCGGCCTGGCGCTGGTGCTCAGCGCGAAGACGGGTACCACCGGTACGGCCAAGGTCGTCGACGCGCTCAAGGCCCGCGGCGAGCGGTACGTCGGTGTGCTGGTGATCGGCGTCCGCAGCGTCGGGCTCGGCACCGACACCGCGACCGTCGACGCCTGCGTCGACCAGACCCGGTCCCGGCTGACCGACGCGAACGGGAAGACCGTCGACGAACCGGAGAAGCAGAACATCCTGCCCATCGCGCACACCCTGGTCAAGCGGAACAACACGTGGCTGGTCGACAAGATCGACCAGGGCGGCTTCACCTGCTGAGCTGGCGTTGACAGCACTGTCAACGGTTAGCGTTGCGGTCATGCCTGACGTTGCGCGTCGATCGACGACCGCCCCATCCCGCCGCCGGCCACCGGCCGGTACGTCCCGGGCCACCGGGCCGGCCGGCGCCATGCGCATCGGCGAGCTGGCGGCGCGGGCCGGCACCACCACCCGGATGCTGCGGTACTACGAGCAGCAGGGGCTGCTGCCGGACCACCGCGACTCCCTCGGCCATCGCGCGTACGGCGCGGCCGAGCTGCGACTGGTGCAGGAGATTCTTGCGCTGCAACGGATCGGCTTCACCCTGGCGGAGGCGCGACCGTTCGTCGAGTGCCTGCGCGCCGGGCACGACTCCGGCGACGCCTGCCCCGCCTCCCTGTCGGTGTACGAGCGGAAGCTGGCCGACCTGGACGCGCTGATCGCGAAGCTCGACGCGGCGCGTACCCAGGTGCGTACGCAGCTCGGCGCGGCGCGGGCCCGGCGGGCCGCCGATCCGACCGACCCGCGGTGCCAGTTCGACACCGCGCCGACCGACACGAGGTGCGCATGAGCATGGAGAGCACACAGGCGGCCACCGCCGCGGGTACGGACGGGCACGGGACGCACGTGCGCGCGGTGACCGACGCCTCGTTCGCCGCCGACGTCCTCGGCAGCGACCTGCCGGTCCTGGTGGACTTCTGGACCGACTGGTGCCCGCCGTGCAAGCGGCTCGCGCCGATCGTCGAGCAGCTCGCCGAGGAGTACGCGGGGCGGGTGCGGATCGTGAGCATGGACGCCGAGGCCGAGCCGAACACGGCGCGCGACCTGGCGGTGATGGCGTTCCCGACGCTTGCCGTCTTCTCCGGCGGGGAGCTGGTCCGGCGGATCGTCGGCCTACAGCCGAAGCGGACGCTGAGCCGGCTGCTCGACGAGGTGTCCTGACCCCAGCAGACCACGATCCGGCGGGGAAGAACAAGACTTGTTCTTCCCCGCCGGTCTGTCCACAGTGGACGTCATGCAGATCTGGGATCCGTTCGGCACGCTGGCACGTACGCTCTGGCTCGGCGGTGCGCAGTGGGCCGGGAAGTCCACCGTGGCGCGGCTGCTGGCCCACCGGTACGGGCTGACCGCCTACCACCACGACTATCCCGCCGCGCGCTCGCACGTCGACCGGTACGCGCTGGCCGCCCTGCGGCGCGGCGAGCCGGACCCGACGCTGGACGACGAGCGGCGTTGGGTCGACACCACACCGGAGCGGATGGCCGCGGACTGCCGGCGCGGCTGGCCGGCCCTGTTCGACTACGCCCTGGACGACCTGCGCGCACTGGTCGGCGGGCGGCCGGTGCTGGCGGAGGGCTGGGCGCTGCGGCCGGAGCTGGTGGCGCCGCTGCTGGACGCGCCGGACCGGATGGCCGTGATGGTGCCGAGCCCGGCGTTCGTCGAGCACCAGACGCGGGTGCTGGACCGGGCGAAGGGGCTGACGGCCGCGGTCAGCGATCCCGGGCTGGCGCAACGCAACCGGCTCGCCCGGGACGCGATCCTGGCCGCCGAGGCCGCGGCCGCCGCCCGCCGCCTCGGCATCCGGGTGTTCACGATCGACGGGACGCGCGACGCCGACGCGATGGCCGACGAGCTCGCCGACCACTTCGCCCGCCACCTGCCGCGCTGACCGCCGGCTCAGCGCAGGGCGGGATGGTCCCCGACGACGGTCGCCGAGTTCGGTGCGACCTCGGTGAAGCCGGCGTCGTGTACGACCGGCAGGCCGCTACCGCTCAGCTCCCGCCACCGCGCCGCCGACGCGGTACGCGCCGCCAGCGGGAAGCCGGCGTCCGCCCAGACCTCCCGGGCCGCGGCGGGCAGCGCCGCGTACGTGAGCTGCGCGGCGTGCCCGGTCTGCGCCATGGCCTTGCCGGCGGTCATGGACAGCGCCGGGTTGAGCCACAGCACCGGCGTACCGGCGGCCGGGTCGGCGGGCGGCTCCGCGTCGTCGAAGTCGGTGCCGCCGACCTGGAGCCGGGCCAGGTCGCGCGGCCAGCCGTCCAGCGGTACCGGCGGGAAGACCCGGACCGTCGCCGTACGGTGCCGCAACGTCAGGCCGTCCAGCGCCTCGGCCCGCCGCCACTCCGCGCCGCGGGCCCGGCGTACCACCTTGCGGATGCGGCCGTCGGTCCACGCGGTCACCGCGTCGTGCCACTCCCCCGACGGGTCGGTCGTCCGCCCGTCAGCCAGGAACGTCAGGACGGCCCGCGCGGACGCCTCCAACGCGTCGGTACGCTCCGGCGGCTCGGCCCGCTCCAGCCGCACCACCAGCGGCAGGACGTACTGCGGGGCGAGGTCGCGGTCATCGGTGGGTGCGCTCACGACTGGCAGGATGCCACGCCGGCGGCGCGGATCTCCGCAGATGCGCGCACCGTCACGCGCCGGGGCGGGTGGCGATCGTGAGCAGGTGGCTGCTGGCGCCGAGCAGGCTCGGCTCGGCCTCGATCCGGCGCAGCATCGACAGCATCAGCTCGGTACGCGCCGGGTCGGCCAGGATCTCGCCCAGCCGCGGGCCGAGCTGCCACAGCGTGCCCTCGACCGCGACGACGGTCACCACGTCCAGGCCGGCGTCGCGCGCCTCGGCCGCCGGCTCCTCCGGCCGGTGGAAGTACGCGTCGGTGAACCAGTCACCCTCCGGCCGGTGCTCTCCGGTGGCGAGGGCCCGCTCCACGATCGGCAGGAACCTCGGGTCGGCGTAGAAGTCCTGCACGAAGCCGTCGTGCAGGGACGCGAACCGGCCGATCGTCGCGGCGATCACCGGCCCGCCGGGGCGTACGGTGCGGGCCGCCTCGCGCCAGGCGGCGACCCGGTCGGCCCGGTCGAGCAGGTGGTAGAGCGGGCCGAGCAGCAGCACCGCGTCGGCCGACGCGGCCGGCTCGGCGAGCGCGCGGGCGTCGCCGACCGCCGCCGTCACCCCGGGCAGCCCGGCCGCGACGGCCACGTGCTCGGGCATCAGGTCCACCAGGTGCACGTCGTACCCGGCGTCGGCGAGCCAGCCCGCGTACACGCCGGTCGCGCCGCCGACGTCGAGCACCCTGGCCGGCGCCGCCGGCAGGAACCTCGCCAGCACGTCCCGGGTACGCAGGCCCTCCAGCAGTCCCGCCCCATCCAGCAGCCGGGTCCGTTCGCCGCCCTCGCGGTAGTACTTGCCGATGTCCGCCATGACCGAGATCGTGACGCGCCCGGGCGCGCCCGGCAACCGGGTTGCGCGCGCCGCCGTCGTACCCGGACGGCACAATACGGTCCTACGACAGTCGCACGAAGGTGGATGACGATCGTGACAGTGTCTGTGGACCACCGCATCGCCGAGGAGCTCGGCGTACGGGAGGGCCAGGTGGCCGCCGCCGTCGGCCTGCTCGACGGCGGCGCGACCGTGCCGTTCATCGCGCGGTACCGGAAGGAGGTCACCGGCGCGCTGGACGACGCGCAGCTGCGCACGCTGGAGGAGCGCCTGCGCTACCTGCGGGAGCTGGAGGAGCGCCGGGCCGCGGTGCTGGAGTCGATCCGGAGCCAGGGCAAGCTGGACGAGGCGCTGGAGCTGTCGATCCGGTCCGCCGACTCGAAGGCGCGGTTGGAGGACATCTACCTGCCGTACAAGCCGAAGCGGCGGACGAAGGCGCAGATCGCCCGCGAGGCTGGCCTGGAGCCGCTGGCGGAGACGCTGCTCGCCGACCCGACGCAGGACCCGCGCACGGTCGCCGAGGGCTTCGTCACCGGCGACGTGGCGGACGTGACGGCGGCGCTGGAGGGCGCTCGGTCGATCCTGGTCGAGCGGTTCGGCGAGGACGCCGACCTGATCGGCGAGCTGCGCGAGCTGATGTGGACCCGTGGCCACCTGGTCTCGAAGGTCCGCGACGGCAAGCAGGAGGCGGGCGCGAAGTTCGCCGACTACTTCGACTTCTCCGAGCCGTACCAGAAGCTCCCGTCGCACCGGATCCTCGCCATGTTCCGCGGGGAGAAGGAGGAGGCGCTGGAGCTGTCGTTCGGCCCGGACGAGCCGCCCGCGCCGGACGCGCCGCCGCCCACCGGCCCCAGCGTGTACGAGGGGCGCATCGCCACCCGCTTCGGCATACGCGACGCCGGCCGCGCCGGGGACCGCTGGCTCGCCGACACCGTACGGTGGGCCTGGCGCACCAGGATCCTCGTGCACCTCGGCATCGACCTGCGTACCCGGCTGTTCACGGCGGCCGAGGAGGAGGCGGTGCGGGTCTTCGCGACGAACCTGCGCGACCTGCTGCTCGCCGCGCCCGCCGGCACCCGCGCCACGATGGGCCTCGACCCGGGCTTCCGTACCGGGGTGAAGGTCGCGGTGGTCGACGCGACGGGCAAGGTCGTCGACACCGCGACGATCTACCCGCACGTACCCCAGCGGCAGTGGGACGCGTCGCTCGCGACGCTGGCCGCGCTGGCCGCGAAGCACTCGGTCGAGCTGATCGCGATCGGCAACGGCACCGCGTCCCGGGAGACCGACAAGCTGGCCGCGGAGCTGATCGCGAAACACCCCGAGCTGACGCTCACCAAGGTCGTGGTGTCGGAGGCGGGCGCGTCGGTCTACTCCGCCTCGGCGTACGCGTCGTCGGAGCTGCCCGAGCTGGACGTGTCGCTGCGCGGCGCGGTGTCGATCGCCCGCCGGCTCCAGGACCCGCTGGCCGAGCTGGTCAAGATCGACCCGCAGTCCATCGGCGTCGGCCAGTACCAGCACGACCTGTCGTACGGGAAGCTGTCGCGCTCGCTCGACGCCGTGGTCGAGGACTGCGTGAACGCGGTCGGCGTCGACGTCAACACCGCGTCCGCGCCGCTGCTGACCCGGGTGTCCGGCATCGGCACCGGCCTCGCGGAGAACATCGTGCTGCACCGCGACGCGAACGGCCCGTTCCGGTCGCGTACGGCGCTGAAGCAGGTGCCGCGGCTGGGGCCGAAGGCGTTCGAGCAGTGCGCCGGCTTCCTGCGCATCCCGGGCGGCGACGACCCGCTCGACTCGTCGTCCGTGCACCCCGAGTCGTACCCGGTGGTGCGTCGCATCATCGAGCGCACCGGGGCGCCGATCGCCGAGCTGATCGGCAACACCACGACGCTGCGCGGGCTGCGGCCGACCGACTTCGTCGACGAGACGTTCGGCGTACCGACGGTGTCGGACATCCTGGCGGAGCTGGAGAAGCCGGGCCGCGACCCGCGACCGGAGTTCCGCACCGCGACGTTCGCGGAGGGTGTGGAGACGCTGGGCGACCTGGCGACTGGCATGGTGCTGGAGGGCACCGTGACGAACGTGGCGGCGTTCGGCGCGTTCGTCGACATCGGCGTCCACCAGGACGGCCTCGTCCACGTGTCGGCGCTGTCGAAGACGTTCGTGAAGGACCCGCGGGACGTGGTGAAGTCGGGCGACGTGGTCCGGGTGAAGGTGCTCGACGTCGACATCCCGCGCAAGCGCATCTCGCTCACCCTGCGGCTGGACGACGAGCCCGCCGCGGGCGGCGGCCGGCGTGCCGAGGGCGGCGGTCCTCGCCGGGCGGAGCGCGAGCGCGGTCCGCAGCAGCGGCGCGGCGGCGGGGCGGGGCGCCAGCAGCAGCAACAACAGCGCCCGCAGCGTCCGGCGGCGGACACGGCCCTGGCCGACGCGCTGCGCCGGGCCGGCCTGGTCAAGGAGTAGGGACGCGGCCGGGCGGGCGTCTTCGAAGGCGCCCGCACCGGTCGGACCGTCAGAGCGGCGGCTCGGGCGGCGGCTGCGTGGGCGGCGTCGGGTTCGGTACCGGCGGCACGGGCGGTTGCAGTGGGCCCGGTTCCGGTGGCACCGGTTCGGGTGCCGGCACCGGCTCGGGCGGCAGCGGCCCCGGGCCGGGCGGGCGCTGCGGTACGGGATGCAGCGGGTCAGGGACGGTCATCACGGTCTCCGTTCGCGAAGCGGACGGGGGCCGGTCGGCCAACCCCCTAGCCGCCGGCCGGCCCCCTGCTGCGTCCCCCGGTCCTGAGCCGACGGCACCCCCCAGAGCCGTCGACCCGGAACACCTTCATCGTGCCCCGGGCGCTCCCGACCTAAACACGGTGTGACGTCGCAGGAACCGGACGTTCGGCTCGTCAGACGGCGATTCCGACCAGGTTGCGGCCCCGCAGCGTGTACAGCCAGTGGCCGTCCGGCCCGGCGGCCAGCATCGGCACGCTGTAGAACTCGGCGGCGAGCCCGTCGACGACGGTCGCCACGCGGGGCGCGTCGCCGGGGCGTACCCGGAAGACGCGGTGGCCGTCGGTGCCGTACAGGCCGGTACCGGCGCGGGTCAGCACGCTCTGGCCGGTGCCGACGGTGACCTGGCCGAGCAGCGCCCCGGTACGCGCGTCGAGCGTGAACAGCACGCCGGTGTCGGTGGTGCCGTACAGCCGGTCGCCCCAGGCGACGAGCGAGCTGACCTGCTGCGCGCCCTCGACGGGGGTGACCTGCCAGCGCACCGCACCGGTACGCAGGTCGTACGCGGAGACGGTGGCGTTGCGGACGATCGGGTCGGTGCCGAGGCTGTTGCGGGTCTCGCTGCCCAGGTACGCAACGCCGGCCCGGCTGGTGACGGACCGGATCGACTGGTTCGGTACGACGCCGCGGTGCACGTCGAGCCGGCCGGTGCGTACCGAGTAGAGGGCGAGGGCGCCGTTGAGGCGGCCGTAGTCGGCCTCGGTGGTGACGAGCAGCTGGCCGGTGGCCGGGTCGTAGTGGGCGTCGGTGGGCCGGGTCTGTTCGTTGCCGACGTCGCCGACCTGGCGCAGGCCGGTGCCGTCCGGGCCGATCGTGTACAGCCGGGCGAGGGTGTAGACGCCGAGGTGGACGGTGCCGTCGACCTCGGTCATGGTCTTCGCCTCGCCGGTGAGGAAGGTCCGGGTGCTGGCGCCGGTCGCCAGGTCGTGCACCTGGATGCCGACCTTGCCGCTGACCAGGACGGTGCCCTCGGCGGTGGCGGTGAGCTGCATGGCCAATTCGGGTGTTGGCGGCAGTCCGGCGGCGACCAGGTCGTGGCCGGTGAACGTGCCGGTGCCGAGGTCGAGGTCGACGACGGCGCTGGTCAGCTCCGCGCGGAGCACTCCCCCGTCGAGTACGAACCGGTTCACGTACGCCCCGTCGTACGGCGCGCCCAGTGACTCGGCACCGCCGGCCGCGGTGTACCGGTAGATCGTGCCGGACGGGCGCATGCCGAGGTAGATCGCGTCGTCGGCCAGGGTGATGGCGGTGACGTACTGGTCGGTGTCGTTGGGGCGGACGGCGGTGGGGTGGGCGAGGTCGGCGGTGTCGTAGACGAGCATGGTGCCGAGCGGGGACAGGCTGACCGCGAGCGTGTGCCCGGACAGCGCCATCGTCGCCGCGAACGTCGCCGTCCGGTACGCCGCCGGCAAAATCTCGGTTTTCGTGCCGGTGGCGCGGTCGATCGCGACGAGGTGGGCGTGCGAGCCGACGCCGGCGTACACGGTGGTGGCGTCGGCGGCGATGCTCCGCACGTACTGCTCGCCGGCGACGACGGTGCCGAGGTCGGTGGTGGCGCCGGTGGCCGGGTCGTACTCGCGGACCGCGCCGTCGGGGTACGTGCCGCCGAAGATCTTCCCGTCGGGCGACGCGGCCAGCGACCAGATGAACGAGCCGAAGTTCGCCACCTTGGTCAGGGTGCCGGTGGTGGTGTCGAGCCGGTAGAGGTCGCCCGGCGTGTACGTGCCGATGTAGAGGTCGGTGCCGATATGGGTCATCGCCCAAACACCGTCGCCGGTGGGCAGCGAGACCTGGTCGGTGACCTCGTGGGTGGTCGCGTCGTACCCGCCGACGCGGACCGGTGAGACGCCGGAGGTGGCCGTCCAGAGCAGGTCACCGACGGGTTCGGCGACTCCCGTGGAGGTGACCTCGGAGGCCGGGCCGAGGTCGCGAACCGTTGGTGTGCTGGCGATCCCGGGCGCTGGCCGGGCCGGCGCCGCGGCGGCGGCGCCGGCGGGGACGAGGACGGCGGCGAGCATCGCCGCGAGGATGAGCCGGACGGTCCGCACCGGGTGCCTCCCGATCAATTACGGTCGTGACTCTAATGTCAGGGCACCCTAGCGGGGGCGTCCGCCGCCGACAAGACCCGGAAACCGTCGGCGGTGTCGTCTAGCGTCGGCGGCATGGCAGACACCGAGGCGTTCGTACGCCCGCCCACCGCCGTCGCCGACCCCGGCGAGCTCGTCGCCGGATACCTCGACGGGTACCGGGAGGCGTTGCTGCACAAGGTGAGTGGCCTGTCCGAGCGGGAGCTGCGCACGGCGGCCCTGCCGTCCGGCTGGACCCCGCTCGGACTCGTCTGGCACCTGCGCAACGTGAACCGCCGCTGGCTGCGCTGGGGCTTCGCCGGCGAGGACGTCGGCGACGCCTGGCCCGACCGCGACCCGGCCGACCCCGACGGCCCGTGGTACGTGCCCGGCCCGCTGTCGGCCACCGACGTGCTCCGGGAGTACCGCGAGGAGGCGGAGCGGTGCCGGCGGGTGATCGCCGGCCACGCTCTCACCGAGCGCGCGGTGCCCGGGCCGCGGTTCGAGCCGGGCGAGCCGGTGCCGACGCTCGGCTGGATCCTGCTGCACCTCCTCCAGGAGTACGCCCGGCATCTCGGCCACCTCGACGTGGCCCGTGAGCTGGCCGACGGAACCACCGGCGAGTGAGGTGTCCTTTCCGGCCGCCGCCGTTCGTCCTCCCAGTGAAGCCGGGTGAGGGACCCGGCCCGACCATGAAGCGAGGAACACCATGCCCGCCTACATCGCGCTCATCTACTCCCGCGACGTCGACTGGACCAAGCCGGAGTACGGCGCGGACATGAAGGAGTACTCCGAGTTCGGCGAGGCCGCGGCGGCCGTGATCCGCGGCGGCAACGTGCTGTACCCGACGGCCACCGCCACCACCGTCCGGGTCACCGGCGGCAAGGGCGGCGACCTCGTCACCACCGACGGCCCGTACGCGGAGACGAAGGAGGCCCTGACCGGCTTCTACCTGCTCGAGTGCGCCGACCTGGACGAGGCGGTGAAGGTCGCCTCGACGATCCCCGCCGCCTGGGACGGCGCGGTCGAGGTGCGCCCGGTCATCGAGTTCTGATCCATGCGCACCGGTGACGCGGTCGCCGAGGTCGTCCGCGCCGAGGGCACCCGGGTGCTGGCCACGCTGGTCCGCGTCACCGGCAGCGTCCAGCTCGCCGAGGACGCGACCCAGGACGCCGTCGTACGGGCGCTGGAGACGTGGCCGCGCACCGGGGTGCCCGACAACCCGCGCGGCTGGCTGCTGGTCACCGCGCGGCACCGGGCGCTCGACGTGCTGCGCCGCGAGGCGCGCCGGGCCGGGAAGGAGGCCGCGGCGATGCTGCCCGCCGATCCGGTGCCGGAGCCGCCGGAGACGATCCGCGACGACCTGCTGCGGCTGGTGTTCACCTGCTGCCACCCGGCGCTGGCCACGTCGGCGCAGGTCGCGCTCGCCCTGCGTACGCTGGGCGGGTTGTCGACGGCGGAGGTGGCCCGGGCCCTGCTGGTGCCGGAGGCCACCATGGCGAAGCGGCTCACCCGGGCGAAGCAGAAGATCGCCCAGGCGCACATCCCGTACCGGGTGCCGCCGGCGGAGGAGCTGCCGGCCCGGCTCGCCGGCGTCGCGGCGACGGTCTACCTGATCTTCAACGCCGGGTACGCGGCGGACGACGGCCCCGAGCTGGTCCGCGCCCCGCTCACCGCCGAGGCGCTGCGGCTGGCGCGGCTGCTGGTCGAGCTGATGCCCGACGAGCCGACCGCGCTGGGCCTGCTCGCGCTGCTGCTGTTGCAGGACTCGCGGCGGGCGGCGCGGACCGACGGGGCGGGCCGGCCGGTGCTGCTGCCGGAGCAGGACCGGTCCCGCTGGGACGCCGACGCGATCGCCGAGGGCGTCACGCTCGTCGGGACGGCGCTGCGCCGCACGCCGGACCGACCCGAGCAGTACGTCGTGCAGGCCGCGATCGCCGCCTGCCACGCGCTCGCGCCGACGTACGACGAGACCGACTGGGGCGCCGTCATCTCCTGGTACGACGTGCTGCTGACGGTGCGCGACACCCCGGTGGTACGGCTGAACCGGGCGGCGGCGGTCGCCGAACGGGACGGCCCGGCGGCCGGGCTGGTGCTCGTGGACGGCATCGCCGGGCTCACCGGATATCCCTGGTGGCATGCGACCCGGGCGGAGCTGCTGCACCGCGCGGGCGATGCGGCGGCGGCCCGGGCCGCGTACGAGCGGGCGTTGTCGTGCGGCCTCAGCCGCCCGGCCGCCGACCACCTGCGCCGCCGGCTCGCCGCCCTACCACGGGCGTGACCGGCTCATTCCTCCACAATGGACAGTGCCTGGGCCGGGCAGAGGTACACCGCGTCGCGCACCGCGTCCTGCTGCGCCGCGTCCGGCTCGGTGGCGAGCAGGACGACGGTGCCCGCGGAGTCGTCCTGGTCGAAGACCGCGGGCTCGGTCAGGACGCACTGCCCGGAGCCGATGCACACGTCGGAGTCGGCGGAGATACGCATGGTGGTGCTCCTCACCAGGTGACGGGCAGCTCGTAACAACCGTAGATCGTCGCATCCTGCTTGACCGGGACGTCGTCGACCTCGCCGGCCAGCGCCAGCGTGGGTACCCGGCGCAGCAGCGTGTCGAACAGGATCGTCAGCTCGGCGCGGGCCAGGTTCTGCCCGAGGCACTGGTGCGGCCCGAAGCCGAAGGCCACGTGGTGCCGGGCGCCGCGCGTCACGTCCAGCTCGTCCGGCCGCTCGAACACCAGCGGGTCGCGGTTGGCGGCCAGGCCGCTCGCGATGACCCCGTCGCCGGCTGCGACGCGCTGCCCACCGATCTCGGTGTCGGCGGTCGCGGTGCGGGCGGTCGCCGCGTCGGCGATCGAGAAGTACCGCAGGAGTTCCTCCACGGCGAGCGGCGTGGTGGCCGGGTCGTCCCGGACCAGCCCGAGCTGGTCGGGGTGACTGAGCAGGGCGAGCGTACCGAGGGAGATCATGTTGGCGGTCGTCTCGTGCCCCGCGACCAGAAGGAGGAACGCAAGACTCACCAGCGAGCCGTGGTCCTCGGTGCCCTCGTCGCGCTGCCGCCGGATCTGCCGGCCGAGCAGGTCGTCGCCGGGCTCGCGTTCCTTCGCGGTGACCAGCTCGTCCAGGTACGACCGCAGCTCGACGACGGCCGCCTGCCGTTCCTCGACGACGGTCGTCCGGTTGATGATCTTCGCGGTCCGGGTCTGGAAGTAGCCGTGGTCCGCGTACGGAACGCCGAGCAGCTCGCAGATCACCAGCGACGGCACCGGCAGCGCCACGGTACGCACCAGGTCGGCGGGCGGCCCGGAGGCGAGCAGGTCGTCGATCGCGTCGTCGACGATCTGCTGGATCCGGGGCCGCAGCGCGGTGATTCTGGGGACGCTGAACTCGCTGATCACGGCGCGCCGCGAGGCGGAGTGCTCGGCGCCGTCGAGGCCGATCATGGGCTGCGGGAAGTCGTTCGTGACGCGCAGGCCGAACGCCCGCAGCGGGAAACCCGGGTTGCGCCGGTTGGAGCTGAGCGCCGGGTCGGTGAGCGCGGCACGTACGTCCTCGTGGCGGGTGACGAGCCAGGTGCTCTGACCGCCTGGCAGACCGACCCGGACGACGGGCGTGTCGGTGCGCAACTCCTCGTACTCCGGCGGGGCGGAGAACGGGCAGGTCCGGTTCATCGGAAAGGTGGGGACATCCGGAGTGGTCATCGCGTACCCCGTTCTGGTCGGCACAGATGTGGAGGAATGCCTTCCGGTTACCGTACTCAACCGGAAGAACATCGTCCAGATATTCCGGCGATCGTCCTCGAAAGGCGCGACCCAGACGGCGTACGAGCAGGTCAGGACGGCACAGGGCGGATAGAATCCCGCGCAACCACGGAGGCCGCCATGCCCGATCCCCTGACCGCGTCCGGGTTGCGCGCCGATGCCCGCCGCAACCGCGACCAGCTCCTCGACGCGGCCCGCCAGCTGTTCGCGACCCGCGGGCCGGACGTACCGATGGAGGAGATCGCACGGCGCGCCGGCGTCGGCGTCGGCACGCTCTACCGGCGGTTCGCCGACCGGGACACGCTGATCCGCGCGGTCGCGCTCGACACGTACCAGCGGCTGGCCGCCGACGCGGCGACAGCCGAGGCCGAGGAACCCGACGCCTGGCACGCGCTACGCCGCATGCTGCACCTGACCGTGCACATGCGGCTCGTGATCCGGCTGACGATGTTCTCGCCGCGCGCCGCGGCGGTGCTGCGCGACTCGGCCGCGGCGCAGGAGGTCCGCGGTTCGCTGCTCGACACGATGGAACGGCTGGTCGCCGCCGCCCAGGCGGACGGGACGATGCGCCGCGACGTGGCCGCCGGCGACGTCACCGCCCTCGTCGGCATGGTCATCCACGAGCTGCCGAACCTGGCGGACGACGTCGGAGACCGGGTCTCCGCCCGCTGCATCGGCGTACTCCTCGACGGGCTCGCCGCCCACGACGGCACCCCGCTGCCCGGCGACCCGCTGACCATCGCCGACGTCGTACCCTGGGCGACCCCCGCCCGCGACTGACCCGGGGCGCACCGCGGCCGGCGGGCTGGCCCCGCGCCGATAGCCTTCTCGGACGTCACCCCTCCAGGAGGTCCACCGTGGCATCGATCCAGGAAGTCAAGGCGCAGCTCGCCGCCGGCAGCCACAACGCGCAGCAGGCGCTGCGCGCGGTCGGCACCGCCACCGCCGAGATCGACAAGGCGGTGCAGCAGATCAGCGGCGCCGCGCAGGGCACCAACCACCCGAAGGTACGCGAGAGCGTCACCGCCCTCACCCAGGCCAAGGCGAAGGCGGCGGAGATGCAGCAGCTCCTCGTCGCCGCCCACCAGGCGGCCACCGAGTACGCCGGCCAGCTCTAGGCGGTCACCGGCCGGTGAAGCGCGGCGCGCGCTTCGCACGGAACGCGGCGACGCCCTCCCGGCCGTCGGCCGTCGCGTACAGGCGGGCGAGGGCGGCCTGCTCGGCGGTGAGCGCCGCGTCGAGGTCCTGGCGTACGCCGTCGTCGACCACGCGCTTGCCCTCGCGTACGGCCAGGGGCGCGGCGTCGGCGAGCGTCGCCGCCAGCTCGCCGGCCGCGGTCGCCAGCTCGTCCACGGGTACCAGCCGGGTCAGCAGGCCGTGCCGGTCCGCCTCCTCCGGGTACATCGTGCGGCCGGTGAGCACCAGCTCCTTCGTCAGCCGGGTACCGACGGCACGGGCGAGGCGTTGGGTGCCGCCGCCGCCCGGGATCAGGCCCAGCTTCACCTCGGGCAGCCCGAACCGGGCGCGGTCCGCGGCGACGATGAAGTCGCAGCACAGCGCGATCTCGAAGCCACCGCCGAACGCGTACCCGTTGACGGCGGCGATCGTCGGCTGCGGCAGCGACGCCAGCTCACCGAACACCGACCGCGACAACCGTTGGTACGCGTCGAACTCGGCCGCCGTGGCCCCGTCGTACTCGCCGATGTCGGCGCCGGCGATGAAGCCGCGACCGGTGCCGGTGAGCACGAGGACCCGTACGGTGTCGTCGGCGCGGATCGCCCGCAGGTGCTCCCCCAGCGCCTCGACCATCCGCCGGGACAGCGCACCCAGCGCCTCCACACGGTCGATCCGCAGCGTGGCGACCGCCCCGTCACGACTCAGCACGAGATGGTCGCTCATGCCGGCTCCTCCCTTCGCTCCGAGCCGCCATGAGGCACCGACGCGCTGCACAGATGATTCGCTCGCTCATGTGACGACTCCGTTGGTACGCAGGGCGGTCAGCTCGTCGTCGGACAGCACCTCGGCGAGCACCTCGGCGGTGTGCGCGCCGGTGACGGGCGGGGGCAGCCGTACCTGCCACGGCGTCTCGGACAGCCGTACCGGGCAGCCGACCAGCTCCAGCCGGCCGGCGGTCGGGTGCTCGACCTCGACGAGCATGTCGTGGCCCTGCTCGCGCAGCTCGTCGACGGCCTGCTTCGTGGTGCGTACCACGGCGCACCAGATGCCCGCCGGCAGCAGGGTGTCGACCAGCTCGGCGGCGGGCCGCCGGGACGTCGCGGCCTCCAGTACGGTCTTGATCTCGTCGCGGTCGGCCCACGCGTCCTTCCCGGCGAGGCCGTCGACGCCGAGCAGTTCGGCGACCCGGTCGACCGGCGCCATCGCGATCGCCACGTGCCCGTCGGTGGCGGTGTAGATGCCGAACGGCGCGGACAGCCACGCCTGGCCGACGCCCGCGGCGGAACGCTCCCACTCCTGGTCCTGGTTGACCATCGCGGAGATCTCCTGGCACTGCAGGGCGATCGCCGTGGAGTAGAGGTCGACCTCGACGCGCTGGCCGATGCCGTGGCGTTCGCGGGCGAACAGGGCCGCGAGGATGCCGTTGGACAGGGTCAGCGCGGTCGCGGCGTCCACAATGGACGTACCGGCCGGGGTGGGCGGATCGCCGGCCCGGCCGCCGGCCGCGGCAAGGCCGGACATCGCCTGGATCAGCAGGTCCTGACCGGGCCGGTTCTCCTTCGCGAACACGGTCTCCCGGCCCCAGCCGGACCCCGAGCAGTAGATGATGTCCGGCCGCACCGCCCGCAGGTCCTCGTACCCGAGGCCGAGCCGGTCCAGCACGCCCGGGCGGAAGTTCTCCACGACGACGTCGCAGGTCGCGGCCAGCCGCAGCAGCGCGTCGCGGGCCGCGGGCGACTTCAGGTCGAGCGCGACGGACCGCTTGTTGCGGTTCATCGCGAGGAACGCCGCCGAGTCGCCGGCGACGAGCCCGCCCATCATCGCGAGGCCCCGCTCCCACTCGCCGTCCGGCCGCTCCACCTTGATCACGTCGGCACCGAGGTCCGCGAGCATCTGCGTGGCGTACGGACCGAGCATCATCTGGGTGAAGTCGAGGATGCGCACACCCTCCAGCGCGCCCGGCATGTCAGCGCCCCTTTCCTTGTACCGCAACGGTTTCGGTCAGCGGGACGGTGTGTCGCCGGTCCCGGCCGAAGACGCCGAGCGAGATGCCCGCGAGCGCGACCACGACGGCGGACACCACGAACGACAGCGCCCACGAGTCGGTCGCGTCCACGACGTACCCGAGGACGATCGGGGCGATGATGCCGGCGATGTTCGCGATGAAGTGCACGAAGCCGGACACCGCGCCGAACCGCCGGTGCGGGATGACCGGCCCGATGATCGCGAAGAACTGCGCGCCGACGATGTACAGGATGAACACGCAGACCGCCATCAGGGTGACGGCGCCGCCAGCCGACCGGACGATGCCGACCGGGCCGAACGCGCAGGCCACCACGAGCAGGCCGATCACCGTGGTCCACTTGCGGGACTTGAACAGCCCGATCCGCCGGCCCAGCGCGTCGGTGAACAGGCCGCCCAGCGCCAGCCCCACGAAGCCGCACAGCCACGGGATCGACCCGGTGAACGCGATCTGCGACAGGTCCAGTCCGTGCGCCTCGTGCAGGAAGTCCGGGAACCACGTCAGGAACGTGAACAGCACCCACGTGTACCCGAAGTACGCCAGCGCCGTGGTCAGCACCAGCGGCATCTTCAGGTACCCGAACAGGCTGCGCTCCGGCTCGTCGGCGCCGACCGCGGCGGCCTCGTGCGCGCCGGCGTCGGCGGCCATCTCGTCCACCTCGGCCTTGCGTACCCACGGGTGGGCCTCCGGCTTGTCGCGCACCACGACCCACCAGCCGAGCAGGAACAGGATCCCGATCGCGCCGAGGATGACGAACGGCGCGCGCCAGTTGCCGTCGAACGCCTCGATCAGCGCCACGACGATCGGCGTACCGACGGCGCCGCCGAGCGGGGTGGACGCCTGGGACAGGCCGAGCGCGGTGCCGAGTTTGCGTTGTGGGAACCAGTTCGACATGGTCTTCGCGGTGACCGACGCCTGCGGGCCCTCGCCGAAGCCGAACAGGAACCGGATCACCATGAAGCTCGCGAAGCCGAAACCGGCCGCGGTCAGCGCGGTGAACAGCGACCACCAGCCGACCGCCCACGCCATCACCTTCCGCGGGCCGAACCGGTCGGACGTGGCGCCGCCGATGAAGCAGAACGGCGCGTACCCGAGGGAGAACACCGCGGCGATCCAGCCCCACGTGCCCTTGCTGAAGCCGTACTCGTGGATGATCAGCGGCGCGGCCACGCCGATCGCGGCCCGGTCGGCGTAGTTCAGGCCGAGCACGAGGAAGTTCATGCTCAGCACCGCCCACCGGAACCGGAATCCCGTCGTCTTCCCGGTCGTGACCGGAGTATTCACTGCCATGGGGGCCTCCTACTCGCCGACCCGGCGTTCGTGCCGGGCCCAGGCGGCGGCGCGCAGCTCGCGCCTCGCCACCTTCCCGGTACTCGCCGTCGGCAGGCTCTGGGTGAACTCGACGTGCAGCGGCTTCTTGTAGCTGGCCAGCCGCTCTCGGCAGGCGGCGACGACGTCCTCGGCGGTGAGGGTCGTGCCCGGACGCGGTACGACGACGGCGGCGACCGCCTCGCCCCACCGCTCGTGCGGCATCCCGTACACGACGACGTCTGCCACCTCGGGCAGGTCGGCGATGGCGCGCTCCACCTCGGACGGGTAGACGGTGAAGCCGCCGGAGACGATGACGTCGCGCAGCCGGTCGACGAGGTACAGGTAGCCGTCGTCGTCGAACCGGCCGATGTCGCCCGTGCGGAACCAGCCGTCGGCGGTGACCGGCGGGCGGTTCCAGTAGCCGGGCAGTACGCAGTCGCCGCGCAGCAGCACCTCGCCGGTGTCCGCGGCGATGCGTACCTCGACCTCGGGGGTGGGCCGCCCGGCCGACGCGAGCCGGTCGCCGCCGGCCGCGTGGTCCCGCGCGTCCAACACGGTGACCGGGGCGAGGGCCTCGCTCAGCCCGTAGCACTGGTAGAGGACCGCACCGAACGCCGCGTGCGCCCGTGCCGCGGCGGGCGCCGAGATCGCCGACCCGCCGTACGGGATCGCCCGCAGCGACGACAGGTCGGTACGGCCCTCGGCGGCCTCGGTGAACGCCTTCAGCATCGTCGGCACGCTCGGCAGTACCGTCGCGCGGTGTGCGGCCACGGTGTCCAGGACGGCGGCCGGCTCGAAGCGGCGTACCGCGACCGCACCGCCGCCGCGCAGCGTCACCGCCGAGCCGGCCGACCCGCCGAAGTGGCTCATCGGCGCCGCGTGCACGACCACGTCGCCGGGCCCGAGCGGCGGCAGCGCCGCCCAGAACGCCCGCAGCATCGCCACCCAGCCGCGCTGCGTGACCATCGCGCCCTTCGGCTCACCGGTGCTGCCGGACGTGTACATCAGCGCGGCCAGCTCGTCCGACCCCGGCGCCGGCCAGTCCGGGTACTCGTCCGGCACCCCCGGCCCGACCAGCTCGGCCAGACCCTCCCCCGACACCACCAGGCCCGGGGTGTCGATGCCGGCGGGATCCTCGCAGAGGACGACGGCGGCGCCGCAGTCCGCGGCGATCGCGGCGACCTCGCGGCCGTGCAGCCGGCTCGACAAAGCGACGCGGACCAGGCCGGTGGCGTACAGCGCGTGTTCGACGACCAGCACCTCGGGCCGGTTGTCGAGGGCGAGCACCACCCGGTCCCCCGGCCGTACGCCGGCCGCGGCCAGCCGGTGCGCGACGCGCCGCGCCGCCGCGCCCAGCTCCGCGAAGCTCAGCCAGCGGGCGCCGTCGTACACCGCGGGCGCGGCGGCGTACCGCTCGTGCGCCCGGCGGGTCAGCCCGGCCAGGGTGGTCACGTGCGCCGCCAGCGTTCGGTGAGCGCGGTGACGATGGCGGCGGGCGACTCGCGCCGGCGTACCAGCTCGTGCAGCAGCTCGCCCGCGTCGCTCTGGTACGCGGGGTAGCCGGTGTCACGGCCGCGGACGAAGGAGGCGTCGAGGGTGGCGAGGGTGTCGGCGAAGAAGCCGTGCGTCAGTTCGTTGACGACCGGGTCGGTCCAGGCGCGGCGGTGGCCGGGCTGGCCGCCGGCGTGGGCGTACCCGTCGGCCTGGAAGTCCGGCGCGACGACGGACGCGGCGAACCGGGCCGCCGCCGCCGGATCGGCACAGGCGGCGGAGACCGCGAGCCCGACGCCGCCGAGCATGGTGCCGGCGGGCGTACCGTCCGGGCCGGGCGCGTCGGCGAAGCGGACCAGCCGCGCGCCGTAGCCGTCCCGGGCGTAGTTGGAGTAGCCGAAGACCAGCGGCGCGTACGCCACGGGAGCACCGGCGGCCATCTCGTCGAGTACCTGGATCGGGTCCTGTGCAAGGGATCCCGGGTCGACGAGCGCGAGCAGGCGGTAGAGCGCGGCGGCGGCCGCGGCGGCGACGTCCGGCACGATCCCGTCCGCCGGCCACCACACCGGGCGGCCCTGCACGCCGACCTCGGTACGGGACGGGCCGGCCTCGTGGTGGCACAGGGTGAGGAAGCTGGCCCACAGGTGCGTCGGGTTCGCGGGGAGCTTGCCGACGGTACCGGCGGGCAGCGCGCGCAGCAGCTCCTCCGCCTCGGCCCAGCTCGCCGGCGCCGCGTCCACCAGATCCGGCCGGTACGCGGAGACCTGCGCGGCGGCGTCCATCGGCAGCGCCCACTGGTGCCCGGCCCACGTGTAGCTGCGGAAGCTCGGCCCGACGCTGCCGGCCGCCTGCTCGGCGAGCACGTCCGCCGGCAGCAGCTCGTCCAGCGCGCGGAACGCCCCCGTTGCCGCGGCCTGCCCCATGAACGGATGGTCGATCGCGACCAGGTCGTACCGGGCGGCCAGCTCCGCGACGGGCGTGTCCTCGAACTCGCGCAGCGACCGGGCGTCCCAGTCGATCGCGACGCCGTACCGCTCCGTCGCGTGCAGCAGCGGCGCGAGACCGCGCCGGTGGCTCCACGTCATGCCGCGCAGCGAACTCACCGTGCTCCTTCGTACGTGTGCGTCGAGCCGCGGACCAGCAGCTCCGGTGCGGGGGTGTCGATGACCAGGCCGCCGCCGGCGCGGGACTCGTCGCCGTCGAGCAGCATCGCCACCGCGGTCTCGCCGAGCCGGCCCAGCGGCAGCCGTACCGTCGTCAGCGGCGGCGCGCCGTGCGCCACGAACCAGGCGTCGTGCACCGCCACCACGGACAAGTCCTCGGGCACCCGTACGCCGGCCTCGCGGGCGGCGGCGAGCGCGCCGACCGCGACGACGACGTTCGCGACGAACACCGCGGTCGGCAGGGGCCGCTCGGACAGCAGCTCGGTCATCCCGGCGTACCCGGCGGGGGCGTCCCACTCCCGCTCGACCGTCCACTCGCCACGGACCGGGATCCCGTGCGTGGCAAGCTCCGTGACGTACCCGGCGTGGCGGCGCTCGGTCAGGTCGGCGCCTGGCCGCCCGCCGAGGTACGCGATGTCGCGGTGGCCGAGGTCGACCAGGTGCCGGACGGCCAGCCGCGCGGCCCGCTCGTCGTCCAGCCGCAGCGCCGGTACGCCGGCGCGGCTGCGGCTGTTCACCAGCAGCGTCGGCAGGTGCTCGGCGGCGCGGGCGGTCAGCTCGTCGTCGTAGGACTCACCGCTGCCCTGCCAGAGCAGCCCGTCGATCCGCCCCGGGCCGACGAGCTGCGCGAACGCGTCGGGGTTGCCGGCGAGCTGCGCCGCGTCGGACAGCAGCAGGACCTGACCGCGTGCGGTGGCGGCGGCCTGCGCGCCGCGGATGATCTCGGCGTGGATCGGGTTCGACATGTCGTGCACGACCAGGCCGAGCGCGCCCGCCTTCGCCAGCCGCAGCGCCCGCGCCGCGCCGTGCGGCCGGTACCCGAGCTCGCGCGCGGCGGCGCGGACCCGTTCGCGCGTCTCGGGGCGCGCGCGTACCGCGTCGTCGCCGGACAGGATGCGGGACACCAGGGACACGGACACGCCGGCCCGCTCGGCCACCGCCTGGAGGTTCGCCGTGCGCGTCACGCGGGCCGCCGGTCGACGAGGTACACGTGGGTGAGCACGAGCACGATGGCGCCGTGCTGGTTGGTCACCGTGACCTGCTCGTCGACCAGGCCGGCGTCGGGGCGCTTCGCGTGCTCGCGGGTGCCGGTGATCTCGGCGGCGACCCGGATCGTGTCGCCGATGTGCACGGGCGCGACGAACCGGATCCGGTCGTACCCGTAGCTCATCGAGGCGGGGTTGATGTCGCCGGCGGTCATCCCGACCGCCACCGACAGCACCAGCGTGCCGTGCGCGATGCGCTGTCCGAACGGCTGCGTCGCGCACCACTCGGCGTCCACGTGGTGCGGGAACCAGTCGCCGGTCTGCCCGGCGTGCAGGACGATGTCGGACTCGGTGATGGTGCGGCCGGTCGTCTCGCGCCGCTCCCCCACGGCGATGTCCTCGAAGTACCGCGTCACGGTGCGCACCCGGGGCCTCCCGCCGATGGGAACAAACGTTTTACCAACTTGGTACGACGTTTTACCTGACGGCAATCGGCCTGGTCAAGGGTCCTTGCCCGCCCGTCCGCGATCGCCCCGAACCGCCCTGCTGTCGGCCTTGCCCGCCGGTGGGCGGATCCGGGCGCGCCCACCCACGGCCGCGTACCCTTCGAGGCATGTGCCGAAGCATCAAGACGTTGCGCGAGCCGTACTCGACGGACGTGACCGATGCGGACGTGCGCGCCGCAGCCCTGCAGTACGTGCGGAAGATCAGCGGGTTCCGGGCGCCGGCCGCGCACAACGCCGAGGCGTTCGACCGGGCCGTCGAGACGATCGCCGCCGCAACCCAGGACCTCCTCGACCACCTCGAGGTACGCGGCGCCCGCGCCTCCTGACCCGCACTGCCCGCGTCGTCAGGGCGCGTCGTCGCCAAGGATCGTCTCGCGGGGCAGGTCGGCGAGGGTACGCAGGGCGCGGACGAACGCGCGCCGTTCCTGCTCGGGCAGCGCGCGCAGCACGCGTTCCTCGTTGCGTTGGATGGCGTCGCGCGTCGCGTCGCGTACCCGGCGGCCCTCGGCGGTCAGCGACACCAGGCGTACCCGGCGGTCGGCCGGGTCGGGCTCGCGCGCGATCAGCCCGCGGCGCTGGAGCCCGTCCAGGACGGTGATGATCCGCGTCTTGTCGGCGCCGATCGCCTCGGCCAACGCCGCCTGGGTACGCACCGGCTCGGTGCGGAGCCGGTTGAGCACGATGTAACCCCACATCGTCAGGTCGTGCGCGGCGAGGATGGGCTGCTCGGCGGCCATCAGGGACCGTCCCAGCGGAACGATCATCGCCGCGAGGTCGGGTCGGGTCGGCTCGGCCATGTGCGGAATCTACGCCTTGACAAACCATGTGCGTGAGCACATCGTAAGCACATGCATATCAATGATCTGGTCGAGCTGGACCGGCGCGCGGTCGCCGGCAGCGTCGCGACCGTCCAGCGGGTACGGCCCGGCGACCTCGGCCGCCCCACCCCGTGCGCCGACTGGGACCTCACCGCACTGCTCGCGCACATGACCGCGCAGCACCGCGGCTTCGCCGCCGCCGCGGCCGGCCACGGAGCGGACCCCGACGTGTGGCGCGAGACACCCGCCGACGACCCCGTCGCCGCCTATGCGGCGGCGGCCGAGGCGGTGACCGCGGCGTTCGCCACCCCGGCCGAGCGGTTCGTGCTGCCCGAGATCACCCGCGCGCCGGACTTCCCGGCGGCGCAGGCGATCGGGTTCCACCTCGTCGACTACGTCGTGCACGGCTGGGACGTGGCCGCCGCGCTCGGCGTGCCGTACCCGGAGGACGACGCCGTGCTGGCCGCCGCACTGGACGTGGCCCGCGCCGTACCGGACGGGGCGGCGCGGACCGCACCCGGCTCCGCGTTCGCGCCGTCGCTCGCCACGCCGCCCGAGGCGTCCACAATGGACACCATCCTGGCCCTCCTCGGCCGCGACCGCGCCTCATTCCCCTTGAAGGCATGAGAACGGATCCGGCCCGCGGCCCTTTCAGAGCCGCATTGCGGAGGGGAAGAGGAAGTAGTAGAGAAGGCCGACGAGGACGAGCCAGGCGAGGATGACCAGGGTCCAGCCCATGTTGTAGCGGATGACCTCGCCCTCGTTACGGACGAAGCGGGTCGTGGACACCCCGACGCTGGCGGTCTGCGGCGCGACGGGCTTGCCGACCTCGGCGCCGACCGAGTTCAGCGACGGGAACAGCAACGGCGGCGCGCCGAGGATCCGGGCCACCGACAGCTGGAACGCGCCGAAGACCGCGTTCGACGAGGTGTTGCTGCCGGACAGGGCGACGGCGATCCAGCCGAGCAGCGGCGCCACGACGATGAACCAGACGCCCAGCTCGGCGAAGCCGTGCGCCATGGAGCTGGCCATCCCGGCGAAGTTGAACACGTACGCCAGGCCGAAGATGAGCGGCCCGACCAGCAGCGCGCCCCACATCTGGCGCACCGTGTCCCGGAAGACGGTACGGATCTGGGCCCGCGTCGGACGCAGCACCGCCGCGACGATCAGCGCGCTGACCAGGATCGCGGTGCCGGCGACGAACGGTGCGAACGACCAGGCGACGTTGACCGGCTTACCGGTCAACGAACCGACCGCCGACACGGCCGGCGCGAACGGTACCCACTTCGGCAGCGGTGACCACGGCCCGGTCCACGCCACGACGACGACCACGAGGATCCCGAACGGCGTCAGCCCGCGTACCGCCGAGCGCCAGCCCGGCCCGGTTTCGTCCACTGTGGACGGTGGCAGCTCGACGCCGCCGAAGCCGAGGGTCCGCTTGGGGCGCCAGAACTTCAGCAGCACCAGCAGCGCGGCGAAGCAGACCAGCGAGCCGGTGATGTCCGGCAGGTACGGCCCGACCCACTGCGACACCGGGAACTGCCCGGCGATGTACCCGAGGGAACCGACGATCGCCAGCGGCCAGCCGTCCCGCAGCCCCCGCCGGCCCGTCACCAGGACGATCAGGATCCACGGCGGCAGCAACGCCAGCACCGCGACGATCTTGCCGATCGACGCCGACAGGTCGAGCAGCGGCAGCCCCGTCACGGCGGCGAGGCCGATCACCGGCGCGCCGAGCGCCCCGTACGAGACGGGCGCGTTGTTGGCGATCGCGGCGACCCGGATCGCGGCGAGATCGGCGACGCCGAGCGTCACGAGGATCGGCGCCACGACCGCCCACGGGTACCCGAAGCCGACGAGGCCCTCCATCAGCGCGCCGAACGCCCAGGCGAGCAGTATCGTCTGCACCCGGATGTCCGCGGTCGCCTGGTGTACCAACCATTTCGTGAACGAGGAGAACGCGCCGGTGACCCGCATCGTGTTGTAGATGATCACGCCCCAGAACACGATCCAGTCGACCGACCACGTGCCGGTCGCGGCGCCCAGGCCGTACGCGGCGAGCGTGTCGCCGGCCGGGGCGTGCCACAGGAAGATGCCCATCAGCACGGTCACCGCCGAGCCGACGAGGACCGCCTGCCAGGCGGAGAGCTTCACCGCCGCCAGCAGCACGAGCAGGACCGCCACCGGTACGAGAGCCAGCAGGGTGCTGCCGAGCGTGCCGCCGAGCGGCGTCAGGGGTTGCTGGAAGGGTTGCGCCAGACCGGGCATGGGGGGCCTCCCACCGAACGCGGCAATTGCGCGAAGGAGATCATCATCCACCCGAAACGCCCAGGGCGAAAGGTCACGGGACGAGGCGCCAGTAACCGTACGGGTTGTGGGAGAGGTCGTCGGTGTCGTAGCGGGTGCACCCGGTACGTCGGAGCACCCAGCGCGGCGCGTCGGCCGCGAGCCGGAAGCCCTCGCCGTCCGTCATCCGCCCGTCGTCGACCACCTGGTACGCGACGAGCCCGTGCATCAGCTCGCGCCACTCGTCGAGCCGCCCGGCGTCGCCGTCGTGTTCGAGCTCCACGTCGGGCCGGCCGAGCAGGTGCATTCCGGTGCTGTACAACAGGTCCCCGTCGAGGATGGGCAGGCGTACCCAGGCGCCGACGATGTCGTCGGCGGCGGCGAGCGTGAGCCAGCGGTCCCGGCCGTGCGTGACGATGCTGCTGTCGTTCTTGACCGCGAGCGCGCCGGCCCGCAGCAGCTCCGCCGTCAGCGCCAGCGCCGCCCGCGACACGTCGTCCTCGGTGCCCGGCGGCAGGAAGCGCGGCCCGAGCAGGTACGCGACGCCGCGGTGCGCGGCCACCGCGGCCCGGTCCGCGTCGGTGAACGAGCCGTCGGCGCATCCGTCGAACGCCGCCGGCATCGCCTCGTCCGGCGTGCTCGACGAGTAGTCGCCGTCGAGCCGGAACCCGTGGCTGTGGGCCGCTTTCTCGATCGCGGTCAGGTCGTCGTCGGCGGCGAGTACGCAGAGCACGTGCCGGGCCGGGAACAGCGGCGGGTCGGGGAACATCCCGGCAGGGTAGCCATCGCCGGCAACGCCTTCCTCGTCGTTCTCGCCCGGTGCGGGCGTCCCCGGGGTGACGATGGCCGCGAAGGGTAGCCCGCCGCACGGATGGGTACCCGAACGGGAGGGGTGACCGCGATGACGGAACGCGAGAAGTTCGAGCCGCGTACCGGGGCCGACCAGCCCTGGGATCCGGAGGACCTGGCCAAGGCCGAGGGCGAGGACCCGACGCCGGCGAACGTCGCGAAGGCGCGCCGGGAACTCGACGAGGAGGGCCCGGCCGCGATCGAGAAGACCGTGCCGTGACCGGCCCGGTACGGCCGGGGCCGGAGGGGCGCCGATGACGCTGCCGGTGATGGTGGTGGACGCCGGTTCGGCCAGCCTGCACCTGTCGCTGGTCGCGCCGGACGGCACCGTGTCCGCCACCCACGACCTGTCCACCGCCGGCGAACTGGCCGAGCTGGTACCGGGGCTCGGGCCGGTCGCCGCCGTCGGGCACCGCTTCGTGCACGGCGGCCCGGACCTGACCGGCCCGATCGTGGTCGACGCCGCGGTACGCGCCGAGCTTGCCGACGCCGCCGTCCTCGCGCCGCTGCACGTACCGCAGGCGCTGGCGGCGCTTTCCGCGGTGAGCGCGGCACTGCCGGACACGACGCAGGTGGCGTGCCTCGACACCGGGTTCCACGCCGCGCTGCCCGCCGCTGCCCGCACGTACGCGCTGCCGCACGAGTGGACCGAGCGCTACGGCCTGCGCCGCTACGGCTTCCACGGCCTGTCCTACGCGTGGTCGCTGCGGCAGGCCGCCGCGCTGCTCGGCCGGCCCGCCGACGACCTGCAGGTCGTGCTGACGCACCTCGGCGGCGGCTGCTCGGCCTGCGCGGTACGCGACGGGCACAGCGTCGACACGACGATGGGCCTCACCCCGTTGGAGGGCATGGCGATGAGCCGGCGCAGCGGCAGCGTCGACCCGGGCCTGCTGCTGTGGTTGCAGACCGAACACGGGCTGACCGCGGCCGACCTGTCCGACGCGCTCAACCACCGGTCCGGCCTGCTCGGGCTGTCCGGCAGCTCCGACGACACCCGCGAGCTGGTCCGCTCCCGGCGCCGCGGCGACCGGGCCGCCGCGCACGCCCTCGCCGTCTTCACCCACCGGGTACGCCGGGGCGTGGCCGCGATGGTCGCGAGCCTGGACCGGCTCGACGCGGTCGTGTTCACCGGCGAGATCGGCACCGACCAGCCGGAGGTACGCGCCGAGGTGTGCGGCGGGCTGCGCGTGCTCGGCCTGCCGGAACTGCTGTCCGACGCGGTAGGAGACAAGCCGGCGGTGATCAGCCCGGTCGGCGCGGCCGTACCGGTGCTGGTGGTACCGACCGGCGAGATCCAGCAGGTCGCCGCCGAGACCCGCGCCGTCCTCGCCGGCCCGCCGTCCTGATGGCCGGCGACGTGCAGGAGACGGAGGCGGAGCGGCTCACCCGCAACCTGCACGAGCTGCTCCAGGAGCTGCGCGTGGCGCAGACCGGGGTGCAGCTGCTGTTCGCATTCCTGCTGACGCTGGCGTTCACGAACCGGTTCGCCGCGCTCGGCCTGACCGACCGCGTCGTGTACGTCGCGACGCTCGTCGCCGCGTCCCTCGCGGCCGGCCTGCTGATCGCGCCGGTCAGCTACCACCGGATCGTGTTCCGCCGGCACCTGCGGCCCCGGCTGGTGACCGCCGCGCACCGGATGGCGGCCGGCGGCCTGGCGTTCCTCGTCGCCGCGGTCGTCGGCTCCGTCTACCTGGTCGTGGACGTGGTGTTCTCCGCCCCGGTCGCGGCGGCCGTCGCCGCCGGGGTCACCGCATGGTTCGTGCTGTTCTGGTACGTCGTCCCGCTCGTCGCCCGCGGCGGACACCGCAACTGACGGGTGGTCAGAACCGGCGGGCGTCGTCCTCGGTGCCGTGGCCGAGCGCCGACCACACGTCGGTGACGGTGCGGAAGGTGCGGTCGGTCGGCAGCGCGCGGAGCAGGGCGACCAGGTCGTCCGCGCCGCCGTTGCGCGCCGCGGCGTCGGCGAGGCGTACCGCGTCGGCCGGGAACTCGCGCGGCGACAGCAGCCGGGCGAGGTCGCTGCGTCCGCTGACGTCCGCGGCGTCCATGCCGGGCGGGGTACCGCCGACGCCCTCGGCCTCGGGCATCGCCTCCGGTTCCGGCTGGCCCGGCCCGGTGGAGCCCTGTTCCTCGCGCCAGGACTCGGCACGGGAGGAGTGCCCACCCTGCACGTACTCCCGGTCCTCGCGTGCCAGTGCGTCGTCGCGCCAGTCGGCGTGCTTGCTGTTGCCTGGTTCCACCATGCCCGCCCCCTACCCGTGGTCCGACCCCTGAAACCCGGACGGGCTCAGGCGTGCGCCGGGGTCTCGGCGCGGAACGTGAGGTGCCCGTCCACCGCGTCGACGACGACGAGCTGTCCCTCGGACAGCTCACCGGACAGCAGCATCGACGACAGCCGGTTCTCCACCTCGCGCTGGATCGTGCGGCGCAACGGCCGGGCGCCGAACTGCGGGTCGTACCCCTTCTCGGTGAGCCAGTCGACCGCCGGTGGGGTGACGGTCAGGTCGACGCCCTGGCCGTGCACTCGCCGCTCGGTGTGCGACAGCAGCAGCTCGGTGATCTGCCGCAGCTCGTCGCGGCCCAGCCCGCGGAACACGATGATCTCGTCGATCCGGTTCAGGAACTCGGGCGGGAACGCCTCGCGCAGCCGCCGCATCAGCCGGTCCGACAGTTCCGGGTCGACCTCGCCGGAACCCTCCGCCGGGCCGCCCGACCGGAAGCCGATCGCGGCGCCCTGTCCCGAGATCAGGTCCGAACCGAGGTTGCTCGTCATGATCAGCACGGTGTTCGTGAAGTCGACCGTGCGGCCCTGCCCGTCGGTCAGCCGCCCGTCGTCGAGCACCTGCAGCAGCGTCTTGATCACGTCCGGGTGCGCCTTCTCCAGCTCGTCCACCAGGACCACCGAGTACGGGTGGCGCCGGACCGGCTCCGTCAGCTGCCCCGCCTCCTCGTACCCGACGTACCCGGGCGGCGCGCCGACCAGCCGGGACACCGTGTGCCGCTCCGAGTACTCGCTCATGTCGAGGCGGATCATCCGGTCCTCGTCACCGAACAGCGCCTCGGCCAGCGCGCGGGCCAGCTCCGTCTTGCCCACGCCGGTCGGGCCGAGGAACAGGAAGCTGCCGACCGGGCGGTTCTCGTCGGCGAGGCCGGACCGGGACCGGCGTACCGCCTCGGCCACGGCGCTCACCGCGTCGTCCTGGCCGACGACCCGCTCGTGCAGCCGGTCCTCCAGCTTCAGCAGCCTGTCGCGCTCCTCCTGCGTCAGCTCCGCCACCGGTACGCCGGTGGCCCGCGACACGACCTCGGCGATGTCGGCCACGCGTACCTCGGGTACGTCGACGCCGCCGTCGGGGCGCTGCTCGATCCGCTGCTCCAGCTCGCCGATCTCGTCGCGCAGCGCGCAGGCCCGCTCGTAGTCCTCGGCGTCGACGGCCTGGTCCTTGTCCCGGCGCAGCTCGTCGACCCGGTCGGTCAGCTCGCGCGCGGAGTCGTCCGGCGCCAGCGAACGCAGCCGTACCCGAGCGCCGGCCTGGTCCATCAGGTCGATCGCCTTGTCCGGCAGGAACCGGTCGGTCAGATACCGGTCGGACAGCTCCGCGGCGGCGACGAGACTCTCGTCGGTGTACCGGATCTGGTGGTGCGCCTCGTACCTGTCACGCAGCCCGCGCAGGATCGCGACGGTCTCCTCCACGCTCGGCTCGGGTACCAGGATCGGCTGGAAGCGGCGGGCGAGCGCCGCGTCCTTCTCGATGTACCGCCGGTACTCGTCGAGGGTGGTCGCGCCGACCACGTGCAGCTCGCCGCGGGCCAGCGCCGGCTTGAGCATGTTGCCGGCGTCCATCGAGCCGCCGCCCTCGCCGCCGCCCCCGCCGGCACCGACCATCGTGTGCAGCTCGTCGATGAACACGATCAGTTCGTCGCCGTTCGCGCGGATCTCGTCGATGACCTTCCGCAGCCGTTCCTCGAAGTCGCCGCGGTAGCGCGTGCCGGCGACCAGCCCGGACAGGTCGAGCTGGAGGACACGCCGGCCGGCGAGCACCTTCGGTACGGCGCCGTCGACGATCCGCTGCGCCAGTCCCTCCACGATCGCCGTCTTGCCGACGCCGGCCTCGCCGATCAGGACCGGGTTGTTCTTGGTACGCCGGGACAGCACCTCGACGGTCTGCTCGATCTCGCCGGTACGGCCGACGACCGGGTCGACCCGGCCGTCGCGGGCGTCGGCGGTCAGGTCCCGGCCGAACTGGTCCAGCGTCGGGGTGGTGCTCTCCCGCGGCGCCTCCTGGGCGCCGGTGGCCTGCGCGCCCGCGGCCAGCTCCGCCGGCCCGATCCGCAGCGCCCGCAGCAGCCGGCCCGCCTCCGACTCCGGGTTGGCGTCGAGCGCCAGCAGCACGTGCTCCGGCCCGATGTACGTGGCGCCCATGCCCCGGGCGATCTGGTGCGAGTCGAGGAACGCCCGCTTCGCGGCCGGGGTCAGCGTCGCCGGCCCCTCCTGCGCGTCGCCGGTGTCGACCGCCGCCGCGATCCGGTCCGCCAGCTGGTCCGGGTCGGCGCCGGCCCGGGCCAGCATCTGCCGGGTGTGTTCCTGCTTCGTCGCCGCCCACAGCAGGTGGTACGTGTCGAGTTCGCGGTCGCCCCACGCGCCGGCCTGCCGCGCCGCGGCGGCGACCAGCTCCCGGGCCTCGCCGGACATCAGCCGGCCGATGTCAACCCGGCGTACCGGCTGGCGCAGGGAGCCGCCGCCGAGGAACCGGGACAGCAGCTCGTTCAGCGGATCCGGGCCGAGGTCTCCCGGACCGAGGTAACTGTCGCTCGACACTGTGCCCTCCCCCAACGGCCGTCCGGGCGCGTCACCGCCGACGGTAGTCATCGAGCCGGCGCACCGGAGCCGTTCGGCGAAGCCGGCGGGCGGGCGGGACGAAACGCCCCGACGACACCGGGCCGCTTGCGACACTCACGTACATGGACGCCCACCTCGCCGATCTGGCCGCCGCGGCAGGCGTCGCCTGCGCGTACACCGACGGCGCCGGGCGCCGGGTCGACGTGTCCCCCGACGTGGTCGTCGCCGTCCTCGCCCAACTCGACGTCGACGCCGCCACCCCGACCGCGGTACGCCGGTCGCTCGCCGAGCTGCGCGCCCGGCGTCCCGCCACGGTCACGGTGCCGGCCGGCCGGGCGTACCCGGTGCCGGCGGGGATCCTGCGGGACGAGGACGGCGGCGAACGGCGCGTCGCCGACGAGCTGCCCGCGACGCTGCCGCCCGGCTGGTACACGCTGGCGCACCGGGGCGGCGAGACGGCGGTGCTGGTGGCACCGGACGCACTGCCGCCCGTACCGGACATGTGGGGCCTCGCGGTGCAGGCGTACGCGCTGCACTCGCCGGAGTCGTGGGGCATGGGCGACTATGCCGACCTGGCGGACGTCGTCCGGTTCGGTGCGGAGCTGGGCGCCGGTACGGTGCTGTGCAACCCGCTGTGCGCGCCGAGCCTGGTGCCGCCGGTGCCGGCCTCGCCGTACTCGCCGGACAGCCGCCGCTTCGCCAACCCGCTGTACCTGCGCGTCACCGCGACACCCGAGTACTCCCGCGCCGACGAGGCGACCCGCGGCAAGATCGACGCACTGCGGCCGGACACCGGCGAGCTGGTCGACTACGACGCGGTGTGGGCGGCGAAGCGCGCGGCGCTGGAGCTGCTGTGGCCGCTGGCGGCGCCCGCACCGGTGACCGATCCGGCCGGGTACGCGACGTTCTGCGCGCTGGCCGACCGGCACGGCGCGGACTGGCGGCGCTGGCCAGCCCCGCTGCGCCGGCCCGGCCCGGCCGCCACCGCCGCGGCCGGCCCCGACCGGATCGGCTTCCACGCGTGGCTGCAACGCCGCTGCGCCGACCAGCTCGCCGAGGTACGTGCCGCCGCCGCACCGATGCCCGTCGGGATGCTGTCCGACCTGCCGGTGGGCGTGGCGGCCGGCGGCGCCGACGCCTGGGCGTACCAGGACGTGCTGGCGGGCCGGGTGTCGGTCGGCGCGCCGCCGGACGCGTTCACGACCGCCGGGCAGGACTGGGGGCTGCCGCCGTGGCGGCCGGACCGGCTCGACGCCACCGGGTATTCCGCGTACCGCGAGGTGCTGGACGCGGCGTGCCGGCTGGGCGGCGGGCTGCGCGTCGACCACGTGGCGGGGCTGTTCCGGCTGTGGTGGATCCCGCCGGGCGGCTCGCCCGCCGACGGCACGTACGTCAGCTACGACGCGGCGGCGCTGCTCGGCGCGCTGACACTCGCCGCGTACCGGCACGGTGTGGCGGTCGTCGGCGAGGACCTCGGCACGGTACGGCCCGAGGTGACCGAGGCGCTGCGGACCCGGCACATGCTCGGCTGCGCGGTGCTGTGGTTCGCCCGGGACGACGCCGGCTCGCTGCTGCCGCCGACGGCGTGGCCGCGCGACGCGGTCGCCAGCATCAGCACGCACGACCTGCCCACCGCGGCCGGCTTCGTGACCGGCGAATCCACCCGGGTACGCGAGGCGCTGGGCCTGCTCTCCGCCGCCGACGCCGCCCGCGCGATCGCCGAACGCGACGAGCTGCTGCGGCTGCTGCGGGCCGAGCGGCTGCTCTCCCCCGGCGGCGGTACGGACGAGGCGGTCGTGGCGATGCACGCCCTGCTGGCGCGTACGCCGTGCCGGATCCGGCTGGCCGCGCTCACCGACGTCCTCGATGAGCCGCGCGCGCCGAACCTGCCCGGCACGACCACCGAGTACCCGAACTGGCGGATCCGGCTGCCGGAGTCCGTACCCGAGCTGCGCGCCGACCCACGGTTGGCCCGCATCGCCGCGCTGCTCCGGGAACGCTGAGGACGTCGGCGGAGTAGCTTGCGGCATAGAGGATTTCGGGGGTGGACGGCATGGCGGACACGCTTTCGGACCTGGACCCGTTCGCGTTGCTGGACGACGAGGCGCGGCGGCTCGACGAGTACTTCTCGGCGCTGTCCGGGGCGGACTGGGACGCCCCGTCCCGCTGCGCCGGCTGGTCGGTCCGGGACGTGCTCGGGCACCTGGCCGGCGAGGAGGTGTACAACCACGCCTGCCTGGACGACGACGTGGCCGGGCTGATGACGACGCTCGGCGAGGCCGGGGTGACCGACATGGACGGCTTCAACGCCTGGTGCGTACGCCAGCGCCACGACCTGCCCGTCGCCGACGTGCTCGCCGAGTGGCGCGCCGCGAGCGCGCGTACCCGGGACCGGATGCGGGCGCGCGGCCGGGACGCGAGCCTGCCGACGATGGCCGGGCCGTACCCGGTGGGGTTGCAGACGATGCACTACGCGGCGGAGTTCGCGACGCACGCCGACGACGCTGGCTACCGGACACCGCCGGCCGAGGAGCCGGTGCGGACGGACTGGCGCGCCCGGTTCGGCGCGTTCGTGCTCGCCGAGCAGGACCGGCCGGTACGGGTGGACGTGTCCGACAACCGCTGGCGGGTGCAGACGGAGACGGTGGGCGCGCAGCTGTCCCCGGCCGAGTTCGTCGAGGCCACGGTGGCCCGGCTGCCCGCCGACCATCCGCTGGCACCCGAGCTGCGCACCGCGCTCGCCTGCCTGGCCTGAGCGGTTCTGGTGTCCACAGTGGACAGTGCGGTCGCCGGGCTGGTGCTCGCGGCCGGCGCCGGCCGGCGGTACGGGACGCCCAAGGCGCTCGTCACCCTCGACGGATCACTGCTCGTCGAACGCGCCGCGCGTACCCTCGCCGCCGGCGGCTGCGACCCGGTGACCGTGGTGCTCGGCGCCGCCGCCGACGACGTCCTCGCCCGGGCCGACCTCGGCCCCGTCCGCCCGGTACGCAACCCGGACTGGGCCACCGGCATGGGGTCCTCGCTGCGGGCCGGGCTCGCCGCGCTGCCCGCCGGCTGCGACGCGGTGCTCGTGCTGCTCGTCGACACCCCGCACGTCACCGCCGGGGCCGTCGCCCGCCTGCGCGCCGTCGCCGCACCCGACGCCCTCGCCGCCGCCTCGTACGCCGGGCGCCGCGGTCATCCCGTCCTCCTCGGCCGCGACCACTGGCCGGGCGTGGCGGCGCTCGCCGTCGGCGACACCGGCGCCCGGCCGTACCTGGCCCGGCACGACGTCACCGCCGTCGACTGCACCGGCCTCGGCGACGACACCGACCTCGACGTACCACCGGCCCCACCGCGACCCGCGCCGCACGGCTGACGGGCGAACGGGGCGGCGGGGTGCGATCCACGCGCGGCGGCGGTGATCGGTGGGCGGGGCGTCGCACCGGCGCGCATAGTGGGGCGATGGGGTCGCCGTTCCCGGTGCCGGAGTCGCCCGCCGCGCTCGCGGCGGCGCTGGCCCGCACCGGCTACCTGGCCGACGACGGGCTCGCCACCGCCGGGTACCTCGCGATCCGGCTGGGGCGGCCGGTGTTCCTGGAGGGCGACGCCGGGGTCGGGAAGACGTCGTTCGCGACGGCGCTGGCCGAGGCGACCGGGGCGACGGCGATCCGGCTCCAGTGCTACGAGGGCCTGTCCGCCGCGCAGGCCCTGTACGACTGGGACTTCCCCCGCCAGCTGCTGCACCTGCGCGCCGTGCAGGCGGCCGGCGCCGGCACCGACCCGGCCGCGCTCGAAGCCGAGCTGTACGACCGGCGCTTCCTCATCGCCCGCCCGCTGCTCGCGGCGCTGACCACCAGCCCGTGCGTACTGCTCGTCGACGAGGTGGACCGGGCCGACGACGAGTTCGAGGCGTACCTGCTGGAGGTGCTGGCGGACGCCGCGGTCACGGTGCCGGAGCTGGGCCGGATCGAGGCCGAGCACCGGCCGGTCACGGTGCTGACCTCGAACCGCACCCGGGAGGTGCACGACGCGCTGAAACGCCGCTGCCTCTACCACTGGCTCGACCATCCGGACACCGAGCGCGAGATCGCGATCGTACGGTCCCGGCTGCCCGAGATCACCGCGCGGCTCGCCGGGCAGGTGGCGGCGGCGACCGCCCGGATGCGCACGCTCGACCTGCTGAAGCCGCCCGGCGTCGCGGAGGCGATCGACTGGGCGGCGGCCGTCGTCGCACTCGGCGCCACCGAACTCGACCCGGACGTCGCCGCCGCGACCCTCGGCGCGGTCCTCAAGTACCGGGAGGACACCGAACGGGTCCGTGCCGCCGCCGTCCTCGACCCCGGGACCGCACCATGACCACCGCGACCGGCGACGTCGCCGGTCGGCGCGACGGCGACGGTACGGCGGTGCTCGTCGGCTTCGTCCGGGCGGTACGCGCCGCGGGCGTGCCGGCCGAGGCGCAGCGTACGCAGGCGATGCTGGCGGCGGTCGACGCACTCGGCGCGGCCGACCCGCGCGCGCTGTACTGGGCCGGCCGGCTCACCCTGTGCGGCGAGCCGGACGACCTGGCCCGCTACGACGCCGCGTTCGCCGCGTACTTCGGCGCGTCGCTGCCGCGGCCCGCCGCCCGCCAGGCCCGTACCGCGGTACCCCGACGGCCCGCGCTCGGCTTCGACGCCGGCACCACCGAGGGCGAGCCGGACCAGACGGTGACCGTACGGGCGTCGGCGAGCGCGACGGAGACGCTGCGGCACCGGGACGTGGCGACGCTGACCGACGCCGAACGCGCCGAGGTACGCCGGCTGGTCGCGCTGCTCGCCCCGGCGACCGCGCCGCGCCGGTCCCGGCGGTACCGGCCGGCGGCGCGCGGCGAGCTGGATCCGGCGGGCACGGTGCGCGCGATGCTGCGGGCCGGCGGGGAACCGTTGCGCCTGGCCCGGCACGCCCGGCGTACCCGGCCGCGCCGGCTGGTGCTGCTGATCGACGTGTCCGGCTCGATGGCACCGTACGCGGACGCCCTGCTGCGGTTCGCCCACGCCGCCGTACGCCGCCGGCCGACCGGGACCGAGGTGTTCACGCTCGGCACCCGGCTGACCCGGATCACCCGGCCGCTGCGCGCCCGCGACCCGGACGTGGCGCTGACGCACGCCGGGCGGGCGATCCCGGACTGGCGCGGCGGTACCCGGCTGGGCGAGACGCTGCGCGCGTTCCTCGACCGGTGGGGGCAGCGGGGCACCGCCCGGCAGGCGGTCGTGGTGCTCGCCAGCGACGGCTGGGAACGCGGCGACCCGGCCCTGCTCGGCGAGCAGATGGCCCGGCTGTCCCGGCTGGCGTACCGGGTGGTGTGGGTGAACCCGCACGCCGGACGCGCCGGGTACGAGCCGCTGACGGGCGGGATGGTCGCGGCGTCGCCGCACCTGGACGCGTTCGTGGCCGGGCACAGCCTGGCCGCGCTGACCGAGCTGGTCGGGGTGATCGGCAATGGATGAGGTGCTGGCGCGGCTGCGGGACCGGGTCACGGCCGGCGAGGCGAGTGGCCTGGCCACGGTGGTCGCCACCTGGCACAGCGCGCCGCGGCAGCCGGGCGCGGCGATGCTCGTCGCCGCCGACGGTACGGTCACCGGCTCGGTGTCCGGCGGCTGCGTCGAGGGCGACCTGTACGAGGTCGCCACCGAGGTCCGGGACACCGGCGTGCCGCTGTTGCGGCGGTACGGCGTCTCCGACGACACCGCGTTCGCGGTCGGGCTGACCTGCGGCGGCATCCTCGACGTGTACGTCGAGCGGGTCGACGCGGCGTCCTTCCCGTCGCTGCCCGAGGTGACCGGCGCGGTCGCCGCGGGCCGGCCGGTCGCGGTCGCCACCGTCGTCGCGGACCGCTGCGCGGGCGCCGCCCTGCCGGTCGACGGTACGGGCGCCGCCACCGCCGTCGCGGCCGGTCGGGTCGGCCGCCGCCTCGTCGTCTGGCCAGGCCCGACCGCCACCGGGATCGGGCAGACCGTCGCCCCTGCCGGGACGGCCGGAGCCGGCGGGGGCGCCGAAACAGGCGGGGACGGACGGATCGGGCGGATCGGGACGCTGGGGTCGGCGCGGCTGGACGACGCGGTGACCGACGACGCGCGGGGGCTGCTCGCGGCGGGCCGCACCGCGACCCTGGCGTACGGGCACGACGGGCAGCGGCGGGGCGACGACCTGACCGTGTTCGTGGCCTCCTACGCTCCCCGGCCCCGGATGCTCGTGTTCGGGGCGATCGACTTCGCCGCGGCCGTGGCGCGCGCCGGCGGCTTCCTCGGGTACCGGGTGACGGTCTGCGACGCGCGCCCCGTCTTCGCCACCCACGCCCGGTTCCCGGACGCGGACGAGGTGATCGTCGACTGGCCGCACCGGTACCTGGCGGCCGAGGCGGCGGCCGGCCGGCTCGACGCCCGTACGGTCGTGTGCGTGCTGACCCACGACCCGAAGTTCGACGTACCGGTGCTGGAGGTGGCGTTGCGCCTGCCGCTGGCGTACGTGGGGGCGATGGGGTCGCGGCGCACCCACGACGACCGGCTGGCGCGCCTGACGGAGGCCGGCCTGTCGGACGCCGAGCTGGCCCGGCTGGCGTCCCCGATCGGCCTGGACATCGGCGCCCGTACGCCGGAGGAGACGGCGGTGAGCGTCGCCGCGGAGATCGTCGCCCGCCGCTGGCACGGCACGGGTACCCCGCTGTCGGCGACCTCGGGCCGCATCCACCACTGAGCTACCTCTTCGGACCAACCTTGCGCGATCGGGCGGAGAGCGATCAACTGGGTGCGTAGCGTCTGGACTGAGCCCCCGCCGCGACAGGTACGGGGCTCGTAGGCCGGCCGGCCCCGGCGGACGCGTGCCGGGGCTGACCCGAGTGTCGGGAGGGCCGATGACCCGGATCAGCGTGACCGTCGACGGGCTCGACGCCGTCGACGAGGTCGAACCGAGAACCCTGCTGGTGCAGTACCTCCGGGAGGACCGGGGCCGCACCGGCACCCCGGTCGGCTGCGACACCGGCAACTGCGGCGCCTGCACGGTCCTGGTCGACGGGCGGGCGGTCAAGAGCTGCTCGATGCTCGCGGTCCAGGCCGACGGCGGCGAGATCACGACGATCCAGGGGCTGTCCGACGGCGACGGGATGCACCCGGTGCAGAAGGCGTTCCACGAGCGGCACGCGTTGCAGTGCGGCTACTGCACGCCCGGCATGGTGCTGGCCGCGGTCGACCTGCTGCGCGAGGTGCCCGACCCGACCGAGGAGCAGGTGCGCGAGGGGCTGGAGGGCAACCTCTGCCGGTGCACCGGGTACCAGAACATCGTGGCCGCCGTCCGGGACGCCGCGGCCGAGCTGCGGGGTGCGTCATGACGACGACGGAGACCCGCACGGAGAACGGACCGGCCCGGCGGCACGGCGAGGTCGGCGCCGCCCGGCGGCGCAAGGAGGACGCGCACCTGCTGACCGGGCAGACCACGTGGACCGACAACATCCAGCTCGCCGGCACGCTGCACGTCGCGCTGCTGCGCAGCCCGATGGCGCACGCCCGGGTACGCGTGGACGCCTCGGCGGCGGCCGGTGAGCCGGGCGTGGTCGCCGCGTACAGCGGGGCGGACCTGGCGGACGAGCTGCCCGGGCTGCCGTCGGCGTGGCAGGTCACGCCGGACTGGGTGGCGCCCGAACACAAGCCGCTCGCCGTCGACGAGGCCCGGTACGCCGGCGACGCGATCGCCGTGGTCGTCGCCGACACCCGGGCACACGCGGTCGACGCGCTCGACGCGATCGAGGTCGAGTACGAGCCGCTGCCGGTGGTGCTCGACATGGAGCAGGCGATGGCCGACGGCGCGCCACTGGTGCACGCCGACGCCGGCACGAACGTCTGCTTCCGGTACTCCGACACGTTCGGCGACGTGGCCGCCGCGTTCGCGGACGCGCCGGTGCTGATCAGGCGGCGGTACGTGCAGCAGCGGCTGGTGCCGTGCGCGATGGAGCCGCGGTCGGTGCTGGTGGCGCCGGTACCGGCGAGCGGCGAGTACACGGTCTGGTCGTCGACGCAGATCCCGCACTTCGTGCGGCTGTTCCTGGCGCTGCTGAGCGGGGTGCCGGAGTCGCGGATCCGGGTGATCGCACCGGACGTGGGCGGCGGGTTCGGCTCGAAGCTGGACATCTACGCCGAGGAGATGCTGCTGTTCGCGCTGGCGCGCAAGCTGGGCCGGCCGGTGAAGTGGACGGAGACGCGCAGCGAGGCGTTCCAGGCGACGATCCACGGCCGGGACCAGATCCAGGACCTCGAACTGGCCGCCGACGCCGACGGCCGGATCCGCGGCCTGCGGGTCGCCCTGCTCGCCGACATGGGCGCGTACCTGCAGCTGCTGACGCCGGCGATCCCGTTGCTGGGCCGGGCGATGTTCCCCGGCATCTACAAGATGGACGCGTACGAGTTCGGTTGCACGGGCGTGTTCACCGACAAGACGCCGACCGACGCGTACCGGGGTGCGGGGCGGCCGGAGGCGACGTTCGCGATCGAACGGCTGCTGGACGAGCTGGCCGCGGAGCTTTCCGTCGACCCGCTGGAGATGCGGCGGCGCAACTGGATCCGCCACGAGGAGTTCCCGTACCCGCAGATCGCCGGCCTGACGTACGACTCGGGCAACTACGAGGCGGCGACGGCCCGGGCGCGCGAGCTGTTCGACTACGACGGGCTGCGCGCCGAGCAGGCCCGCCGGCGCGAGGCGCACGACGCGGTGCAGCTCGGCATCGGCGTCTCGACGTACACGGAGATGTGCGGGCTCGCGCCGTCCCGCTGGCTCGGCGAGCGCGGGTACGCCGGCGGCGGCTGGGAGGCCGCGACGGTGCGGCTGCTGCCCACCGGGAAGGTCGAGGCGGTCGTCGGCACCAGCCCGCACGGGCAGGGGCATGTCACCACGTTCAGCCAGCTCGTCGCGGACACGCTCGGCGTACCGTTCGACGACATCGAGGTGGTGCACGGGGACACGGCCGCCGCGCCGGCCGGGCTCGACACGTACGGCTCGCGCTCGCTCGCGGTCGGCGGTGTCGCGGTGTGGCGGGCCGCGCAACGGGTGGTGGCGAAGGCGAAGACGCTCGCCGCGCACCTGCTGGAGGTGTCCGAGGACGACCTGGAGTTCGCCGACGGCACCTTCGCCGTCCGCGGTACGCCGGGTGCGACGAAGACGATCCAGGAGGTGGCGTTCGCCGCGTTCGCCGCGCACTCGATGCCGGACGGGCTCGAACCGACGCTCTCCGCCGACTTCGTGCTGGACCCGGACGACTTCTCCTTCCCGCACGGTACGCACCTGTGCGCGGCCGAGGTGGACACCGAGACCGGCCGCGTCACGATCCGGAAGTACGTGGCGGTCGACGACGTGGGCACGGTGGTGAACCCGCTGATCGTCGAGGGCCAGGTGCACGGCGGGCTGGCGCAGGGCATCGCGCAGGCACTGCACGAGATCGCCGTGTACGACGCGGACGGCAACCTGACCACCGGCACGATGGCCGACTACACGCCGCCGACCGCGGCGGACCTGCCGTCGTTCACGCTCGACCGTACGGAGACGCCGTCGACGACGAACCCGTTGGGTGTCAAGGGAGTCGGCGAGGCCGGCACGATCGCGTCGACGCCGGCGGTGGTCAACGCGGTCGTCGACGCGCTCCGCCCGTACGGCGTGCGGGACGTGGCCATGCCGTGCACGCCGGAGCGCGTGTGGCGGGCGATCCACGAGGCGCAGGGAGGCGCGTCATGATCCCGGTCGGCTTCGACTACGTCCGTCCGTCCACTGTGGAGGACGCGGTGGCGGTGCTCGCCGCGGACCCCGACGCGAAGGTGATCGCGGGCGGGCAGAGCCTGCTTCCCGTGCTGCGCCTGCGTCTCGCGGCCCCGACCACGCTGGTCGACCTACGCGACGTCGAGTCGCTGCACGGCGTACGCGTGGCCGGCGACGAGCTGGTGATCGGCGCGATGACCACGCACGACGAGATCCTGCACGACCAGCGCGTCGCCGAGCACGCGCCGCTGCTCGCCGCGGCTACCGCCACCGTCGGCGACCGGCAGGTACGCCACCTCGGTACGTTCGGCGGATCGCTGTCGCACGCCGACCCGGCCGGCGACCTGCCCGCCGCGGCGTGCGCGCTCGCCGCGACGATGGTCGCCGTCGGGCCGAACGGCCGGCGCGAGATCGCCGCCGACGACTTCTTCGTCGACTACCTGACCACCACGATGGCGCCGGACGAGATCCTCGTCGAGGTACGCGTCGGCGACACCGCCGGCTGGGGCTTCCGGTACGAGAAGTTCAACCGGATGGCGCAGGCGTGGGCCATCGTCAGCGTCGCCGCCCTGGTACGCCGGGCCGGCGGCGGCGTGACCGACACCCGCGTCGCGTTGGGCAACATGGCGCGCCGCCCGGTCCGCGCCCGCGCGGTGGAGCAGGCGTTCACCGGTACCGGTGGGGACATCGGCGCGGTCACCGCGGCGGCCGGGCACGCCGACGAGGGCACCGATCCGCCCAGCGACGTCAACGGCGCCGCCGACTACCGCGCCCACCTGTCCCGGGTGCTGACCCGCCGGGCGCTGGTCGCCGCGGTCGGAGCATGACGATGGAACTGACGAACACGTTCACGGTGCCGGCCCCGGTCGACGAGGCGTGGGCCCGGCTGCTCGACCTGCCGGCGGTGGCGCCGTGCCTGCCCGGTGCCACGCTGACCGACTCCGACGGCGACAGCTTCACCGGTACGGTCAAGGTCAAGCTCGGGCCGATCTCCTTGACGTACAAGGGATCGGGGCGGATCGCGGAGCGGGACGACGCGGCGCACCGGGTGGTGGTGGAAGCGTCCGGCCGGGAGACCCGCGGGCCGGGCACGGCCACCGCCACCATCACCGCCACCCTGGTACCCGACGGCGACGGCACCCGCGTCGACGTGGTCACCGACCTGACCGTGACGGGCCGGCCGGCCCAGTTCGGCCGGAGCATGCTGGCCGACGTCAGCGCCCGGCTGCTGGACCAGTTCGCCGCGTGCGTGGCCGACCAGCTGCGCCCGGCCCCGGCCGCCGCCACGACCACGGACCCCGGGCACGGTACGGACACCGTCGGTGCGGTGGTTGCGGACGCCGGGCCGGGCGCGGCGAGCACGGCGGCGCCGGCGACGCAGCACGTACCGGACGAGGCGGCGCCGATCGACCTGTTCGAGGTCACCGGGGCGCGGCAGCTGGTGCGGCGGGCGATCCCGTACGTGGCGGCGTTCGCGGTCGGCGCGCTCGTCGCCGCGGCCGTCGCCCGCCTGCGCCGCCGGGACCGCGCCACCTGACGCCAGACCGCACCGCCTGACCGGGACCGCGCCTCCTGACGCCCGGACCGCCCCGACGGGACCCGGGACCGCGCCACCGGGATCCGGGATCCGTTGTGCTGTCAGCGAAATCGTTGCGCTGTCGGCGGAATCGCTGTCAGCGAACGGTCCTTCCGCGGCGCCCGCCGGCCGCCCTACGGTCGCGGTGGGCGCCGTCCGGCGTCCGGAGCGCCGACACGAGGGCAGGTCACGTCATGGCCGACGAACAGGTACGCGGGGTCGAGGAACCGGTCTTCCAGCGCCTGCTGCGGGAGCGGATCATCTTCCTCGGCGCGGAGGTCGAGCAGGACAACGCGAACGCGATCTGCGCGCAGATCCTGCTGCTGTCCGCCGAGGACCCGACCCGCGACATCCAGCTCTACATCAACTCGCCGGGCGGCTCGGTGACCGCCGGCATGGCGGTGTACGACACGATGCAGCTCGTTCGCGCCGACGTCGCGACGTACGCGGTGGGCCTGGCCGGCTCGATGGCGCAGACGCTGCTGTGTGCCGGCGCCCCCGGCAAGCGGTACGCGTTGCCGCACGCCCGGATCCTCATGCACCAGATCTCCGGCGGTGTCGGCGGGACCGCGTCCGACGTGGCGATCCAGGCGGAGAACATGCTGCACATGAAGCGGCAGAACCAAGAGGTCATCGCGCGGCACACCGGCCAGACGGTGGAGCGGATCGCCGCGGACGCCGAGCGGGACCGGTGGTTCACCGCCGAGGAGGCGCGGGCGTACGGAATGGTCGACACGGTGCTGGCGACCGCCGACCAGCTGCCCGCCGGCCTCTGACCCGTCGTTGACCGGTCAGCCCCGGACGAACGTGCCGGCGCGGGCGGCCGCGAGGGCGGCGTCGGCGGCGCGTTCGGCGTCGGCGGCGTCGACCGGTTCGCGGCTGACGAACAGCCGGTAGTAGAGCGGCGCGACGGCGGTGCGCACGACGTCACCCGGGTCGGTACCGGTGGGCAGCTCACCGCGGTCCACGGCCCGGGTGACGATCGGCGCGGCTTGCTCGTGCCGCGCGACGAGGTAGTCGTGCATGGCGGCGGCGGTCGCGGCGTTGCGGGCGGCGGCCACGACGAACGCCGTCGCCGCCGGCCCGGCCGCGGGATCGGTGAAGCCGACCAGCACCTCGCGGGTCAGCGCGCGCAGGTCGGCCCGCAGCTCGCCGGTGTCGGGCACCGGCCACGGCTCGCCGGACGCCAGGTCGAGCGCGTCGACGACCAGGCCCTCGACGCTCTCCCACCGGCGGTACACGGTGGTCTTGTGGACGCCGGCACGGGCGGCGACCGCCTCGACGGTGAGCCCGTCGTACCCGTGGTCGGCCAGCTCGGCGAGCGTGGCGTCGCGTACCGCCGCCCGGGTGCGCGCGGTCCGCCCGCCGGGCCGGGCGGTGCCGGGTCGTGGCATGCGTCAACTCCGTTGCGGCCGGGGTCGCGATCGTGCGAGAAGTCTATCTAACGCAACCCGAGTTGCACTAGCCCGGCAGCTGAGGAGTCGCATGACGCCCGACCCGACCGCGGTACACCCGCTGACCGGCGCGGAGCGCCTGGTGTTCCGCACACCTCTCGTCGAGTCGCCACGATCGAGAGAGGAGACCGGCCCGAAGGTCGGCGACGAGCCGGAGTCCGGCACCTCGTGACGGATCGAGATCGGGTCCGGCGAGCACACCGGCCGGTCCGGAGCCGGCTGGTGACACTGTCCTAAGCTGTGCCGGATTGCGGTACAGGGGAGGGACATGGCCGGCTTCCTGCTCGGCGTCGACCTGGGCACGTCGAACACGGTCGCGGTGCTGCGCCGGCCGGACGGGCGTACCCGGGCGTTGTTGTTCGACGGCGCGGAGCTGCTGCCCTCCGCCGTGTTCGTCGACCCGGGCGGCGTCTGCTGGGTCGGCCGCGACGCGGTGCGCGGCGCCCGCACCGACCCCGCGCGCTACGAGCCGAATCCCAAGCGCCGCATCGACGAGCGCACCGTGCTGCTGGGCGCGGCGGTACCGACCGTCGACCTGCTCGCCGCGGTGCTGCGCCGGGTGGCCGACGAGGCGGTCCGGGTCGCCGGCGAGCTGCCGCCCGCGGTGCTGACCCATCCGGCCGACTGGGACGCGCCCCGCCGGGAGGCGCTCGCCGCTGCCGCCGCGAACGCCGGGTTGACCGTCGCCGCACTGCTGCCGGAGCCGGTGGCCGCCGCCGCGTACTTCGCCACCGTGCCCGGCCCGGCCCTGCCGGCCGGCGGCGCGCTCGCCGTCCTGGACGCCGGTGCGGGCACCACCGACGCCGCGGTCGTACGGGCCGATCCGGGCGGCTACCGGGTGCTCGCCACGGGCGGCCTGCCGGACCTGGGCGGCCTGGACCTGGACGCGGCGCTGGTCGAACGGATCGGCGCGGTCCTCTCCCCCGCCGCCGACGCCGTGCCCTCCTGGTCGCGGTTGTCCGCGCCGTCCTCGCCCGACGAGTACCGGGACCGCTGGCTGTTCTGGGACGACGTACGCGGCGCCAAGGAGGCGCTGTCCCGGCTGTCGTCGGTACCGGTGCACGTGCCCGGGGCGGCGGCACTGCACCTGACCCGTACCGAGTTCGAGGAGGTGGCCCGGCCGCGCCTCGCACCGGCGGTCGACCTGATGGCCGACGTGATCGCCCGCGCCGGGCTGACCCCGGCGCGGCTCGCCGGGGTCTTCCTGGTGGGTGGCGGCAGCCGCGTACCGATGATCGCCGGTCTGCTGCACGAACGGCTCGGCATCGCACCGATGGTGCTGGAACAGCCGGAGCTGGTGGTGGCCGAGGGCGCCCTGCACGTACCGCTGTCGGCGTCCGCGGGGGCCGGGGCCCCGGCGGTCGAGGCAGTGCTGCCTGGCCAGCGGTCCGCGGCGGGAGCCCGGCCCGACGACCGGCCCGCGCCGGGATCGCCTGACGCCGGGCCGACGTCCGGGGCGCCCGCGGCGTTCTCGACGGCCGGTGCCGAACCGCCGCCCGCGTCCGGTGCCGGCGCGGTGCCCGCGCCAGAGCCCGCGTCCGGTGCCGGTGCGGGGCCCGGGCCGGCGTTCGGCGTCGGTGCCGAGCCCGCGGCCGGTCCGCCGGCCTCCCCGGAGGGAGGCTGGGCCGGCCCGTCGACGTCCGGGCCACCGGCGGGGTACACACCGGCTCACCCGTGGGGCGACGGCACGGGCGTACCGGCGCGGCGCGGGGTGCGGGTCGGATACCTGGTGGTGGTGTTGGTGCTCGCCGTTCTGCTGCTGGCGGCGGGCGGCGCGACCGCGGTGGTCGGCGTCGACCGGCTCACCGCGCCCGCACCGAGCTGGCCGGACGCCTCGGCGCGGGCCGCGACCGCCGCGGCGAAGAAGGCGGTGCCGGACGTGCTGGGGTACGACTACCGCCACCTCGACCACGACATCGCCGCCGGGCGCGACTGGTGCACCGGCCCGATGCGCACCACGTACGTGACGAACATGGGCACGTTGCAGGGCCGGATCATGGACAACAAGGTGGTCGTCGTGGCCACCGTGCGCGATGTCGGCGTGGTGTCGACCGGCACCGGCACGGTGACCCTCCTGGCCTCCGTCGACCAGCAGCGCAGCAACGCGAGTACGACGGGCGAGATGCTCGACCGCAACCGGGTCCGGCTGGTCATGCGGCGCACCTCGGGGCGCTGGCTGGTCGCCACGTTGGAGGCACTGTGACCACCGTGACGACGACCGCCCACCGGCGTCCGTTCGGCTGGCTGGTCGCGATCGGCGCGCTCGCGCTCGCGCTGCTCCTGACCCTCGCCGTACTCGTCGGCCTGGTGGTGACGCGGCCGTCCGGCGACCCGGCGTACGTGCCGGCCGCAAGGGACGCCGCCGGCACGGCGGTGACAGCGTTCCTGAGCGTCAGCGCCGACTCGGTCGACGCCGACATGGACCGGGTGCTGTCGCTCAGCACCGGGAGGTTCCGCCGCGAGTACGCCGCGGAGAAGGCACAGCTCCGCACCGCCATGGTGCAGAACAAGGTGCACTCGACGGCCACGGTGCTCGGCATCGGCCTGACCCAGGCCGGGCCGACGACGGCGAGCGCGCTGGTTGCGGCCGACGCCTCGGTACGCAACACGCGCACGCCGAAGCCGAACGTGTCGCACTACCGGATCCGCCTGTCGCTGGTGCGGTCGCACGACCGCTGGCTGGTGTCCACACTCACCCTGGAGTGACGCGCCGAGGGCTGGGTCCCCGGTCAGGAGTTGGGGCGGCCGAGGGTGGGGATCGTGGCCACCTCGTCGAGGTACGTGCCGTAGCCGACGCGCAGCGAGGTCCGGCCGTACGCGGCGTGGCGTACCGACTCGACCGGCAGCCGGTGCAGCGGGTCGGCGGCCGACGGCGCCAGCGTGACCGACGCGGTGGCGTCCCGGATCCCGGTCTGGTCGGCGAAGTCGAACGGTACGCGGACCAGCCGGCTGACATCGAAGCCGGTGCCGGTGGCGCTGGGGATGAGCTTCAGCGTGAGCTGCGTGCCGAACCAGTCGGGGGTCAGCGACGTGCCGGGCCTGCCGAGCGTGGCGTCGATCCGGACGACCGGGATCTGTTGCGTGGTCAGGATCTCCGCCGACACCCTGTCCTCCGCTGTGGTGAGCGTGACGCGCTCGGCCTGCTTCTTGGGCAGGCCGAACAGTTCCCGGCCGGTGAAGCCGTGGTTGAGCCCGGCGATGTACGACACCAGCGGGTACGCGCCGGCCTCGTCGCCGCGGCGGCAGCGTACGCAGACGCCGCCCTGTGAGTACGGTTCGAGCGAGCCGACGACCTCGCCGCCCGCGGAGAACTCCGCGGTCAGGAACCGCGCCACCCAGACGATCACGTCGGCCGAGACGTCCGGCGTGAGCGGCGGCGGCAGGATCGCCCGCAGTACCGCCGGATCCGTGCGGTAGACGACCGTCAGCCAGTCGAGGGTGGCGGTCTCGGTGCCCACCGCGTACATCGGGGCGAAGGCCGGCATCGCGGTCGCGGACGGCGCCAGCGCGGGGACGGTGGTCGGGTCGGTCATGCGGGCTCCTGTCCGGCGCCGGGAGCGATCTCGCCGGCGCGCTTGACGGTACGCAGTTCGAGGGTGACGTCGATGTCGCGGACGCCCGGCTGCGCGCCGAGCACGGTCGTGAGGAAGTCGTACAGCTCGCGGTGGGAGGCGACGGCGATCTCTCCGCACAGGTTGAACTCGCCGGTCGTCGCGGACAGCAGCAGTACGGCGTGGTGGTCGGCCAGCGCGCCGCCGACCGCGGTGAGGTGGGCCGGGTCGACGCGGATCCACAGCAGGGCGCGCACGGACAGCCCGAGTACCGCGGGGTCGACGACGGCGCGCAGCCGCAGCAGGCCGCGGCGCATCAGCTCGTCGGCACGGCGGCGGGCGGTGCGTTCCATGACTCCGGCCCGCGCGGCCACGTCCACCCAGCGCATCCGGCCGTCGGCCTGGAGCGCGGCCAGGATCGCTTCGTCCACATCGGACAGTGGGGTGGTGGTGGGCGGGGGCGGCTGGGCGTGCGACCAGAGGTCGCTACGCGCGTCGCGCAGCCCGGCGACCGACTCCGCGGGCAGCAGGCCGGTGTCCCAGCCGTGTGCCGTGGCGAACCGGCGGATCACCACGTGGCTGCTGGTCGACAGCACGCCGGGCATCCGGGCGAGGTCGCCGAGGACGAGGTCGGCGAGGTGGTCGGTGGAGCCGACGACCATCTCGGTCATGCAGTCGACGGTGCCGGACAGCAGGTGCACGACCCACACCTCGGGCCGGCGCGCCAGCGTACGTGCGACCTCCGGTGACCGGCCGGGGGCGCACGCGACCCGCAGCAGCACTGGGGTACCGCGCCCGCTGGCGATCACGTCGAGCGTGCCGAGCACCTTGACCGCGGGCGAGGACACCAGCCGCTGGCCGCGTCGGGCGACGGTCGACTCGGGCATGTCGACCGCCTGGGCGATCTGGCCCCAGGTGGCGCGGGGGTGCACGAGCAGGGCGGCGGCGATCCGGCGGTCGACCGGGTCCAGCGGTGGGGATTTCTCAAGCATCAGTGCTGCCGTTTTCTCTCATGTCGACGCGGTCAGATGCCTTTTTCTATCTATCGGTGTTTGCATCTAGCGATCTCCGCTCACCCTAGCGCACCATGTGGCCAGGTGAGGGCCGCGTCGGTTCTCGTCTCCCCGGACCAGGAGGACTCCCATGGCGGCCGAGCTGACCGCTTCCCGCACCAGCCGGGTACCCACCGGCCGGGTGCGCGCCGTCGTCGCCGGCACCATCGGCAACTTCGTCGAGTGGTACGACTGGGCGCTGTACGGCTTCCTCTTCCCGTTCTTCGCCGTCGAGCTGTTCCCCGGCAGCGCCTCCTCGTCGCGGATCTCCGCGCTCGTGGTGCTCGCGATCTCGTTCCTGATGCGGCCCGTCGGCGCCGCGATCCTCGGCGCGTACGCCGACCGCAGGGGCCGCAAGGCCGGGCTCACCGCGACGATCCTGCTGATGGGCGGCGCGAGCCTGCTGTTCGCGCTGACCCCGTCGTACGGTGCGGTCGGGTGGCTGGCGCCGGTGCTGGTGGTGCTCGCCAGGCTGGCGCAGGGCATCGCGACCGGCGGCGAGTACGGGTCGTCGTCGGCGTTCCTCGCCGAGTGGGCGAAGCCCGGCCGGCGAGCGTTCACCGCATCGTTCCAGCAGGTGAGCGTCGGGCTCGGGGCGCTGGTCGCGTCGGCGTCGGTGACCGTGCTCAGTTCGGCGCTGCCGGAGCACGCGATGCAGGGCTGGGGCTGGCGGATCCCGTTCCTGCTCGGCGCGGTCGCCGGGCTGGTCGGGCTGTGGCTGCGGGTCGGCGTCCGGGAGCCGGAGGCGTACCGGAAGCTGGCCGAGACCGACGGGGTGTCGCAAACACCGCTGCGGGACATGCTGACCACGCACCGGAAGGCGGCGCTGCTGCTCGCCGGGCTGTCGCTGTCCGGCTTCGTCACCTACTACATGTGGCTGACCTACCTGCCGGCGTACGCGAACATCACGACCGGCATCGACAAGTCCGCCGCGTCGCTGACGAACACGATCGGGCTGGCCGTCTTCGTGGTGCTGCTGCCGTTCGTCGCGCTGCTGTGCGACAGGATCGGCCGCCGCCCCACCCTGCTCGTGTACTCGGTCGGCATGGTGCTGCTGGCGTACCCGCTGCTGCACTCGCTCGACGGCAGCTTCCCCAACCTGCTCGTCGTGAGCCTGGTCGGCCTGGTGCTCCAGTCGTTCAGCTCCGCCACGCTCACCCCGCTGTACGCCGAGCTGTTCCCCTCCCGCGTGCGCACGGTCGGCATCGCCCTGCCGTACGCGCTCTGCGGGGCGCTGTTCGGCGGCACCGCACCGCTGCTCATGGAGACGTTCGCCGACCACCGGTGGTACGCCGCGGCGCCGATCTACGTGATCGTGGTGGCGCTGATCGGCACGGTGGTGTTCTGGCGGATGCGCGAGACCAAGGACGTGAAGCTGACGTGACCGCACCACCCGTGGTACCGCTGGCCGCCGACGTCGGCCGGGTGCCGACCCACGCGCCGGAGCTGTCCGCGCCGCAGCGGGACCGGCTGGCCCGGCTCGCCCGCGGCGCCGTGTCCCTGCACGACCACCCGGTACGCCTGCCGGACCCGCTCACCCCGGACAGCTGGGCGGCGCTGGAGTCGTCCGGCCACCAGTACGTCGGGGACGCGGGCCTGGCACGCTCGGGCCTGGCCGCGGTGTTCGCGAGCAAGCTCGCCGGCGGCACCCTCGCCGAGGCGCTGGCGTTCGGCGAGGCGCTGGCCGCGTCGCTCGCCACCGCGGCGCACGCGTACCGGGCGGAGTCGTGGGCGGACCTGCGGTCTGACGGCACCGCGGTGTTCGCGGCGCTGGAGGACCTGGGGCCGCTCGACACCGACCTGTCCGGCCTGGACGCCTTGTACGCCAAGGGTTTCCGCTCCGCCGGCCTGGCGTACAACGCGGGCAGCGCGCTGGCGGGTGGGCTGGGCGAGGCGACCGACGGTGGTCTGACGGCGCTCGGCCGCGACGCGGTACGCCGGATGGCGGAGCTCGGCATCGTCGTCGACGTCGCGCACGTCGGCGACGTGTCCACTGTGGACACCGCGCGGCACGCGACGAAACCGGTCGTGATCAGCCACGCGGGCGCGCGGGCGGTCTGGCCCACACCCCGGATGAAGCCGGACGACGTGCTGCGCGCCGTCGCCGACACCGGCGGGCTCATCGGCATCGAGGCCGCGCCGGGCAGCACCCGCAGCCGCCGCGACACCGGCGCGCACACCCTCGACGACGCGATGCGCCACCTGGAACACTGCGCCGGCCTGGTCGGCGTCGCACACGTCGCGCTCGGGCCGGACACGTTCTTCGGCGACCACCTCGGCCTGTACGACGCGGCCGGCTGGCCCCGCCCCGCCGTACCCGGGCTGCCCGAACTCGACGTCGCGTACGTGGCGGGGCTGGAGAACCCGGCCGAGGCCGCGCCGAACACCGCGGCCTGGCTGATCGCCCGCGGCTGGTCCGACGCCGACATCACCGCCGTACTCGGCGGCAACGCCCGGCGCGTGCTGGGGGCGGTGCTGTGAGCGTCGACATGACCAAGGCGTACGCGGCGGTCGACGCGGCGCTCGCCGACCACCGGGACGCGCTGACGGCGCTCAGCCTCGACCTGCACGCGCACCCGGAGCTGTCCATGGCCGAGCACCGCTCCGCCGGACTGCTCACCGATGTGCTGCGGCGCAACGGTTTCCGCGTCGAGACCGGTATCGCCGGCCTGCCCACGGCGTTCCGAGCCGAGTACGGGACGGGTACGCCGCGCGTGGCGTACCTGTGCGAGTACGACGCGCTGCCCGAGATCGGGCACGGCTGCGGGCACAACCTCATCGCGGCCGGCGGGATCGGCGCCGCGCTGGCGCTCGCCCGCGTGCTCGACCACACCGGGCTCGGCGGCACCGTCACCGTCATCGGTACCCCCGGCGAGGAGGGCGCCGGCGGCAAGATCCTCGAACTGGACCGCGGCGTGTTCGACGACGTGGACGCCGCCCTGATGTTCCACCCGGGCGACCGTACGCTGCCGATCCGGCACGCGACCGCCGCGCAGAAGCTCGTCGTCGAGTACCACGGGGTCGCCGCGCACGCGGCGGGCTCGCCGGCCGACGGGCGCAGCGCGCTCGCCGGGCTGGTGCAGCTGTTCGTCGCGGTCGACGCCATGCGCCAGTTCGTACCGGAGACGGTGCGGCTGCACGGGATCATCACGCACGGCGGCACCGCCGCCAACGTCGTCCCCGAGTACGCGCGCGGCGAGTTCCAGGTGCGCGACCTGACGCGAGAGTCGGTCACCGAGCTGGTGTCCCGGTTCCGCGCCGCCGCCCAGGGCACCGCCGGCGCCACCGGCACCACCGTCGAGATCACCTCCGGCCTGCTGTACAGCGAACGCAAGAACAACCACCCGCTCGCCTTCCGCGTCGCCGATCACCTGCGTACGGCGGGCGTCGAGGTGGAGACGCCGGTGCTGCGGGGCGGCACGGGCTCGTCCGACATCGGCAACGTGAGCCTGGCGCTGCCCACGATCCATCCGTACCTGGCGGTGCTGCCGCGCGGAACCGCCACACACTCCCGCGAGATGACCCGGCTGGTCGCCACCCCCGAGGCGCACGCGGCGACGTGGACGATGGCCGGCGCGCTCGCCCGCGCGGGCGCCGACCTGCTCGCCGACCCGGCGTTCCTGGCCGCCGTACGCGACGACTTCGCTCACCGCCCGCCGGACTACCCGACATGAACCCCCTGCATGTCGGGTCGGTCCGGCGGGCACTCCACGCGTACCCGGAGGTCGGGTTCACCGAGATCGTCACCGCGGCGACCGTCGTCGAGGCACTCACCGCCGCCGGCTGCGCCGTCCGGTACGGCGCGGCCGTGTGCGACGTGACCGGTCTCGCCGGGCTGCCCGGCGAGGCCGAACTGGCCGACGCGGCCGACCGGGCGCGAGCCCGCGGCGTCGACCCCTCCCTCGTCGCCGCCCTGTCCGGCGGTACCACCGGCGTGGTGGCAACGATCCGCGGCGACCGACCCGGAGCGGTCACCGCGTTGCGGTTCGACCTGGACGCGCTGCCCGTCACCGAGTCCACCGACCCGACGCACGCCCCGGCCGCCGGCGGCTTCGCCTCCACCCGCCCCGGGTACATGCACGCCTGCGGGCACGACGGGCACGTCGCGACGGGCATCGCGCTCGGCCGCCGGCTCGCCGCCGACCGGGACTTCCCCGGCGAGGTACGGCTGCTGTTCCAGCCCGCGGAGGAGGGCGTACGCGGGGCCCGGGCACTGCTCGCCGCCGGCTGTTGCGACGACGTCGACGTGCTCGTCGGGATGCACCTCGGCCTCGACCTGCCGACCGGTACGGTCGCCGCCGCCGCGGTCGGCATGATGGCCACCGTCAAGCTGCGCGTCGTGTTCACCGGCCGGCCCGCGCACGCCGCGCTCGCCCCGCACGAGGGTCGCAACGCGCTGCTCGGCGCCGCGGCGGCGACCCTCGCGTTGCACGGCCTGCCACCGGTGCCGGGCGTCGTCACCCGGCTCAACGTCGGCCGCCTCGTCGCCGGTACCGCCGCGAACGTCGTACCGGCGCGGGCCGAGCTCGACGTCGAGGTACGCGCCGACAGCGAGCCGGCGCTCGTCGCGCTCACCGAGCGGGCCACGACGGTGCTGACGGGAGCGGCGGCGATGCACGGGCTCACCGTCGAGGTCACCGAGACCGGCCGCGCCACCGTCGCGGCGCAGGACGCGTCGGTCACCGCGGCGGTCACCGCCGCCGCGCGTACCGCGGGGGTCACGACCTGCCTGCCGGCGGCGACGATGACCGCCAGCGACGACGCGACGGTCCTGATGGCGGCCGTACAGGCGCGCGGCGGCCTCGCCGGCTACCTGCTCGTCGGCGCCGGCAACCCGGCGCCGCACCACCATCCCCGCTTCGACATCGACGAGCGGGCGCTCCCCGTCGCCGTCGACCTGCTGCACCACCTGGTACGCGCCGGCCCGCCGCGGCGGTGACGGTTACCGTCGGGGCATGGCAACTCCGGCGGGGGCGCGGCGGCTCGTGCGCGCGGCGTACGAGCGGCAGGTCGCGGCGGCCGGCGGCACGTGGCGGGCGTACGTCTCGGTGGCGGACGCGGACGGGACACCGCGCGCGGCGGTCGACGACGACGCGGACGCGGTGGTGCCGGCGTACAGCGTGAACAAGATCGCGGTCGCGGTCGCCGTGCTGGACCGGATCGACCGCGGGCTGCTGGCGCTCGACACGACGGTCGAGGTCACCGCCGACATCGTGGTACCGGACGGGGACGGCGTGTTCGGCCTCGACGGCGGCTACCCGAGCCGCGTGACGATCGGGCACGTGCTCGCCACGCTGCTGACGATCTCCGACGACACCGCGGTACGGCTGTGCGGCCTGCTCGTGCCGGGCGACGAGGTCAACGCGGTGCTCGCCGACCGGGGCTTCGCGCACACCCGGGTCGAGCCGGCCGCCGACCCGCACCGCTTCCACCTCGGCACCACCACCGCGCGGGAGACGCACGAGCTGCTGCGGCGGCTGGCCGGCGGCCGGCTCGTGTCGGCCGCCGCCACGGCGTACCTGGTGGGGATCCTGCGTTCGCCGATCGCTGCCACCGACGGGATCCGGCGGACCATGTCGTCCGGCGAGCGGCGGCGCGTCGCCACCAAGGCCGGCTGGTACGCCGACGGCCGGCACGAGGCCGGCCTCGTCTTCGACCGCGCCGACCGGCCGGCCCTGACGTACGCGTTGTTCGCGTGCGGCCAGGGCGACGACGACAATCTCGGCGCCACCCACCCGGCCGTCCAGGCCCGGGCGATGCTCGGCCGCGCGTTCCTCGCCGCCGCCGGCTGACGACCAGTTTGTCGGATCATGGTCTGTTCGACGTCACCTGCCCGAATCGGCACGTACTCTGTCGGCTTCCGACTCGGTCACGCCATGGGGGGTACCAGTGCGAGCGCTGGGTACGACAGTCGCCGTCGTCGCGGTCTGCGCCGTCGCGGGATGCGGCAGCGCCACCGAACCGACGACCGCCAACCCGCCCCCGCGGTACGCGTCGCCGTCGCCCAGCGATCCGCTGCTCGCCCAGGCCCGCCGGCACAGCACGGTCCGGCTCACCGTCACGCTCGACGTGTCCTGGCGCCCCGAGGACGGTCTGACGGAGGCCGAGCTGGGCCGGCAGCGCACCGCGATCGCCGACGCCCAGGACACCCTGCTCGCGCAGCTCAGCCCGTACCGGTACCGGCTCGTCGAGCGCTACCGCAGCCGGCCGACGCTCGTCCTCGACGCCGACGAGCCCGCGACCGCGCACCTGCTCACCAGCGCCCTCGTCGCCTCGGTCACGGCCACGCCCTGACGCGTAGCGCGTCACCTGTCGCCCGACTGCTCCGGCGCGTCGGGGGGGGTCGGCGAGTCCGGCGGCCGTGGGGTGCCGGACGGTTCCGGGGCGCGGGTACGGGCCGCCGCGGCGGCGAACCGGCCGCGGAACGCGTACCGGACGACGACCTGGAGCGCGGCGGTGACAGGCAGCGCCGCGACGGCGCCGACGAGCCCCGCCGCCGCGCCGCCGACCAGTGCCGCGATGAACGCCGACAGCGGCGACAGCGCCGTCGCCCGCGCGAGGATCCGCGGCGCCAGCACGTAGTTCTCCAGCTGCTGGTACGCGACGAAGAAGGCGACGGTGCCGAGCGCGACGCCGAGCGACACGGACAACGCCATCAGCGCGCCCAGGACCGCGCCGAGCGTCGCGCCGATCTGAGGCACGAGATCCAGCACGGCGACGCCGATCGCCACCAGCGCCGAGTAGGGCACTCCGACGACCAGGAAGAAGACGTACGCGGAGCCGCCGGCGGCGAGGCAGATCACGAGCTGCCCGGTGACGTACCCGCCGATCTTGCCGAGCGCCTCGTCGAGCACGGCGGCCTTCTCCGGCGAGCCGAGCAGCGTGCCGATGTTGGCCACGATCCGCGGCAGCGCGAGCATGAAGTACACCGTGAGGGCGCCGACGGTCAGCACGCTGAACAGGGCGCCGAGCAGCTTGGTCAGCAGCCCGAACAGCGCGCCGACACCCGATGACAGCAGGTCCGGCAGCTTGCCCAGCGCGCTCTGCGCGGCGGACTGGACGCGCGGATCCGACAGGTACCGGCCGAGCGCGGTGTTCCGGTCACCGAGGTCGTGGCCGATCCGGTCGACGATGCCCGGCAGCGCGTGCACGAACTCGCCGAACTGCCGCGCGGCGGGGATGAACGCGACGACCGACAGCCCGACGACGACGGCGAGCAGGCCGACGCAGACGACGAGCACGGCCAGCCCGCGCCGCCGTACCAGCCGCTGCACCCAGCGCACCAACGGATCCAGCCCCGCCGCGAGCAGGAACGCCAGGAAGATCAGCACCAGCACGGCCCGGGCCCGTACGACGAGCCCGGCCACGCCGACCGTCACGAGCACCACGGCCGTGACGATCGCGTACCGCCAGGGCCAGGTGCGCAGGCCGCCACCCGGGGACGCGTCCGACCCGCCGGGTTCGGCCGGCGGGTCGGGCGACGGGTGCGTCACGCGGTCAGGCGTACGCCGGGCCGCTCCACGGCGGTCCGCGCGGTACCGGACACCAGCGCGGTGATGGCGATCCCGATGACGAGGTTCGCGACGGCGGTGGCGCCCTTGGCCTCCCACGACTGGGACGTGACCAGCGGTACGAGCGTGGCGATGGCCGTGCACAGCCCGCCGATCCAGCCGAAGTAGAAGAACGGCCGCGGGGTGCCGATGAGCAGCAGGTGCATCACGCCGGTGGCGAGCAGCGCGGCGACCGCCGACACCAGCGCGTACCCGACGGCGGTGCCCTGGAAGACCGCGCCGCCCGGCTTCACGCCGAGCATCGGCAGGTCCAGGATCCCGTGCACGATGAGGAACGCGACGAGCGCGACCCCGGCGGAGATGAGCGCTGCGACCACGCCGCCGGTCCACAGCCGGCTCGCGTTGACGACGGGCCGGTCGCTGTGCGGGCTGCCGGCCGGTGCGTACCGGCCGGGTGCGCCGCCGGCGGTCGGCCGGTAGCTGCCGGGTGCGCCTGCACCCGACGCGTAGTTTCCGGGAGGTCCCGCCGCCGACCCGTACTCGCCGGGCAGTTCGGGTCCGTAGTCGGGCATCTTGCTCGTCCGGTCCTCCGGCCGCTGCGGCTGGGCCGAGCCATACCAGGTCACGTCAGCCACCTCCTCGCTAACAGGATCTCCGCGGTCACCCTCCGTGCGCAGCGAAATGGTCGGATCAGGTCAACAACAGCGCCGCGTACCCGACGGCCAGCCAGAACCGGACCGCCGGGGCCGGCCAGATCGCCGTGCCGCGCAGGTGATGCAGCCGTACCGTCGCCTGCCAGCCACCTGCCCACGCCACGATCAGCGGCACGGCGACGCCGAGCGTGCCGCCCAACGCCAGCAGCGCCGCCGCCAGCAGGTCGGTACGCCCGTCGGTGCGGGTGCCGGCGAGCACCACGGCGGCGGCGAGCAGCAGCACCAGGTTCAGCGGGTCGCGCAGCATCAGCCGGATCGCGAGCGGAGCCACCCCGTGCACCGGCAGCGTGCCGACCGGGTACAGCCAGCGGGGCGGCTGCCAGCCGTGCTCGCGGCGGCGGGCGACCAGCGCCCGGCCGTACAGGAGGGCGACGGCGACCAGCGCGACGCCGAGCAGCACCGACAGCCACGTACCGGCGCGGTCGGGCAGCCGCGCGTTCGGCGAGGCGTACCGGATGGCGGCGGTGACGGCGAAGCAGGCCACGGCGCCGGCCAGCCACCAGAACAGCAGGAACAGCCCGGCGCGCAGCCGGCCGTCCGGCCCGATCAGCAGCACCGCGACGGCCACCGCGGGCAGCGGCGCGACGAGCAGACCCACCGCGTACGGCAGGACGGCGAGCAGCGTGGCACCCATGGGCCGCTCAGCGCATCCGGCGCGCCGCCGGGTACCGGACCGCCACGCACGCGCTCATCGACATCCCCCTGTCGCCCCCGTACGGCCGAGGCCGTCACCACCGACAGTAGGGAGGCGGCCCGCCGGACCGCACGGAAACGGTGGGATCAGTTGCGCGACAAGGAAATCAGCCCTCGGTACGGTCTTGGGTGGTAGCGGGCGGCGGCTGGTCGGCCGCGCTGTGCGAGATCGGCTGGTCGGCCATGCTGTGGCTGGCGCGCGTGCCGGGCGCAGTGCCGGGCACGTTGCCGGGCCACGCCGAGCGGTCGGCCGCGTCCACCATCGCCTCGGCCGTGTCCCCGATCCGGTCCGCGGCGGACCGCACCTGGAACGCCAGGATGATCTCGGTGATACCGCGCATCATGGCGCCGAAGCCGACCCACAGGACGAGCAGCACCGCCGACCGCCCGGTGTAGCCGACCGCCCAGAACGCCAGCGCGATCTCCAACGCGCCGGTGATCAGCCGCAGCCACCACAGGTCCACCCGTACGGCGAGCGACATCACCACGTCGAAGGTGCCCTTGAACAACAGGAACCAGCCGAGTACCCGGGCCAGCGTGACGAACGTCGGTCCCGGCCACACGAACGCGACGACCGCGGCGGCCACGAACAGCACGCCGAGCGCGATGTGCGCCCAACGCCAGTGTTTGGTCAGCACCGCGATCAGGCCCTCGTTCAGCCCGGCGACGAGCGCGACGACACCGAACAGGACGGAGATGGCGGCGACACTCGCCACGTTGAACTGGAGTATCGCGAGCGAGAGCAGGACCCACAGCACACCGGTGACGATGAACATCCACCACGGCCCGACTGCTTCCCGCGCCATCCGGCGTGCGGTCGTCGACATGTCCGCCCCTCCCCCAAGGTGCGTACGGGGCGGTCGATGAGGTACCCCGTCCCGGCTTGGACGCTACCGCGTGACCGGCGTCGATCAGGACGGAACGGCCCGATCAGGCGCCGTCGGTGCCGGGCTCCGCCGCCCCGTCCCGCGCCGGCCGGGTACGCCGGCGGACGCGTACCGCGAGCAGTGCGACGACGGCCGCCGCGGCGAGCGCGCCGAGCGCGATCCCGCCGCCGGTGCCGACCGCGTCCGCCACCTGCCGGTACGAGGCGCCGGCCAGGTATCCGGCCAGGACGAACGTGGCGCCCCAGCTCGCCGCGGCCGGCGCGCTGTGCGCGAGGAACCGCCGGTAGCTCATCCCCGACAACCCGCCGATCCGCGGTACCAGGGTGCGCAGCCCGGTCAGGTAGCGGGCGCCGACCACGGCGAGCCCGCCGTAGCAGAGGACGAACCGTTCGGCGCGGTCCCAGCGGCGCTCGCCGACGACGCGGCGCAGCCGGTCGCGCCGCGTCGCCCACCGGCGCCCGACGAGGAACGCCGTCGTGTCGCCCAGCCCGGCGCCGAGTACGCCGGTCGCGACGGCCACCGGCAGCGGTACCGCGCCGGCGTGCGCGAGGAACCCGAGCAGCAGCATCGACCCGACACTCGGCAGTACGACGCCGAGGACCAGCGCCGGTTCGGCGAACACGACGAGCCCCGGTACGAGGCACATGAGGGCGGGCGGCAGGCCCAGGACCCACTGCGTCAACAGGTGCACGGATCACCACCGGCATAAACGATCACGCTTTACCCTGGCCGGTCCGGCTATGTCCGGTCATCGGGCGGATCCCCCCGCGTGCCCCGGAGCGGGACCACCTTTTGGTCGACCGTCCCCTCAGGGTGTGTTCGGGGTAGCCCTACCGCGATTTCAGGGGAAGCCAGCATGGTCCCGACGGGCGGTTCGCTGAGAAAGTCTTGAGAGCAACCTCGGCACCGGGATCTTCCCGCGGCGCCGGTGATTCCCCCTGTCCTCATCCGATGGAGTACTCAACCATGCCCAGCGCGGCCACTGTCACCCGGCGCCCGGAAAACCGTGGCGGCACAAGGATTCCCCGGCCGGGACGCAGACGCGCCGGTACCCCGCCCGTACCGTGCGACGGCTCGGCGCGGCGACCGCACGTGTCGGTCGTGTCGGCGAGCATCGGCGGCGGCCACGACGCGGCGGCCAACGAGATCGTGCGCCGGCTGCGGGCGACCGGCCACCGCGCGGAGCGGTTCGACCTGCTCGACATGTTCCCGCTGCGGTTCGGTGCGGTGCTCCGCAAGCTGTACGCGACGCAGCTGGCCGTGGCGCCCGCGACGTGGGGTCCGCTCTGCGCGCTGCTCGGCACCCGGCCGATGGTGTGGCTGCAGGGTCTCATCGGCCTGCTGTTCACCGGGCGGGCGATGCGCCGCCGGGTCGGCGGATCCGCCGCCGTGGTCAGCACGTACCCGATCGCCACGCTGGTGCTGGGGCGGATGCGGCGGTCCGGGCTGGACGTCCCGCTGCTCGCGTACCTGCCGGACGTGGCGGTGCATCCGCTGTGGCGCAGCGCCGGCTGCGACACGTACCTGGCGCCGTACCGGACCACGGCCGAGCAGGCCGTCGCGATGGGCGCCCGGGACGTACGGCTGGTCGGCGCGGCGGTACGCCCGGAGTTCTCCGGCGGTCGCGGCGACATGGCGGCGGCGCGGCGGCGGTTCGGGCTGCCGGCGACCGGCCGGCTTGCGCTGGTCGTGGCCGGCGCGTGGGCGGTCGGTGACGTCGAGCGGACCGCCGCGGACATCGCCGCGAGCGGCGCCGCCACGCCGGTCGTGGTGTGCGCGACGAACGACGCGCTGCACGCCGCCGTCACCGACGCCGGGTCCGGCATCGCGCTCGGCTGGGTGGACGACATGGCGACGCTGATGCGGGCCTGCGACGTGGTCGTCACCAACGGCGGCGGCATCACCTCCGCCGAGGCGGCGCAGCTCGGCGTGCCGGTGCTGGTCTACCGGCCGCTGCCGGGCCACGCCCGGGACAACGCCGCGGTGTTCGACGCGGCGGGCATCGCCACCTGGGTACGCCGTGCCGACGACCTCGCCGCCGCCCTGCGCGCGCCGGCGCCGGCGGTGGCCACCCCGGCCGGCGCACCGGACCCGGCGGCGGTCGTCGCCGCGGCGGCCGGCGTACCGGTGCGGGTGCCGGTGGCGCGCCGCCGGGTACGCCGGCTCGTCGCGGCGGGCGCGCTCGCCGTGGCCGGCGCGTGGGTCGCCACCGGCGGTACCAGCGCCGCGGTCGCGCACGGCTTCCAGTCCATGCGGCCCGCCGCGCGCGGCATCTACCTGGTCGTGGACCTGCCCACGGACCGGCCGACCGACCCGGATGCGCTCGCGAACCTGGCCGGCATGCACGCCGGTCTCGCCGTCACCCACGACCTCGTCGTACGCCAGCCCGAGACGGTACGCACCGCCGCGCGCGACGGCATCCGCCTGCTCAACGCCGGCTCCGGCCGCCCGTACGAGACGGGTCTGGTCGCCCGGCGGTACGCGATCGGCGACACCGCGAGGCTGGTCCGCGAGCTGACCGGGCGGCCGCCCGCCGCACTGGTCTCGGACGGCAGCCTCGACTCGATCGACGTGGCCAGCGCCGCCTGGGTACACGAGCGCATCCTGGTACCGAACCGGGTCGTGCCCGCCGGCGCCCCGGTGACCGTCCGTCCCGGCCAGGTGCTGCTGGTCGACTTCCCCGCCGGACGCCCCGCCGACACCGGCCTCGTGGCCGTCGGCCGGGACATCCACACCCCCGTCCTGGAGATCGCATGAGCGAGCGGGTCACAGGCCGGGTTGAAGGGCGGAAGGCGGACATGAGCGAGCGTGCGGAAGCGAATCAGGGGGCACGGCGCGTCGTGCCTCATGGCCGGTCGGAGCGAAGCGGAGAACGGACATGAGTTTTTGGGGTACGCGCGGCGGTCTCGGCGCCGCGGCACTGGCGGTCGCCGCGGCGACGCACGTCGCGCCGGCGGTGGCCGCGTGGTCGGTGCCGCGCCGGCTGTTCCTGCCCGGGCTGGCCGGGATCGGCCGGCCGGACCACGTGGCGTTGACGTTCGACGACGGCCCGGACCCGCGGTCCACCCCGGTGATGCTCGACCTGTTGGCGCGCCGCGGCGTACGCGCGACGTTCTTCCTCGTCGGGAAGAACGTCGCGGCCAACCCGGGGCTCGCGGCGGAGATCGCGGCGGCCGGACACGAGCTGGCGGTGCACGGGCTGCGGCACCGGCTGCTGCTGAAGTACCCGCCGGGCCGGGTGTACCGCGACCTCGCGTACGCGCGGGCGCTGGTGGCGTCGGCGGCGGGTGTCGAGCCGCGCTGGTTCCGGCCGCCGTTCGGGGTGCTGAGCACGGGCGCGGCGGTGGCGGCGCGGCGGTTGCGGATGCGTACGGTGCTGTGGTCGGCGTGGGGGCGGGACTGGACGGCGACGGCGACCGGCGACTCGGTCTTCTCGTGCGTGTCGCGCGAGCTGGCCGGCGGCGGCACGGTGCTGCTGCACGACACGGCGAGCGACACCGCGGCGCCGGACTCGTGGCGCGCGACGGTCGACGCGGTACCCCGGCTGCTCGACCTGTGCGCGGTCCGCGGCTGGTCGGTCGGTCCGCTGGCCGAGCACGGCCTGGCCGCGCCGGTACCCCCGGTGCGGGTGCTGGAGCCGGCGCGGGCGGCCTGAGCCGTCCGTACTCCGATCGGGTACGGGGCACGTGAGTGTCCCGGCCCGGGACACACCACCAAGAACAACACTTCGTGTCGGCACGGATCCTTTCCGTGTCGACACGGTGTTTTTGCACCCACCCGGCCGGAGTGACACCGTCGGCGGCCCGGCCGTTCCACAGCGGACCGCGCGGGATCGTCTGGTACGCAAGGGTTCCGGCCCGCCAACCCGAGCGAGACCCGCGCCGGTGCCGGCCGCGCGCAAGATGCCCACCCGCCAGCCCGCTGGCCGCCGACCCGGTCCGGGAATTGCCGATCGCGGCGCTTTCTCGCAGCATTCTTGAGCGTGTCGATAACACCGCGCGGGAACGAAATCAATCGCAGTGTGTGGTGGATCACAGTCCACTGGATTTCACCGCCTGTCCGATCTATCTCCTTACGGTGGGAACCGACACGCAAACGGCGCGACACAGGCCGGTACGAACGTAAGAGGTGATCGACGACAGAACACTTGACATTCGTTTATCCAGACGCTATGTGGCCTGATTGAACGGCGCGACGAACCCACGCGCCGGCAAGTACTGCCCCGGACTTGTCATCGAGATTGGCGGTGTTTGTCTGTGACCGAGACTGCCGTATCCCCCGCGGCCGGATCCGACGCCGAACCCACCCCCCGCAGCCTCAGCACCAGTGGGGCCCGCAACCTCGCCACGACCACCAAGACGCCACCCCAGAACCAGAACATCACCAGCCGCTGGCTGCTGAAACTTCTTCCCTGGATCGACGTCACCGGCGGCACCTACCGGGTCAACCGACGCCTCACCTACCAGGTCGGGGACGGCCGGATCACGTTCAGCGTGGCCGGCGGCGACGTGTCGGTGATCCCGCCGGAGCTGCGCGAGATCCCGTTGCTGCGCGACTTCACCGACGACGCGTCCCTGACCGCCCTGGCGAACCGTTTCACACAGCACAGCTACCAGGCCGGCGACACGCTCACGACCACCGGACAACCGGCCGACAGGCTGTTTCTGCTCGCGCACGGAAAGATTCAGAAAATAGGCACCGGAAAATACGGTGACGCGACCATTCTCGGCACGTTCACCGATGGCGACTTCTTCGGCGAGCAGATTCTTTCCGGATCCGGAAACAACTGGGAGTTCACCGCGCGGGCGGCCACCAGCTGCATCGTGCTCGAACTGCCGGTCAACGCATTCCAGGACATGAACGGCCAGTCCGAGCCGCTGCGCGCGCACATCCAGCGGGTGCTCGCCGAGCCGTCCGCGCGGCGCAACGTGCACGGCGAGGCAGAGATCGACGTGGCGTCCGGGCACAACGGCGAGCCGCTGCTGCCGAGCACGTTCGCCGACTACGACGCCGCTCCCCGCGAGTACGAGCTGTCCGTGGCGCAGACCGTCCTCACGATCCACACCCGGGTCGCCGATCTCTACAACAAACCGATGAACCAGACCGACCAGCAACTCAAGCTCACCGTCAACGCGTTACGGGAACGGCAGGAGCACGAACTCGTCAACAACACCGAGTTCGGTCTGCTGCCCAACAGCGACCTGGCCCAGCGGGTCAGCACGCGCGGCGGTCCGCCAACACCCGACGACCTCGACGAGCTGCTGACCCTGGTGTGGAAGGAACCGGCGTTCTTCCTGGCGCACCCGAAGGCGATCGCCGCGTTCGGCCGGGAGTGCAGCCGGCGCGGCGTGTACCCGGGCGGCGTCGACGTCGGCGGCCACCACGTGCCCGCGTGGCGCGGCGTACCGATCTACCCGTGCAACAAGATCCCGGTGACCGCGCAGGCGAGCACGTCGATGATGCTGATGCGGACCGGTGAGGAGCGGCAGGGCGTCGTCGGCCTGCACCAGACCGGCATCCCCGACGAGTACGAGCCGAGCCTGTCGGTGCGGTTCATGGGCATCGACCCCAACGCGATCATCTCGTACCTGGTCAGCGCGTACTACTCGGCGGCGATCCTGGTGCCCGACTCGCTCGCGGTACTGGAGAACGTGGACGTCGGCGCGCCAACCGAAGCGTAGGAGCGTCGGGTCCCCCACCCCGCGCTCCTGCCCGGCGCCGGCCGACGTCCGCCCAACCTCCCCAACGTGGCGGGTGTCGGTCGGCCCCGCGGCCCGTCCCGGCGCTCCCGCCGGACGCCGGGACGGGTCCCGCGCCCGCGCCGTCGCCACATCCCCCCGGCGGCGCGGGCTTCGCTTGTGTCCCAGCCGATTGGCGGTGTACCAACGTGATCGAGACAGTGTCCACACCGGACGGTGCCGTGACCGGCCCGCCGCGCAGCATCACCACCCGCACCGCACGTACCCTCGCCACGACCACGAAGACCCGACCGCAGAACCGGAACGTCAGCGAACGGTGGCTGCTGCGGGCGCTGCCGTGGATCGAGGTCGACGGCGGCACGTACCGGGTGAACCGGCGCCGCGCGTACCCGGTCGGCGACGGGCGGGTCACGATCGGCCCGGCCGGCGCCGTACGCCCCGGCGGGCTGCGGGCGATCGGTCTGTTGCGCGAGCTCGACGACCCCGGCGTGCTCGCCGCGCTCGCGCAGCGGTTCACCCGGCACACGTACCGGCCGGGCGAGCACCTGACGACGGCCGGTGCGCCGGAGGACGGCCTGCACCTGGTCGCGCACGGCAAGCTGCACGCGCTCGGCGTCGGCGAGTACGGCGAGCCGACGAACCTGCGTACCCTCGCCGACGGCGACGTGGTCGGTGCGGCCGGGCTGACCGACCCGGCGGCCCGGTGGCGGTTCACCGCCCGCGCGGTGACGCCGTGCGTGGTGTACTCGCTGCCGCGCCAGGCGTTCGAGGACCTGGCGAACGGGTCGGCGGTGCTGCGCGACCATCTCGACCGGCTGGCGCGTACCGCCGGGCCCGCGACGAACAAGCGTGGTGAGGCGGACATCGGGCTGGCGTCCGGGCACGCCGGCGAGCCGGCGCTGCCGTCGGCGTACGCGGACTACGATCCGGCGCCGCGGGAGTACGAGCTGTCCGTCGCGCAGACGGTCCTGACGATCCACAGCCGCGTCGCCGACCTGTACAACAAGCCCCTCGACCAGACGAACGAGCAGGTCCGGCTCGCCGTGACCGCGGTACGCGAACGGCAGGAGCACGAGCTCGTCAACAACCCGGACTTCGGCCTGCTCGCCAACGCGGACGCGGGCCAGCGGGTCAGCACCCGGACCGGGCCGCCAACACCGGCGGACCTGGACGAGGTGCTGGCACGGCGCCGGTCGTCGCGCTTCTTCCTGGCGCATCCCCGCGCGATCGCCGCGTTCGGCGCCCAGTGCGCGCACCGCGGCCTGTATCCCGGCACCGTCACGTACGACGGGGTCGAGGTGACCGCGTGGCGCGGGGTGCCGATCCTGCCGTGCGACAAGATCCCGGTCACCGACCGGCAGACCACCAGCATCCTGTGCCTGCGTACCGGCGCCGACGACGAGGGTGTGGTGGGGCTGCGGCAGACCGGCCTGCCGGACGAGGTCGAGCCGGGACTGTCGGTGCGGTTCATGGGAATCGGCACCGACGCGATCATCTCGTACCTGGTCAGCGCGTACTACTCGGCGGCGATCCTGGTGCCGGACGCGCTGGGCGTGTTGGAGAACGTCGAGCTCGGGAGGACGGCATGACCGCGGTGACCACCAACTCCGACGCCGCCGGCGACCTGGCCGAGGTGCGCGACCTGGTCGCGCCCGGCCTCATGGCGACGGTACGTCGGCTCAACCCCACCATGCGTCGCGTCGTCGGGTTCCACTGTGGATGGTGGGACGAGAACGGCGCCGAGCTGACCGGGTCGGCCGGCAAGTCGGTCCGCCCCACCCTGACCGTACGGTGCGCCGAGGCGGTCGGCGGCAACGCCGAGCAGGCCGTCGGCGCGGCGATGGCGGTCGAGCTGGTGCACAACTTCTCGCTGCTGCACGACGACGTGATGGACGGCGACCTCACCCGCCGGCACCGGCCCACCGCCTGGTCGATGTTCGGCATGCCGACGGCGATCCTGGCCGGCGACGCGGTCCTCACGCTCGCCACCGAGGTGCTGACCACCTCCTACCCGGCGCCGCTCGCCACCGAGGCGGTACGCCGGCTGTCCGCGTGCGTACTGCGGCTCATCGACGGGCAGACCGACGACGTGGCGTTCGAGCGGCGTACCGACGTGACGCTCGCCGAGTGCCTGGAGATGGCCGGCGCCAAGACCGGCGCGCTGCTCGGCTGCGCGTGCGAACTCGGCGCGCTCGTCGGCGGCGCCGGCGCCACCCGCGTCGCCCGCCTCCGCCAGTACGGCGAGCACCTGGGCCTCGCGTTCCAGCTCGCCGACGACCTGCTCGGGATCTGGGGCGAGCCCGAGGTCACCGGCAAACCGGTCCGCGCCGACCTGCGTACCCGGAAGAAGTCGCTGCCCGTGGTGGCCGCGCTGACCGCAGGGAGCACCGACGCCGAGCGGCTGGCCCGGCTGTACCACCGGCCCGGCCCACTGGTCGAGGCCGAGCTGCCCGAGGTGGCGGCGCTGGTCGAGAGTGCCGGCGGCCGACGGTGGGCGGAGCAGCGCGCCGCGTACGAGCTGGAGGCGGCGCTGACCTGCCTGCGCGCCGCCGACGCCGAACCCGTCGCCGCCGCGCGGCTCGTGTCGCTGGGTCGGCTGCTGACCCGTCGCGACCGGTGAGGAGGTGGGCAGCGGCCTGGCGGTCACCGCGGCCGCCGTCGCCGGGTGCGTCGGCATACTCCTGGTGCTGCACAAGCTGTTCGGCGCGGTGCGGCGACTCGACCACGAGGTCGCGGCAGCCGTCTTCTCCATGGTCGGCGTGCTCTACGGTTCGGCGACTACGCGCGTGCCGCGACGGGCGCGATCCTCGGCGGCACCGGCACGTACGCCTCGGCCGCCGGCTCGGTCGACGTGTTCTGGCCCGACGACTCGGCGATCGACCCGGCGGTCCACCTGGCCTGACTGGAAAGGGGGTGCGGTCGGCGTCGGTCGGCAATGAGGGGGCCGACCGGCGCCGACCGCCTACGTGTCAGGCGATCTGGGTCACCTGGACCGCGTCGTCGTACACCACGACCGGCGGGCCGCCCGTCGGGTACGGGATGCCCTTGGCCGGGTTCCAGTTGGCCCGGTAGATGCCGAGCTTGAAGTACGGTGCCTGGTTCTGGTGGTAGGTTTTGCGCCCGTCGTACGAGGCGACCTGCGCGCCGTTGAGGGCGATCGACAGGCTCCCGGGAGTGTCCGGTGTGGACCACTGGATGTCGACGCGCCACCGGTTCCACGCGCCGAAGGTGACGTCCGGCAACGCGATCGTGGTCTCCTGCTGCACGCCCGCGTCGTCGAACCAGTGCACCTTGAACTGCCAGGCGGCCTGTTTCACCACCAGCGACAGCGGCGGGTTCGTGTCACTGCCGTCCGGCAGCGGGTACCCGTGCCACTGAGCCAGGATCGTGCCGTACTCGTACGGGGTCCAGTCTCTCGGCAGGTAGTCGGCGAACTCGAACGAGTACCGGCCGTACCCGAACGAGTCGTGCGCCACCTCCGACCGGTACGAGACGCCGTCGTTGGGAACGGTGAACCGCGCCGCCTGGCCGCCCTCCAACACCGGGTCGGTGACGAGGTCCATGGCGCCGTTCCCGTCGATGCGTTGCCGGGTCCACGCCGTGAAGTCGGTACCCTCGAACCCGTCGGCGAACACCGTGGTGTCCGCGGCGGCCGCGGCCGGCGCGAGCGCCGCCGCCCCGATCGCACCCGCGGCCAACGCCGCGCCGTACGTCAGAACCCTTCTCCTGCTTGCCATCCGCACTCCCTGGTCGGTGGTCGATCCGGGCGCTGTCGATGAGCTCCTGCGGGATGTTGACGAAGAAGTTCCGCAGTACGACCAGGTTGAACGCGCTCACCAACACCGGCACCACGAGCGACGCGTAGCTGTTGAGCAGACCGAGCTGCTTCACCACGAGGAAGTTCGGGATGATGCCGGCGGAGAACAGCATCGTGAACAGTGCGACGAGCAGGATCGGCCGGCCGCCGATCATGTCCTTTCTGGACAGTCCGTACGCCATCATGATCGTCGCGACGAGGCTCGCCAGCGTGCCGATCACGGTGACCCCGATGCTGACGACCAGCGCCTTGGTGACGACGCCGCCGGAGAAGATCGTCCGGTACGCCGCGAGCGTCGGTTCGCTGGGCCAGAACGATGCCGTGGAAGTAGACGTACGTGTCGAGGACCTCGCCGGCGTCGGCGCCGACGTTGTCGCGTTGCAGGAGGATCTGTTCGAAGCCGACCGACAGGATGCTGCCGAGGTTCAGGATGAGCAGCAGGATCGTCACGGGCATCAGGCCGGGCAGCGTCACGTGCCACAGCCGGCGCCAGCGGCCGGCGCCGTCGACCGCCGCCGCCTCGTACAGCTGCTGGTCGATGCCGACCAGCGCGGCCAGGTAGATGATGGTGCCCCAGCCGGTGTTCTTCCAGATCACCTGGAGCGTCACGAGGAACGGGAAGAACACCGGGTTGGTGCTGAGGTCCGCGTTGTGCAGACCGACCGCGTCGAGCAGGTGCGTGACCACGCCGGTACCGCCGAGGAACTCCTGCGAGATCGACACGATGATGACCCACCGGCGGACGCTGACCGTCGGCGGCACCGACACCGCGGTCACCGCGGACGTCGCCGACCTCGTCGGCCCCGCGCGCGCCACGGGCGGACTCGGGTTCATGCTGATGGCCCGGTACAAGGGTGGCCGAACCATCGAGTTCCACAGTGGACAGTCCGGTTCCGGCGGCCCGACGCTCACGCTGACGCTGCCCGACGGGACCACCCGCGCCCTGACGCCCACGCACGACACGTACATCGCGAACGGGCCGGACGCGACGACCGTGTTCGGCACGGCCGACGTCCTCCAGGTACGCGACGAGGGCACCGGGCCGTACGCGGACACCACACGCAAGGCGTACCTGTGGTTCGACCTGGCGGGCCTGCCGGCCGACCCGACCGCCGCGACGCTGCGGCTGGTCGGCCGCACCATCGGCGCCGGGACCGCCGACGTGCTGCTCTACCAGGAGAAGGAGAGCTTCGACGAGGCCACGCGTACCTGGGCGAACACGGTGCAGAACACCTTCTCCTGGCAGGGCGACCCGGCCGGGTTCGACTGGCGGAAGCCGGCCGGCGCGGACAACGAGTACGGCTACCAGCTGCCGCGGTTCTACTTCGCCGGACCGATCGCCGACGCGTACGCGGCGTCCGCCGACGAGCGGCAGGCGGCCGGGCTGATCGGCCTGATGCTCGACTTCATCGCCGACGCCGACAGCTTCGGCGGCCCGGCCGGCGCCGGCAGCTTCCCGCGCAAGCTGGACGCCGCCGCCCGGTTCCAGAACTGGACGTACGCGTACGAGATCCTGCGCGGCAGCGAGTCGCTGACACCGCAGGCGAACGCGGCGATCCTGAAGACGGTCGTCAAGGCCGGCCGGTTCTTCACCACGACCACGTCGACCACGCCGAACTGGATGATCACCATCAAGTCCGCGCTGCTGTACCTCGGCGTGTGCTTCCCCGAGCTGGCCGACGCGGCCGGCTGGCGCGACAACGCGCAGGACTACCTGACGAGGGTCCTCACCGACGCGCTGTACCCGGACGGCGGGTACGTGGAGGCCAGCTCGTCGTACGCGATGGGAGTCGCGCAGGACTTCGTGTCGGACGCGACCGTGTGCCAGGCCAACGGGATCGGTTTCGAGGCGGCCGACGCGCTCGGTTCGCTGGCGTGGTTCCTCGCGGACCAGACGTATCCGAACGGGTTCGACCCGGCGTACGGCGACTCCAGCTACGGCGACCAGCGGGACAAGCTCGCCACGCTCGCCGAGCTGCTCGACGACGACGGCCTGCGGTTCGTCGCGACGGGTGGCGCCGCGGGGCGCGCGCCGGACCACACCTCGGTGGCGTACCGGGACACGCGGGTCGCGGTGCAGCGGACCGGCTGGCGCACCGACGACTGCTACCTGCGGTTCAACGCCGACCGCGGCGCGCACTCGCATCCCGACGAGCTGGCCGTCCAGGTGTACGTCGCGGACCGGCCGCTGCTGCCGGCGATGGGTGCGTTCACGTACTCCGCGGATCCGAAGGCGGACTGGCTGCGCACGACGACCCGGGCCAACAACACCATCGAGATCGACGGTACGGCGCAGGACTCCACCGCCGCCGGCGCGATCGACACGGTCCTCACGTCCCCGTGGCTGGACCCCGTCACCGGCTGGACCGACGGTACGCCAGGCGTCCGGCACACCCGCACGGTCCTGTTCGTCCACCAGCGACTGTGGCTGGTCGGCGACCGGCTCGACCCGGCCGACACCGCGACCCACGCGTACGAACAGGCGTGGCACCTGCTGCCGGACGCGGATCCGGTGCTGGCCGGCGGGACCGCACGGACCCGTTTCGCCGCCGGGACGAACCCGCACATCGTCCCGGCCCGCCCCGACGTCCTCGACGCTCAACTGCGTCCGGGCTACTACTCGCGCGTCACGTACGAGGTGACCGAGGCACCGTACGTCTCGTACACCGCGCGGGCGGCCGGCCCGCTCACACTCGACACGGCGCTGCTGCCGGTACCGCCTGGCGACGACCGGGCCGCGACGCTCACCCCGACCGGCTCCGGCGTACGCGTCGAGGTGACGGGCGGTGCGCCGCTGACCGGCTGGTTGCTGCGGCGCGGCACGACCGGCTCGTACGGCTTCGACGGGACGCTCGGCTACGTCGACACCGCGGCCGAGGTCCGCCGGATCCTCGTCGTCGGCGGCACATCCCTGACGTACCAAGGGAACCGGCTGGTGGAGTCGGACCGCCCGATGGGCGCGTTCGCGGCGCGGCTGGATCCGGCCGCCGGCACGGTCGAGCTGGCCGGCACCGTCGGCGAGGTGCGACTCGCGGCCCCGTGGGCGCGTCGGGTGACGGTGAACGGGGCCGCGGTGCCGGTCAGTCGGTCGGGCGGCCTGCTCACGGTCCGCGGATGAGTCCGGCGGTGCTCCGGCCGGAAGGGTGGCGGCCGGGGTTCGGCGGCAATAGTCTTCTGCGGTCATCCCAGGCTGGAAACTCCTCACCAGATGGAGGGGCCGCGATGGTCCAGGATCCGTCCGCGCTCGACCGCCGTACCCTGTTCAAGGCGACGCTCGGCGTCGCCACCGTCGCCGTCGTGGGTACCGAGCTGGCGGCGGCCGCCCCCGCACACGCCGACGACCCGTTCGGCTTCGTGCTCGACTGCGACGCCTGGGGCGCGCGCCCGCCCGCGGACCCGCTGTCGATCAGCGGCAACACGACCAACAAGATCATCGTGCACCACATGGCGTTCCCGAACGTCACGGACTACTCCGAGGCGCACGCCAAGCAGTTGGCCCGGGACTGCCAGGACCTGCACATGGACACCAACGGCTGGTCCGACACCGGGCAGCACTTCACCGTCAGCCGCGGCGGGTACGTGCTCGAAGGCCGGCACCGCAGCCTGGAGACGCTGAAGGCCGGCGAGCACCAGGTCATCGCCGCGCACTGCCCGGGCGAGAACGGCAACGCGATCGGCATCGAGAACGAGGGCACGTACGTCACGGAGACCCCGCCGCAAGCGCTGCTGGACTCGCTGACGCGGCTGTGCGCCACCGTCTGCCGGCAGTACGGCCTGCACGCGTACGACATCTTCGGGCACTGGGACTTCCGCGACACCGACTGCCCGGGCATCGCGTTCTACCGCGAGTTCCCGATGCTGCGGCGCGCGGTGCAGCACGCCCTCGGCGAGCACCCGGGCCAGGCGCCGGCCCGACGGTGGCCGGACATCTGGCGCTTCGTCGGCGGCCCGGTCGTCAGGCTCGGGCAGTACCTGCTCAACGCGCGCGGTTACCAGCTCGCCACCGACGGCGTGTTCGGCGCGACGACGCTCGCCGCGGTGCAGGACTGGCAGCAGAAGCAGGGCCTGGCGGTCGACCCGGACGGCACGTTCACCACGGACACGTGGGAGACGCTGGTGTCCCCGGTATACCGGGACGGCAGCGGCCCGGCGGTCGCCGGCCTCCAGTTCCTGCTCAACCACAAGGGTTACGCGCTGCCCGAGACCGGCGGGTACGACAAGGCGACGCAGGGCGCGGTGCAGCAGGTCCAGCGGCTGCACGGCCTGCGCCCGACCGGCAAGGTCGACGTGACGACGTGGTGCGCGATCGTCGGCGGCACGGTACGCGAGGCCCTGTCGGCCTGATCCCGGGTTGCGCGCGCACCCTGCGGGGTGGCGCGCACCCACCCGGTGGCAATAGTCTTCGCAAAGTCAGACAGAACAGAAAAGTCTCTACACTCCGGGAGAGGGGTCGCGCATGTCCCGCGAACCGTCCATGGTGGACAGACGCACACTGTTCAAGGCCACGCTCGGCGCCGCCACCGTCGCCGTCGTCGGCACCGAGCTGGGCACCGCGGCGCCCGCCGACGCCGCGACGTACCCATGGGTCATCGGCTGCGACGACTGGGGTGCCCGGCCGCCGTCCAGCACGATCGAGCTGAGCGGCAACGTCACCAACAAGATCATCGTGCACCACATGGCGTTCCCCAACAGCACGGACTACTCCGAGGCGCACGCCAAGCAGCTCGCGCGCGACTGCCAGGACCTGCACATGGACACCAACGGCTGGGCCGACACCGGGCAACACTTCACCGTCAGCCGCGGCGGGTACGTCCTCGAAGGCCGGCACCGCAGCCTCGAAACGCTCGAAGCCGGCGAGCAGCAGGTCGTCGCCGCGCACTGCCCCGGCGAGAACGGCAACGCGATCGGCATCGAGAACGAGGGCACGTACGTCACCGAGACCCCACCGCAGGCCCTGTTCGACGCGCTGACGAAGCTCTGCGTCGCGGTGTGCCAGCAGTACGGGCTGCACGCGTACGACATCTTCGGGCACTGGGACTTCCGCGACACCGACTGCCCCGGCATCGCGTTCTACCGGGAGTTCCCACAGCTGCGCCGCGCCGTACAGGCCGGGCTCGGCGAGTCGTCGGGCTCGGCACCGGCCCGCCGCTGGCCGGACATCTGGCGCTTCGTCGGCGGCCCCGTCGTCCAGCTCGGCCAGTACCTGCTCAACGGGCGCGGCTACAAGCTGACCACCGGCGGAACGTTCGACACGAAGACGATCAACGCGGTCAAGGACTGGCAGTCGGACAACGGGATCCCGGTCGACCCGGACGCCACGTTCACCACGGCGACGTGGGAGACGCTGGTACCCGCGCTCGCGCCCGGCGCCACCGGATCCGCGGTCACCGGCGCGCAGACGATCCTGGCGCACAAGGGCTACTCGGTCAGCGCCACCGGCACGTACGACGCGGCGACGAAGGCCGCGGTCACCGCGATCCAGCAACTGCACGGGCTCTCCGCGACCGGCTCCCTCGACACCACGACGTGGTGCGCCGTCGCCGGAGGTACGGTCCGCGCCGCGCTCGCCTGACCGCACACGCATCCCCGCCCCGGCCCACCGGCCGGGGCGGGTTCGTCTCACGACTTCGCCGGCGCAGGGTCTTCTTCGACAGCACGCGGTGCGATAGAAATGTCAGGATCGAGGTGATCTCCATGCGGACACGCATCCTGGCGGCGCTCGCCGCCGCCGTCCTCGCGACCGGTCTCGCCGCTCCGGCCGTCGCCGCACCTGCCCCGCCCACCGCCACCGACGGCGCCCGCGTCGTCGCCACCCACCAGGTCGCCGACCGGCAGCTCGACCTGACCGTGTCGTCCCCCGCCCTCGGCACCACCGCACCGGTACGACTGCTCACCCCCGACGGCTGGTCGCCCGGCACCCGGCGGCACTGGCCGACGCTGTGGCTGCTGCACGGCTGCTGCGGCGACTACACGAGCTGGACCGCTCTGACCGACGTGGCGGCGATCCCCGCGCTGCGGCACGTCCTCGTGGTCATGCCGGAGGCCGGCCGGACCGGCTTCTACTCCAACTGGTCCAACCACGGCGACCGCGGCACCCCGGCCTGGGAGACGTTCCACCTGACCGAGGTGCGGCAGATCCTGGCACGCGGGTACGGCGCCGGGCCGGACCGGGTCGTCGCCGGCCTGTCCATGGGCGGCTTCGGCGCCCTGTCGTACGCGGCGCGCCACCCCGGCATGTTCCGCGCCGCCGCCTCGTACTCCGGGGTCGTCGACCCGCTCTACTCCCCCGGCGGCCCCGAGAACGTGCTGTCGATCGCGCAGGGCGAGGGCGCCGACCCGTACGCGCTGTGGGGTGATCCGGTGGCGCAGCGCGCCGTCTGGGCCGCGCACGACCCGGCGGAGCTCACGGCGGCGCTGCGGCGGATCCCAGTGTTCGTGTCGTGCGGCGACGGGACCGCCGGGCCGTACGACCCGCCGGGTGCGACGAGCGCGTACGAGACGCTGTTCCTCGCCGAGGCGCGGCAGTTCGCCGGCCGGCTCGGCGCGCTGCCCGGCAACCACCTGGTCACCGACTTCTACGGCCCCGGTACGCACGCCTGGCCGTACTGGCAGCGCGAGCTGCACCGGTCGCTGCCACTGCTGCTGTCCGCGCTGCACGTGCACGGCGCGATCGGACGGTCCGGCGGATGACGGCCGCGACAACGGCGGAAACACCCGCAAACCGGTACGCAGGGTGGGTCAGCGAACCCGTTGCGTACCGGCGAGGCGGTCGTCAGAAATCCCGCGCGGTGCCGGTGCGCAGGACAAACGCTGATCCGGCACGATATGGGCTGTGACGGCAGATCCGGAGGTCGCGCTCGCGGCCCTTCCGTGGCGACTCGACCCGGAGTCGCTGCGGGAGCTGATCGACGACCGGGAGCCGATCGAGGCTGCCCGCGCCGCGCTCAGCCGCGAACTGACCGTCGCCGACTCCGACGCCGCCCTCGCCCGCCTGTACGGCCTGCGGTCGGTGGCGCACCGGCTGCTCGGCGAGCTGGACGCCGCGCTCGACGACGGCAAGCGCGGCGTCGACTACGCGGAGGCCACCGGCAGCCTGCGCCGCACCGCGATCGCCCGCACCCGCCTCGCCCACGCGTACCAGGTGGCGGGGCAGCACGCCGCCGCCGACCGGGAGTACGCGCTGGCCCTGTCGCTGGACCTGCCGGAGCGGCTGCGTGCCGCGATCCACCAGCAGATCGGGACGTGTGCATTCGAGCAGGGCCGGTACATCGAGGCGTGCGACCACTTCGAGAAGGCGCTGGACCTGCGCCGGGACGCGGACGGCGAGTTCATGGCCGCGTTGGAGACCGCGCTGGAGGCGGTCCTGACACAGGCGTCGCGCCACGGCTGGGGCCCGTACCGGCGGACCCAGACCGACATGCTGGGCAACCCGCCGACCCCGGTGTGCAGGCGGGACACCGCGAGCGGCCGCTGGCGGTACGAGCAGCCCGACGGTACCGAGCTGATCGGTCCGGTGTTCGACGAGGCGATGCCGTTCAGCGACGGCAAGGCGTGGGTACGCCGGGCCGGCGCGCTCGGCCGCCAGGTGATCGACCAGCACGGCCAACCGCTGAGCCGTCCGCTGCGCTTCCGCGAGGTCGAGCCGTTCTCGGAGGGCCTCGCCTGGGTACGCGCCGACGACGCGCCGGACTCGTGGCAGGCGATCGCCGTCGACGGCAGGGTCGTCGTGCCCCCGGCCGGATACACCGACCCGCGCCCCTTCCGGTACGGCGTCTCCGTGCTCCGCCGGGGCGACCTGTGCGGCGCCGTCGACAGGTACGGCGAGACGGCGGTGCCGTTCGACTACGACTACTTCTGCACGACGACGACGGACGGCCGGCACATCGACGGGTTCACCGCCGAGCGACTGGCCGTGGTGGACCGGATCGGCCGGCGCGGCGTCCTCGACACGACGGGACGGCTCATCGTCCCGGCGTGCTACGAGGACCTCCAGATCCACCCGGTGGGCTTCCTGATCAAGCTGGACGACTCGGTCTACCCGCACCCCTCCGACGCCGACAAGGTACGCGGCGAGCCGGGCACCTGGGGCGCTCTCGACCGGCAGGGTCGCCTGCTGGTCGAGCCGCACCAGGCGACCCGTGGCGGCATCCTCGACGAGATCGACGGGATGCTGCGCGACAGCCGCCCGGTGCTCTGACCCGGCTTACCGATCGTTTCAGCACGCGGTCAGCCGGCGGCGCAGGCCGATGAGGCCGCAGGCCGGTTCGCGCAGGACCCCGTGGAGGTCAGCGCCCGTCCACGGTCAGCTACGCCGTGCGAACAGGATCGCCTGCGATGCCTTCTCCTCGGGGTCCAGCAGCATCTGGGCCTCGACCTCGAATCCCGCGTCGCGCAGCCAGGCGGCCACCCGGGTCGGCCGCCGACGGTGAACATGGACCCTCATCGGGTGGCCGCCGTAGCCCTCCGTCTTCAGGCGCGACCCGTCACCGACGTGGAACAGGAGCCGCACCGGCCCACCCGGCCGCAGCGCCCGATGGAAGTGCGCGAGCACCGACGGCACCTCGTCGTCGGGGATGTGGATCAACGACTGCCAGCCAGCAGTCCGGCCAGCGAGGCGGCGGGGAAGTTCAGGTTCGTCATCGAGCCCACCTCGAACCGCAGGCCGGGATGGTCTCGCCGGGCCACGGTGACCATCCCGGGAGAAAGGTCGATACCGAAGGTGTCGACGCCGAGACCGTGCGGGTGGGCGGTGACGTGTCCGGGGCCGCGGCCGACGTGGGTGCCAGCCCGATCTGACTCCCCGGCCGGCCCACCTCACTCTGGACCGATCAGTCAGTGCTCCCCGGGGTCGATGCGACGCTGGCCGGACGGGCGGGCCGGCGCCGGCTCGATGGTCGCGGGCGGCTCGCCGGCGGCCGCCATCCGGGCGAGCAGCCTGTCGCGCAGGTCGTCGGCCACGGCCCGGTGCGACGCGAGCCCGGCGAGGTTCGCCAACTGGTACGGGTCGGCGGCGAGATCGTACAGCTCGGTCTCGACGTAGCGGTCGGCGTACGCGTCGTGCCAGGCGTGTGCGCCCGGGGCGCGCACCGCGTACGTCCAGCGTGCGGTGCGGATCGCCCGCCCCACCTGGGATTCGGAGATCTGCACGTACACCTCGGCGGGGGCGGGGCCGGCGGTGACCGGGGTGCCGGGCAGGTCGGCGTGGTCGAGGCCGGCCGCGGCCAGCAGCGTCGGCGCCAGGTCGACGAGGCTGGCAAGGCCCTGGTACCGGCCGCCGCCGGTGAAGCCGGGACCGTTGAACGCCAACGGGATCCGGATCGACGCGTCGTGCGCGGACCGCTTGTACTCGTCGTTGCGGGTCTTGAAATGACAGCCGTGGTCGGTCGTGTAGCAGACGACGGTGTCGTCGCGCAGCCCGGTGCTGCGCAGCGCGTCGAGCAGCCGCCCGAAGCCCTCGTCGACCCGCTTCACCATCCCCCAGTACCCGCCGAGCTGCTGGTGCGTGGACCCGCCGAGCGCGGCGAGGTCCGGCGGCACCCAGCGCCCCTCGTACCGTTCCCGGTAGCCGTCCGGCGCCGGGTAGTCGTCGCGGGTGTTCTGGTGGTGCGGCTCGATCAGCGACACGAACAGCAGGAACGGCTTCCCGTGCGGCCGGGCCAGGTAGTCGATCGCCCGGTCCACGTACGTGTCCGACCGGTACCCGGGCAGCCGCAGCAGCGTCCCGTCGGCGTCGTACAGCCGCGAGTCGTACGCGTCGGACAGGAACTCGACGACGTCGGCAGCGACCCAGTGGTCGTACCCGCCGCGCGCCTCGGGCGGCACGGGCCGGTCGTCGGTGCCGGCCAGGTGCCACTTCCCCACGTACGCCGTGTCGTACCCGGCGGCGGCGAACCGGTGCGCGATCGTCGTCGCGTCGGTCGGCAGCGGGATCCCGTTGCGGTACACGCCGATCTGCGTCGGGTACCGGCCGGTCTGGATCATCGCGCGGGCCGGCGCGCACACCGGCTGGTTCGTGAACGCGTCCGGGCAGAACGTGCCGGTCGCCGCGAAGCGGTCCAGGTTCGGCGTGAGGTCCAGCGGGTTGCCGGCAAGGCCCATCGTGTCGTAGCGCTGCTGGTCGGTCAGGAACACCACGACGTTCGGCGCGGTCATCGGGCAGCCTCCAAGGCTCGGTTCACTTCAGGCCGGTGAGGGCGACGCCGCGGACCAGGTACCGCTGGGTGAAGAAGAACAGCACGGCGGTCGGTACGAACAGCACGACGGAGCCTGCGGCGGTCAGGTTCCACTGGGTGAAGTACTCCTGGTTGAACAGGGTCAGGCCGACGGGCATGGTGCGCATGTCCGTGGTCGTGGTGGCGAGCAGCGGCCAGAGAAAGTTGTTCCACTGGAACACGAACGTGAACAGCGCCAGCACCGCCAGCGCCGGCTTCGCCTGCGGCAGCACGATCCTCGCGAAGATCCGCAACTCGCCGGCGCCGTCCGCGCGGCCCGCGTCGATCAGCTCGTCCGGCAGCGCCGACAGGAACTGCCGCATCAGGAAGATCCCGTACGCGTCGCACAGGAACGGCACGACCAGCCCCTGGTACGTGTTGAGCCAGCCGAGCTGCGAGAAGACCACGTACACCGGGATCATGCGGACGAAGAACGGGATCATCAGAGTGGACAGCACCGCGACGAACAGGGTCCGCTTGAACGGGAAGGAGAACTTGGCGAACGCGTACCCGGCGATCGGGTCGAGGACCAGGTGGGCGAGCGTGATCACGCCGGCCATCACGATGCTGTTGACGAAGAACCGGCCGTACGGGACGCGGGAGAACAGCACCGCGAAGTTGTCGAAGCGCAGGTGCGCCGGCCACAGCACGGGGTCGCCGGACAGCACCTCGGCGTTCGACTGGAGCGCCAGGGAAACCATGTACAGCAACGGAAGTACGGTCAGCGCGCAGCAGACGACCACGACCACGTAGCCGACCGCACGGGCGCCGGGGAACAGGCTGTCACGTCGCATTCCGCTGCCCCACCTTCAACTGCACCACCGACAGCACCAGGATCACGATCAGCAGCAGGTACGACAGCGCCGAGGCGTACCCGAAGTCGCGGAAGCTGAACGAGGTCTGGTAGACGCGGAAGACGAACAGGTCGGTCGCGCCGGCCGGGCCGCCGCCCGTCACCAGGTACGGCAGGGCGAACTCCTGCAACGACGAGATGACGCCGATGATCGACACGAACAGCGTCGTCGGCGCGAGCAGCGGCAGCGTCACGTGCCGGAACCGGCGCCACACCGAGGCACCGTCGACCGCGGCGGCCTCGTAGTACAGGTCCGGGATGCCCTGTAGGCCGGCGAGGAACAGCACGGTGACGTACCCGGTCTGCTGCCAGACGGTGATGCCGATGAGTGTCGCGAGTGGATGGTCGCCGAGCCACTGTTGTTCCGGCAGGCCGGCCGTGACGAGCAGCCGGTTGAGGATGCCGACCTGCGGGTCGAGGATGTTGCGCCACAGCAGGCCGACGATCGCGATCGACGTCAGGTACGGCACGAGCAGGATGCCGCGGAACACGGCCCGGCCGCGCAGCTTCTGGTTCAGGATCACGGCGAGCGCGAGGCCCAGTACGACGCTGAGCACGAGCGCGCCGAGGCCGTACTGGAGGGTGACGGCGAACGCGTGCCGGATCTGCCCGTCGCCGAACGCCCGGGTGTAGTTGCCGAGCCCGGCGAACTGGTCCGCCCGGGTGCCGGCGAACAGGCTCGTGACGAACTCGTTGCCCAGCGGGTAGAAGAACAGCAGGGCGAAGAACACCAGCGCCGGGGCGAGGAACGCGAACGCGGTGCGGGCCTGCCGGCGACGCATCGGGCTGCCGCGCCGGCGGACGGCCGGGGCCGCCCGCCGTTCGAGGGTGGCGACCATGCGTCAGCCCCCGACGAGCTTCGCCGCCGCGGCCCGGAACCCGTCGACCGCCTTCGCCGCGCCGCCGTTCGACAGGATCGTCGACTCGTACGCGGACTTCCAGGCGTCGGACAGCTGGGTCGCCTTGCCGGTGGCGGCGACCCCGTTGGGCCAGCTCTGCCCGTACGCGAGGGCCTTGGCGACGGCGCCGACCAGGGGGTCCGCCTTGACCTTCGCGCTGTCCGCCCACGACTTGCGCGGCATGGTCATGCCGGTCTCGGCGGTGGCGGCGAGCTCCACGTCGAGCGCGGTGAGCCGGGTGATGAGATCCCAGGCGAGGTCGGGGTGCCTGGCCTTGGCCGGGATGAACACGCCGCTGCCGGCGAAGTTCGTGGCCCGGGTGGTGTGCGACAGCGGCAGTGCCAGCCCGAAGTCGAGCTTCGGCGCGGCCTGCTTGATCGGCGCGAAGTCCCACGGCCCGCTCAGCATCATCGCGGCCCGGTTCGCCACGAACAGCTTCTCCGGCCCCTCGTAGTCGGAACTCGCCACCGGCACCGGCGACACCTTGTACCGGTGGATCAGGTCGTGCTGGAACGCCAGCGCCTCGGTCGCCTTGCCCGCCGGCGTCATGGCCTGCCTGCTCGCCGGATCCCAGTACTTCGCGCCGTTCTGCAGGATCCAGGGCGGCGCGTAGCCGAAGTCGGAGTTGAGCGCCACGCCGTACTGCCGGCCGTGGGTCAGCTTCCGCGCCGCGGACAGGAACTCGTCCCAGGTGGACGGTGCCGCCCGCAGCCCGGCGTCGGCGAACATCGTCTTGTTGTAGAACAACAGGTTGCACGTCAGGTGCAGCGGCACCCCGTACGTCTTCCCCTTGTACTGCACGTTGCGCAGCGCGTTGTCCTGCCAGTCATGCGGGAAGCCGACCTTCTCCCCGTCCTTGGCGATGAAGTCGTCCAGTGCGAGGGCGTCCCCGCTCGTCGCGTACGTGATGGGCCAGCCGCTGCCGTCGTCCTCCACCAGGTCCGGCACGGTGCCGGCCTGCATGTCGGCGGTTAGCTTCGTCTGGAGGTCCGGCCACTGGAACTTCTGCCAGTTCACCGTGATCCCGTGGTCGGCCTCGAACTTCTTGACGACCTTGGCGTACGCGTCGTAGCCGTGGCCGGCGTTCCAGTAGAGCGTGAAGGTCTTGTCGCCGTCGGCGGTGTCGGCGGCCGGGGTGCGGCCGCAGGCGGCCAGCAGGGGGGCGGCGAGGGCGGCGGTCGCGCCGGCGCGCAGCAGCCCGCGCCGGGACAGCGAGGTGTCCATGCTGTGACTCCCTTGGGAGAGAGGGGTTCTACCCCGAGTCGCGTACGAACAGCCGCCAGGGCTGGCGCAGCCGTACGCCGGGCAGGGTCGGGCCGGCCGAGATGCGCTCGAAGAGCCGGTCGACCGGTGCGGTGAAGTCGAGTCGGGGCAACCCGACAGTGGTGAGGGCCGGCGCGATCGCCGCGCCCTCGGCGGTGTTGCCGATGCCGGCGACGGCGAGGTCGCCGGGCACCGACCGGCCGAGGTCCCGGGCCGCCCAGATCGCGTCCACGGCGCCCCGGTCGGAGGCGGAGATCAACGCGGTCGGCGGCTCCGGCGACCGCAGCAGCTCCTGCGTCTCGGTGTACGCCCGGTCGCGGACGTCGGCGCCGGGCCGCAGCAGCCCGTCCGCCAGCGGTACCCCGGCGTCGGCGAGCGCGCCCGCGACCGCGCGGTACTTGAGCGACTGCACCGGATCGTCCGGCGCGGCCAGCTCCACGTCGTGCGCCAGGTACCCGATGCGGCGGTGGCCGCGGGACACCAGGTGCCGCACCAGCTCGCGGCACGCCGCGGCCTGCGCCTGGTCGACCACGTCGTAGCCGTCCGCGGCGAGGTCGTCGGCGAAGACCAGCAGCGCGAGGCCCATGCCGGCGAGGGTGGCCAGCTCGTCCGGGTCGATGAGGGCGCCGGGCGCGACGACCACACCGTCGACGTACCGCTCGCGCAGCACGCGCAGGGCGGGTTCGCCGGGCCGTTCGGACCGCAGCGGGAGCGCGATCATCGCGTACCCGTGGGTGGCGCCGACCTCCTGGATCTGCTCGGTCAGCCGCTCCACCCACGCGTTGTCGGGCATCCGGTAGACCAGGCAGACCAGCTCGGTGCGCTGCCGGCGCAGGCTGCGCGCCGCGTGGTTGAGCCGGTATCCGAGCTCGTCGACGGCGGCGAGCACGCGGTCGCGGGTCTCCGGGGTCACCGGAGTCGCCCGGTCCCGCCGACCGCTCAGGATGTACGACACGGTCGCGGTCGACACGCCCGCGCGCAGCGCCACGTCGCGCTGGGTGGGTGGTCTGCCGGTCTGTTTCCGCATCGTGCCGCCTTCGTTCCGGTGTCGGGTCGGCGCCGGCATCGGCCGGCCGTACCACCGTCCGGCCGATGCCGGGTTACACGATTACCCACGCAAGGCCCGGCGTCAATACCCTAGTGATTCGATCGACAATGTGGCCCGTAGCCGTGGCGTCCACAATGGACGGTGAAGGAGGCCGGTCCGGGAATGGTACGACTGCGGTCGAACCACGCACCGCGCGGGCCGCGCCGGGATGGACCACGTCACGACCGGGACGCGGCCGCACCGTGCGGCGATAGGGTCGCAGACATGGAATTCCGACACCTTGGCAAGTCCGGCCTCCTGGTCTCCGAGATCTCGTACGGGAACTGGCTGACCCACGGGTCCCAGGTCGAGGAGGACGCCGCCGTCGCCTGCGTGCGGGCCGCGCTCGACGAGGGCATCACCACCTTCGACACCGCCGACGTGTACGCCGCGACCCGCGCCGAGAGCGTCCTCGGCCGGGCGCTCGCCGGCGAGCGCCGCGAGGGCCTGGAGATCTTCACGAAGGTCTACTGGCCGACCGGCCCCGGCAAGAACGACCGCGGCCTGTCCCGCAAGCACATCCTGGAGTCGATCGACGGCTCGCTGCGCCGGCTCGGCACCGACCACGTCGACCTGTACCAGGCCCACCGGTACGACTACGACACGCCGCTGGAAGAGACGATGCTGGCGTTCGCCGACGTCGTACGCGCCGGCAAGGCGTTCTACATCGGCGTGTCCGAGTGGCGCGCCGAGGAGATCCGCGCCGCCGCGAAGCTGGCCGCCGAGCTGCACGTACCGCTGGTGTCCAACCAGCCGCAGTACAGCGCGCTGTGGCGGGTCATCGAGGCCGAGGTCGTCCCGACCTCCGAGGACCTCGGCATCAGCCAGATCGTCTGGTCGCCGATCGCGCAGGGCGTGCTCACCGGCAAGTACAAGCCGGGCGAGCAGCCGCCCGCCGGCTCGCGCGCCACCGACGACAAGGGCGGCCGGGACATGATCTCCCGGTTCATGAACGACGACGTGCTCGGCCGGGTGCAGCAGCTCGTGCCGCTCGCCGAGCAGGCCGGGCTCACCATGGCCCAGCTCGCCGTCGCCTGGGTCCTGCAGAACCCGAACGTGGCGTCCGCGATCATCGGCGCGTCCCGCCCGGAGCAGGTACGCGACAACGTCAAGGCGGCCGGCGTGAAGCTCGACGCCGAGCTGCTCAAGAAGATCGACGAGATCCTCGACCCCGTCGTCGAGCGCGACCCGGCCCGCACCCAGAGCCCGGCCTCGCGCGCCTGACACACTCTCGGCCCCGCTGGACGACCGTCCGGCGGGGCCGTCGTGTGTCCTCCGGTCAGCGCGTCACTGGCCGGCCTCGGGACGAAGGCTCATCACGTACTCCACGCGGTCGTCCTCGACCAGGCTGACCGTGGCGATGCCCTGCCCGGACAGTTCACGCCAGGACTGGCCGAGCCACGACTCGGCGTCCGCCTGGCTGCCGAACACCTCGCCCGGGCCGGTCGCGTCCGCGCCGTCCGCGTCCTGGTACCGCCAGCTCCACGCCATGCTCACACTCCCACGCCGATCACAGAGGACTGTCAGACTACGGTGCCCGCAGGCGGTTCGGGACCGCATGACCGCCCGTCACCAGGCTCGCGGCCAGGGTGGCGCGCGCGAACCCCGATCGATGGGCAAAGATGGCACCCGTGACGCACGAGCATCGGGTACTGGTACTGGGCGGGATCAGCTCGGGCAAGTCGAGCTTCGCGGAGCGACTGGCGGAGGCGGGCCCGGCGGATCGCCGCTACCTGGCCACCGGCCGGGAGAATCCCGACGATCCGGACTGGCAGCGGCGCATCGCCAAGCACCAGGACCGGCGCGGGGACGCCTGGCTGACCGTCGACTGCGGCGCCGGCCCGGACGCGCTCGGCGCCGCCCTGGCCGACGCACCCGCCGAGTCGACGGTGCTCGTCGACGACCTCGGCGGCTGGGTCGGGCTGCTGTTGGAGGACGCGGGCGAGGACGCCGACCGGGAGGGCCTGGCGCCCGCGGTCGACGCGCTCGCCGCCGCCGTACGCTCCTGCCCCGCCGACACCGTGGTGCTGGTCAGTCCCGAGGCCGGCCTGTCGGTGATCCCGCAGACCCGGTCCGGGCGGCTGTTCGCCGACCTCGTCGGCGACGTGAACCGGGCCGTCGCGGCGGCCTGCGACAGGGTCGCGCTCGTCGTCGCCGGGCGTACCGTCTGGCTGCCGGCGGAGGACGAGGCCGCACCGGCCGTACCCGAGTCGGTGGCGGCGGTGGCGCCGGCCGTACCGGACACCGGCGCGGATCCGGTCGCGGAGCCGGTGGACGCCGGGCCGGCCGAGCCGGACGACGAGATGGCCGCGATCCGCCCGCCGGACCGCATCGCCATCAACGCCGTGCAGGACAAGCTCGTCGCGCTCGCAACCGGCGGCGCGGGGCTCGGTGCGCTCGCCGAGCCGGTCGCCTGGACGATGGGCGCGACGGGCCGCCGGGGGCCGTGGGAGTCGGTCCGGGTCGTCCTGGTCGGCGCCGACCACGCCGGCGGCGCGTCCGCCGGGTCCACCGTCGCCGCCGAGCGGCTCGCCGCCGTCGAGGCGGGCACCGCGCCGCTCGCCCGGCTCGCCGACCGGGCCGGCGCCACCCTCACCGTCGCCGACCTGGCCGGCGCCGGCCTCACCGAGCCGGCCCCGGCGATGGAACGTACCGACGTGCTGACCCCCGACCAGGTCGACGCGGCCGTCGCGCTCGGCCGGCAGCTCGCCGACCGCGCCGCCGACGAGGGCGTCGACCTGCTCGTCCCCGCCGCGTACGGCGCGGGCGTCCGCACCGCGTCGGCCGTGGTACTCGCCGCCGCGACCGGCGCCGAGCCGACCGGCCTGCTCGACCGGGTCGTCGGTACGGCGGGGCAACTGGACGACGACGCGTGGATCGCCCGGGCCGTCGCGGCCCGCGACGCGCTGCACCGGGTACGGCTGCGTGCCCGCGACACCCGGTCGCTGCTGGCCATGGTCGGCGGGGCGGACCTCGCGGTGCTGACCGGGCTGGTCATCGGCGCCGCCGTACGCCACACCCCGGTGCTGGTCGACAACCCGGCGACCGCGACCGCGATGGTGCTGGCCCGGGACCTCGCGCCCAGCTCGCCGTGGTGGTGCCTGGTCCCCGACCACGGCGGCCAGTTGGCCGTGAAGCAGGTGTGCGACCTGCTCGGCATCGAACCGTTCCTCGACCTGGGGCTCGGGCTCGGCGACGGCTGCGCGGCGCTCACCGCCGTCGGCGTACTCGCGCCGCACCTGGCCCTCGCCGCCACCCTCGACGACGAACCGGTACATGCGTGACGGTCTGCGCCTCGCGCTGACCACGTTCACCGTCCTGCCCGTACGGGCCGGCCGGATCGACCGGTCGAGCGCGCGTGCCGCGATGCTGCTGGCGCCGGCCGTCGGGCTGGTACTCGGCGCGGTGCTCGGCGGGCTGGCCGTGCTGCTGCGGCTGGCCGGTGCGCCGGCACTGCTGCTCGCGGTGGCCGTGGTCGCGGCCGGCGTACTCGCGACCCGGGCGCTGCACCTGGACGGGCTCGCCGACACCGTCGACGCGTTCGGCAGCTACGCCGGGCCGGAGCGCGCCCTGGCGGTCATGAAGCGCTCGGACATCGGCCCGTTCGGTGTCGTCGCCCTGATCCTGGTACTCGGCGCGCAGGTCGCCGCGGTCGGTGCGGTCGCGCACCGGCCGGCGCTGTCGGTGCTCGTGTCGCTCGCGGTGGCCGCTGGTACCGGGCGCCTCGCGGTGACGGTGTCGTGCCGCCGCGGCGTACCGCCGGCCCGGCCGGAGGGGTTGGGTGCGCTCGTCGCCGGTACGGTGCCGGGCTGGTCGGTGCCGCCGCTGGCCGTGGTCCTGGCCGCGGTGGGCCTTCTCGCCGATCCGGCGCGCCGCTGGCTCGGGCCGGTCGCCGTGGTCGCCGGGCTCGCCGTCGGGTACCTGCTGACGCGGCGGGCGGTCCGCCGTTTCGGCGGCGTCACGGGTGACACGCTCGGCGCCGCGCTCGTCCTGGCCGGCACCGTCACCCTGGCCGTCCTCGCCGGCTAGTCGACCAATGTATGCGAATCGCATATAGTCGCGGCATGGAGTCCAGCCTGGAAGCAGCCGTCGACGAGTGGCACGCGAGCGTGAACGACGGGGATCCGCAACGGTCCGCGAGAGCGGTCGGCGATCCGGTCGTCGTCCTGGGACCGAAGGGCGCCGGCCCGATCACGCCCGCACAGTTCGCGGAGTGGGTGGAGCGTTCCGGGATCACGCTGACCCCGCGGTCGTGGCACCCGATCAGCGACCGCCTGATGGTGGTCGAGGAGGACGCCACCTGGCCCGGGAGTACGGCAGCCACCCCCGTCGCGACGGTCTTCCGCGCCTCCGGCGGCAAGGTGACGGCCGCGCTGCGGCTGCCGGACCTCAGGTCCGCACTCGACCTGGCGTACCTCTGCCGCGAGATGGCGGCGACCGAGTGACCGGCCCGGGGCAGGTCCTGTTCGGCTTCGTCCGGCACTGGTCACGCCGCACCGCGCCCGGCGACGCCGAGCTCGACCAGGGGCGGCTCGTCCTCGTCGGCGAGACGGTGCACGCCCTCGGCCGGCGCGGAGTCCCCGCCACGGTCAACGCCATCGCGCACGAGATCGGGATCGACCAGAGCGGAGCCTCCCGGCTGGTCCGGAGCGCCACCGCGGCCGGCTACCTGGTCCTGGCGGCGTCCGGGGCCGACGCGCGACGACGCGAGGCGTCGCTCACCCCCGCGGGCCGAACCATGCTGGACCGGGCGCACCGCTGGCAGGAGGAGGTCTTCGGCCGACTGACCACGGGATGGAGCGAGCGGCGGCGCCGCGAGTTCCAGCAGGCCATGACCGACCTGATGGACCGGTCCCACGCGATGGACCCGTACCGCTAGCGGCCACGCACCGCACGGCTGCCGGCCCGGTTCCGGGCCAGGTTGCGCGTCTTCCGGGTACGGCCCGACCCGGCGAGCATGTCGAGCACCGGCGGGGACGTCGACTCGGTGGCGAGCCTGCGCTGCATCCAGTCCGTCAGGCACGCCAGCTCGGCGGTGTCCGGGACGCGCCCGGCCCGCACCGTCAGGTACACCGCCCAGTCGTGCACGCGGCGGTGCACGAGGTCGAGATGCCCGCCGAGCCGGGAAAACTCCGGCGCCAGCCCGGCCGCCCACCGGCGCAGGTCGGCCGGGTCGTCCATCGTCGTCGCGACGCGGTCGACGAGCGCGACGACCGCGGTCTTGGCCGTCAGATCCGCCGGGTCGCGCAGGATCGTCGCGACGACCGCCCGGTCGCCGTCCCGGCTCCGCCCGGCGGCGAGCACCGCCACCACCCGCTGGTACGCCGACGAGCGCACGTGCTCGTCGGCGACGGCGGCGTCGACGTCCACGTCGACGATCCCGGCGTCGGCGAGCAGCGAGGCCAGGTCGGCGCGCAGCGTCGTCAGTCGTCCTCGTACGTGGTGGTGAGCCGGCGCGGCGCGGTGCTGCGCCAGGCCGTGACGATCAGCTCCCGCAGCGCGGCCGGGTCGATGCGGGACAGCTCGATGCGTACCCAGCCGAAGCGGCCGGTGGTGGGTGCGACGGAGTACGTCTCCGGGTCGGCGGCGACCAGCGCCGCCTGCTCGGCCGGCGCCGCCTTGACCGTGGCGTACGGCTCGTCGGGGGCAGCGACCGCGAACATCTTGCCGGTCACCTGGAACGCGGTTTCCGTACCCCAGGTGCGGGCCTCCTCGGCCCCGGGCAGGGCGAGCGCGATCGAGCGGACCAGCTCGAACGTGGCACCCGCCATCACTTCACCGATGGCGTCACGAACGGCGGTTTGACCACCGTCATCGGCGACCGGCGGCCGCGTACGTCGACCTCCACCTCGGCGTCCTCGCCCAGCCCGGCGGCCGTGTCGAGCAGCGCCAGGGCGACGCCGTGCTTCAGCGTCGGCGAGAACGTGCCGGACGTGACCTGACCGACCTGCGTGTCGCCCGCGTAGACCGCCATGCCGGGCCGCGGGATGCCGCGACCGGTCGACGACAGGCCCCACAGCCGACGGGTCGGCCCGGCCTCCTTCTCGGCGAGCAGCTTCTCCCGCCCCCAGAACTCCGGCTTCTTCCAGCCGACCGCCCAGCCGGCGCGCGCCTGCACCGGGCTGATCTCCATCGACAGGTCCTGCCCGTGCAGCGGGTACCCCATCTCGGTGCGCAGCGTGTCCCGCGCGGCGAGCCCCGCCGGCCGTACGCCCGCGTCGGTGCCCTCGGCGAGCAGCGCGTCCCACACCGGCGGCGCGTAGCGCGACTCGATGACCAGCTCGTACCCGTGCTCGCCGGTGTATCCGGTGCGGCACACGACGACCGGGTGGCCGTCGATCGTCGCGTCCACGAAGCTCATGTACCCGTGCTCGGTGGGTACGCCGAGGCGGGCAAGCAGGTCGGCCGAGCGCGGCCCCTGCACGGCGAGGATCGCGTAGTCGCGGTGCTGGTTGGTGACCGTGATCCCGGCCGGCGCGGCCTCGGCGAGCCGGCGGCACACCTCGGCGGTGTTCGCCGCGTTCGGGATGAGGAAGACGTGGTCGTCGGCGTACCGGTAGGCGATGAGGTCGTCGACCACGCCGCCGGACGCGTCGTCGCAGCACAGCGTGTACTGCGCCTGGCCGGCCGAGATCCGGTCCAGGTCGTTCGCGAGGCACCGGTTGACGAACGCGGCCGCCCCCGGCCCGCGCACCGTGGCCTTGCCCAGGTGGGACACGTCGAACACGCCGACCGCCTCGCGCACGGCGGTGTGCTCCGCCAGCACCCCGCCCCCGGCGTACTCCAGGGGCATCTGCCATCCGCCGAACGCCGCGAACTTGGCGCCGAGCGCCTGGTGCCGCTCGTGCAGAGGGGAAAGCAGGAGGTCGTCGGTCATGGGTGGCAACCTACCCGCCCGGCGATTGGCTCTAGCATCGACTCCGACCCCGGGTCGATGGCGACCCAGGGCCGGGCCACGTGGCCGTGGCCGGACCCGATATCCGTGAACCGGAGGCACCCGCGTGAGCTCCCTCGCCCTCGCTGACCAGAATCCCGCCGGCCTCGCCGTCGACGCCGTCGTCGTCGGCCTGTACCAGCCGGACGCACCGGACGGCACGCCCACGCTCGCGCCCGGCGCGGCCGACCTCGACGCCGCGTTCGGCGGCAAGCTGGTCGAGACGCTGGTGCTGCTCGGTGCGACCGGCGCCAGCGGCGAGGTGACGAAGCTGGCCAGCCTCGGTGCCGTGCCTGCGCCGCTGGTCGCCGCCGCCGGGCTCGGCACCGACCCCACCACCCCCGAGTCGGTACGCCGCGCCGCCGGTGCCGCGGTCCGCGCCCTCGCCGGCTCCGGCACCGTCGCGCTCGCGCTGCCCGAGCCGGACGCCGCCGCCGAGGGCGCCGCGCTCGGCGGGTACCGGTTCGCCGGGTACCGGTCGCGGCCCGTGCCGGGTGACCGGGCTCCGGTCGGCGCCGTGCGCGTCGTCGTACCGGACGCGAAGGACAAGGACGCCAAGGCGGCGCTCAAGCGGGCCACCGTCATCGGCTCCGCCGTCGCGCGTACCCGGGACTGGGTGAACACCGCGCCGAACGAGCTGCGCCCGCCGGCGTTCGCCGCGTCGGTCGCCGAGGTCGCCGGCAAGGCCGGCCTCGCCGTCGAGGTGCTGGACGAGAAGGCGCTGCGCAAGGGCGGGTACGGCGGGATCCTCGCGGTCGGGGACGGTTCGCCGGCCGCGCCGCGGCTCGTGCGCCTGGCGTACCGGCCGAGGCAGAAGGCGACGGCGAAGGTGGCGCTCGTCGGCAAGGGCATCACGTTCGACTCGGGCGGCCTGTCGATCAAGCCGGCCAAGGGCATGTGGGAGATGAAGAGCGACATGGCGGGCGCGGCGGCCGTCGCCGGCACCATGCTCGCGATCGCCGCGCTCAAGCCGAGGGTCGAGGTCGTCGCGTACCTGCCGATGGCGGAGAACATGCCGAGCGGCAGCGCGTACCGGCCGGGCGACGTCGTCACCATGTACAACGGCACGCGGGTCGAGGTGCTCAACACCGACGCCGAGGGCCGCATGGTGCTCGGCGACGCGATCGCCCGGGCCTGCGAGGACGGCCCCGACTACCTGTTCGAGACGTCGACCCTCACCGGCGGCCAGGTCATCGCGCTGGGCGGCCGGGTCGCCGGAGTGATGGGGTCCGAGTCCCTGCACGAGCGGGTACGCGCCGCCGGCGAGACGGTCGGCGAGGCGATGTGGCCGATGCCGCTGCCGGACGAGGTCGCGAAGCTGATGAAGTCCGACATCGCCGACCTGCTCCAGGTCGCCTCCGGGATGGAGCGCGCCGGGCACATGCTGCAGGGCGGCTATTTCCTGTCGCGGTTCGTCACCGAGGGCCTGCCGTGGGCGCACATCGACATCGCCGGCCCGTCGTACCACGAGGGCGAGGAGTACGGCTACCTGCCGAAGGGCGCGACCGGCGTACCGGTGCGGACGCTCGTCGAGCTGGTCACCGACATCGCCGAGAACGGCTGACGCCGGGGGCGGGCTTCGCTCTGCACACCGTTGCGTTCCGGTGCGCAGAGCCCGGCTCCGCACACCGGTAGGCAGAACCGGGCTCCGCACACTGGTGGGCAGAGCCCGGTTCTGCACGCCGCTGGTCAGCACCGCAGGTCAGGACGTGACCTGCCAGCCGGCCCGCGCGGCCACGTCGCGCAGCCGGGCGAACAGCTCCTTCTCGTCGATCAGGTCGCTGGTCAGCTTGACCTCACTGCCGTCCCGGCGTACGAGGATGTGGTCGCCGTCGCCGTTCTTGCCGGTGACGCGCAGCCGGCCGACCTCGTCCCAGCGGACGGGCTGGTGGTTCGACCCCTTCGAGGCGACCACGCCGTACGCGAAGAGGTGGACCTTGGTGCCGGCCTTCACGAACGTGTTGATCATGAACGCGACGGCACCGACCGCGACGAAGCACAGGCAGCCGCCGACCAGGTAGTGGTCCGTGAAGTAGATGAGCGCCGCCTCGACCGCGACGGGCAGCACGACGCCGCCGATGCCGATGAGGACGCCGGCGAGCGGGCCGGGCACGGCGAACTCCCGCTCGTAGCCGCCGAGCCCCCGGTACGCCGCGTGCTGCGCGACGTCCGGCGGTGGCTGGGCGGCCGGCGGGTACTGCTGGGGGTACTGGTTCACTCTCGCTCCGCTGCCATCGGGGTGGACGATGCGCCGCGGATCGTACGGCGTGTCGCTTGCGCCGTGGTTACAGCCCGACGACCTCGCCGCCGGAGGCCCGGACGGCACCGGTCAGCGTGGTGAGGAAGCCGTCGTCCTCGCGCCGCGTGCGGGTCACGTCGATCGTCTTCCCGTTCCGGGCGATCAGCTCGTAGCCGAGGACCCGGTTCCGGTTGGCCCCGAACCTGCCGTAGCGCGGCCCGATCCGACCGACCTGCCCGTACGCGAGGGCGAGCGGGCGGCCGCGCCGCTTGACGACGAGCCCGCGCTCGTGGAGCAGGACGACGCGCGTGCCGCGCACCGCGAACATGATCATGACGATCAGGCCGACCGTACCGACGAAACACAGCGTTCTGCCGACGACGCTCATGAACCCGGCGAACACCCCCAGGTCGTCCGGCGCCACGGCGGAGACCAGGGCGATCAGGCCGAAGCTCGGCACCGTCAGGACCGCCCCGCCGACCACGCCGACCGACGCCCGGACCCGCCGGCCGTGTACGAGTGGGCCGAGCCCCGCGGCGGCGGCCGTCAGCTCCGGCGTGACCATGCGCTGGATCCGTGCCAGCCGGTCCGGCGTCATGCCGGCGGACTGTTGCGTCATCGGAACTCCCCGTCGAGGAAACCGGACATCGAAGCGGGAAGGTATCAGCGGGCGACAAACGCGCCGGCCCGACGGCTCAGCTCCTGTTGGCGGCGCGCTGACGCGCGTTGTAGTCGCGCATCCGCTGCGGGTAGCCGAGCTTGGCGACGTCGTACACGGGGATGCCGAGGCGGCGGCCGAGGGCGTGGGCGGCGTTGGGGCCGAGCCGGCGGCGGGTCCACTCGCCGTCGTGGCCGATCAGGATGACGGTCGGCTCGGTCATCAGCGTCCCCGGCTCCAGGTACGCCTCGACGCCGGCGCGGCTCCCGGCGAACCGCTCCAGGTGCTCCACGTCGGCGGGCAGCCCGGCGCGGCCACGGCCGCCCGACGTGTCCCCGCGGCCAGACCGCCGGCCGAACAATCCCACCACTGCCTCCCACGGGTGCTCGTTCGCCGGAACAGGGTACGGCCCGGGGCGCGGCGCGGGCGACCCCACGACTACCGTGACCGGCAACGGCGACTGCGCACCCTGTGGTGGGTCTCATGAGCAGGCGTTCCGTCCGAGGTGCCAAGATGACCGGGGCACCACGGCGACATAGGAGATGACGTGAGCGCGGACAGCTATGACCTGGTCGTCCTCGGCGGCGGCAGCGGGGGGTACGCGGCGGCGCTTCGCGCGGGCACCCTCGGCCTGTCGGTCGCGCTGATCGAGAAGGACAAGGTCGGCGGCACGTGCCTGCACCGCGGCTGCATCCCGACCAAGGCGCTGCTGCACGCCGGCGAGGTCGCCGACAGCGCCCGCGAGTCCGCCCAGTTCGGGGTGAACACGACCCTCGACGGCGTCGACATGGCGGGCGTCAACAAGTACAAGGACGGTGTCGTCTCCCGGCTGTACAAGGGCCTCCAGTCGACGCTGAAGGCGCGCGGCGGGATCACCACGATCGAGGGCGCCGGCCGGCTGGTCGGCCCGACCACGGTCGAGGTGGACGGCCGGCGGATCACCGGCCGCGACCTGGTGCTCGCCACCGGGTCGTACTCGAAGTCGCTGCCCGGGCTGGACGTCGACGGCGAGCGGATCCTGACCTCCGAGCACGCGCTCGGGCTGGACCACGTACCGGCGTCGGCCATCGTGCTGGGCGGCGGCGTGATCGGCGTCGAGTTCGCCAGCGCGTGGCGGTCGTTCGGCGCCGAGGTGACGATCGTCGAGGCGCTGCCCCGGCTGGTCGCGGCCGAGGACGAGGAGGTGTCGAAGGCGGTGGAGCGCGCGTTCCGCAAGCGCGGCATCGCGTTCAGCACCGGCACCCCGTTCACCGGCGTGGAGAAGACCGCCGACGGCGTACGGGTGACGACCGAGAGCGGCCAGACGTACGAGGCGGAGCTGCTGCTCGTCGCGGTCGGCCGCGGCCCGGTCACCGCCGACCTGGGCTTCGAGGAGCAGGGCGTCGTCATGGAGCGCGGCTTCGTCCGCACCGACGAGCGCCTGCGCACCTCGGTCCCCCACGTGTACGCCGTGGGCGACATCGTGCCCGGCCTCCAGCTCGCGCACCGCGGCTTCCAGCAGGGCGTCTTCGTCGCCGAGGAGATCGCGGGGCTGGCGCCGACACCGATCGACGAGACCGGCATCCCGCGCGTGACGTACTGCGAGCCGGAGGTCGCCTCGGTGGGGCTGACCGAGGGCGCGGCGCGCGAGAAGTACGGCTCGGTCGAGACGCTCAACTACAACCTGGGTGGCAACGGGAAGAGCCAGATCCTCAAGACCCAGGGCTTCGTGAAGTTGGTCAGGGCGACCGAGGGGCCGGTGGTCGGGATCCACATGGTGGGTTCGCGGGTCGGCGAGCTGATCGGTGAGGCACAGTTGATCTACAACTGGGAGGCGTTCCCTTCTGACGTCGCCCAGCTCGTCCACATGCACCCGACCCAGAACGAGGCGCTCGGCGAGGCGCACATGGCTCTCGCCGGAAAGCCGTTGCACGTCCATAGCTGATCGCGCCCGTTCGACGCACCAGCTTCGATTTTCACGAGGAGTCGTACCCATGCCGACCTCGGTCACCATGCCGCAGCTCGGAGAAAGCGTCACCGAAGGCACCGTCACCCGGTGGCTCAAGCAGGAAGGCGACCGGGTGGAGGCCGACGAGCCGCTGCTCGAGGTCTCCACGGACAAGGTGGACACCGAGATCCCGTCCCCGGCGTCCGGCGTGCTCTCCCGCATCGTCGTACCGGAGGACGAGACGGTGGATGTGGGCGCCGAGCTGGCCCAGATCTCCGGCGAGGGTGAGGAGTCCGAGCCGGCGCAGCCCGCCGAGCCGGCCCAGCCCGAGCCGGCCGCCGAGCCCGAGCCGGCCCAGTCGGAGCCGGCCGCCGCCGAGCCCGAGCCGGCAGCGCCGGCCGCCGAGCCCACCGCCCCGCCGGCGCAGCCCGCGTCGTCGGGTGGCGGCACCGAGGTGACGATGCCGGTGCTCGGCGAGTCGGTCACCGAGGGCACGGTGACCCGCTGGCTGAAGCAGGTCGGCGAGACCGTCGCGGTGGACGAGCCGCTGCTGGAGGTGTCCACCGACAAGGTCGACACCGAGATCCCGTCGCCGGCCGCCGGCACCGTCCAGGAGATCCGGGTCCAGCAGGACGAGACCGTCGACGTCGGCACGGTGGTCGCGGTGATCGGCTCCGGCCAGTCGGCGGCGCCGGCCAGCCAGCCCGCCGCCCCGGCACCCGCGGCCCAGCAGGCCCCGGCCAGCCCGGCCCCGGCCCAGCCGGCACCCGCCCAGCAGGCCCCGGCTCAGCAGGCCCCCGCCAGGCAGGAACCGGCGAGTCCGGCGCCGGCCGAGCCGGTGCAGGAGACGACGCCGGTCGCGCCGCCGCAGGTCGCCGCTCCGGCGTCGACCGGCCAGCAGCCGGCCCGCTCGGCGAACGGCTCGGGCGACGGCCCCTCGGGATACGTCACCCCGCTGGTACGCAAGCTCGCCACCGAGCACGGCATCGACCTGGGCAGCCTCTCCGGTACCGGGGTCGGCGGCCGGATCCGCAAGCAGGACGTGCTCGACGCGGCCGAGGCGAAGAAGGCCGCCGCCGCGAAGCCGGCCGCCGCGCCGGCCGCACCGGCCGCGGCTCCGGCGGACAAGCCGGCGCCGAGCCCGCTGCGCGGGCGTACCGAGAAGCTGTCCCGGATGCGGCAGGTCATCGCGAAGCGGATGGTCGAGTCGCTGCAGACCTCGGCGCAGCTGACCACCGTGATCGAGGTGGACGTCACCACGATCGCGCGGCTGCGTAACAAGGCGAAGGCCGACTTCCAGCAGCGGCACGGCGTGAAGCTGTCGTTCCTGCCGTTCTTCGCGCTGGCCGCGGTGGAGGCGCTTCGGCAGCACCCGAAGCTGAACGCCTCGATCAACACCGCGGAGAACACCGTCACGTACCACGACCAGGAGAACCTGGTCATCGCGGTGGACACCGATCGCGGCCTGCTGGTGCCGGTCATCCACAACGCCGGCGACCTGAACCTGGCGGGCCTGGCCCGGCGGATCGCGGACCTGGCGGAGCGTACCCGGGACAACAAGGTGAGCCCGGACGAGCTGGCCGGCGGCACGTTCACGCTGACCAACACGGGCAGCCGGGGTGCGCTGTTCGACACCCCGATCTTCCCGCAGCCGCAGGTGGCGATGCTCGGCACCGGGGCCGTGGTGAAGCGGGCGGTCGTGGTCGACGACCCGCAGCTCGGCGAGATCATCGTGCCGCGCTCGATGGTCTACCTGGCCCTGTCGTACGATCACCGGCTGATCGACGGCGCGGACGCGGCGCGCTTCCTGGCCACGCTCAAGGAGCGCCTGGAGGGCGGCAACTTCGAGTCCGAGCTGGGCCTGTAACACACCGTTTCCGCGACGGCGGGGCGTCTCCTTCCGGAGGCGCCCCGCTTTCGTTGCGCCGCAACGGTTCCGGATATCCCGGGTGCGCCGGCGGGAGACGGTGGGAGACACTGCCCGGGTGGACACCGTGACCCCGCAGGAGCGGGCACTACAGCATGTCGCCGGGCTGGCCTCGGGCGCGCCGATGGATCGCGCGCTGCGGGTGACGCTCAACTTCCACCCGGACCGGCTGGCGGGCGGCCGGCCGATCCTGACCGCCCTCGCCGACGACGGCGTCTACCGGTCGCAGTTCGTCACGGGGACGAGCAACGGCGGACTGACCGCATACCCGGGCGGCGACCGGTGGCGGTGGGAGAGCCGGATCTTCGCCGGGGCGTACGACGGGGTACCCGGCCACGAGCGCCCGGTGTACGGCGCGCTGAACCTTCGCCGCCGGACCGTCGGCGCCGCCCCGCGCTTCGGTTCCGCCCATCTCCGGCTGGCCGCCGGGACGCTGGAGCGGACGACGTTCTGCTATCCGGACAGCGTCTTCGAGCCGTCCGACTTCGGTGTGGCCGCCCGCCTGGGGCTCGCCGAACTGGCACTCGCCGACCGGCGGGACGTCCTCGACGACTACGTCGAGGCGCAGGTGCACGGTCCGGTACGACTGGACCGGGATGTCGAGGCGCTCGTGCTGGATCCCTGTTACCGCACCACATCCGTCGAGGACGCGGCACGACGTCTCGGCTGCCGCGTCGAGTGGCACGGCGGTTTCCGGCTCGCCGTCGACCGGCTCCGGCGGCATCCCGGCTACCGCGGCCCGGCGTACGTCGAGCTGGGCGCCACGCTCGCCGTCGACGGCGTACTCGATCCTCGCCTCGTCGGCGACGCCGCCCGCACCGGCGACCACGACCCGCAGGCGGTGAAGAAGGTCTGGCACCTGCTCGCCCGGTTCGGCGCGCCCGGCGATCAGACCGCGCCCTGAACCCCCAGGTACGCCAGCGCCTGCGCAAGGCAGGTCTCGGGCCGCCGGGTGAGGGTGTCGAGGCGCAGCCAGCCGTCGGCGGGTCCGCAGATCCGGGAGAGGGCGCGGTGTGCGGTGTCGTCGTCGGTGTACTCCGGCGGCGCCTCCGCGGCGGTCGGGGTGAGGCCGCGCATCTGGCCGCGCATCGGCGTCCGCCCGGTCATGCGTCGCTCGATCTCGGCGCGGTCGGGGCAGCGGCATTCGATGAAGGCGTACCGGACGCCGTGTGCGGCGGCGATGCGCTGGCCGCGTTCGGGTATCACCGGGTAGCGGGACGGGCTGTCGATGACGACGCGCTGCCCGGCGCGCAGGTTGTCCTCGGCCAGCGCGAAGAGCACCTCGTACGCGGTGCGGCCGGCGTCGGCCCACCCGATGCCGGCGTCGAGCAGGGCGGTCTTGACGACGTCGAGGTCGAGGACGGCGAGGCCGAGTGCGTCTGCGATGGCGCGGGACAGGGTCGTCTTGCCGGTGCCGGGGCGGCCGGCCATCTGGAGCAGCATCGGGCCACGGTACGCGCCGGTTCAGGGATGTGAACGTGTCTTTACGTACGTGATGGTGCGTGCAAGGATCCTTCACCGGTTGCGGCACGTACTTCTCGGCGGAGGTGGGCGCGGTGGACGAGTCCGGCATGGTCGTGGGGCGGCGCGGGTTGCTCCGGGCGGCGGGGGTGGGCGCGGCGGCCCTCGGCGCGGCGGCGTTCGGCGGTACGGCCGCGCACGCGGCACCCGCATCCGGCGGCGTGGCGGCGCCCGCGGTACGGCCGAAGGATGTCAGCGGGCTGCCGCTGGTCGGCGGGCCTGACTTCCCGATCGGGATCTTCTGGCCGCCCCCGCCGTACGAGACGAGTGTCGAGCGGTACCAGGAGATCGCGGACGCCGGCTTCACGTTCGTCGTGTCCGGCAACTACGCCGACGACGGCAACATCATCGGCTGGTTGCTCGGCTGCGCCGACCAGGTCGGGCTCAAGGTGCTCGTCTCGGACGACACCCAGATCCGCAACATGACGCGCTGGTTCACCATCTCCGACGACCGGTCGGTGCCGATGTCGATCACCTCGGCGGACGCGGCGGAGCTGGTGAGGCGGGCGCTCGACGCGTACGCGCCGCATCAGTCGCTGGCCGGCTTCAACCTGTTCGACGAGCCGTGGGCGGGGATCATGCCGAGCCTGGGGCGCGCGTTCGGGATCGTCCGGACGGCGGCGCCGGACCTCCTCGCGTACGCGAACCTGTTGCCCGGCACCGGATCCGGCTACGACACGTACGTCCAGACGTTCGTCGACGCGGTCGCCCCGTCGCTGCTGTCCTTCGACCGGTACCCGATCGTCTCGTCCGGCGAGGACACCGGCTACTTCGACAACTGGGCGCGGATCCGCGCGCACGCGCTCGCGGCGGGTGTGCCGGCGTGGACGTACATCCAGACCCTCGCGTACAGCGGGCACGCGACGCCGACCGCGGCCGGGCTGGCCTGGCAGGTCAACATGAGCCTCGCCTACGGCGCGAAGGGCGTCCAGTACTTCACCTACTGGACGCCGGATCCCGCGCGGGGGGAGGGATTCGGCCCGGCACTGATCACAGTGGACGGTCACCGTTCCGAGCGGTACGCCGATGCAAAGAAGCTCAACACCCGCTGGCTCGCGCCCGTCGGCCGGGTGCTCAAGCCGCTGGTGTCGGCGAGCGTGCAGCACGCCAACGAGTCGCCGCTGCCGGCCGGCGCGGCCGGCTTCACACCGGACGACACGATCACCGCCGCGACCGGAAGCCCGGTGGTACTGGGCCGTTTCACCGACCCGAACGGTCCCGCCCGCTACCTGCTCGCCGCGAACCGCAGCCGCACCGCGACCGCGACCTCCCGCGTCACCACCGGATCGGCCGTCACCTCCGTCGCCCGGTACGACGCGACCGGCGACGCGTGGCACCCGGTGTCCGCCGGCAACCTGGACCTGTCTCTCGACCCGGGCGCCGCCGTCCTCCTCCGCCTGACCTGAGGCTCCACTGTGGACCCCGCCGTACCGCTGCGCGCGGTGCGGCGGTACGGCGCCGCGTCACGCGGCGACCGGCACCGGCGTCGCGCGGACCCGGCGCCGCCGGTGGTACGCCACGGTCAGCACGAGCAGCAGTGGCGGCCAGAGCGTCACCGGCAGGTAGCAGGCGAGGAACAGCGCATGCCAGCCGGCACCGCTGAACCGCAGGCCGGTGTGCCCGGAGAAGTAGTTGGCGAACGCGAACGTCCACAGCGCGGCCAGGATCAGCGCGCCCACCGTCGCCACGCTCGTCGCGAACCACCGCGGCACCCGGCGTCCGCCGACGAGTGGCAGCCAGCGCGGCAGCGTCTCGCCCCACGGCCGTACGAGCCCGAACGACAGCAGCGCCACGCCCTCGGAGACCAGGCTCAGGCACACGATGTAGATCCGTTCGCCGCCGACGGGCGGCGCCATGCCGACCGTACCCACGCCGAGGCCGAACGCGAGGGCCACCCGCCACAACCCGGACGGCAGCGCCGTCAGGGGAATCAGATGGGCCACCACGTCGGACCAGCGTCGTGTCGTCACACCAACCACCTCCGGTACGAGGATGGTTGCGCCGGCGCCGCCGCCCCTCCCTCGCGGCCGGGGTGCGGCTCCCCCGGGCGCGGGAGTGTGACGGGCGTCTACCCGACATTCGCGTACCGACGGGTAGTGCTCAGGCATTCCTCAAGAGTTTCCGCCCAGCCTTCCGGTTACCTCGGTCCCGACGCAGACTCGGCAGGACGACAAAATGAGGAGGAGCATGCTCAGCGCGTACCCGGACCTGCGCGGCACGACCGCAACGGGCCGGCCGACGGCGGCGATCGACCGGCCGTACGGCCCGAAGGAGCCGATGTTTGCCCGATACGAGCCACCGCAACGGTCCTGCCGTGGCTGCCGCGCCCGCGGCGAGCGTTGTCAGCTCATGGGCCGCCGCTGCGCGAGCCTGCTGCACTGATCCCCGAGCGCGGCGATGTTCTCGTACGTCGCTGCCGGGTCACCGGCGCCCTCCACCATCAGCAGAACCCGTCGGATCCCTGTCACCGCAACGGACTCCGCCAGTCGCTCGGCCACGTCGCCGGCGGTACCCACGGGCTGCGTGGCGATCAGCCGGTCGAGATAGCCGGCGCGGTCGGTGATCGGCGGTGCGGTGCCGTCGATCCGGACGTACGAGGCGGTGGCGGCGAGGCGGGCGGGCATCGCGGCCCGCAGCCGCCGGTGCGCCTCTGCGCGGGTGTCCGCCAGGAATCCCAGGTACGCGGCGGCATGCCCGACGCGGTCTGGGTCGTGGTCGTGCCGCTCCGCGACGCGGGCGTACCGGTCGATCAGGCACGCTTCTCGGTGTCGGTCGCATGCATCCCGAGCAGCAGCGGCAGGCCGCGCTCGGCCGCACGGTCCACGGTGGACGGCGAGGTCGCCGCGACGTACACCGGGATCGGGTGGTCCGGTTGTGGCACAACGGAAACCGGCCGGAACGAGAAGTGCTCGCCGGACGTGCCGTAGGTGTCCACTCCGGACAGCCAGCCGGTGAGCACGTCCAGCGCCTCGGCGAATCCGGTGCGGTAGCGGGAGAGTCCGGTGCCGAACACCTCCAGGTCGACCCACGGGCCGCCGCGCGCCACGCCCAGCGCGAACCTGCCGGCGGACACCGCGGCGAGCAGCACGGCTTCCTCCGCGAGCGCCACTGGATGCCGCGACGACAGGACGCACGCCGCCGTCCCGACCGTGATCCTTTCCGTGCGCCCCAGCAGGTGTGCGGCGAGCGCCGGCGCCGATGGGCAGCAGCCGTACCCGACGAAGTGGTGCTCGGCGAACCAGCACCCGTCGAAGCCGCCCGCCTCCGCGGCGACGCCGTAGGACACGGCACGGCGTACCGCGTCGGTCGCGCTGGCGCCGGGATCCCGGCCGGCGAGCAGGAACGCGTCGATCCGGGTGGTGCGCGGGGCGGTGATCCGCCCGCCCGGCGCACCATCCTCGAACAGCTCAGCAGTCACGGAGTTCCGGGGACTGGTTGAGCAACTGACCACGCGGGGAGATGAACGCCCGGTACCGCGCACTGTCCACAGCGGACGGTGCGAACGCGGCGACCCGGTGGCAGTTCTGGAACGCCAGCGCGACACCGAAGTGCCGCTCCAGCCCGCCGCGGATCGCGTTGGACGCCAGGGCACGCAGCAGCTGCCCGCGCTCCGCCTCGCTCGGCGGCGGCGTGCTGTCGTCGGCGAACCCGCTCGCGTCGACGCTGCCGGCGACCTTCGAGACCGTCGCCCAGGCGTACGGCAGCGACTCGCGTACGCACGCGACGAACTCGGCGTCGTCGACGGCGCCGCTCTCGGCCTTCGCCAACAGTTCGGGGGACACGTCCAGGGACATACGAGACTCCATTCGTGGGTTGTTCCGGCGCGGCGCGCCGGGGGTCGTGGGTACGCGTCAGGGCGCGGGGACCGGCGCCGGGCCGAGCACGAAGTCCGGGTCGACCTGTTCGGCGAGGTCGGCGCCGGCCCGCTCGTTCGCCCACGCGTACGCGTTGCGCAGGTGGAACGCGACGGCCTGCCGGGTGTACGCGGGCCAGTCCCGCTCGGCCGCGTCGGCGATGCCGGCCATGGTGGCGAGAACCGCACGGTTGACCGGTTCCAGCTCGTCCAGCGGGCCGACCCGACCTCGTTCGGCGGCGCGTACGTAGTCGGAGCGGTCGACGATGCCGGCGAGGTCCGCGCCGAGCTGTTCGCGCAGGAAAGCCGCGTCGGCCTCGTCGGCGACCTTGTTGCCGATCGCGGCGAGCCGTACACCGTGTTCGCGGGCGTGGCCGGCGTACTGCCGGTGCACGCCGACGCTGCGCAGGGTCGGCTCGCACACGACGAACGTCTGGTCGAACCGGGTGAACAGCCCGGACGCGAACGCGTCGGCGCCGGCGGTCATGTCGACGACGACGTACTCCCCCGGCCCGTCGACGAGGTGGTTCAGCAGCAACTCGACCGCGCCGACCTTGCTGTGGTAGCAGGCGACGCCGAGGTCGTCGGCGGAGAACTGCCCGGTCACCGCGAGGCGCACGTCGCCGACCCGCCGGATCACCTTGTCGTACAAGGGATTCCGTTCGGTGACGGTGAGCAGGCGGGAGCCGCCGCCGGGCGGCGTGGTCTTGACCATCGCCTCGGCGGAAGCGATCCGCGGGTTGTCGCCCCGCAGGTACTCCTTGATGTCGGTGAGGTGGTCGCCGAGCGTGGGCAGCGTCGCCGCGTCCGTCTCGGGCAGGCCGAGGGCGACGGCGAGGTGCTGGTTGATGTCGGCGTCGATGGCCAGCACGGGTGCGCCGGTCGCGGCGAGGTGGCGGGCGAGCAGGCCGGACAGCGTCGTCTTGCCGCTGCCGCCCTTGCCGACGAGGGCGAGCTTCACGGGATTCCTTCCTCGGGTGCGGTTGATCATGAGCGCTATTGAAAGTAGTAGTCGTTTTCAATTGCACTGTCAAACCGAACCGTGCCGACACGCCGACGTTCCGTGACAAGTCGTGCCCTCCGCCCACCAGGTCGGCCGCCGGACCGATAGGCTCGGATCGATGAGCACCACGCGTACGCCGACGATCCTGGCCACCTCCGGTGGCCTGGTCCGCGGCCGGCACACCGAGATCGCACCCGGCCCGCTGCTCTGGCACGCGCTGGAGCTGTCCGGCGCGCGGCGCCCGCGCATGACGTACCTCGGGCAGGCCGGCGGTGACAACAAGCAGTTCGCCGGCCTGCTGCACGAGGCGTTCTACGGCACCGACGTCGACCTGACCTGCGTGACGCTGCTACCCATGCCCAACGTGCCGGACCTGCGCGCGCACCTGCTCGCCGCCGACGTGATCTGGGTCGGCGGCGGCAGCGTCGCCGGCCTGCTGGCGCTGTGGCGGCTGCACGGCGTCGACGAGATCCTGCGCGAGTGTTGGCAGGCCGGCGTCGTCCTGACCGGCGTGTCGGCCGGCTCGATCTGCTGGCACATCGGCGGCACCACCGACTCGTACGGACCGGACCTGCGCGCCGTCGACAACGCCCTCGCCTTCCTCCCGTACTCCAACGGCGTGCACTACGACTCCGAGGCGCAGCGCCGCCCGCTGTTCCAGGGGCTCGTGGCCGACGGCACCCTGCCCGCCGGATACGCCACGGACGACGGTGTCGGCCTGCTCTACCACGGCACCGACCTGGTCGAGGCGCTGAGCGAGCGGCGCACCGACGCCGCCGCGTACCACGTCGTGCCGGACGGCGCCGGCGGGGTCACCGAGACCCGCATCGAACCCCGACAACTGTGACTCCAGCCTCCGAACAGGACGGTTGATCCCAGGCCGGGCACAACCACGTCGGGCTGTAGAGTTGTTGAACCGCATGCGAATCGCGGGTGTCGGGGGCGGCGATCCGTGGTCCGGCAACGAGAGGTGTCGGAGGAGTTTGTGGCCCTGCTGAGCGTCGTGGTGCCCGCGTACAACGTCGAGGACTACCTGCCGGAGTGCCTCGACTCGTTGCTCGGGCAGTCGTTCACCGACATCGAGGTGATCGGCGTCGACGACCGCTCACCCGACCGCTGCGGCGACATCCTCAGCGACTACGCAGCCCGCGATCCTCGCGTCAAGGTGCTGCACCTGCCGGAGAACCGCGGCCTCGGCGGCGCCCGCAACGCCGGGCTGGCCGAGGCCACCGGGGAGTACGTCTGGTTCGTCGACTCGGACGACTGGGTCGACGCGCACGCGTTGGCGCGCATCGCCGCGCGGATCGAGGCGACCCGGCCCGACGTGCTGTTCGTCGGGCACGCCCTGGCGTACTGGGACCTGCGGACCGAGCGCGACCCCGGCGACGCCGTGCTCGCCGGCCTGCCCGACGTGTGCACCGCGGCCGAGCGTCCCGAGCTGTTCCGGGTGTTCCCGTCCGCGTGGAACAAGGTGGTCCGCCGCGAGTTCCTGCTCGGGCTCGGCATGGACTACCCGACCGGAGCGTACGAGGACCTGCCCGTCACGTTCCCGATGCTGTGCGCCGCCGACCGGATCTCCGTCGTCGACGACGTCTGCCTGTACTACCGGCAGCGTCCCGGCTCGATCCTCAACTCCGGCGGGCAGAAGCACCTCGACCTCGTCGACCAGTACCGGCTGGTCTTCCAGCGGCTGGCATGGCTCGGTGACCGGGCGCTGGTCACGCCGATCTACACGTTCATGGTCAAGCACCTGTTCGTCCTGCTGGGCGCCGGGCGGATCGGGCGGGCCCACCGGCACGACTACTTCCGCCGCGCCAGCACGCTCACGAACGACCTGCGTCCCGCCGGCTTCACCCCACCCGGCGGTCTCGACGGCGTGCGGTACAAGCTGCTGGCGACCGGATCCTGGCCGGGCGTGGTCGCGCTGCGACGCGGATACCAGGTGGTGCAAGGGATCCGGCGCGGTGCGCGACGGGTCACCGGGACACTTCGGCACACCGCGCGGGCCGCGCGGGCGTTCGCCGGCAAGGCGGTGCTCCGCCTGTACTACAAGGCGCAGGCGCGCGGCCCCGTCGACGAGAACCTTGCGCTCTACTGCGCCTACTGGGGCCGCGGGTACGCCTGCAACCCCAAGGCAATCTACGAGAAGGCGCGCGAGCTGGCGCCCGGCGTACGCGGGGTGTGGGTGGTGACGGCCGAGGGTGCGGCGAGCCTCCCGGCCGGCGTCGAGTACGTCGTGCAGGACACGCCGGCGTTCTACCGCGCGCTGGCCCGCGCCAAGTATCTGGTCAACAACAACAACTTCGGCAACTACCTGGTGAAGCGGCCCGGCACGGTGTTCGTGCAGACGCACCACGGCACGCCGCTGAAGTCGATGGGCGTCGACGAGCGGCGGCACCCGCTCACCCCGGCGACGCGGCACAACAGCGTCAAGAGCCTGCTGAAGCGGTGCGCCGCCTGGGACTACGACGTCAGCTCCAACGCGTACAGCACGACGGTGTGGCACAAGGCGTACCCGTGCGACTTCACCACCCTGGAGTACGGCTACCCGCGCAACGACGTCCTCGTCAACACCAGCCCGGAGCAGGTCGCCCAGCTGCGTGCGCGCCTCGGTATCGGGCCGGACGAGACGGTCGTGCTCTACGCGCCGACGCACCGCGAATACCAATCGGAGTACCGCCCGCTGTTCGACCCGGACGCGTTCGTCGCGGCGCTCGGCCCGCGGCACCGGTTGCTGCTGCGCGCGCACTACTTCTACGCCGGCGGCACCGGCCACACCGCCGGGGGCTCCCCCGCCGTCATGGACGTCTCCGACTACCCGGTCGTCGAGGAGCTGTACCTCGTCGCCGACGTCCTCGTCACCGACTACTCGTCCGTCATGTTCGACTACGGCGTCCTCGACCGGCCGATCGTGATCTACGCGCCGGACTGGCACGTCTACCGCGACACCCGCGGCGCGTACTTCAACCTCGCCGCCGCGCCGCCCGGCCTCTTCGTCCGCGACTACGACGAGCTGGTCGAGGCGTTCCGCACCGGCACCGTCGACACCGAGCAGACCCGCGCGCTGCGCGCCGACTTCCGCGACCGCTTCTGCGCGTACGACGACGGCCACGCCGCGGATCGCCTGGTACGCAAGGTGATGCTCGGTGAGGACCCGGCGCTGCCGGCCGGCGCCACCGCCGACTCCGGCCAGCGTCAGCCCCTCACCAGCTCCTGACCGACCGACCGACGGCCAACGACACGACAGACAGCCACACGACAGACAGCGACGCCGCCGGGAGGACCCGGCGGCGTCGTTGTCCTTGCGCGGTCAGGGCTTGACGCCGATGCGGCCGGAGCCGCAACGGACCAGCAGCAGCTTCGCGCCGCTCTTCTCCAGGAACTCCTCGGTCGCCTCGCGCGAGCCGTCCCAGTAACCGTAGTCGTCGATGATCAGCACACCACCGGACACCAGGCGCGGGTACAGGTGGTCGAACTCGTGCTTGGTCGACGCGTACCAGTCGGTGTCGAGACGCAGGATCGAGATCTGCTCCGGCGCGTGCTCCGGCACGTTCTCCTCGACCATGCCCTGCACGTAGTGGATCTTCTCCGCCGGGTACGACACCTTGGACATGCCGTCCTTGACGTCCTCCAGGGTCGCGGCGGCCTTCACCCACGAGTCGTCGGCCGCCACGGCGAGCAGGTCGTCGGCGGCCTTGCCGTCACGCAGCCGTACGTCCTTCTCGCTCGGCGGCGGCATCCCCTCGAACGTGTCGAACAGGTACAGGTCGCGGGAGTGGTCGCCGAACGAGTCGAACGTCCTTGCCACGGCCTGCATCGAGCCGCCGCGCCACACGCCGCACTCGACGACGTCGCCGGGAATGTCGTGCCGGTGCACGTACCGGGCGGCCGCGATCAGCCCGTGCAGCTTCTCCGGCCCGGTCATCGTGTAACCCTTGACCGCGCGGATGATCTCCGCGGTCTCCTCGTCGAAGTCCGGCGGGAAGCCGGTACCCTTCGGCGCTGCCTTCGCCGGCTTCGGCTCGGGGCCCCCGAGGGAGGTGGCGACCTTCTCCAACCGGGCGGCGGCGGCCTCGTGCCGCTTCGTCGCCTCGTTCAGCCGCTTGATCTGCTCGGTCATCGCGACGGTCGCCGCGGCGTTCGTCGCGTTGACGAACCGGTATCCGGTCGTGCGCGCGAGGAGCGCATTGATTCGTCGTTTCGGGCCGCTCATCAACTCTCCCATCGTTGGCGCGGGACCGAGCGGGCACTCGGCCCCGCCCCGGGACGCCGGCGCCCCATGCGACGCCGATCTCCCGTCAGCCGGACCTGTCCGCCCCGGCAACCGGGGCGTCGTCGTGCCGGACACCATCCTGTTCCGCGCCGATGGCGGCGTAAAACTGCTCGACCGCGTCCCGGTTGTAGGCGACGTAGTCGAAGGTGGGGTTCGGGACGGTACCACGGAGGTACTCGCGCATCCCGGCGGCGAGATCCTCCGCGGTGCGCGGCACGACGAGGCCGACGCCCTCCGCCAGCGAGCCACGAACGGAGGCGAAGTCGGTCGACACCACGGGAAGCCCGAGTACCCGGGCCTCCAGGATGACCATCGGCTGGCCCTCGTAGTCGCTGGACAGGACGAAGCAGTCGGCCCTCTTCATGATCGCGTGCGGGTTGTTCTGTTGCCCCGCCATGATCACCGCATCGTCCAGACCCAGCTCGGTGACGAGGTCGTCGAGGTCCTTGCGCAGCGGTCCGCTGCCGATGACGATCAGCCGGGTCTTCGGGTTCTCCTTGTGTACCAAGGCGAACGCCCGGATCAGCCGGGCGTGGTTCTTCTCCGGCGAGCAGCGGCCGACGGTCACGAACGTGACCACCCCGTCGTCGGGGCTCATGATGCGGTCGATGATCGCGCGGCGCTCGGCGTTGAGCCGCAACTGTTCCAGCCGCTTCTCGGGCCGGTCCGAGCCGTTGTCGGCCACGACGCCCTCGTCGCCGCCGGCCGCGCCGCCGTCCTCGGCCGGCAACTCGGCGTAGAGGTCTGCGTCGGCCTGGGCGAGGATGCGGTCGAAGTTCACCGTGTTGAGCGCCGAGACGAACTGCGCGTTGCCGGCGTACTGCGAGAGCTTCTCGGCGTTGATGTCGGCGAGCACCGGGGACACCGAGACCAGCCGGTCGAAGTACCGGTAGGTGGTGAACACGGCACCGAGGCCGGCCTCCAGCGGACGCTTGCCGTTGACCTCACGCATGCGGTCGGCGGCGAGGTCGTTGTGCATCCAGATGGAGTGCTTCTTCGCCTCGCCCTCCAGGAACAGGTACGTCCAGAACGGCCCGTACCCCGAGAAGTCGACGATGTAGTCGAAGCGGCTGGCGCCGAAGACCCGCTGCCACTCCTCCCGGAACAGCGCGCGGTGCGCGTCCAGGTTGACCTTCGCGCCGTCCAGGCCGCGGGCCAGCAGCCGGCGCCGGCCGAGCGTGAAACGCTTGCTGCCGTTGATCCCCCCGATGTACGGGAACAGCCGCACGTTCGGGTTGATCGCCTCCTCGTTCTTCACCCGGTCCCGGCTGCGCCGCCGGTACGAGTAGAACGCGGACACGTCGAAGCGGGTGTAGTCGATGTTGTCCAGCAGGTTCAGCATCGACGTGGTGATCCCGTTGGTACGCATGCCGCCCAGGTAAATCAGGATCGACTCGCGCCCGTCGGTGAAGTCGCCGCGGACGTCGTGGCCCTCGGTCTTCCCGCGGAAGACGACGTCCACCACGCGGCGCGCGGACTGCCCGTCGTCGGCCGGCGCGTACTCCTGGCGCGTCTTCTCGTACCGCGTGGCGTAGCTGACGGACACGTCGTCGTCACTGCCGCTGCCGAGGCCGTTGAGCCAGCCGGCGAGCGTGGAGATGTCGTCGGTGACGGGGCCGGGCCACTCCTCGGGGCGCACGTACAGGCCGCGGCTGCCGTCGTAGTCGGCGAGGTCCGGCACGAAGAACAGGATCGGCCGGCCGGTCGCCAGGAAGTCGTAGAAGATGCTGGAGTAGTCGCTGAGCAGCACCTCGCTGACGCCCAGCGCGATGTTCGCCGGCACGTCGTTGGGCACCAGGATCTCGCGCAGGTCCGCGCGCTCCACCGCGTACTTGTAGACCTGCTGGTGCACGCGCAGCAGCACGCGGTACTTCGTGGTGTCGATCTGCTCGTTGAGCGTGCGCACCCGGCGCAGCAGCTCCTCGGCGTCGTCCTCGGGCGTCTGGAACGAGTCGCCCTTCCACGTCGGCGCGTACAGCACGATCTTCTGCTCGTCGCCGACCACCACGCCGCGGTCCCGCAGGTCGGCCCGGACCGCCTTGTCCTCGTCGGCCGACAAGTATTGCCGGTCGATACGTGGAAAGCCCTCCTGCACGATCTTGCCGCGGTAGATCCCGCGCAGCTTGTACGCGGTCTCGTACATCTGCTTCGTCATGAACTCGCTGCCGGACAGCAGGTAGTCGGTCATCACGAAGTTGCGGATGATGTTGCGGGTCTCGGCCCCGCCGTGCTCGACGTCGTACCCCATCTTCTTCAGCGGGGTGCCGTGCCACGTGTTGACGTACGTCTGGCCCTCGCGCTTGCCAAACTGCGGCGGGAACGTCGCGTTGTTGACGAGGTACTGCGAGGTGGCCAGGGCCCGGTAGTAGGCGCCGGACTGGTATTTCACGAAGCTGACGTTCGGGTGGCCGGCGAACTCGCGGATGGTCCGGCGGTACCGGGTGAAGTCGCTCAGCACCCAGATGTGCTTGAGGTGCTGCGTGTCGGGCGCGTTCAGCAGCTCGCGGAAGATCCCCTCCGGGTTGCAGAGCATCCCGTTGCCCGAGAACGACTCGTAGAGCACGGTGTCCGGCTCGATCTTCGCGTCGCGCCAGTGCGCGTGCGACTCGAACTGCTTGATGACTTTGAGGCGGTGACGGATACGTCGGAGCTTCGTACCCATCTTCGACCGTGCCATCTTTCTCCTGCCGAACGTGGGAGCTTCATACCGTGACTTACCCGGCAAATCGCCGATAAGGGCCGTAGCGTTACAAAGCTCGACTATGAGACTTGTGCCACCATACATCCGGCCGTTCGCCGCGGCCCCGGGGACCCGACGGAGCGGACGCAAGGCCCCGTTGACCTCCCACCCAGCGGGCAGGAGGATCCGACCACCATAACCGACAGGAGTCATCCCGCCGAACCGGCGTCGACGGCCCGGCCAACTCCGGGCGCCGTTTTCGGCGTTCCGGGCCGCCACCAGATCGACGTACGTCATTCTGCAAGAGCGGTCACCGTGGCTGTCCCGGCGGGACCAAACGCACGGTGAGACCGGGTGGCGCGGGGGCTCCCGACGCCCCGCCGCCCGACCACGGCATGGGGGGCCTGGTGCGATCCGGTGCGCTGACGCTGTCCCGCGCCGGCGGTGGGTCCACCGCCGAGCGCCGTCACGGCTGGTCCCGCATCGTCCCGATCGTCCTGCTGTACGCCGTCGCCGGCGGTTTCGGCCTCGCCGTGGCCTACCGGCTGCCGTGGGTCGGCGACACCGGCCTGCACCTGGCCGTGATCGAACAGCTCAGCCGCAACCTCACGCACCCGCCCGACCCGCTCGTCGGCGCGGACGCCCCCAGCCCCTACTACTCCCCGTACGCGCTCGGCCAGGCGCTGCTGATGCGCGGGACCGGGCTCGGCGGGCTGCCCGTGCTGCGACTGTTCGCCGTGGTCAACGCGCTGCTGCTGGCCACCGGCGTGCACCACGTCGTACGCCGGCTGAGCCGGGCGCCGTGGGCCCCGCTGTTCGCGCTGCTCGCGATCGTGCTGCTGAACGGCACCGCCGTCCTCATCTGGTCCGGCTACTACGGGCTCACCTCGATGACGGTGACGCTGTTCTACCCCAGCACGTTCGCGCTGGCCGTCACCCTGCACCTGTGGGGGCTCGTCGCCTGGCTGCTACCGACCGGGACACCCCGGACCGGCCGGTCACGCTGGTGGGCGTACCCGGTGGTCGGGCTGCTCGCCGCGGACGTCGCGCTGGACCACCAGTTCACCGCGATCGGCGCGGCGCTCGGCTGCCTCGCGCTGTTCGCCCACCGCGCCCGGTACCTGACGCTCCGGCAAGTCGCCGGCTGGGCGGTGGCCGTCGCCGTCGCGGTCGCCGCGGTCGCGGCCTGGCCGTACTTCTCGATCCTGTCGCTCGCCGGGTCGCCGAACGAACTGGACCGCATCCACGAACGGCTCTACTCGCACATCTTCGAGATCTACGGCATCGGGCTGCTCACCGGCCTGCCCGTGCTCGCCGTACGGTTCTGGCGCAGCCGCACCGACCCGCTCGTCCTGCTCGCCGCCTTCTCCGCCGTACTCGTCGGGTACGGGCTGGTCAGCGGGCACGACGCGTGGGGCCGGGCCTGGCCGATGGTGCTGCTCGCCGGGCAGCTCGCCCTCGGCGTCGAACTGGCCACCCTGCTCGCCGCCCGCGCCACGCGCGCCCTGCGCCCCGTCCGTGTGTACGCGGTGACCGCCGCGCTCGTCGCGCTGCTCATGGGCGGCTGGGCGCAGATCGGCATCCTGACCTACTTCGTACCGCTGCCGGCCCGGCTCACCCACCAGATGGAGATCAAGGGCGACTGGGGCCACTACGCCTGGTTCACCCGGTACGTCCGGCCCGGCGAGACCGTCCTCACCGACACGTTCCACGCCCTGCGCATGGTGCCGGCGTACCGGGTGTTCACGGTGATGCCGGCGTATCCGGAGCCGTGGCTGGCGTCGGAGCGGCAGCGCCGCGCCGACACCGCCGCCATGCTCGCCCGGCACACCCTGGCCGCCGAACGCGACAGGCTGTTCGCCCGCTACCACGTCCGCTGGATCATCACGTACCCGAGCCGGGCGCTACGGATGCGCGCCGCGGGCGTACACCTGACGACCGTGGCGCACAGCCCCACGTACCCGAGGGACGGGCTGTACCTGCTGCGCTGAGGTCAGACCTTCGCGAAGTCGTGGTACGTGTCGAGGGCGTCCTCGACCGGGCCGTCCGTGATGAGCTGACCGCCGCGCAGGTAGATGCCGCGCTTGCAGAAGCGCTTCAGGTCGGCGTCCGAGTGCGAGACGAGCACCAGGGTGCGGCCCTGCGCCAGCATCCCCTCGATCGTCTTGTAGCACTTCTCCCGGAACTTGCGGTCGCCGACCGCGAGCGCCTCGTCGACCAGCAGCACCGGGTGCTCCAACTGGGTGATCACCGCGAAGCCGAGCCGTACCTTCATGCCCGACGAGTAGTGCTTGATCGGGGTGTCGATGAAGTCGCCGATCTCCGCGTAGTCGACGATCTCGTCGAACTTCGACTTGATCTGCTGACTGCTGAGGCCGTGCATGGCCGCGACGATCTGCACGTTCTCCCGGCCGGTCAGGTCGCCGGAGAAGCCGGCCGACAGCTCCAGCAGCGGCGCCACCTTGCCGCGGCACACCACGCTGCCCTCGTCCGGCGTGAGGACACCCGCGATCAGACGCAGCAGCGTGCTCTTGCCCGTACCGTTCGAGCCGATCAGGCCGACCGCCTCGCCGTGCGAGATGCTGAAGTTGAGGTGCCGCAGCGCCCAGAAGTCGGTCGTCGCCGCCGGCGTCCGCCGGTTGTTGCCGCGGAAGATGAACATCTCACGCAGCTTGCGCTGCTTGCGCCGACCCTTGTTGAACTGGATGCCCAGGTCGTGCGCCTCGATGACCAGATTGCCCATCTTGTACCTACAGCTCCTTGAGCACGGCCGACTCGGTCTTGCGGAACACCCACACGCCGATGAGGAAGATGATGACACTTCCGACGGCCGACGCGAGGATCACGGTGGGCTTCGGGAACAACTGGGGGATCCACATGCCGTGCTGGATGTCGATGATGCCGACCAGCGGGTTGAGCTGGTAGACGTCCTTCAGCCAGCGGGGCATGCCCGACTCCATCACCCGGCTCAGCGGGTAGATGATCGGCGCGGTGTACATGAGGATCCGGACGATCAGCCGGGTCATCCGCTCCACGTCGCGGAACAGCACGTTCAGCGGCGACAGGATCAGCGCGATGCCGACCAGCAGTACGCCCTGGATCGCCATGCTCAGCGGCAGGCCGACGAGGATCCGCCAGGTGAACGTGCCGTGGAACAGGATCGCGAACAGCACCACGATCGGCAGCCCGACCAGGTACTCGACCGCCCGCGCGAGCACCTTCGAGACCGGGAAGATCTCCCGCCGTACCCGCATGGTGGTGATCAGCCGCGCCTGCGAGGTCAGCGCGTGCGCCGACTCGGTGATCCCGGCGCTGATCCACATCCAGGAGAAGATGCCGGAAACGATGAACAGCGGGTAGCCGGCGCCGTACAGCTCAGTCTTCGTGTGGTAGAGGACACCGAAGATGAACCAGTAGATCAGCGCCTGGACCAGCGGGTCGATCAGGGACCACACGTAACCGAGCACCGAGGACTGGTACTTGACCGCCAGGTCGCGCCGCACCAGCATCCACATGACGCTTTTCTGGCGCCACATCGCACCGACTTCCACCGTCAAGAGTTCCTCCGATTTGGTGCTCGCCCACCCGGCCGCCCCGGCGGGGCGGTCCCGGCATGTGGTGGCCCGCAACGAGAATCGCGCACGGTACCACCGCGGAGCCCGAGATGCTCTGAGATCGTATAGCCTCCCCCGGCCATACCCCGAGCCAGCACCGCGGGCACAGTGAAGTGTTCAACAGCAGGACGAAGATCGTTCGATCACGGGCCCGATTGGGGTGCCTTGCCCAATCCCGAACGCGCGACACGTTATCGGCACCGATCCGGACGGTTCCACCCGGCCCGGTTCCTGTCCCGATGTCCGGCGCGGGCGTCTCGTCGCGCACACCGCGTACCCGGGCCGCGGGCCGAAAGCTAGGCTCGGTGGCGTGACCGACACCGCGCTGGCGGGACACGCCGCCACCACCGATCGGCTGGAGATCGTCCGCGCCGGACTCGTCGACTATCAGACGGCCTGGGCCGAGCAGCAGCGCCGCCAGCAGGCGCGCATCGACGACACCGGCCCGGACACGTTGCTGCTGCTCGAACACCCGAGCGTGTACACCGCGGGCAAGCGCACCGAGCCGCTGGACCGGCCGATGGACGGCACCCCGGTCGTCGACGTCGACCGCGGCGGCAAGATCACCTGGCACGGCCCGGGCCAGCTCGTCGGGTACCCGATCATCAAACTGCCCGACCCGGTCGACGTCATCGCGTACGTCAACCGGGTGGAGGACCTGATGATCGCGGTGTGCGCCGAGATGGGCGTCGCCACCACCCGGATCACGCACCGCAAGGACATGCGCGGCGGCGTCTGGGTGCTGGCGGACGACCGCGGACCGACCCGCAAGATCGCCGCGCTCGGCATCCGCGTGTCCCGCGGCGTCACCGAGCACGGCTTCGCGCTCAACTGCGACCCCGACCTCACCGCGTACGACCGGATCGTCCCGTGCGGCATCCGCGACGCCGGCGTCACGTCCCTCAGCTGGGAGCTCGGCCGCGACGTGACCGTCGCCGAGGTACTGCCGCTCGTCGAGTCGAAGGTCGCCCTGCTCTACCCGTGAGCCGGGCGACCGGCCCGCCGGCGATCCGGCGGGCCGGTGCGGTCACGGCGTCAGGCGGTGCAGGTCGCGGGGAAACAACGTCACCTCGCGGACGTTCGCGGCGCCGGTCAACCGCGCCACGAACCGCTCCAGCCCGATCGCGAAACCACCGTGCGGCGGCATCCCGGCAGCGAACGCCTCCAGGTAGGAGGCGTACGTCGCCGGGTCCTCGCCCCGCTCGGCCAGCGCCCGCAGGTAGTCGGAGTACCGGTGCAGACGCTGCCCGCCCGTCACCAGCTCCAACCCCCGGAACAGCAGGTCGAAGCTGTTCGAGTACTCGGGCCGGTCCGGCTGCGGGTGCGTGTAGAACGGCCGCTTCCGCATCGGGTACCCGGTGACGAACAGGAACTCCGAGCCGTGCTCGGCGCGCGCCCACTCGCCCAGCCAGCGCTCGTGCTCCGGCGCCAGGTCCGGCTCGCCGGACAGGTCGCTGCCGAGCGCCGCGCCGACCAGCGCCAGCGCGTCCGCGAAGTGGATCTCCGGGATGCGCTCCGGTACGGCCGGCGGTGTCAGCCCCAGCACCGCCAACGCCTCGGTACGCGTCGCCACCGACGCCAGCATGCCCGCGACGACGTCCCGCAGTACGACCATCACGTCGTGGTGGTCGCGGACGAAGCCCAGCTCGGCGTCGAGCGACACGTACTCGGCGAGGTGCCGGGCGGTGTCGTGCGGCTCGGCGCGGAACACCGGACCCACCTCGTACACCCGCTCGAAGACGCCGACCATCGTCTGCTTGTAGAACTGCGGGCTCTGCGCCAGGTACGCCGGGCGGCCGAAGTAGTCGATGCCGAACACGTTCGCGCCGGACTCGGTGGCCGAGCCGACGATCTTCGGCGTCTGCACCTCGGTGAAGCCCAGACCGTCCACTGTGGACCGGAAACCGGCCACGGCCGCGGCGGCCAGCTCGAACGGTGCCCGCCGTCGCGGATGCCGCAGTGACACCGGCGCGTGGTCCAGCAGCGCGGGCAGGCCGGCACGCAGCTCCGGCCGGTACAGCTCGAACGGCGTCGGCTCGGCCGGGTCGGACAGCGCCGTCCATGCCGGGTCGACCACCTCGACGCCACCCGGCGCCGCCGGGTTCGCGACGGCCCGACCCGTCACCTCGACGACCGTCTCCTCGGGCAGCTCCGACAGCCCGGCCCGGCCCGGCTCGCCGACCACGACCTGCGCCAGCCCGGCCCGGTCCCGCAGGATCAGGAACGCGACCGACTTCAGCAGCCGGCGCCGATGGACCCACCCGGCCAGCCGTACCGTCGCGCCGACGTACCCGGGCAGCTCGGTGGAGAGAATCCGTTGCATCGCACCTCCTCGACAGTGTCCGATCCCCACGGGTCACGGATCGTCGACGAGAAGGTCGCCGCCTGGGCGAGATGCCCGGCCACGCCGACACGCAACGAGTCGCAACCCTCGTTGGTGTGGGCGATGGGGCCTGTCGCGGTGCCACCACACCTTCGCCACCGCACGCGGTGGCCTCACGCGTCACCGGCACGCCGAGGACGCAGGCCCGGTCACGGGGGCCGGCCGGCGGGGCTTGGGGCGCGGACGCCGTTGTTCCCCGCGGCTCGGGAGGGTCTTCGCCCGCGGCCCGGAGTCCGCCTTCGCAGCTGCCGGCGGCTCTCTCCTTGAGGTCCCGACAGTCACTCTGTGCGGACCTCTTACTCCGGGTGCCCACGGCCTACTTGGCTCCGTCGACGCCGTTGCCGGACACGATAGCCGGCCCGGCAGCCGGGCGGCCACGTGGTTTGCGCGGCCCGCCCCGCGGACGGCTGCTACGTTCGGCGGACACATCGACGGGCATCGACGAGGAGGGCGACCGTGCGGCTCCGACCGGCTGGCCTGGCACTGGCCGCGGTACTGGCGATCGCGGCGCTCACCGCCTGCGGCCAGGACCGGCCGGCGCCGTCGCCGTCGGCGTCGCCGAGCGCGTCCGCCGACGCGATCCGGCACTTCGACCTCGCCGAGTCCACCTGGCGCCAGCCGATGCTCAACCCCACGCTCCGGGCACGTACCGAACGCGGCGACCCGACGATCCGGCTGCACGGCGGCCTGGCGCGCGGCCAGCTCGCCGACGGCGGCGGCGAGGTCACCTGTCACCTCGTCGACTCCCCCGTGTACGGCGACCTCGGCGACGGCGTCCAGTCCCTCGCCGCGGGCCTCAACTGCCAGGCCGGCAACGGCGACTACACCGCCTGGTACGTCTGGCGCTGGGACGCGGCGAAGCACACCGCGGTGCAGGGCGTCGAGCCGCTGGTCTCCGGCGAACGCTGCGGCGACGAGGTCCGCACCGTGGCGTACGGACACCGCGCGCTGACGATCACCGTCGGCCTGGCGAACCCGCAGGAGTCGTGCGCCGACATGTCGCGGAACCGCACCGCGTACACGTACACGGTGGCGCTGCGGGACGGGCACCTCATGCGGGTCTCGCCGGTCAAGGGCGCGCTGCGCGAGTGCGCGACGGTGACCGGCGACGTCCGGTCGGTCACCGGCGTCACCCTGTACGTCACGCGCGACGCGCACTCCCCCGTCGTCTACCGGGCCAGCGGCGCGACCACCCTCTGGTCCGTCCCCGGCAAGGACTACTACGAGCCGGAGACCGACCTGACGGGCGCGGCGACGCACTGGCAGTTCGTCCGGGCCAAGGTGGCGAACGGCTACGTCTGCGGGTACCGGAAGGTCTCGTCCTGACGGCGGGTGTCGCGTGGTCGATCGGGCGGCGAACCGGGCATGAACGCGCACAGGCGTGAGAGACCTCACGTAACGTGCGGTGAGTGACGTCACGGACGCCGGTGCGAGGGCATGCACGGAGTTAGGCTGGCCGTCGTGACCGTGGTTCAGCCAGAGGGCCGACGACTTCTGCGCATCGAGGCCCGCAACGCCGAAACGCCCATTGAGCGCAAGCCACCGTGGATCAAGGTGCGCGCGAAGATGGGTCCCGAGTACACGGAACTGAAGGGCCTGGTGAAACGCGAGGGCCTGCACACCGTGTGCGAAGAGGCCGGCTGCCCCAACATCTACGAGTGTTGGGAGGACCGCGAGGCCACCTTCCTCATCGGCGGCGACCAGTGCACCCGCCGGTGCGACTTCTGCCAGATCGACACCGGCCGGCCGGCCGAGTTCGACGCCGACGAGCCG
>DASXWQ010000056.1:0-3675 GCA_036503555.1 Actinocatenispora sp.
CGCCCCCCACGCCCCGCGTCAGTCGCCGTCGCTGGGCCCGGGGCTCGGCGGCGCGGACTGTGACGGCGAGCCGCTGGGCTCGCCGCCACCCGGGGTCGCCTCGCCGCCCGGTGTCAGGTCGACGCCGAACGACTCCGTCGCCGTGGCGACCGTGTCCCCGCTCGCGTCCGCCACCGTCACCTCGACGGAGGCCGGCGGCGGCGGGCTCGGCGTGGCCGTGCTGTCGGTCCGCATCCCCGCGTACGTCAGCGTGCCGGTCACCGTGTGCTCGTCGCCCGGCGCCAGGTCGGTCACCGTGGTCAGCACGCACGAGCCGCCGGCGCAGGACACGTCCTTCGCCCGGAACCCGAGGTCACCCGGCACGGTGAGGGTGATCGTGGCGCGGGCGATCGGCTCGCTGCCGGTGTTGCGGACGGTCAGCGTGACGGGCCCGGCGTACCGCCCGCTCGCGTCGGCGGTCAGCGGCACCGGGTCGGCGGACATGGCGACCGCGACCTGCTCCGGACCGTTCGGGTTGCCGGCGTGGTCGCCGTCGGACGACGCCGATCCGCTCGGCGTACCGCCGGGTGGGCCGCCGGGCTGCGGCGACGTGGACGGGCTGGTCGAGGCCCGGTCGCCGGACGAGGACGCGGCCGCCGTCACCGGCGGATGTCCCGGCCCCTGGTTGGCGAGCAGCAGACCACCGCCGACCGCCCCGACCAGGACCACCGCGGCGGTCACGCTGCCCAGCGCGACGCGGGTGCGGTGGCGGTGCCGGGCCTGGACCCGGATGTCGTCGACTCCGGCCGGAGCCACGGCGTCGAGCGCGTCGGCGCGGAAACTCTCGAACGCGGCGCGCAGCTCGCGGTCGTCCGACTCGTACTCAGGCATCGTCCACCTCCTCACCGGATCGGTCGGTCAGCCGCTCGGCGAGCGCCGCGCGGGCCCGGTGCAGCCAGGACTTGACGGTCCCCTCGGCGACACTCTCCCGGCGGGCGATCTCGGCGACGCTCAGGTCCGCCAGATAATGCAGGACGACCGCGCGGCGCTGCCGCTCGGGGAGGGTCGCGAGGGCGGCGGTCAGCGCCACGTGATCGGGCCCCGGGCCGGGGATGTGCTCCTCGCGCTGCTTGCGCGCGAACCGCATCGCGGTACGCATCCGCCGCCAGCGGCTGGTCGCCAGGTTCCACGCGACGCGGCGCACCCAGGCGACCGGATCGTCGTATCCGCGCAGCGTCTCCCACCTCGGGTACGCCCGGCAGAACGCCTCCTGCACCACGTCCTGCGCGTCCGCGATGTTTCCGAAGTACGCGTAGATCTGGACGGTGATGCCCCGTACGTTGGCCGCGTAGAACTCGTCGAAAGTGGGCGCCTTCGCCGCCGCGTCCTCCGTCGAGCTCACCAGCCTCAGCCTACGGGCGCGCCCGACCGCGCCCGACGGCGAGGTCGGGCGTATGGCGATCTGGGGCGCATTCATCGGATGCGGCACTCCTGTCGCTGGGCGGATGTCGGGGCGCCCACAACACGCCGCGCCACCGATGGCGGTTGCGCGCTAACGTTCTGAACCCATGAGCGAGCGAATTGGCGGCGCCGTGCCGGCGCCTCGTGGGCGGTCCGGCCGGAGGGAGGGGCGGTCATGAGTGAGCGTGAGCGAGTGAATCGGAAGTGCTGTGCGGTGGTGCCTCATGGGCGGTCCGACCGGAGGGAGGAGCGGCCATGAGCGACTTCCTCACACCTGCGCAGGTGGTCGAGCGGTTCGCCTTCAGCCACGACACCCTGCGGTACTACGAGCGGATCGGCGTGCTCAGCCCGATCCGGCGGGCCGGAAGCGGTCACCGGCGCTACGCCCGGGCCGACGTCGAGCTGCTCGACCTGGTCCGCTGCCTGCGCGACACGGGCATGCCGGTGGCGGCGATGCGCGCGTTCGCGGATCTGGTCCGGGGTGGTGAGACCACGATCCCGGACCGGATCGACCTGCTGGCCGACCACGACGCGCAGCTCGCCGCGCACATCGCGCTGTTGCAGGAGCGTCAGCAGCACATCCGCCACAAGATCGACTACTACCGGTCGGTGCTGGCCGAGGAGTCCGATGCGGGCTGACGATCGCTTCGGGGGCGGGCGCGCAGGTGCGCCCGTTCGCCCTGCCGGCCGAACAGGCTGAGGAACTCGACGGACCTGCTGTCGGCGCTGCCGAACCAGTGCGGCGTACGGGTGTCGAACTCGGCCGCCTCGCCGGGGGCGAGCACCAGGTCGTGCTCGCCGAGGACGAGCCGGAGCCGACCGTTCAGCACGTAGAGCCACTCGTAGCCCTCGTGGGTCTGCGGCGTGGGCTCGCGCCGCCCGTCGCCCGCCGGGATGACCAGCTTGTACGCCTGGACGCCGCCGGCGTGCCGGGTCAGCGGCAGCATCGTCATCCCGCCCCGGGTGACCGGGCGCAGGTGGATGCGTGGGTCGCCGGTCGGTGGGGCGTCGACCAGCTCGTCGAGGGTGACGCCGTGCGCCTTGGCCAGCGGCAGCAGCAGCTCCAGGGTGGGTCGGCGGGCGCCGGACTCCAGCCGGGACAGCGTGCTCACCGAGATGCCGGTGGCGGCGGACAGCTCGGTGAGCGTGGTCTCGCGCTGCCGGCGCAGCGCCCGCAGCCGGGATCCGGTCGCGGCCAGCGCGTCGTCAAGGTCGTCGTCCACGCCGTCCAGCTTGCCAGAGCGGCAACAAAGCTTGCCAGCCGGTGCGCCGTCGGCGCATGGTCGTCGCGGAGGTGGTCGGGATGGCCGAGCTGGACGTGGTGGTGATCGGCGGCGGTGCCGCCGGGTTGAGCGGGGCGCTGATGCTGGCCCGGGCGCGCCGGTCGGTGGTGGTGGTGGACGCGGGCGCGCCGCGCAATGCGCCGGCCGCCGGCGTACACGGGCTGCTGGGCCGGGACGGGACGCCGCCGGCCGAGCTGCTGGACCGCGGTCGCGCGGAGGTCAGGTCGTACGGCGGCGAGATCGTCCGCGGCGAGGTGGAGACGGTCGAGCGGGACGGCGACCGGTTCGCGGCCCGGGTGACCGGCGGCGGCACGCTGCGGGCCCGCCGGCTGCTGGTGACCACGGGCCTCGTCGACGAGCTGCCGGACGTGCCGGGGTTGCGCGAGCGCTGGGGCCGGGACGTCGTGCACTGCCCGTACTGCCACGGCTGGGAGGTCCGCGACCGGACCATCGGCGTGCTGGCCACCGGACCGATGTCGGTGCACCAGGCGCTGCTGTTCCGGCAGTGGAGCGCGGACGTCACGCTGTTCACGCACCGCGCGCCGGCGCCGGACCCGGAGCAGGCCGAGCGGCTGGCCGCCCGCGGCATCGCCGTCGTCACCGGCGAGGTCGCCGCGCTGGAGGTGGCCGGCGACCGGCTGACCGGGGTGCGGCTGGCCGACGGCACGGTGATCGCTCGGGAGGTCGTGGCGGTGGCGCCGCGGATGGTGGCGCGGGCCGGCCTGCTCGCGTCGCTGGGCTTGCGGGCGGTCGAGCATCCGTCCGGGGCCGGCGAGTACGTGCCGGCCGACCCGACCGGTCGGACCGAGGTGCCCGGAGTCTGGGTCTCGGGCAACGTCACGGACCTGAGCGCGCAGGTGGGGATGTCGTCCGCGGCTGCGGCGCTCGCGGCGACGCACATCAACGCTGACCTGGTCGCCGAGGAGACCGGCGCCGCGGTCGCCGCCTACCG
>DASXWQ010000057.1:0-1789 GCA_036503555.1 Actinocatenispora sp.
ACACCGCCCATCCTCTGCCAGCCATCTCCAGCGCCACGGCCTCCAATGCGGCGCGCTGGGCTTGGCTCATGCGCCGATCTCCTTTCGCCAGTCGGGCCGGGGGTCCCAGGCCGCGACGTCGTGCAGGTGCACCCCGAACGCGCGTGCCAGCCGGTCGGCGAGCCGGTCCACGTCGGACGTCGGCTGCTGGCAGGCGCGCAGCAGCGCCGCGAGCGTGGGGCAGGTGGCCGAGGCGTAGAACTCGTGGCGGTTCCACGCCCCGGCCACCGCCCGTCCCGCGCGGCGGGCCGCGGCCGTGTCGGCGTTCTCGTGCTCGGCCAGCCACGCGGCGAGGTCGGCCGCGCGGTACTTGTCCTTGTCCTTGCCCGCCATCACGGATCACCGGCGGGCAGGGTCAGCGGTGGACGACCGGTCGGTGGATGTCGCGGTGGTGGATCTCGGCAGCGATGCCGTAGCCGTGGGCCAGCACCAGGTAGAGCGCTTCGGCGATGACGACGGAGCGGTGCCGTCCCCCGGCGCAGCCGACGGCGACGGTGACCAGGTCCGGCTGGGCCGGGGTGACGGTGGCGGCGATCGCTTCGGCGTGGGCGATCACGTACGCCTCAGCGCCGGGCTGGTTGAGCACGTTGTTGCGGATGGCGTGGTCGCGGCCGGTCATCGCGCGCAGATGGGGTTTGAGGTACGGGTCGGCGAACAGCTTGCGGACGTCGAGCACCAGGTGGGCCTGCGGCATCGCCGGACGGTGCGGGTAGATGGGCTCGTGGAGGTGGCCGAAGCTCTTGAGCATGACGCGCAGCGGCGCGGCGGCCGGGTCGGGGTCGACGATCAGGCCGTGGTCGCCGAACCTGCGGGCGGTGGGCCAGGTGAACGAGTCGAGCAGGTCCATCGGGTGTCCTTTCCGGACGTTCGCGGGTGGTCAGCAGTGGGTGAGCACGGCGGCGACGGCGTCGCGCTCAGCCGGGTCGGCGGTCATGCGGTAGGTGTGTTTGACCGCGACCCAGCGGGCGACGTAGCCGCATCGGTCGAGGGCCGGGAGCCAGTGCGCGGGGTCCTGGTCGCCCTTGGCGCGGTTGGACTTCGCGGTGACCGCCACGAGCACGGCGGGGTCGTTGGCGTAGTGCTCGCGGTCGGCGCGGCTCCAGCCGCGGGTGCCGGAGCGGGCGGCCTCGGCCAGCGGGACCATATGGTCGATGTCGAGGGCGCCGGGAGTGGTGACCGTGACCCCGTCGTAGGGGGAAACCCAGGTGCCGCCGGTGATCCGGCAGCCCGGACCGGTGGTGACGCCGCGGCCCTGGGTGCGCAGCGCGTTCTCGCGGGCGTCGCAGTCCCCGGCGACGCGGTCCCAGTGCGGCCAGTCGGCCCGGCGGTAGTGGTTGCCGGTGTCCTCGGCCGCGATGGTCAGCGCGGCCAGCTGGGCGCGCACGGCGGGCACGTCGATGCGGGCGGCCGCCGGGGCGGGCCCGCCGACGTCGACAGCGACCGGGCCGGTACTCGAGTGCTGGCATCCGGACGGGGCGGCGGCGACGGCCACGGCGACCGCGAGGGCAGCAGCCACGGGGGTGTTCATGCCGCCACCGCCATCGACGCGAGCGCCGCGGTGGCGCGGTGGGCGCGGGCGGTGGCCTGGTCGACGGCCCGCCAGATCATCACCGGGAAGGCGCCGTCTTCGGTCGGCGCGGCCGGGCGGGTCGCCGGGTCGCCGGGCCGGGCGGGGTGGGTGTAGGCGAACCAGCGCAGCCGGAACGCCTGCGCGTCGGCGCGGGTGGGGACCAGCCCGCCGGGGGCGGCG
>DASXWQ010000058.1:0-1974 GCA_036503555.1 Actinocatenispora sp.
ACACCGCCCATCCTCTGCCAGCCATCTCCAGCGCCACGGCCTCCAATGCGGCGCGCTGGGCTTGGCTCATGCGCCGATCTCCTTTCGCCAGTCGGGCCGGGGGTCCCAGGCCGCGACGTCGTGCAGGTGCACCCCGAACGCACGCGCCAGCGCATCGGCCAGCCGGTCCACATCGGACGTCGGCTCGTCGGTCGTGCGCAGCAGCGCCGCGAGCGCGGGCAAGGTGGCCGAGGCGTAGAACTCGCTTGCGTTCCACGCCCCGGCCGCCGCCCGCCCGGCGCGGCGGGCGGCGTTGCGCATTGCCGGTGTCGGTGCCGGATTCAGGGGCGGCGACTTGTCGGCAGTCGCGTGGGCCCGTCGCCTCCCGGGGAGAAACGCCGGACCGGTCGACGCGGTGGCCGAGCAGGGCTACTCAGGCCACCCGAAGATGCACATCTCCGACCAGTCGAAGTTGCACATCATCGGCATCAAGCGTTTCTTCCACGGTGGCGACTTCTACGGGAAGTGGCGCTAGCGCTGATCAGTACGGCAGGAGACGCGTTTCCGCAGGTCCGGACATGATCAAAGATGGTGGATGATCGCCGCTCCGAACTCCGGTCACCCTCTTGGAGGCGCCGCTCCCGATGTCGGCGTTACCTCGGCCTAGCTGCGGATTGGGCCGAAACTGCAGGTAGACGCGGTGCGCGCGACGTCCAAGAGGCACCGTAGCGGCACGAAAATGTCGGGTTCGCTCTCTACAGTGATTCGTGGGCCTACGGCATGGTCGGCTGGGCCCGGCCGACCACGCCAGCCAGCTGGACGCGGCTGGCAACGTCAACTTCAACTCACCGCATGGAGGACCTGAATGGCAAAACGCTCCCCACACCGCGATCCTGCGCGGCGCGGCTACTGGTCGCGGAGCGCGGCGGTAGGGGCCGTCGCACTCCTCAACGCGCTGGCTGCGCTACTGCATGAACTGAAGAACTTCATGCTGTAGTCCCAGTTTCGGCTCCAGAACGTTCGGGGCGGGCCGGTCGACCGACCCGCCCCGGCGGCAGCAGTATCTCAGCCTTTCATCGGGTGTGCGCATCCGAGGATTCATGGGGCTGTCCTTTCGGGACAGGCACTTCAGCAGTGGTTGAGTACGGCGGCGACGGCGTCGCGTTCGGCCGGGTCGGCGGTCATGCGGTAGGTGTGTTTGACCGCGACCCAGCGGGCGACGTAACCGCATCGGTCGAGCGCCGGGAGCCAGCGCGCGGGGTCCTGGTCTCCTTTGGCGCGGTTGGACTTCGCCGTGACCGCCACGAGCACGGCGGGGTCGTTGGCGTAGTGCTCACGGTCGGCGCGGCTCCAGCCGCGGGTGCCGGATCGGGCGGCTTCGGCCAGCGGGACCATATGGTCGATGTCGAGGGCGCCGGGAGTGGTGACCGTGACCCCGTCGTAGGGGGAAACCCAGGTGCCGCCGGTGATCCGGCAGCCCGGACCGGTGGTGACGCCGCGGCCCTGGGTGTGCAGCGCGTTCTCGCGGGCGTCGCAGTTCCCGGCGACGCGGTCCCAGTGCGGCCAGTCGGCCCGGCGGTAGTGGTTGCCGGTGTCCTCGGCCGCGATGGTCAGCGCGGCCAGCTGGCCGCGCACGGTGGGCACGTCGATGCGGGCGGACCCGCCGACGTCGGCGGCGACCGGCGCCGGGCCGGTACTCGAGCGCTGGCATCCAGCCGGGGCGGCGGCGACGGCCACGGCGACCGCGAGGACAGCAGCCACAGGGGTGCTCATGCGGCCACCGCCATCGACGCGAGCGCCGCGGTGGCGCGGGCCGTGCGGGCGGTGGCCTGGTCGGCGGCGCGCCAGATCACGACCGGGAAGGCGCCGTCTTCGGTCGGCGCGGCCGGGCGGGTCGCCGGGTCGCCGGGCCGGGCGGGGTGGGTGTAGGCGAACCAGCGCAGCCGGAACGCCTGCGCGTCGGCGCGGGTGGGGACCAGCCCGCCGGGGGCGGCG
>DASXWQ010000059.1:0-106447 GCA_036503555.1 Actinocatenispora sp.
AAGCCGATGCTGGCCCGCGGCGAGCTGCAGACCATCGGCGCGACCACGCTCGACGAGTACCGGAAGTACCTGGAGAAGGACGCCGCGCTGGAGCGCCGCTTCCAGCCGATCCAGGTCGCCGAGCCGTCGCTGGCGCACACCATCGAGATGCTCAAGGGCCTCCGCGACAAGTACGAGGCGCACCACCGCATCTCGATCACCGACAAGGCGCTGGTGGCCGCCGCGACCCTCGCCGACCGGTACATCTCCGACCGGTACCTGCCGGACAAGGCGATCGACCTGATCGACGAGGCCGGCGCCCGGATGCGGATCCGCCGGATGACCGCGCCGCCGGACCTGCGCGACTTCGACGAGAAGATCGCCCAGGTGCGGAAGGACAAGGAGTCCGCGATCGACGCGCAGGACTTCGAGCGGGCCGCCCAGCTCCGTGACTCCGAGAAGCAGCTTCTCAACCAGAAGTCGCAGCGGGAGAAGGAGTGGAAGTCGGGCGACCTCGACGTCGTCAGCGAGGTCGACGACGAGCAGATCGCCGAGGTCCTGGCCAACTGGACCGGCATCCCGGTCTACAAGCTCACCGAGGAGGAGACCGCCCGGCTGCTGCGCATGGAGGACGAGCTGCACAAGCGGGTCGTCGGCCAGGAAGAGGCGGTCAAGTCGGTCTCCCAGGCGATCCGGCGTACCCGGTCCGGCCTGAAGGACCCGAAGCGGCCGTCCGGTTCGTTCATCTTCGCCGGCCCGTCCGGTGTCGGTAAGAGCGAGCTGTCCAAGGCGCTGGCGGAGTTCCTGTTCGGCAGCGAGGACTCGATCATCCAGCTGGACATGAGCGAGTTCCACGACCGCTACACGGTGTCCCGGCTCGTCGGTGCGCCCCCCGGCTACGTGGGGTACGACGAGGGCGGCCAGCTCACGGAGAAGGTGCGGCGCAAGCCGTTCTCGGTGGTCCTGTTCGACGAGATCGAGAAGGCCCACCCGGACGTCTTCAACACGCTGCTCCAGATCCTGGAGGACGGCCGGCTGACCGACGGCCAGGGCCGCATCGTGGACTTCAAGAACACGGTGATCATCCTGACCACCAACCTCGGTACCCGGGACGTCGCCAAGGCCGTCTCGCTCGGGTTCTCGTCGTCCGACGACGCGGACAGCAACTACGAGCGGATGAAGCTCAAGGTCAACGACGAGCTGAAGAAGCACTTCCGGCCCGAGTTCCTGAACCGGATCGACGACACCGTCGTGTTCCACCAGCTCAGCGAGGAGAACATCCTCGAGATCGTGGACATCATGATCTCCCGGATCGAGACCCAGCTCCGCAACAAGGACATGGAGCTTGAGCTGACCGAGAACGCGAAGAAGTTCCTGGCCAAGAAGGGCTTCGACCCGGTGCTGGGCGCCCGGCCGCTGCGCCGGACCATCCAGCGGGAGATCGAGGACGCGCTGTCCGAGCGCATCCTGTTCAACGAGATCACCCCCGGCCAGATCGTCCTGGTCGACGTCGAGGGCGACCCGTCGGACATCGAGAACTCGAAGCTGGTGTTCAGCGGCACGGCGAAGCCCGCCGAGGTGCCGGACGCGGTTCCGGCCAACCTGGGTTCCACCGAGCCCGAGTAACGATCCGTCCCAACGACGAAGGGCCCCGGCTTCGGCCGGGGTCCTTCGTCGTGTCCGGGCGTTGCGCGTGCCGGAGCCGGAGCCGGAGCCGGAGCCGGAGCCGGAGCCGGAGCCGGAGCCGGAGCCGGGGTCAGGGCCGGGGCCGGGGCCGGGGCCGGAGCCGGAGCCGGAGCCGGAGCCGGAGCCGGGGTCAGGGCCGGGGCCGGGGCCGGGGCGGGGTCAGGGTCAGGGTCAGGGTCAGGGTCAGGGTCAGGGTCAGGTAGGCAGGGCGTACCGCTGGCGCGGCAGGGCGTGCACGAGGCCGTCGTCGACGAGGGCGGACAGGGCACGTTCGCGCTGGGTGGCGTCCGGCCAGACCGTGTCGAGGTCGGCCCGGGGTACCGGCGCGGTGGCGTCCCGGAGCACGGCCATGATCAGGCCGCGTACCTGCCGGTCGGTGCCGGCGAACTTCTGCACCTTCCGGGCCGGGCCGGTCGCCGCGGGGCGGCCGGCGCGCTGCCAGCCGCACTCGGCGTACACCGGGCAGTCGGCGCAGCGGGGCCCGCGGGCCGTGCAGATCAACGCGCCGAGCTCCATGAACGCGATCGACGCCCGCGCCGCGTCGGTACGGTCGGCCGGCAGCAACGCGTCGACCGCGGCGAGATCCGCGGCGGCGCGCGGCGGACCGGCGTCGGCGTCGCCCGCGACGGCCCGCGCCACGAACCGCCGTACGTTCGTGTCCACGACCGGATGCCGGTCCCCGTACGAGAAGACCGCGACGGCGCGCGCCGTGTACGACCCGATGCCCGGCAGGGCCAGCAGCGCGTCCACGTCCCGCGGCACCACGCCGTCGTGCCGTTCCACCAGCGCGCGGGCGCACTCGTGCAGGCGCAGCGCGCGCCGCGGGTACCCGAGGCGGCCCCACGCGCGGATCACCTCGGCGGCCGGCTCGGCGGCCAGGTCCTGCGGATGCGGCCAGCGCGCCAGCCACTCCCGCCACACCGGCAGCACCCGGCTCACCGGCGTCTGCTGCAGCATCACCTCGCTGACCAGGACCGCCCACGGCGACACACCGGCCGCCCGCCACGGCAGGTCCCGGGCGTGCTCGTCGTACCAGGCGCTGACCAGCGCGGCGAGGCGCTGCTCCGGTGTCTCGCTCATCGTCCGGTCATCCTGCCACGGTCGCGTACGGTGGTCCGGCGAGGTGTCGGCTGCGGCGGCGTGGGGCGAACTGCCGTTCTGCCGGGGTGTCCCCGTGCGGTGACCGGCGGGTTCGCGTGAGCGGACGGTGGCTGACCGTCTGACTTGGCCAGCATGGCCGGAACCGTTGCGGCGGCAGGCAAACGGTCCGACCGTTGATCGGTCATGATCGATCCGGCGCGTCGCCGCGTCGCGGCACCGACCGCACCGCTAGCGTGTTGGCACTATGCGGATGACGGTCGGCCCGCTCCCGGCAAGCGTGTACTGGCGGCGTCGAGTGGTCGTGCTCGCCGCCGTACTCATCACGATCCTGCTGGTCGCGTGGGAATGCAGTGGTTCCGGCTCACCCACCCCGAAGAGCGCGCCCAGCCCCGGCCACGGCGGCGCCGCGCGCGGCGGCAGCGGATCGCCGACGGACGGCTCCTCGACCCCGGGTGGCGAGACCCCGGGCGGCGGCACCCCGGGCGGTACGACACCGTCGGGCGGGCTGTCGACCGCCGGGCCGCGGGCCGAAGGCGGCGCCGACGGCGACGACGAGCCGCCCGTACCCCGGCCGACCGGACCCGCCCCCACCTGCGGCGACGACGACATGTCCGTCAGCGCGCGTACCGCGTCCGAGCACATCCCGGCCGGGTCGTACCCGACGCTGTTCCTGACGATCGGCAACAGCTCCACCCACGCCTGTACCCGTGACATCGGCGCCGACGCGCAGGAACTGTGGATCACGCACGACGGCCGGCGGGTCTGGTCGTCGGACTACTGCAATCCGAACCACGACAAGGACGTACGCCGGTTCGAGGCCGGCGTCCAGGTCACCTTCCACCTGATCTGGGACGGTCGGAGCGCGAGCCGGGGTTGCAAGGACGGCAGCGTCCTGCCGCGCGGGCGGTACGAGCTGGGCGGCCGGGTCGGCGGCAAGACGAGTACGCCGGCGCGCTTCGAGCTGGACTGACGGGCAGCGGGGGCGGCGCGAGCCAGGAACGGTCGAGCCGGGGCCGGTCATGGTCGCGAGTCTGCCCCCGTGACGCGGCACGTGGTCGGGCAGGGACGGGAAGCGACAAAGAACGCGCCCATACCCCCACCCACCCAAGGGGGGGCGCGCCCCGACACAAGCCTAGCCGCGCACGGCCCGGCGCGGAGGTGCCTGTGGACAAGCGCGACCGGTCCGGCCCAGCCTGTGGACAACGCGCGTACGTCAGACGTACCGCTCCAGGATCGACGCCTCGGCGAGCCGCGACAGCCCTTCCCGCACCGTACGCGCGCGGCTGTCGCCGACCCCGTCGACGGCCTGCAGGTCCTCCACGGTCGCGCCGAGCAGGCGTTGCAGGCCACCGAAGTGGTCCACGAGCCGGTCGACGACCGCGGCCGGCAGGCGCGGCACCTTCGCCAGCAGCCGGAAGCCGAGCGGGCTGATCGCCGCGTCGAGCGCGTCGGTGGTCGGCGGGTAGCTCAGCGCCTTCGCCACCGCGGTCAGGTCCAGCAGCTCCGTCGCGGACAGCTCGTCCAGCAGCGACAGCACCTCGTGCACCTCCGGCGGCGTACGCCCCGGCGGGAAGTAGTCCCGGATCACCAGCGTGCGGTCCTCGTCGACACCGGCCATCAGCTCGTCGAGCTGCAACGCGAGCAGGCGGCCGTCGGTGCCGAGCTCGATCACGTACCCCTCGATCTCGTCGGCGATGCGGCGCACCATCTCCAGCCGCTGCACGACGGCCATCGCGTCCCGCACCGTGACGAGGTCCTCGATCTCCAGCGCGGACAGCGTGCCGGACACCTCGTCGAGCCGAGCCTTGTACCGCTCCAGGGTGGCGAGGGCCTGGTTGGCGCGCGAGAGTATCGCGGCCGAGTCGTCGAGGACGTGCCGCTGACCGGTCACGTACAGGCTGATGATGTGCATGGACTGGCTGACCGAGATCACCGGGTATCCGGTCTGCCGGGCGACGCGCTCCGCGGTGCGGTGCCGGGTGCCGGACTCCTCCGTCGGGATCGACGGGTCCGGCATCAGGTGTACGGCGGCCTGCACGATCCGGGAGCAGTCGTTGGTGAGGATGACCGCGCCGTCCATCTTGCACAGCTCGCGCAGCCGGGTCGCCGAGAACTCGACGTCGAGCGGGAACCCGCCGGTGCACAGGGTGTCGACGGCCCGGTCGTACCCCAGCACGATCAGGGCGCCGGTGTTGCCGCGCAGGATGCGCTCCAACCCCTCCCGCAGTGCGGTGCCCGGCGCCATCAGCGCGAGCGTCGCCCGCAGCGGGTCATCCCGGTCGATTGGCACCTCGCTGCTCCTTCGGCTCTCGCGCGGCGGCGTCCGGCACCGCGCCGGAACAGTCTATGGAGTCTAGGACCCGCTCCGCGGCGCCCCGCACGGCGTGGATCACGCTTCGTGAACGAACCGTGGCCATCGGCCCGCATCACCCGGACACACCACGCAGACACCGACACCGCACCCCGCACGCGTCCGAAACCCGACACCCCACCGGCGGGCGGCCGACGCGCCCGACGCGGCCTACTCGGTACGCGTGGCGGCCACCGCGCGCAGCGCCGCGCCGAGGTCGGGTACCTCGACGACGGTGAGGCCGGCCGGCGCCGGTGTGCCGTTGGCGGCGGGGCCGCAGCCGACGGGTACCAGTGCCCGGGTGAAGCCCATCCGGGCGGCCTCGGAGAGCCGGCGCGGCACCGCCGACACGGGGCGTACCTCGCCGGCGAGGCCGACCTCGCCGATCGCCACCAGGTCGGCGGGGATCGGGAAGTCGCGCGCCGCGGACGCGACGGCGAGCCCGACGGCGAGGTCGGCGGCCGGCTCGGCCACCTTCATCCCGCCGACGGTCGCGGCGAACACCTCCTTGTCGTGCAGCCGCACCTTGCACCGCCGCTCCAGCACGGCGAGGGCCATCGCGAGCCGCGCCGAGTCGAGGCCGGACACCGCGCGCCGCGGCGACGGGATGGTCGACGGCGCCACCAGCGCCTGTACCTCCGCGAGCAGCGGCCGGCGCCCCTCCACGGTGACGGTGACGCAGGTGCCGGGGACGGGGTCGGCGTGCCGCGACAGGAACAGCCCGGACGGGTCGGCGAGGCCGCGGATGCCGCCGTCGTGCATCTCGAAGCAGCCGACCTCGTCGGCCGCGCCGAACCGGTTCTTCACGGCGCGGACCAGCCGCAGCGTCGAGTGCCGGTCGCCCTCGAAGTGCAGCACCACGTCGACCAGGTGCTCCATGACGCGCGGCCCGGCGATCGCGCCATCCTTCGTGACGTGGCCGACGAGCACGGTGGCGATGCCGCGCTCCTTGGCGACCGCGACGAGCGCCGCGGTGACGGCACGGACCTGGGTGACGCCGCCGGGCGAGCCGTCGACCTCCGGCGACGCGATGGTCTGCACCGAGTCGAGGATCAGCAGGCCGGGCGTGACCGCGTCGACGTGCCCCAGCACGGCGGACAGGTCGGTCTCGGTGGCGAGGTAGAGGTTGTCGTGCAGCGTGCCGGTACGCTCCGCGCGCAGCCGCACCTGGGCCGCCGACTCCTCGCCGCTGACCACGAGCGACGGGCGGCCGGCGCCGGCGCCGGTGGCGCACCAGCGGTGCGCGACCTCGAGCAGGAGCGTCGACTTGCCGACGCCGGGCTCGCCGGCGAGCAGCACGACCGCGCCCGGCACGAGGCCGCCGCCGAGCACCCGGTCCAGCTCGTCGACGCCGGTAGGGCGGCGGGTCGCCTGCTCCAGGTCGACCGTGCCGATCGGGCTGGCCGGCACGGCCGGCGCCCGCGAAGGGACCGCGGCGGTCGCGGCGGACGGTGCGGCGGCACGCGGCGCGGTCTCGACGACCGAGTTCCACGTACCGCAGTCGGGGCAGCGGCCGACCCACTTGGGCGAGGCGTAACCGCACTCCTGGCAGTGGTATGCCGGACGAACTGTCCGGACCGCCTTGGTGGTCGAGCCACGGCCGGTCGAGCTACGGGAGGTCACGCCCGCACGCTATGCCGCGGGTACGACATTCGTGGCGGGACGGGTCACTCGCCGGTGCCCTCGGACGGCACCGGCGCGGAGCTGCGCTCGGTGACCTGCCCCGGCGGGGCCATCGGTACGTCGACCTCGACCGCCCCGGCCTTCTCGAAGTGGAACACCAGGCGCACCGTGTCGCCGGGGGAGAGCGTGGCGTGCAGCTTGTAGAGCGTCAGGTACTGGCCCTGGTCGGGGATCAGCGGCACGAAGCTCTGCGGCGCCAGGTCGAGGCGGAAGCGGTCCGGCCCGGGCGGCTGGTTCGCCGGCGCGGGGGACGGTGTGCCGCTCGCCGACGCGCTCGCCGAGGCGGTGGGGCTGGCCGACGCCTTGTTGTCGACGTACACGACGGAGTCGGCGGCGGTGGTGTCGACCGACGTGAGCGTGTCGCCGGATTCGCCCGAGTTGGCGATGCGGACGACGAGCGGCGCGTTCTCGTTCTTCGCGTACGCCCGGTTGGCCTCGCCGCGGTATGCCACGGTCAGGTCCCGCAGCGCGATCGTGCCGTTGGTCGACGTCGCGTTGGCGCCCTGTACGGCGGGCTTGACCTTGGCGGTCGAGGAGATCTGGCCCGCGCCGCAGCCGGCCAGCAGCGCCGCGGCGCCCGCCCCAGCCAGCAGCGCCAGCGATCCGCGCCGAGTGATCCGACGCAGCGACACCCGCGACGACAATGCCCGAACTTCACTGCGGCTCACGGTGCGGATCCTCCTCGGCTGAGCCCAACAGCAGGCCACGGACAGCGTAATGCCGGCCCCCGCACCCCGTGCGCCGGGTCGGGCGATCCGCCGGTTCAGGTGAGTCGGGTGCCGGCGAGCACCAGCAGGGCGACGTCGACCAGGGCGACGACAAGGACGGTACGGAACGTCGCGCGCGAACCCGGCCGCCGCCCCGCCGCGGCGCCCACCACCAGCGCGACCGCGGCGACGGCGAACCCGACGAGGCCGAACACCGAGCCCGTGCCGTACGCGAGCAGGCCGGAGCAGGTGAGCAGCAGCAGGGCGCCGGCCAGCCAGCTCGGGCCGGCGCCGATCCGGTGCGGCAGCCCGCGTACCCCGGCGGCGCGGTCGGCGGCCAGGTCGGGCAGCGTGTTGAAGAAGTGCGCGCCGCCGCCGAGCGCCGCGCCCGCCGCGACCAGCCACCACGGCGGCACCGCGGGCACGCCCAGCACGACGAACGTCGGCAGCAACCCGAACGACACCAGGTACGGCAGCACCGAGACCGGCGTCGCCTTCAGTGGCCGGTTGTACAGCCAGCCGCTCGCCACCGCGACCAGGTGCGTCGCGCCGGCCAGCCAGCCGGACAGCAGCGACAGCGGTACGCAGCACGCCGCCGCCACGCATGCCGCCCGGCCCAGTACGACCGGCGCCAGCTCCCCGGTCGCCGCCGGCTTGTCGGTACGCCCGGCCGCCGCGTCGCGCGAGGCGTCCAGCCAGTCGTTGCTCCAGCCGATCGACAGCTGCCCGGCCAGCACCGCCGCCGCGACCGCCGCCGTACCCGCGACGCCCCGGCCGACCGCAGCGGCCAGTACCGCGGCGACGACGGTGACGGCCGCGGTCGGCTCCGGATGGCAGCCGCGGACCAGCCCGTACCCGGCGCGCGTCAGCCGACCCACGCCGTCCAGTCTGCCGGCCCGCCCTCCGCCCCTCCCGCCCGGTCACCGAACCCGCCGGCGGCCGGGACGGCCGGACCCCGGACGGCGCGTGAGCTGGGTTGGCGGCCAAGGCGGCTGAACCGCGCCGGACGCCGGACGACGCCGGATCCGGGTAGGCGATCCAGGTGGCCGAACAGGTGATCGGGCCGGGGCGGTGAACCGTACGCGGGGGCGTCCCGTGTGACAGTCTCTTAAGGGTGCCGATGGGACGCAGCGCGCGCGGTGGTCCGGCCGGAGACGGGCGGCTCGTCCGCAACGATCTCGGGCAGTACGTGACGCTCGCGGCCGAGTGGTGGCGGCCGGACGGCGCGTTCGCGGCGCTGCGGTGGCTGGCCGAGGCGCGGGCGCGGCTGGTTCCGCCGGCACCGCACCCCGGGGCGGTCCTCGCCGACCTGGGCTGCGGCGGCGGCCTGCTCGCCCCGTACCTCGCCGGCAAGGGGTACCGGCACGTCGGTGTCGACCCGGTCCGCGTGTCACTGGCGGTGGCGGCGGAGCACGGCGTGACGGCGGTGGCCGGCGACGCGTACCGGGTGCCGTTGGCGGACGGCTGCTGCGACGTGGTGGTGGCCGGTGAGCTGCTGGAACACGTGGCCGACCCGGACCGGGTGATCGCCGAGGCGGCGCGGCTGCTGCGGCCCGGCGGGCTGCTCGTCGGCGACACGATCAACGCGACGGCCGTGGCCCGCCTCGCCCTCGTACGCGTCGGGGAACGCGTCCCGGGCCTCGTCCCCCGCGGCATCCACGACCCGGACCTGTTCTGCCCGCCGAGTCGCGTGCTGGCGGCGGGCGCCCGCAACGGCATCGCCGTCGAGGTACGCGGGTTGCGCCCGGAGGTGCCGGCGTTCCTCCGGTTCCTGGCGACACGGCGTGGCCCGGTGCGGATGGTGCCGGACCGGAACACCGCCCTGCTGTACCAGTTTCGAGGGAGACGACTGTGACCGAGACACCGGTGTACGGCGACGAGCGGCCGACCGCGGTCCGGCTGCCGGACCCCGCCGCGGCCGTGGCGGCGGCGTCCGGCCTGGTGGAGGGCTTCGCCGCGCGCGCGGCCGGGTACGACCGGGACGGTGCGCTGCCGGTCGACGACCTCGCCGCGTTGCGCGACGCCGGGCTGCTCGGGTTGATGGTGCCGCCCCGGTTGGGCGGGCCGGGCGCCGGCTTCGCCGACTACGCGCGGGTCGCGATCGAGCTGGGGCGGGGCAACGGCGCGACGGCGCTCATCTTCAACATGCACGCCTCGGTGACCGGTGCGCTGGCGCAGACGCCGGACGAGCTGGCCCGCGCGATCGGCGCGACCGAGGACTACTTCGCCGCCCGGGACGAGATCCTCGCCGCCGCGGTCGCCGGTTCCCGGTACGCGGTGGCGATGAGCGAGCCGCGAGCCGGCTCCCGGCTGTCGGAGCTGACGTCGACGTACCGCCGGGACGGCGACGGCTTCGTCATCGAGGGCCACAAGTGTTTCGTGTCGGGGGCGGAGGGCGCGGACGGCTACCTGGTCGCGGCCCGGTCCGCGGCCGAGCCCGACCGGATCTCCCAGTTCCTCGTACCCGCGGGCGACGGTGTCCGCGTCGAGCCGAACTGGGACGTGCTCGGCATGCGCGCCACCGCCAGCCACGACCTGCACCTGTCGGTACGCGTGCCGGCCTCGACGCTGCTCGGCGGTGTCGAGGGCCTGGCGCTGCTCGTCGCGCAGGTGATGCCGCAGTGGTTGGTCGCGAGCTACGCCGCCGTGTACGTCGGCGTCGCGCAGGCCGCGATCGACGCCGCGGTGTCCCATGTGGACAGTCGCAACCTGGGCCGGCTCCCCGCGGTACGCGCCCGGCTCGGCCGCGCGGACGCCGCGGTCGCCGCCGCCCGCCTCGCGGTCCTGGAGGCGGCCCGGCGGGTGGACGAGGAACCCGGCACGACCGAGACGAACCGCTGGGTGTGGCGGGCCAAGCTGCTCGCCGGCGACACCGCCGCCCGGGTCGCCGCCGACCTCCTGGAAGCCGCCGGTACCAGTGCCTCCCGCCGCGGCCATCCGCTCGAACGGCTGTACCGGGACGCCCGCTGCGGCGCCCTGCAACCCGCCACCAGCGACGTGTGCGCCGACTGGCTGGGCGTCTCCGCTCTCGGCGGCGACCCGAACGCCGACGGCTCGGCGCCCCGATGGTGACCCCGGAGGATCCGCAGCCCCCCGCGACCCTCGCCCCGCCGCGGCCTCCGCGGGAGGAAGCACGTCGGCCGGTCGTCGCCGGGTTGGGGACGGCGTTTCCGCGGGGCGTGCCGCAGGACCGGCTCTGGGACGGGTTCTTCGCCGACCACTACCGCGACGTACGCATCGCGGCGCGGATCTTCGCGAACTCCGGCGTCGACCACCGCCACCCCACCGTCGACCCGAGACACGAGGACATCTCGGCGCTGTCCACCGGCGACCGGATGCGCCGGTACGTGGCGGAGGCGTTGCCGTTGGGCCGGTCCGCGGTGACCGCCGCGCTCGCCGACGCGGGGATCGCCGCCGCCGACGTCGGCCTGCTCGCCGTCGCCACCTGCACCGGGTACGCCACGCCCGGGGTGGACGTCGGGCTCGCCGCGGACCTCGGCCTGCGGCCGGACACGCGGCGGCTGCTGATCGGCCACATGGGGTGCTACGCGGCGTTGCCGGGGCTCGCCGCGGTCGCCGACTACGTGACCGCGCACGACCGCCCGGCCGTACTGCTCTGTGTCGAGCTGACCTCGCTGCACATCCAGCCGCCGACCCGGGACGTCTCGCAGGTGGTGTCGCACGCGCTGTTCTCCGACGCGGCCGCGGCCGTGGTCGTGACGCCCGGCGGCCCGGGATCCGCCGTACTCGACGTGGTCGCGGCCACCGATCCGTCGACGGCGGAGCAGATGACCTGGGACGTCACCGATCTCGGCTTCCGCATGGGCCTGTCGCCCCGGGTACCCGACTCGCTGGCGACGCAGCTGCCGGGTGCGGTGGCCGGCCTGCTCGACCCGTACGGCCTGGACCCGACGGACATCGCGCACTGGGCGGTGCACCCGGGCGGGCCGCGCATCCTGGACGTCGTACAGAAGGAGCTGGACCTGCCGCCGGCCGCGCTCGCGCCGTCCCGGGAGACGCTGCGCCGGCACGGCAACTGCTCGTCGGCGACGGTACTGCTGGTGCTGGGCGGGATCGCCGCGCGGCCCGGGGAGCACGTCGTGGCGTTGGCGTTCGGTCCGGGCCTGACCCTCTACGGCGCGCTGCTCCGGGCGGAGTGAGTCAGGAGACGAGGGCGGGCAGCCGGTCGGTGAAGTCGGCGGCGTCCCGGGTGTCCGGGACCATGCTGGTCACGGTGCCCTTGCGGTCGACGAGCAGCGCGCCGCCGGTGCTGCCCGCCGGGGCGGTACGCGCGCCGGCGGTGACCGCGTCGTCGAGCGTGCCGTCCGGGTCGGTGGCGGTGACCACGTGCGCGTTCGCCGGCAGCGTCGGCAATCTGGGCTGGGTGCTGTCCGCGCCGACGACGAGGACCGTGATCCCGTTGCGTACGGCGGCGGTGACGGTCCCGGCGACGAGTTTGGCGCACGAGCAGTGCCGCGTCAGGAGTACGACCGCGGGGTGGGTGTCGCGCAGCCCGACCGTCCGGCCGGCCGTGCCGCTGAGCCGCAGGTCGGGCAGCGGCGCGCCGGTCTGTACGGCGGTGGGCGCGCTGCTGGGCCGGCGTTCGCCCGAGGACGAGGACCGGTTGCCCTGCGGCCACATCGCGGCGAACAGGCTGGTGGTCGTGACCAGGATGGCCATCGTGACGAGGATCAGCGGCAGCGCCAGGTGGTGCAGGCGCCGGCTGGGCCGCAGCCCGTATCGCCGGAAGAGGGCTTCGCGGCGCAGCTCGCGGCGTACCTTCGCGGCCTCGTGGTCGAGCTCGGCGGGGTCGTCGGGGATGACGATGCGGCCCCACTCGGCCGGGAAACCGGGCAGGCCGTCGGGATCTGGCGACTTGCGGCCGCCGTCGTCATCACCGCGTGGACCGCTCACCGCTGCCTCCTCGGCCGCTGTGGTTCCACTCTCCCTCACCTTCCGCACGAGCACCAGACATACGGGGGTGAGAGATCGGATCCCGACCGTGCGCGCCACACGTATCGGGACGAAGCTGGCACCTCACAGAGCGTACCCGTCGGGCCACCGATGGTCGGTCAGGACTGTCCACAGCAGACTCCCGAGCCGTTTGTCAAGCTCAGTCGGTCACCTCACACGGCCCTGACCTGCGGTTATGGCGGCGCGCGGACTCCCGGTCCGTCGGTACGCCGTGTTACCCTTGACACAGCGAAAGGGGTTTCGAACCTATGTCTTTCAGTGTCGGCGAGACCGTTGTTTACCCCCACCACGGGGCCGCACTCATCGAGGCAATCGAGACCCGGACCATCCGGGGCGAGGAGAAGCAGTACCTGGTGCTCAAGGTCGCACAGGGCGACCTGACGGTGCGGGTCCCTGCGGAAAACGCCGAGATCGTCGGAGTCCGGGAAGTGGTTGGCGAGGAGGGCCTCAACAAGGTCTTCGATGTGCTTCGCGCTCCGCACACCGAAGAGCCGACGAACTGGTCGCGGCGGTACAAGGCAAATCTGGAGAAGCTGGCGTCGGGCAACCCGCTGAAGGTTGCCGAGGTCGTGCGTGACCTGTGGCGTCGGGAGCGGGAGCGCGGGCTCTCCGCGGGCGAGAAGCGCATGCTCGCGAAGGCCCGGGACATCCTGGTCGGTGAGGTCGCCCTCGCCGAGAAGAGCACCAAGGACGAGGCGGAGTCCCTGCTGGACAAGGTTCTCTCCGAGGCCTGAGCAACCAGTTCGACAAGCGCAGATGACCGAGGACCGCGACGTGACCGCGTCGAATGAGACACGCGGTGACGTCGCGGTCCTCGTGCCTGCTGCCGGTCGGGGCGAGCGCCTCGGCCCGGGCGTACCCAAGGCGCTGCGCGAGCTGGCCGGTACGCCACTGCTGGTGCACGCGGTCCGGCGGCTCGCCGCGGCGGCGAGCGTCGGCCACGTCGTCGTCGCAGTGCCGCCGGGCGGCGAGGAGTCGGTGGCCGCCCTGCTCACGCCGGTACTCGCCGGCACCGGGGTCGGGCTGACCCTGGTGGTGGGCGGCGCCGAGCGCCAGGAGTCGGTGTGCCGCGCGCTGGCCCGGGTACCGGCGGAGTTTCCGATCGTGCTGGTGCACGACGCGGCGCGGGCGTTCGCCCCGCCGGAGCTGGTGGACCGGGTCGCCGCCGCGGTACGGGGCGGCTGCGACGCGGTGATCCCGGTGCTGCCGGTGGTCGACACGGTGAAGCGGGTGGACGCGGACGGCCGGGTCGAGGCGACGGTGGACCGGACCCCGCTGCGGTCGGTGCAGACGCCGCAGGGTTTCCGCCGGGAGGTGCTGGCCGAGGCGCACCGGGCCGCGGTCGCCGACGGCGCGGCGCCCGCCACCGACGACGCGGGCCTGGTCGAGCGGATCGGCGGCACGGTGCACACCGTGCCGGGCGCGGAGGCCGCGCTCAAGATCACCCGACCGTTCGATCTGCGGGTCGCGGCGCTGCTGGTTGACTGAGCGCGTGATCGTTCCTCGGGTCGGTGTGGGCACCGACGTACACGCGTACGACGCCGGGCGGGAGTGCTGGGTGGCCGGGCTGCTCTGGCCCGGCGAGCCGGGACTCGCCGGGCACTCCGACGGCGACGTGGCCGCGCACGCCGCGTGCGACGCCGTACTGTCCGCCGCCGGGCTCGGCGACCTCGGGTCGAACTTCGGCGTCGCGGAGCCGGAGTGGGCCGGCGCCGCGGGTACGTTGCTGCTGGCCGAGACCGCCCGCCGGGTCCGGGCCGCCGGGCTGACCGTGGGCAACGTCGCGGTACAGCTCGTCGGGCGGTCGCCGCGGATCGGCGCCCGGCGTACGGAGGCGCAGGAGGCGCTGTCGGCGGCGATCGGCGCGCCCGTGTCGCTGTCGGCGACCACGTCGGACGGCCTCGGGTTCACCGGCCGGGGCGAGGGGCTCGCGGCGATCGCGACCGCGCTCGTCCACGACTGATCACCCGTCGGGTCGGCGAGACGGCCCGAGGTGTCGGTCCCCGTGGTTAGGCTCGTGGGGTGACTGGGGAGCCGGAAGAGGTCGGCCGGGAGACCGGGGCCGAGGTGCGGACGTTCATCCAGCGTGCCGACCTGCTCGACGACCTGGGCCACTTCGCCGAGGCGGCCGAGGAGCTGCGCGACGCGCTGCGACTGGAGCCCGACAACCCGGAGGCGCTGGCCACGCTCGGCATGGTCGAGCTGCGCGCCGGCCGCGCCGAGCAGGCCCTGGTGCCGGCCCGCGCCGCCCTCGCCGTACGCCCGGACCACCTGCTCGGTCAGGCCGTCTGCGGATACGCGCTGGTCGCGTTGGAGCGGGGGGCCGACGCGATGGACGTGGCGCGGACGATGCTCGACGCCGACCCGGGTTCGTGGCTGCGGCAGCTGCACTTCGCCGCGATCGTCCGGCGGGTACGAAACGGGCAGGCCACGCTCGACGCCGCGTGGCAGGCGGTCCGGCTGGCCCCGGACGAGCCGGAGACGCACCTGGTGCTCGCCGCGGTGGCCGGAGACCTGGGCCTGGTGGACATCGCGCGGCGCGCGCACGCCGAGGCGGTACGGCTGGATCCGCGCGCGGCGGACGACACGCCGCCGGCGGTGCTGCGGCTGCGGCCGTCCCGGTCGTCGGGCCGGCCCGCACCGGACGAGGCGGACGCAGAGCCGCCGGCACCCCGCCGGGGCGTACGGTCCGGCATGGCGCGGTTCCTCGCCGTCGGCGCGCTGTACTCGTGGGGCGCGCCGCTGGTCGTGGCGCTGTCGTTCCTGGCGGGGGAGACGGTCGCCCGGATCGTGGCGGGCGGCCTCGCGCTCGGCGGTGTCGTGCTGTTCGGCACGTTCCGGGCGCATCCACCGTCCGGGCCGGTGCCGGTGCTGCGCCTGCTGGGGCGGCTGGACCGGCTGCTCGCCGCGGCCGGCGCGGCCGTACTTGCGGCGCCGCCGATGCTGCTGGTGTTCGCGGCGCTCGGCAGCCCGTGGCCGCTGGGGGTGTTGATCCTGGTGGGCGCGTTCGCGTTCGCCGCGCTGGTGCTGCGTACCGACGACCTGGGCCGGCCCGGCTCCGGCACCTGACCCGCAGGCGCCGGAGCAGGATCGGCGGTCAGACCGTGCGGTTCCAGGTCCAGGCGTAGCCGGTGTCCTCGCAGGACAGGCCGGGCTCGCACAGGTCGAGCGGGCGGAACGTGTCGACCATGACGGCCAGCTCGTCGAAGAACTCGACGCCGAGCGCGCGCTCGACCGCGCCGGGCTGGGGGCCGTGGGTGAAGCCGGACGGGTGCAGCGAGATCGAGCCCTGCTCGATCCCGGAGCCGCGCCGGGCCTCGTAGTTGCCGCCGGTGTAGAACATCATCTCGTCGGAGTCGACGTTGTGGTGGTTGTACGGGATCGGGATCGCCAGCTCGTGGTAGTCGACCTTGCGCGGCACGAACGAGCACAGCACGAAGTTCGGCCCCTCGAACGTCTGGTGTACCGGCGGCGGCTGGTGCACGCGACCGGTGATCGGCTCGAAGTCGTGGATGGAGAACGCCCACGGGTACAGGCAGCCGTCCCAGCCGACCGCGTCGAACGGGTGGTGCGCGTACACGAACCTGGTCCAGCCGCCGCGCTGCTGGACGATGACCTCGACCTCGGTCTCGTCGACGGTCAGCGGCTCGGCCGGCCCGCGTACGTCGCGCTCGCAGTACGGCGAGTGCTCCAGGAACTGGCCGCGCACCGACAGGTACTTCTTCGGCGGGCCGATGTGGCCGGTCGACTCGACCGACAGGGTCCGAAGTGGACGGTCACCGGTCGGTACGACGCGGTAGATGACCGACATCGGGATGATGACGTAGTCGCCGGTGCCGACCTCGATCGTGCCGAACTGCGTCTCGACCGCGGCGGTGCCGTCCTCGACGTAGAGGCACTCGTCGCCGATCGCGTTGCGGTACAGGGGACTCGGCCGGTCGGCCACGACGTACGAGATGCGGACGTCGTCGTTGGCGAGCAGGTGCTGGCGTCCGAGGATGGCGTCGACGCCGGTGGTGTCGAGCTTGTGTGTCTGGAGGTGCCGCGGCTTGAGCGGGTGGTTCGGGGTCCGCTTCCAGGACGGCGCGTCGTACGCGTCGGCGGCGAGGATGGCCGTCGGCGGGTACCGGTGGTAGAGGAGGGACGAGTCGCTGGAGAAGCCCTCCTGGCCCATCAGCTCCTCCTTGTAGAGGGAGCCGTCGGGCTGGCGGAACTGGGTGTGGCGCTTCGGTGGGATCTCGCCCACGCGCCGGTAGTACGGCATCGGGTCTCCCGGAAGTCTGCGTCGGCCGCGTCGGCTGCCGGATCGCGGCAGTCCGATAATCGGACGTAGTTGTCCTATACACGTAGCGTCGACTAAGGTCGGCGCCATGTCAACCGAGCCGGCGATTCCCGCGCTGTTCCGCGGGCTGGTCGACGACGCGGCGCTCTTCCCGCCCGGCAACGCACCGATGCCCGTCGCGGTGGCCGAGCACCGACACCACACTGCCACGCCGTACGCCGGCTTCGTGGGGCCGTTGCTCGTACCCGCGACGCGGTGGGACGAACTGGTCGCCGAGCTGGGCGAGGTGGACGAACCGCTCGACATCGGCCTGATCGGGCCGGCCGACGCCCTGACCGCGACCGTACCGAGGGCGGTCGCGGAGGCCCGGGTCGAGCTGCGGCAGGTCGAGTGCCCGCTCGGCGAGCCGGCCGAGGCCGCCGACACCGCCCGCCGGCTCGACGCGCTCGACAACCGCGGCGAACCGCTCGACGTGTACCTGGAGATCCCGCGCCGGGCCGGCTGGCTCGACGCGGTCGCGGTGCTCGCCGAGCTGCCGACCCGGCATCCGGTCGGCGCGAAACTGCGTACCGGCGGTCTCGCCGCGGACGCGTTCCCCACGACGGCGGAGCTGACCGACTTCGTGACCGCGTGCGTGGCCGGCGGGCTGCGGTTCAAGCTGACCGCCGGGCTGCACCACGCCGTCCGGCACACCGACCCGGCGACCGGCCTCGCGTACCACGGGTACCTGAACGCGCTGGCCGCCGTGTGCCGCGCCTGGACCGAGCGGCCCGACCGCGCCGGCATCGGCGAGGCGGTCGCCGCGTCGTCCGCCGAGCCGCTCGTCGCCGCGGTACGCCCGCTCGCCGGCGACGACGACGCCGCCGGCGAGGTGCGCGGCAGGTTCGCCTCGTACGGGTCGTGCAGCGTCGCCGAGCCGCTCACCGACCTGGTCGGCCTCGGCCTGCTCCACCGTTCGTACCTGTCCCAGCTGCCGGCGCCCCGGGAGACCTGACGTGCAGACCTGGCTCGACGTACCGGACGGCTCGCCGTTCCCGCTCACCAACCTGCCGTACGGCGTGGTCAGCCGGGGCGGCGGCCGGCCGCACGTGGCGGTGGCGATCGGAGACCACGCGCTGTCGCTGGCCGCGGCGGCGAACACGGGGCTGCTCGACGACGCGCTGCGCGACGAGGACCTGGGCGTGGTGCACCGCGACGTGTTCGACGCGCCGAGCCTGAACCGGTTCCTGGCCCTCGGCCGTCCACTGTGGACCGCGGTACGCCGGCGCGTGACGGAACTGCTGACCGGCCCGGAGTACGGGTCGGCGCTGCGGTCGGCGCTCGTCCCGCTCGCCGACCTGCGCTGCCACCTGCCCGTCGAGGTGGCGGACTACGTGGACTTCTACTCGTTCGAGGCGCACGCCCGGTCGCTCGGCGGGTACCTGCGGCCGGGGCAGCCGCCGCTGATGCCGAACTGGAAGCGCCTGCCGATCGGGTACCACGGGCGCGCCGGCACGGTCGTCCCGTCGGGCACGGACGTCGTACGCCCGTCCGGCCAGCGACTGACGGACGGTGAACCCGTGTTCGGGCCGAGCCGGCGGCTGGACATCGAGGCCGAGGTCGGCTTCGTCGTGGGTACGCCCAGCCGGGCCGGTACCCGGGTGTCCACAGTGGACTTCGCGGAGCACGTCTTCGGTGCGGTGCTGGTGAACGACTGGTCCGCCCGCGACATCCAGGGCTTCGAGAACGCGCCGCTCGGGCCGTTCCTGGGCAAGTCGTTCGCGACGAGCGTGTCCCCCTGGGTGGTACCGCTGGACGCGCTCGCCGCCGCCCGCGTGGCACCGCCCGCGCAGGACCCGGTGCCCGCCGACTACCTGCGCCCGGCCGGCGACGGGTACGCGCTGTCGCTTGCGGTGCAATGGAACCGGACCACCGTGTCGCACCCGCCGTTCGCCGCGATGTACTGGACGCCGGCGCAGCAGCTCGCGCACCTGACCGCGAACGGCGCGAGCCTGCGCACCGGCGACCTTTACGCGTCCGGCACCGTCTCGGGTGACGGCGCCGAGGCGCGCGGCTCGTTCATCGAGCTGAGCGACAACGGCACCGCGCCGGTCACGCTGGCCGGCGGCGAGACGCGGACGTTCCTGGCCGACGGCGACACCGTCGCGATCACCGCCACCGCACCGGGCGCCGACGGTACGACGATCGGGTTCGGTGAGGTGACCGGGCGAATCCTGCCCGCGATCTGATCATCACTCTCCGGTTACATAGCTTTTACCCATAGATGGGTATGAATCCGTCCGGCTTATTCGTACGATCCGGACATGACTACTCATGCCCGGACGCTCCGCCGAGTGCTGGTGACGGCCGTCGCCGCGCTGGCGGGGGTCTTCGCCGTCGGCGCCGGCGTCGCGCAGGCGCAACCCGCCCCGGCACCCGCCGTCCACGCGGTCGCCGCCCCGGCCGCCATCTCCGACTGCTCGCTGTCCAGCCTGCCGACCCAGGCCAGCGACACGGTGGACCTGATCCACTCCAACGGCCCGTTCCCGTACCCGGACAACGACGGGGTCGTGTTCGACAACCGCGAGGGCGTGCTGCCCGCGGAGTCGGCCGGCTACTACCACGAGTACACCGTGATCACGCCCGGGTCGTCGAACCGCGGCACCCGGCGCATCGTCACCGGCGGGACGCCGGTGACCGACCCGCCGCACTACTACTACACCGGCGACCACTACGAGACGTTCTGCGAGATCACCGACGCGTCGGGCGGTGGCGGTGGCGGCGGCGACGTACCGCAGTGCACGGACGCGCCGTCCCAGGTGCAGGACACGATCGCGCTGGTCGACGCCGGTGGCCCGTTCCCGTACGACCAGGACGGCACCGTCTACCAGAACCGTGAGGGCGTGCTGCCGGCCCAGTCCGCCGGCTACTACCACCTGTACGTCGTGCCCACCCCGGGCGACGACTCGGCCGGCACCCGCCGGCTCGTCCACGGCTCGGGCGACGAGTACTACTACACGCCGGACGACTACGGCTCGTTCTGCAAGGTCTGATCTCCGGTCCACAGTGGACGGAAAGCGGGCGGCGCACCGGGTCGGTGCGCCGCCCGCGTTCGTCGGTACGGGTGCTACAGGCCGGTGCCGTAGACGGTACGGCCGACGTGGCTGGCGTAGCAGTTCGGCATGGTCGACCGATACTCGGAGATCGAGACCAGCTTCTTCTTGCCGCGCCACACGTACAGGTCCTCGTTGCCGGTGGCGACCTTCTTCGGCGCACCGGACAGCACCAGCGGGCTCCTCACCCCGGCCGGCGTGATCGCCTTGTACAGCAGGCCGTTCGAGTTGGCCTTGCAGCCGTGGCTGGTGTTGAAGTACCAGACCCGGTCGTAGACCGCGGCGCCCTGCACGCCCTTCACCGGCAGCCGGTGCGTCTCCGTCGGTACCACGCTGTCGGACGTGCGCGTCACGGTCATCTTCAGCTTGCCGGTACTGGCATCCAGCGGGTAACGCACGACCCGGCCGTTGGTGTCCCGGCAGAACTCACCGTTGACGATCGTGTCCGGCTTGGTGCTCCGGTCGATCGACAGGTACGACGAGCGGCCGTAGCCGGTGCCGCAGTTGGCGTTGCTGCTGCTGGCCGTCGGGTGCGTGTACGCGGCCACCTGCGTCATCACGTACCGGTAGCCGTACCCGTAGAAGATGTTGTCGTGGCGGCCGATCTTGTTCTTGTTGCGGACGCTGCTCCGGACGTCGGCGTCCTGCTGCTTGTCGTTCGTCTTCGCCTTGCCGTCCGGGTTGAGGTCGAAGATCCGCCGCATGTCGAAGACCCGGATCCCGCGGTACGTGTCGGCGACGTACAGGTAGTTGCCGTACCAGGTGATCCCGCCCGCGTGCACGTTGACCGGGCTGTACGACAGGTGGTGCGCCGAGTTGACCTTCGGGTAGGCCAACAGCACGTTGGCGTACCTGCCCGTCTGCGAGTCCAGGAAGCTGATCCGGGAGCCCTTCTTGTGGCACCAGTCCGGGCTTCCCTTGTGGCACGCGGCGTTCTTCGAGTCGTACCAGCTGACGAGCAGCGGCTTGGTGCCGTTCCAGGACTCGTTCGCCTTGGCGTCGGAGACGCCGGTGACGCCCTGCGGAACCCACTCCGGGGACTTCGAGTCGGCACCGTCGAAGCAGTACCGCCAGTTCGTCACGGACTCGCCGGCGAAGGCGTTCGTGTGGCAGGCGGTGCCCTTCCTCGCCTTCCGGTTCGCCTTCTTGAGGATCGTCGAGACGCTGTCGCGGTACAGCTTCTTGTTCAGGCTGCTGGACAGCGATGCCGCCTTGGTGGCGGCGGGGTGAAGGGTGAAGTCGTCGGTGGTTGCGGCCTGGGCGGCGCCTGATCCGGCGAGCGCTGGCACCAGCGCGGCGGTCGCGGCCACGGCAAGACCGGCCACGGTCCGTACGAGTCGGTGTCGGGGGGCGTGCATGGGGACCTTTCGTTGCGGTGTACGGGAAGCAGACGTCGCGTAGAACGGACGGGCCTGGACCATAAAGAACCGATGAATCCCGACACAAGTTCGGTCCGTGTCGGCAGACGACGCCCCGGCCACGCGTCGTGGTCGCCGGGGCCGCCCTCGGTCATGTGAAACGGGTAACGGGTCGCAGACGCATCGCAGGTCAGCCGGGTGTTGCCGACACGGTCGTGAGAAATGCCTCGTTCGTGTTTGACCTGTCGACCGTGACGCCGGCGCGCACGGGGAATGATCGGATGTCTGCGGGGCAAACCGCGCAGAGGCGGTCGAACACGGCCGGGCGGGGATGGGAGTGGCCAGAACGACCGGGCGACGACTCCGGTGCGCCCGGCGCCCGGCCGACTGTCCACAAAGGACGAGGCGAGGACGGGCCGCCGCCGCTCGGCGTACGCGGGGCGGGTCGTCCGGACATGTCCGGACGTAAAACCTGGCCGCGAGGTATTGACTAGCCAATTGGCTGGTGGGAGTGTTTCGCGGTGACGGAAGCTCCGTACCTACGGATCAGGAACGACCTCGCCGCGCGGATCCGCAGCGGTGAGCTCACGTCGGGCGACAAGGTCCCGACCGAGGCAGAGCTCGGCGACATGTACGGCGTGTCCCGGGCGACCGCACAACGCGCGCTCCGCGAGCTGGCACAGGTCGGGCTGGTGGTGCGGCATCGCCGGACCGGCAGCTTCGTGGCCGAGGCGATGCACTCCAACCTGCTGCGGTTGGTCGACCCGCGGATCAGCGGCCCGGAGATCCCGGGCCGGCACGCGGTCGAACGGGCCCGCGTCAGCACGGCCGCGACCTGCGGCGTCGAGCTGCCCGGCATCCCCGCGGACGAACCCGTCGTGGAGCTGCGCCGGGTGAAGTACGACCTGACCGAGGCGGTGATCGCGATCGAGCAGAGCGCCGTCCCGCTGCGGTACGCGCCGGACCTGCTGGAGCGGGACCTCGCACACGCGACGGTCCTGGACTACCTCGGCGGGCGCGGCGTTCGGCTTGCCACGTCACGGATGTACGTGACGGCGGTGAACCTGACCGCGGCCGACGCCGCCGTACTGGGCGAGAAGCGCGGCGCCGCGGTGCTGCGGTTGAGCCGGGTGACCCGGCTCGCCGACGGCGCGGTCGCCGAAGCGATGTGGCACGTGATGAAGCCCGGCCTGCACGCGTTCTACATCGAGCAGGCGGTGGAGATCGAACGGAGGTGACGCATGCCCGGCACCACGGTGGCGGTCATCGGTACCGGTGTGATCGGTGCGATGGCCGCCTGGCAGTTGGCCGTACGGGGAGCGCGCGTGATCGCGCTGGACACGTACGCCGCGGGTCACGACCGCGGCGCGTCCGCCGGGGAGACGCGGATCTTCCGCACGGTGTACAAGGAGGGCGGGGCGTACGTGCCGCTGCTGCGGCGCGCCCGGGAGCTGTGGCGGGAGCTCGAAACCGGCTCCGGACGGGCGATCCTGACCGACACCGGATGCCTCACGATCGGCCGTCCGGACGAGCCGGACGTACGCGCTGTGCTGGGCTGCGCCGCGGAGCATGAGCTGCCGCACGAAACCCTTGTGGCACAGGACATCCGGCGGCGCTTCCCGCAGCACCGGGTGGACGACGACGAGATCGCGGTGCTCGACCCGCAGGCCGGCGTGCTGCGTCCGGAGGTCGGCGTGCAGGCAGCGCTGGCCGCCGCGGCCGAGGCCGGCGCGGAGATCCTGCCGTACCACCGGGTGCGCGACCTGACCCGGCGCGGCGCCGGCTGGCGGGTGTCGACCGACGGGCGGGATCTCGACGTCGACTGGATCGTGCTCGCGCCCGGGCCGTGGGCGCGGGAGACGCCGCTGCTGTCCGAGCTGCCGGTACGGGTGGAGCTGCTGACCGCCTGTTGGTTCGCCGCGCGTGCGCCGGGATCGCTTGCGCCGCAGTCGTTTCCCGTCGGGATCCGGCGGCACGCCGAGGCGGGTTTCTCGTTCTTCCCCTGCGTCGACGGGGTGTCGGTGAAGGTGATCCCGCATCACCTGCCACGCCCGGTGATCGACACGCCGGACGCGCTGCCGCGTACCCGGGACGCCGATTTCGTCCGCGCCGCGTCGGCTGCGGTCGAGCGGCTGCTGCCGGGGCTGGTGCCGCACCCGATCCGGATCGGCACCTACGCGGACGGGTACACGCCGGACCACGACGCGCTCGTCGGGCCGGTTCCCGGGCAGGACAACGCGATCGTGCTGACCGGGTTCTCCGGGCACGGATACAAGCTGGCGCCGGTGTTCGGTCGGATCGCCGCGGATCTGGTGCTGGACAAGGAAACCACCTTCGACGTGGACTATCTGGACCCGGCGCGGCACGAGGCGGCGGCATGAGTGAGCGTGAGCGAGCGAATCATCGGCTCAGTGTGTCTGTGCCTCGTGACGGTGCCGAGCGGAGCGAGGCGGCGGCATGAGTAGGCGTGAGCGGGCGAATCATCGGTCGGGCGGGCCGCGGGTTGCGGTGGTCGGGGCCGGGGTGGTCGGGGTGGCGGTCGCGCGCTGCCTCGCCGCCGGTGGGGCCGACGTGACGGTGTTCGACCGGGACGGGATCGGCGCCGGCACCAGCAGCCGGACGTTCGCCTGGGTGAACTCGCATCACAAGGAACCGTTGGCGTACCACGAGCTGAACGTGGCGGGGATGGCCGCGCACCACGACCTGCACGCCGCGGGCGGCGGCGCGGCGCAGTGGTTCTTCCCCACCGGCAACTACGAGTGGGCGGAGGACGACGCGGGGCGCGCCCGGCTCGCGGCATCCAGCGCGCGGCTGGCCGACCGCGGGTACGGCGTGGTCGCGTCGACACCCGCCGAGGCGCGGCGGCTCGTGCCGGACCTGCTCGTACCGACGGGCGTCGACGAGGTCGTCCGGTACCCGGACGAGGGGCACGTGCTGCCGTACGCGCTGCTCGCCCGGCTGTGGGGCGAGGCCCGCGACAACGGGGCGGTGCTGCGCTGCCCGGCCGAGGTGGTCGGCGTCGACCCCGACACCGCCCGGGTACGCCTCGCCGGCGGTGAGACGTGGACCGGCGACCGGGTCGTACTGGCCGGCGGGCGGTGGACCGGGGAGCTGACCGGCCTGGCCGGACACCCGCTGGCCACGGTGGACCCGAACCGCGCGGACCCGGCGGTGTGCGGCTTTCTCGGCTACACGAGGCCGGTGCCGGCGCGGCTCGCCGCGGTGCTCACCACGCCGCGCGTCAACGTACGCCCGGACGGCGGTGGCCGGCTCGTCCTCCAGACGCTCGACCTCGACGACCGCGCCGACCCGCTGTACACAGTGGACAGTGCCGGCGTGGTGGGCCGTGAGATGGTGAGCCGGCTCCGCCGGGTACTGGCCGGCACCGACGGTGTCGAGCTGGACCGGATCGCCGTGGGACAGCGGGCACTGCCGGCCGACGGGCTCACCGCCGCCGGCTTCCTGACCGACCGGGTGTACGCGGTCTGCACGCACAGCGGCATCACCCTGTCGGTACTCCTCGGCGAGCTGATCGCCACGGAAGTGTTGGCGGACAGGCGTTCGGCGCTGCTGGCCGGCTTCGAGCCGGACCGGCTGCTCGGTACGCCGACCGGATCGTTCCCCGCGCTGTCCCCGGCCCGAAACTCCGGCGAGCAGTGACCGGCCCGCGGCCCCAAAGCACAAGGAAGCGAGGATCCATGCTCACACGTCGATCAGTGACCCTCCGCGGCGCCGGCGTCGCGCTCGTGGTGCTCTGCGCCGGCGTCGCGTCGGCCTGCGCCGTACCCGACGACTCGGCCGGCGGTGCGAAGCCGGCCGGCAGCGGAAAGGCGGTGACGATCACCGGAAAGCCCGACGCCGCGCTGATCGCCAAGCTGCCCAAGGGGTACGCGAAGGGCTCGGCGATTCAGGTCGGTGCGAACGAGGGCTCCGCGCCGGACGAGTTCCGCGACTCGAAGGGCACGCTGGTCGGCTGGGAGGTCGACCTGGTCAACGCGACCGCGCAGGTCCTCGACCTGAAGCCGGCGTACCACGCGACGTCGTTCGACTCGCTCATCCCCGGCCTCCAGGCGAAGCGGTACGACGTGGCGATCGGGCAGATGGGCATCACGCCGGAGCGCGTGAAGGTCATCGACATGCTCCAGACCATCAACGGCGGGCAGACGTTCGTCGCGCGCCGCGACGACAAGGCGACGTACGCCGACGTCGCCGACCTGTGCGGCAAGACCGTCTCCACGGTGCGCGGGGCCATCGAGGTCGACATGGCCAACGAGCAGAACCCCAAGTGCCGCAAGGCGGGGAAGGAGCCCATCACGATGAAAACGTTCGACCAGTCGAGCCAGGCGGCGCTCGCGCTCACCAGCGGCCGCGTGGACGTGTACTGGATCGGCGCGACGGCCGGCAACTACTTCGCGCAGAACTCGCACGGCGCGGCGAAGGTCGCCGGCCGCAACTCGGCGGCCGAGATCCCCTGGGGTACGGCGCTGCCGAAGGGTTCGGCGCTGACCGACGTGTGGCGGCAGGCGGTGCAGAAGCTGATCGACGACGGCACGTACGCGCGGATCCTCGCCAAGTGGGGACAGTCGGACCTGCGCATCCGTACCGCCAAGGTCAACAACACCGAGAGCCCGTGACCATGGCGGAGACGGCGACCGGGGCCGACGCCCCGACGGAGCAGACGACACCGGCCGGCGCGGTGGTGGTACCGCGTCGCCGCCCCTGGCGGTGGGTCGGCATGGGCGTGGTCGCGCTGGTCGCGCTGATGGCACTGCACGGCCTCGTCACGAACCCGGCGTTCGGCTGGTACACCGTCTTCCGGTACCTGTTCACCCGGCCGATCCTGGCGGGGCTCGGGATGACGCTGCTGCTGACCGTGATCGCGATGGTCGGCGGCGTGCTGATCGGCACCGTACTCGCGATCCTGCGCGACGCGGACAGCCGGCTGCTGTCGGGCGCGTCGCTGGCGTACACGTGGTTCTTCCGGACCGTGCCGGTGCTCGTGCAGCTGCTGTTCTGGTTCAACTTCGGCGCGCTGTACAAGCACGTCGCGCTCGGCGTGCCGTTCGGGCCGGCGCTGTTCACGCTCGACACGAACAGCCTCGTGTCGCCGCTGTCCGCCGCGGTCTTCGGGCTGATGCTCAGCCAGGGCGCGTACACCGGGGAGATCATCCGGTCCGGCATCAACGGCGTCGAGCACGGCCAGGCGCGGGCCGCCCGCGCGCTGGGCATGACGCGGTGGCAGGTGTTCCGGGTGATCGTGTTCCCGCAGGCGCTGCGGATCATCATCCCGGCCCTCGGCAACGAGGTGATCAGCATGGTCAAGAACACCTCGATGGTCAGCGTGCTCGCCCTGTCCGACCTGCTGTACAGCGCGCAGCTGATCTACTCCCGGAACTACCAGACGATTCCGCTGCTGATCGTGGCGACCATCTGGTACCTCGTCGTCGTGACGCTGCTGACCCTGCTCCAGGGCCGGCTGGAGAAGAGGTTCGGACGGGGGGTGCGGAAGGCATGACGACCACCGCGACGCCGATGCTGCGCATCGAGAACGTCACCAAGTCGTACGGCGGGAACCCGGTGCTGCGCAACGTCAGTCTCGACGTCGACGCGGGCACGGTCACCTGCGTGATCGGACCGTCCGGCGCCGGCAAGTCGACCCTCATCCAGTGTGTCAACCACCTGGAACGCGTCGACTCCGGGCTGCTGCGGGTCGACGGCCGGCTGATGGGCTACCGGGAGAGGGCCGGCAAGCTGTACGAGCTGTCCGACCGGGAGATCGCCCGGCAGCGCAGCGACATCGGCATGGTGTTCCAGCACTTCCACCTCTTCCCGCACCTCACCGTGCGGGAGAACATCACCACCGGCCCGATCCTGGTACGCCGGGTCGACCGGGCCACCGCCGTCGCCCGCGCCGACGAACTCCTCGCCCGCGTCGGCCTCGCCGGCCACGGCGACCGGTATCCGTCGCAGCTGTCCGGCGGCCAGCAGCAGCGCGTCGCCATCGCCCGTACCCTCGCGATGGACCCGAAGCTGGTGCTGTTCGACGAGCCGACGTCGGCGCTGGACCCGGAGCTGGTCGGCGAGGTCCTGGCCGTGATGAAGGACCTCGCCGAGTCCGGCATGACGATGGTGGTGGTGACGCACGAGCTGGGGTTCGCCCGCGAGGTGGCCGACCGGGTGGTGTTCATGGCGGACGGCGCGATCGTCGAGGAGGGCACCACGACCGAGGTGTTCGACCAGCCGCAGCACGAGCGGACCCGGTCGTTCCTCGGCCGGGTACTCAGGAACTGACGGACCGGCTGGCGAGCGCGTCGAAGTCGCGGTCCGGCAGCGTCCGGTTCAGCTCCAGCAGCTTGTCGGCCAGCCAGCCCACCGGGTAGCGGGTGTCCGGGTCGGCCGACTCGACCGCGGCGCGGATCGTGGTGGCGACGACGGACGGGTCCGACGCCTCGGCGAGCCCCTCCTCGCCGCGGCGCGCCATCGCCTCGGCCATCTCGCCGTACGCACCCGCGCCGGAGTACTCCCGCAGCTGGTCCGCCGTGCGGTCCTCGAACCCGGTACGGATGATCCCCGGCTGGACGATCACCACGCGGACGCCGAACGGCGCGACCTCCATCCGCAGCGTGTCCGAGAACGCCTCCAGCGCGTGCTTCGACGCGTAGTACCAGGAGCCGAGCGGCAGGGCGATCTCGCCGCCGATCGACGACACGTTGACGATCGTGCCGGACCGCTGCGCCCGCATGGCCGGCAGCACCAGCTGCACCAGCCGCGCCGGCGCGAACACGTTGACCTCGAACTCGGCCCGCGCCAGCGCCAGCGGTACGTCCTCGACCGCGCCGTGCAGCACCGTCCCGGCGTTGTTCACGAGTACGTCGACCCGGCCCTCGGCGGCGAGTACGGCGGCGACCGTACGGTCCAGGTCGTCGGGGTTCGCCGCGTCCATCGCGAGGGCGTGGCCGCCCGCGTCGCGCAGCGGATCCATCAGCGGTACGCGGCGGGCCGCGCCGTACACGACGTGGCCGGCGCGGCGCAGCTCCAGCGCGGTCGCCAGGCCGATGCCCGCCGACGCTCCGGTGACCAGGCATACCTTCGGCATCGGGTCAGTCCTTCCAGGTGACGGGCAGGGCGTGCACGCCCAGGATGATCATGTCGGCGCGCAGCGGGACGTCGGCCGCCGGTACGGCGAGGCGCAGCGTCGGGAACCTCGCCACGAGCGCGGGCAGCGTCACGCGCAGCTCCACCCGGGCGAGCTGCTGGCCGAGGCACTGGTGGATGCCGTGGCCGAACGTGACGTGCCCGGACGCCTGCCGCGCCACGTCGAGCGTGTCGGGATCGGCGTAGCGGGCCGGGTCCCGGTTCGCCGCGGAGAGCGAGACGGTCACCGTCTCACCCGCGGCGATCCGCTCGCCGCCCAGCTCCACCTCCGTCAGCGCGGTACGCAGGGTGAACGGCACCACGCTCAGGTACCGCAGCAGCTCCTCGACCGCCCGGTCCGGGTCGGCGCGCAGCTCCTCGACCTGGCCGGGATGGGTGAGCAGCGCGTACGTGCCGTGCGCCAGCATGTTCGCCGTCGTGTCGAGCCCGGCGCCGAGCAGCACGAAGCCGATGTTGACCAGCTCCTCCTCGGTCAGGTCGGTCCCGGCCAGCTCGCTGAGCAGGTCGTCACCGGGCTCGGCGCGATTCGCCGCGACCAGCTCGGCGATCGCGCCGTGCACCGCCGCGTACGCCGACGCGAGGGTCGCCGGGTCCGCGCCGAGCCGGAACAGCTCCAGCGCGCGCTCCTGGAACTCCGCCCGCTCGGCGTACGGCACGCCGAGCAGCTCGCAGATCACCTGCGCCGGTACCGGCTGCGCCAGCGCCGGCACCAGGTCGACCGGCCCGCCGGTACGCGCCATCGCGTCCAGGCGTTCCGCGGTGACCGCGTCGATCCGTTCGGTGAGCCGGCGCATCCGCCGTACGGTGAAGCGGCCGGCCAGCAGTTTCCGGTACCGGGTGTGGTCCGGCGGGTCCAGCGCGTTGAGGATGCCGGGCGGCGCGGGCCCGTCGCTCGCGGCCATCCCGGCGACGGGCCGGTGCCCGAGGTCGGGCCGGACGCTGAACCGCGAATCGGCCAGCACCTCCCGGGCCAGCTCGTGGCCCGTGACCAGCCAGCCCACATGCCCGTCGGGGTACGCGAGGCGGCTGACCGGGCCCCGCTCGCGCAGGCCGTCCGGCGGGTCGAACGGCCGGCCCGGCGGGCACTCGGTCGGCAGCGACGGGATCACGGCGACTCCTTCCTACGTTCACTACTTCGTGAAAACGTAGAACCGCGTCCTGGCCAGGTCCAAGTCGACACAGGCAAATCAGCAGGTCATGGCCGTATGATGGATGCAATGACAGTGGCACTGAATGCACCAGCACGGTGCGGTCGGGAGGGGTGGTGCCGGGCGGTCGGCTGAGTTACGAGGAGCGCCGGTCGGTCGGCGCGGGCCTTGCCGTGGGGCGCAGCTGCGCCGAGATCGCGCGCGAGCTGGGTCGGCCACGGTCCACGGTGAGCCGGGAGGTCGCGCGCAACGGCGGCGCCCGCGGCTACCGGGCGAACCGGGCACAGCAGGCCACCGAGTGGCGCGCCCGCCGCCGCCCGCACCCGGCGCCGCCGGACGACGCCGGCCCCGACCCGGGTACCGCGCCGGCGGGTGCGGCGCGGGACCCGCGGGCGCTGGCCGAGTTCGAGCGGCGGTTCGCGCGGATGATGATCGAGACCGGCGTACCGGCGATGGCGGCGCGGGTACTCGCCGCGCTGTTCGGCAGCGACGGCGGCAGCCACACCGCCGCCGAACTCGTCGGGCACCTCGCCGTCAGCCCGGCGTCGGTGTCCAAGGCGGTGACCTGGCTGGAGGCGCGCGGCATGGTCCGGCGCGAGCGCGACGGCCGCCGCGAGCGGTACGTCATGGACGACCAGATCTGGTACCAGACCTGGGCGTCGAGCATGCGGTCGATGGCCCGCTGGGCGGATCACACCCGGGAAGGTGCCCGCCTGCTCGGCCCCGGTACCCCGGCCGGCGTCCGGTTGGACACGGCGACCCGGTTCTTCCGGCTGCTCGGCGAGGACATGAGCCGGGCCGCCGAACACTGGCGCCAGACCCTCGGGTACTGAGGAAGCCCTGGTCCATCCACAGTGGACGGACCGGGTCAGCCGAGGGCGGCCTCGGCGGCGGCGAGGAACGCCTCGTTCTCGCTCGGCGTGCCGATCGTGACGCGTACGCCCTCCGGGAACGGCCGGACGATCACGCCGCGGCTCTCGCACGCCTTCGCGAAACCGGTCGGGTCGGCGAGCGGCAGCCAGACGAAGTTCGCCTGCGAGTCCGGTACGCCCGGCACCAGCTCGCGCACCCGCGGCGTCAGGGCGTCCCGGTCCGCGATGACCCGCTCCACCCGGCGGCGCATCTCCGCCTCCGCGTCGAGCGCGGCGATCCCGGCCGCCTGCGCCAGCATGTTGGTACTGAACGGGGTCAGCACCTTGCGCACCGCGTCGGCGACGTCGGGCGCGGCGACCAGCCAGCCGCAGCGCAACCCGGCCAGGCCCCACGCCTTCGACATGGTGCGCAGGACCACCACGTTCGGCCGGTCCGCGTACTCGACCAGGCCGTCCGGCACCGCGTCGTCGGTGACGAACTCCCGGTACGCCTCGTCCAACACGACCAGCACGTCGTCCGGCACCGCGTCGAGGAACCGGGTCAGCCCGTCGCGGCGCACCGTCGTACCGGTCGGGTTGTTGGGGTTGCAGACGATCACGATGCGGGTCGCGTCGGTGACCGCCGCGGCCATCGCGTCCAGGTCGTGCCCGTGCTCGTCGGTGTTGGCCACCCGCACCGAGCGGACACCGGCGCCCGCCGCGACGATCGGGTACGCCTCGAAGGACCGCCACGAGTAGACGATCTCGTCGCCCGGCCGGGTCGCCGCCTTCGCCAGCAGTTCCAGCAACGCCACCGAACCGCAGCCGGTCACGATCCGGTCCAGGGTTACGCCGTAGCGCGCCGAGAGCGTCTCGCGCAGGGCGAGCACACCCATGTCCGGGTACCGGTGGCTCTGCGCGGCGGCGGTCGCGATCGCGTCGAGGACGCCGGGCAGCGGACCGTACGGCACCTCGTTGGAGGCGAGCTTCACCGCCTCCGCCAGGCCCAGCTCGCGGGCCAGGTCGGCGGGCGAGCGGCCGGGCACGTACGACGGGAGGTCGTCGAGGTCGGGGCGGGTCAGCTTGGCCATCGTCAACTGTCCTTCACGTCCGGGGCCGGCGGCAGGTCGGCGGGCTTGGCCGACACCACCACTGTGCGCGCCGACTTGTCGTGGATGCACTGCGCCAGCGGCTTGTCCCACGTGCACCACAGCGCGTCCACCGCCTGGATCGGCACGCAGCACGGGAAGAACAGGTTCGGCACGGCCATGATCGCCCAGCGCCGGAACGACGAGCCGAAGTCGACCGCCGCACCGTCCATCCGGATCACCTTGATGCGCAACAGCCGCTTGCCGAACGTCTGCCCGTTCCGTCCCGTCGAGACCACCTCGTACGCGAACCACAGGACCAGCGAGATCAGCACCATCACGTAGAACAGCGAGCTGAGCCGCGAGTCGATCGGCGGCTGGTCCTCCGGGTTCGCCATGGCCTCCCGCAGATACGGCAGGAAGATCTGGAGGTACCGGTAGCCCAGCCAGCTGTTCGCGACGACGCAGAGCGCGCCGACCACCAGGAAGTCGATCACCCGGGCACCCAGCCGACGCTCCAACGAGGCGCCGGTGAACCCGGACGGCATGGTGAGCACCGGCCGCGGGAACACCGTCCCGGGGCGGAGCAGCTCGGTCTGCCCCTCGGGCGTACCGCCGAGCCAGCCCGACGGCGGCTCGTCGGGACGCGCGGTCACCGGTGGCGGAGGCGGCGGCGGGGGAGCCGGGCGCGGCGGGGTGGCGGGCGGCGCGGCCTCGGCCGGCAGCGGATCGCCGAGCCACTGCTCGCCGTCCCAGTACCGCTGGGTCTCGGGCGCGGCCGGATCCTTGTACCAACCGGGCGCTATCGACTTGCTCATGCACCTTCCTCGACGACCACGGTGCCGGCGAAAGCTGACAGAGCAAGGTTACGGGTACCGGCAAGCGCCCCCACGCCCCGGCCGGTACCGGACGTGGGGGCGACGCTCCGGATGGAACGCCAAGAGGTCCGCACAGAATGGCGTTGGCTGCCTGGCGAGGCGGACCCCTAGAGATTGCCGCGGCGCTCCTGCTCGCGTTCGATCGCCTCGAACAGCGCCTTGAAGTTGCCCTTGCCGAAGCCCATCGACCCGTGCCGCTCGATCAGCTCGAAGAACACCGTCGGCCGGTCCTGCAACGGCGCGGTGAAGATCTGCAACAGGTAGCCGTCCTCGTCCCGGTCGACGAGGATGCCGCGCCGTTGCAGCTCCTCGATCGGCACCCGGACCGTACCGATCCGGGCCCGCAGCTCCGGGTCCGAGTAGTACGAGTCGGGCGTACGCAGGAATTCGACGCCCGCCGCCCGCATCGCGTCGTAGCTGGCGATGATGTCACCGGTGGCGATCGCGACGTGCTGCGCGCCCGGCCCGCCGTAGAACTCCAGGTACTCGTCGATCTGCGACTTGCGCTTGCCCACCGCCGGCTCGTTCAGCGGGAACTTCACCTTCCGGGTACCGGAGGCGACGACCTTGCTCATCAGCGCCGAGTACTCGGTGGCGATGTCGTCGCCGATGAACTCCTGCATGTTCGTGAAGCCCATCACCCGCTGGTAGAACTCCACCCAGTGGTTCATCCGGCCCAGCTCCACGTTGCCGACGACGTGGTCGATCGCCTGGAAGAAGCGCTTCGGCTGGAGGCCCGCGTCGATCAGCCGCTGCCGGTCCACCATCGGCTCCCGTGCCACGAACCCCGGCAGGAACGGCCCGTCGTAGCGGGACCGGTCGATCAGCGTGTGCCGCGTCTCGCCGTACGTCGCGATCGCCGCGACGCGGACCGTACCGTGCTCGTCGGTCTCGTCGTGCGGCTCGACGAGCCCCTCCGCACCCTGCGCCAGCGCGTGCGCGTAGTTCCCGTCGACGTCCGGTACCTCCAGCGCCAGGTCGACGATCCCGTCTCCGTGCCTCGTCCAGCTCGCGCCGACCGCCGTTCCGGCGTGCACCTCGCCGGTGACCACGAACCGCGCCGACCCGGACACCAGGACGTACTCGGCGAAGTCGCGGCTGCCCTGCTCCGGCCCGCGGTACGCGACGACGGTCATGCCCATCGCCGACGAGTAGTAGTGGGCCGCCTGCTTGGCGTTGCCGACAAAGAACCGTACGTGGTCGAGGCCCTTCACCGGGAAGGGATCGTGCGAGATGTCGTGCTCGACGGCGCCGATCAGCGTGCCCTCGTCGATCTGGTCGGTCGGACGGTCCATGGCGGTGGTCATGGCGGGGCCTCCCACTCGGGCGGTGCGGATGCAGGCAGCATTGCGCCGGTCCCACCATTGGGCAATAGTGCGAGTTGAACCTAGTCAGGATGCCTCGAAACCCGGTAACAGGCGGTGAATCAGTGGACAATGTGTACAGCGATCAGGCGCGACCACTGGACAGACTGGATGTCCGGTTGCTCCGCCTGTTGACCGAGGAACCCCGGATCGGGGTCCTGGAGTGCTCGCGCCGGCTCGGCGTCGCCCGCGGCACCGTCCAGGCCCGCCTCGACCGCCTCGCCGCCCGCGGCGTCATCCGCGGGTACGGGCCGGACATCGACCCCGCCGCCCTCGGCTACCAGGTCACCGCGTTCCTCGTGCTGGAGATCCGGCAGGAGCGCGGGCACCGCGCCGTCGCGGACCACCTCGCCTCGATCCCGGAGGTACTGGAGGCGCACACGATCACCGGGGCCGGCGACCTGATGTGCCGCGTGGTCTCCCGCTCCAACGCCGACCTGCAACGGGTCATCGACCAGATCGTCGGGTACGACGGGGTGTTGCGCTGCTCCACCACCCTCGCCCTCGCCGAGCAGATCGGCTACCGAGTCCTCCCCCTCGTCGGCGAGGCAGCCACCGCCATCAAAACAACTACCTGAATCTGGTATCTGTACTTGATACCATGCTGGCATGGCTATGACGTTGAGGCTGCCTGACGAGCTGAACGACCAGCTCCGTCAGGTGGCGCAAGAAGAAGGCACGTCGCTCCAGCAGGCCGCCGTGACCGCGATCGCGGAGTACGTGGAGCGGCGCGAGGAGGCTCGGGCCAAGGCACTTTTTGAGCGCGTTGCGGAGCGCGACGCCAACCTTTTGCACCGACTGGGCACGGTATGACGCGGTATCTGAGTCTCGCGACCGTGCTGGCCGGCGCGGAGGTGATTCTCGGTCCGGCGCCCGGTGTCCGGGACGTGGGACTGCTCGACTCCGCCATAGGGCGGCCGGCCGCATCGGCGTTCGGTGCCGACGCGTACCCGACGATCTGGGAGAAGGCGGCGGCGCTGCTGCACTCGATCGTCTCGGGTCATCCCTTCGTCGACGGCAACATGCGGATGGGTTGGGCCGCCTGCGTGGTGTTCCTTGAGCTGAACGGCGAGGAACTGCACCACACCGAGGACGACGCGTTCGAGCTGGTGATGGCGGTGGCCGCGGGTGAGCTCGCGGACGTACCGAAGATCGCGGAACGACTCGAGGGCTTCTGCCGGTGAGTGGGCTGTCAACCAGGGTTGACGGAGGAGGCGTGTCAACGTAGGTTGACGGAATGGATAGCGGAGTGCGGCTGGCGCAGGCGGCCGGGAGCAAGGATCCGGCGGTCGGTCTCAAGGCCGTCCGAGCCCTGCGCGAGCTGGCCGAGCGGCTGGAGACGCTGCAGGTGGCGAGCGCGCGGCAGGCCGGATGGTCGTGGGAGGCCATCGCGGTGCTGCTCGGCGTGAGCCGCCAGGCGGTGCACAAGAAGCATGCCCAGAGTCGGAAGGATCGCTGACGATGTTCGAACGCTTCACCAAGGAGGCCCGCCGGGCGATCGTCCTCGCCCAGGAGGAGGCCAGGACGATGCGACACGACCACATCGGCACCGGGCACGTCCTGATCGGCATCCTCACCGTCGGCGAGGGGCCGGGCGCTCGGGCACTGGTCGGTCTCGGCGTCGACCCCGAGGCCGTCCGGCAGTACGTGGCGCGGCTCGGTGACGACCCGCTGCCCGACGACGCGCTCGACGCGGACGCCCTCGCCAGCGTCGGCATCGACCTCGACCAGGTACGTCGCGCCGCCGAGGACGCGTTCGGTCCGGGCGCGCTGGAACGGCCGCGGCCGTGGCGGGCCGGGCACATCCCGTTCGACTCGATGTCGAAGAAGTCGCTCGAACTCACTCTGCGTGAGACGGTCCGCCGGGGCGACCGGGAGATCCGCGACGCGCACGTCCTGCTCGGCATGGTCCGGGCCGAGCCGAACGCGGCCACGTCCGCACTGCTCGCGGCGGGCGCCGACCTGGCCGAGGTACGCGCGGCCGTGGAGCGGGAGCTGGACGCCGGCCAGGCGGCGTGACCGCGCCGGGGCGGGCCGTCCCGACTGTCGCGCCGTTGCTGCGTTACGGCAGGTGGTGGGTGCCCGCCCCGGCACCGGCACGGTACGGTGCGCGCGTGGAACAACTGGACCGCGGCAGCGACGCCGACCGGGCCTGGGTGGCGGAGGCCGTACGCAGGGTGGCCGCGGACGCCAACCGCAGCGCCGACACGCACCTGCTGGCCTTCCCGCTCCCGTTCGACTGGGGCATCGACCTGTACCTCAAGGACGAGTCGACGCACCCGACCGGGTCGCTCAAACACCGCCTGGCCCGTTCGCTGTTCCTGTACGGGCTGTGCAACGGCTGGATCCACGAGGGCACCACGATCGTCGAGGCGTCGTCCGGGTCGACCGCGGTCAGCGAGGCGTACTTCGCGCGCATGCTCGGGCTGCCGTTCGTCGCGGTCATCCCGGCAGGCACCAGCCCGGAGAAGATCGAGCTGATCGAGTTCGCGGGCGGCCGGTGCCACCTCGTCGCCGACGCCGCCACCGTGTACGACGAGGCCCGCGGGCTCGCCGCGCAGCTTGGCGGCCACTTCATGGACCAGTTCACCTACGCCGAGCGGGCGACCGACTGGCGCGGCAACAACAACATCGCCGAGTCGATCTTCGAGCAGCTCGCGCTGGAACGGCACCCGGAGCCGGCCTGGATCGTCGTCGGCGCCGGCACCGGCGGTACGTCCGCCACGATCGGCCGCTTCCTCCGCTACCGGCAGTACGCGACGAGGCTCGCCGTCGTCGACGTCGAACACTCGGCGTTCTACGACGGCTGGGTCGCCGACGACCCCGACCACGTCGTACGGTGCGGGTCGCGGATCGAGGGCATCGGCCGCCCGCGCGTCGAGCCGTCGTTCCTGCCCGGCGTCGTCGACCGCATGATGCGGGTACCCGACGCGGCGTCGCTGGCCGCGATGCGCGCCGGCGCGACGCTGCTCGGCCGCCGGATCGGCGGGTCCACCGGCACCAACCTGTGGGGTGCGTTCGCGCTGATCGCGGAGCTGCGCGCGGCGGGCCGTACGGGCAGCGTGGTCAGCCTGCTGTGCGACTCCGGCGACCGGTACGGCCACACGTACTACGACGACGGCTGGCTCGCGGAGCAGCGCATCGACCCGGCGCCGTACCTCGGCACCGTGGAACGGTTCCTCGCCACCGGCGACTGGCGCGAGCCCCGCTAGGCGACCCGGTCGGCCAGGCCCGGGTAGTGGCGGACGAAACCCTCGTGGTCGACGGTCAGGTCGGCGTGGAACGTGCCGGACGAGTACCGCACCGACTCGGGCCCCAGCACCGTGTACGCCTGCTCGCTGGGCACCACCGTCAGCTCGGGCAGCAGTACCCAGGCGGCGGTGATGCGGTGGTCGGAGCCGTCCGGCTCGCGACCCAGCAGGCCGAGCCGGCGCAGCGGCAACGTGTTGGTCAGCGGTGAGCCCAGCAGGTCGACGTCGATCGCGTCGGTCAGCTCGTCCGGCAGATCCGTGCCGGGCAGCGCGGCCCCCGGGCGGCCGGCGCGGGCCAGCGCCTGGTCGAGCCGGCCCCGCTCGTTCGTGGTGATGCGCCAGCGGCCCGCCGCCCGCTCCAGCCGTACCTGCCGGCGCCAGCCCCCGCCCTCCGCCTCCACCTCGAACATCCGGGTCGCCCAGTGCTCGTCGGTCAGCAACTGGTACCGGCAGGTGAAGGGCACCGGGTCGACACAGATCAGCGTGCCCCGGGCGCGCAGCCCGGCCCCGTCGTCGTACAGCACCTGCTCGGTGCCGTCGACGTCCAGCCGCCGCCAGAGGATCGACCGTCCCAGCCCGCTCATGCTCATGGCGCCTCCTCGTCGACGGACAGCCTGTCATCCCCGCCGGCGTCAGGACAGGAAGATCCAGAGACCGACACCGACCAGGATCAACACGAACGCGCCGACCCCCATGATCATCAGGGTCAGCCGGTTCTTGGACTCCTGGCGTTCGTCGCCGACCGTGTCCGGCGGCGCGTTCCGCGGGCCGAGGATGTGCCCGGCCAGCGAGCCGGTCGTCTCCATCGGGTTGAGATCCGGGTACCGCTGCGCGGCCGTCACGTCGGGCCGGGCGCCCAGCGGAACGCCGGGCGGTGGCGCGGTCGGCATGTCGGGGCGGGCGCCGGCCGGCGCGACGGGTGGCGCCGCGGGCGGGTCGGCCGGGCGGCCGGCGGGCCGGCTGCCCGCCCGGTCCCGGTCGGTCCACGGGCGGGGCGGCGGATCGGTCGCGAACCGCTGCTCCGCAGCCCTGCGGTCGTCCGCCTCGCTGTCCGCGGACAACTGCCGGGCGAACCGCTGCTCCGGCGTCAACGTACCGGCGGGCTGGCCCGGGTCGTACCCGGCGGGCACCCGGCCCGGGTCCCCGCCGTACTGCTCGGGCCGCATCCCCTGGTGTTGGTCGGATGCGTGGCCCGCGTGGTGCCTGGGCCGGTGGCCCGGATGCTGCTCGGGCGCATGGCCCGGGTGATGGTCGGGCGCGTGGCCCGGGTGTTCGTACCGGTCCGGGTAGGGCGCCCCGTCGCGGTCGGGCCGGTACTCTTCCGGCTGCCGCACGTCCGCCCGGTCCTGGCTCTGGGGGTGACGCGGGTAGGCGTCCCCGACGGGCGACTCGGTCGCCCGGTTCTGCTGAGGCCAGTCCGGGTGTCCCCCCGGACCGCCGCCCCCGGTACCGCCGCCCTCACCGCCGTCCGGCCGGCCCGTCTCGACCCGGCTCGCACCGCCCGCCGGGTTGCCCTGCCACCACGACGGCTCCGGCTCCTGCGTACGCGGCTGCTCCACCGGGTACGCCGGCGGCGACACCGGCGGGGCCGACCGCGGCCGGTCCTGCGGGTAGCCGGGCGCGCCGTACGTGTCCGGCGTCGCGCGCTGCGGGAACTGCTCGCCCTGCTGGCCCCAGCCCTGGTCGGCCGGCTGCTGGCCGGGCGTCGCCCAGTCCGGCTGCTGCCGCTGGTACCCCGGCTGCTCCGGCACCCCACCCGGCTGCTGCGGGAAGCCCGGCTGCTCGTGGTAGCCCGGCTGGTTGGCGTACCCGGGCTGGTTGGCGAAGCCCGGCTGGCCGTCGGATCCCGGCTGGGCGTAGCCGGGCTGGCCGGCGTAGCCGGGCTGGTTCGGCTGAGGCTCACCGGGGTATGCCGGGCGTTCCGGCTGCCCCGGGTACGCCGGCGGCCGGTCGCCTGGCACCTCGCCCGCGTTCGCGCCGACCGGCGGGTACCCGCCCGGCTGCTGACCCTGCTGCTGCTCGCCGGACCAGTAGTCCGACGGCCGCGACTGGTCGGCCGACCAGGCACCGTCCTGCTGGCCGCCGCGCTGCTCCTGCTCCGGCCACTGCTGCCCGCCGGCCTGCTCCGCCGGCTGCCCGTACTGACCCGGGTGGCCCTGCTCCGCGGGCTGCCCGTACTGCTGCCCCTGCTCCGCCGGCTGGCCGTACTGGCCGGGCTGGCCCTCGCCGGGCTGGCCGTACTGCTGCGCCGGGGGTGCGGACTGCGGGGCACCGTACTGGCCGGGCGGGGGCTGCGGCGCACCGAACTGCTGCGGATCCGGCTGCCCGTACTGCTGGGCGGGCGGCGCCGACTGCGGCGCACCGTACGGCGGCGCGGACTGCTGGGCGGGCGGCCCGGACTGGGGTGCCGCGTACGGCGGGCCGGACTGCTGGGCAGGCGGCCCGGACTGCGGCGCGGCGAAGGGCGGCCCGGACTGCGGCGCGGACTGCGGTGCGCCACCGCCCATGAACGCGGCGATCTCGTCGGCGCTGACCCGGTTCGCCGCCGGCACCGCCGCGACCCCGCGGGCCGCCATCGGCGGTACCTCGTCGCCCGGCCACGCCGCCGCCGGCGGCGGCCACGCCGCGGGCGGCGCGTCCTCGCTCGGCCGCTCCGGCGGCGCGGACTGCTCCGACGGGTGACCGTACACGTGCTCGGCCGCCGGCTCCTGCGCCGGCGGTTGCTGCCCGCGCTGCTGCTCCGGGGCGTTCGGGTCGTCCCACGCGTTCGCGAACGCCGCCCACGGGGAGTCGCTCGACTGCGCCGGCGCCTCCGGCTCCTGCCGCTGCGGTACCTCCGCCGCACCGAACTGCTGCTCACCCTGCGGCGGCGCGTACCGGTCGACCGGCTGCTGCTCCGCCTGCGGTGGCGCGTAGCGGTCGACGGGCTGCTGGTCCGGTACGCCGTACGCCGCGGGCTGCTGCGCCTGCGGCGGCGCGTAGCGGTCGACGGGTTGTTGGTCGGGTACGCCGAACTGCTGTTCGGCCTGTGGCGGCGCGTAGCGGTCCACCGGCTGCTGGTCGGGTACGCCGAACTGCTGCTCTGCCTGTGGCGGCGCGTAGCGGTCCACCGGCTGCTGGTCGGGCACGCCGAACGACTCGGGCTGCGGCGGCGCGTAGCGGTCCACCGGCTGCTGGTCGGGTACGCCGAAGCCGCTGGCGGGCTCCCCGCCGAACCAGTCGCGCTGCTCGGCGGCGTGGGCGTGCGCGCCGTCGGCGGGCTGGTCGCCGGACGCCGGGCGCGGGCCGTCGGGCTGCGCCGGCTCGGACGGCTGCCAGGACGGTTCGGCGGAGGCGGCCCACGGGTCCGGGGGAAGCTCGTCCGAGTCGTATCCGCCGAGCTCGCGCGCGGGCTCCGGCGCAGGCGCGACGGGCTCGGGCTGGGCCGGGGTGGCGGGTGCGCCGGCGCCGTCCCAGATCGGTCCGTCGACGGGCATTGGTGGCGGCTGGTACGGCTCGGGCAGCGCGGCGGCCTCCTCGGCGGCGCTGCGCGGCTCGCCACCCCAGCCCGCCGGGGGCTCGGGCGGCTGGTCGGCCTGCTCACCGGGTACGCCGGCGCGGCCCTCGGCCGGCTGGCCCCAGGGGTCGCTGCCCTGGCCGCCCTGGGCGTCGGCGGGCTGCTGCGTCCACGGGTCGCGGCCCTGCGCCGGTACGTCGGCGTGCTGTGGCGCCTGGCCGCCCCACTGGTCCGGCCCCGCTTCGCGGGGCGCGTCGCCCCACTGGTCCGGCGCCGCGCCGCGGGGCGCGTCGCTCCACGTGTTCGGTTGTTCCGGCGCGGGGCCGCCCCACTGGCCGGGCGCCTGCCGCTGGGGCGCGTCGTCCCATTGGCCGGGCGCCTGGCGTTGCGGCGCGTCGTCCCACTGGCCGGGGGCCTGGCGTTGCGGGGTCTCTTCCCACTGGCCGGCGCCGCGGCGCTGGGGTGCGTCGTCCCACTGGCGGGGCGCCTGCGGCGCGTCGCCCCAGCCGGCCGGCTGGGGGTCGCCCCACTGGCCCGCCGGCTCGGCGGGCTGCTGGTTCATCGGCCAGGACGGCGCGCGGCCGCCCTGGTCAGCCGGGGCCTGGTACGAGCCGGCAGCCGGCGGGTCGGCGACGGGGGTGCCGCACCGCGGGCAGATGCCCACGGCAGGCGGCACGCGCTCGCCACACGTCGAACACGTCCGGTCCTCCATCAAGCCCTCCCGTGGCATGTCCACCGACCGCTCAACCCACACCGTGCCATACCGCGGCGATCACCGGCAGCGGGCCGAACGCCGCCCGGCCACGCCATCGACCGGGCCCCGTGAGCCTACGAGGCGAGCGGCCGGATGGGTGGAGAGGGACCACCCACCCTGCCCACGTGCTGGGATTCCGCCACGATCCGTGCGCCGGCACGGCGCGGTGGTACCGCGCCGACACGGTGGGTGTCGGCGCGGTACGTGACACGGCTGGTCCAGACATCGCCGATGACCGGATTCTCGGTGCGTGACCTCGGCGACAGGTCAGGAGCAACTCGGCGACGGCGAGGGGCTGCCCGACCGGGACGGCGACGGCGTCGGTATCGGTGTCGGGGTCGCCGAGGACGACGGTGACGGTGACGGGCACGTATCGCTCGGCGACGGCACCGGTGTCGTCCGGGTGGACGACTCGGACGGCGCGGCGGCGGACGTGGTGCTCGACGGCGCGGCGGACGTACGCGTGGACGAGGTGGCCGGTGCCGACGCGGACGTCGTCGACGTCGACGGGCTGGCCGAGCCGGCGCTGGGCGCCGACGAGCCCGGGGTCGGCACGGTGGACGGCGTGCTGGGGCCAGGGCTCGGCGACGCGGAGTGGCTCGGGTCGGGGGACGTGGAGCCGCCCGGCGTGTGCGACTTCGACGGTGTCGGCGACGGGCTCTTCGGCCCCGACCGGCTCGGCGACGGGCTGGGGTGCGGCTTCGGCTTCGGCTTCGTACGGACGGCCGGCACCACCCGCGTCGCGCCGTAGAACCCGCCCAGCGACAGCGACGCCACCTGCACCGGTACGCCGAACGTCGGCGCCTGCACGACCCGGCCCTGCCCCACGTACATCGCCACGTGGTAGATCGACGTGCTCTGGCCGGGGGTGTTGCCGTAGAAGATCAGGTCACCGGGCAGCAGCTGGGACAGCGACACGGGCCGCCCGGCGGTGGCCCGGTACTGCTCGTCGGCGATCCGCGGCAGCCCGACCCCGACCGAGTTGTACGAGGCGAGCACCAGCCCGGAGCAGTCGTACGAGTCGGGGCCTTCGGCCGCCCACACGTACGGCTTGCCGAGCTGTTCGAGCGCGAACTTCACCGCGGCGACGGCCTTCGGGTTGGCCTGCCAACCGTCGACGTCGGAGCCGATCGACCCGTCGTACTGCTGGGCCCAGCGGCGCTGTTGCTCCTCCTCCTGTTGCAGCGCGGTCGCGTTGTCGGCGCGCAGCTTGCGGAGGTCGGCGGTGGCGGCGGTGAGCTGCTTGTCGCAGTCCTTGTAGTCCTTCTCGTGGTCGCTCTTGTCCTTCACCGCCCGGTCGTACGCGGCCTTCGCGGCGGTGGCGAGCTTCTTGGCGTCCTGGTACGACGCGCCGTTGTGCCGGCCGTCGACCGCGCCGGGCTCGGCCAGCCACGGCGCGAGCTTCGCCAGCTCGCGGTACTCGCGGGCGGCCGGGTCCAGGTGGTCCGGGATCTTCGCCGCGCTCTTGTACGCCTTGCTGGCGTCCTGCCCCGTCCGGTCCTCGAACTGGGCGAGCAGCGCGTTGGCCAGGTCGAGGTTGCGCTTGGCCGCGGCGACGTTGTCGGCGTCGAGGCCGAGCTGCTCCTTGAGCTGCTTCTTCCGCTCGGCGAGGCTCTGCACCTGCGCGGTCTTGGCCGCGATCTGGTTGCCCATCGGCCCGGCGGGCGCCTGCTGTGTCGGCAGGTTGGCGCCCGGCTGGGCGCCGGTGCTCGGCACGGACACGGAGCCGCCGGGCCGCGGCGCCGAGCCGGGGTCGGGCGGCGCACCGGGCGCAGTGGTGCCGTCGCCGGTGCCGTTGGCCGCGGGGCTCACCGGGTCCGCGTACGCCGCGGTGCTGGTGCCGATCCCGGCGAACAGGATCGCCGCCGCCAGCCCGACCGATGCCAACCACGGCCGGCGCCGCATTCTCCGACTGGTACGCAGTGCCTGTCCGTGCATGTCACCGTCCCGCTCACCTGGTCGCCGGGGCGTGCTCCTTCTCGTGTTGAGACGATCACCACCGTACGACGTGTCCGGTTAACGCTCCACCGGTCCGCAGGTTACAAAACCCTGGGAATGGCGCGTTGGTGCGGGTTCGGCTCCGCCCGGGCGGCGTGTTCGGCGACCGGCGACGGCCCGTACGCTGGGCCGGAACCGCCGGTCCAGGTCAGTATGGCGGCCGGGGCGACGGCCGAGAGGAGTCTTTGAGCGATGGCAGACCCAGACGTGTTCCGGGCCCGGATCTCCGCGGCGCTCGCCGCCGGCGAGCCGCTGACCGCCGACGACGGGGTGGCCCTGCTCGGCCACGACGACCTGTCGTGGCTCGGCGCCCTCGCGCACCACGAGCGCAGCGCCCGGTCCGGCGCGGTCACCACGTTCCTGCCGGTCGCCGACGTCGCCGCGCTCCCGGGCGTCACCACCTGGGCGTACCACGCGGGCCAGTCGCCCGCAGAGCGCGTCGCCGAGCTGCTCGCCCTGCGTACGGCGGGCGCCCGGGTCGTGGTGCCGGTCCGGACCGACGCGGCGGACGTGGACCACACCGCCTCGCCGGCCGAGATGCTGAAGCTGTTCGCGGTCTGCCGGCTGCTGCTGCCCGTCGACACGATCGGCGTCGACCTGGCCAGCCACCCGGCGTCGACCGGTCAGCTGTTGCTCGACTTCGGTGCCGCCGAGCTGCTCGTACCGGCGGACGGGTTCGACGCCGACCGGATCGCCGAGCTGGTCTGGGACGCGAGCGGCACGCCGGTGCTGCGCGACGAGGCGTACGGCGTGGTCCGCGACTTCGGCCCGGCGCACACCCAGGCCGAGCGTCGCGCCGAGCCGCAGTCCGTCTTCTCCTGACGCGGGGATGACAGCACGGCCGGCCGGAGCCGTGCGGACATCCCCTACCTACCGGCCGTCGTTCCGGTACGCCTGGCCGAACGGGTTCGACTCGTCCCCGTACGGCGCCCCGTATCCACCGGGTGGCCCCGACATCGGCGGCCCCGACTGAGGCGGCCCGGACTGGGGTGGCCCCGACCGGGGCGGCCCGGACTGCGGCGGTCCCGACATCGGCGGTCCGGGCTGGGGCGGTCCGGACTGGGGGGCGGGCGGCTGGCCGTACGGGGCGCCGTAGCCGCCGGGCGGGCCCTGGTACGGCGCGGGGGGTCCGGGCTGCCCTTGGTACGGCGTGGTCTTCTTCTTGCTGCTGTTGCGTGAGACCAGAACGACGGTCAGGACGACCGCGCCGATCACGACGACGACCATCAGACAACACAGCAGGTTGAACACGCTGATTCCGACTCCGCGCACGGCGGCATCATAGCCACACCGGGTGTGCGTCCGGTTCCCCGGAGACGGTCATGGCGCCCACCTCGTTGTGGGCGCCATGACCTTGGGGGAGGAGAAGGGCTCAGAAGGGCAGGCCGAGGAACTCGGCGCGGACGATGCCGCCGAGGATCGCGCACCAGGTGGTGGTGTCGGTGACGCCGGTGGCGGGCAGGTGGTGCAGGCGCTGCATCGCGCGGACCGCCCGCGTGGTGTCCGCGTCGTACTCGCCGGTGACGGTGACCTCGTAGCCCTTGTGGGCGAGGATGCTCTGCGCGGCCTTCACCACGTCACCGGTGGCGCGCCGGTCGAGCCGCGGCGCGAGCGCCTCCCAGGTCGGCTGGGTGACCGTACCGTCGCTCGCGACCTCGAAGCCGTGCTTCGCCTGGAAATCCTGCACGCCGGCCTTCGTCGCGGCGTCGAACCCGGCGTTCGGCGTCACGGCGTACCCCTGCGCGGCGAGCAGGTACTGCAGCGTGGTGACGGTGGAGCCGGCGCTGGAGGTGAAGATGTCCGGCCAGGTACGCGCCGGCACCGAGCGCAGCCGCTCGTGGCAGGCGCGCGCGACGGCCAGCCGCAGCTTCGGGAACTCGCGGTAGAACATGATGCCGGGGCAGTCAGTGTTGTTCCAGTCCCAGTGGCCGAACATGTTCCACGCGTGGATGCCGTACCGGGTGCAGATCGTGGTGCACAGCCGGACGAGCGAGGCGAGCAGCGCGGGCGGCGGCGTCTCGGTGACGTACGTGCCCTCGTTCTCGATGCCGATGGACTGGGTGTTCTCGCCGACGCAGTGCGCGCCCTGCACCTGCTGGGTGCCGAGTTCGAGCGACGGCAGCGACTCGTGCCGGCCCTCCAGCACGTACCCGCCCCGGCTGACGGTGAAGTGCTGGCCGGTGTCGGCCCAGCCGTTGCCGTCCATGTGCAGGTCCTGGCAGTCGCGGGCGAGCTGTTTCGCGTGGTCCTCGGAGTAGTCGGTGACGTTCGGGAACGCCATGTGGTGCACGACGATCTTGCGGGTGGTGCCGTGCAGGATGGTCAGGTCGCTGTCGGGTACCGGTCGGGCGCCCCAGCTCGCGGTGTCGATGATCCACGGGATCTTCGCGGCTTCGGCGCCGGCTGCGCCCGCGGCGCCGGTGGCGTCCGCCGCCGACGCGGTGCCGCCGAGGGCGGTCAGGCCGAGCCCGGCCGCGGCGGTACCGACGCCGGCGCGGAGGACCCCGCGGCGGCTGAACCCACCCTGGATTCCGGTCATGTGTGTCCCTTCCGGCCCTGGCATAGATGTGCGGGATGCGGTGACGACATCGGAGGATATTGCCAACGATCACCGCCCAACAGCCTCCGGACGGCCTATTTACGCCACCGAATCGTGACCTCTCAGCGGCCCGTCTCCCACGCGCGCTGCTGGTCACCGGACCGGCGCCACAGCTCGTCCAGCGCGCCGGCGCCGAGGGACCCCACCGGTACGCCGAAGTCGGCGAGCGCCGCGGCCAGCTCGTCCCGGTCGGCCAGCGTGCGACGCTGGACGCCGGCCGGGGACATCCGGACCAGCGACCTGGCGCGCAACGCGAGCGCGTGGTCCCGGTACGGCCGCTGCACCACCAGCGTCCGCACGTACGACGAGCCGGGCGAGGTGGCCAGCTCCGCGCAGCGGTCCGTGAAGTCGCTCAACGCCAACGGATCCGTGCGGAACTCGTACCCCGGGGTGGTGCCGGCGGGATGGTGCACCATGCGCCAGGTGCCGGACAGGTCGCGGCGCATCTGGTACGTCAGCGGGCCCTGCGGGTACGTGCCGATGGCGAGCGGGAGCGGGGACAGGAAGCCGTCGCCGAACCCGACGTCGGCGAGCAGCCAACCGTCCGGTGTGGACACCAGCAGCGCGAGGTGGTTGCCCCAGGCCGAGGGCCCGTCGCGGCCGACGTTCACGGCGCAGCGGACGAAGCGGACGGTGAAGCCGAGCGCGCCCAACAGCGAGCCGAACGCGCCGTTCAGCTCGAAACAGAACCCGCCGCGGCGGCGCCGCACGATCTTGTCCGACAGCGCGGCCGGGTCGATCGACACCGGGCGGCCCAACTGGATGTCTATGTTCTCGTACGGCACGGCCGCCAGGTGCGCGCGGTGCAACGCGACGAGCGTGTCGGTGTCGACCCGGACCGGCCCGCGGTGCCCGATCCGCGCCAGGTAACCGGTCACGTCGATCATGCCGCCGATGATGCCCGCCGGGTGCCACCACGTACGCTCGGTGCAGGTGGAGGTGGGCAGATGGCGACGTTCCCGCGACGCGATCCGGACGGGCGGGTGGCCCGGTTCGGTGAGTTCGTGGTCGCCGCCGTCGTGTGGTTGGTCGTCGGGTTCGTCGCGCTGACCGTCATCGACGTCGTCACCTCGCTGGTCGGGATCGGCGACGTCGGCTCGTCCCGGGGCTGGCTCGCCGCCGTCCTCGCCGTCTGGCTGTACGCCGAGGACTTCCGCGCCTGGCGCGGCGTCCGGTCCCGGCTCGGCATCATGCTGATCGCCGTGCTGTCGGCGCTGCTCGTCGGCGGCGCCGCGGGGTACGGGCTGGCGCTCGCGGCCGGCGGACTGCCGGCGCTGGTCAGCGGGTCGGTCGGCGCCGCCGTCGGCGTCCTGGTCTACGCGCCGGTCTGGTACTTCGGGATCCGCTGGGTGGACAGGTAGGAAACGGTTGCCGGCGACGGCACCGCATGTGAGGAGACGTTGTGAGCCCTGCGATCAAGTACACGCTGGGGCGGGTCGGGTTGTTCGTGGTGATCGCGGCGGCGTTGCTGCCGTTCCACCTCAACCTGTTCCTGAACCTGATGATCGCGCTGCTGGTGTCGATGCCCCTGTCGTACTTCGTGCTCAAGCGGTGGCGCGAACAGATGGCCGAGAAGATCGACGACTCGCTGCAGAAGCGCAAGGACGAGAAGCAGAAGCTGCGCGCCGCGCTGTCCGGGGACGACGACCGCGACTGAGCCGCCCGGGCGGGGCCGGCGGGAGCCGGCCCCGCCCGGGGTACGTCAGGCCCAGTTCGGGTTGCGCGGGTCGGTCGCGCTCGGCCAGGCCAGGCCGCTCGGCTTGTACAGGTAGGCCACGCCGCCCGAGCCGGAGCCGATGTTCCCGCTGGTCAGGTGCCGCTTCGTACGCAGCCAGATCGTCTCGAACTGGTGCCGCTTGTAGACGTGGCGTACCGCCGCGTCGTCGGCGGACGCCGGGTCGTTGACGATCACGTCGCCGTCGGCGGTGAAGCCGACGATCACCAGCAGGTGGCCGGACGTGTTGTAGCCGGCGCCGTCCAGCTCGCTCGCGTAGAACGACACCGAGCAGACCACCGGAATGCCGCGGGAGACGAGCCGCTCCGCCTCGTTCAGCGAACGGATCTGCGTGACGATCGTGTCCAGCCCGCCGTACGTCGCGGCGTACGCGGCGTTGAACGGCCAGTTCCCGCAGCCCTCGTACTGGTAGTCGTAGGTGTAGCGGGCACCCTGGTCGACCTGCGGGTCGGCGTAGCTGGGATCGACCCAGGCGAGCTGGCGCGCGGTGGCCTTCTTGCCCCAGTAGTACAGGACCATCGTCGTCGAGGTGGGCGAGCACCACGCCTCGCCGCCGTTGTCGTACTCCGGGTACTGGCCGGCGTGGATGTCCTGCGAGAACGTCGGCACGTGCAGCTCGACGGCGCGCTTCAGGCCGGGCTTCGACGCCGGTACCTCGAAGCGGTCCGGGACGTCGGACGCGAACGCGCCGAGCCGGTACACGAACGGCGTCTGCCGGCTCCCCGGCGTCCGGTACAGCGTCAGCCGCAACTGGTACGACGTGAGCGCGATGCCGTTCGCCTTGTCGTCGTCGTCCACCGCGAACGTGTCGGTGTACACGCCGGAGTAGTCGTCACCCTGCCCGTCCAGCGACGTACGGCGGATGTCGGCGTCGCCGTCCCCGGCGGTCCACCGGCCCATCACGTACCACGGGGTGGTCTTGCCGTCGGTGTAGCTGCCCTGCATCTCGACCTGGATCCACGTGCCCGCCGGGGTGTCGGCGTTCCACGACGCGACGAGCTCGGTCGCGCCGAAGCCGAGCCGGCGCACCGGCGACGTCCACGTCGCGTACTCGTACTGGCGGGTGGTGCCGGTGTGCGGGTCGGTGTAGCTCGTCGTACCCGCGGCGCGGGCGATGAACACCCCGGCGCGGCGGCCGGGGGACACCGCGACCCCGTCGGCGTGACCGGCGAACCAGTCACCGACCCGGCGGTACGCGTGGTAGTTGATCGGCACGTCCGCCGGGGCGTCCGCGAACGCGGCGGTGGTGCCGCCGGCGACCACGGCGCCCGGCACGACGAGCGCGCCGGTGACGGCGGCGGCGCCGCCGAGAAGGGATCTCCGGCTGAGCGGTGGCATACGTGTCATCGGGGGCTCCCGGTACGCGAAAGGTGCACGTCGCGAGCCACTATCCCCCTGGGCAGGAACTTTCGCCAGCCACTCGGCCAGATGGAGGATTTCTCGTTACCCGTGGCGCTGACCACGCCGGGGCTGCGGAGCGTGACGGCCGGTCTGTACGGTGGGCCGATGCGCGGGGCACGGCGACGACAGCGACACGACGGAGCTTCGCGCACCGGGCAAACATCGCGTACCACCGCGGTCTCGGCCGAGCCGGACGAACCGACGTCGCCCCAGGCCGGCTGGGGTCCGGGACGTCACCGGCCAAACCGGCGCAAGGGGCGCTGGCTCGCCGTCACCGTCGTCGCCCTGCTCGCCGTCGCCATCCCCGGCGGCGCGCTGTACGGGCTGCGCTGGGTGCACGCCCACCCCCACACGATGATCACGTTCGGCGACGAACACCAGGTGCCGGCGCGGTCCAGCCGCGACCACACCCGCGCCGTCAGCCCCTCGCCGACCGCCTCACCGACACCCTCACCGTCCGCCTCCCGCAGCGCCTCCGCCGGCCCCGCCGAGAGCACCACCGCGTACGAGCGGGAGGTCGTCCGGGAGATCAACACCGCCCGCGCCCGCGCCGGCTGCCCCGCCCTCCGGAACGACTCGCGCCTCGCCGCCGCCGCCCGCGCGCACAGCGACGACATGGCCGCCCGCAACTACTTCGACCACAACTCGCCCGACGGCGTCACCCCGTGGGACCGCGCCAAGGCCGCCGGGTACGCCCAGCCCAGCGCCGAGAACATCGCCGCCGGCCAGGCCACCCCCGCCGCCGCCGTCAAGGCCTGGCTCAACAGCCCCGGCCACCGCGCCAACATCCTCAACTGCTCGTCCCGCGCCACCGGCGTCGGCTTCGCCGAAGGCGGCAAGCTCCACTACTACTGGACCCAACTCTTCGGCTACAAGTAGCCCCGGGCGGCGCGGTGACGGCGTTCCTGTGCCGCGGCGGCGAGCTTCGAGCGCAGGCCGACACCGTGGAGTGAGTATCGTCCTCTGCGGTCCGGGGAATTCGTCTCGGGCGTGCTCCCACGCTGGACGGCGAGGCGAAGATGTTCACTCTGGTGCACAGCCCTCTGGTCGGCCCCCTGACCTGGGGTCCGGTAGCGGACCGGCTCGGCGCGGCAGTGCCGTCCGTGGTCGACCTGACACCGCCGTTCTGGCGCTCGATCGCGGAGAAGGTCGCCGCCGCCATCGCCGAACCGACGATCCTGGTCGCGCACAGCAACGCCGGCCTGTTCGTACCGGTGATCGCGCAGGTCGCCCCCGTCGTTGGATGCCTCATCGTCGACGGCCGGCTACCTGGGCACGCCAGACGCCTGCCCGACTTCCTGCGGCCCATGGTGCGCGGCGACGGTCTCGTTCCCCCATGGACCGAATGGTGGGGTGATGCCACCGACATGGCGCCGCTGTTCCCGGACGAGCGGACGCGTGTCGCCGTGTCTGCCGAAATGCCCAGGCTGCCGGTCGGATACTTTGAGGAGCAGATCCCGGTGCCGCCTGGCTGGGACGCGAAGCCGTGCGGTTACCTGCAATTCAGCGACGCGTACGCGGCGGAGGCCGAGGAGGCGACGCGGCGCGGTTGGACCGTGGAACACCTTGCCGGCCAGCACCTGCACCAGCTCGTCGACCCCGACGCCACCGCCGAGCGGATCGTGGCGATGACGCGTTCCTGGGCCGCATAAGGCCGGCCGCATCGAGAGGCACCCCCGTACTGCCGTCGGCGCGGGAGGCCCGGGGTCACCGCCCGCCAAGCTGGATCACCATGCGGCCAGGACATGTTCCTGGAGCCGGCCGCCAACATCTGGCCCTAGGGCTGGAAGAGTTTCCAGTGGCCCTCGGAGACGACCTGGGCGGCGCCGTCGACCACGCTGACGGCGGTCTGGTCGTCGATCGCGTACGTCGGCGCCGGGATCCGCGCCGCCCATTTCTCCGCGTTCGCGGGGGACGCGTCCGGGTGGTCCGGGTGCTCGAAGTGCGGGATCACCGCGAAGTCGACGAGTCCCGCTCCCTGCCCCGTGACCAGGGTCCTGCCGACGTCACCCTGCGGCGTCGCGAAGACGACGTCCTCCGACTTGAGCGGTCCGTCCGTCCCACGGGGCGGCTCGGTGTACGTCTCGACGAACGTCGCGGCGGCCGCGATGCTCCCCGCGCTCACCCCCACGTACACCGCCTCGGAACGCAGTGTCGGCAGCAGGGCGGCCAGGCCCGAGCGGCGCATCCAGTTGGCGAGGAACAGGGGGTCGCCGCCCCAGAACAGCAGCGCGTCGGCGTCCCGGACCGTGGGTACCCAGGCAGCGTCCTCGATGCTCGGTAGCACCGACAGCTCCAGCACGCCCAACGACTTCCAACCCAGGTCGGACAGCCGCGACGGGCCGCTGCCGGTGATCGCCCGGTACGCCATGCCCTGCCCACCGGGGAACGGGTAGATGGCGGTCGGGACGAAGAGGGCGTTGGACTCGGTGATCGGCTTGCCCAGCAGGTCGACCAGCGCGTCGCGGATGCTGCCGTTCGTGATCCCGGACGACGTGAGGAGTGCTCTCATGTTCCTACCTTCCCGAGGTGACGTCTCATGATTGCCCTCGCCGGGGCTTCACGGGGGGCAATGAGACCGGCCGGTGCATCAACCCGCTCGCGTCCGTTCGGCTTCGGAAAGCGCGGCGTGCCAGGGGAAGTCGGCGAGGCAGCCCGCGCCGGTACCCGGCGGGTGCGGCTCCCACTCGCCCGGACCGCGCATGACGCGTACGCCTTCGGCGCGGAGCTGTTCGACGCCGCGGCGGGACGGCGCCCGCGCGGCGAGGGCGGCGTGACGAACGCGAGCACCACGACGGGAGCCCGTTGCCCACAGCCTCGGCGAGGATGCCCAGCGCGTAGGTGTCGGCGATTCCGTCGGCCCACCTGTTGATCGTGTTGTCCGTGGCCGGCGCGACGGTCAACGCGTCCGGCCGCGCCGGCGCCCGACCGTTGTTGATCACGGTGGGCGAGGTTCTGGGCGCGAATTGTAGGGGTTTCCGTGTCATGAACCGGGCGTAGCTCCGTCACATGGGTGGAAGTGGGAGGTACGCGATGGAACGGGCGGAAGCGTTGAAGGTGCTGCGGACGCATCACGCGATGGGCGCCGCGTACGAGCGGCTCGTGTGTTGCGTGGAGCGGGAGGAGTGGCCGTGCGAGATGGTGCAGGAGGCGCGGGTGGTGGTGCCGCCGGCGCCACGGCGCTGGCGGGGCGTCGACCTGGGCTTGTACGCGGTCGAGGAGCCGGCGACGACACGCGGTGCGGCATGGCTCTGATCGCCGGGGCACGCCCGGTCGTCGGTGACCTGGTGCTGATGCCGCGCTGGCTGACGACCGAGCCGACGTGGTTCCGGGTGCTGGGCGTGCGGCCGCCGGTCGGTCTGCTGCCCGGCTGGTGCTACCTGGACGGGTACCTGATCCAACCGGACGGTACGCAGCGGCTCGGCAGCCACTTCGTACCGATCGCCGCCCTGGTCGTGAACCGCCAGTAGCCGCCGACGCCGACGGCACGTCGGGCCGGCAACCCCGCGACGAGCAACGCCGACACGCGGCGACGGACGGCGGCGGCCGGGAGTCAGCGGCCGACGGCGTAGCCCTGGGCGCCGCGGGGGTTGGCGGCCGCGCGGAGGAAGCCTGTGCCCGTGGGTGCGTCGGAGCCGGTCGCCGGATGCCAGTCGGGGTCGCGGGCGACGGCGGAGAGCCGGCCGAGCGACCAGCCGTCCTGTACCTCGACGCGGTGTCCGCGCCGCCGCAGCTCGTCGAGTACGTCGGGCTGAAACCGGTCCTCGACGAGCAGTACGCCGGGCCGGGATCCGCGCGGCCAGAACGAGCCGGGGAAATGCATCGAGTGGAACATCGGCGCGTCGATGGCTTCCTGGAGCCCGAGCCCGCGGTGCACGAGGGACAGGAAGAAGGTCAGGGACCACTGGTCCTGCTGGTCGCCCCCGGGCGTACCGAAGGCCAGCCAGGGTCGGCCGTCGCGCAGCGCGAACGACGGCGAGAGCGTGGTGCGGGGTCGTGCGCCGGGCCGCAGCGAGGCGGGCAGGCCGTCGGTCAACCAGAACATCTGGCCGCGGGTACCGAGGCTGAAGCCGAGGCCGGGGATGGTCGGTGAGGACTGGAGCCAGCCGCCGCTGGGTGTCGCGGAGACCATGTTGCCCCAGCGGTCCACGACGTCGAGGTGGCAGGTGTCGCCCTGTACCCGGCCGTCGGGCGCGGTGCGCTCCAGCCCGACGGTGGGTTCGCCGACGCCGGAGATGACGCCGCTCGCCGGGTCGACCGGGGCGGGCCGGGGGATGCGCGGCAGCAGCGGTTCGCGGCCGTCGGGTCGGCCGGGGCGCAGGTCGAGGCTGGCCTCGGGGCCGATGAGCGCGCGCCGTTCGGCGTTGTACGCCTCACTGAGCACTGTGGACAGTGGTACGTCGGTGAAGCGCGGATCCCCGTACCACGCCTCGCGATCCGCGAACGCGAGCTTCGCCGCCTCGACCACGGTGTGGGTGAACTCGGCCGGCGACGCGGCGTCGAGGTCGAACCCGCTCAGCAGAGCCAGCTGCTGAAGGAACGCCGGTCCCTGGCCCCACGGGCCGGTCTTGCAGACGGTGTGGCCGTGGTAGTCGTACGTCGCCGGTGCCTCGACGGTGGCCCGCCACGACGCGAGGTCGTCGCCGGTGAGCAGCCCGGCGTGCTCGTCGCCGGACGTGTCGCGCCACGGCCGGCCGGCGCAGAAGTCCGCGACCGCCTCCGCCACGAACCCTTCGTACCAGGCGTGCCGCGCGGCCTCGATCTCCCTGCCGCGGTCGGGTCCGTGCGCCTCGGCCTCCGCCACGACCCGCCGGTACGTCGCGGCCAGCACCGGGTTGGCGAACCGGCTGCCGGGCGCGGGTACGGTGTCGCCGGGCAGCCAGGTCGCGGCCGAGGTCGGCCAGTCGGCGCGGAACATGTCGGCCACGGTGCCGATCGCGGAGCTGACACGGTCGAGGACGGGGCAGCCGTGCTCGGCGTACGCGATGGCGGGGGCGAGGACGTCGCGGAGCCGCCAGGTGCCCCAGCGTTCGAGCATCAGCAGCCAGCCGCCGAACGCGCCCGGTACGGTCGCCGGCAGCAGCCCGGTGCCGGGGATCAGGTCGAGACCGAGCCCGGTGACCGCGTCGATGGTGGCGGCGGCCGGCGCGACGCCCTGCCCGCACACCGTGGACACCGTCTGGTCGGCCTCGCTCCACACCAGCGCGGGCACCTCGCCACCGGGACCGTTCAGGTGCGGCTCCACCACCTGGAGTACGAAGCCGACGGTGACCGCGGCGTCGAACGCGTTGCCGCCGCGTTCCAGCACGCTCATGCCGGCGGCGGACGCGAGCCAGTGGGTACTCGCGACCATTCCGACGTCGCCGGTCAGTTCGGGCCGGGTGGTGAACATGCGGCTCCTCTCAGGACCTCTCAACCAGGTGGCAGGCGACGCGGTGGGCGCCGTCGAGCGGATCGAGCTCCGGGACCACCGTGGCACACTTCTCGACCGCGACGGGGCACCGGGTGTGGAAGCGGCACCCGGCGGGCGGCGCGACCGGGGTCGGTACGTCCCCGGACAGCACGATCCGGTGGCGCCGGCGCTGTTCGCCCGGATCGGGTACGGGCGCCGCGGACAGCAGCGCCTTCGTGTACGGGTGCTTCGGGTCGGTGAAGACCTGCTCGCGCGGTCCGGTCTCGACGATCGTGCCGAGGTACATGACGGCGACGGTGTCGACGAGGTACTCGACCACGGACAGGTCGTGCGTGATGAACAGGCACGAGAAACCCATGTCCCGCTGGAGGTCGGCGAGCAGGTTCAGCACGGATGCCTGCACGGAGACGTCCAGCGCGGAGACCGGCTCGTCCGCGACGACCAGCTTCGGTTCGCAGACGAGAGCGCGGGCGAGGCCGACCCGCTGGCGCTGGCCGCCGGACAGTTCGTGCGGGTACCGGTGGCGGGTTCCGGCGTTCAGCCCGACGCGTTCGAGCATCGCGGCGACCCGGTCGTCGGCGTCGCGACCGGCCGCGATCCGGTGCTGCCGCAACGGTTCCGCGACGATCCGGCCGACGGGGAAGCGGGGGTTGAGCGACGAGTACGGGTCCTGGAAGACGATGTGCACGTCGCGCCGCAGCGGGCGCATCGCCCGTCGCGAGATGTGCGTGACGTCCTTGTCTCCCAACAGGATCCGGCCGGCGGTCGGCTCGGTCAGTCGCAGCACGCACCGCCCGACGGTCGACTTCCCGGAGCCGGACTCGCCGACGAGCCCCAGGATCTCGCCGGTACCCACGCGCAGCGAGACACCGTCGACCGCGTGCACCGCGCGGCCCCGGCCGGCCGGGTAGTGCTTGACCAGGTCGGTGACCGAAAGGACTGCGTCAGGCATCGACGGCCTCCACTGTGGACGGATGGAAGCAGGCGGCGAGGTGCCCGTCGCCGTGCGGTTCGAGCACCGGGCGGGCGGCGGTGCAGGCGTCGTCGGCGTACCCGCAGCGCGGCGCGAACGGGCAGGCGTCCGGGTCGTCGTACGGCGGGGGGACCATCCCGGGGATCTCGCGCAGCCGGCCGCCGCGCGCCGACGCGGGCAGCGCGTCGAGCAACCCCCGGGTGTACGGGTGGCGGGGCCGGGCGAACAGCTCGTCCACGCCGGCCTGCTCGACGATGCGACCCGCGTACATGACGGCGACGCGGTCGGCGATGTCGGCGACCACGCCGAGATCGTGTGTGATGAGCACGATCGCGGTGCCGAGCCGGTCGCGCAGCGCCCGGAACACGTCCAGTACGCCGGCCTGGATCGTGACGTCCAGCGCGGTCGTCGGCTCGTCCGCGATGAGCACGCGAGGATCGCAGGCGACCGCGATGGCGATCATCACCCGCTGGCGCAGGCCGCCGGAGAGCTGGTGCGGGTACTCGCCGAGGCGGCGCGCCGCGTCCGGGATCCCGACCAGGTCCAGCAGCTCGACCGCCCGGGTACGCGCGGCGCGGCGGGACATCCGCTCGTGCCGCCGGAGTACCTCGGTGATCTGGAAGCCGACGGTGAACGACGGGTTGAGAGACGTCATCGGCTCCTGGAAGACGACCGAGATCTCCTTGCCCCGCAGGGATCTCAGCTCCCGGTCCGGCCGGCCGAGCAGCTCCGCGCCGTCCAGCGTGACCGAGCCGGTGAGCGTCGCGCCGTCCGGCAGCAACCGGGGTACGGACATCGCGGTGACGGACTTGCCGGAGCCGGACTCGCCGCACAGGGCCAGGATCTCGCCCGCGGCCAGGGTCAGCGACACGCCCTTGACGGCGCGTACCGTGCCGGCCTCGGTGTCGAAGGAGACGGTCAGATCGGCGATCGACAGCAGGTTCATCGCGCACTCCTGGGGTCGATGACGTCGCGCAGGCCGTCGCCGAGCAGGTTGAAGCCGAGCGTCGTTGCCGCGATCATGACGCCGGGCCAGACCGCGAGCCACGGCGCCTGCGACAGGAACTGCTGCGCACCGGTCAGCATCACGCCCCACGACGGCGTCGGCGGCTGTACGCCGAGGCCGAGGAACGACAGCGTCGCCTCGCCGATGATCGCGCCGGGGATCGCCACCGTCGCCTGCACGATGAGCGCGTTCGTCGCGTTCGGCAGCACGTACCGGGTGAGGATGGTGCGATCCGTCGCGCCGTCGGCGATCGCGCCCGCCACGAAGTCCTGCTCGCGGACGGCCAGCACCTCGCCGCGGGTGATCCGTACGACGGCGGGGATCTGCGAGATGCCCAGCGCCAGTACGACGTTGCGCAGCGACGGGCCGAGGATCGCGGCCAGCCCCACCGCGAACACCAGGAACGGGAACGCGAGCACGACGTCCACCGCCCGCATCACGACCGAGTCGAGGTGTTTGCGGTAGAAGCCCGCGACGAGCCCGATCGGCACGCCGACCACCATCGCCAGCGCGACCGACAGCACGCCGGCCTCCAGGGAAACCCGTGCGCCGGAAGCGATCCGGGTCAGCTGGTCGCGGCCGAGGTCGTCGGTGCCGAGCAGGTGGGACAGCGACGGCGCGCCGAGTACGTGGCCGAAGTCGATCCGCGTCGGGTCGCCGAACACGACCGGCCCGACCACCGCCAGCAGCAGGAACAGCACGACCAGCACGAGCCCGGTCATCGCCATCGGGCGCCGCCGGAACCGCCGCCACATCCGCCGGGTACGCCCGGACCCGGTTGCCGCCGGCGCGAGGCGGGCGGGGGTGAGCACGTCAGCCATCAGCCGCTCCTGCCAGCCGGATCCGCGGATTCAGCGCGGCGTACGCGACGTCGACGAGGAGGTTGACCACGATGTACCCGACGACGGTGACCAGTACGACCGCCTGGATCACCGGGTAGTTGCGGGTCAGTACCGCGTCGACGGTGAGCTTGCCGAAGCCGGGGATGACGAAGATCTGCTCGGTGACGACGGCACCCGAGATGAGCCCGCCGAGTTGCAGGCCCAGCACGGTGACCACCGTGGTGAGGCTGTTGCGCAGCGCGTGTACGCCGACGACCCGGGCGCCGGAGAGGCCCTTGGCGCGCGCGGTGCGTACGTAGTCGGCGGAGAGCGCGCCGAGCATCGCGGATCTGGTCTGCCGCATGAGGATCGCGGCGAAGCCGGTGCCGAGTACGAGCGCCGGCAGGATCATCCGGCGCAGGTTCTGCACGGGATCGTCGGTCAGCGGCACGTATCCCGAGGCCGGCAGGATCCGCAGCTTCACCGCGAACAGCAGGATCGCCAGCAGCCCCAGCCAGAAGTGCGGCACCGACAGCCCGACGAGGCCGAACCCGGTCGCCACGTAGTCCGGGAACCTCCCGCGCCGGGCCGCCGCGATCGTGCCGGCGACGACGCCGATGACGATCGCGACGAGCATGGCCAGTACGGCCAGCTCCAGCGTGACCGGGATCCGCTCGGCGAGGATGCCGCTGACCGGCAGCTTGTCCTGTGTCGACGTACCGAGATCGCCGGTGACGAGCTGCTTCAGGTAGTCGACGTACTGCACGGGCAGCGGCTGGTCGAGGCCGTACTGGTGCCGGATCGCCTCGACCACCTTCGGTGTGGCGTTCTCGCCGGCGAGCACGACGGCCGGGTCACCCGGCAGTGCGCGTACGCCGAGGAAGACCACGACGCTGGCCAGCGCCACCACGATCAGCGCGGCGCCGGCGCGCCGCAACAGGAACCATCCCATCTCGTCCCTACCTCGCGTAGCCCGCGGTCGTGAACCGCGGTATGCCGTCGGCGTAGTACCGGATCCCGGCGACGCGTGCGCTGGTGCCGAGGAAGTACCGCTCGTGGTACAGGTAGATGACGCCGCCGAGCTGCTCCTGGCGGCGGATCGCCGTGGCGTACAGGCGGGCGCGCTCGGCGGTGTCGGTGGTGGCGGCGGCCCGATGCACGGCGTCGTCGATCACCGGGTCGTGCAGGCCGGAGTAGTTGTTCGAGCCGCCGGTGGTGATGAGGTCGTTGAGGTTGCCGTCCGGGTCGACGCGGCCGGACCAGCCGACCTGGATCGCGTCGAACTTCCCGGCCCGCGCCTGGTCGAGCGCGGTGACGAACTCGGCCGGCTGCACGGTCACCGCGAAGCCCGCCTCCTTCGCCATCGCCTGCACGACCTGGCCGAGTCGTTCGGTCACGGAGTCGGCCGCCAGCAACAGGTTCACGTGCACCGGCGTGTGCACCCCGGCCCGCTTCAGCAGTGTCCGGGCCTGCGCCAGGTCGCGCTTCGGGCATCTCGTCGCCGGATCGCGGTACGCGCTGCCGCGGGGAAGCGGCGAGCAGTCCGGGTCGTACAGGCCGTTGAAGACCACGCGGTTGATGACGTCCCGGTCCAGCGACAGCTCGAACGCCTTGCGCAGCAGCGCATTCCGCGCCAGCGGTGTGTCGACCTTCCCCGGTGGTTTGTCGGTGCCGCGGGTGTTCGCCGTGTTGATCGTGATCCCCTGGTACCCGATGCCGCCGCCGGCCAGGATCTTCAGGCTGTTGTCCGCGGACAGCGAGCCGACGTCGGACGTGGCGATCCGTTCCGCCACCTGGATGTCGCCGGACTGGAGGTTCGCCGACCGTACGTTGGCGTCGGTGACGATCTTGTAGACGATGCCGTCCAGCTTCACCTTCGCCCGGGCGTAGTAGTACCGGGAACGCTTCAGCACGATCTGGTTGCCCGACGTACGGCTGACGAACGAGAACGGGCCGACGCACACCGGGTGCGCGCCGAAGTCCTTGCCGTACCTGGCGAGCGCGCGCGGGGACATGATCATGCCGGCGCGGTCCGCGAGCTGCGCGCCGAGCGGGGCGAACGGCCGGGACATGTCCAGCCGTACGGTGTGGTCGTCGACGACGGTGACCGACCGGACGGCGCCCAGCTCGCTCGTGCGCGACGAGGTCGGCAGGGTGAGGTCGCGGACCAGGGTGGTGCGCACCGCCCGCGCGTCGAGCGGGGTGCCGTCGTTGAACCGGATCCCTTGGCGCAGGCGGATCGTGGCGGTCTTCCCGCCGTTGGACAGCGTCGGCAGTGCGGCGGCGAGCTGCGGCACGACCTTCATGTCCGCGTCGACGTCGTACAGCTTCTCGCACATGCTGGCGAACACCTCGCGCGCGACGAACGTGTTCGCGGTGGTCGGGTCGAGCGCGTCGGGGTCCTGGGACAGCGCGACGGTGAGCGTGCCGCCCGGCCGTACCGGGCGGTCGTCGTACGGCGCGGTGCCGGTGAGGGCGGCGCCGGTGCTCGTCGCGGTGCCCGAGCAGCCGGCGGCGACCAGCGGTACGACCGCGAGGGCGGCGAGCAGCCGTCGGGTACGCATGGGTGCTCCTCGAAGGGGGGTGTGCGGGGCGCCACAGCGACTTCTGTATACAGGATCCCGACATGTTTGCCATTCCCGTCCTGTCATGTGAGACCGGGCGGTGGCTGAGACGGGTGACGGCCGAGGCAGGGGCGGCCGAGGTCTGGTGGCGGTGCCGCAGGTCAGTCGGCGAGCGACTCGACGTGCGCCAGGTACGACCGGCGGGCGGCGGCCACGTGCGCGACCGCCAGCGCGTACGCCGACTCCTCGTCGCCGGCCGCGATGGCGGCGAACAGCTTCTCGTGCTCGCTCAGCGAGTCGCCCGCCCGCGTGTACGCGGTCTGTAGGAAGACCCACTGCGCCCGGTGCAGCAGCGGCCCCACCATCTGGTGCAGGTGGTCGTTGCCGGACGCGGCCGCGACCTCGGTGTGGAACCGGGTGTTCAGGTCGGCGACCGCGCCGACCTGGTCCGCTGCCCGTTGCTCGTCGAGCACGGCGCGCAGCCGGGCCAGTGCCGCGTCGTCCGCGCGGCGGGCCGCCAGGCGCGCGGCCAGGCCCTCCAGCGCGACACGTACCTCGAACAGCTCCTCGGCGTGCGCCGGCCGGGGGCGCGCGACCGCCGCACCGCGACGCGGCGCCACCTCGACCAGACCCTCGGTGGCGAGCACCCGGATCGCCTCGCGTACCGGATTGCGGGACACGCCGAGATCCTCGGCGAGACGGTCCTCGACCAGCCTGTCGCCGGGTGGCAGCGCGCCGGTCAGGATCCGGCGGCGGATCTCGTCGGTGACGAGATCGCGCAGCGGTACATGGGACGAACCCAGCGTGTGCTCGGACATGATCTGCATACGGTATGCAATCCGCGCCACCCGCGGGCAATCCGTCCGCCATGTGGACGGCCCCGCCGACCCGCGCGCGGTGCACGCGGGTGCGCGGCCAGCGAGCGCACGGTACCCGGGCCGATGCGTTACGGTCATCGCTGGACCGTGACGCAGCGAAGCCGGTGCGAACCCGGCGCTGTCCCGCAACTGTGATGCCCGACCCCACGGTCGGGCGAGCCAGGTCGCCTACGTCACGGGTCGCGACACCGCGCTTGCGAGGAACGGGCGCCCCGCGGACAGAGCCTCCTGTCGGCGACAGCCGTTCCCGACCGACAGGAGGACACATGGCACACCCCCACGCCCGCCGCAGATGGCTGGTGCCCGCAGTCGCCGCCCTGGCCGCCGCGACCGTCGCGCTCGCCGGATGCGGTTCGTCCGGCGGGAAGACCGGCAGCTCGGCCACGCCGAAGGCGGCCGGCTCGTACCCGGTGACGGTCGGCTCCGCCACCCTCGACAAGGCGCCGAAGACCATCGTCTCGCTGTCCCCGACCACCACCGAGATGCTGTACGCGATCGGCGCCGGCACCCAGGTCAAGGCCGTCGACGACCAGTCGAGCTACCCGGCGAAGGCGCCGCGTACCAAGCTGTCCGGCTTCAAGCCGAACGTCGAGGCGATCGCCGGGTACGACCCGGACCTGGTCGTCCTGTCGTACGACACGAACAACGTGGTCAGCGGCCTGACGAAGCTGAAGATCCCGGTGTACGTGGCGCCGGCCGCGACGAAGCTCTCCGACAGCTACCGCGAGATCGCCGACCTGGGCACGCTCACCGGCCACGGGGACGCGGCGACGAAGACCGTCGCGCAGATGAAGTCCGGCATCGCGAAGGCCGAGCAGGGCCTGCCGAAGCGCGCCGCGAAGCTCACCTACTACTACGAGCTGGACCCGCAGCTGCACAGCGCCACGTCGAGCACGTTCGTCGGCGCGCTGCTCGCGCCGCTCGGACTGACCAACATCGCCGACAAGGCGGACAAGGGCGGCACCGGCTACCCGCAGCTGTCCAAGGAGTACCTGGTGAGCGCGAACCCCGACCTGGTGTTCCTCGCCGACACCAAGTGCTGCGCGCAGAACGCCGCCGCCGTCGGCAAGCGGCCCGGCTGGGCCACCGTCGCCGCGGTCAAGGACAAGCACGTGTACCCGCTCGACGACGACGTCGCGTCCCGCTGGGGCCCGCGCGTCGTCTCGCTCGTCCAGGCCGCCGCGAACGCGGTCGAGGCGGTCCCCGCGCAGTGACGAGTCGGCTGCGGCCCCGGTGGGTGCTGGCCGGGCTGGCCGCGGTACTGGTGGCGCTCGTCGCCGGTCTCGCGTTCGGCCCGGTCCGGCTGGCACCCCTGGACGTGGTGACGGACCTGCTGCACCACGTACCGGGGCTGCGGGTGCCGACGGGGATGGCGCCGCGCGACGACGCCATCCTCACCGAGCTGCGGCTGCCGCGGGTGGTCCTGGGGTTGCTGGTCGGCGCGATGCTGTCGCTGGCCGGCGGCGCGTACCAGGGGGTGTTCCGGAACCGGCTGGCCGACCCGTACATGCTCGGGGTGGCGGCGGGGGCCGGGCTCGGCGCGACCGCGATGCTCATCTTCGGGCCGGACAACGCGCTCAGCTCCCCGGTGCTCGTACCGCTCGCCGCGTTCGGTGGCGCGCTGGTCGCCGTCGCCGCCACGTACCTGCTGGGGATGGCCGGCGCGCGGGACCGCACGACCGCGACGCTGCTGCTGGCCGGCGTCGCGGTGTCCGCGTTCTGCACCGCCGTGCAGACGTTCCTGCTCCAGCAGCACACCGACGAGATCCAGGAGGTGTACTCCTGGATCCTCGGCCGGCTCACCACCTCCGGCTGGCACGAGACGCTGATCCTCCTGCCGTACGCGGTGGTCACCGCGGCGGTCGTGCTGTCGCAGCGCCGGGCGCTCGACGTGCTGAGCGTCGGCGACGAGGAGGCCGAGAGCCTGGGCCTGCACCCCCGCCGGGTACGCCTGGTGCTGGTGGTCGCCGCCGCGCTCGGCGCCGCCGCCGCGGTGTCGGTCAGCGGCCTGATCGGCTTCGTCGGCATCATCGTCCCGCACGCCGTACGCCTGCTCGCCGGCCCGAGCTACCGGGTGATCCTGCCGCTGTCGCTGCTGTTCGGCGGCGCGTTCCTGGCGTTGGCCGACCTGCTCGCCCGTACCGTCATGTCGCCGGCGGAGATCCCGATCGGCGTGGTGACGGCGTTTTTCGGCGCGCCGTTCTTCGTCCTCGTCCTGCGTACGACCCGGCGGGCCGAGCCGTGACCGGGGCGCTGCTGACCGCGCGGTCCGTCGGCGTACGGATCGGTGCCGCGACGCTGCTCGCCGACGTCGACGTGGACGTACCCGAGGGCGGGTGGCTGACGATCATCGGGCCGAACGGCGCCGGCAAGTCGACGCTGCTGCGCGCCCTCGCCGGCCTGCTCCCGCACGACGGTACGGTCACCGTCGCCGGCCAGCCCACCGCCCGCCTGCACCGGCGCGAGCGGGCCCGGCTGATCGCCCTCGTCCCGCAGAACCCCGTGGTACCACCGGGAATGTCGGTGCTCGACTACACGCTGCTGGGCCGGACGCCCTACATCGCGCCGCTCGCCGTGGAGGGTGCGAGCGACCTCGCCGCCGCCCGGGACGTCCTCGACCGGCTCGACCTGTCCGGGTTCGCGGACCGCACGCTCGACACGCTGTCCGGCGGCGAACGCCAGCGGGTGTACCTGGCGCGCGCGCTCGCCCAGGGCGCCCGGCTGCTGCTGCTCGACGAGCCGACGAGCGCCCTGGACATCGGGCACCAGCAGGACGTGCTCGACCTCGTCGACGAACTGCGTACCGCCGACGGCGCGCCGCTCACCGTCGTCGCCACCATGCACGACCTGTCCGTCGCCGGCGAGTACGCCGAGGAGATCCTGCTGCTCGACGCCGGCCGCGTCGTCGCCACCGGTACGCCCGCCGAGGTGCTCACCGAGGACCTGCTGTCCCGCCACTACCGCGCCCGGGTGCGGGTCGTCCCCGGCGAGCGCGGCCCCCTCGTCGTCCCGGTACGCCGGCGCTGACCTGCGCGAACGTGCGCCGGCTCACGGTCGTACGGCGAAACCGCGTGCTGGCACGAAACGTGGATTCGCGGTACGGGCCACCGGCGAACGATGGGGGCACACCGGATGAACGACGAGCGAGGTGCACGATGACCGCCCAGCAGACGAAGACCGCGTCCAGGAACCGCAGCACCCGGATGGCGCCCGCGGCACCACACCACCGCGGCGGCACCGCCGCCACTCCGTACGCGTCGCGTCGCTCCCTGGAGTTCTCCGCGGGCGGCTTCATCTGGCGCTGACCCGCGTCGCGACACCCTCGCGTGCCGGCGGCTCCGCGCCCGCCACGCGCGAAGCCCCGCGTTCCGGCGGCGTCGTGGCGCGGCCCGGTCACGTTTTCGGGTGCCGTCTCGTCCCTTCTCCAACGACACGAGGAGAGGCGGAGACGATGACGGATCGAGCGGTCGTGCTGGGCGCGGGGTACGCGGGCCTGGCGGCGGCGACGGGGCTGGCGCGGCGGGCGCCGGGCGTCGACGTACACCTGGTGAACGCGGGCCCGAGCTTCGTGGAACGGATCAGGCTGCACCAGCTCGCCGCCGGCAGCGGCGCCGCGGAGCGCCCGCTGACCCGGCTCCTGTCCGGCACCGGCATCACCCTGCACGTCGGTACCGCCGAGTCGGTCGACCTCGCCGGCGGTGCCGTGACCCTCGCCGGTGGCGAGCGGATCGGCTACGACCACCTTGTGTACGCGATCGGCAGTCGCAGCCGGGTCGGCGCGGTGCCGGGCGCCGCCGAGCACGCGTACACGCTGGACGGGCCCGACGGGGCCCACCGGCTGGCAACCGCGGTGCGGGACGCGACGACCGTCGTGGTGTGCGGCGGGGGGCTCACCGGGATCGAGGCGGCGACCGAGCTGGCCGAGGCGTACCCGGGGGTCGAGGTGACGCTCGCGACCCGCGGCGAGGTCGGGCACGGGGTGTCCGACAAGGGCCGCGGACACGTGCGGCGGGCGCTGTCCCGGCTCGGCGTACGGGTGGTGGAGGGCGTCGAGGTCACCGCGGTCACACCGTCCACAGTGGAGCTGTCGGACGGCGGCCCGCTGCCCTCGGACGTGACGGTGTGGTGCGGATCCTTTGCCGCGCCGACCATCGCGGCCGACGCCGGGCTCACCGTCGACACCGCCGGCCGGGTCCTCGTCGACGACGCCATGCGCGCCGTCGCCCACCCCGAGGTGTACGCCGCCGGCGACGTCGCCGCCGTCGGAATGCCCTGGGGCACACCGCGGATGTCCTGCCAGGCCGGCCTGCCGATGGGGCTGCACGCCGCGGACTCGTTGGCGCGCACGGCATCCGGCCGCGTGCCGCGGCCGTACCAGTACCGGTTCATGGACCTGTGCGTGAGCCTCGGCCGGCGCGACGGACTGATCGAGATGGTGCACGCCGACGACTCGCCGCACCGCGTCCTGCTCACCGGCCGCCCCGCCGCCCGCGCCAAGGAGTACGTCTGCCGCGCCGCGGCGTGGGCCGCCCACAACGGCCACCGTGTCACCGTCCGCAGCCTCTACCCGTTCGCCGCCAGCCCGGTCCGGGGCACCGGCGCGGCACTGGCCGGAGACGCCACCGCGACGGCCGGCTGACCCGCGGTCGCGGGCCGGCGCCGAACGGCCGGCGCCCACCCGGCCCGATGCCGGCCCGGCGCCGATGCCGGCCCGGCGCCGATGCCGGGCCGGCCCGGCCGGCGTCAGGCGGTGAGGGCGGCGGGTAGCGGCGCGGAGTGCAGGACGACGAGGCGGGACACGGCACGGGTGAGGACGACGTAGAGCCGGTGCAGGCCGCGCGGCTCGGCGGCGACGATGTCCGCCGGCTCCAGCACGATGACGTGGTCGTACTCCAGGCCCTTCGCCATCGTGGCCGGGACCACGGTGACCCGCTCGGTGGACGCCAGGTCGTCCACGCCCGCGTGCGCGAGACCCGCTGCGGTCAGCGCGGCGCGGCACGACTCGACCGCCGCGTCCGGTGCGATCACCCCGACCGAGCCCTCGTCGGCGAGCGCCTCGCGTACCGCCGCGGCGAGGTCGCCGTCCACATCGGACGTCGGCCGGACCGCCAGGGTGCCGTCGGCGCGCAGCGACGTCGCCGGCGGTACGTCCACGTCGAGCGCCGGGACGAGCCGGTTCGCCAGGTCGAGCACCGCGCCCGGCACCCGGAACCCGGTCGTCAACGCGACCACATGCGTCGCCGGCTTCCCCAGGTACGCAAGGGATTCCGCCCAGTGTGCGGCGGCCCACGGGGTGGTGCCCTGCGCCAGGTCGCCGAGTACGGTGAGCGAGCCGTGCTCGCTGCGCCGGGCCACTGCCCGGCACTGCATCGCGGACAGGTCCTGCGCCTCGTCGACCACGACGTGCCCGTAGCTCGTGGTCCGCTCGACCAGCCCGGCCGCCTCGTCGATGAGTACGGTGTCGGCGGCGGTGAAGCGGGCCGCCTTCGGCGCCTTGTCCAGACGGAGCGAGCGCACGGGCGCCGACCAGGCGATGGCGTCCTGCTCCTCGTCGGTGAGCAGGCCGGATGCCGCGCGTGACAACAGGTCCCGGTCGCCGAGCAGGTGGGCGACGAGCGCCGTCGGGTCCACCGCCGGCCAGCACGTGTCGAGGAACTCGCGTACCGGTGCGGACCGGCCGACCTTGCGCAGCCACGCCTCGCCCGGCGACTCGCCGCGCGCCTCGGCCTGCCGGCGCAGCCCGGCGGCGACGCGGGCGCGCACCCGCTCCCGCCCCGTCGCGTACGGCAGGCCCTCGCGGCGCGCGTCGTCGACGATGCGCCGGAGCGCCTCGGCGGACAGCCGCCAGCGCGCCGAACCGTCGGACACCACGACCGGCTCCTCGGGCCGGACGAGCAGCCCGTACAGGGCGTTGCGCAGCACGTCGGCCATTCGTACGTCGTGCTTGACCCGCGCCGCGGCCGGGCCGTCGACCGCGCGTACCGGGGCGTGGGCGACGAGGTCGTCCACCGTGTGCTGGTCGACCTCGACCTCGCCCAGGGCGGGGAGCACGGCGGCGATGTAGCCGAGGAACGCGGTGTTCGGCCCGACCACGAGCACGCCCGCGCGGCGCAGCTTCTCCCGGTGGTTGTAGAGGAGGAACGCGGCGCGGTGCAGCCCGACCGCCGTCTTCCCGGTGCCGGGCGCGCCCTGCACGCACAGCGACTCGGACAGGTCCGCGCGTACCAGATCGTCCTGTTCGGGCTGGATGGTGGCGACGATGTCGCGCATCGGGCCGACGCGGGGACGCTCGATCTCGCTGGTCAGGATGCGGCTGGTGGTGCCCAGCTCCTCGCCGGCGGTCAGGTGCTCGTCCTCGAAGCCGGTCAGCTCCCCGGCGGCGAACCCGTACCGCCGGCGGCGCGCCACGCCCTTCGGGTCGCGCGCGCTGGCCTGGTAGAAGGCCCGGGACACCGGGGCGCGCCAGTCGATCACCAGCGGCTCGCCGGTGTCGTCGGTGACGTGCCGGCGGCCGATGTGGAAGCTGGTGCCCGCGTTGTCCGCGTGCTCGGTGTGGTCGGAGTGGTCGAGCCGGCCGAAGAACAGCGGCGTGTCGGGGTCGTCGGCAAGCTCGGCGATCCGGCGGGCCAGCGCCACACCCAGCGACTCGGCGGCGAACGGGTCGCCGCCGACCCCGTCGCCCGTGCGGTACAGCCCTTCGGCGCGCTCCCGCATCCGGCGCAGCGAGGCGCGGGAGGCGGCGAGGTGCCGGCGTTCGGCGGCCAGTTCGGTGTCGAGTTCGGTGTCGGTGTTGAGTCCGGAGTCGTGCTGCAGGGTCATCCCACACCTTCGGTACGGAGTGGTCCCTGGCGAAGGTCTGACCTCCGCCGCCCGGCGCTCCGAGGCGTATCCGGCGGTCGCGCCGGCGCGGGCGCCGCCCAGGTACGCGACGCGATCGGTGCCGTTCAACGGGGCGCGCCCACCGCGCGCAGTCCGCGAGTTTAACCCGGGTACGCCGGATCGTCATCCGGGTTACCTGGGCATGATGGGGTGGTGAGCGCAGACAGTCCCAACGTGACCGACCCGCGGGCGATCCGGGCGCTGGCCCATCCGGTACGGCTGACGATCATGGAGTACCTCGGTGCCCGCGACTCGGCGACCGCGACCGAGTGCGCCGAGGTGGTCGGCCTGTCGCCCAGCGCGACCAGCTACCACCTGCGCGAGCTGGCGCGGTACGGGCTGGTCGAGGAGGCGCCGGGCGCGGACCGGCGGGAGCGGCGCTGGCGCTCGGTGGGCAGGTTCAGCGTGGGCCAGGGCGGCGGCGCCGACCCCGCGGTACGCGACGCCACCCAGTTGCTGAGCCGTCTGATGATCGGCCGCTCGGACGAGAAGGCGCAGCGGTTCCTGGACGCGTCCGGTGACGAGGATCCGGCGTGGTGGGAGGCGTCGGTGCTGAGCGAGTCGCGGGTGTGGCTGACCGCGGACGAGCTGAAGGAGCTGTCCGACGCCCTGGTCGACCTGCTCCGGCCGTACGGCCGGGGTCGGCGCACGCCGCCCGAGGGCGCCCGGGAGGTGCAGGTGTCGCTGCGCGCGTTCCCGCTGCCGGAGGCGGGGAAGTCGGATCGCACGGACTGAACCACGGGCGGGTGTCTTGCGCTTCCCAATGTGAAGGATTATTTTCGAAGTATGTCCTTCACATCTGGGCGGCGCGACGTGTGGATCGTGGCCGGCTGCACCGGGATCTCGTTCGCCGGCGACTTCCTGGCGGAGACCACACTCACCCTGACCCTCCAGGAGCGCGGCGCCTCCGGTACCGCCATCGCCGCGCTGCTCCTCGCGCTGATGGTGCCGATGGTGGTGCTCGCGCCGATCGCCGGCCGCATCGCCGACCGGTACTCCAGCCGCGTACTGCTCGTCGCCATCGGCTCCGTGCAGGCCGTCGTGTGCCTCGCCCTCGCGTACGCGACGGCGCCGGTGGCCGTGATCGGCCTGATGGCGGTGCTCGCCGCCGGGCTCGCCGTGACCGGCCCGACGCTGTCCGCGCTCGTACCGCAGATGGTCGGCCGCGACGCGCTGCCCCGTGCCCAGGCCACCATCCAGACCGTCCGCGGCGTCGGCATCCTCGCCGGCCCCGCGCTCGCCGGCCTCCTCGTCGGCCGGTACGGCCAGGCCGTGCCGCTGCTCGCCGACGCCGCCAGCTTCCTCGCCGTCGTCGCCGCCGGACTGCTGCTGCGCACCGTACGGCGCGGTGGGTCACTGCGCGACGCCGGCACCGGCCGGGCACGCGGCGGGCTCGGACTCGTCCGGTCCGACCCGCTGCTCGTCGCCGCCCTCGTCCTCATCAGCGCCGGCATCGCCGCGGTGAGCTGCGACAACGTCGGCATGGTCTTCCTCGTACGCGACACCCTCGGCGGCAGCGCCACCGGGTACGGCCTGCTCGGCGCGCTCTGGTCCGTCGCCGCGATCGCCGGCGGCTGGCTCCTCGGCCGGCGTACCCCCGGCGACCGCGGCCTCGTCGCCCTGCTCGTCGCGGTCGTCGCCGTCTTCGGCGCGGTGATGCTCGCCCTCGCCGCGGCGCCGTCGGTGCGCTGGCTCGTCCCCACGTACGTGATCGGCGGGCTCGCGAACGGCGGCCTCAACCTCGTCATCGGCGTACTGCTCGGGCGCCGTGTCGCGGCCGAGGCACGCGGCCGGGTCGGCGCCGTCTTCGGCGGCGTCGTCAACGCCGGCACCATCATCGGGTACGCCGGCGGCGGCCTGCTGCTGTCCGTCATCGGCCCCCGGGTGCTGTTCACCGGCAGCGGCCTCGCCGCCCTCGTCGTCGTCGCGGCCCTCGCCGTCCCCGTACTTCGCGCCGCCCGCCGCGCCACCCCCACCGTCGAGCCCGGGTCCACGCCGACCGGCTCCGGCGAGCAGGCGGCCGGCGCGGCGAGCGCCGAGCCGGTGTCCGATGTGGACAGCACCGTCGAGTCGGCGCCAGGATCACGCGCCGGCCAGTCGGCCGGTACGGCGCGAGCGGCGTGACTCCCCGCGTACGACGGTGCCGGGGCCTGCGGCGACGCGGGCCCCGGCGTACGCGTGTCCAGCAGGAACCAGCTCGTCGTGGCCGGTAGCGAACGAATCCGACCGTTCGGCAGCGTCCGAACCCGAAACGGGCCGATAGGGTGCTTCTCCACGGACACGCGCTCTGGTGGAGGAGCCAACGAATGACGGTGTTCAGCGGCTTTTTCGGCGTGGTGCTCGGTGCGCTGGCCGGTGTCGTCGCGACCTATCTCACCACTCGATCGAAGATGAGGATCGAGCTGGAGCACTCATACGATCGCGCGCTTCGGGACAAGCGACTGGAGTGCTACCAGGAGTTGTTCCACGTCTCCAGGTGTATCCCCCGGTACTGGCCGACCCAGGTACCCACGCGAGAGGACCTTCACCGCTTTCGCCAGGCGTTCCACGACTGGTACTTCGGGAAGGACGCGGGCGGGATGTTTCTGAGCCCGGCCGCGAAGGGCGCGTACATGCGGCTGCAGGACGCCCTTGGGGAGGCGATGCACGCAGGGGAGAACGGCGGGAGCACGCCGCCGCTGTCCGACATCCAGTTGTACGCGAGTGAACTGCGGCATCAACTCGCCGCGGACGTGGGCGCCGCGAACCCTCCTCGCCTTGCATGGACGCGACTCGACCGCACGGTTCCTCCGCCGTTTGTTGCTCGTTCCGGATCCGACGGGGCCTGACGCGCGGTCTGGTCGCCATGTGTCGCCCGGCACGGCGACCAGACCGTGAGTCGACTGCGTTTCAGCAGGTCAGGGCGTCTCTGGGTCAGATGGTGCCGGACTGCCACCACCAGGCGCGGCCGAGCTCGGCGCGGCTGTCGACGTGCTGGTGGTCCTCGGTGTACGCCTCCAGGCCGGAGAAGCCGGAGGTCTCGGCCTTCTGGTAGAGGACGCGGTTGCCGACGGAGGCGGCGAGGTCGGCGGCGGTGCCGTACAGGTGCATGGAGTCGCTGGCGCCGCCGACGTCGGAGTTGTGCTGGATGCTGCGGAAGCCGGAGTTGACGGTGATCGGGGCGTTGCCGATCTTCACCCGGACCGCTTCGAGCTTGTACATGAGCCGGCGGGCGTACTCCTTGGCGGTGCTGGCGCTGACCTTGCCGCCGTCGAACGTGCCGCTGATCCGGTCGGTGAACTCGGACCAGTTGAAGTGCGCGGTCGATCCGTCGGACTGTTCCAGCGCGTTGAGCTTGGTCTGGGTGGCGGACCCGACGACGCCGTCGGCGCCGAGGCCGTACGCGGACTGGAAACGCTTGACGGCGCCGGTGGTGGCGGGTCCGAAGTCGCCGTCGACGGCGATGTACGTGTGGCTGGCGCTGGCCGCGGCCCAGCCGGCGACGCGGATCTGGAGTTCCTTGACGGCCGCGCCGGTCGAGCCCTGCTGCAGGGTCCCGCCCCACGGGTACGCGCCGGCGATGCCGGAGATCAGCGGGGCGGCGGCCACGCCGGCGGCGACGGCGACGCCGCCGCGGAGTACCTGTCTGCGGGTCATCCGGACGATGGGCATGAGGGACCTCCTGAGGGTGGGGATCTGGCTGACATGGTGACTTATTTCGCAGCCATGCGCCATAGGGAAGGAAAGCTACTGAACCACCCGGGTCACCCTGCGCGGGGAGGCGGCGGTCACGCGGTTACTGTCGAGTCCGTGAGCGCGCTGCGGCGCCCCCGGGTGGGGCACATCGAGTTCCTGAACTGCCTGCCGATCTACTGGGGGCTGATGCGTTCCGGCGCGCTGGCCGACGTCGAGCTGACGAAGGCGCCGCCGGACGTGCTCAACGACAAGCTGGTCGCGGGCGACCTCGACATCGGCCCGATCAGCCTCGTCGAATACCTGCGCCACGCGAACGAGCTGGTCGTCCTGCGCGACATCGCGGTCGGCAGCGACGGTCCGGTGCTGTCGGTCAACCTGGTGCACACCCGGCCGCTGGCCGAGCTGTCGACGGTGGCGCTCGGCTCGACCAGCCGTACCGGTGTCCTGCTGGCCCAGATCCTGCTCGCCGGGCGGTACGGCAACCGTCCCGAGTACTTCCGGGCCGCCCCGGACCTGCCGGCCATGCTGCGCGAGGCGGACGCCGCGGTCGTCATCGGGGACGTGGCGCTGAAGGCGATGTCGGAGGGCGACCACGACGGCATCACCGTCACCGACCTCGGCGCCGCGTGGCGGGAGTGGACGGGCCTGCCGATGGTCTTCGCCGTCTGGGCCGCCCGCCGGGAGTACGCGGCGGCCAACCCCGGCCTGGTCAAGGACGTCCGGGAGGCGTTCGTACGGTCGACGGAGCTGGCGCTCGCCGAGCTGCCGGCGGTCGTCGCGTCCGCCGTGCGCTGGGAGCCGTTCGACACGGACCTGCTCGCCGAGTACTACCGGGCGCTGGACTTCTCGCTCGGCGACCGGCAGGTCGACGGCCTGCGCGAGTTCGCGCGGCGGGCCGCCGCCCTCGGCGAGGTACCCGAGCTACCCGCCGACGGCCCGGCCTTCTTCACCGACCACTAGGCGTGGTCACGACGGCTGGTGGTCCCACCAGTACGCGGTGAGGCTCCGCTCGTCGGGTGCGGCGGGTCCGCGGGTGGCGTCCAGCTCGGCGCTGACCGGTGAGCCGGCCATGTCCCAGTAGATTCCGAAGACGTCGGGGTTGCGGGCGCCGGCGTCGTTCGGCACTGCCCAGACGATCTTGGTCGCGCCCTTGCCGAACTTCGTGTTGCTGACGAGCCGGGCGTGCAGCGTCACCGCCGGTACGTCGATCGCCTTGTTCCGGTCGCCGACGCTGCCGTACCGGCGGAAGCTGACGGTGAGCGGGCCGGTGTCCTTGCCGGTCGCGGTGCACCGGACGTACTCGACGGCGCCGCGCGCGGCGACCCCGGGACGGGCGGGGCGGGTGCAGGCGCGCATGTCGTCGAGCCAGGGCCGGGCGAAGTCGGCGAGCCGGGTGGAGGTGAACGCCGCGCGGTTGCTGTCGCCGCGGGCGGTCAGCCCGGTGTCGCCGTGCCCGACGCGCCAGCCGACGAGTACGGCGACGGCCGCCACGACGATCGCGCTGACCACCCACAGCAGCGGCCGCCGCCACCACGCCCGTGTCGTCGCAGGCTCCTCAACGTCGGACACGCCGTCGGTCGGGCCGCTCGCCGTGGCCTGGGACTCTGCGCTCATGCCGCCTCCTCGCTCCGCTCCGAGCCGGCATGAGGCACGAACGCACTGCACTGATGGTTCGCTCGCTCACGCTCGCTCATGTCCGTTACCTCACCACAAGCCGCCACGAACCGCTGGCCCCGGCTCGCGAGGGTGTTACAGGTTCTTGTCGGATGTGCAGAATGCTGTAACACTGGCCGCATGGACGTGCCGGGGAACGACGGGCTGCTCGGCGAGGTCGCGGCGGCCGAGGAGGAGCTGCGGGCCGCCGCCGCTCGCGAACGTGCCGACGGTGCCGATCCCGAGGCGCACTTCGCCGCGGTGGTCGCCGCCGACCAGAAGATCGAGCCGCGTGACTGGATGCCCGAGGCGTACCGGAAGGGTCTGGTGCGGCAGATCGCGCAGCACGCGCACTCGGAGATCATCGGGATGCAGCCCGAGGGCAACTGGCTGACGCGGGCGCCGTCGCTGGCACGCAAGGCGATCCTGCTGGCGAAGGTGCAGGACGAGGCGGGCCACGGCCTCTACCTGTACGCGGCGGCCGAAACCCTTGGCGTGGACCGCGACGAGCTCTACCGGATGCTGCTCGCCGGGCGGCAGAAGTACAGCTCGATCTTCAACTATCCGACGGTGACCTGGGCGGACGTCGGTGCGATCGGCTGGTTGGTGGACGGCGCGGCGATCGTCAACCAGGTGCCGCTGTGCCGCTGCTCCTACGGCCCGTACGCCCGGGCCATGATCCGCATCTGCAAGGAGGAGTCGTTCCATCAGCGCCAGGGCTTCGACATCCTGTACGCGTTGGCCCGCGGCACCGAGGCGCAGCGCGCGATGGCGCAGGACGCGGTCGACCGCTGGTGGTACCCGAGCCTCGCGATGTTCGGCCCGCCGGACGCCGAGTCGACCCACTCGGCGCGGTCGATGGCCTGGAAGATCAAGCGGTTCAGCAACGACGAGCTGCGGCAGAAGTTCGTCGACATGACCGTGCAGCAGGCCGGCGTGCTCGGCGTGACCCTGCCCGACGAGGCGCTCTCGTACGACGAGGAGGGCGGCCACTGGCGTTACACCGCACCGGATTTCGCCGAGCTGGCGACGGTCATCGCCGGCGACGGGCCGTGCAACCGGGAGCGGATCGCGCACCGGCGCCGGGCGTACGACGAGGGGGCGTGGGTGCGGGAGTCGGCCGCCGCGTACGCGATGAAGCGGCACGCGCCGGTCACGGTGGCCTGAGCGGGCACGAACCGGTACCGCGCGACGGCACCGAACCGGGCAGACTGGCAGCCAGCGCCGCGGCGTGGCGCCGGTGGGTATTACAGCTTCTTGCTGGACGTGCAGAAAGGTGTAACACTCGTGACCATGGAGCGACCGACCGTGTCGGGATCCGGCGCCGAGCTGCCCGGAGCGGGCACCGGTCAGTCCACAGTGGACGGTTCGTGGCCGCTGTACGAGGTGTTCGTCCGGCCGCGGCGCGGGTTGTCGCACGGGCACGTCGGCAGCCTGCACGCGCCGGACGCCGAGATGGCCCTGCGCAACGCCCGCGACCTGTACACCCGGCGCCAGGAGGGTGTCTCGATCTGGGTGGTGCCGGCGGCGGCGATCACCGCGTCCAGCCCGGACGAGAAGGACGCGTTCTTCGACCCGGCGGCCGACAAGGTCTACCGGCACCCGACCTTCTACCCGGTACCGGAGGGGGTCGAGCACCTGTGACCGCCGACCAGCCGGTGCCCGCCGACACCGCGGCGGCACCGTCCGATGTGGACAGATTCGGCTACCTGCTGGCGTTGGGCGACGACGCGCTCATCGCGGCGCAGCGCCTCGCCGAGTGGACCGCGAACGCGCCGGAGCTGGAGGAGGACGTGGCGCTCGCCAACATCGCGCTCGACCAGCTCGGCCAGGCGCGCCTGCTGCTGTCGTACGCGGCGGAGGTGGAGGGCGCCGGCCGCGACGAGGACTCCCTTGCCTACCTTCGGGACGAGCGCGAGTTTCGCAACTGCCTGCTCGTCGAGCAGCCGAACGGCGACTTCGCGGTGACCATCGCGAAACTGCTGTTCCTCGCCGCCTACCAGCACGGCCTGTACGGTGCGCTCCGCGCCTCCACCGACCGCCGGCTGGCCGCGATCGCGGCGAAGGCCACGAAGGAGACCGCGTACCACGTCGAGCACGCGGCGCTGTGGACGAAGCGGCTCGGCGACGGTACGCAGGTCGGGCACGAGCGGATGACCGACGCCGTCGCGCTGGTCTGGCCGTACACGCACGAGCTGTTCACGCCGTGGGTACCGGACGGGCTGGTGGCCGCTGGTGTCGCGGTGGATCCGGCGTCGCTGCGCGCCGGCTGGCTGTCCACTGTGGAGCCGGTGCTGGCCGAGGCGACCGTCGAGCGGCCGGACGACGGCTGGCGGCCGGGCGGTGGCCGCGACGGCGTGCACACCGAGGCGATGGGCTTCCTGCTCGCCGAGCTGCAGTACCTGCACCGGTCGCACCCGGGGGCGTCGTGGTGACCGCGCCGCACCCGGCGGAGCCGCGCGTACGGTCGGGCGACGATGCGTGGGCGGCCGCGGCCGCGGTGCCGGACCCGGAGCTCCAGGTCGTGACGATCGCGGAGCTGGGCATCCTGCGCGACGTGTCGGCCGGGCCGGACGGTGTGGTCGTGACGATCACCCCGACGTACTCGGGATGCCCGGCGCTGGCGGTGATCGCCGAGGACGTCGGGCGCGCGGTCGCTGGCACCGGAGTGTCCGACGTGGACGTACGGGTGGTGCTGGACCCGCCGTGGAGTTCCGACGACATCACCGCGGACGGTCGGCGCAAGCTCGCCGAGGCGGGCATCGCGCCACCCGGACCGGCGGGTACGGCCGGGCCGGTGGCGCTGCCGTTGGCGGTGCGCTGCCCGCGCTGCGGGTCGACGGAAACCGTTGAGCTGTCCCGGTTCTCGGCGGCGCCGTGCACCGCGTTGTGGCGTTGCGCGTCGTGCGCCGAGCCGTTCGACCGGGTCAAGGAGCACTGATGGCGACGGTGACCCTGAGCCAGCCGAAGCGGCGCCGGCCGGAGTTCCACAAGCTGCCGGTGGTGGCCGTCGACCAGCTCACCGACGACGCGTACGCGGTGACCTTCGGGGTGCCGGACGACCTGCGCGAGACGTTCCGTTTCCGTGCCGGGCAGCACCTGACGCTGCGGCACGTGGACGGCGGGGGCGACGTGCGCCGGTCGTACTCGATCTGCTCGACGCCGGGGGAGCTGGCGGCGACGGGCGCGCTGCGGGTCGGGGTGCGACTGATCCCGGACGGCGCCTTCTCCCGCTATGTCGCCGACGAGCTGGCCGAGGGCGACCGGATCGAGGTGATGCCGCCGCTCGGCCACTTCACCACGGAGCTGGATCCGTTGCGGCGCAAGCACTACGCGGCGATCGTCGCCGGCAGCGGCGTCACCCCGGTGCTGTCGGTCGCGGCCACGGCGCTGGCGACCGAGCCGTCGAGTCGCGTCACGATCGTCTACGGCAACCGGAACTCCCGGTCGGTGATGTTCGCCGAGGAGCTGGCCGACCTCAAGGACGCGTACCCGGACCGGCTGCACCTGGTGCACGTGCTGTCCCGCGAACCGCAGGACGCGGAGCTGCTGTCCGGGCGGCTCGATCCGGACCGGCTGCGCCGGCTGCTGCCCGCGCTGGTCCCACCGTCCACTGTGGATGAGTGGTTCCTGTGCGGGCCGTACGGGATGGTGATCGGGGCGCAGCACGTGCTCACCGAGGCCGGGGTGGACGCCGCGGCCGTGCACACCGAGCTGTTCCACGTGGCCGAGGCACCGCCGCCGGTGACCGCGCCGCCGGAGACCGGCGGCAGCGAGGTGAGCATCGTGCTCGACGGCCGGACCAGCACGTTCCGGATGGGGCACGACGAGCGGATCCTCGACCGCGCCATGGAGGTGCGCAGCGAGCTGCCGTACTCGTGCCGCGGCGGTGTCTGCTCCACCTGCCGCGCCCGCGTCGTCGACGGCGAGGTGCGGATGGCCCGCAACTACGCGCTGGAGCCGGACGAGCTCGCCGCCGGGTACGTGCTCACCTGCCAGTCCAGCCCGGTCACCGATCAGGTCACGGTCGACTACGACGCCTGAGCCCGGCCGTCCACAGTGGACGGCCGGGCCGGGGGTCACCCGGGCGGGATGGTCTCGCCGCCGGTCCGGCCGCGCTGCACGCCGCGCTGGTAGGCGCTCAGCACCCCGCGTACCGAGTCGGCGCTGCGCCGGTGCTGCGACGGCCGCGCCGGTGCCGGCTCCACGCTGCCCGGTACGAGCTGCGCCATCGGCCGCCGTCGCGGCAACCCGCCGACGCTGGGCTCCGCGGTGTCGGCGGTACCCAGCGAGGACGCGGCGCGCCAGCCGTCGTCGGCGACGGTACGCCAGAGGTCGGCCGACGGCGGCGCGTGGCCCGTGGCAGGTGGGGCGGTCTCGCGCCTGGCCGGCAGGGGTGTCTCGCGCGGATGCGGTGGCGGTGCCGGACGGTCGGCCTGCGGTGTGCCGGGCGCCGCGGTGCGGAACCAGCCGGCCTCGACCGTACGGAAGACACGCATCTCCATCGTGTCGTCGTCGAGTCCCGCGCCCGCCGGCGGTCGCCGGTCGGCGGTCGGCGGTCGGGCCGCCGGGCCCGGCCGCCGCGTCGGCAGGTCCTGGGTCAACCGCCGGGGCTCCGCACCGGGCCGGGACGGCGGGCCCGGGACGTCCGTTCCGGCGGCGGGCCGCCGCGGGGGCGTGTCCTCGGCGCTCACCGGCCACGACGGCGGCGCGTCCTCGCCCGGACCGTACGCGCCGTCGCCCGGACCGGACGGCCCGTGGCCGGGCGCGTCGCCGCGCAGGTGAGCCGATCCACCGCGGGTGCCGAACGCGCTGAACGCGGTGTCGTCGGGAGCGTCCCGGCGGGCCGTACCGGTCGAACCGAACGCGCTGAACCGGGCGCCGTCGGCGGGAGCCAGCTCGGCCGCGTCGATGGGGCCCCGGTCGTACGGGCCGTCGCCCGTGGCGCCGAACGCGGCGTACGGGTCGGCGGAGGGTCGCCGGGCGGGAGGTGCGTCGACGAGGGGTTTCCGCGGGCGTTCCTGAAGGATGTCCGACGGGATGACCACCTCGGCGATCGTGCCGCGGTCGCGCTGCGCCCGCAGCTCCACCGAGGCACCGAACCGCTCCGCCAGCCGGCCCACCACCACGAGGCCCATCGTCCGGGACAGCGTGACGTCCACCGGCGGCGGCTCGGCGAGCCGCTTGTTCAGCTTCGCCATCGTGTCGGGGCTGATGCCGGTGCCCTCGTCGGCGATCGTGACGAACGCCCGGTTGCCGATCCACCGTGCCTCGGCGGTGACGACGGTGTCCGGCGCGGAGAAGGCGGTCGCGTTGTCCAGCAGCTCGGCGATGAGGTGGACGAGGTCGTCCACGGCCGGGCCGGCCACGTCGACCTCCACGTCGACCACGCCCAGCTCGACCCGCGTGTACTGCTCGACCTGGGACTGCGCGGCCCGCAGCAGGTCACCGAGTGGGGCCGCGCCGCGCCGCGCACGGTCCGGCCGGGCGCCGGCGAGGACGAGCAGGTTCTCGTCGTTGCGCCGCATCTGGGTCGCCAGGTGGTCCAGGTGGAACAGCTCGCCGAGCCGGTCCGGGTCCTCCTCGCCGCGTTCGAGCCGGTCGAGCCGTCCGATGAGCCGGTCGACCATGAGCTGCGAGCGGCGGGCGAGGTTGACGAACATGGTGGAGACGCCACCCCGGAGCGTGGCCTCCTCGGCCGCGATGCGTACCGCCTCGCGGTGGACCACGTTGAACGCCTCGGTGACGTGCCCGATCTCGTCGCGACCGCGCGCGGTCACGTCGGGTACGCCGGCCACCACGTCCTCGGGTCTCAGCTCGGTGAGCGCGCCCGGGTCGCGGAGCCGCGCCACCGACTGCGGCAGGCTCTCGTACGCCACGGTCAGCGCGCCCTCCCGCAGGCTGTGCAGCGACCGGCTCATCGACCGGGCGGTCATCAGCGCGATCATGATCGCGAGCAGGACCATCAGCGAGACGATGGCCGACTCGACGCTCAGCTCCCGTACCAGGCTCTGTTCCTGGTCCTGGATGAGCGCGTGGAACTCGGCGGCCAGTTGCTTCTCCACCTCCCGGCTGAGCGCGATCCGGGTGGTCATGGTGCGGGTCCACTCGGTCGGTTTCGCGTCGCCGGAGAGCACCACCGCGTACCCGGCGGGCGCGCGCTGCATGTCGCCCTCGAACCGCTGCGCCGCGCGGATGTCGTTCTGTACCTGGTCGGTCGTCTTGGCGCCGAGCGTGCCGGGAAGCTTCACGGGGGCGTCCCGGCCGACGCCCTTGCCGGCGATGGTGTGCTCCATGTCGGCGACGTGCCGCGTGTCGACCGCGTCGCCGAAGCCGTGCAGCGCCTCCGCCTGGCCGGACAGCGTCGCCTGGAACGCCTCGTGCTGCGCCGGTGTCACGTCACCGCCGCCGGCGAGGATGACGGTGCCGACCTCCTGTTCCTGCGAGGTCAGCTCGGTGTACGAGCCGATCGCGCTGGCACCGCGCGCCAGGTTGGCCGCGTCGACCGAGCCCGCCACGTTGGCCAGCGTCTGGCGGTACGCGAGGAGGTCGGCGATCAGGCTGCGGTAGCTGAACACCGCGGTGGACAGCGGGATGACGTTCCGCTCGGTGACGGTGCGCCGCAACGCGGGCAGCGAGTCAATCTGGGTGTCGATCCGGGCGAGCAGCCCGGTGAGGTTGGCCGCGGGCGTCCCGAGCGAGGCCACCGCCTTGTGGTACGCGGTGACCCGCTTGTCGGTCGCGGCGGCCTCCGCCATGTACTGCTTGTTCGCGTCGGTACGCGAGCCGGTCGTGGTGAGCAGCACCGCGGCGAGCGTGCGCTCGCGCTGCAGGTCGTCACCCAGGTCGGCGGCGCGGTCCGCGAGCTGCGCGTACCGGATGGCGTCGCGGGCCTGCCACACGTCCTGGCCGGTGCCGACGAGGCGTACCGAGGCGAGGCCGACGAGCGCCGTGATCGGTACGACCACGATGAGGCCGAGCTTGGTCCGGATCCGGGCGTCGCGGAGGCGGGCCAACGGCCCGCGTCGCCGTTTTGCCGGAACAATCGTCTTTTGCCGCTTGCTCAACTGGCCACCCTCCGAAGACAGGTGTGTTCCGACACGTACGGTCTGTGCTCCGGTGAACCACGAGATTCCACCATGGGCGACGGAACGAGCGAAAGACCGCTTCGTCGGGTTCTGGAAAAGCGGGGCCGAAAATGGTGCCGGCCATCCCGTCGAACGGGTGGGTCATCGGTGCAGCACATGTTTCGCCAAGCTTTCGCTACCGCTCGGAGATCGGGACTCACTTTTCGTGTTGTCGGGCTTTTCGGTAGAGCGCGTCGATCTCCGCGGCGTACCGGGCCTGGACGACGTCGCGGCGGATCTTCAGCGACGCGGTGAGACCACCGTTCGCCACGGACAGCTCGTCGTCGACGATGCGGAACGCCCGGATGGACTCGGCCCGGGACACCGCCTCGTTCGCCTCCTTGACGGCGGCCTCGACCTCCGCGCGAAGCGCCGGGTCCGCGTCGTGGTCGCCGTCGCCGTCGCCGCGGCCCCGGGCCCGCAGCGCCGCCCGGTCCGCGAAGACCAGGCAGGCCACGAACGGCCGGCGGTCGCCGACCACCATCGCGTTGCCGACCAGCGGATGCGCCCGCAGCCGGCTCTCCAACGCGGTGACGTCGACGTTCTTCCCGCCGGCCGTGATGACGAGCTCCTTCTTGCGCCCGGTGATCCGCAGGTACCCGTCGTCGAGACTCCCGACGTCCCCGGTACGCAGCCAGCCGTCCACCAGCGCGTCCGCCGTCGCGGCCGGATCACCGTGGTACGCGCGGGACACGCAGTCGCCGCGGATGAAGATCTCGCCGTCGTCGGCGAGCCGTACCGCCACGCCGGGCAGCGGACGGCCGACCGTGCCGGTGCGCTGCTCGGCCGGCCCGTTGATCGTCGCGGGCCCGGCCACCTCGGTCAGGCCGTACCCCTCGTAGACGGCGATGCCGGCGGAGCGGTAGAAGTCGCGGAGGTCGTCGCCGTGCGGGGCGCCGCCGACGACGATGGCCGCGCACCGCCCGCCCAGGGCCGCGCCGGCGTCACCGCCGGGCGCGGCGTCCCGCAGCTTCTCCATGAACCGCGGCACCAGCGGCAGCACCGTCGGCCGTACGACGGCCAGGCTCGCCGGCAGCTCGGCCGGGTCGGGCACGTGCGTGACGCGGACCCGCCGGACCACCGCGGCGCACTGCATCGTGCGGGTGAAGATGTGGGCCGGTGACAGGAACAGCACCACCGCGCCGCCGGGCGAGAAGACGTCGCCGAGGCGGTCGAGGAACCCGTCCAGGTTGGCCAGGAAGTTGCGGTGGGTGACGACCACGCCCTTCGCTCGACCGGTGGTACCGCTGGTGTGGATGATCGTCGCGACGTCGTCCGGGTCGACGTCGCGACGCCGCTCGAACTCCTCGTCGGTCACCTCAGCCGCGCGGCGGGCGAGCCGACCCAGCGTGTCCTCGTCGAGCCGCCACACCGGTACGGGCCGGTCCGCGCAGGCGGCAGCCACGGTCGCGGCCTGCGTACCGTTCTCGACGACGCACCGGACGGCGCCGGAGTTCGCCAGGATCCAGCGGATCTGCTCGACGCTCGCCGTGTCGTAGACCGGTACGACGACCGCGCCGGCGGCCCAGATCGCGTAGTCGAGGACGGTCCACTCGTACCGGGTCGCGGACAGCAGGGCCACCCGGTCGCCGGCGCGTACGCCCGCCGCGGCGAGGCCCTTGGCCACCGCGGTCACCTCGGCCGCGAACTCGGCGGCGGTCACGTCGGCGCCGTCCGGCCACCGGCGGAAGGCGACCGTGTCCGGATGGTCGGCCGCGTTGCGGAACACGGCGTCGGCGAGGCTGGTGTCCGCGGGCCGGTCGACCGGCGGCACCCGGTACGTACGCATCGTCATCTCCCGGTGTCCGCGCGGACGGGACGCCGACCGACCGTGGTGTGCATCAGCCACGCGGAGATCACGAACCTCGGGTCCTCCAGAAGTTCGCGCAGCGTGGCGACCTGCGCGGCGGTCATCCCGCCGGCGACCAGGTCCGGCTCGACCTGCCGGGCGAGCGCCTCGTACAGCAGGCAGCCGGGGCTGCCGCCGGCCCACGACCGGCCGGACACGGTCGTCTCGACCGGTTCGAGCCCTGCGGCGCGCATCGAGGCGTACGCGTACCGGGTCCAGCCGAGGTCCGCGCCGTTGCGCCAGCCGACGTCCCGGATGATGTCGTTGAACTGCTCGAACGTCGCGGTGAGCGCCGGGTCCGGGCTGGCGAGGATCGGGTCGCGTTCGCGGCAGTCGCAGTCGGACAGCACGATGAGCCCGCCCGGCCGCAGCGCAGGTACCAGCCGGGCGAGCACCTGTTCCCGGTTCGGCAGGTGCACGAAGACCATCCGGGCGTGGATCAGGTCGTACCCGCCGCCGGGTACCGGATCGGTGTCGACGTCGTGCGCGAGGACCGTCAGGTTGTCCCGCGCGATCAGGTACTCGGGCTTGATGTCGGTGGCGGTGACGTGCCCGGTGGGGCCGACCCGGTCGGCCAGCCAGGTTGCGACGGAGCCGGCGCCCGCGCCGACGTCCAGGCATCGCCAGCCGGCGCCCACGCCGTGCCTGTCCAGCACGGACCGGGTGTGCGCGTCGAACGCGCCGCCCAGGTGGTCGAGCTGCGCGGCACCCGCGGCGCCGTCGTTGTCGAAGCTGTACCGGGTGGTCATCTGGCGGCTCCAGGGACGAAACGGCCGGCTAGCACGCAGTCGGAGCACCGACGCCGATAAGGCACGTTCGACGTCAACAGCCGTCGATCCTCGTCCTTTTTCGCCGGCAGGGGCGAGTCTCGTTACCGTCCAGTGACCTCCGCTGCCGCCGGCGTGGTCGTCAGCCGTCCCGGCGGTCCCTGATCAGGCACGTGAGCCGGGCCGTGCACACCAGCCGGTCCCGCTCGTCGGTGAGCACGATCTGGTACGTGGCGACGGTCCGGCCGAGGTGCAGCGCGGTGGCCGTGCCGACGATGCGGCCGGTACGCACGGACCGGTGGTGTGTCGCGTTGATCTCGACGCCGACGGCGAGCCGGTCGGGGCCGGCGTGGATCGCCGCGCCCATGGTGCCGAGGGTCTCGGCGAGCACGCACGACACGCCGCCGTGCAGCATCCCGTACGACTGGGTGTTGCCGGTGACGGGCATCTGGCCGACGACCCGGTCCGGGCCGGCGACGCTGATCTCGATGCCGGCCCGCTCGACGGCCGGGCCGAGTGGGCCGATTCCGGGAATCGCGTTCGCGTCGCGCTGGTCCACCGGCCGCCCTTCCCTGGCAACTACCGTAAGTCCGCGAACAATCGCCCACCGTAGTATTCGCCGGGGCCTTTCGAAAGCACTCGGCATGCGCAAAAATAGGCGACCGCTACGTCTGAAGTAGAAACAACCGCCCCGGGAATGTTCCACCCTAAACGGGATTCCGGGGCGGAAGCGTTACCGTACACCGCCCCGAAAGGCTGGTTCATGACAAGCAACGGTAACCGGACAGTCGTACTCGTACACGGCGCGTGGCACAGTCCGTGGTGCTGGAACAAGGTCGTCGCCGAGCTCGACCAGTACCAGATCCCGACGGTCACGGTGGACCTGCCGAGCTGCCGCACCGACGGCGTGCCGCCCGGTGACATGCACGCCGACGCCGCCGAGATCCGCCGGGTCCTCGACCAGCACGACGACGTGGTGCTGGTCGCCCACTCGTACGGCGGGATCCCGACGACGGAGGGCGCGGCTGGGCATCCCGCGGTGCGGCACCTGGTCTACGTCGCGGCGTACAACGCCGACGAGGGCGAGACGCTGATGGGATACGCCGTACCCGACCCCACCCCCGAACTGCTGAGTCCGCCGCGCGACCTGGACATCTCGCCGACCGGCCTGATGAGCGTCAAGACCGAGCGTGCGGTGGGCCTGTTCTACAACGACCTCGTGACCGACGAGGCCGCCGAGGCCGTGTCGCACCTGCGGCCGATGTCCGCCGCGGTCCTCGAACAGTCGCCGACCGCGATCGCCTGGAAGGGCATCCCCTCGACGTACGTGTTGACCGGTGAGGACCACGCCACGCCGACGGTGGTGCAGCGCGAGCTGTGCAAGCGCGCCGGGACGGTGCACGAGCTGCTGGACTCCAGCCACTCGCCGTTCCTGTCGCACCCGAAGCGCATCGCCGACGTGATCAGCGCCCTCGCCACGACCTGAGCGGATCGACCCGGACCGAGCGTCTGTCCCTGACGGGCGGGCGCTCGGTCCGTATCGGACAGTCGGGCCGGTCGCCGAGCCGGACTGTCCACAGAGGACAGATGTCGGCGGCACCCTGTTCCGTTGTGCTGGAAGGGATGTGGCATGTCCGCCAGGAGGCTGCTGACCGTGCTGGCCGCTCCGGCCGTGCTCCTGCTGATGATCGCGGGGTGTACCAGAGGCGACTCCGGCGGCACGACCGCGGCGCCGATCCGGATCGGCTTCATCGCCGACATGTCCGGCATCCAGAAGGGCATCGGCACCTCGATGCGCAACGGCATCGACCTGTACATCAAGCAGCACGGCAACAAGCTCGGCGGCCATCCCGTCCAGATCGTGCAGCGCGACGCGGGCGACGACCCGGCGAGCGCGAAGGCGACGAAGGCCGAGAGCAGCATGATGGCCGAGAAGAACCTGCTCGCCATCACCGGCATCAGCGACGTACGTACCGTGATGGCGCTGGCGCCCACCATCACGAAGAAGCGGCTGCCGCTGGTGATCTCGCTGGCCTGCACGCCGGTGCCCGACCCCACGTACGTCTGGTGCGCCTCGAACCTCACCTCCGACGGGGCCACCGCGCTCGGCGCGTACGTCGCGCAGCACAACATCGGCACCGTGTACGCGATCGGCACGGACCTCGGGCCGGCGAAGCGGGACACCGCGCAGACGTTCGTCGACACGTACAAGAAGGCCGGCGGGAAGCTGGCCAACGCCGACGGCAAGCCCGTGTACGTGCCGTACAGCACGAAGACGAGCTACCGGTCGTACCTGAAGGACGCCGAGCAGCGCGGCGCCACGGCGGTGTACGTCTGGGCCACCGGGCTGCAGGCGGTCCGGTTCGTCAACGACTACCAGGCGCTCGGCCTCGCCGACAAGGGCATCAAGGTGTACGCCGCGGGCCCGGTCACCTGCTGCGACCTGCTCAACGTCGAGGGCAAGTCGGCGCTCGACATCTACAGCTCGCTCGACTACACGCCGACGCTGGACAACGACGCGAACCGGGCGTTCGTCGTTGCCTACCAGCACACGTACGGGTCCACGCCGAACGAGCCGGCGGCCTACGGGTACAGCGCCGCCTCGGTGCTGGACCAGGCGATCGCGTCGGTCGACGACGGCGGCGGCCAACTCACCGGGGCCACCGTGAACAAGGCGATCAGCGACCTCGGCATCCAGACAGACCCACGGGGGAACTGGCAATTCAGTGCCAAGCACGCGCCGGTCCAGAAGTTCTACCTGCGTCAGGTGCGCTGGGACGGATCGGTGCTGTCCAACGTCCTCGTCGACGAACTGCCCACCGTGGGAGAGTGACGCCGCCATGTCCCTACCCGAGCGCGGCACGGAACGGGAACACCGGCGGGTCCGCGCGCTGGACCCGCTGCACGCCGACGACCTGCTCCGCCACCTGCCGGCGATGAACGCGGCGGGCGACGTGCCCGCCCTCGTCGACACCCTGCGCCGCCTGGTCGCCGCCGCCACACCGGACCTCGACGCCGACCCGTACCGGGCGCGTGCCGCGATGCGCGACCTGGGCGTACTGCTCGGCTCGATCAAGCGGCACGACCTGGAGCCGGTGACCGAGGTACCCGAGGTGGAACCGGTCCTGCTGCGTCTCGCCGACCGCGGCGACGTCGTACCGCGGGACACCGTGCACCACTACAGCGTGTGGAACCCGCACGGCGAACGGCAACGCAGCTACACCGGCGACCCGCAGGAGAGCGCGCTCATCGACTCGGTACGGCTGAGCCTGCCGCGGCTGGCGCGGGCCGTGGACCAGTGCGTACCGCTGGCCGAGGCGGAGCTGACGAGCCCGGGGTTCCTGACGGCCATGGGCAGCTTCCGCGCCGACCTGTCCTCGCTGGACGAGGCGATCGAACTGGTCATCGACCGGGTCAGCCCGGCGTTCTTCGCCCAGGACCTGCGCCCGTACTTCGGCGACGTGACGGTCGGCGGCCAGGTCTGGCTCGGCGGCGCCGGCGCCGGCCTTCCCGTGCCGCTGCTGGACCTGACGCTCTGGGCGGCCGACCACGGTGACGCCGGCTACGAGACCTTCTGGCGCCAGGGCATCCCGTACGCGCTGCCCGAGTGGCGCCGGCTGTACCCGCGCCTCGCGACCGGCCCGTCACTCGTGACGAGGGTGAGCGAGGCGCTGGCGAAGGTCGGTGCCGCCGAGCCCGATCCGCGGCTGATGGCCGCCGCGACCGCGGTGGAACAGTCGATGCGGGCGCTGCTCGGGTTCCGGGCCAAGCACGTCACGGTCGCGCGCAAGTCGTACCAGGAGGACCTGCGCCTGTTCCCGGTCGGCAGCAGCGGCGGCAGCGTCGAGCTGCTCGCCAGCATCGTGCGGCTCACCCGCGACAACGCCGCCCTGGTACGTGGCCGCCAGCCCGGCGGCGCGCAGCCCGACGAGGTACGGGCCGGGAGCCTGTCCCGTGCATGACGTGCTGGTCGTCGGCGCCGGCTGTGCCGGCGCGCCGACCGCGATGCTGTTGGCCCGCAAGGGTTTCCGCGTGCTGCTCGTCGACCGGGCGCGCCTCGGCCGCGACACCCTGTCCACCCACTACGTGCAGCAGCCGGGGGTGGCGCTGCTGCGCGACTGGGGGCTGCTGGACGCCGTGCTCGGCACCGGCTGCCCGCCGATCGACCACGTCGGGTACCGGGCCGCGGACGTGGCGATCGACGGCCCGGCCTGGGCGTACGACGGGATGGGCGCGGCGCTCGCGCCCCGGCGGTACCTGCTCGACCGGCTCCTCGTGGAGGCGGCCGTGTCCGCGGGCGTCGAGTTCCGCGACGGCTACCGGGTGACGGACCTGATCGTCGAGGACGGCCAGGTCGTCGGCGTACGCGCGCGCGGCGCGGACGGTGCGCCCGTCGATGAGCGGGCCCGGCTGGTCGTGGGCGCCGACGGGATGCGGTCGGTCGTCGCGGCGCGGGCCGGTGCCGTCACCCGGATCGCGGACCCGCTGACGACCTGCGTCTACTACACGTACTGGCCGGCGGTGTCCGACCGGTTCGAGATCCACGAGGCGCCCGGCCGCTGGGTCGGCGTCGTCCCGACGAACGACGGGCTCACGCTGGTCGCCACGTACTTCCCGCAGGCCGAGTACGAGCGGGTGCGCCGGGACGCGAATGCCGCGTACCTGGCGGGGATCCGTGCCGCGGCGCCCGATGTACGCGAGCGGCTGTCGTCGCCGGCGGAGCGGCTGTACGGGACGGGCGCGCAGCACAACTACTTCCGGCAGGCCGTCGGCCCCGGGTGGGCGCTCGTCGGCGACGCCGGCCACCACAAGGACTCGCTGACCGCGCGCGGCATCACCGACGCGTTCCACCAGGCGCGGCTGCTGGCGGACAGCGTCGCCGACGGCCTCGCCGACCCGTACCGGCTGCGCTCGGCGCTGCTCCGCTTCGAGCGGCGACGCGACGAGCTGCTGATGGACGAGTACCTGGTCACGCTGTCGATGGCGCGGCTCGACCTGGGCGAGGACCGGCTGGCGCGGCTGCGCGCCGCGGCGGGGGACCCGGCGCGGTCCGGCCGGTTCTTCCGGTCGCTGTGCGGGCAGCCGTTCCAGGCCGAGATGCGCCCACCCGCCGCTACGCGGGCCGCCGCCGTCGCGACCTGACCGGCGTCAGCCCGCCCGCCGACGCTGCTTCGTCGCGTAGGCCAGGGCCGACTCGCGGACCCACGCGCCGTCGTCGTACGCCCGGCGGCGGCGTTCCATCCGCTGCCGGTTGCACGGCCCGTTGCCCTTGATGACCTCGGTCAGCTCGGCGAAGTCCGGCAGCGTGTAGTCCCAGTGCCCGCGGTCGGCGTTCCAGCGCAGCGCCGGGTCGGGGAGCGTGAGGCCGAGCGAACCGACCTGGTGGGCGATGACGTCGACGTACTTCTGCCGTACCTCGTCGTTGGTGAGGCGCTTGATCTTCCACGCCATCGACTGCGCCGTGCTGCGGGACTGCGCGTCCGGCAGACCGAACAGCGCCAACCCCTTGTACCACCAGCGATCCACCGACTCCTGCGCCATCCGCCTCTGCGCCGGAGTGCCGTGCGACAGCTCGTGCAGGATCGCGTACCCCTGGCGCTGGTGGAAGGACTCCTCCTTGCAGATGCGGATCATGGCGCGGGCGTACGGGCCGTAGGAGCAGCGGCACAGGGGCACCTGGTTGGCGATGGCGGCGCCGTCCAGCAGCCAGCCGATCGTGCCGATGTCCGCCCAGCTCGTCGCCGGAAAGTTGAACACGACGCTGTATTTCTGCCGGCCGCTGTGCAGCTCGGCGAGCAGCTCGTCGCGGGACACACCGAGGGTCTCGGCCGCCGCGTACAGGTACATCGCGTGGCCGGCCTCGTCCTGGATCTTCGCGATCAGGGCCGCCTTCCGGCGCAGGCTCGGCGCCCGGCTGACCCAGTTCGACTCGGGCTGCATCCCCATCAGCTCGGAGTGCGCGTGCTGCCCGATCTGCCGCACCATCATCGACCGGTACCCGTCGGGCATCCAGTCGCGCGGCTCGATCTTCTGGTCGGCGGCGACCACGTCCTCGAAGTGGCGGAGCAGCGCCGGCTCGCCGGGTCCGGGATCGTCGAGCAGCCGTGTCGTGCCGGGCGCCTCGGACCGTCCGTCTCGCATGTGGTCGCTCCCGGGGATGGGTGTGGGCGCCGATCGGACGGCACGTTTGTATCGGACCGGCCCACCCGTGTCAACATGCGTCGCAACGGCACGAGGCTGCTCGTCTGTCTGATCCGGTCCGGCACCGCCGGCGCGGTCCGGTCGGGCTGACCGGATCGTTCCGGTCACCGGCCGGATCCGGGCTGGTCGCCGACCGCGCCGCAGCCCACGATGGACACATGACATCCGCACTGCTCGTGATCGACGTACAGGAGTCGTTCCGGACCCGGCCGCTGTGGGCGGCGAACTCCAACCCGAACATCGTCAGCCAGGTGAACCGTCTCGTGGCCGCGGCGCGCGACCGGGGCGACCTCGTGGTCTGGGTGCTGCACACCGAGCCCGGCAGCGACGGCCCGTTCGACCCGGTGAACGGCCACGTCCGCCCGATGGCCGGGCTCGAACCCGGTGACGGCGAGCCGGTCATGACGAAGACCTCGCACAACGCCTTCACCACGACCAGCCTTCAGCAGCTGCTGACCGCCCGCGGGGTCCGCCGGCTCACGGTCTCCGGCATCCGTACCGAGCAGTGCTGCGAGACGACGGCGCGGCTCGCGTCCGATCTCGGGTACGAGGTGACGTTCGCGATCGACGCGACCGCGACGAACCCGATCGAGCACCCGGACGCGCCGGCCGGTCGTACCGTCGAGGAGATCCTGGCCGACCCGCGGACCCTCGGCACGGACGAGATCCTGGCACGCACCGCGTACGCACTATCCGGCCGGTTCGCCACCGTCGCGACCGTGGATGAGCTGACTGGATCGTGACCACCGTCGTCTTCGTACTGGTGCCGGGCCTGCACCTGCTCGACCTCGCGGGCCCGGCGCAGGCGTTCTCCACCGCGGACGACCTCGGCCACCCGTACGACCTGCGGTACGTCGCCGAGACGCCCGACGTACCGACCGCGCAGGGCCTGTCGCTGCGCGCGGACACCGGGTGGCCGGAGCTCCGGCCGGACGACCTGGTGATCGTGCCGGGCTGGCGGGCGTCGCTGCTGCGCGGCCCGACCCCGATCACCGCGGACACCGCGCGCCGGATCGCCGCGCACCACGCCGCCGGCGGTACCGTCGCCAGCGTCTGCGCGGGCGCCGACGCGCTCGGCCTGGCCGGCCTGCTCGACGGCCGGCGCTGCACCACACACCACGAGGTGCAGGAGGAGTTCGCCCGGCGGTACCCGAGGGCGACGGTGGTGCGCGACGTGCTCTACGTGGTGGACGGCCGGATCGTCACGTCGGCGGGGATCGCGAGCGGCATCGACCTGGCGCTGTACCTGATCGCGACGCGGCACGGCCCGGCCGTCGCGGCGCGCGCCGCCCGCGCCATGGTCGTGTACGCCCGGCGCAACGGCGACGAGCCGCAGTCCAGCACGCTGCTGCGGCACCGCGCGCACGTGTCCGACTCGGTGCACCGGGCGCAGGACCTGATCGACGAACGCTTCGCGGAGCCGCTGCCGCTGTCGGAGGTGGCCGCCTCGGTCGGCGTCAGCGAACGTACGCTGACCCGCCGGTTCGCCGCGGCGACCGGGCTGACGCCGCTGCGCTACCAGCAGTCGTTGCGGGTGGAGCGGGCCCGGTACCTGCTGGGGCAGGGTGCGACGACCGAGTCCGCGGCCCGCGCGGTGGGGTTCACGGACGCGCGGATGCTGCGGACGTTGCGCGGGCGTACCGAGGTGGTACGCCCGGATTGATGAGAGCTGCGCCCTCTGGGGTATTGACAGACTGTTCGGGTTGTTTCTTAATAGCCTGACATCGTTGTCACACAACCCCTCGTGAGGTGATCCCCGTGCGGCAGCACCGGCCATCCACCCCCACCGCACCCCGCACCCCGACACCACCACCGGCCGCCCGACGGGGCCGCGCCCTCGCCGTACTCCTCGGGCTCGGCCTGGCCGTCGCCGGCCTCGCCGCCCCGACCGCGTCCGCCGCCGCACCCCACGCCGTACGGTCGGCGAACGTCACCGCCGCCCAGCAGCGCGCCGCCCTCGCGTACTGGACGCCCGAACGGCTCGCGTCGGCCGTCGACCTCGACGCCGCCCCCGCCGCGACGCCCACCCGACGCGCAAACACTCCCCGGCCCGCGGCGCGGCGCAGGCCGTACGCGGTGCCCGGGGTGCTGCCGGCCGGCGGCGCGACCGGCGGCACGGTGATGCGGCCGGCGGCCAGCTCACCGCAACGCTGGACCTCCGGCGGGCTGATCGCCAGCACCGCCGGGAAGGTGTTCTTCTCCAACTCGTCCGGCACGTACGCCTGCTCCGGAGACGCCGTGAACAGCGGCAACAAGTCGATCGTGGCGACCGCCGGGCACTGCGTCGTCGACGCGACCACCGGCGAGGTGTACCAGAACTGGGTCTTCATCCCCGCCTACGACCACGGCAACCGGCCGCACGGCACCTTCACCGCCAGCTCGCTGCACTGGATGTCCCAGCGGATCGGCGACCCGGACCCGACGTGGGACGCCGCGTTCGCCACGATGAGCCCGCTCAACGGCACCCGGCTGGTCGACGCGGTCGGCGGCGAGGGCATCGGCTTCGACCAGAGCCCCGGCCAGTACGTCCACTCGTTCGGCTACGGCGGGTCCGACGCCGAGGGCAACGGCGAACAGCTCAACTGGTGCGCCGGTACCGAGGTGTTCGAGACCGGCCACCCCGGCGGCGGGATCTGGGGCATCGACTGCATCCAGACCGGCGGCTCCTCCGGCGGACCGTTCCTACAGGGTTTCGACCCCTCGACCGGCATCGGTACCCAGATCGGCAACATCAGCGTCAGCGGCAGCGGCCGCGAATGGCACCCGTACTACGGGTTCGAGGCGCACGACGCCTACAACGCCGCCGACGCCGCATGATCGCCGACGCCGCGTGAGCGCCGGTGGTGCGGGGCCGGAAACGGTCCCGCACCACCGGTACGGTCACCACCGTGAATCGAACCGACCGGCTGTACGCCCTGGTCGAGGAGCTGCGCGCGGTCGCGCCCCGGCCGCGCAGCGCCCGCTGGCTCGCCGCCCGGTTCGAGGTCAGCGCCCGCACTGTCGAACGCGACCTCGCCGCGTTGCAGCAGGCGGGCGTGCCGATCCACGCACGGACCGGCCGGACCGGCGGCTACGTCCTCGACCCCGGCCGTACGCTGCCGCCGCTCGCGCTCACCCCCACCGAAGCCACGGCGCTCGCCGCCGGCCTGCACGCCCTGGACGGATCCCCCGTTCGCCGACGCCGCCCGCGGCGCCCTGCAGAAGATCCTCGCCGTACTCCCCGCGCCCGACCGCACCGCCGCCGCCGACCTGGCCGGCCGCATCCGGATGATCGCCCGACCCGGTCCCGCGGTACCCGCCGCGATCCGTGCGGCGCTCGCCGGGCGGCGCGTGCTGCGCCTCGCGTACACCGACCGGGCCGGCCTCACCAGCGGACGCGACGTCGAGCCGATCGGCTTCCTGGGCGGCGAGCACTGGTACCTGATCGGCTGGTGCCGGCTGCGCGACGGGGTACGCGGGTTCCGGCTCGACCGGATCACGACCGCCGAGGCGCTGCCCGAGACGGTCCCGCCGCGCCCCGTCGACCTGTCCGAGGTCGACGCGCTCGGGCACGAGCTGGTCGACCTCGACGTGATCGCAAACACCGACAGGACGGTGTCGCGCCACGCCTGAACGATGGTCCCCACACCGCCCGCCGGGTCCGCGACGCCGGACCCCGACACGGAGGGAACCACCGACATGACCAGCACCGCGAACACCGACATCGGCACACCGGCGGACGATGCCCGGCAGGTGTGCGTACGACTCTGGGACGCCTGGACCGACCTGTGGAACGGCGAGCTGGGCCTCGGCCCGCAGATCCTCACCGACGACTTCCGCGTCGGGTTCGGCAGTGCCACCGCCGCCGCGGACGGCGCCGACGACCTGGTCGGCGGCGCGGCCACGGCCGGCTACATCGGCGCGTTCCGCGAGCGGTACGCGTCCCTGCGCTACCGCACCGACGTCGGCCCGGTCGTCGACGCGGACGGCACGCGACCCGGCCACCTGGCGTGCCGGTGGGTGGCCGACGTCGTCGACCGCGACGGTACGACGCGGCAGGTCGCCGGGCACGACATCCTGCGGGTGCGCGGGGACCTGATCGACCACGCGTGGTCCGTCACCGGCGCGCGCAACCTGCTCGACGGGTGAGCAGAATCGCCCAGCGGCGCCGCCGTACGCGTGATGAGGTGGTGACATGGGCGAACTGGGCAGGCTCGGGCTCGTGCTGCATCCCAGCCGCGACGTGGGCGAGGCGACCGACGTCGTCGTCGACTGGGCCGCCCGGCGCGGCGTCACGGTCTGCGTCGACGAGCGGGACCGGGCTCGCGTCGCGTCGGCCGTACCGGTGCCGGCCGGCCTGCTCACCACCTGCGACGCGCTGGTCAGCATCGGCGGCGACGGCACGATGCTGGGCGCGCTGCGGCTCGTCGCCGACGACCCTCGGCCGGTACTCGGCGTGAACATGGGCCGGCTCGGTTTCCTCGTCGAGATCGAGCTGCCCGAGCTGCGCGGCGCGCTCGACCGGCTCGCCGACGGTGACGTCACCGTTGAACGGCACAGCTGCCTGCGCGTCACGATCGGTGATCAGGCCCGCGTCGCGTTCAACGACCTCGCCCTGTCCCGCAGCCCCGGCGAGAGCACGGTCAACGCGATCCTCACCATCGACGGCCAGCAGTACGGGTACTACCGCGCCGACGCGGTGATCATGGCCACGCCGACCGGCTCCACCGCGCACAGCTACTCGGCGGGCGGGCCGCTGCTGTCGCCGAGTACGGACGCCGTCGTGATCACGCCGGTCGCACCGATGTCGGGCATCAGCCGTCCGCTCGTACTCGCCGCCGGTGAGCACGTCGAGTTCGGCCTGCTGCCCGACCCCGGCCCCAACGCCCACGGCTACCGCGGCCTGCTCCGCGGCGACGTCCCCGCGGACGACCTTCGCGGTGGTGAGCAGATCGACGGGTCCACCGGCGGCCTCCGCGCGGGCGGCAACGGATCCGGCGGTGGCCTCCACACCAGCGGGGGCGGGCCTGCCGGCGGCGACCGGACCAGCGGCGGTCTCCGCGACGGCGGGTACGACGAGGGTGCCGGTTTCCCCGACGAAGAGCACGCCGGCCGGCCCGCGGTCGAGACCGACGGGCAGGTCGTGGACCACCTCGAACCCGGCCGTACCGTGCGGGCGGAGCTGCGGCCCGACGCCGGCCTCGTGGTACGGCTGGACGTCCGGACGCACCGGCAGCGCAGCCAGGCGAAGCTCAGCCTGCTCGACCTGCCGCTGCTGCCGGACCAGATGCGCGAGCTGCTGCCCCCGCACGTACGCGACCAGCTCGCGCGCCGCGAACTCCCGTGACCTCGCGCGGCGTGACAAGCGCCGCCGTCGGTCGCGGTGACGGCGCGGCGGGCGCCATGAGTACCCTCGGGGTCGTGACGGAGAACCGGGTGATCGACGAGATCCTGCAGCGTGCGGCGGACGGTGGGCGGATCACGCCCGAGGAGGCGCTGCTCTGCTACACCGACGCGCCGTTCCACGCGCTGGGCGAGGCGGCCGACACGGTCCGGCGCCGGCGCTACCCGGACAACATCGTCACGTACATCATCGAGCGCAACATCAACTACACGAACGTGTGCCTCACGGCCTGCAAGTTCTGCGCGTTCTACCGGGCGCCGAAGCACGCCGAGACCTGGGTACGCGACCTCGACGAGATCCTCGCCCGCTGCGCCGAGACCGTCGAGTTGGGCGGCACGCAGATCATGTTCCAGGGCGGGCACCACCCGGACTTCGGCGTCGAGTACTACGAGACGACGTTCGCCGCGATCAAGGCGCAGTTCCCGCAGCTCGTGATTCACTCGCTCGGCGCGAGCGAGATCGTGCACATGGCGCGGGTCTCCGGCGTGTCCACCGAGGAGGCGCTGCGCCGCATCCACGACGCCGGGCTCGACTCGCTGGCCGGCGCCGGCGCGGAGATCCTGCCCGCCCGCCCGCGCAAGGTCATCGCCCCGCTCAAGGAGTCCGGCGAGCGCTGGCTGGAGGTCATGGAGGAGGCGCACGGCATGGGCATCGAGTCCACCGTGACGATGCTCATGGGCACCGGCGAGACGAACGCCGAGCGGATCGAACACCTGCGGATGATCCGGGACGTACAGGACCGGAGCGGCGGGTTCCGCTCCTTCATCCCGTACACGTACCAGCCGGAGAACAACCACCTGAAGGGGCGCACGCAGGCGACGAACCAGGAGTACCTGCGGCTGCTCGCGGTCGCGCGGCTGTTCCTGGACAACGTGAACCACCTGCAGTCGTCCTGGCTGACCACCGGCAAGGACGTCGGCCAGCTCTCGCTGCACATGGGCGTCGACGACCTCGGCTCGATCATGCTGGAGGAGAACGTGATCTCCTCCGCCGGTGCCCGGCACCGCTCCAACCTTCTCCAGCTCGTCTGGATGATCCGCAACGCCGACCGGATCCCGGCCCAGCGCGACACCCTCTACCACCACATGCGGGTGCACCACACGCCGGCCGACGACCCGACCGACGAGCGCGTACGGTCGCACGTCTCGTCGATCGCCCTCGACAACCCGCGTACCCGGCTGAACCTGGTCTGATCAGCCTCCCGCCGGCCCGCGCGGCTCCTCGCCGGGCCGTACGCCGGGGTTCGGCTGGGCGCTCGGCATGCCCGATGCTCCCCACCCGGTCGCCGGCGGCATCGTGGTGGGCGGTGCGGTTGTCCCGGTGGGCGGGCCCTGCGGCATCGTTCCCACCGAGGGTTGCGGCATCGCGCCCGGGGCGGGGCTCTGCGGCGGTGCGGCATGCGTCGCGCCGCCAACGGGATCCTGCGGCGGTGCGGGATGCGCCGTGCCGCCGGCGGGGTTCCGCGGTGACGGGTCCCGGTCGTACGTCGCGACTGGAGCCGCGCCCGGCCACGAGACGTACGCGGGCGGTCCTGCCACGGGCGTGCGGTCGACGGTGCGGCGGGCGGGCATCCGGCCCGCGATGGTCTCCATCAGCCGGCTTACCGGCAGGCCGAGGACGATCGCGGCGGCGGCGAGGATCGCGATGGCGCCGGAGCTTGCGCCCTTCAGGATCATCGTGGTCTGTATCGCGGTGAGCGTGACGACCGCCAGCGCCGTGCCGGCGACACCCGCCCGCCGGCCGAACACGCTGACCCCGCCGAGCAGGACCGCGCCGAGCGCGAAGGACAAGGTGCTGGTGTCGGTGGTCATGCCGGCCTGGATCCGCTGCGCGGTGACCACCCCGGACAGGCCCGCGAGCAGGCTGGACACCGAGACTCCGGCCAGCGCGCCGAACGCGGCCACCCCGCCCCACTGCGCGGCGTCGCCGACGCGCCGGGTCGAGCCCAGGGTCCGCCGTACCGCGGGGACGAGCCACACCGCGCCGCCGCCGAGCGAGACGAGCAGGAACAGGGTGAACCAGAGGCCGCCGAACGGCAGCGGGACCCCCACCATGGGGATGCTCCCGGCCTGGGTCAGCGTGACCATCAGGCCCTGGATCGCGATCGCGGCGCCGAACGTCACCGCCCAGCCGGGCACGGACAGCGCGCCCGCGATGCCGCCGAGCAGTACGCCGGTCAGCGTCGCGGCGACGACCGCCACCAGCCCGGCGGCGAGCAGGGACCAGTGCGACTGGCTGACCAGCCGTGCGGTGAGCAGGCCGGCCCCCGAGGAGATCGCGCCGGCCGCCAGGTTCGGCGTGGCGGTACGCATGGATGCCGCGACGCCGGTGGCGAGCAAGCCCGTGACGCCCGCGGAGAGCAGGAAGTTCGACAGGATCGGGGCGCCGGTCGGGGCGCTGACGAGCAGCACCGCGACGCTGACCAGCGCGATGACGAACAGCACGGCCTCCCACACCAGGTGGGGCAGCAGCGGGTCGTCGGTGCGGGTGCCCGAGCCGGGCCCGGTCACGCGCTGGGCCCGGTCACGAGATGTGCCTGGTCATGTGGTGCCTCCTCGAAGGGGACGGCCGGGAGCGTAGCGGTCCGGCCGTGCCGATGGCGTACCCGAAGGACATACCACGCGGAGGCTCCCGGCGTCGGGTTGTCCACAGGCGTTGTCCACAGGCTTCCGGGGCACTTTGCGTGCCGAAAGTCCGCCGCTAACGTTTCGCCCGGCGCGCGGGTCTCCGCGCCGGAAGGGCGGGTTGTCATGGCTGGTCGGATGCGGCGCTGCGGCGCCGTGCTGAGTGCGGCGGTGGTGCTGGTGACGGCAGGTTCCGGGGTGGCGCACGCCGCCGAGGGGTACGACAGGCAGCTCGACCACGGCAGCGCGCTCTACCAGATCGCCGCGCCGGACCACGGTGGCGCGCAGGAGTTCAGCACCGACGCCGGTCGGCTGACGTCGGTGAGCGTCTTCCTCGTCAGCAAGTCGACGGTTGGCACCGTCGACGTCTCGGTCCGCACCGCGGTCGACGACCCGGCCAGCGCGGTCGCCACCGCGCACCTGGACCTCGCCGGCCTCGGCGGTACGGGCAGCGGGTGGGTGCGGGTGCCGCTCGACGCCACGATCCCGCCGGACGTGACGCACTACCTGGCCGTCTCCGTCTCCGGCGCCGACGGCAGCGTCGTCTGGCAGGGCAGCACGACCGGCAGCGGGCTGGCGAGCTGGAACTACGACGCGCCGTACTGGGGCGGCTGGCATCGGGAGACCGCTCGCCACCTGGCCTTCGCGGTCAACGACGTGGCGGACTGCGCGGCCGACAACACCTGCTTCCGGCACCTGCCGACGAGTGACCTCTCGGTCTACACGGCCGGCCTGCTGGGCAACGCCGACCACGTCGTCGCGCTCAGCCCGCTGGAGGCCGCCGGCGCGGCGTACGTGCCGGGCAGCGACGTGCTGCGCCTCCCCGACGGCCGGCTGCGATACCTGCCGGCCGGCGCCGCCGCGCCGGTGACGGTGCCGGCCGACGACCCGGGCGCCGCCGCCGCGGTCCGGGAGAGCCGCGCCTGGCTCGCCGCCGGCCGCGTCCCCGGGCGTACCGCGCGGGACCGGGAGATGTCCGCCCGCGCCCTGCTCGACCTGCGCCTGCTGACCCAGCCGAACGGCGCGGTCGCCGCCGCGTGGTACGGCGCGTGGGCCTACTCGTGGCCGCGGGACGCCAGCTTCGTCTCCGTCGCGCTGGCGCGCACCGGGCACCTTGCCGAGGCGTACCGGATCCTCCGGTTCACGGCCGGCACGCAGCGCGCCGACGGCACCTGGGACGCCCGGACCACGCTCGACGGCGCCGGACCGCCGGACGACCGGCAGTGGCAGCTCGACGGCAACGGCTGGGTCCCGTGGGCACTGTGGCAGTGGGTACGGGCCGGCGGCGACCCCGACGACGCCCGCGCGCTCTACCCGACGATGCGCCGCGCGGCCGACTACGCGGCGGCCAGCCTGGACGACCGCGGTCTCCCGCCGGCCAGCCCCGACTACTGGGAGATCGGCACCGACGCACCCAACCTCGGTACGGCCGCGCCGCTGCTCGCTGGTCTCCGCTCCGCCACCGACCTCGCCCGACGGTACGGGCGGCCGGACGACGCGCGCCGCTGGCAGCGGGCGGCGGACCGGTTGAGTGACGGGATCGCGGCGACGTTCGGCGCCAACGGATACCAGCGCACGATCGTCGACGGGAGCGGGCTGGACTCGGCCGTCGCGTTCCTCGCGCCGCCGTTCACGGTCGCTCCGCGCGGGCTCGACGCGGCGCTGCAACACAGCTTCGACGCGCTGCGCCGCGCCAACGGCGGCGTCGTACCGGGGGAGGACTGGCAGCACGCGGCGACCTGGACGCCGGAGACGATGTTCTTCGCACTGGCCTGGTCGGGTACGGGCCGGCGCGCCCAGGCCGCCGAGCTGGTCGACTGGCTCGCCGCGCACCGCACGGTGCTCGGCGCCCTGCCGGAGCAGGTGGACGAGTCGGGCCACCCGTCCTCGGTCGCGCCGCTGGCCTGGACCGACTCGCTCGCCCTGCTCACCCTGACGCAGCTCGACGGCCACCGCATACCGGTGCCGCGCGGCTGACCGTTGGGCCGGACGGTCTGGACCTCGACTGTGAAAAACGACATCATTCCCTGTTAAGGAAACAAGAACTTATAACAGTCGATGAAGGGACCTGCGCATGCTGAGACGATCGGCCGTCCGTGCCCTGATCGGGGTCGGTGTCGCCGCGCTGACCTGCGCCTCACTGTCGGCACCCGCCGCGGCGCGGCCCGGCCGGCCGGCGCACCCGACGTGGGTCACGGCCTGGACGGCGAGCTCCACCCAGTCGTCGGTGGACGCGGCCGACTGCCCGGCGTACACGGGGCTCAGCGACCAGACGGTCCGCAACGTGCTGACCGCCTCGACCGGTGGTGACCTCGTCCGGGTACGGGTGACCAACGTCTTCGGCGGTACGCCGCTGCACGTCGGCCACGCCTCCGTCGCGGTACGCGGCGCCGACGCTGGCACCGTCCCCGGCACGATGCGGCGCCTGACCTTCCGCGGTCAGGCGTCCGTGACGGTGCCGGCCGGCGGGCGGGTGCTCAGCGACCCCGTCGCGCTCGGCGTACCGGTGCTGCGCCAGCTGGCCGTCTCCGTCTACCTGCCCGACCCCACCGGGCCGGTGACGCAGCATCCGCGGGGACTGCGGGACAGCTACCTCGCCGCCGGCGACCGGTCGCTCGACGCCGCCACCACGGGGTACGACCGGGCGGTCGACTGCTCGATGTTCGTCGACTCGGTCCAGGTGACGCCGAGCCGGCGCGTCGCCGGGACCGTCGTGACGCTCGGCGACTCCATCACCGACGGCACGGCCTCGACCCGCAACACCGACAGCCGCTGGCCGGACGGTCTCGCCCGCCGGCTCGGCGCGCTCCCCGGCCGCACCCTGTCCGTCGCGAACGCCGGGATCAGCGGCAACGAGATCCTCGCCGACCGCATCCCCGTGCGGTACGGGCCGAGCGCGTTGCACCGGCTCGACCGCGACGTGTTCGACGTGGCCGGCGTACGCGACGTGATCCTGCTGGAGGGCATCAACGACATCGGCGCGGCGAGCGCCACGGCCGACCAGCTCATCGCGGGCGACCGCCAGCTCATCGCCCGGGCGCACGCCCGCGGACTGCGCGTCATCGGTGCCACGCTGACCCCGTTCGGCGGTTCGACCGCACAGTACGGCGGGGACTACGGCACGGCGTTCGGCGAGCAGCAGCGTCAGGCGCTGAACCAGTGGATCCGTACGAGTGGTGCGTTCGACGGGGTCGTCGACTTCGACCGGGCCACCGCCGACCCGGCCGACCCGACCCGGCTGGCCCCCGCGTACGACAGCGGTGATCACCTGCATCCCGGCGACGCCGGTTACCGCGCCATGGCCGACGCCGTCGATCTCTCGCTGTTGCGCTGATCCGCACGCCGCGGCGCGTACGGGCGACCCCGGTCGTCCGTACGCGCCTTCGCGGCCGGGGTACGGGCGAAGCCCCGGCATCCACCCGCGCCGAGTGGCGGTGCCCCGCCCCCCGGCATCCACCTGCGCCGAGGGCGGTGCCCGCCCCCCGGCATCCACCTGCGCCGAGTGGCGGTGCCCGCCCCGGCACCGGCCGCCCGCGGGGAGATGCGGTGCGGATTCGGCGGTCGCCGACGGGCGGCCGGGGCAGTCTGACAGAGTGTGTGGCGTGACGGACCTGCACGGAAGTCGGGCGACCCTGGACAAGGAGCCACGTGAGGTGGCGTCGATGTTCGACGACGTCGCCGACCGGTACGACCTGACCAACACGGTGATCTCGCTGGGGCAGGACCGGCTGTGGCGCCGGGCGACCCGACGCGCGCTCGGGTTGCGGCCGGGCGACCGGTGCCTCGACGTGGCCGCGGGTACGGCGGTGTCCACGGTGGAGCTGGCCCGGTCCGGTGCCCACGTCGTGGCCTGCGACTTCTCGTTGGGGATGCTCCGCCGGGGGCAGGACGCCGGGCGGGTCGCGCCGCGGGTGGCGGGCGACGCGATGGCGCTGCCGTTCGCGGATCACAGCTTCGACGCGGTGACGATCACGTTCGGGCTGCGCAACGTGGCCGACATCGATGCCGCGATCGGCGAGTTCGCCCGGGTCACCCGGCCCGGCGGGCGGCTGGTGATCTGCGAGTTCAGCCATCCGACATTCCGCCCGTTCCGCACCGTGTACGAGGAGTACCTGGTGCACGCCCTGCCGGTGGTGGCCGGGCGGATCGGCAGCAACCCGGCGGCGTACGAGTATCTGCCGGAGTCGGTGCAGGCGTGGCCGGAGCAGGCGGACCTCGCCGACCGGATCGGGGCCGCGGGTTGGACGAGCGTGGCGTGGCGGAACCTGACCGGCGGGATCGTCGCGTTGCACCGCGCCACCCGCGCATGACTCCGACGGCCATCGAGCTCGTCCCGGCCGACCGGTCCGGATCCGCACACCTGCCCGAGCCGGACCCGACCGGGGTGGCCGGCAGGTTGGACCGTCGCCGGACCTCGGCGGCACCCGACCGAAACGCCGCAGGCCGGAACGCCGCACCCGGTGGGAGCGCCGCACCCGGCCGGAACGCCGCGGCACCCGGCGGGAGCGCCGCACCCGGCCGGAACGCCCCGGTACCCGGTGGGACTGCCGCTGCGTACGGCCGGACCGTGGCGGCGGGCGGTGATCGGACGGCGGCGCGGGGTGCTCTGGCGGTACCCGTGCGAAGCGCCGGTCGCCGTGATGACATGGTGAAGGGGAAGCCGCAGGTCATGATCATTACCGGTCGGGCAGTTAGGTTCGCCTAACCGGTGGCGGCACAGCAGTGCGTCCTAGACTCCATATCGGCGCTCGTGAAAGTCTTCACAAGCGGCCCGATCGCCCCCATCGATCGTTCGTTTGAGAGGTCACCGTGACCGACTCCGGCAGTGCCAGCGACACCGCCGTACCGACCGGCGTCGTGTCGGACGCACCCGACGCCCAGCTCGCGCCGTCCGCGCGGAGCGCCGAGGACGAATCGGGCGGTACGGCCGATGTCATCGTCGTCGGCGCCGGCCCCGGCGGGTCGGCCGCGGCGTACTACCTGGCGCAGCACGGGCTGGACGTGCTCCAGCTGGAGAAGACCGAGTTCCCCCGGGAGAAGGTCTGCGGCGACGGGATGACCCCGCGCTCGGTGAAGCAGCTGATCAAGATGGGCGTCGACATCGACGCGCCGGGCTGGCTGCGCAACCGGGGGCTGCGGGTGATCGGCGGCGGCATCCGGCTGGAGCTGGACTGGCCGGACCTCGCGACGTACCCGGACTTCGGGCTGACCCGGACCCGGCTGGACTTCGACGAGCTGCTGAGCGAGCGGGCCGTCGCCGCCGGCGTACTCCTGCGTACCAACACGAACGTGACGGGTCCGATCACCGACACCGCCGGCCGGGTGGTCGGGGTGACCGCGACGACCGGCAAGGACAAGAAGCCGGTGGAGTTCCGGGCGCCGCTGGTGCTCGCCGCCGACGGCGTGTCGGGCCGGCTGGCGCTGGCGCTGGGGATCAGCAAGCGGGAGGACCGGCCGATCGGCGTGGCGGTCCGCCGCTACTACCGGTCCGAGGCGCGCACCCACGACGACTACCTGGAGTCGTGGCTGGAGCTGCGGGACGGCCGGACGGGCGCGGAGAACCTGCTCCCCGGGTACGGCTGGATCTTCGGCCTGGGTGACGGCCGGGTCAACGTCGGCCTCGGCGTGCTCAACTCGTCGAGCAGCTTCGGCCAGGCCAACTACCGGCAGATGCTGACGGACTGGCTGGCGAGTACGCCGGACGACTGGACCATGAACGACGAGAAGTACGCGGACGGTCCGGTGCGCGGCGCGGCCCTGCCGATGGGCTTCAACCGGGTGCCGCACTACACCCGCGGCGTCATGTTGGTCGGCGACTCGGGCGGCATGGTCAACCCGTTCAACGGCGAGGGCATCGCGTACGCGATGGAGTCGGGCGAGCTGGCCGCGGAGATCGCGGCGCAGGCGCTGGCCCGGCAGCCCGGTCCGGCCCGCGAGCGGATGCTGCGGTACTACCCGAAGGAGCTGTCCCACCGGTACGGCGGTTACTACCGGCTGGGTGGCTGGTTCGTGAAGCTGATCGGCAACCCCGAGGTCATGAAGCTCTGCACGCGGCACGGCATGCCGCACCCGATGCTGATGCGGTTCGTGCTGAAGCTGCTGGCCAATCTCACCGACCCCCGTGGGGGTGACGCGATGGACCGGATCATCAACACGCTGACCCGCGTCGCGCCCGCGGTGTGACGGGGCGGGCCGGGTCGCACCGGCCCGCGGACGCCGGAGACCCCGCTAGCAGTGCGGACGCCGGCGCGCAATAGGGTAAGTCGGTTTTCGAAGCGAGTGCATAGGACGCGCGCGCCGCCCGGCGCGCCGGGAACTGGAGACAAAGGCGATGTCGATCGCGCCGTACGTGCCGATTGCGGGGTTGCTCGCCCTCGGCGCCCTGTTCGCGCTGTTCTCCTGCACGATCGCCCCCCTGGTCGGCCCGAAGCGGTTCAACAAGGCCAAGCTGGAGGCGTACGAGTGCGGGATCGAGCCGGCGCCGGTGCCCTCGGGCCGTTTCCCGGTCCGCTTCTACCTGACGGCGATGCTGTTCATCGTCTTCGACATCGAGATCATCTTCCTTTACCCGTGGGCCGTCTCGTTCGACATGCTCGGCACTTTCGGGTTCGTCGAGATGTTGCTGTTCATCGTCACCGTGTTCATCGCGTACGCCTATGTCTGGCGGCGCGGCGGGCTGGACTGGGACTGAGGGGGGCACGCCATGGGTCTGGAGGAGAACCTCCCCGGCATCCTGCTGGTGTCGGTCGAGAAGCTGGTCAACGTCGTACGTAAGACGTCGATGTGGCCGGCGCAGTTCGGTCTCGCGTGCTGCGCGATCGAGATGATGACGACGGGCGCCGCGCGGTACGACACGGGTCGGTGGGGCATGGAGGTCTTCCGCGCGTCGCCGCGGCAGGCCGACCTGATGATCGTCGCGGGCCGGGTGAGTCAGAAGATGGCGCCGGTGCTGCGCCGCATCTACGACCAGATGGCGGACCCGAAGTGGGTGCTGTCGATGGGCGTGTGCGCGAGTTCCGGCGGCATGTTCAACAACTACGCGATCGTGCAGGGCGTCGACCACGTCGTACCCGTCGACATGTATCTGCCCGGTTGCCCACCGCGTCCGGAGATGCTCATCGACGCCGTGCTCAAGCTGCACCACAAGATCATGAACGAGCCGCTCGGCCCGAAGCGCGCGAAGCGCCTCGAGGGCCAGCAGGTCGAACTCGTGCCGTCCAGCTACAAGTACGGGCGGTGAACAACGCGATGAGCGCTCGCGCGAAGAGCAGGGCCGCCCGCCGCGCGTCCGGCGTAGCCGGTATCGAGCCGATGACGGGCCCGAGCGCAGCGAGCGGTCCGGAGGAGGGTCGATGGGCGGCCCAGTAGAAAGGCCGGTTGCCGAGGACAGCGCGCCCGAGCAGTCGGCAGCCGACATCCAGAAGGTCGCGCCGACGCCGGACTCGACGATCGACCGGCAGACGGACGAGCCGTACGGCTCTGTCGGCACAGAGCGGCGCGGCATGTTCGGTGTCTCCGGCACCGGCGACACGTCCGGTTTCGGCGGACTGCTGCGTGAGCCGTGGACGCCACCCGAGGCGGAACGTCCGTACGGCGGGTACTTCGACGAGATCGTGGACGCGCTGTACGAGGCGTATCCGGACGCCGGTGCCGCAATCACCAAGGTGGTCGTCGACCGCGGCGAGCTCACCCTGCACATCGACCGCGATCACCTGATCGGCGTTGCGACCGCGCTGCGCGACGATCCGAACCTGCGCTTCGAACTGTGCTCCAGCGTGTCCGGCGTCGACTACCTCGGCGCGCGGCACCGGCTGCACTCGGTCGCGCACCTCACCTCGATGACGTACCGCCGGCGGGTGCGGCTGGAGACGGCGGTGTCGGCCGAGGATCCGCACGTCCCGTCGCTCACCAAGCTCTACCCGACCGCCGACTGGCAGGAGCGCGAGACGTACGACATGTTCGGCATCGTCTACGACGGCCACCCGGCGCTCACCCGGATCCTCATGCCGGACGACTGGGACGGCTTCCCGCAGCGCAAGGACTACCCGCTCGGCGGCATCCCGGTGCAGTACAAGGGCGCGACGATCCCGCCGCCGGACGAGCGGAGGGCCTACAAGTAATGACGCACACGACGACCGAAGACGCGTATGCGCCGTACCGGCACACCACCGAGGGCCCGGTCTACAACCTGACCGGCGGCGACTGGGAGTCAGCGCTTGCCGACTTCGGCCAGGCGCCGCAGGACCGGCTCGTGATGAACATGGGCCCGCAGCACCCGTCGACGCACGGCGTGCTCCGCCTCGCGCTCGAACTCGACGGCGAGACCGTCACCGATGCGCGCGTGGTGATCGGCTACTTGCACACCGGCATCGAGAAGAACACCGAGTTCCGGACGTGGACGCAGGGCGTCACGTTCCTGACCCGCGCCGACTACCTGTCGCCGTTCTTCAACGAGACGGCCTACTGCCTCGGCGTCGAGAAGCTGCTCGGCATCGAGGCGCCGTCCCGCGCGCAGTTGATCCGGGTGCTGATGATGGAGATCAACCGGCTGTCGTCGCACTGGGTGTGGCTGGCGACCGGTGGCATGGAACTCGGCGCGCTCACCGCGATGACGAACGGGTTCCGCGCGCGGGAGCGCTGCCTGGACGTCTTCGAACTCATCACCGGCCTGCGGATGAACCACGCGTACGTCCGCCCCGGCGGCGTCTCGCAGGATCTTCCGGACGGCTACGACGAGGCGATCCGGACCTGGCTCAAGGAACAGCGCGAGGAACTGCACGGCCTCGACAAGCTGCTGACCGGTCAGCCGATCTGGGTGAACCGGCTCAAGGACGTCGGCTGGATCGGCGTCGAAGGGTGTCTCGCGCTCGGCCTCACCGGCCCGCTGCTGCGCGCCGCCGGCCTGCCGTGGGACCTGCGCAAGACCGAGCCGTACCTCGGCTACGAGACGTTCGACTTCGAGGTGCCGACCGACGACCGCGGTGACTGCTGGTCGCGCTTCGTCGTGCGCGTCGCCGAGATGTGGGAGTCGCTGAAGATCGTCGAGCAGGTGCTCGACCGGCTCGAGCCCGGGCCGACGATGGTGGACGACCCGAAGATCGCCTGGCCGGCGAAGCTGTCGCTCGGCCCGGACGGACTCGGCAACTCGCTCGAGCACGTGCAGAAGATCATGGCGACGTCGATGGAGTCGCTGATCCACCACTTCAAGCTCGTCACCGAAGGTTTCCGCGTCCCGCCCGGCCAGGTGTACACGGCGGTAGAGTCGCCGCGCGGCGAACTCGGCGCGCATGTCGTCAGCGACGGCGGCACCCGCCCGGACCGGGTGCACTTCCGCGAGCCGTCGTTCATCAACTTGCAGAGCGTCGCGGCGCTGTCGATCGGCGGCATGGTCGCCGACGTCATCGCCTCCGTCGCATCGATCGACCCCGTAATGGGGGGTTGTGATAGGTGAGTAGCAACGCGATGAGCGCTCGCGCGAAGAGCCAGTTCGTCCCCGCGTCGGAGCCGCGTTCGGACTGCAGGATCCCCCCGAGCGAAGCGAGTGGGGGAGACAAAATCCGATGACGAACTTTAGAACTAGCGTCATCAACCTCGACCGGCCGGGGGACCCGTCCGTCTTCAGCGAGAAGACGCGCGCCGAGGCCCAGGAGCTGATCGCCCGCTACCCGGAGGGTCAGAGCCGGTCGGCACTGCTGCCCCTGCTG
>DASXWQ010000060.1:0-45433 GCA_036503555.1 Actinocatenispora sp.
GGGCGCCACCGAGCACCGGTGGCGCCGCACGGACCCCTCAGGCGCGGCGGAGCGTGAAGCTCAGGCCGAGCCCCTCGTCGGTGACCGGCTCGCCGGTCGGCCCGCCCTCGGCGAAGTCGACCGCCAGCACCTCGTCCGCGACGAGCGCGGCGTGCTCGGACAGCGCCGCTGCGGTGTCCTCGTCGGTCGCCCGCCAGCGCAGGACGATACGGTCCGCGACGTCCAGGCCGGCCGACTTGCGGGCCTCCTGGATCAGCCGGATCGCCTCGCGGGCCAGGCCGGCGCGGCGCAGCTCCGGCGTGATCGCCAGGTCCAGCGCGATCGTGGCGCCGGCCTCGGACGCGACCGCCCAGCCCTCCCGCGGCGTCTCGGTCACGATCACCTCGTCCGCCGTCAGCGCCACCCGCTCGCCGTCCACCTCGACCGTGGCGCCGCCGGTACGCAGGGCCGCCGACAGCGCCGCCGCGTCCGCCGCGGCGATCGCCTTCGCGACCGGCTGCGTACCCTTGCCGAACCGCTTGCCGAGGGCGCGGAAGTTCGCCTTCGCCGTGGTGTCCACGAGCGAACCGCCGACCTCGGCGAGTGCGCCCAGCTCGGTGACGTTCAGCTCGGCGCAGACCTCGGCGCGCAGCTCGGCCGGCAGGTCGGCGAAGCCGGGCGCCGCGACGAGGGCGCGCGACAGCGGCTGCCGGGTCTTGACCTTCGAGTCGGCGCGGGCTGAACGGCCCAGCTCGACGAGCCGGCGGACCAGACCCATCTCGGCGGACAGCGCGGTGTCGATCAGCGCCTCGTCAGCCACCGGCCACGACGCCAGGTGTACCGACTCGACCGCGGTCGGGGTGACCGGCCGAACCATGTCCTGCCAGACCTGCTCGGTCACGAACGGCACGATCGGCGCCATCAGCTTCGTGACCGTCTCGATCACCTCGTGCAGGGTGGCGAGCACCGCCGGGTCGCCGCGCCAGGCGCGCCGGCGGGACCGCCGCACGTACCAGTTCGACAGGTCGTCGACGAACGCGGACAGCAGCCGACCCGCCCGCTGCGTGTCGAACGCCTCCAGCGCCGCGTCGACGTCGCGTACCAGCACGTTCAGCTCGGACAGCAGCCAGCGGTCCAGCGCCGAGCGCCGCGCCGGGGGCGGATCCGCCGCCGAGGGCGACCAGTCGGCGAGTCGGGCGTAGAGGGACTGGAAGGAGACGGTGTTCCAGTAGGTCATCAGCGTCTTGCGGACGACCTCCTGGATCGTGCCGTGCCCGACCCGGCGCGCCACCCACGGCGACCCGCCGGCCGCCATGAACCAGCGGACCGCGTCGGCGCCGTGCCGCTCCATCAACTCCATCGGGTCGAGGATGTTGCCCAGGTGCTTCGACATCTTCCGGCCGTCCTCGGCCAGGATGTGCCCAAGGCACACCACGGTCTCGTACGCGGAGCGGTCGAAGACGAGCGTGCCGATCGCCATCAGCGTGTAGAACCAGCCGCGGGTCTGGTCGATCGCCTCGCAGATGAACTGCGCCGGATAGGTGCGCTCGAAGATCTCCGCGTTGCGGTGCGGGTAACCCCACTGGGCGAACGGCATCGACCCCGAGTCGTACCAGGCGTCGATGACCTCGGGTACCCGCCGCGCCTCGGCACCGCACTGCGGGCAGCCGAACGTCACGTCGTCGATGTACGGGCGGTGCGGGTCGAGGTCGCCGAGGTCGCGCCCGACGTACGAGGCGAGCTCGGTCAGCGAGCCGACGCACGTCAGGTGGTCCTCGGCGCAGCGCCAGATCGGCAGCGGCGTACCCCAGTAGCGGTTGCGGGACAGCGCCCAGTCGACGTTGTTGTCGAGCCAGTCGCCGTACCGGCCGTGCTTGACGGTGCCCGGGTGCCAGGTGGTGCGCTCGTTCTCCCGCAGCAGCGCGTCCTTGACCGCGGTGGTGCGGATGTACCAGGACGGCTGCGCGTAGTAGAGCAGCGCGGTGTGGCAGCGCCAGCAGTGCGGGTACGAGTGCTCGTACGGCACGTGCCGGAACAGCAGGCCGCGCGCCTGGAGGTCGGCGACGAGCGCGTCGTCGGCCGTCTTGAAGAACACGCCGCCAACCAGCGGCAGCTCGGCTTCGAACGTGCCGTCCGGGCGGACCGGGTTCACCACCGGCAGCCCGTACGCCCGGCAGGTGGCGAGGTCGTCCTCGCCGAACGCGGGCGACTGGTGCACCAGGCCGGTGCCGTCCTCGGTCGTCACGTAGTCGGCGTTGACGACGAAGTGCGCGTCCGGGATGTCCACCAGGTCGAACGGCCGAGAGTAGGTCCAGCGCTCCATCTCGGCGCCGGTGAACCGGTCGCCGGTCAGCGTCCAGCCCTCCCCCAGCGCGCCGACCAGCGGCTCGGCCACCACGAGCCGCTCGGCGCCGTCGGTCGCCACCACGTACGTCACGTCCGGGTGCGCGGCGACCGCGGTGTTCGACACCAGCGTCCACGGCGTCGTCGTCCACACCAGCAGGCTGGCCCGCCCGGCCAGCGGGCCGGACGTGAGCGGGAAGCGTACGTACACCGACGGGTCGACGACCGTCTCGTACCCCTGCGCCAGCTCGTGGTCGGACAGCCCGGTGCCGCAGCGCGGGCACCACGGCGCGACCCGGAACGACTGGGTCAGCAGACCCTTGTCGAAGATCTGCTTCAGCGACCACCACACCGACTCGATGTACTCCGGGTCCATCGTCCGGTAGGCGTCGGACATGTCGGTCCAGTAGCCCATCCGGTCGGTGAGCGCCACGAACGCGTCGACGTGCCGCAGCACCGACTCGCGGCACCGGGCGTTGAACTCGGCCACGCCGTACGCCTCGATGTCGGGCTTGCCGCGGAAACCGAGCTCCTTCTCCACGGCCAGCTCGACGGGCAGCCCGTGGCAGTCCCAGCCGGCCTTCCGGCCGACGTGGTACCCCTTCATGGTCTTGAACCGGGGGAAGACGTCCTTGAAGACGCGGGCCTCGATGTGGTGCGCGCCGGGCATCCCGTTCGCCGTGGGCGGGCCCTCGTAGAACACCCACTCGGGGCGGCCGGCGGTCTGCTCCAGCGAGCGGGCGAAGATCTTGTCGGCCCGCCACCGGTCGAGCACCTCGTGCTCCAGCGCGGGCAGGTCGACCTGCGCGGGTACGGCGTTGTACGACGTCATCGGGTGTCCTCCGGCGGAGTGGTGCGGCGTGTCCGACCGGAGGGACGAGAGCGCGTCGCGCCCCCGCGGTACCACCCTCCTTGGCCGCCGAGGCGACCCGCTCGTTGTGGCGCGGTGCCGGGTCTACTCACCGGTGACCGGTTTTCTTCCGGCGGCTCCGGGGTGATCTCGTGGCGCGCGCACCCGCCGGGCTTCCACCGCCCCCGGCTCGCTGGGCCGCCGAAGCGACCGGACCGCCGACGCCGCTACCTGTCCCCATCACGGCCGCCGCCCAGTCTAGCCAGCACCGGAACGGGCCGGCGAACGGGATATCCGGCGCAGCGCGGGTGCCGTCGGATCGCCGGTCGGGCAGTTCGGGCGGCCGTTCGGTCCGACCGTCGCGACGGGCCGGCGTGGCGCCCGCGACCACGGCGCACCCTGGCGCGGGTGGACACGGCATTCGGGGGCCCGTCGCGTGTGGCCGCGGCCGACGAGGGCATCGGCCTCGACGAACTGCGGCTGGCCGCCCGCAACCACGGCATGCCGCTGGAGGCCCTCCGGTACGACGTGACGCCGCCCGGCCTGCACTACGTGCTGACCCACTACGACATCCCGTACGTCGACGCGGACACCTGGCACCTGACCGTCGACGGCGCGGTACGCCGGCCGCTGACGTTGGGGCTCGCCGAACTGCGCGCCCGGCCGCGCCGGACGGTACGGGTGACGTTGGAGTGCGCGGGAAACGGCCGGGCCCGGCTGTCGCCCCGGCCCGTCAGCCAGCCGTGGCTGGACGAGGCGGTCGGCACCGCCGACTGGACGGGTACGCCGCTCGCGCCGCTGCTGCGCGACGCGGGCCTCGCCGACGACGCCGCCACCGTCGCGTGCGCCGGCGCCGACCACGGCACCGAGCGGGGCGTCGAGCAGGACTACCGGCGCGGGCTGCCGCTGGCCGAGGCGCTGCGCGACGAGGTGCTGCTGGCGTACGAGATGAACGGGGCGCCGCTGCCGCCCCAGCACGGTTTCCCGCTGCGGCTGCTGGTGCCCGGCTGGTACGGCATGGCGCAGGTGAAGTGGCTGACCGGGATGCGGGTGCTGACGACCGACTTCGACGGCTTCCAGAACACGGTGGCGTACCGGCTGAAGGGCACGGCGGACGAGGCCGGCGAGCCGGTCACACGGATCCGGCCGCGGGCGCTGCTGGCGCCGCCCGGGTACCCGGACTTCATGTCGCGGACCCGGATCGTGCCGCCCGGCGAGCACGTGCTGGCCGGCCGCACCTGGTCGGGTACCGGGCCGGTGGTCCGGGTCGAGTTCACCGACGGGGCCGGCGACTGGGTGGACGCGACGCTGGGGCCGCCGGCGGGCCGGTGGGCGTGGACGCAGTTCACCGTGCGGTGGCGGGCCGAGCCGGGCTCCTACGACTTGAGCGTGCGGGCGACCGACGCGGCCGGGCGTACCCAGCCGGTCGACGCACCGTGGAACGTGCAGGGCATGGCCAACAACATGGCCCAACGGGTACCGGTGGTGGTGCCGCTGGGGCCGGAGGGCAAGGTGCGCGATGACGACTCTGGACCAACTGCGTGAGCAGGTACGCGGATCGGTGCTGACCGAGCAGGACGCCGGGTACGAGCAGGCGAGGCGGGTCTACAACGCCATGATCGACCGGAGGCCCGAGGTCGTGGTGCGGTGTGTGGACGACACCGACGTGGTCGCCACCGTCGCGTACGCCCGGGACACCGGGCTGGAGCTCGCGGTACGCGGCGGCAGCCACAGCGTCCCCGGCTTCGGTACCAACGACGGCGGCATCGTGGCCGACCTGTCCCCGATGACCGGCGTCATCGTCGACCCGGCTGAGCGGATCGCCCGGGCGCAGGGCGGCAACACGTGGGCCAGCTTCAACCACGCCACGTACGCGTACGGGCTGGCGACCACGGGCGGGATCATCGGCAGCACCGGCATCGGCGGGCTGACGCTCGGCGGCGGGATCGGCTACCTGACCCGCGGTTTCGGCCTGACCATCGACAACCTCACGGCCGCCACGGTGGTCACCGCGGACGACCGGATCGTCAAGGCCAGCGCCGACTCCGAACCCGACCTGTTCTGGGCGCTGCGCGGCGGCGGGGGCAACTTCGGCGTGGTCACCGCGTTCGAGTACCGGATGCATCCGGTGAAGGACATCGTCGCCGGCGTCTTCTTCTTCCCGCCGGAGCGGACCGCGGACGTGTTCGCCGCGTACGACGCGTACATCGAGACGGCGCCGGAGGCGCTGGGTGCGTTCCCGGCGTTCCAGATCGCGCCGCCGCTGCCGTTCATCCCGGAGGCCGAGCACGGCAAGCCGTTCACGATCATCGTGGCGTGCTGGGCCGGGCCGCCCGAGCAGGCCGAGCAGGTGTTCGCGCCGCTGCGGGACGCGGCGCCGCTGGTCGCCGAGATGGTCGCGCCCATGCCCTATCCGGCGCTGAACACGCTGTTCGACGACCTGCTGCCGGCGGGGCTCCAGCACTACTGGAAGACGGTGTTCGCGCCGGCGTTCACGCCCGAGGTGATCGCGGTGCACGCCGAGCACGGCCCACGGGTGCCGGCGTTGCAGTCGACGATGCACGCGTACCCGATCAACGGCGCGCCGCAGCGGGTCGCCAGCGACGCGACGGCGTTCGCCTACCGCGGCGCCAAGTACGCCACGGTGATCGCCGGCATGTGGCCGGACCCGGCCGACAACGAGGCCAACATCGCCTGGGTACGCGACTACTACGCGGCGCTGCGCCCGCTGTCCGAGCCCGGCGGGTACGTCAACTTCCTGTCCGGCGACGACCAGGACAAGCTGCGCGACACGTACCGCGGCAACTACGACCGGCTGGTGAGCGTGAAGAAGCAGTACGACCCGGACAACCTGTTCCACGACAACCAGAACATCGTCCCGTAGCGTCGGGCCGCGCCCTAGGGTCGAGGGCGTGCGTGTGATCGTCGGGGTGCTGGGTGTGCTGCTGCTCGCGCTGGCCGGCTGCGGGACGGCGGCCGGCCACGGTGCGCGCTCCTCGCCGCGGACGACGTACTGGGACCGGCGGCGGATGGAGCAGGCGTCCCCGTTCGGTACGCCCGGCGTCGGGCACACGGCCCCGCCGACCGTGGCGAACGCGCGCGTCGGCGCGCTGTTCTCCGCCGGCGGTACCGGCAGCCACTTCTGCACGGCCAGCGTCGTCGCCAGCCCGAAGCGCTCGGTGCTCGTCACCGCCGCGCACTGCGTGTACGGCGACGGCGGCGCCCGCGCCGACCTGGCGTTCGTGCCGGCGTACCGGGAGGGCAGCGCGCCGTACGGCCGCTGGCCGGTCGAGCACGTCCTCGTCGACCGGCGCTGGGCCGATGACGCCGACCCGGACGACGACGTCGCGTTCGTCGACCTGGGTACCGTCGGCGGCCGGCGGATCGGCGACGTGCTCGGCGCGAACCGGCTCGGCACCGGCGAGAGCTACACCAAGCACGTCACGATCACCGGGTACCCGTCGGCGAAGGAGTCGCCGATCTCCTGCGTCAACACGACCCGGCGATACTCCGCCACCCAGCTCACCGTCGACTGCACCGACTTCACCGGCGGGACCAGCGGCAGCCCGTGGATCACCGACCTGGACCCGATCACCCGTACCGGCACCGTCATGGGCGTGATCGGCGGGCACGAGGAGGGCGGCAGCACCGCCGACACCTCGTACTCGGTGTACTTCGGCGCGGCCGTGCGTACCCTCTACGACCGCGCCGTCGCCGACGAACGCTGACCGCGCGCCTCGTCGCGGACGCGGAAGCGGAGCAGGGTGACGGCTCCCGCGCGTGTGGTGTCGACCGGTTCCAGGTCGATCCGGGCCAGGCCCGCGGACTGGTAGAAGCGGACACCGTCGCCGAGCAGCACCGGCAGCACGTACACCAGGATCTCGTCGACGAGTCCGCGCCGCAGGCACTGCGCGGCGACGTCCGCGCCGAGGATTTCGAGGTCCTTGCCGCCCGCGGCGCGCAGCGCGGTGGCGACCGCGTCGGCGACGTCACCGCTGAGGTACGTGACGCCCGGCTCCGGCTCGTCCGGCGGCTCGTGGGTGAGCACGAACTGCGCTCCCCCCTCGTACTCGGGACGGTTCGAGCCCTCGGCCATCCGCCGGCCCACCTCGTCGGTCCGCCGGCCGACGAGCATCGCCCCGGTGGCCGCCATGATCTCCGGGAACTCCTGCTCGACGGGCCCCATGAAGTCGAAGATCCAGTCCATCGCGTCGTCCGGCCCGGCGATGAACCCGTCGAGCGACATCGCCCGGTTCACCACGACCTTGCCCGTCCCCCGACTCACGTCCGACATGCGTTCCTCCTCCGCGGGTACTGGTCCCAGACTGCACCACGCGGTCAGTCGGCGCGGACGAACTTGACCGCGTCGGCGCGGGCGTTTCCGTTGCCCCGGGTCAGGGTGACCGAGGAGGACGTACCGGCCGGGAAGTCCCACGTGCCGAGCAGCACCCAGCCGGTCTGCCCGGTCGCGTAGCTCAGGTGGGTGGTGCTGGTGACGCCGCCGTGCACCACGTCGAGCCGGGAATCGGTGTCGCTGCCCGGGTTCACGATCCGCCGCACGTACACCTGGTACGTGCCGGCGGCGCGCAGCGTCGGCCGCCACGTCGCGCCCGCGCCCGTCGCGGCCGACCACCGGCTGGTCGTGCCGACGGTGTACCCGGGCAGCGTGGAGTCCTGCCAGGTGCCCGTCTCCGAATACCCGTAGTCGGCCGGGGTGTCGTTGTCGACGTAGTAGTCCCGCTGGTAGTAGCGGACGTAGTCGAACTGCGCGGTGGCCGGAAGTGTCGTCTCGTCGACGGTCTCGTACCCGATGGACGTGAGCCAGATGTTGACGTAGTCGTGCGTGTCGGCGCCCGGCGGGTACGTCGCGGTGTCGGTGCGGGTGCCGTCGACGTAGAAGTCGACGCGGTCCTCGCGCCAGTCGAAGCCGTACGTGTGCCACCCGGCCGACGTGTCGAACCCGGGCTGCGCCGTCCTGCGCCCGATGCTCGTCGAGCTGCCGCCCGGCTGCCACGCGATGACGCCCTGGCTGATGTCGCCCGGGTGACTGGAGTTGATCTCGAACTGGTCGATCTCGGTACGCCGCGCCGGCGTGTACGTGTCGCTGCCGTCGCCGGTCATCGCCCAGAACGACGTGTGCCAGCCGGCACCGACCGGCGTCTTCGCCCGCGTCTCGTAGTAGCCGTACCGGAACGACTGCCGGCTCACCACACCGCCCGCGGTGTACGCGTAGCCGTCGTACGCCTCCTTCCTCAGCGCGACCGACAGCACGCCGCCGCCCTCGGACACGTTGCGGGCGAGCTGCGCGCTCTTCGCCTTCTCGTCGGTGCGGTGGCGCCACACCGATGTGTCCACTGTGGACGCGTTGAACTCGTCGTCGAACACCAGCGTGTAGCCGGGACCGGCCGGGGTCGTGACCGTCGCGTCGGCCGCCGCCGGGGTGGCGGCGACCGTGACCGCGAACGCGGCGGCGAGACCGGCCGCCGCCACCACTCTCAGGTACCTGGACATGGAAACCTCCTGGGGGGAGAAGCCTTGCCACGTCACGGATCACGGGGCATCAACCAGCCCCGGTGGTACGCCGACGTCAGCCGTCGACGAGCTTCTGCATCGCCGCGCGGGCATCGGCCATCGCCTGCTTCGGCGTCGACTTGCCCGTCAGGGCGGCCTGGACCTGGGTGGCGAGCGCCTGCTCGATCTGCGCGTACTGCGGGTAGGCCCAGAACGGGTCGGTGCGGGCGGTGACCGTGACCCGCTTGCCGAAGTCGCTGACGAACCGGTCCGCGGTCACCTTCGGATCGGCCAGCGCCCTCGTCGTGGTCGGCGGGTTGCCGGTCCTGACGAAGTAGCCCGCGCTCGTCGCCTGGTCCGCCGTGACCGACCGGGCGAACTTCGCCGCCGCGCCGGATCCCTTGCCCTGCAACACCACCAGCACGCCGCCCCAGGCGAACGCGACGGGCTTGTCGCCCTTCGCCTGCACCGGCCGGGCGAACGGCGTCAGGTGGTCGGCGATCGACTTGTCCTTCGCCGCCGCGACCACGGCACCGCGGCCGACCGGCGCGTCCTCGTACACGCCGACCTTGCCCTGGCCGAACAGCGCCCGCGCGTCGAACCGGTCCAGTGCCGGCGCGATCAGCTTCCGGTCATACAGCTTCTTGTACCAGGTGACCGCCTCGACGCTGCCGTCGTCCCCGACCGTCACCTTGCCGTTGTCCACGACCGGGCTGCCGAACGTCCACATCCACGGGATGATGTCCTTCAGCTGGTCGACCTTCGTCATCGCCGCGTACGGCACGATCCCGTTGCCGAGCGTCTTCAACGACACCAGCATCGCCTCGAAGTCGTCCACAGTGGACGGAACAGCCTTGATCCCGGCCCGGTCGAACAGCGTCTGGTTGCCGACCATGCCGATCGCGCCGGACGTCCACGGCAGCCCGTACTGCGTGCCGTCCACCTGCCCCAGCGCGAGACTCGCGTCCGTGTACCCGGCGCCCTTCGCGATGGCGCCGAGGTCGGTGAGTTTCCCCGTCGCCTTGAGCGTGGCCAGCCAGGCGCCGTCGCACTGCGCCACGCCCGTCACGTTGCCGCCGCGTACCTGGAGCAGCAGCTGGTTCAGGTAGTCGTTGTAGGGATAGGAGACCGTCCTGACGTGCGCGCCGGACGACTTCTCGTACCCGGCGACGATGTCGGCGAGCGGCTTCTTCGTCGCCGCCTCGTTCAACGACCAGCCGGTGAACGTGAAGTCCTTGACTCCGTCGTCGCTGACGCCCTTCGTACCGCCGGATCCGCCGGCGGACGGGGCGCAGCCGGCCACGGTCAGCGCACCGGCACCGAGCAGCCCGAGTACGCCGCGCCGAGACAGGGAGGGGAGGGTGGGAGACATGGCTTGGGACCTCCTAGCCCTTCACCGCACCGCTGGCCAGCCCGGCGACGAGATGGCGCTGCAGCACGACGAAGGCGATGACGACGGGGAGCGAGGTGACGAGCGAGGCGGCCATCAGGTCCGGCCACGCGGTCTGGAACTCGCCGACATACGTGTTGACGAGCCCGGGCGGCAACGTCTGCCGGTCCGGCCCGGCCAGGGTGAGCGCGAAGATGAAGTCGTTCCAGCCGCGGATGAACGCGAACAGCCCGGCCGCGACCAAGCCGGGCGCCGCGACCGGCATCATGATCCGGTGGATGATGACGCGGTTCGGTGCGCCGTCCACCCGGGCCGCCTCGATCAGCTCGTCCGGGATCGTGTCGAAGAAACCCTTCAACATCCAGATGCACAGCGGCAACGTGAACGTGGCGAACGACAGCACCAGCGCCAGGTAGCTGTTCAGCAGCCCGGTCGCCGAGAACACCAGGTAGATCGTGATCAGCAGCAGCGCCTGCGGGAACATCTGCGAGGACAGCACCAGGTACATGAGGGAGCGCCGGCCCCGGTAGCGGAACTTCGAGAACGAGTACGCGCAGTACGCCGAGACGACGACGCTCAGCGCCGCGGTCACCAGCGACACGACGACGCTGTTCACCAGGTACCGCAACAGCTTGGGGGTGTGCAGCAGGTTGTCGAAGTGGGCCAGCGTCACGTGCCGCGGCACCAGGTGCGGCGGGAACGCGAACACGTCGCCGGTCGGGCTGAACGCCGTCGCGACGAGCCAGTACACCGGCAGCAGGCCGAAGCAGCCGATCACCACGACCGCGGCCAGCGCACCGGTCCGCGCGCCCCGGCCGCGCCGCCGGGCCGCCCGCCGCGGCACCTCGCGTGCCGCCGTACGCTCCGGTGCCGCCGTCGCCGCGGTCATCCCGACCGCCTCTCCGAGAGCCACACGTACCCGACGACGAAGACGCTGAGGATCAGCATCCACAGCGCGCCGATCGCCCCGGCGGCGCCCAGGTCGAAGCCCTTGAACGCGGTGTCGTACACGGAGACGGCGAACGTGGTCGTCGCGCCGGCCGGGCCGCCGCCGGTCATCACGTAGATCGTGTCGAAGTGCTGGAAGTTCCAGATCATCTCCAGCAGCAGCACCATGCCGATCATCGGCCGCAGGTGCGGCAGCGTGACCGACCGGAACCGGCGCAGCGCGCCCGCACCGTCCAGCGCGGCCACCTCGTGCAGGTCCCGCGGTACGGTCTGGAGGCCCGCCAGCAGCATCACCATCATCCACGGGAAGCTGTTCCAGGTCTTCGCGACGATGACGGCGAGCATCGCCGTACCGGGCTGGCCGAGCCACGCGACCGGCTCGCCGATCAGGTGCATCCGCATCAGGAGCCCGTTCAGCACGCCGTAGTTCGCGTTGAAGATCCACAGCCAGAGGAACGACACCACGACACTCGGCAGCACCCACGGGAACAGGAACAGCCCGCGCAGTACCGCCCTGCCGCGCAGCCCGACGTTCAGCGCGAGCGCCAGCGCGAAGCCCAGCAGGAACGACAACAGCGTCGTACAGATCGTGAACACCAGCGTGTGCCCGAGCGCCGGCAGGAAGTCGCCCGACAGGACGTCGGCGAAGTTGTCCAGCCCGACGAAACGCCGCCCCGGCAGCACCAGGCTCTGCTTGAACAGGCTGGTGACGAGCCCGGCGACCAGCGGATAGCACACCACCGCGGCCAGCAGCACCAGCGCCGGCACCGTCAGCAGGAACCCCACCATCCCGTTGGACAGCCGGTCGCCCCGCCCCCGCGACACCGCGGCGGTCATGATGCTTCCTCCGCGGAAAAGAGCGCGTCGTCGGTCATCCCGCCTCCTCCGCGGAAAAAGAGCGCGTCGTCGGTCATCCCGCCTCCTCCGCGGAAAAGAGCGCGTCGTCGGTCACGCTGGCTCGCCTGTCGCGTGCGGCCCCGCGTATCCGAGGGCGACGCTGATCGAGTCGGCGGTCTCGACGACGGCGCGCGACAGCTCGCCCTCGCGGGCCGGCAGGTCGATCGCGGACAGCGGGCCGGAGACGCTGAGCGCCGCGACGACCGCGCCGGACTGGTCCCGGATCGGCGCCGCGACGCAGGCCCGGCTGAACGCCAGCTCCTCGACCTCCTTCGCGTACCCCTGGGCGGCGAGCTGCGCGAGCTCGGCGTCGAGGCGGTCGTGGTCGGTGAGCGTGTGCGGCGTGTACCCGACGAGCCGGTCGGCGGGCAGCAGCTCGCGCCGCTCGGCGGGGCCGAGCCCGGACAGCAGGCACTTGCCGAGCCCGGTGGCGTGCAGCGGGTTGTGCGCACCGATCAGCACCGAGTTGCGCCGGGCCCGGGCGCCTTCGAAGTTGAGCAGGTAGCGGAGCGCGTCGCCGCGGCGTACGGCGACGTTGGCGCCGAGGCCGAGGCGGGCGGCCAGCTCCTGCGCGGTCTGCCGGGCGGCGCGGTGCACGCGGTGCTGGTTGAGCGCGATCCCCGCGTACGTCACGAGGTCGAGGCCGAGCCGGTAGAGCCCGCTGACCGGGTCGCGTTCGACCGCGCCGACCGACTCCAGCGTGGTCAGCAACCGGGACGCGGTGGACAGGCCGAGGCCGGCGCGCTTCGCCACGTCGGAGACGCGCAGCTCCGGCTGGCCGCCGGTGAACGCCGACAGCACGGCGAACGCCCTCTCCACGGACTGGTTGTTGCCAACTTCGGTCGCCACAACGCCCTCTCTTGTAACTGGCTTGCAATATGTGGAAACCTAAACCTCATGATGCAAGCCGTCAACCACTCACGGGTGGGCGCCGCATGACGATCACCGCAGTACGCGCTCACCCGCTGCGACTCACCGGCCCCGAGGCATACCTCGGCGCGCTGCCCGCCGGGGCCGAACCCGCCGGCGACGACTACTTCACCCGCCCGCCCTGGCGCAGCCTCTACTCGCGACACTTCGAGACGGTGCTGGTGCGCGTCGACACCGACGACGGGTACACCGGCTGGGGTGAGGCGCTCGCCCCGGTCGGGCCCGGGATCGTCGCCGCGGTCGTCGACCGGCTGCTCGCCCCCGCGCTCGTCGGCGCGGACGAGACCCGCATCCGTCCACTGTGGACACGGCTGTCCGGGCTGATGCGCGAGCGCGGCCACCTCGTCGGCCACCAGGCCGACGCGCTCGCCGCCGTCGACATCGCCCTGTGGGACCTGCGCGGCCGGATGACCGGGCGGCCGGTGAGCGAACTGCTCGGTGGGGCGTACCGCGACCACGTCCCCACGTACGTGTCGGGCCTGCCCAGGCCGACCGACGCCGAGCGGGCCGAGCTGGCCCGCGAGTGGGTGGCCCGGGGCGTACGGCACGTCAAGCTGGCGCTCGGCCACGGAGTCGACGCCGACCTCGCCACGTACGACGCGGTCGCCGCGGTGCACCCCGAGCTGCGGGTCGCGATCGACGCGCACTGGGCGTACGACCTGGCCGACGCGACGCGGCTGGGCCGGGCGCTGGACGAGCGGCGTGCCTGGTTCCTGGAGGCGCCGCTGGTACCGGAGGACGTCGCCGCGCACACCGAGCTGGCCGCCGCGCTCGTCACCCCCGTCGCGGTCGGCGAGTCGCTGCGCAACCGGTACGAGTTCCGCGAGTGGCTGGCCCGACGTGCGGTCGACCTGTGCCAGCCGGACGTGGCGCGTACCGGGCTGACCGAGGCACTGTCCGTCGTGGAGCTTGCCGACGCGCACCACGTACCCGTGGCGCCGCACCACTCCGTCGGGCTCGGCGTCGCGCTCGCCGCGGGCATCCACCTCGCCGCGGCGGTCGGGTCGCTGCCCGCCTTCGAGTACCAGCCGGGCACGCTGCCGGTGGCGAACCGGATCCTCACCGAGCCGATCGGCGGCGGGCCGGACGGGTTCGACGTACCGGCGGGGCCGGGGCTCGGGGTCACCGTGGACGTGGACGCGGTCGAGGCCGCCGGAAGGGAGCAGCGGTGAGAAGCGGAGCGACCCGGGGCCTGATCCCGGTGCTGGCCACGCCGTTCGCGGCGAACGGCGACCTGGACACCGACGGGCTGCGCCGGCTCGTCGAGTTCCAGCAGTGGTGCGGGGTCGACGGCGTGGCGGTCTTCGGCTTCGCCAGCGAGGGTTTCGCGCTCACCGCCGCCGACCGGGATACGATCCTGCGCGTCGTGGACAAGGAGCTGGCCGGCTCCGCGCCGCTCGTCGCCGGGGTCAACGCGACCGCCACCCGGCCCGCCGTCGAGCAGGCCCGCTCGTGCGCCGACGCGGGCGCGAGCGCACTGATGGTCATCCCGCCGTACCAGGTGAAGCCGAGCCCGGCACAGATCGTCGACTTCTACGGCGCGGTCGCCGAGCAGGGCGGCCTGCCGGTCATGGTGCAGGACGCCCCCGGCTCCACCGGCGTGACCATGTCCGTCGAGCTGATCGCCGAACTGTCCACACTGGACGGTGTTACGGCGGTGAAGATCGAGCCGCAGCCCACCACGCCGAAGATCGGCGCGGTCGTCGCCGCCACCACGGACTTCTCCGTACTCGGTGGGCAGAACGCGCTGTTCGCCCTCGACGAGTACGACCGGGGCGCGGTCGGCACGATGCCCGCCTGCGAGTTCGCCGACGCGCTCGCGCCGGTGCTGCGCGAGGCGGACCGGGCCGGCTTCGACCGGCTGCTGCCGCTGATCCGGTTCGGTCTGCAACCCGGCCTCGCCTGGTCGATCCACAAGCACGTGCTGGTGCGGCGCGGCGTCCTCACCTCCGCGGCCGTACGCTCGCCCGCCCGCGACGCAGACCCCGGCACGCTCGCCGCGCTGGACCGGATCCTCGCCGACCTGCGCCTGCCGGAGTACCCGGGATGACCGGCGCCGCAACGGATCCGGCCCGCGGCGTGCTCGTCGTCGGCGCCTCCGCACCGATCGGCATCGCCATCGGCGACGCGTTCGCCGCTGGCGGCATCGCCCCGCCGGGACGGCTCCCGGCCGCTGCCGGGCCTTCGCCGCGGCCGAGCGACGCGTGGCCGCCGGGTGCCGCGGTGTCCGTGCCGGCGTACCGCGTGGCCGGGGTGGGGTTGGAGCTGCCGCCGACCCCGCCGTACGAGGTGGCGCTGGTCGCGGACTGCGCCACCGCCGACGGCGCCCAATCCACTGTGGACGGTGTGCTGGCCGCGTTCGGGCGGCTGGACGTGGTGGTGCTGGCCGCCGCGGTGATGCCGGTCGCGCCCGTCACCCGCACCACCGACGCACAGTGGCGGGCCGGGCTCGACGCCACGCTCGGCACCGCGTTCGCGGTGTGCCGGGCCGCGCTGCCGCACCTGCCGCGCGGCGCCGCGATCGTCGCCGTCAGCTCCGTCAACGCCACACTCGCCGCGCCCGGCCTGCCGGCGTACGCGGCGGCGAAGGCCGGCCTCGAAGGACTCGTCCGGCAGCTCGCGCTGGAGTACGGCCCAGCCGGTGTGCGCGTCAACGCCGTCGCGCCCGGCATGATCGGCAACGCCGACCTGCCGCACGTCACCGAGGGATACCCGCTCGGCCGCGTCGGTACCCCCGGCGACGTGGCGGCGGCCGTCGCCTACCTCGCCTCCGACGCCGCCGGGTTCGTCACCGGCGCGGTACTGCCGGTCGACGGCGGCCTGTCGATCGCCTCGCCCGCCGCGTACCTTCGGCCGGACCTGCGCGGCCGCTTCCTCCCGGACTGACGCCGCACGACACGCCGGGCCGCGCGGAGGCGGCGCGTACGAACCGGCTCGCGCGGGCATACTGCGGCACGGGACGAGCTGAAGGAGGCGACATGGAGGCGACGGCGGAACAGTTCGGTGAGCCGGTGGCCGGGCACGGCGAGGGGCCGTGCTGGGACCCCGGCGCCGGCGTCCTGCGCTGGGTGGACATGCTCGCCGGCGACATCCTGTCCGTGGCACCCGACGGCGGCACCGTCACCCGACACCACGTCGGTACCGTCGCCGCCGCACTGCGCCCCCGGGTACGCGGCGGCCTCGTCGTCGCCACCGAACGCGGCTTCGCCCTGCTCGACGACCCCGACGGCGACGTACGCCCGCTGCCCGACGTGTGGTCCGACCCGGCGGTCCGGATGAACGACGGCGGCTGCGACACACTCGGCGGATTCTGGTGCGGCAGCATGGCGTACGACGAGACGCCCGGCGCCGGGGCGCTGCACCGCCTCGACCCCGACGGCACCGTACGCACCGTCCTCACCGACGTCACCATCTCCAACGGCCTGGCGTTCACCCCCGACGGCACCGCCGCCTACTACGTCGACACCGCGACCGGCCGCGTCGACGCGTTCGACGTACGCGACGGTGCCTTTACCGGCCGCCGCCCCGTCGTCGCGATCCCGCCCACCGACGGCGCCCCCGACGGGCTGACCCTCGACGCCGACGGACACATCTGGGTCGCGCTGTGGGGCGGCCGGGCCGTCCGCCGCTACTCCCCCGACGGCGAACTCGAAGAGCACGTGCACGTACCCGTCGGGCACGTCACCGCCTGCACGTTCGGCGGCCCCGACCTCGACACCCTCTACATCACCACGTCCGCGCCGGACGCGCCGCCCGCCGAGGCCCCGTACGCCGGCGCCCTCTTCACCCACCGCCCCGCCGTCGGTGGCCTCCCACCCCTCCCGTACGCCGGCTGACCGTTCATCACGTCGTATCGGGGCCAACCGGAGGCACCGGACCGACCGGCGGTGTCGCACCGGTCCGCGACGTCCCGGTGGGCGCCGCGGCCCACCAGCCGACCGCACCCGCCGCCAGGTACGCCCGGCGTCGGTCGTCTCGTCCACCCACAGCACCCGCCCGCCCCGCGGCACGTCATCCGCACGGCCCGCCGGCAGCCGGTTGCCCGGGATGCGGAAGCAGTGTGCCGGTTCGCCCGGCATGCACGCCCGCGTACGCCCGGCCGGTTCGCGCCCGCTGGCCGGGTCGAGGCCGAGGCGGCGCGTTGCGGCGGCGTCGAGCCGCACCCACAGGGCCCGGGCGGGCAGCCGGGGTACGAGCACCGCCATGACCAGCGCGAGCAGCGCCGGGAACAGCACCAGGCCGGCGACGTCGCTGAGCTTCCCGGTCACCGCACCAGGCCACGCGGCCTTGCCGGCACGGTCGTTGACGAGCAGCACGACCAGCGCGCCGACCGTGACGGGATGTCCGACCCACCGTGCCGCCACGCCGACCGTACGCATCGGCACAGCCTCGCCGCCCCCGGTCACGACGCGGCCACGCCGCGGTCCCGGAACCGCGTGGCCGGGTGGAACCCGCGTGCCGGGCCGTGATGGGGTACCGGGGTGGACGAGGTGATCATCCGGCCGGCGGCGGTCGGGGACGTGGCGGCGATGGGCGCGGTGCAGCGCGCGGCGGGCGAGGCGTTCCGTACGGTGGGGCTGGCGTGGGCGGCGGACAACCCGGTGCCGTCCGACGAGCGGTACGCCGGCTACGTCCGCGGCGGCCGGGCCTGGGTCGCCGACGACGGTACGCCGGCCGCGTTCGTGCTGGTGGACGTCGTCGACGGGGCCGCGCACGTCGAGCAGGTCAGCGTCCGGCCGGACCGCGCCCGGCGCGGCCTGGGGCGGCGGCTGATCGACACCGTGGACGCCTGGGCGGCCGGGCGCGGCATGCCGGCGCTGACCCTGTGCACGTTCCGCGACGTGCCCTGGAACGCGCCGTACTACGCGCGGCTCGGCTTCCGGGAGATCACCGAGCCGGGCCCGGAGCTCGCCGGCCTGCTGCGCGCGGAGGTCGAGTTCGGCCTGGACCCGGCGACGCGGGTCGCGATGCGCCGCCCAACCGGCACGGGTACGCCCGGGGCGGCCGGCGTCAGGGCACGGTGAGGCCGACGACCAGCGCGCGGTGGTCGGTGCCGGGCACCGCGCGCACCGCGTACGAGGCGACGGCGACGCGGCGGTCGGCGAGCACGTGGTCCAGCGCGATGACCGGGAACCGGTCCGCCGGCCAGGTGAACCGCAGCCCGGAGCCGGTCACGTCGGCCGCGTCCCGGTATCCCGTGCCGATCAGCCGACGCAGCGGCGGATGGTCGAGACCGGCGTTGAAGTCGCCGAGCAGCACCCGCATCGTTCCGTGCGGGGTGGCCGCCGGCTCGGCCGCGAGCCCGCGCTCCCAGCACCCCTCGTGCCCGGCGGTGTACGGCGCGCACGGGTGCACCGACCGTAGCGCGAGACGCCTGCCGCCGGGCAGGTCCATCGTCGCCGACGCCTGCGTGAACCCGCCGTCGCCGGTCGGCGTGCTGCCGTCCCGCAGCGGGTAACGCGACCACAGCGCCGATCCCGCCCCGTACGGCTCCGGGTCCGCCACCCGGTACGGCAGCTCCCGTGCCAGCCCCGCCCCCGTCAGCCGGTCCGCCGCGCCCGCCGTGTACTCCTGCAACGCCAGCACGTCCACCTTCCCGGACCGCACCAGCCGTACGACGGTGTCCGGGTCGGCGCCGCCGATCCGCATGTTCACCGTCATCACGTGCAGCGTGCGGCCGGCGCGTTCCTCGCCCGAACCCCACACCCGCGGCACCACGACCGCGACCAGCACCGCCACCATCACGGCACCGACCAGGCCGGCCCACTGCGCCTTCGCGAGCAGCGCAAGCACCGCGACGAGTGCCGCCAGCGGCACCGCCCACGGGGTCACGGCCAGCACCACGACCGCCGGCCACGGCGGCAGCACACCACTCACCCGTACCGCCACCCAGGCCACGACGACCAGCGTCACCAGCCACAACGCCCCGCGTACCACCCGCACTCGCGCCACCGTACCCGAACCGGACGAACCCGTCCGGCATGCGGATCCACCCGTTCGGCGCCCACAAATGGGCGAGGAGGACCTTGCGCGCCCGGACCGGCAGGAGTTGAGCTGAACGGCGAGCACGACACAGGGAGGACCGATGACCCGGGTACGCATCGAAACCGCCGGCCACGTCGTGGAGATCGAGGCGAAGGACGCCACCCACGCGGACCTGGCGCCGGTCGCGCTCGCGCTCTGGCGCGAGACCCGCTTCGGGCGCGGCGGCGCCGGCACCCCGTCCGGCCAGTACGAAACCAGCGACGACAGGTTCGCCGAGGACGCCATCGGCGCCCTCGGCTTCCACTTCACCACCAACGCCTCGCCCGCCTGACGACCGGCGCGGCGCGGCTGTCACGTCATCGCCCGGCGCTTCTGGTACGACGCCGGGCGAGGATGACCATGCCGGCGCCGGCGCCGAGAAGCAGTGCCGCCAGGCCGCCGTACAGCGGCAGGGACGTGCCGGTGACCGGCAGGCCGCCGCTGCTGGTCCGGCTGGGCCGCGGCGCGGTGACCGACGCGGACGGGCGCGCGCTGGTCGTACCGATGGTGAGGTCGGCGACCGCCCAGGACGTCGGGCCGCCGTCCTGGGGCACGAAGTAGCCGCTGACGTGCGTCCGGCCCCGGGGAGCGGACCTGTCGACGGACAGCGACCAGGTGCACCGTGCGGGTTCGGCGCTCGGCGCGAAGACACAGACGTAGTAGTCGGTGTTGCCCTGGTCGTCGGGATCGACGTACCCGCAGCCGCTGCCCGGGCCGTCCGTGACGGTGCAGTCCTCTTCCTGCAGGCCCTCCGCGAAGGAGTAGATCAGGAGGCGCCCGCCCTGCGGCAGGGGGTCGACGGCCACGACGAGCGTGGTCGTGGTGCCCGGCGCCGCGGTCGAGGGGTCGAACCACATCCGTACCCGGTGGGTGGCGGACGACGGTGACGGTGAGGCGCTGGCCGACCCGCTCGGGCTCGCGCCGGCCGAACGGCTGGCCGACGGCGACGGCGAGGCGCTGGGCGATCCGCTCGGGCTCGCACTTGGGCTCGCATCGACCGACGGCGACGGGTCCGCGGCCAGCGCCGGTACGGACAGCGTCACGGCCACCAGGCCCGCCGCGGCGGCGAGCAGTCGAACGCCGCGCACGGCCGGCCGGTGGCGGGGCAGCGGTGAACGAGAAGGGGACATGGCTGGGGCTCCTCGGCAGAGCAGAGGCAGGGGTACCTGCGTCACGCCTGGCCCGGCCGGAAGGTTTCAGCCTGGCCGCCGCGAGCGTCGGGACGGCGCCGCGACCGTCGCTTTCGGAGACGGTCGGAGCCCCGACCCCTCGTAACCGAGGATCGGGGCTCCGACCTGCAATTTCGTTGGTGGGCGCGGCAGGGTTCGAACCTGCGACCCTCCGCTTGTAAGGCGGATGCTCTCCCGCTGAGCTACGCGCCCGGGCTGGCGACGAGGCTACCTGGTCGCCAGCTGTCGGGTCAGCCCAGGTCGGCCAGCGCCTTGCGCCAGGCGGTCTGGTCGCGGGCCTCGCCGGGCATGTTCATCTCGGCGAAGCGGACCACGCCGTCCTTGTCGATGAGGAACGTGCCGCGGTTGGCGATGCCGGCCGCGTCGTTGAACACGCCGTACGCATCGGCGACGGCACCGTGCGGCCAGAAGTCGGCGAGGATCGGGAAGTCGTACCCCTCACGCTCGGCCCACACCTTGTGCGCGTACGGCGAGTCGACGCTGACCGCGAGCACCTGGGCGTCGTCGGACTGGTACTGCGCCAGGCTCTCCTGAACCTCACACAGCTCGCCCTGGCACACCCCGGTGAACGTGAGCGGGTAGAACACCAGCAGCACGTTCTTGGCACCGCGGAAGTCGGCGAGCCGTACCTCCTGGTTGTTCTGGTCCTTCAGCACGAACTCGGGCGCCTGCGCCCCCACCTCGACCGGCATGTAGTCCAAGGCTCCTTACGTCTGGTTCTCGACGGCGTCGACGGCAAGCATGTCACCGCCGGCGGGCCTGCCGGCCCCCGGGGCGGCGCCGACCGCGCCCGTGGCGGCGCGGTCGGCGGGCCTACTTCTTGCCGCGGCCGGCCTTCGGAGTGACCAGGCGGGCGCCCGACCAGTCACGGGCGGCGTTGATGCTGCTGGTCTGCTGGAAGCCGACGGTGAGCACGGCCTCAGAGATCTCGCTGGGCTCGGTGTGGCCGTCCCGGCCGGGCTTCGGGGTCAACAACCAGATCGTCCCCGTGTCGGCCAGTGGGCTCCGGGCGTCCATCAGGGTCTCGACCAGGTCGCCGTCTTCCTCCCGCCACCACAGCAGGACGATGTCGACCACCTCGTCGGTGTCCTCATCGACGATCTCCCCACAGCGGTCGATGACCGCGTCGCGGAGTTCCTCATCGACGTCCTCGTCATAGCCGATCTCCATGACGATGCTGCTCGGCTCGATACCCAGCCGATCCACCATGTTCGTCACGCCGTCGGCCTGACCAGCCGTCGCGCTCACTGTCGAGTGCCTCCTCGTCGTCGCCCCCGCGGCACCCGGGCGGGCGCCGCGGCGGATGATCCCTGTGCCACCGCGTCGGGTGGCGCACCGACCAAGTTACGTTCCCCGGGCCGTTCTGGTCCGGCGAATCCCGGCACCGATCCGGATGGAACACGCCGGCTGGCGGGAGAGTAACCCGTACCACGCGGTCAGCGGGAGACCCACCCCTCAGGTACGCGGGTACCCACCCTGCTGTCGCGGGTAACCCGGGGGTGGGTAGCCACCCTGCGGCGGAGGGTAGCCTCCCGGCGGCGGACCGTACTGAGGCGGGCCGTACGCGGGCGGGTTGCCGTACTGCGGTGCCCCGTACTGGGGGGCGCCGTGCTGGGGCGGGCCACCGTACTGCTGCTGCGGGGGTGGGGGTGGGCCGTACTGCGTGGGCGGGCGGTGCTGCTGGTACCCGGGCGGCGGGCCGGCGAACCCGGCACGCATCTCGCGCCTCTTCCGCACGGCGTGGCGTACCGCGAAGATCGCGCCGACGGTCAGCCCGAGGCCGATCACCGCCACGATGAACGGCCACAGCGCGCCGATCTCGCTGTCCTCGACCACGTCGTCGCCGATGGCGCGCAGCTTGACGTCGGTGTTCTCGTCGCCGGCCCCGGCGCCGGGGATCTCGCCGTCGTGTTTCTGGCCGTCGGCGGTGGTCCAACTGCCGTAGCAGTCGGTCTCGTTGTGGCTGCCGTGCCGGGAGTAAACCCGGTGGGTCGAGCACCGGTCCACGTGCGCGGTGACGGTCTCGCCGTCGAAGTAGGTGTGCGCCTGGTTGATGCCGACGCCGGTGAAGATGACCGTCAGCAGGATCGAGATGATCAGCCAGCCGACGGCGCGTACGGGGTTCACGAACACGTCGCCCACCGTAGGGTGTCCGGCAAAATCCCGCGCACCGTGGTCAGCGCGCCGGGTCGGAGCTGGGCGCGTCGAGCGGCCGGGCGGTCCCGGCGGCGACCCGCGCCTGGTAACGCCGCACCTTGCGCATGATCACCAGGACCAGCACGATGCCGCCCAGCCCGCCGATCGTCAGCAGGAACGGCCACATCGCGCCGAACGCGTTGTCGGAGACGACGTGGCCGTCGAGCGCGCGGAGGTGCGCCGTCCGTCCCTCGTCCGACGACGACGCGTTGGGGATCGTCCCCTCGTGCCGGTGGCCGTCAGCGGTGGTCCACCTGCCCTCGCAGGTGGTCTTGGTGTGCCGGCCGCCCTGGGAGTACTCGTCGTGGGACTCGCAGTACGAGACGACGGCGGTGACCCTCTCGCCGCTGGCGTACGTGCGCGCCTGGTACGCGCCGATGACGCCACTGATGAGCGTGAACACGCCGAGGATGATCAGCCAGACCAGTACGAAGATGTTGGGACGGGATCGGGACACCGGCACACCGTAGGGTATTCACGCAGGTCAGTGCCAATCTGGTCAGCCGGGAAGCAGGCTGAACCGTACCGTCCGGGTGTGGTTGTCGACGTTCGTGTCGACCAGGCAGATCGACTGCCAGGTGCCGAGCGCGAGGGCGCCGTCGATGACCGGGACCGTCGCGTACGGCGGGATGAGGGCGGGCAGCACGTGGTCGCGGCCGTGACCGGGGCTGCCGTGCCGGTGCCGCCAGCGGTTGTCGGCCGGCAGCAGGTCGGCCAGCGCGGCCAGCAGGTCCTCGTCGCTGCCCGCGCCGGTCTCCAGGATCGCGACACCGGCCGTCGCGTGCGGTACGAACACGTGTAGCAGGCCGGACACCCGGCCGCTTGCCGCCACGAAAGTCCGGGCCCGGTCGGTGAGGTCCCGGACTGTGGGAACCGATCCGGTACGAATGGTGATCTCCTGCGAGTACATGTGTCGATCGTCGCCCACGTGCCGGACCCGCGTGACGACCCCCGGCGATCGGGGGCAGGATGGGGTGTTGAGAAACCACTCCACAAGAGACGACGAGGGACGGCCCGTGGCCACGGAACGTAAGCGCCCGGTCATCAGCGACGGGCTCCCTAGCCAGATTCCGGACATCGACCCTGAAGAGACCAACGAATGGGTCGAGTCGCTGGACGCGGTCGTGGACAACCGCGGCCGGCAGCGCGCGCGCTACGTCATGCTGCGCATGTTGGAACGGGCCAGGGAGCGGCAGGTCGGTGTGCCCGCGCTGACGAGCACCGACTACATCAACACCATTCCGCCGGAGCAGGAGCCGTGGTTCCCCGGCGACGAGTACATCGAGCGGCGGATCCGGGCGTACATCCGGTGGAACGCCGCGATCCAGGTGCACCGGGCGCAGCGCCCCGGCGTCGAGGTCGGCGGCCACATCTCGACGTACGCCAGCGCGGCCAGCCTCTACGAGGTGGGCTTCAACCACTTCTTCCGCGGCAAGAACCACCCCGGCGGCGGTGACCAGGTCTACTTCCAGGGCCACGCCTCCCCCGGCATGTACGCGCGCGCGTTTCTGGAGGGCCGGCTGAGCGAGCAGCAGCTCGACGGCTTCCGGCAGGAGTTCTCGCACGCCGGCGGCGGCCTGCCGAGCTACCCGCACCCGCGGCTGCTGCCCGACTTCTGGGAGTTCCCGACCGTCTCGATGGGTCTCGGCCCGCTCGGCGCGATCTACCAGGCCCGCTTCAACCGCTACCTGCACAACCGCGGTCTGAAGGACACCAGCCAGCAGCACGTCTGGGCGTACCTCGGCGACGGCGAGATGGACGAGCCGGAGACGCTGGGCGCGATCACCCTCGCCGCCCGCGAGGAGCTCGACAACCTGACCTTCGTGGTCAACTGCAACCTGCAGCGCCTCGACGGCCCGGTCCGCGGCAACGGCAAGATCATCCAGGAGCTGGAGGGCCTGTTCCGCGGCGCCGGCTGGAACGTCATCAAGGTCATCTGGGGCCGGGAGTGGGACCCGCTGCTCGCCGCCGACGCCGACGGCGCGCTCGTCAATCTCATGAACGTCACGCCCGACGGCGACTACCAGACCTACAAGGCCGAGTCCGGGCTGTACGTACGGGAGCACTTCTTCGGCCGTGACCCGCGTACCCGTCGGATGGTCGAGAACATGACCGACGACGAGATCTGGAACCTCAAGCGCGGCGGCCACGACTACCGCAAGCTCTACGCGGCGTACAAGGCGGCGACGGAGCACACCGGGCAGCCGACGGTCATCCTGGCCAAGACCATCAAGGGTTGGACGCTGGGCAGCCACTTCGAGGCGCGCAACGCCACGCACCAGATGAAGAAGCTGAAGGCCGACGACCTGAAGAGCTTCCGGGACCGGCTCTACCTGGACATCCCCGACTCGGCGCTCGACCCGGTGCTGCCGCCGTACTTCCACCCGGGCGAGAAGTCCGACGAGTGGCAGTACATGATGGAGCGCCGCAAGCAGCTCGGCGGGTACCTGCCCGAGCGGCGGCACGCGGTGATCCCGATGCCGCAACCGAAACCCGAGCGGTACGACATGTTCGCCGCCGGCTCCGGCAAGCAGAAGGTCGCCACCACGATGGCGATCGTCCGCCTGTTCAAGGAGCTGATGAAGGACAAAGACTTCGGCAAGCACGTCGTGCCGGTCATCCCGGACGAGGCACGCACGTTCGGCATGGACTCGCTGTTCCCCACGGCGAAGATCTACTCGCCGCACGGCCAGACGTACACGCCGGTCGACCGGGAGCTGTTCCTGGCGTACAAGGAAGCCACGAACGGGCAGATCCTGCACGAGGGCATCAACGAGTCCGGCTCCGTCGCGTCCTTCACCGCCGCCGGCACCTCGTACGCCACGCACGGCGTGCCGATGATCCCGATCTACATCTTCTACTCGATGTTCGGGTTCCAGCGGACCGGCGACGGCTTCTGGGCGGCGTCCGACCAGATGGCGCGCGGCTTCGTGCTCGGCGCCACCGCCGGGCGTACCACGCTGAACGGCGAGGGACTCCAGCACCAGGACGGCCACTCGCCGCTGCTGGCGTACACGAACCCGGCGGTCGTCGGCTACGACCCGGCGTACGCGTTCGAGATCGCGCACCTGGTCAAGGACGGCCTGCGCCGGATGTACGGGGACGACCCCGAGAACATCTACTACTACTTCACGATCTACAACGAGCCGATCATCCAGCCGCCGCAGCCGGAGGGTCTGGACGTCGACGGGCTGCTGCGCGGCATCTACCGATACTCGCCGGGCACCGGTGACGGCCCGAAGGTCCAGCTGCTCGCCTCCGGTGTGGCGATGCCGTGGGCGGTCAAGGCGCAGCAGCTGCTCGCCGACGACTGGGGCGTCTCGGCCGACGTGTGGTCGGTGACGTCGTGGACGGAGCTGCGGCGCGACGCCGACCGGGTCGAGGAGCACAACCTCATGCACCCCGAGGCCGAGCCGCAGGTGCCGTACGTGACGACGGCACTCGCCGACTCCACCGGCCCGACCGTCGCGGTCAGCGACTACATGCGGGCCGTGCCGGACCTGATCTCCCGCTGGGTGCCCACCGACTACACGTCGCTCGGTACCGACGGCTTCGGCCACTCGGACACTCGCGGCGCGCTGCGTCGGCACTACCACGTCGACGCCGAGACCGTCGTCGTGGCCGCCCTGCGACAGCTCGCCCGGCGCGGCGAGGTGCCGGCCGACGTACCGGGGCAGGCGTTCAAGAAGTACCAGGTCGACGACGTCAACGCGGCCCCGCAGGCCGAGGCCGGCGGCGACAGCTAGCTCCACAGTGGACGAACGGCCCGGCGATGTCGCCGGGCCGTTCGTCGTTGCTGGGCGGTCCGTCGTCGCGGGTGCCCGTCACCGCACTCCCACGGTCCATCCACTGTGGAGGGTCAGGCGTGGATCGTCAGGTGCGGCAGAGGATCTCGCCGTGTACGACGGAGATCCAGCCGTCCGGGTCGGCCGCCCAGGAGCGCCACGCCGCCGAGATGCGCGCCAGGTCGGCGGCGGTGGCGGCGCCGCTGTCGACGGCCTGCCGGGCGATGGCGGAGTGCACGATGCGGTCCGCCCACATGCCGCCCCACCACTCCCGGTCCTCCGGCGTCGCGAAGCACCACGTACTGGAGGTGGCGGTGACGTCGGCGAAGCCGGCCCGCCGCGCCCAGCTCAGCATCCGGCGCCCGGCGTCGGGCTCCCCGCCGTTGGCGCGGGCCAACTTCCGGTACAGCGCAAGCCATTCGGTCAGCTCGGGCAGCTCCGGGTACCAGACGAAGCCGGCGTAGTCGCTGTCCCGCGCGGCCACGACGCCGCCCGGCGCGCAGACCCGGCGCATCTCGCGGAGGGCCCGTACCGGATCGGCCACGTGCTGGAGCACCTGGTGCGCGTGGACCACGTCGAAGCTGCCGTCCGGGAGATCCAGCGCGTGCACGTCGCCGACCGCGTAGGAGACCGTGCCGATGCCGCGCGCGCCGATCTCCTTGCGTGCCAGGGACAGCGCGTCGTCCGTGGTTTCCAGCGCGGTCACCGTCCGTACCCGCGCGGCGAGGTCGGCGGTGATCGTGCCGGGGCCGCAGCCGACGTCGAGCAGCGCCTGCCCGGGGTCGAGGTGCGGCAGCAGGTATGCCGCCGAGTTCTCCGCGGTACGCCACCGGTGCGAGCGAAGCACCGACTCGTGATGACCGTGCGTGTACGCCGTCTTCTTGCCAGACAAGGGAAAGCACGCTCCTTCCGCAGACCTCCCGATCCTCGAACCGTAACACCAACTCTCGCATTATGAGAGAGGTCTCCCATAATGCAGGAAGTCACGTCTCGTGCGGTACCCGGCGACCCTGGCACGGGACGGCCCGGCACCCCGGGGGTTGGGGTACCGGGCCGTCGGTGCGGCGCGAGGTCAGTGCAGGGTGGTGAAGGGGAGGTCGAGGACGAGGCCGCCACGGACGGGCGCGTTGGCGCGTACGGCGGCGAGGTCGGTGGTGGTCAGGGCGCGGTGGTAGAGGCGGACCTCGTCGAGGGTGCCGGCGAACCGCATCCCGTTGTCGAGGCGCTGGCCGAGCTGGAGCTGGAACGACACGATCTGGCTGATGGAGCCGGCGACGTCGGGGCCGGACGCGACGAGCTGGCCGTCGACGTACATGAGGAGCGTGCCGGCGGAGCGTTCCAGGGCAACGTGGTGCCACTGCCGGTCGTCGTACGCGGAGGTGCTGGTGATGGACGCGCTGCCGGCGGACGTGGTCATCAGGGCGATCAGCCGGTGGTTGGCGGGTTCGGCGCGCAGCCAGAGCTGTGGTGCCGTGCCGCCCATCCCGCCGAGCCAGAAGAATGCCTGGCTGCCGGAGCTGGCGCCGTAGCGGAACCAGGCGGAGAGGGTCAGGTCACCGTCGCCGGGTGGCAGCGCCGGCGAGTACGGCACGCGGAGGTAGTTGTCGGTGCCGTTGAGGGCGATGCCGGGGCCGTACCGGCCGGGTACCAGGGCGCTGGGGGTGCCGAGCAGGTGCGCGTCGGCGTGCGTGCCGGACACGTCCGGGGTGCTCGGGCCGGCCGGGTTGTGGAAGCCCAGGTACTCCTGGTTGAAGCGGGCGAAGCGGATCTCGTCGCGGGCGTCGACGGTGCCGCCCTCGTACAGCAGGCCGATGCTGTCGTCGGCGATCTGCACGAGGTCGGAGTAGCCGGCCCAGTCGCTGGTGACGAGCCGGCCCTGGTCGGCGTTCTCCCAGGTGCGCCCCTGGTCGTACGACGAGCGGACCATCATCCAGCGGCGCCGGTCGGTGTCGGCCGGTGAGGCGAACAGCATCCGGTCGGAGCCGGCGAGCCGCAGCACCGAACCCTCCACCATGGGTGTCACCAGGTCCGGGATCGTGGTGAACGGCGTCGAGAAGGTTTGGCCGCCGTCGCGGCTGACCGCGTAGTCGCGGTTGCCGATGTCGGTGCCGCCCTGCTCGCGGCCGTTCACGTAGATGGAGCCGTCGCTGCGTTCGGCGACGGTCAGCTCCGACGGCTTCTGCGTGGCGTTCCCACCGGCCGGGAACCGGTACGTCGCGACGGCGCCGATGTGCCACGTGGTGCCGTGGTCGTCGGAGTACATGAGGGCGGCGTGGTTGGCGACGGGGTGGCCCTGCCCGTCGCTCGTCTCGGCGTTGACACCGAACACGAGACGCCCGGCGTGTACGCCGTGCTGCAACTGGATGCCGTGGTTGGGGCCGGAGGCGTACCAGGAGTCCCAGTCGGGTCGCTTCACCTGGGTGCTGATGTCGCGCGGCGCGGACCAGGTGAGCCCGTCGTCGTCGGAGTACTGGAGGTGCGGGGTGCGCGGGCAGGGCACGGCGCAGCCGGCCGAGTCGCTGCGACCGGCGTTGTACGTGGTGACGAGCAGGATCCGGCCGGTACGGCTGTCCACGATCGGGACCGGGTTGCCGTGCGTGTCGCCGTTTCCGGGGTTGACGATCTCCTCGGGTCCCCAGGTACGGCCGCCGTCGGTGGAGCGCTTGACGACGAGGTCGATGTCGCCGGCGTCGCCGCAGTTGTCGAGGCGGTGTTCGGCGAACGCGAGGAGCGTGCCGTGGGCGCTGCGGACGATCGCGGGGATCCGGTAGCAGCCGTGGGCGAGGTCGGTCGGCGCGCGGAACAGCACCTGCTGGTCGAACTGCGGTGCGGTGGTGGCGGGTCGGCCGGGTGCGGGTGTCTCGGCCGCGCCGGGGGCGGCGGTGAGGGCGAGTGTGCCGGCGGCGAGTACGGCGACCAGGCCGGCGCGACGGATCCGGACCGACCGGCGGTGCGGAGGTGTCATGGTGCGCGGTCCCTTCGGGTGGGGCGCTGGGGTGGTCCGATGAGGACTGCCCGCCACACGGTGGACATAGGACGTCCTAGGACCGGATGGACCGTAGGCCTGCCGCACCATCGCTGTCAACCACGCCACCTCGCGCGCACCACACTCCCGGCGCGCATCCGGTGGCCGGGTCGTCGAGATGGGATGTCCGCGCACGCCGACGGCCCGCCGGCTGACGTCGGCGGGCCGTCGGCGGGACGAACCTCAGGCGGTGACCGGTGCCGGTGTGCGGCGGCGGAGCCGCGCGACGAGCGCGTCGAGGGCGAGCGGACCGCCGGCGAAACCGACGTACAGGCTGGCGAGGCCGAGGGCGAGGACCAGCTCGAAGCCGCCCTGCCCGGCGAACACCCCGTGCGACACGTGCACGAACACGAACGCGCCGGCCATGTCCAGGAACAACAGCACCCCGACCACCGGCAGCGCCAGGCCGACGATCAGCGCGATCCCGCCGACCAGCTCGATCAGCCCCGCGTACCAGGCGGACACCGACGGCGCGGGTACGCCCATCGCGGTGAAGCCCTTGGCGGTGACGGGAATCCCGTCGGTGACGAGCTTCTGCCAGCCGTGCGCGACGAACACCACGCCGAGACCGACGCGCGTCAGCAGCGCCACGACGGCGCGTACCCGGGCGGCGAGGCGCGGATCGACGGTGCGGCTCACGTCCATGAGGTGGTCCTCCCGAAAGGTCGACGACGACAGTCCCCACTTTCGGTACGAAATCTCAGAATCCACTCAGAGCCGGCCCGGATACGGTCGTACGCGTGAGTCGACTGCTGGTGGTGGAGGACGACCCGGAGCTGGGGCCGATGCTGGTCGAGCTGCTCGCCGACGAGGGGTACGACGTGACGCTCGCCGCCGACGGCCAGCGCGGCCTGCACCTGGCACTGACCACCGCCTACGACGCGATCGTGGTGGACCGGGGGCTGCCCGCGATCGACGGCCTGGACCTGGTGGCACGGCTCCGCCGGCGGGGCGTACCGGCCGGGGTGCTGTTCCTGACCGCGTTCGGCACCGTCGCGGACCGGGTCGCGGGCCTGGACGCCGGGGCGGAGGACTACCTGGTCAAGCCGTTCGAGGTGGCGGAGCTGCTGGCCCGGGTACGCGCGCTGCTGCGCCGACACCGCGACGCGGCCGACCTGCTGCCACTCGGCGGCGGTGCGCTCGACACCCACCGCCGTGTCGCGGTCCTCGCCGGGCGCCGGGAGGTGCCGCTGTCCGGTCGCGAGTTCGAGCTGCTGCACGTGCTCGCGGCCCGGCCGCGGATGGTGTTCGGCCGCGGCGAGCTGCGCAGCCGGGTCTTCGAGGACGCGCCCGCCGAGTCGATCGTCGACACGTACGTCTACTACCTGCGCCGCAAGCTGGGCCGCGACGCGGTCCGAACCGTACGTGGGATCGGCTACCAGGCCGGTGCGCTGTGAGGCCGCCGGAGGAGCGGCTGATCGACCGCGGGCGCTGGGTGCTGACCGGGCAGATCGCGGCGATCATCACCGTCGTGGTGCTGCTCGTCGGCGTGCTGGCGTGGGGCCTGATGGCGCGCGGTCAGGACGTCGACGGCCGACGAGACCTGGCCACCTCGCTGTCGTCGGCGTCGGTGGCGCACCCGTGGCCGTGCGTGTGGATGTTCGAGCGGCGCGGCGCCACCACGGTGCGTACCCCGGCGGCGCCGGACGCGCTGCCCGTCGCCGCCGACCTCGCCGCGGTGTCCCGGCAGCACCCGGTTCTCGTGGCCCGGCACCGGGTCGGCGGCGTCGACTACCTGGTGCGTACCGAATGGCATCCGGACCGGGTCGCGCAGGCGACGCTCGACCTGCGGTACCAGGCGACCGAACGGCACCGGCTGTACCTGGCGCTCGCCGTGGCGGAGCTGGTCGGGCTGGTCGCGGCGCTGGCGGGCGGGCGGCTGCTCGCGGGGCGGGCGATCCGGCCGCTGGGTGAGGCGCTGCGCCGGCAGCGCACGTTCGTCGCGGACGCCAGCCACGAGCTGCGCACCCCGCTCACCCAGATCCACACCCGCGCCCAGCTGCTCGAACGCCGGCTGCGCGGCGGCGCCGACCCGGCGGTGCTCGCCGAGGAGACCGCCCGGCTCGTCGCCGGTACCCGGCAGTTCGGTGAGGTGCTCGACGACCTGCTGCTCGCCGCGCAGCTCGGCCGCGCCCACCCGGCGCCGGTCGACCTCGCCGCGCTCGTACAAGAGGTGGCGGCGGCCGAGTCCGCCCGCGTACGGCGCCGGCAGCTCGCGCTGTGCGCCGACGTGACCGGCACGTATCCGGTGGCGGGTGCGCCCGCGTCGCTGCGGCGGGTCGTGAACGCCCTGGTGGACAACGCGATCGGGCACACGCCGGCGGGCGGGCGCATCGACGTCGGGCTGGCGTACGACGGTGCGGACGTGGTGCTGACCGTCGCGGACGACGGGGTGGGGCTGGATCCGGCGCGGGCGGAGGAGATCTTCACCCGGTTCGCGCGCGGCGAGCACGGCGCGGGTCGCCGCTTCGGGCTGGGGCTCGCGCTGGTCCGCGAGGTCGTGACGAGTCACGGCGGAACGATCGCCGCGACCGGTGTGCCGGGCCGCGGCGCGACGTTCACCGTACGGCTGCCGGCGCTCGCGTCCCGCTCCCCCGACGGCGACCGCGCCGCTCGGGTGGGATCGCCCGCCCTGGTACGAAACGGTGATGGTTAGACGATTTACTGTCGCACATGGTGGATTTCCGGTTACTCGGCCCGGTCGAGCTCGGCTCGCCGGACGCGCCCGTACCGCTGCGCGGGCACCGCCGACGCGGCGTGCTCGCCGTCCTGCTGCTGCACGCCAACCAGGTCGTCGGGCATGTCGCAGCTCGTCGGCACGCTGTTCCCGGAGCCGACCCAGTCCGCCGAGTCCAACGTGCGTACCCAGGTCACGGCGCCGCGCCGGCTGTTCGACGAGCATGTCGGCGAGTCGGACCGCATCACGACCAGCCCGTCCGGCTACGTGCTCGACGTACGCGAGGGCGAGCTGGACCTGCACGTGTTCGAACGGCTCGTCGGTGACGGCCAGGGAGCCCTGGCGGACGGCGACCCGGACCGGGCGGTGACGCTGCTGGAGCAGGCGCGGGACCGGTTGTCCGCCGACCGGCTCGGGGCGCTGCGCGTCGACGGCGACGAGCAGTCGGTGGTGGCCGCCGCGATCGGCTACTCGTACCGGCGGCTGTCGGCGGACAACTGGTACCGCGGTCGGTGGCGGCGGAGGAGGCGCTGGTCGCCGCGCACGAGTGCGGCCTGCCCCTGGTCGAGCAGCACTGCCGGTTGGCGCTCGCCGCCGCCCGGTGCGCCGCCGGCGACCTGGCCGAGGCCGACGAGGCGGCGCGCCGCGCCGAGTCCGGCTACCGCAAGGGCGGCAACGGGCTCGGCGAGGCACGCGCCCTGTGGCTGCGGAGCCGGATCGCCGGGCGGGCCGGCGATCCGACGGACACGTACCGGGAGCGGGGGGCGGACCTGCTCACCGGGCTGGACCTGCCGCGCCGCGCGCTCGGCCGGCACGCCTGACCGGGTGGGTCAGCGAAGCTCGCGGGTCACCTGGGCGACGTAGTCGGGCAGGTCGACCGTGGGACGCCAGCCGAGGGCGCGCGCCTTGCTCGTGTCGGCCTGGCCCTGCACGCGCTCCCCGCGCCGGGCCGGCACCAGCACGTACGACCCGCCGAACAGCTCGGCCACCTCGATCATGCTGCGCTCCTGCCCGTACCCGAGCAGGTAGCCGTCGCCCGAACCGGACCGGTAGCAGGTGAGGATGCCGGCGACGATGTCGTCGATGTGGGTGAAGTCGCGGGTCTGCGTGCCGGGCTCGACGACGGTCAGCGGCTCGCCCTTGGCGTACTGCGTCTCGAAGATGCCGATGACCGTGGCGTACGGCCCGTCGGTGATCTGGCCGGGGCCGTACACGTTGTAGAAGTACGTGATGACGTAGTCGAGGCCGTACCAGGTCGAGAAGTTGCGGATGTACTCGACGTTCTTGGCCTTGGTCCACGCGTACGGGTTGAGGTGCTCGTCCTGGCCGCCGTTGCCGAACTTCGAGCTGGACCCGGCGTACACGAGCTTCGCGCCGTGCTCGTGCGCGAGGCTCACGACCTCCTTGGTGCCGTGCAGGTTGTACTCCCACACCCGGTCCGGCTCGTCGAACGACTGCGGGATGCGGGAGTACTCGCCGAGGTGGAAGACGGCGTCGAGCTCGCCGAAGCCGTGGTTGGCCCACAGCTTGCGGATGTTGACGGTGCTGTCGTGCAGGTAGCTCACGCGCTCGTCGTCGACGTGGTTGGCCTCGGTGCCGGTGAAGTAGTTGTCCACCGAGATGATCCGGATGTCCCCGTACTCGCCGAGGAGACCTCGGATGAGCCGGCTACCGACGAACCCGGCGCCGCCGGTCACCAACACCTGCATCTTGTCGTTCTCCCTGTCTCCACCCGGCCGGTCGCGCCGTGACGCACCCCGGCGGGAACCGGCGAACACGCTAACACGCTAGCCCCCGCCACCCTCCGGGGTCGCACCGCCACGGCTCGTCGACCGTTCGGGTCAGGACTTCGGAAGGCGCATTCCGTACATGCCGCCATCGATGGGCAGGGCCGTGGCCGTCGTCGAGCCCGACGCCGGCGACGCCAGGTACAGCACCGCGTGGGCGACCTCGTCCGCGGACACGAGCCGGCCGATGGGCTGGCGCGCCTCCAGCCGGGCGCGCTCCGCCACCGGATCCTCGGTACGCGACAGCAGCCGGCCCACCCACGGCGTGTCCACGGTGCCCGGCTCGATGCAGTTGACCCGGATGCCCTCGCCGACGAAGTCCGCGGCCATCGCCAGCGTCATCGCGTGCACCGCGCCCTTCGTCGCGGAGTAGAGCACGCGCTGCGGCAGGCCGGCGGTGGCGGCGATCGACGAGGTGTTGACGATCGCGGCGTGCGTGCTGCGCCGCAGGTACGGCAGGGCGGCCCTGGTGGTGCGGGCGATGCCGACGACGTTCACGTCGAGGTTGCGGTGCCACTCGGCGTCGTCGTTGTCGGCGACCGTACCGACCGAGCTGATACCGGCGTTGTTGATCACGATGTCGATGCCGCCGAACCGGTCCGCCACCGCCGCGATCGCCCGGTCCAGCGACGCCTGGTCGGTCACGTCCGCCGGTACGGGCAGGATCGCGTCGCCGCCGTCCCCCGGGTCGACGTCCAGCACACCGACCCGCGCGCCCGCCGCCACGAACGCCTCCGCGACCGCCTTGCCGATGCCCGAGCCGCCGCCGGTCACGACCGCGACCAGACCGTCCAGTTCCGCCATGTCGTCCTACTCCTCGTTCGTCGTGATGAGCGCGAGCCGCCCGGCGAGTACGCCGAGAGCCGCGGTGAACGCCGCCCGGTCCAACACCGCGCCGGCGTACCGGCCCGTCGCGACCGGCTCCGTGTGCATCCGGTCCGGCAGCCGGCCGGCGTCCGGCCCAAGACCGAGACGCAGGTTGATCCCGTGCTGCGCGCGCAGCCGCGCCGCACCCAACGCGAGCAGCCCGTCGACCGTCACGGCCCGGCCGGTCACGGCCCGGACCAACGCGACGATCCGGTCCACGCCCAGCGGCCGCGTCGGGGTGCTCGCGTACGGGCAGATCGCGAGCGCGTCGAGCGCCGACCACAGGCACATCAACGTCGCGGTACGCTCCGCCCGCGCGGTGTCCAGCCGCTGTGCCGGCTCCGGTACCGCCAGGCCCAGCCGGCGCAGTTCCGGGTAGCTGTGCGGTTTCCCCTCGTCCGGGTCGAAGTCGAGATCGTGCTCGACCGCGTCGTAGCGCGGGCCGGTCGGTGCGATCGCGTACGCCAGCGCCAGCCCCGGCTGCACCCGCGGCTCGAACGGCGGCAGCTCGACCCCCCGTACCGTCATCGCCAGGTGCGGCGCGCCGAGCGCGGCGGCGAGCCGGGCGGCACCGCCGCGCAGCAGCTCCGCCAGCTCGCCCGTACCGGTGGCGGTTTCCTCGATCAGCGGCAGCGGGTCGGTGCCGAAGCCCGACACCGACCAGTCGTCCGGGGTCAGGCCGGCCTCGGCCGCCTCGTACAGGCAGCCGAGGGTGCCGCCCAGCGACACCGGGTCGAGGCCGAGGTCCTGGCAGCGGGCGTTCGCGGCGAGGACGGTGTCGGCGTCGTCGACGCCGAGGTTCGGCCCCAGCGCCGCCACCGCCTCCTGATGCAGCCCCGCAGCGGCACCGCCGGGCGCGGTGAAGACCTTGACACAGTCGGTCGGGCAGGCCGGGCAGCCGCCGCCGGTCGACAGCCGCGCGACGAACCGCCCCGGCGCGAGCCCCGGGCCGGGCAGCGCGGTCGTGTCGGAGTAGTTGCGGGACGCGCCGTACCCCGGGTCGGTGACCGTGCCCGGCCACACCCCGAACCCCGGCGCGTCGTGCTGCCAGGCGGTCAACGGGTTCGTGGCCTGCTCCGCGGCGTACCCGTCCGCGAGCGCGGCCAGCGCCGCCGGGTCCGCCACCGGCGGCACGGCAGCACCGAGGCACACGACAGCCTTCAGGTTGCGCGCGCCGAACAACGCGCCGAACCCCAGGCGGGGCAACGGAAAATGCCGCGCGGTGACGACCGAGGCGTACCGGGCGCCGCGCTCGCCCGCCGGGCCGATGACCGCGACACCGGCCGCCGCGCCGTACTCGTCGGCGAGCGCGTCCGTGACCGCCCCGGTACCCAGGCCCCACAGGTGCCGCGCGTCGTGCAGGGTCGCGATGCCGTCCCGCACCACCACGTACGACGGGACCTCGGCGCGGCCGGTGAGTACCAGGGTGTCCGCGCCCGCGCCGACCAGCGCCGCGCCGAACGGGCCCTCCGCCCGCGTCTCCGCGACACCGCCCGACAGCGGCGACAGGCCGATCGCCAGCACCCGGGCCGTACCCGGGGCCGCGGCGCCGGTCAGCGGGCCGGCCGTGAGGATCAGCGGCACCGCCGGGTCGTACGGGTCGCGGTGGCCGGCGTCGACCGCGGCCCGGAGGATGCGTAGCGCCTGCATCGGCCCGAGATCGAGGTCGCCAAGGTCGCCTGTAGCAGGTGGAGTCGAGGTGTGGGTCCTGTTGTCCACAGGGCCCAACGACTGTCCACAGGCACCCCCGGCGCGTTCACCGTGCCGCGCTACGGTGGCCGCGGGGTCGCCCCCCGGGAGGGTGGGGGACTGTTCGCGCGCGAGAGAGTCCGCCGCATCCCCGCCCGGTGCGCGAGACGCCGACCGGGGCCGCTGCCGAGACAGCAGCCCCAGGTCCGCCGTCAGCGCCACGCCGGCCCGTCCGGATAGCGATACTCGGCGATCGACGCGGGCAGCAGCTCCGCCGAATACCCCGGCAACCGGGGCGCCACGTACGATCCGCGTTCGATCAGGGCCGGGTCGGCGAAGTGCTCGTGCAGGTGGTCGACGTACTCGATGACCCGGCCGGACAGCGACCCGGACACGGCGACGTAGTCGAACATCGACAGGTGCCGGACGAGTTCGCACAGCCCGACGCCGCCGGCGTGCGGGCACACGGGTACGCCGGACTTGGCGGCGAGCAGCAGGATGGCGACGTTCTCGGTGACGCCGCCGACGCGGGCGGCGTCGATCTGGACGACGTCGACGGCCTGCGCCTGGAGCAGCTGCTTGAAGACGACCCGGTTCTGGACGTGTTCGCCGGTGGCGACCTTGATGGGTGCGACGCCGCGGCGGATCGCGGCGTGTCCGAGGATGTCGTCGGGGCTGGTCGGTTCCTCGATCCAGTACGGCTTGTACGGCGCGAGCGCCGCCATCCACTCGATCGCGTCGGGTACGTCCCAGCGCTGGTTGGCGTCGACGGCGATGGGCACGTCGGGGCCGACGGCCTCGCGCGCCACCTTGAACCGCCGTACGTCGTCGGCGAGGTCGGCGCCGACCTTCAGCTTGATCTGCGTGAACCCGTCGGCGACGGCCTGTTTCGCGAGCCGGACGACCTTCTCGTCGTCGTACCCGAGCCAGCCGGGCGACGTCGTGTACGCCGGGTACCCGTCGGCGAGCAGCCGCTCGACCCGGGCGGCGCGGCCGGACACCTTGTCCCGCAACAGGTCCAGCGCCTCGTCGGGGGTGAGCGCGTCGGTCAGGTACCGCCAGTCGACGAGGTCGACGATCTGTTCGGGTGTCATGTCGGACAGCAGCCGCCACACGGGTCTGCCGGCGAGTTTGCCGGCGAGGTCCCACGCGGCGTTGATGATGGCGGCGGCGGCGAGGTGCATGACGCCCTTCTCGGGGCCGAGCCACCGGAACTGCGAGTCGTGCGTGAGCCGCCGGCCGAACTCGCCGAGGTCGGCGACCAGACTGTCCACGTCGGACCCGAGGACGAGCGGCGCGAGCGCGCGGATCGCCGCGCACACCACGTCGTTGCCGCGCCCGATGGTGAACGTGAACCCGTGCCCGTCGGGTACGGCCGGGTCGTCGGTGCGCAGCACCACGTACGCGGCGGAGTAGTCGGGGTCGGGGTTCATCGCGTCGGAGCCGTCCAGCTCACGCGAGGTGGGGAACCGGATGTCCTCGGTGTCGACCGCGGTGATCGTGGCCATGCGGGGTCCTCACGCGTTCCGGAGGGTCTGGCGCTGCTCGCCGAGGCCGTCGATGGCGAGGTCCATCACGTCGCCGGCGGCCAGATACGGGAAGCGGCCGGACATCGCGACACCCTGCGGGGTGCCGGTGTTGATGACGTCGCCCGGTTCGAGCACCAGGTACTGGGACAGGTGGTGCACCAGGTACGCGACGGAGAAGATCATGTCGGCGGTGCTGGAGTCCTGGCGCGGCTCGCCGTTGACGGTCGAGCGCAGGCCGAGCTTCTGCGGGTCGGTGACCTCGTCGGCGGTGACGAGCCACGGCCCGAGCGGGTTGAACGTGGCGCAGCTCTTTCCCTTGGACCACTGCCCGCCGGACTCGCCGATCTGGAACGTCCGCTCGGACACGTCGTTGGATACCGCGTATCCCGCGACGTGCGCCAGCGCCGCCTCCGGCGACTCCAGGTACGACGCGCGCGTGCCGATGACGACGGCGAGCTCGACCTCCCAGTCGGTCTTCTCGCTGCGCCGCGGGATGAGCACGTCGTCGTACGGCCCGACGACGGTGTTGCTGCCCTTGTAGAACAGGATCGGCACGGTCGGCGGCTCGGCGCCGGACTCGGCGGCGTGCGCGGCGTAGTTCTGCCCGATGCACAGCACCGCGCCGGGCCGGGCGACGGGCGCGCCGATCCGCTGCCCGGCGACGTCCACCTCGGCCAGTTCGCCGGCCGCGTACGCGGCGCGTACCCGCTCGACGCCGCCGGACGCGAGGAACGCGCCGTCGATGTCGGCCGTCACCGGCGTCAGGTCGAGGTGGGTGCCGTCCTCGGTACGCAGCACCGGTCGCTCGGAGCCCACCGGGCCCACCCGCATCAGCTTCACGTGTGTCCAACCTCCAGTCCGTAGGTACGGATCGCGGTGCCGCCGAACACGTCCGCGCGTTCGGCGTCGGTCAAATCGGGTAGCGCCTCGCGCAGCGCGGCGAGGACCCGGCCGTAGCTGGCGACGGTGGTGCACACCGGCCAGTCGGAGCCGAACATCAGCCGGTCCGGCCCGAACAGCTCGACCGCGGTCGCCACGAACGGCCGCAGGTCCGCGACCGTCCACTGTGTCCAGTCGGCCTCGGTGACGAGCCCGGACAGCTTCGCCGCGACGTTGCGGCAGGCGGCGAGCGGCGCCACCGCGGTACGCCATTCGGCGAGTCCGGCCGCGCCGGCGGCGATCCGCGGCTTGCCGAGGTGGTCGAGCACGAACCGGACGTCGGGGGCCGCGGCGGCGGCGAGCGCGGCGGCGGGGATCTGGTCGACCCGTACGACGAGGTCGAAGGCGAGCCCGGCGGCGCCGACGGCGGCGAGTCCCGCGGCGGCGGCCGGCTCGGCGAGGAACCCGGGCGCGGGCCGGCCCTGCACCTGGTCCCGTACGCCGACGAGCTTCACCGCGCCGGGCAGTGTCCGGTATCCGGCGAGCGTGCCCGGAAGGTCGGGGTCGGTGAGGTCGGCCCAGGCGACGACGCCGGCGATCTGCGCGGTGTCGGCCGCGATCGCCAGGTGTTCGGCGACCTCGTCGGCGTGGCACCGGCCGCCCTCGACCAGCACGGTCCGGTGTACGCCGTGCGCGGCCAGCTCGACGCGGAGCTCGTCGGCGGTGAACACGCGCCGGATCGGCGTCAGCTCGGGTGCGTCGAGCCAGTCGTACCCGCGGGCGGGGTCCCAGAGGTGGTGATGCGCGTCGACCACGATGTGGTCGGATGTCTTGCGCGCCGTCACGGCGTCGGCACCCCCTCTCCGAGCAGTTTCTCCGCCTTCAGCTCGGACCATAGCTGGTCAGGGATCGGATGGGTGAACATGGTTATGTTCTCCTCGATCTCCGCCACACTCCGCGCGCCGATCACGACGGAGGCCACCGCCGAGTGCCCGAGCGGGAACTGGATCGCCGCCGCCTTCAGCGGCACGCCGTGCCGCGCGCAGACCGCGCGGATCGCCAGCGCCCGGTCGACCAGGTCGGCCGGCGCGGGCGCGTAGTCGAACATCGCGCCGGGCTTCGGGTCCGCCAGCAGCCCCGAGTTGTACACGCCGCCGGCGATGACCGAGATCTGCCTCTCGGCCGCCACCGGCAGCAGGTCGGCGAGCCCGGAGGTGTCGAGCAGCGTGTACCGACCGGCCAGCAGGAAGCAGTCGAAGTCGGCCTCGCGCGCGAAGCGGGTCAGCATCGCCGACTGGTTCATCCCGGCGCTGACCGCGCCGATCACGCCCTGCGCCCGCAGCTCGGCCAGCGCCCGGTACGCCCCGGTCAGCGCCTCGTCGTGATGCTCGTCCGGGTCGTGGATGTGCGCGACGTCGATGCGGTCCACGCCGAGCCGGCCCAGGCTGTCGGCGACGCTGCGCAGCGTCGCGTCGTACGAGTAGTCGAAGACCGGCTCGTAGCCGGACCGCTCGACGTACACGTCCTGGCCGGCGGACCCGGCGGCGCTGCCGGCCGGGACGAGGAGCCGGCCGACCTTCGTCGCCAGCGTGTACGCCTCGCGCGGGCGGTCGGCGAGCCCGGCGCCGAGGCGGCGCTCGGCGAGCCCGTAGCCGTAGAGCGGTGCGGTGTCGTACAGGCGGAGGCCCATCTCCCAGGCGCGCCGTACGGTGGCGATCGCGGCGTCGTCGCCGACCGCGTCGAACAGGCCGCCGAGCGGAGCGGTGCCGAGCCCGAGCCGGGTCACGGCCAGGTCCGTACGGCCGAGCCGGACGGTGCCGGTGGGGTCCATGGACACTCCTCGCTCCTCGACGTGCGGCAGATCCTATAGGATTCTGCGGCGGGTGCCGGGGGGCGCCCGGTGACGGTCCGGCAGCCGGACAGAACGGCCGTCGACCGCCCGGACCACGCAGGAGCCCGAGGAGACGATGCCCGACGTAGCGCACCGCCGACCGGCGTCACCGCCGCCCGCGCCCGACCGGGCGCCGCGCGCCAGCCTCGCCGACGACGTGTACGAGTCGATCAAGGCGCAGGTCATGGACCTCGCGATCGCCCCAGGCGACCGGGTCAACATCGACGCGCTCGCGCGCGAGCTCGCCGTCTCCCCCACCCCGGTACGCGAGGCGCTCGCCCGCCTGGAGTCCGACGGCCTGGTACGCAAGCGCCCCATGTCCGGCTACACCGCCACGCCGCTGCTGACCGCGGCGGAGTTCGGGCACCTGTTCGAGATGCGCCTCCTGCTGGAGGTACCCGCCGCCCGGCTCGCCGCCCACCGCGCACCGGCCGCCGCGTACGACGGGCTGCGCGCCACGGCGACCCCGCCGACCGGCGACGAGCCGCCGGCCTGGACCGACCCCGGGGAGACCCGGCCCCGCTACCGCAGGTACGCGGCGTTCACCGCGCAGGACGTACGGTTCCACGAGCTGATCGCCGAGCTGTCCGGCAACCCGATGCTGGCCGAGGCGACCCGCCGGCTGCACGCCCACCTGCACCTGCACCGCCTCTACCTGCCCGGCGGGCCGGCCGCCGACACCGGCGCCGAGCACCGCCGCGTCGCCGACGCGATCGCGGCCGGCGACCCCGACGCGGCGGCCGCCGCGATGACCGACCACCTGACCGCCACCCGGGCACGCCATATCGTCGTGTTCGCCGACGGGAGCGGGCAGGATGGTGCCATCGGCCGAACTCAACGACGGGAGTGAGCCGGTGCGGATCGGACTGTTCATCACCTGCGTCAACGACCTGATCTACCCGGGCACCGGGCAGGCGGTCGTGACGATCCTGGAGCGTCTCGGCCACACCGTCGAGTTCCCCGCCGCGCAGACCTGCTGCGGGCAGATGCACGCCAACTCCGGTTACCGCGACGAGGCGCTGCCGCTGGTACGCCGCTTCGTCGACGTCTTCGAGCCGTACGAGGCGGTCGTCGCGCCGTCCGGCTCGTGCGTGGCGATGGTCCGCGACTCGTACCCCCGGCTCGCCGAGGGCGACGAGGCGCTGTCGACCCGCGTCGCCCAGCTGGCACCCCGCGTGTACGAGCTGTCCGAACTGCTGGTCGACGTGCTCGGGGTGACCGAGCTGGGTGCGGCGTTCCCGCACCGCGTCACGTACCACACGACGTGCCACGGGCTGCGGATGCTCAAGCTCGGCGACCGGCCGCAACAGCTGCTGCGCAAGGTGGCCGGCATCGACCTGGTCGAGCTGGACGCGGCCGACGAGTGCTGCGGCTTCGGCGGGACGTTCGCGGTGAAGAACCCGGACGTGTCGACCGCGATGCTCGCCGACAAGGTACGGCACGTCCTCGACACCGACGCCGAGGTGCTGGCCGCCGCCGACAACTCGTGCCTCGCGCACATCTCGGGTGGCCTGGGCCGCCTGCGTACCGGGGTGCGGTCCGTGCACTACGCCGAGATCCTCGCCGCCACCGGCGACTGACCACCACCGCAGGCCGGCACCGACGCACCCTCTACCGCGGAGGCGACATGACCGAACGCAGGATGCTTCCGTTGCTGCCGCACGGGTCCGGCCACCTGGCGCCGGCGCAGCCGTTCCCGCGGCGGGCGCGGGTCGCGGTCGGCGACACGCAGCTGCGGGCGAACATCCGCCGCGCCACGCACACCATCCGGGACAAGCGCGCCCGGGTCGTGGCCGAGATGGACGACTGGGAGGAGCTGCGCGAGGCGGGCCGCGCGGTGAAGGAACGCGTCGCGCGGCACCTGCCCGAGCTGTTGGACCGGTTCGAGCAGGCGGCGACCGCGGCCGGCGCGACGGTGCACTGGGCCCGCGACGCCGCGGAGGCGAACCGCATCGTCACCGACCTGGTACGGGCGACCGGCAGCGACGAGGTCGTCAAGGTCAAGTCGATGGTCACCCAGGAGATCGAGCTCAACGACGCGCTGGCCGCCGCCGGCATCACCGCGTACGAGACGGATTTGGCGGAGCTGATCGTCCAGCTCGACGAGGGCGAGCAGTCGCACATCCTGGTGCCGGCGATCCACTACAACCGGGCCGAGATCCGCGAGATCTTCCGGCGCCGGATGCCGGCCACCGACGACACGCTCACCAGCGAGCCGGCCGTACTCGCCGAGGCGGCGCGGCGGCACCTGCGGGAGAAGTTCCTGTCCACGAAGGTCGCGATATCCGGCGCGAACTTCGCCGTCGCCGACACCGGCACGCTCGTCGTACTGGAGTCCGAGGGCAACGGCCGGATGTGCCTGACCCTGCCGGAGACGCTGATCAGCGTCGTCGGCATCGAGAAGATCGTGCCGACGTTCGCCGACCTGGAGGTGTTCCTCCAGCTCCTGCCGCGCTCGTCGACGGCCGAACGGATGAACCCGTACACGTCGACGTGGACCGGCGTCCGCGCGGGCGACGGGCCGCAGGACGTGCACATCGTGCTGCTCGACAACGGCCGCACGGCGACGCTCGCCGACCGGGTCGGCCGGCAGGCGCTGGCCTGCATCCGCTGCTCGGCCTGCCTGAACGTCTGCCCGGTGTACGAGCGCACCGGCGGCATCGCGTACGGCTCGGTCTACCCGGGGCCGATCGGCGCGATCATCTCGCCGCAGCTCACCGGCGTCGAGCACAACAAGTCCCTGCCGTACGCGTCGTCGCTGTGCGGCGCCTGCTACGACGTCTGCCCGGTGAAGATCAACATCCCGGAGGTGCTGGTCCACCTGCGACAGTCCGGTGTGGACAGTGCCCGCGGCCGGCCGTCCGCCGAACGCACCGCGATGCGTACCCTCGCCTGGGTCATGACCGACCAGCGCCGGTACGAGACCGCGTTGCGCGCCGCGCGGACCACCACCGGCCCGATCGCCGGGCTGCTCGGCGGTCGGCGCGGGCGCGGCGACGGCGGGCCGGCCGCGACGCTCGGGCACCTGCCCTGGCCGCTGTCGGCGTGGACGGTGTCGCGGGACGCGCCGCTGCCGGCCCGGCGGTCGTTCCGCGACTGGTGGAAGACGACCCACGGGGAGGCGCGGTGACCACCGCCCGCGAGGAGATCATGACGCGGCTGCTGATCGCGCTGCGCGACGTACCGGCGGACGAGACGGTCGAGCAGGTACCGGTGGCCCGCGACTACCGGCACACCGGCGAGACCGACCCGGCGCGGCTGCTGGACCTGCTCGACGAGCGGGTCTCCGACTACCGGGCCACCGTGCACCGCTGCGGCATGGACGACCTGGGCGCCACCGTCACCCGGATCCTCGCCGAACACGGCAGCGAGACGCTGCTCGTGCCGCACGACGTACCGGAGGACTGGCACGCCGGGTTCGCCGGCACCGTCTACCGCGACTCGGCGAACTTCCCGTACCCGCTGCCCACCCTCGACGCGTCCGACTCGGTACTGACCGGCTGCGCGGCGGCGATCGCCGAGACCGGGACGCTGGTGCTCGACTCCGGGCTCACCCAGGGCCGGCGCGCGGTCACGCTCGTACCGGACCACCACATCTGCGTGGTCGAGGCCGAGCAGGTCACCGGTACCGTGCCGGAGGCGCTGGCGCGGCTGGACCCGACCCGGCCGCTCACGTTCGTGTCGGGCCCGTCCGCCACGTCCGACATCGAGTTCGACCGGGTCGAGGGCGTGCACGGCCCCCGCCGCCTGGACGTCATCCTCATCCCCTGACTACCGGGCGTCGGTCAGGCCGTGCCGGCGGTCGCCGAGTACGCGCTCGCACGTGCGCGCCTCCGCCTCGGCGGAGAACGGCCCCCGCCGTGCCTCCACCGCGAGCCGCGTCTCCGCCGCGACCAGTTCGGCGTTGATCTGCGCGCCGGCCAGCGCCCCGGCCGCGGCGGACGCGCCGACCTGGGCGGACGGGTCGGTCACGTTGCCCGCCACCCACACCCCGGGCGCCTCGGTGCGCCCCGCCTCCGACGGCACGTACTCGCCGGCGCCGGACGGGTGCGCGACGGCGGTCAGTCCCAGCTCCGCCAGGAACCCGGCCCGCACCACGGTCCGCGACGCGACCGCGAGCGCGGTGCGGGCGACGACGGTGCCGTCGCCGAGGCGTACGCCGGTGAGCCGGTCGCCGTCGACCACCAGCCCCGCCACCTCGCCGGTCACCACCATGACCCCGCGGGCGGCGAGCTGCTCGGCCTGCTCCGGCGGCACCGGCCCGACGCCGGCGAAGTACACCAGGTCGTCGGTGAGCTGCCGGAACAGCAGCGCTTGGTGCATCGACATCGGCCCGCTCGCCAGTACGCCGATCGCCTGGTCCCGGACCTCCCACCCGTGGCAGTACGGGCAGTGCACGACGTCGCGCCCCCACCGCTCGCGCAACCCCGGTACGTCGGGCAGCTCGTCGGCCACGCCGGTGGCCACCAGCAACCGGCGGGCTCGTACCGTCGCACCGTCGGCCAGCGTCACGGTGAACCCGTCGCCGGTGCGGGCCGCCCCGCTCACCTCCCCGGACACCACGGTCCCGCCGTACCCGCGGACCTCGGCGCGACCGCGGGCCAGCAGCTCGGCCGGCGGCGTACCGTCGCGGGCGAGCAGGCCGTGCACCCCGTCGGCCGGCGCGTTGCGGGGGCTGCCGGCGTCGACCACCAGCACCGACCGGCGCGACCTGGCCAGCATCAGCGCCCCGTTGAGTCCGGCGGCGCCGCCGCCGACCACCACCACGTCGTACGTCCCGGTCATCTGCGACCACCTCCACGTCCACGGTGACGCAGCACCGGCCAGGCCGCAAACATCTTTGCCAACGTGGCAAACTGGTGGGGTGGACGACGACCTGGACCAGACGCTCGGCGCGGTCGGCCCGCGGCTGCGGGCGCTGCGCCGGCAGCGCGAGACCACGCTCACCGAGCTGTCCGCCGCCACCGGCATCTCGGTGAGCACGCTGTCCCGGCTGGAGTCCGGCGCCCGCCGACCCACCCTGGAGCTGCTGCTGCCGCTGGCCAA
>DASXWQ010000061.1:0-18774 GCA_036503555.1 Actinocatenispora sp.
TAAGCATCTCGGAGATGTGGGCCGGGATCCGGATGGTCCGGGCCTGGTCGGCCATCGCGCGGGTGATCGCCTGCCGGATCCACCAGGTGGCATAGGTGGAGAACTTGTAGCCCCTGGCGTAATCGAACTTCTCCACGCCGCGGATCAGGCCCAGGTTGCCCTCCTGGATCAGGTCCAGGAACGAGATGCCGCGGTTCGTGTACCGCTTGGCGATGGAGACCACGAGCCGCAGGTTGGCCTCCAGCAGCCGGTTGCGCGCCGCGTCCCCCTCGGCGACCACGCGGACCAGGTCGGCCCGCAGCTCGTCCGGATCCGCCGCGTACGCCTCGGCGACGGGACCCTCGGTGACCCGACCGGCCAGGATCTCGGCGGCGTACAGGCCGGCCTCGACCCGCCTGGACAGGGTGACCTCGTCGGCCGCGGTCAGCAGCCGCACCCGCCCGATCGCGTTCAGGTAGGTACGCACCAGGTCCGCCGAGCCGGCCCGGTCGTCTGCCTGAACCCGGGTCGTCACGTACTCCTCGCTCAGTGGAAGGGCCACCGTCTCCCGCCTCCCGTGCATCGCGCGTCGTCCGCGCTCCGGTCCGTCTTGGCCCGGGTCGGTACGCTGCTCGCGTCCCGGCCCGATGAGGAGATTCCACCGGGGCGAGGGGTGCCACGGAGCGTCGCGACAGCCAGGTGGCACGAATCCGGGAACTGCGCGGGAGCCCGTTGGCACGAATCCGGGAGTCAAGTGCACTCCGGGTGCGTGCCGCTGCTCTCAACCCGGTTCCGGGGAGATGCCGTGGGTGGCACTTCGTCGTTACGATGTGGACCGCGGACGCAACCAGCGCACCGCGTCCAGCATCGAAACACGTGTGTGGCCCGGAAACGGGCCATCCGTGCAACCCCGCCTCCGCGACGATCCACCGCGAATCACCATCCCGCGGTGCGGCGCGAGGCGGGGATTGTCAGGTCTGTACCGGTTCCGGGTCCTTGAACCCGCCTGCCGGGCGGACGAACTCGGGCGAGGCGACCGGGCGGTGTCCCGACCGGTCGGAGACAGGGGAGGCGTCCATGCCACGTCGTACGTGGCCGGGCCGTGGTCGGTGGGCGGTCGTCGCGGTGGCGACCGGTGTGACCGCGATGCTGCTGGCCGGCTGCAACGGCGGTTCCGACAAGGCGGCCGGCAAGTCCGGCGGCGACGGTGGGGGCGGCGGCAAGCCGGTGCCGGCCGCGACGCTGTCGATCACGCCGGCGACCGGGACGGCGAAGGTCTCGCCCGGCGAGCCGGTCGTGGTGAAGGCGGCGCACGGCACGCTGTCCTCGGTCGCCCTGACCAACGCGGCGGGCAAGCAGGTCAAGGGCACCCTGTCGAGCGACAAGACGATGTGGACCTCGAGCGAGAAGCTCGGGTACAGCAAGACGTACAAGGTGGCGGCGAAGGCGGCGAACCCTGCCGGCAAGCAGGTCACCGCGGCGAGCTCGTTCAGCACGGTGAAGCCCGGCAACTACACCATGCCGTACCTGCAGAACGCCAACGGCAAGACGTACGGCGTGGGCGAGCCGGTGATGGTGCACTTCGACGAGCCGATCCCGGACAAGGCCGCCGCGGAGAAGTCGCTGAAGGTCACCACCAGCCCGTCGGTCGAGGGTTCCTGGCACTGGCTGAACGACAAGGACGTGCACTGGCGGCCGAAGACCGACGCCGGCAAGTACTGGACGCCGGGTACCAAGGTCACGGTCAACGCCGACGTGTACGGCGTGGACATGGGCAAGGGCCTGTGGGGCCAGGAGGACCGGTCGGCGTCGTTCACGATCGGCAGCTCGATGGTCGCGATCGCGGACAACAAGTCGCTGCACATGAAGGTCTACAAGGACGGCAAGCAGATCCGCGACATGCCGTTCAGCGGCGGCAAGGGTGGCTACATCCAGGACAAGTACGGCAACAACGTCTCGCTGTGGACCCCGAGCGGCACGATGGTCGTCATGGACCAGGAGGCCAACGTGCACATGACGTCGTCCAGCTGGGGCATCTCCAAGAGCAACCCCCAGTCGTACGACGTGCACGTGAAGTGGGGCACCCGCCTGACCGGCGACGGCATCTACCTGCACGCCGCCCCGTGGAACGTGGGCCTGCACGGCCACCAGAACGACTCGCACGGTTGCTTCAACCTGAGCGACGCCGACGCCAAGTGGGCGTACGACAACCTCAGGCAGGGCGACGTCGTGATCATGAGCGGAACGCCGGACAAGGTCACCGTCGACCGCGGGTACGGCGACTGGAACGTCAGCTGGGACAAGTGGGTGCAGGGCTCCGCCCTGAAGTAGTCCTTCGGTCCCCACGAGCGGCCGTCGTCCGGTGTTCCCGGGCGGCGGCCGCTCGGTCGTTCGGTGACGGTGACGGTGAGGCGACCGTCGGTCGGCGTCGATTGGTCGTTCCGACAACAAAACCGGAGTACCGGAAATTAAGGTCTCGCCGGGTGGTGATGTTGCCTACACCTGGCGTTACGATCGCGTCTGGAGGGGCTTTCACCCCACTCCGCTCGTCGAGGGGAGCCGTCATGACAGACGTTGAAAAGGACTCCGCCGGCGCGTTGGCGCCGACCCACACGGTCGCGGATCCCGCCCCACTGGGACTGGCCGCATTCGCCCTGACTACCTTCCTGCTGTCGGCGAAGAACGCCGGCTGGACAGACGGCACGGACGCATGGCTCGGCTACGCGTTCATGTACGGCGGCCTGGCACAGTTCGCCGCCGGCATGTGGGAGTTCCGCCGTCGGAACGTGTTCGGGGCGACCGCGTTCAGCTCGTACGGCGGGTTCTGGCTCGGGCTCGGGCTGTACGTCCAGCTCGTCGCGCCGCACGCCAACGCCAGCCAGCTCAGCAACGACCTGGGTTGGATCCTGCTCGCGTTCGCGATCTTCAACCTGTACATGCTGGTCGCCGCCACGCAGGTGAACGAGGCGGTGTTCGCGGTCTTCCTCACCCTGCAGGCAACAGAGGTGCTGTTGTTCATCGGTGAGTTCAGCGGCAACGCCACGATCAGCAAGATCGGCGGGTACGTGGGCGTGCTGACCGCGCTCGTCGCCTGGTACACGTCGTTCGCGGGGGTCGTCAACGGGACCACGGGCCGTACGGTGCTGAAGGTCGGGTCGCCGATGCGCGGCGGCCGACTTGCGCAGACCGACTCGGTGGCGCACAGCCACTGACATCGCGGGGACCGACGGCCGGTGCGCGTGGCTCACCGGCCGTCGGCCTGTCTGGCGAGCCGGCCCGCGGCGACGAGCTCGACGGCCACCAGCACGGCAATCGACTCGACGGCGAGCAGGGCGATCAGCACCAGCAGCTGGGCGGCGCCGGCCGCCAGCGGCGACGCACCGCCGAGCAGCACCCCGACGAACGCACCGGGCAGCGTCACGAGCCCGACCGTACGGGTCTGGTCGAGCGCGGGGACGAGCGCCTGTGCCGCGGACGGCCGGCACACCTCCAGCGCCGCGGCCCGCTGGGAGAACCCGAGCGCCAGCGCCGCCTCGTACTCGCCGTGCCGGGACGCCAGCTCGTCGAGCGCGCGGCGACCGGAGAGCGAGGTGGCCGTCATCGCGCCGCCGATCAGGATGCCGGCGATCGGTACGACGGAGATGCCGGTGAGCGGGACCAGGCCGGATCCGAGGATCAGCGCGAGCGCCGGGACCAGGCCGGCGGCGATGGGTACCGCGGCCCAGATGCCGGCGCGGGACCGGGTGATGCGGCGGGCGGACGTGACGGTGGCGACGGCGTACATGAGGGTGACGAATCCCGCGGTCAGCGCCAGCGACCGCAGGACGACGGCGATCACCGCGGAGACCGCGGCGAGCTGGATCGCGGCGCGTACCGAGGCGGTGAGGACGCGCCGGCCCACGCCGAGCCGGCCGAGCGCGGCGACCGTCGCGGCCAGCAGCGCCAGCGCCACCAGGACCACGGCGAGCGTCGGGCCGATCGGTACCGCGTTGTGGCTCATGCCTCTGATCTCACCGCGCCGCGACCCGCGGTACGTCGGCGGGGTCCGTCACGGCGTGTCGTGTGCCAGGCTGTCCGGGTGACGGATCTCCCGCTCGTGGTGGTGGACGCGGCGAACGTGGTCGGCTCGGTACCCGACGGCTGGTGGCGGGACCGCGCGGGCGCGGCGCGGCGGCTGCGGGACGCGCTGGCACCGCTGGCGGACGGCCTGCCGCCGGGCGGGGGTACCCCGGGGTGGGCGACCGGACCGGTGCGGATCGTGCTGGTGGTCGAGGGCGCGGCCCGGGGCGTACCGGCGGTGCCGGGGGTCGCGGTGCGCGCCGCGGCCGGGTCCGGCGACGACGCGATCGTCGACCTGGTGGCCGACGAGCTGTCGGCCGGCGCGGACGTCCTCGTGGTGACCGCAGACCGGGAGCTGCGCGACCGGGTACGCCGGCTCGGCGCGGAGATCGTCGGGCCACGCACGGTGTACGCGCGATGACGCCGGGTCCGTCCGGTACGGTACGGCGGATGCAGAGGACGAGGTGGGTCGCGGCGCTGGCCGCCGTGCTGACGCTGGTCGCCGGCTGCGGGCCGCACGTCGCGGCCGGCGGGTCGGCCGCTCCGCCCGCGTCGCGTACGCCCAGCGCGTCGGGTTCCGCGTCGCCCACACCACCGTCCACCGCACCGTCGCCGGCGTCTCCATCGTCGGCCCCGAAACCGTTGCGGGGCAAGGTGATCGTGCTCGACGCCGGGCACAACGACGGGAACTTCGGGCACACCTCGCTGATCGACCAGCTCGTCGACGCCGGCGGCTTCCGCAAGCCGTGTGACACGACGGGCACCGAGACCGACGCTGGGTACCACGAGGCGGCGTTCACGTTCGACGTGACGCGGCGGCTGACCGCGCTGCTCCGCGCGGACGGTGCCCGCGTGGTGCTGACCCGCAAGGACGACCACAGCGTCGGGCCGTGCGTGAACGTCCGCGCCGACGTCGGCAACGAGGCGCACGCCGACGCCGCGCTGTCCGTCCACGCCGACGGGAACCTGGTGAGCGGCCACGGGTTCCACGTGATGCAGCCGGTCGAGATGTCCGGCGGCGCCGGCACCGTGCGCCGCTCGCACCGGCTGGCCCTCGCCGTCCGCGACGCGTACCGGTCGGGGACCGGGATGCCGCCGGCGAACTACATCGGCACCGAGGGCATCAACCCGCGTACCGACATGGCCGGGCTGAACCTGTCGACGGTGCCGAAGGTGCTCGTCGAGTGCGGCAACATGCGCAACAGCGGCGACGCCGCGCTGCTCACCTCCGCGGCGTTCCGCCAGCGCATCGCCCGCTCGCTGGACGCCGCGTTCCGCAGCTATCTGAGCTAGCGGGGGTGCAGGCCCGCCCTGCGGTACACGTCGTCGACGAGACGCATGGTGGGGACGGCGTCCGCGGCCGGGGTCAGGACCGGCCCGCCGTGCAGCGCCGCGGTCGTGAACGCGCGCAACTGGTGGGTGTACGACGCGTCGCCGGCGACCCGTTCGTGCCACCGCCGGGTCGGCGTACGGACGCTCAGCCGGTGCCAGAACTGCGGGGCGACGAAGTTCGTGATGCGCAGCCGGCCCGCGTCGCCGGTCACCACGCACGACAGCCCGAGCACGTCGGACGACCAGAGCGAGCAGGTCATCCGGCCCGTCGCGCCGTTGGGGTAGCGCAGCAGCGCGGTCATCGCGCGGTCGACCTCCGGCGCGCGCAGCCGGGCCCGCGCGGCGACGACGGTCGGCTCGCCGGGCCCGAGCGTACGCAGGCAGTGCAGGGCATAGCAGCCGGCGTCCATGGTGGCGCCGCCGGCCAGGTCCGCGCGGAACCGGATGTCCGTTCGGCGCGGCAGCGGGAAGCACATCCGTGCCTCGACCCGGCGTACCGTGCCGACGGTGCCGGCGGCGAGCAGGTCGAGGGCCCGCGTGACGACCGGGTGGTAGCGGTAGTGGAACGCCTCCATCACCACCCGGTCGCTGGCCGCCGCGGCGTCCGCGACCCGTTGCGCCTCCTCGGCGTTCGCGGTGAACGGCTTCTCGCACAGCACGTGCTTGCCCGCCTCGATCGCCCGGATCGTCCACTCGGCGTGCAGCGAGTTCGGCAGCGGGACGTACACCGCGTCGAGCGCAGGGTCCGCGACCAGCGCCGCGTAGTCGGCGTGGACGACGGGGATGCCGTGCCGGGTCGCGAACGCGTCGGCCCGCGCCCGGTCCCGGGCGGCGACGGCGACCACGGCCGCCTCTCGTACCTCGCGGGCGGGCCGGACCAGCGCGGCCGGCGTGATGCGGGCGGCGCCGAGGGCACCGATCTGCAACGAGTCCACCCGCCGAATCTACCGCCGGTCACCCGGCCGACCGTCCACAGCGGACGGTCCGTCGGGTGGGACGGCGCCTTTGCTCAGCACACCGGTGGGCAAAGCGGCTTTGCGCACTGGTAGGCAGCGCGGCTCCGCGCACCGGTAGGCAGAGCAAAGGCGGGCGAGCAGGTCCGGTCAGGACAGGCTGGCGAGCAGGACGGCCGGGCTGGGTACGGCGAGGCTGCCGGCCGGCTCCGGGATCCCGGTCTCGGCGTCCACGCGGAAGATGCCGACGGTGTCGGAGTTCTGGTTGGCGACGTAGAGGAAGCCGTCGAGCAGGATCAGGTTCCGCGGCCAGTCGCCGCCGGTGGCCACCTCAGCGACCAGCCGTACGCCGGTCGGTGAGGTGGCGAGCACGCCGACGGTGTTCGCGCCGCGGTTGGCCACGTACACGTACCGGCCGTCGGCGGAGGCGGCGATCTCGCTGGGGAAGTTGTCCCCGTCGTACCCGGTGGTCCGGGCCGAGCCGAGGACGGTCAGCGCGCCGGACTCCGCGTCGTACGACAGGGCGGTGACGGTCGAGGACAGCTCGCCCGCCAGGTACACCAGGTGGCCGGGGCCGAACGCGAGGTGCCGCGGGCCGGTGCCGGCCGGCAGTGCCGTGCGTGCCGCCTCGGCGAGCCGCCCGCCCTCCAGCCGGTACGCGGTGATCGTGTCCGTGCCGAGGTCGTTGACCAGCAGGTAGCGCCCGGCGGGGTCGAAGCGCGCCTGGTGCGCGTGCGGGCCTTCCTGACGCTCGGTGACCGGGCCGGAACCCTTGTGCTGCACCAGGTCGACGCGTTCGCCGAGGGATCCGTCCGTGGCGATCGGGTGCACCGAGACGGATCCGCTGCCGTAGTTGGCGGTCACCAGGTAGCGCCCGGTCGGGTCGACGGACAGGTGGCAGGGGTCGACGCCACCGGTGGGCCGGGCGCCGAGCGGGCGCAGCGCCGCGCCGTCCACCGCGTACGCGTTGACCGAGCCGTCCCGGCGTTCGGTCACCGCGTACAGGAAGCGGCCGGTGGGGTGCCAGGCGAGGAAGGACGGACCGCTGACCGGGGTCACGTCGCCGACCGGGGTCAGCCCGCCGGACGCCGCGTCCTGCCGGTACACCGAGATGCCGCTGCCGTTGCCCGGTGCGCTGGAGTCCGGTGTGTACGAGCCGAGGTACACGAGGCGGGTCATGGTCACTCCGTTCCCTGGGTACGCGATGGTGCCCATCATGCACGGTCACCGCGGGTGGTCCGCCGGGTCGTAGCATGGTGACGTGAGCGAAGGCGGGAAGCCGGGGGAGGACCCCCGTTCAGGCGTGCGGATCGGTGACGCGGAGCGCGAATCGGCGCTGACCGCGCTCGGTGAGCACCTGTCGGCAGGTCGCCTCGACATCGACGAGTACGGGGACCGGTCGGCGAGGGTGACGGCCGCGCGTACCCGGGAAGAGCTGGCGGCGCTGTTCGACGACCTGCCGGCGCCGCACCCGACGTTCCAGCGGCCGCCGGCCGAGGTGCCGGCGGTGGCGGAGGAGACGGCGGTCGCCCGGCGTCCGCCCGGGGGCACGGTCGGGCAGCGGGCCGCGGCCGGTTTCATGGGCGTGTCCTGGATCGTCGGCATCGGGCTGGCGGCGACCACGCACATCTGGTGGTTGATCTTCCTGCCGATCGCGTTGTCCGCGGTGTTCGGCTCGGTCTGGGGCCGGGGCTGGCAGCGCGACGTCGACGGCCGCGACCGGGACCGCCATCGGGACCGGCACCGCGACTACCGGCGCGACCGCTGATCCTGCTTCCGGTGCGTTCGTACCGGATGAACGATAGGGAACGTGACGATGACGGACAGTGTGTCCGTCGTACGTGCAACTCCCGCGCGGCAGGATGCTCGTGTGTCCGAGCCCAGGAGCGACGACCGGCGCGCGGTACGTCGGCCGTCGCCCCTGTCGAACGGGCCGGGACCGGCGGGCGTAGCCGTCACCTCCGCCGGTCCCGGTCGTACCTCTCGGGCGTCGTCGGGCCGGCGGGCGGTGGTCACTGTCACAGCCATTAGTTAGCATGAAGTAACTAACCTTCTCGGTGGGAACACCATGGGAGGTTCGTTCGTGTCCGAGGCGCCCGCCAGACCCACAGCCAAGTCCCGCACCGGCCGGTTCGACCGGGACCATCCGCACTACAAGTGGGTGGCGCTGTCCAACACCACGCTCGGCATGCTGCTCGCGACGATCAACTCGTCGATCGTGCTCATCTCACTGCCCGCGATCTTCAACGGCATCCACCTCGAGCCGCTCGCCCCCGGCAACGTCAGCTACCTGCTGTGGATGCTCATGGGCTTCCTGCTGGTCTCCGCCGTCCTGGTGGTCTCGCTCGGCCGGCTCGGCGACCTCGTCGGCCGGGTACGGATGTACAACCTGGGCTTCGTTGTCTTCACGGCGGCGTCGGTGGCGCTCGCGCTCGACCCGCTCGACCAGGGACCGGGCGCGCTCTGGCTGATCGGCTGGCGGGTCGTGCAGGCCGTCGGCGGCGCGATGATCTTCGCGAACTCGACCGCGATCCTCACCGACGCGTTTCCCGCCCGGCAGCGCGGCACCGCGCTCGGCGTCAACCAGGTCGCCGCGATCGCCGGCTCCTTCATTGGCCTGGTACTCGGCGGTGTGCTCGCCGAGGTCGACTGGAAGCTCGTCTTCTGGGTCAACGTGCCGCTCGGCATCGTCGGCACCATCTGGTCGTACCGGTCGCTGCACGAGCTGGGAGTGAAGGCCAAGGGCAAGCTCGACTGGCCCGGCAACATCACCTTCGCCGTGGGGTTGGGCGTGCTGCTCGCCGCCATCACGTACGGCATCCAGCCGTACGGGGGGCACTCGACCGGCTGGACCAGCCCGTGGGTACTCGCCGGGCTGATCGGCGGGACCGTGCTGCTCGTCGCGTTCTGTGTGATCGAGACGCGGGTCGCCGAGCCGATGTTCCACCTCGGGCTGTTCCGCAGCCGGGTGTTCGCCGGTGGCAGCCTGGCCGGCCTGCTGTCCGCCGTCGGCCGCGGCGGGCTCCAGTTCATGCTGATCATCTGGTTGCAGGGAATCTGGCTGCCGCTGCACGGGTACGACTACGAGTCGACGCCGCTGTGGGCGGGCATCTACCTGCTGCCGCTCACGCTCGGCTTCCTCATCGCCGGCCCGATCTCCGGCGCGCTGTCCGACCGCTTCGGTACGCGGCTGTTCGCGGCGGTCGGGCTGCTGGTCACCGCTGCCACGTTCGTCGGGCTGGTGCTGATCCCGGTCGACTTCCCGTACTGGGTGTTCGCGGCGATGGTGGCGCTCAACGGCCTCGGCTCCGGCCTGTTCTCCTCGCCGAACGCGTCGGCGGTGATGGGCTCGGTACCGGCGAACCAGCGCGGTGCCGCGGCCGGCATGCGGGGCACGTTCATGAACTCCGGGTCGGCGCTGTCGATCGGCGTGTTCTTCTCGCTGATGATCGTCGGCCTGGCCGCGAAGCTGCCGCGCGCGCTCACCGCCGGGCTCGAACAGCAGGGCGTCGACCACGCCACCGCACAGGCCGCCGGGCAGCTCCCGCCGGTCGGCAGCCTGTTCGCCGCGTTCCTCGGGTACAACCCGATCGCGTCGCTGTTGGGCGACAAGATCAAGGACCTGCCGGCGGACAGCCAGGCCACCCTGAAGGGCAAGGAGTTCTTCCCGCACCTCATCGCCGGGCCGTTCCACTCCGGCCTGGTGGTGGTGTTCCTCGCCGCCGCGGCCATGATGGTGATCGCCGCCGTCGCGTCGTTGCTCGGCGATCGCCGGGACCGCGACGTCGAGTCGGAACCGGCGACCGAGGAGGTCGCGGCCTGAGCCGCGTCGCCTGACACCTGTCGAAGCCGCCCCGGCCACGGTGCCCGGGCGGCTTCGCCGTACCGGTCGGACCCGCCGAACCGACTGTGGGGGAAACCCGACAACCGCCCCCCGATAACGGCGAAACCTTGGAAAACAGCGGGCTTTCGGCTTGCTCGTACCCTCGCCGGCTTGCTAGACCCTTGGTACGCGAGGCGCTCCTCGCGACTGGGGAGGCAGCCGTGCGGTCGAGCAAACGAGCGGACCGGTGAACGGCGGGGTGCTGCGCCAGGGCGGGTTCCTGGCCACCCTGCTGCGCGGCGGTGTGGCGGTCGTGGCCGTCGGTCCGCCGGTGCCGACGGAGGCCGCGGACCCGACGCCGCTGCCGGCGTGGCGCCGGCTGGCGCTGCTGCTCGGCCCGTCCGCCGGGCCCATCGGCCCGGACGCCCTGCTGCACCGTGCCGGCCGGTACCTGCTGCTCGGGCCCGTCGCGTACCGGATGCTGGCGTTGCCGGTGCCGGTGGGGATGCTGGTCGCCGCGTACGGGCCGGGCCGGCTCGGCCCCGTCGTACCCGTCGCCGTCGCGCTCGGCGCGCTCAACCTGGCGATGATCGTGCTCGTCCTGACCCGGCCGATGCTGACCGACACCCGGCTGCGCATCGCGCTGCTGGCCGACCTCGCCGTCGCGGTCGCCGCGAACCTGCTGTCCGCCGCCGTGGTACCCGGCTCGCTCGACTCCCCGTACCACGACGTGTTCTGGGGGTACCTGATCGGCACGGTGGTGCTGTGGGCGGGTGCCTGCGGCATCCACGCCAGCCTGTTGCCGCTCGCCGTGTCGGTACCGACGCAGGTGGCGATGGTCTGGCTCAGCGACACCGGATCCGGCTGGACCGGCGCGTTCGGGCGGTTCCTGTGGCTGGCGCTCGCGGTGGTGCTGACCGTGCTCGTCCTGGCGCTGTTCGGGATGGGCGTACGGCTGGCGATGCTGGTCGGGATGCGCGCCGGCCGGCAGGCCGAGCGGGCCCGCGTGCTGCGCGGGATGCACGACACGGTGCTCCAGACGCTGGAGGCGATGGCGCTGTCCGCCGGGCTCGACCACGCCGAGCCGGCCGCCGCGCTCGCCGAGCTGCGCGGCATGGCGCGCGGCCAGGCCGACCTGCTGCGCCGCGCCCTCGGTGAGGAGGCCGACCGGGGCGAACGCCGGCTCACCGACGACATCGCCGAGGTCGTCGCCGAGGCCGTCGTCGACGGCCTGCCCACCGAGCTGGTCGTCGCCGACCTCGACGAGTCCGGCCTGTGCGCCAACCGCCGCACCGCGCTGCGCGACGCGGTACGCGAGGCGCTGCGCAACACCCGCAAGCACGCCGGTCGCTGCGACGCGGTGGTACGCGTCGACGAGGCGGACGGCGGCATCCGCGTCGTCGTACGCGATCACGGGCGCGGGTTCGTCGTCGGGGAGAGCCGGCTCGGCTTCGGCCTCGCCCAGTCCGTCCGCGCCCGCCTCGCCGAGGTCGGCGGCACCGCCCGGATCGAGTCGTGGCCCGGCCGCGGCACCCGAGTCACCCTCTGGACGCCACGATGAGAGCCCTGCGCGCGCTACTTCTGGTCCTGGTCGCGGTCGCGACCGTCGTCGTACCCGGGGCGACGGCCCACGCCGCGCCCGGCTCCTGCGCCACGCCGTCCGGGGTGTACACCGACGGTACCCCGTGGGCGCAGGATCTCCTTGCCCCGCAACGGATCTGGCCGCTCACGACGGGACGCGGGCAGCGCGTCGCCGTGCTGGGTACCGGGGTCGACGCGGGCAACGCGCAACTCGCCGGACGGGTCTCCGCCGGCGGATCGTTCGGCGGGCTGGGCAGCGCGCGGCAGGACTGCGACGGGCGCGGCACGATCGCGGCCGGCATCGTGGCCGCGAAACCGCTGGGCAGCACCACGTTCGTCGGCCTGGCCCCGGGCGCGACGATCATTCCGATGCGGTACACGCAGACGCCGGGGGAGCCCGACCCGGACCGGCTCGCCGCCGCGATCGACGCCGCGGTGCACGCCGACGCCACGGTCGTCTGCGTCGCCGTGCCGTCACCCACCAACTCGACCCGCCTCGCCGCCGCCGTACGCTCCGCGCTCGCACACGACGTCGTCGTCGTGTCCCCGGCGCTGGTCGCCCGCAACGGCGAGACCGCCGGCCCCGCGTACCCGACGGCGCTGCCCGGCGTGCTGGGTGTCGCGGTGACCGACCGCACCGGGGCACCGGTGTCCGGCGGCGACCGGCTCGACGTCGCCGCGCCCGGCGCGGACATCGTCGCCACGTCCGCGGGTACCGACGGGCACGCCGGGCACCGCTGGCCGGTGACCGACCCGGCCGCCGCCGCCGGGTACGCCGCCGGTGGCGCCGCGCTGCTGCGGGCGTACCGGTCGGATCTGAGCGCGAAGCAGACGGTGCAGCGGCTGGAGGCGACGGCGGAGCGGGCGACGCTGCCGCGCGACCAGCGCCTCGGGTACGGGCTGATCGACCCGTACGCGGCGGTGACCGCCGAGCCGCCCGGCCGCGCCACGACCCACGCCGCCGGTCCCCGTACGGTGGCCGCCGCGGCGCCGACGCCGGCCGAGGTCGACCCGCGGCGGGCGTACGTGGTGGTGGTCGGGCTCGGCGCGGTGCTCGCCGCGATCGTGGCCACGCTGCTGGTCGCCGCGGTCCGGCGGGCCCGCGCCAACGGCTGGCGCCCGACGCGCTGACCGCCCGTCGCTCTTGCTGGGCGCGCCGCGCTAGCCGCGGATCATCGACATCAGCAGGCCGTGGGTCTCAGCGTCGGCGGCCGCGACGAGCCCGCGACCGGCCGGCCCGATCGGCGCGCCGTCGATCCCGGTCACCACGCAGCCGGCGGCGCGGCACAGGGCGATGCCGGCGGCGAAATGGACGCTGCCGGACAGGTCACCGCCGTCGGTGACGTACGCGGCGCGCCTGCCGGCCGCGACCCACGCCAACGCCAGCGTCGTGGACAGCACCCGGGGCCGGAACCGCGCCCGGAACTCGGGGTGCGCCAACAGGTCCACGGCCCGGAACCCCGGCGCGTTCGGGTACGGCGGGTCGAGGTTGACGTCCACCAGCCGGCTGGCCGCCGTCGGCACCAGCGGGATGTCGGCGCCGGCCCAGGCGGTGTCGCCGTCGGTGCGGAAGACCTCGTCGCCGAACGGGTCCACCACCGCGGCAGCCCCGTCGCGCAGCGCCACGTTGACGGCCACCGCCATCGTGCCGACGGCGTAGTTCAACGTGCCGCACAGCGGATCCACCAACCACCGTCGTACGGCGTCGGCCGGGCCGCGCTGTCCGCCCTCCTCGCCGAGGACGGCGTCGTCGGGCCGCGCGGCACGGAGGACGCCGAGGATCGCCTCCTCGGCCGCCACGTCCGCGGCGGTGGCGAAGTCGCCGCCGCCCTTGTCGATGCGGGTGAGCCGCCGACCGTACAGGCTGCGGACCACGTCCGCGCCCGCACGGGCGGCCCCCACCGCGACCTCGGCATCGTCGATCACGCCGTGCAGCGTATCCAGGCGTGGTGCGACCCGGCGTCGGCGCGTCAGCCGGCCTCGGTGAGGTGGCCGTCGGCGAGCTGGAGCCAGCGGTCGATCCGGATGTTCGCCAGGAACCGCTCGTCGTGACTCACCACCACGAACGCCCCCTCGTACGCGTCGAGCGCGGCCTCCAACTGCTCGACCCCGGCGAGGTCGAGGTTGTTCGTCGGCTCGTCGAGGAGCAGCAACTGCGGCGCGGGCTCGGCGTACAGGACGCAGGCGAGGGTCGCGCGCAGCCGCTCGCCGCCGGACAGCGCGGCCACCGGCAGGTGCGCGCGCGAACCCCGGAACAGGAAGCGCGCCAACAGGTTCATCCGCCGCTCGGTCGGCGTGTCCGGGGCGAACACGGCCAGGTTCTCCGCCACCGTACGGTCCTCGTCGAGCAGGTCGAGCCGCTGGGACAGCGCGGCGATCCGGCCGTCCGCGCGCCGCAGCGTACCCGCGGACGGGTCCAGCTCGCCGCCGACCAGGCGCAGCAGCGTCGACTTGCCGGCCCCGTTCGGCCCGGTGAGCGCGATCCGTTCCGGCCCGCGGATCGTCAGGTCCACGCCGTCGCCGTCGAACACGTCGCGGACCCGCAGGCCCTCGCCGTGGAAGACGGTACGGCCCGCCGGCACCGCCGTGGCCGGCAGCGACAGCGTGATCGTCCGGTCGTCCCGCAGCGACCGCTCCGCCTGGTCGAGCCGGGACTTCGCGGCGTCCAGCCGGGCCGCGTGCGTCTCGTTCGACCGGGCCGCCGACTCCTGCGCCCGCCGCTTCAGCCCGCCGGCCACGATCCGCGCCATGCCGGCGCTCCCGAGGTTGCGGGCGGCGTTGCCGGCACGCCGGGCGGCGCGCTCCCGGGCCTGCTGCATCTCCCGCTTCTCCCGCTTCACGTCCTGCTCGGCGGTACGGATGTGCCGCTCGGCGACCTCCCGCTCGGCCTCGCGCGCCTCCTGGTACGCGGTGAAGTTCCCGCCGTACGTGCGGACCTCCGTCGCGGACAGATCGGCGATCCGGTCCATGCCGTCCAGCAGCTCCCGGTCGTGGCTCACCACGAGCAGGCAGCCGGACCAGTCGGCGAGCACGTCGTACAGCCGGCGGCGGGCGGCGAGATCCAGGTTGTTCGTCGGCTCGTCCAGCAGCAGGACGTCCGGCCGCCGCAGCAGCTGCGCGGCCAGGCCCAGCGAGACGACCTCGCCGCCGCTGAGCGTCCCGAGCGGCCGGTCGAACGCGACGTCGCCCAGCCCGAGCCGGTCGAGCTGGGCGCGCGTGCGCTCCTCGACGTCCCAGTCGGTACCGATGGTCGTGAAGTGCTCCTCGCTCGCGTCACCGGCCTCCACGGCGGCCACCGCCCGCAGCACCGGCGCGATCCCCAGCACCTCCGCGACCGTCAGCTCCTGGTCGAACGCCAGCGTCTGCGGCAGGTACCCGACGACGCCGGGCGCGGTGACGCTGCCGGCACCGGGTGGGTACTCGCCGACGACGAGCTTGAGCAGCGTGCTCTTGCCGCTGCCGTTGGCGCCGACCAGGCCGGTACGGCCGGTGCCGACGGAGAACGACAGGTCGGAGAACACGGACGTACCGTCCGGCCAGGAAAAGGACAGACGGGAACAGACGACAGAGTCAAACATGAAAGAAGACCTCGACACGAGAAGGGCGGTCACGCCCGCCCGGCGGACACCGACGCACGACCGACGCAGCTACGGCACCACTCGTGCCGGCGCGTCACTCCGGGATGTCACCCGGAGATGCCGTCGTCCCCCGCCATCGGTACTCCCATGTCAGCCAACAGGTCCCGGCAACCGTACCAGGTCACCCCGGTGCCACCCAGTGCTCTCGGGCACAGCGGGTCAGGTCGGGAAGCAGGGCGTGGCGCCGCCGCCGACGACCACTCCGCCCGCCAGGTGTACGCCGAGGTCGAAGCCGTCCCGGCTGAGCTGCACCGCGCGTTCCCGCGCCGAGCCGCGGTCCACGACGCGCCACCCGTCCGGCCCGTACCCGGCGCGCAGCAACGCCACCGGGTCGGCGGTGTCCACAGTGGACACCGCGCGGACGTTGTACTCCCAGCGCTCCGAGCGCGGGTCGCACGACAGCGCCAGGTCCCGGGTGACGGTGCCCGTCCCGGCCGGTACGCCCAGCCGGGACAGCAGGTCGCGGACGTGGCCGCGCAGCGCGTCGGCGGCGGCCGGCAGCGAGGCCGGCGCCGTCACGGCTGGACCGTCGTCACGGGGCCACCGGTGAACACGCCGTACATGTTCCACCAGGCGTCCGAGTGGTACGTGAAGACGTCCGAGTGCGCCGACACCCCGGAAAGTTCGCGGCCGTCCGGATAGTTGCCGGTCGCCAGGTCGACCGTGCCCGGGAACGTGTCCGGATCCGCGCCGTGCCCGAGGCTCCCCAGCTCGACACCCTGCACGTACGAGATGGGGTCGCCGGGCGCCGTCATCGAGTACCGCTGCACGTCGGGCTGGGTGTCGTGCAGGTCGGCCGGGGTCCAGTCGCCGTGCCCCATGCCCGCCGACTCGATGGACAGCACCCGGTCGGCGTCCAGCCCGTCGTGCTCGGCGAGCCCCACGACGGCCCCGCCGTACGAGTGGCCGGCCACGGTGACCTGGACGTCGTTGCCGGCGGCGGCCGACGAGTCGATCTGGTCCCGCAGGTCGTGTGAGAAGTCCGCGAGCCGCGGCGACAGGTCCTGCGCGTAGCCGGCCTGCGCGGCGTGCGGGAGGCTCGGCGGGAAGTCGCCGTCCTGCCAGGTGACCATCGCGAGGCCGCCGGTCGGGTCGGCGTCGACGAACGACTTCGCGCGCTCGTACAGGCCGTCGTAGTTGTCGAGGTTGGCGAACGTACCGGGGACGAGGACACCGACGTCGTGGGTGTCGGCGGAGATGTCGCCGACGAGTTCGACGATGCGGCCCTGCCCGGTCGGGTCGAAGTCGAGGATCTTCCGGTTGTCGTCGACGATCGACTGGTACAGATCGACCCGGTGCTGCGACGACGCGATGTCGTCGGCCAGGTCGCCGTCGCCGTCGAACAGCCGGGCGAAGAAGTTCCGCTGCTCGTGCGCGGACTCCTCGGCCCGCAACTGGTCCAGGTGCGCGCGTTCCGCGGTCAGGGCGTCGGTGACCTTCTGCCGGTTCGCGGCGATCCGGTCCGCGAACGGCCCGCCCGTCGCGGCATCGTCCGCGCCCAGCAGCGACCGGTACGCCGTCGCGGCGTCCGAGTCCCCGCCGAGGTAGTTCGCCGCGCTGGTACGCAGGCCGGTGACGACGGTGGACAGGGACCGGCCGCCGTCGCGTACCGAGGAGCCGACGGTGCCGAGGGCCGACGCGTACGCGGAGCGGAGGGTCGCGGACTCGGTGAGCCCGCCGAACGCCCCGGCCGGCAGCCCGGCCGGGGCGGTGTCGAGGTCGGTGGCGAGGCCGGACAGCTCGTCGGCCCGCCCGGCGTAGGAGTCGGCGACCCCGGTCAGCGCCGCCGGCCGGGTCACGAAGCCGGTCACACCTGCTCCTCACCGATCACCGGCGGGGCGACGATCGCGGTCTCACCCCACACGTTCTCCGTCTCGACCAGCCACGGCGGGATGCGGCGGCCGGCGCCCATGTCGCCGGCGCCCATCGCCGCGCCCATCGGCATCATCGGCATCATGCCCATGCCCTTGCCGGCGGTCGCGCCGGCCGCGGCGGCACCCGCCGTACCCAGGGACGCGGCGGCGCCGGTCGGCGAGCCGCCGGACAGCGTCGGGCTCGCGGACGGGTCCTCGCCCGTACCGCCGCCTCCGCCGCCGAAGTCGCCACCGCCGCCGCCACCGGCACCGCCGGCACCGCTCAGCGCACCGGTCTTCGGCGTCTTCCCGGTCTTGTCCTTGTCGCGGCGCATGAACCCGGGCAGCTTCGGCAGCACACCGCCGAACCGGCCGGCCGACGCCGCGGACGCCGCCGCCAGCCCGGCCTGGAACATCCGGCCGAACAGCGGGCTCGTCCCGGCGGCCACCGCGCCCGCACCGACCAGCACCGGCAGCGTCGTCGGTACGCCCGTGTCGGAGACCGGGGTGAGCGACGTGTTGAGGGCGGGCAGCGTGGTCGGCGCCGCGGTCGACGTGTCCTGCGGTACCGACGGCGGGGGAGCGGCGTCCGGGGTGGCCGGCATCGCCGACTCGGCGGCCGTGTAGTGCCCGGCGAGCTGCGTCATCACCTGTACCGCCTGCTGGTGCGCGCCGTCTGCGGCCTGCGCCGCCGCCTGGTGCTGCTGCACCGCCTTGACCGCGTCGTTCTGCTTCGTCGCCAGGGCCTGCACGACGTCCTGCGAGAGCGTCGGGTCCAGCGACAGCGGCGTCGTGGCGAGCTGCACGGTGCTGGGCGACAGGTCCGGCACCGACACCGGCTGCGGCATCGTGCGCCGCGCGTCCTCCAGCGCCTCCGCCGACGAGTACGTCAGGTCGCGCACGTCGTACGCGGTGTCGGCGACCTTGCGGATGCCCTTCGCCAGGTCCTTGATCATCGTGTGGTACTGCTGGGCCGCGCCGCCGGACCACTTGTCGGTGAACGAGTGCAGCTGCTTGTCCAGGTCGTTGGCCCGGTCGTGCAGCGCGCCGCCCGTCGTGTCCCAGGTGCTGCCGGCGCCGCGGACCGTCTTCGGATCCCCGGCATACAGCATCGCGACGAGCTGCTGGTGGCTGTACTGGCTGAAGTCGGTACCCATGTCAGCAGCTCCCCTCGCCCTGGCTGACGCCGAGCGCGGCGGCGATGTCCTCGTCGGTCTGCTGGTACGCGTCGGCGACGGTGTGCGTCACGTCGCCGGCGAACGAGATCGCTTCCCGGACGTTGCCGAGCAGCGCGTGCATCTGGCGTACCGCGGACTGGTGGCGGTCGGACAGCGAGTGGGCCTCGCCGAAGTCGCCGAGCAGGACCGGGTGGCCCCACAGCGTGGTCAGCCCGTCGGTCGGCTTGCCCATGGCGTCGAGCTGCGTCTCCAGCTCGCGCGCGAAGTCCTTGAGGGACTGGAGGTGTACGCGGAACGAATACTGGTCGTCGTGCTCGTGCATGGCAGCTCCCGCCTGGACGAACGAATCGCGCGGGGCGGTGCGCCCCGCGCGACCGG
>DASXWQ010000062.1:0-4309 GCA_036503555.1 Actinocatenispora sp.
GGTCTGCGCGACCGGCACGGCAGACAGCAGCGCGTCTTCCGCGGTGAGACCGAGCACTCCCCACAACCGCGCACCCGCGCGCGCGACGACGTCGAGGTCGCCGCGAGTGGACGCCAGCGGATAGCGGAAGCCGAGACCGGACCAGATGTAAGACGTCGGTTTGGTGTCGTTCTCCACGAGCCGCCGATAGGCGTCGCGATGGGTCAGCCGGAGCCAGAGCGCACGCCGCAGAGTCGGACCTGACGCGTGCAACGTGAAGCCGCCCTCACCCGCCTGCAGCACCAGAGCCGCCATGCCCGCTGGGTCGGCGGCCGGGCTGACGTCGCGCTCGCCGACTGCGGGCACGGTGGCGAGCTTCGCTACGCCGTCGATCGAGGCGGCCGTCTTGCCGAGCTGCGCGAGCCGGCTCTTCCAGTACGGCGAGAACGGCGCGACGGCGTGCCGGACCTGGTCCCGAACCAGCCGATCCTGCAGTTTGGACAACTTCCCGGCCGACAACCGATCCCAAGCCACGCGCTGCACCTTATGCCGCGAGGAGCAGATGCGCGGCAGCGCCTTAGCGCGATGGTGCGAGCGAAGCGAGAGAATCGCGCGAGCGCAGAGCGCGCTGCGACGAGCTAGCTCTTGCGCTTCTCGATGTCCTCGGTGAGCTGCGGCACGACGTTGAAGAGGTCACCGACGATGCCGAAGTCGACCAGCTCGAAGATCGGAGCTTCCGGGTCCTTGTTGATCGCGACGATCGTCTTCGACGTCTGCATGCCGGCCCGGTGCTGGATCGCGCCGGAGATGCCGATCGCCATGTAGAGCTGCGGGGAGACCGTCTTGCCGGTCTGGCCCACCTGGAACTGGTGCGGGTAGAAACCGGAGTCGGTGGCCGCCCGGGAGGCGCCCACCGCGCCACCCAGCAGGTCCGCCAGCTCCTCGATGAGCGCGAAGCTCTCCGCGCTGCCCACGCCCCGGCCGCCGGAGACGACGACACCGGCCTCGGTCAGCTCCGGCCGCGAGCCCTTCTGCTCGGCCACCCGCTCCAGCACCGCGGCGCCCTTCGCCACGTCCGACACGCTCGCGTCGACCGCGACCCGCTCGCCGGTACCCGCGGCCGGCTCGGGCGTCACCGAGTTCGGCCGTACGGTCAGGATCGGGGTCCCCTTCGTCACCTTCGCCGTGACGATCGTCGAACCGGCGAACACCACCTGGGTGGCCGTGCCGTCGGCGGCGACGTCGGAGACGTCGGTGAGCAGCCCGCTGTCCAGCTTCACGGCGAGCCGGCCGGCGATCTCCTTGCCCTCCTGAGAGGACGCGAGCAGCACCGCGGCCGGCTGCACCTCGGCCACCAGCCGGGCCAGCACCTCCGCCTTCGGCGCGACCAGATGGCCGGCGATCTCGTCGCTCTCCGCCGCGTACACCTTCGCCGCGCCGTACTCGGCGAGCGTGCCGGCGAGCGCGTCGGCCGTGCCGGGCGCGCCGAGTACGACGGCGGACGGCTCGCCCAGCCGGCGGGCCAGGGTGAGCGCCTCCAGGGTCACCTTCTTGACGCCGGACGCCGTGCCGTCCGTGACGACCAGTACCTCAGCCATCTGTCGTTGCCTCCGCGGTCGCGGTCGAGGCCAGGGCGGCTACTGCCCGGCGGCCTTCTTGACCTTGTGGTATTCGTACATGTTCCGGAAGATCGCCCACCAGTTGAAGACGACGACCGAGCTGATCGACCACCAGCCGGCGAGCAGGTTGTGCGTCTGCGCCCCGGTGTACGCCTTGGTGATCTGCTCGAACGTGCCCGTGTGCGTGGTCGTGCTCTGCTGCCACCAGATGAGCATCCCGGTGTGCTTGATGAAGCTCGCCTCGAGCTGGCCACCCGCCGGCGCGTACTGCCCCTGCGGGTGCTGCCCGTACTGCGCCTGCTGGTACTGCTGGCCGTACTGGCCCTGCTGCGGGTACTGACCCTGCTGGGCCTGCTGGTACTGGGCCTGCTGGTACTGGCCCTGCTGGGGGTACTGCTGGCCGTACTGGCCCTGCTGCGGTTGCTGGCCCTGCGGGGCGTACTGCGGCTGCTGGGCGTATGCGGGCTGCTGCGGCGCGTGCTGCTGCGGGGCGCCGGCCTGGTGCTGAGCGCCCGGCGCCGAAACGGGGTTCTGCGGATGAGTCATGGCCAGACGCTAGACGAACTTCTCAACCGCGAGGAACTCGACCAGCTTGACCCCGCCGTCGCCCTCGTCGGCGACCCGGGTGCCGGCCTCGCGCGCCGGTCGCGGCGCCGCCGACACGACCGCCGAGTACGCGTTGGCCAGGCCCACCTCGTCGGCCGCCACGCCCACGTCGGCCAGCGACAGCGTGGTCACCGGCTTCTTCTTGGCGGCCATGATGCCCTTGAACGACGGGTACCGCGGCTCGTTGATGGTGTCCCAGACGCTGACGACGGCCCTGCCGTCCGCGCGGACCACCTCGTACCCCTCGTCGGTCTGGCGCTCGATCGTGCGACTGTCGCCGTCGATCGTGAGCTTCCGGGCGCCGGTGAGTGCCGGCACGCCGAGGCGCTCGGCGAGCATGTGCGGGATGACCTGGACCCGGCCGTCGGTCGCCTCCGCGCCGCACAGCACCAGGTCCCACTCCAGGGTGCCGAGCGCGGCGGCGAGCACCTTCGAGGTCTGCACCGCGTCGGAGCCGGCGATCGCGTCGTCGACCACGTGCACGGCGCCGTCCGGCCCCATGGACAGGGCCTTGCGGATCGACTCGGTGGCGCCGTCGGGGCCGACGGTCAGGATGGTCACCGCACCGCCCTGCGCCTCCTTGATCCGCAGCGCCTCCTCGATGGCGTACTCGTCCATCTCGTTGATGACGTTGCTGGCCGACCCGCGGTCGACCGTGAAGTCAGCCGACTTCAGCGTGCGCTCGGCACCGGAGTCCGGTACCTGCTTGACCAGGACGACGATGTTCATCGTTGCCGACGACCTCCTGTTGAACCGAGCCTGACACCACGTATGTCCGGCAGCCCCCGACTGCCCGCGGCCACCATAGCCGGCCGGACGTACCGTTCGGGCGCCATGTTACTAGCCAGTAGCCGGTCGGGGCGCGGTACCCCCGCGATACATCTCACACCGGTGTCCTTTCTAGTCTGCCGATATGACGATGCGGGCGGAAACGCTGCCGTTGACCGGGGAGCGGACCGTGCCCGGGGTCGCGGTGGAGAACTACTGGTACCGGCGGCACGAGGCGGCGTACCGGGCGGTGGCGCCGATGCTGCCCGCCGGGCGGCTGCTGGAGCTCGGCGTCGGCGAGGGGTACGGCGCGGCGCTGCTCGCCAGCACGAGGCGCGTCCTCGGGGTGGACTACGACGCGCCGACGCTGCGGCACGTGGCCCGGCGGTACCCGGAGGTGGCGGCGGTACGCGGCAACGCGGTGGCGCTGCCCGTCGCCGAGAAGTCCGTCGACGCGGTGGTGAGCATGCAGCTCGTCGAGCACCTGTGGGACCAGCCGGCGCACGTCGCCGAGTGCGCCCGGGTGCTGCGGCCCGGCGGGGTGCTCGTGCTGAGCACGCCGAACCGGCTCACCTTCTCCCCCGGGTACGACCCGGCCACCGACCGGCCGCGCAACATCTACCACTCCCGCGAACTGTCCGCCGCCGAGCTCGCCGCGCTGGTCGCCGCGGTACTGCCGGGCGCGACGACGTACGGGCTGCACGCCGGCGCCCGACTCACCGAGCTGGACGAGCGCTGCCGCCGGCGGTACGGCGCGGGCCTGGTCGAGGCGCAGCTCGCGACGCCGGCCGCGGACTGGCCGGCCGGGCTCGCCGCGTTGGTCGACGCGGTGACCGCGGCCGACTTCGTACTGTCCACATCGGACCTCGACGGCGCGCTGGACCTGGTCGTGGTCGCCGAAAAAGTCTGATCATGGGGCCGGTCGGGCGGTAGGGTCCGCGCATGGATGCACGGCTGCGCGCGCTCTGCGACCTGATGGTGCCGACCGCCCGCGAGTCGGTCGGCCGGCACGAGTACGACGGCGTGGTCCAGGATCTGTCGCCCGCCGGGGTCGCCGCCGCGCTGTCCCGGCTGGCCCCGGCCGGCGCGCACGTGTACCCCGATCCGCACGACCAGGCGCACGCGTCGGCGGCCGAGGCGTCGGCCCGGGTCGAGTACGGGGAGCTCGCGCTGCACCGCAGCAACCCGCTCTACCACGTGGCGAACCTCGACCTGGCCTGCTACGACCGCGAGTACGCGCCGGCGCCGGAGCGGTCCGCCGCCCGCGCCGCGCATCTCGCCGCCTGGCCGGACGCGGTCGACGCGGCGATCGAGGCGCTGGACGCGGTGCCGGGGCC
>DASXWQ010000063.1:0-1586 GCA_036503555.1 Actinocatenispora sp.
TCGGCGAGGCCGCCGCCCACGACCACGGTGGTGCAGCCGGCCACGGCGGTCGCCCAGGCGATCGGCTCCGCGAGCGCGCGGACGCACTCCTCCCACGCCTCGGCCGCCGCCGGGTCTCCGTCGCGGACCCGCGCGGCGACAGCGGCCGCATCCGGGGCTCCCGCTCGGCGGGCGAGTCCGGACGCCGACGCGACCTCCTCGACGCGGCGGCCGTCGGGCAGCCGGATCTGGCCGACTTCGCCTGCCCACGGGCCCGCGTCGAGCACCTCGCCGCGCACCACCAGTGCGGTCGCGAAACCGGTGCCGACCGGGGCGAACAGCACCGGTCCCGAGTCGCCAGCCGCCGCTCCGGTGCGGGCTTCGGCGAGCGCACCCGCGCGGACGTCCTGCCCGAACGCGAGCGGCACGTCGAGGCGAGCGGAGACGAGGTCGTGGACCGGAACGTCGTCCCAGCCGAGGTTGACCGCCTTCACGCACCGTCCGGCGCGCTCGTCCACGATCCCCGGGACCACCAGCCCCACCGCCTCGACCGGGTAGCGCGCGGCGGCCCGGGCCACCAGGTCGGCGAGCGCCGCGGGGTCGCCGAACGGGGTCGGTTCGCGCCATTCGGCGGACACGGAGCGGCCGTCGGTCACGCGCATCTTCACGGTCGTGCCGCCGACGTCGACGCCGAGGACGGCCATCAGGCGAGGATGACCGAACGGGTCAGCGACCGCGGCCGATCGGGATCGAGCCCGCGCCGCCGCGCGAGCGCCACCGCGAACCGCTGCGCCACGACCAGCCCGGCGAGCGGGTCGAGATCGTGGTGCACGAACCGGGCCCCGGTGCGGGCGATCTCGTCGGCCAGCCCGTCCGGGGTTTCGCCGAACGACCACACGAGCCTGCCGGACTGCGCGATGGCGATCGGGCCGTGCCGGTAGTCCATCGCGGGATAGGCCTCGGCCCAGAACTGCGCCGCTTCCCGGGTCTTCAGCGCGGCCTCGCAACTGATGCCGACCGCGGCGCCGCGCCCGATGAAGGTGACCTGTTCGGCGTCGAGCAGATCGTCGACCGGTTCCAGCAGCGCGCGTTCAGCCTGCCGCGCCAACTCGTCGATGTCGTCGCCGAGGCCGGCGAGCAGCAGCGCGAGCGTGCTCGTGGCGAAGCGGGTTTGCACCACCGAACGCTCGTCGGCGAACGGCAGCTCGACCACTTCCGCCGCGACCGAGGCCGCGGGCCCGTCGCCCACCGCGGTGATCAGCGTGGTGCGCTGACCGGCCAGCGCGGACAGCAGTTCGATGATTTCGGTAGTGGTGCCGGATCGGGAGATCGCGACCACCCGGTCGTATTCGCGGCCGGCCGGGTACTCGGACCCGGCGAACGCGTCGGTGACGCCGAGGCCCCGCTGCTCCCGCGCGACGGCGTAGCTCATCGCGACGAACCAGCTGGTGCCGCATCCGACGACGGCCACCCGCTCGCCAGGCCGCGGCAGCACTCCGGCGGCCGGCCCGGCGCAGTCCGCGGCGGCGCGCCACATCTGCGGCTGGGAGGCCAGTTCGGCGGCCACGAAGGAACCCGGCGCGGAAAGCGCACCGGCCGCATCGGAC
>DASXWQ010000064.1:0-2100 GCA_036503555.1 Actinocatenispora sp.
GCGTTCGGCGGCCTGCTGGGCGTCGTACCGGAAGAGGAGTTCCTGCCGTCGGCGAACCGGTACCTGCGGCGGCAGGACTGGGACGACGACTTCGCCACCGTGGTGCACGTCGCGATCGACCTCGCGACCGGGGAGTTCGACATACGCACGGCCGGGCATCCGCCGGCGATCCAGTTCGACGCCTGGTCCGGGCGGTGGCAGACCCGGGACGCCGACGGGCCGTTGCTCGGGCTGGTCGAAGCGCCGGAGTTCGACGTGAACCACGGCCAGCTGAAGCTGGGCGACGCGCTGTTCCTGTACAGCGACGGGATGGTGGAGACACCGCGCCGGGACATCGGCCGCGGCACCGACCGCCTCGCCGGGCACGCGGAACGGCTGGTGGCGCAGGGGTTCCTGGGGGCGGCGCAGGAACTGGTCGCGACCGCCGGCGGGCCGGGGGACGACTCGGCGATCGTGATCATCCACCGCATGGCACACGCCTGAGTTCTTGCGTACCGACAGTGAGGGCTGCTTGCCGGTGCGTGAGCATCTGCACTCCCTGTGGATAACGTCCACCAGCTGAGTGATCAATCGTTACAGAGTCGCCTTGACTGCTGTAACGGAACCGAAATACTTCTCCTGGACTTCTTTCCCCTGCTTTTGTTCGAGGACGGACATGACCCACAAGGGCGTTCGCTCCCGCGCGGCCGGCATCTTCGCCGGCGCCGGAGCGCTTTCATTGCTACTCGGCGGCGCGGCCCTGCTCGTCGCGCCCCAAGCCAACGCCGACCAGGCCACCAACGGCCACAACCCGCCAGGCAACAACAGCACGATCAAGATCGAGGGCGAGGACATCAGCACCCCGCCCGACAACAACCCGCACCAGGGCTGCACGTTCCAGGTCGAGTTCTACAATTACGACAAGGGCGCGTACTACGCCGACGTGACCTTCACGGATCAGGCGCCGACCAAGGACGGCGGCGTGCACGTCGTCTCGGGTGACACGCATCCGTTCATCGGTGGGGACGACGCCGGCGGCGGCAACGATCTGGACGCCCGCGTGGAGTACACGGTGGCGTTCACCGGCGAGCCGCAACCACAGCAGGGCTATCACATCAAGATCACCGTCGAGGCTCCCGGCTCGATCGGCCACAACGCGAAGTACAAGGTGTTCTGGGTGCAGGGTTGCGAGGCCCCGCCCACCACTCCGCCGACGACTCCGCCGGCCACGACTGACACTCCGCCTGCGACGACGGATACGCCTCCGGCCACCACCGATACACCGCCTGCGACGACGGATACGCCTCCGGCGACGACCGACACCCCGCCTGCGACGACGGATACGCCGCCGGCCACCACCGACACCCCGCCGGCCACCACGGGCACGCCTCCGGCGACGACCGGCACCCCGCCGGCGACCACTCCGGCTTCGCCCGGTACGTCGGAGTCGCCGTCGGGCACGCCGTCCGCGAGTACGTCGACCCCGGCCGTCGGTGGGCCGTCCGAGACGCCGACCGGTGGCGTGCCGACCGAGGTCGATGCCGGCTTCGGCGGATCCGCGGGCGGTTCGCTTGCCGGTAGCAACAGTCCGTTCGGGCTGGTGGGCGGGCTGCTGCTCGCCGCCGGTGGAGCCATGCTCGCCGGTGCCGGATTCGTCGCGCTCCGGCGTCGCGGAAAGCACAGCCAGGCCTGAGATGAGTCCTGCTCGTCGCCGCGGCCGTCCCGCTCCGTTCCGGTGGAGCGGGGTGGTCGCGGTCGTCGGTGCGGGTGTGCTTGCGGCCGGCGCCTACCTGCAGTTCGGCGGCGAAGGCCATGCGGGCGCGGCGACCCCGCCGTCCCCCTCGGCAACTGTGCCGTCGTCGGCCGTGTCGTCGGGGACACCAACGAGTAGGTCGATCCCGAAGCCGGTGGGGCCGAGCAGTCGGATGCCGGTGACGACCCGCCCCGGCCGCCCGACCGGGATCACGATCCCGCAGCTGAACGTGAACGCCCCCGTGGTCTCGATCAAGGCGGTCCACTCCGCGCTCACCCCACCGTCCGACCCGACGACGGTCGGCTGGTGGTCGGGCGGCGCGCAGCCGGGCGCGAAACGCGGATCGGCTGTCATCACCGGCCACACGG
>DASXWQ010000065.1:0-40535 GCA_036503555.1 Actinocatenispora sp.
TTCAGCTCGCGGTGCAGGATCGTGGCGACCAGCGGCATGCGGCTGGCCCCGCCGATCAGGTACAACGTGGCCCGCGGCGGTACGCCGAGCCCGGCGGCGGCGAGCGCCGCGCGGGTCGCGCGTACGGTGCGGTCGACGAGCGGGGCGGACACCGCTTCCAGCTGCTCGCGGCCGACCGGCGCGTCGACGTCGAGCAGCGGCAGGTGCACGAACGTCTGCGCCGAGCGCGACAGCAACTCCTTCGCGGTACGCAGGTCGTCCAGCAGCTGCCGCCGGTGCCGCCGGTCCGCGGCGCTCGCCGGTCGGTGGATCCGTTGCCACGCCTCGGGATCCCGGTCGTGGTAGGTCGCTGCCAGGTACGCCAGGAGCGCGGCGTCGACGTCCAGGCCGCCGGTGTCGACGAGCCCGTCGCTGGCGAGTACCTCGTCGCCGGCGACGACCGACACGTCGAGCGTGCCGCCGCCGAGGTCATACACGATGAGCGGGCCCGGCGGGTGCGGGCCGTCGTCGGCCAGGTGGTGGCGGGCCGCGGCGACCGGCTCGGCCAGCAGCGTCGGTACGGGCAGGCCCGCGCGGCGGGCGGCGTCCGTCAGGACCTGGCGGCGCCGGGTGCCCCAGTTCACCGGGTGGGTGAGCACCAGCGCGTCGATGCCGGTGGCGACCCGGGTCGCCTCGTCGGCCACCCGCGCGAGCACCGCGGCGAACAGGTCCGGCACGGCCACGTCGCCGCCGAGCAGCACCGTACCGTCGTCGACGTGCTGCTTCGGGTTGGGTTCGAAGCGTTCCGGCGCGAGCCGGGCCGCGTGCAGCGCGTCCCGGCCGACGAGCAGCGTGCCGTCGCTCTCCGCGTACACCGCGGACGGCAGCACGGGTGAGCCGTCGAACAGCACCTGACCGGTACGCCCGTCCGGGCGCCGCACGGCGGCGACAGTGTTGGACGTACCGAAGTCGATGGCCAGCGTCGTGCCCGTCACCGCCGCAACGTACCAACCGTCCGCATCAGGATCCGCCGGCGTCGTTCCCCGGTGCCTCGGGACAGCCTCGTCAGACCTGCCGGGTGCGGCTGCGCGGCGCGGCGGGGAACGGGTCGTCGGGGAAGAGCGCGCGCCACAACCGGCGCTGCTCGTCCAGGACCCGCCGGTGCGGCCGCGCGTCGGGCGTACCGACGGCGCCGGCCCACCAGCCCGACGTACCGAGGGTGGTGAGGGCCGCGGTGAGATCGTCGTGCAGCCACGGGTAGCGGCCGGCGACCAGGCTGAGCCGCAGGTCGCGTACCCCGTCCGGGGCGAGGTTGCGGCAGTAGGTGCGGAGGATCTGGACGAGACGCACGCTCGGTGCGTTCCCGGCGGGGGCGTGTCTCGGGCCACCCATGACATCTCCCGGCAGGTTGGTAGCCGTCCTGTCCGACGTGTTGCCCGGATGCTAACCGACCGCTCACGTCGTTCCGGCGTTCGACGCGGCGCCGACCTCCCACCAACCGGTACCTGCCGGCCGCGCCGCCGAACACTAGGCGGGGAGCCGGACCTCCTGCTGCCACCGGTGTCGCGGCTGGGTGTGCAGCCGCCAGTAGTGCTCGGCGATGTCGTCGGGGTCGAGGGACGTACCCGCGGCGACGGGGCCGTCGACGGTGACGCCGGCGACGTGGACGCCGGCGGACCCGTACTCCTGGTCGAGCAGGGTGACCAGGGTGCGTACGCCCGCCTTGCCGAGCGAGAGGCTGACGTGGTCCGGCTTCGGCTCCGGCATCCCGCCGGTGACGAGGAACGAACCGCTGCCGCGCCGCGCCATCGCGGGTACGAGGTGGGCGGCGGCGGTGAGCGCGCCGACGACGTTGACGGCCCAGGCGTCGAGTTGGGCGCAAGCCGGCAGCTGTCCGAGCCGGTCCGACCGGATGACCGCGGCGTTGTAGACGACGACCTCGGGGAGGCCGAACGCGTCGACGGCGGCGTCGAGTGCCGCGCGCAGCGCCGTCTCGTCGGCGCTGTCGGCGGTCAGCGACACGACCGGCACGCCGTACCCGGAGACGGCGTCGGCGACGGCGGAAACCGTGCCCGCCGTCCGTGCGACGAGTGCGATCGGCAGGCCCTCCCGGGCGAACCGGCGGGCGACCGACCGGCCGATCCCCGGGCCGGCTCCGATGACCACTGCTCCCGGCATTGCTGGCTCCTTCGCTGGACGACGGCCGACCACCCGGACGTTAGGGTGTGACATCAGTGTGAAGGTCAACTTGGCGCGAGGAGTTCCATGCGGATCGGTGCCCTGGCTGTCCGGACCGGGGTCAGCCCGCGGCTGCTGCGCTACTACGAGGAGCAGGGACTGCTCCGGCCGTCGCGGTCGGCGAACGGCTACCGCGAGTACGCCGAACCGGATGTCGCCGCCGTGCGGCACATCCGCGCCCTGCTGGCCGCCGGCCTGCCCACCTCGGTGATTGCCGGGCTCCTGCACTGCGTCCACGACGACGGTGCGCGGCTCGTACCGTCGACCTGCCCCGGCATGGTCGCCCACCTGCGACGGGAACGTGGCCGCATCACCGAGGCGATCACCCGGCTCCAGTCGTCCCAGCAGGCGCTCGACACCCTGCTCACGGCCGCCCTCGGGCATCCCGGCGACGGACCCGGACCGGCCTGAACCCGACGGCGTCGCGGCCCACCGGCCGTGGTCCGGCACCGGTGGGCCGGCGTGGTGGCCGACCGGTACCGGGCCGGGTGTCAGGGTCGCGCGGCGGCCGGCTTGTGTTCGAGGTAGCCGCGGTCGAAGGTGGGGCCGCCGGTCCAGGCGACGGTCAGCGGATCGGTGTCGCCGGGCAGGGCGAGCGTGAGCGCGGCCGGGGCCGGCTGGCCGGGGTCGTCGCCGTCGGCGACTGGGATGCCCGTCCAGTGCAGGTCGAACTCGGCGGCCGTGGCCGGCCCGAGCACGACGTCGGGCACCGTGTCCTCCGGGTACGCGTGGGCGTCGGTGGGCAGGCCGTCGCCGGCGGCGTCGGTGAACGCGAGGCCGGTGGCGTACCCGGAGAGGTGGCAGGTGACGCCGCGGTGCGCGGTGACGGTCAGCGGCGCGTACCGCTGGCCGGCGCCGGCCTCGACGGTGCCGAGCGCGACGGTGACGTCGGCGGTACGACAGGCGGGGACGGCGGCCGCGGCGGGCAGCGGCGCGGCCAGCCCGATCAGGGCGGCGGGGACGGTGGCGGCGAGCGCCATGCGGGCGATGGTGGACGACATCGGCGAACCTCCTTCGATGGTCGGAATTCGTGCCGGAACCCGACCGTACGAGCCCGTTTTGTCGGGCTGAAGGAAAGTTCGCGATGTTTGAGCAGCACTTGAGGGAACTGCCGCGCCTTTTGGTTTCGTACCGGCGGACTTGCGGCGCGGGGCAGGATCGCCGGCCGGACCTGCCCGACCGGGCCGGCACCGGACGATACTCGGCGCGACATCCCTCCCGTCCGCGTCGAGAGGACACCCCCATGTCCACAGGTCTGCCCGCGTTTCCCCACCCCGGCGAGGATCCGCACGACACGTGCCTTCGCCTGCGGGCGATCGCGCCGGTCGTCGAGGTCGAGTTCCCCGGCGGTGTGCCGGCATACCTGGCGCTGACGCACGACGCCGCGCGGGAGATCCTCGCCGGCGACAACCGCACGTTCGCGAAGAACCCGAAGCACTGGCCGGCGCTGTCCGACGGCTCGATCCCGGAGGACTGGCCGCTGCGCACCATCGTGCAGGGCGACCACCTGGCCACTCGGGACGGCGTCGACCACCGGCGGCTGCGCGGGCTGATCGCGAAGGCGTTCACGCCGCGCCGGGTGGCGGCGATGGAGCCACGGATCCAGCACCTCGTCGACGACCTGCTCGACGGTGTGGTCGCGGCCGGCGACGCCGTCGACCTGGTACCCGCGTTCACCGAGGCGCTGCCGATGGCGGTGATCTGCGAGCTGTTCGGCGTACCGGCCGACGAGCGGGCCACGCTGCGGGGGTGGACGATCACCCTGATGACGCACAGCACGCCGCCCGCCGAGGCGTTCGCGACGCAGAACGCGCTCATGGCATACCTGCACGAGCTGGTGGAACGGAAGACCCGGGAGCCGGCCGACGACCTCACGTCGGGGCTCGCCGCCGCCCGCGAGGAGGACGACCAGCTCACCAACGACGAGATCGTCGCGATCCTGTGGCTGATGATCATCGCCGGGCACGAGACCACCGTGCACCTCCTCGGGTACGCGATCATCGCGCTGGCCGAGCATCCCGACCAGCTCGCGCTGGCGGTCGCCGAGGACCGGTGGGCCGACGTGGTCACCGAGACCCTGCGGTACCGGCACTCGGTGATGATGACGAGCTGGCGGTTCACGACCGAGGACGTCACGGTGGCGGGCGTACCGGTGGCGAAGGGCAACGCGGTCGGGGTGGTGTACCGGGCGAGCGGGCTCGACCCGGCGGAGTACGGCGACACGGCGGCGGAGTTCGACATCACCCGCGATCAGGGTGAGGGGCTCGGGTTCGGCCACGGCCCGCGGTACTGCGTCGGCGCGCCGCTGGCCCGGCTGGAGGGCCGCCTCGCGCTCGCCTCGCTGTACCGGCGGCTGCCGGCGCTGCGCCTGGCGATCGACCCGGCGGACGTCCCGCAGTCGCCGTCGTTCTTCACGGTCGGTCCGCTGTCGCTGCCGGCGAGCCTCGGCGCACCGGTGTCCTGAGCCGAACGCCGACCGGAGGAGGGAACCATGGATGTGCTGCGGTCGCCGGACGGCGACCCGGTGGTACCGGCCGTCGGTGACGTGGTCGGGCTGCCGCCGTGGCTGCGCCAGCTGCCGTACCGGGTGGAGCGCGCGACGCCGTCGCCGATCCCGGACTGGTTGCGGCTCGACGGCTACCTGATCGAGGCGGACGGGCGGCACCGGCACCGCCGGGTCGACGTACCGCCGCGGCAGTTGCGCCGGCTTCCGGCGCGCCCGGACACCGCCTGGTGATCCGGTCCCGTGCGTACGGCACGGGTTTTCGCGCGGCGCGCGGTGGGTGAACGGACGCCCACCGCGCGCCGCGTTTCTTTTCCCGGCTTTCGCCGAACTCGGTGAAAGTGGCTCAACCGTGCGCGTTTGCGCGCGGGACAACGAGATCGCGCACGCCGAATCGCAGTGAGTGGCCGGCCGGAGTGCAAAGTGTCACGATGGCGTTCAGTACGGCGCTGAACATTCGTTAACCTGCGGCCACACATCAGCGACCGGGGCAGCGCGGCCCCGGCCACGAAAGGGGTCGGCGTGACGAAGTACGTGTATGACTTCGCCGAGGGCAACAAGGACCTCAAGGATCTGCTGGGCGGTAAGGGCGCGAATCTCGCGGAAATGACGAACATCGGCCTTCCCGTACCGCCCGGATTCACCATCACCACCGAGGCGTGCCGGGCGTACCTGAAGACCGGCAGCGCGCCCGACGGGCTGCGCGACGAGGTCGCCGAGCACCTGACGCGCCTGGAAGCCGGCATCGGCCGTACCCTCGGCGACCCGGCGGACCCGCTGCTCGTCTCGGTCCGGTCCGGCGCCAAGTTCTCGATGCCCGGGATGATGGAGACGGTGCTCAACGTCGGGCTCAACGATTCCTCCGTGCGCGGACTCGCCGCCCAGTCCGGCAGCGAACGGTTCGCCTGGGATTCGTACCGCCGGCTCATCCAGATGTTCGGCAAGACCGTTCTCGGTATCGACGGGGAACGTTTCGACGACGCGCTGGAGGAGCAGAAACGTGCCCGCGGCACGGATTCCGACCTCGACCTGACCGCCGACGACTTCCGCGCCCTGGTCGACGTGTACCAGAAGATCGTGCGGGACGAGACCGGCCGCGACTTCCCGCAGGACCCCACCGAACAGATGGCGTTGGCCACGTCCGCCGTGTTCGACTCGTGGAACGCCGACCGCGCGATCCTGTACCGCCGCCAGGAAAGGATTCCCACCGACCTGGGCACCGCGGTCAACATCGTCGCGATGGTGTTCGGCAACCTGGGCATGGACTCCGGTACGGGCGTGGCGTTCACCCGCGACCCGGCGTCCGGCGCGCAGGGCATCTACGGCGACTACCTGCAGAACGCGCAGGGCGAGGACGTCGTCGCCGGCATCCGCAACACCGTTCCGCTGCAACACCTTGCCGAGATCGACCGCGCCGCCTACGACGAGCTGCTCGGCATCATGGCCACGCTGGAACGTCACTACCAGGACCTGTGCGACATCGAGTTCACGATCGAGCGCGGCAAGCTCTGGATGCTCCAGACGCGGGTGGGCAAGCGCACCGCCGCCGCGGCGTACACGATCGCGGCGCAGCTCGTCGACGAGGGCATGATCGACCTCGACGAGGCGGTACGCCGGGTCAACGGCGCGCAGCTGGCCCAGCTGATGTTCCCGCGCTTCGACGCGGACGCGAAGAAAGAACGCATCGCCCGCGGCATGAACGCCTCGCCCGGCGCCGCCGTCGGCAAGGTCGTCTTCGACTCGTACACGGCGGTCAAGTGGTCCCGGTCGGGCGAGAAGGTCATCCTGGTACGCCGGGAGACCAACCCCGACGACCTGAACGGGATGATCGCCGCCGAGGGCATCCTCACCAGCCGCGGCGGCAAGACGTCGCACGCGGCGGTCGTCGCCCGCGGCATGGGCAAGACGTGCGTCTGCGGCGCCGAGGAGCTCGACGTCGACACCAAGCGGCGCCGGCTGACCGCGCCCGGCGGCGTGATCCTGGAGGAGGGCGACGTCCTCTCGATCGACGGCTCCACCGGCATGGTCTACCGGGGTGAGGTGCCGGTCGTGCCGTCCCCGGTCGTCGAGTACTTCGAGGGCCAACACACCGACACCGACGACCCGCTGGTCACCGCCGTGCACCGGATCATGACGCACGCCGACGAGGTACGCAGCCTCGGCGTACGGGCGAACGCGGACACGCCGGACGACGCCGAGCGCGCCCGCCGGTTCGGCGCGCAGGGCATCGGGCTGTGCCGCACCGAGCACATGTTCCTCGGCGAGCGCCGGCAACACGTCGAACGGCTCATCCTGGCCGACACCGAGACCGAGCGCGACGAGGCGCTGAGCGAGCTGCTTCCCTTGCAGCGCAACGACTTCATCGGCATCTTCGCCGCGATGGACGGGCTGCCCGTGACGGTACGGCTGCTCGACCCACCGCTGCACGAGTTCCTGCCCGACATCACCGAGCTGTCCGTACGCGTCGCGCTGGCCGAGGCCCGCGGCGACGCGAACGAGAACGACCTGCGCCTGCTCCAGGCCGTACACAAGCTGCACGAGCAGAACCCGATGCTGGGCCTGCGCGGCGTACGCCTCGGGTTGGTGATCCCGGGCCTGTTCACCATGCAGGTACGGGCGATCGCGGAGGCCGCGGCCGCCCGCCGCGAGGCCGGCGGCGACCCGCACGCGGAGATCATGATCCCGCTGGTGGGTACGGTGCAGGAGCTGGAGATCATCCGCGCCGAGTCCGAGCAGGTGCTCGCCGAGGTCGCCGCGGAGACCGGCGTCGAGCTGGACCTGCTGATCGGCACGATGATCGAGCTGCCGCGGGCCGCGCTGACCGCCGGCCAGATCGCCGGCGCGGCGCAGTTCTTCTCCTTCGGTACCAACGACCTGACCCAGACCGTCTGGGGCTTCTCCCGGGACGACGTCGAGGCCGCGTTCTTCTCCGCGTACCTGGAGAAGGGGATCTTCGGGGTGTCGCCGTTCGAGACGCTGGACCGCGACGGGGTCGGGCGGCTGGTCCGGCTCGCGACGCGGGAGGGCCGCGAGGCCCGGCCGGAGCTGAAGGTCGGCGTCTGCGGCGAGCACGGCGGCGACCCGGACTCGGTGCACTTCTTCCACGAGGTCGGCCTCGACTACGTGTCCTGCTCGCCGTTCCGGGTACCGGTGGCGCGGCTGGAGGCGGGTCGCGCCGCGCTGGAGGAGTCCGGCTCGGACACTCGCTGAGCGCCGGTCGGGGAACCTTCGCCGAGGTTCCCCGACCGCACCCCGACCGCCCGGCCGCGTCCCGTGACCCGGCCGAGACGGAAGGCGTCGGGCGGCCTGGCGCCCGCCGCCATCTGCGCCGTTGCCTGCACCGCGACGCCCGCCACTGCCTGACCGGCCGGGCCTCGATTCCGCCCGGACGGGCGCGTACGGTGCTCAGGGACTCCCGACCCCGGGCAGAATAGGGCGTTATGTCTAGCAAGTGGGAACACGTCGTGATCGACGCGGCCGACCCGGCCCGCCTGGCGCGATGGTGGGCCGAGACCCTCGACCACCGCATCGTGTACGAGGACGAGCACGAGTCCGACGTCGCGGCCACCGACGACGCCCGCCCGGTCCTCGTCTTCGTACCGGTCGCCGAGGCGAGGTCCGGCAAGAACCGGCTGCACATCGACCTCAACCCCGACGACCAGGCGGCCGAGGTCGAGCGGCTGGTCGACCGCGGCGCCCGCCGCGTCGACGTGGGCCAGCCAGCGGACGCGACCTGGGTGGTTCTCGCCGACCCGGAGGGCAACGAGTTCTGCGTGCTCCGGGCGCGCTGAGGGAGGCCGGACCATGAGTGAACGAGCGAACCAGTTGGCCCGGTCGGAGCGAAGCGGAGAGCGGGCATGAGCGAGCGTGAGCGAGCGAGTCGGATAGCACTGTGCGTGGTGCCTCGTGCCCGGTCGGAGCGAAGCGGAGAGCGGGCATGAGCGCGGACACCTCCCCACGTACCGACGCCGACGACCTGATCGCCGAGGGACTCGCGGCCGACACGGCCGGCTGGGACTTCGACCGGTTCGACGACCGGATGGTGACCACACCGCCGCCCTGGGACTACCGGGCGCTGGTGGACGCCGCCGCCGCGCCGGACCTCGGCTGCCTGCTCGACCTCGGTACGGGCGGGGGCGAGTGGCTGGCCGGCTGGCTCGCCGACCGTACCGACGGGAGCCGGCCGCGGGTCGTCGCCACCGAGTCCTGGTCGCCGAACGTACCGGTCGCCGGTCGCCGGCTCGCCCCGCTCGGCGTGCTGGTCGTCCGCACCGACGGCGCGCTCGACAACGTCGAGCAGGGCCCGGTCGACCACTCCGGCCTGCTGCCGTTCCGGGACGCCAGCTTCGACGTGATCATCAACCGGCACGAGTCGTACCGGCCGCAGGAGGTGGCGCGGGTGCTGCGGCCCGGCGGCACGTTCGTCACGCAGCAGGTCGCCGCCGACGACGGCGCACTGCACCACCTGCTCGGCCTGCCGGCCCCGCCGGAGGGCGACTGGACCCTGCGGTACGCGGTGAACCAGGCCGCCGACGGTGGCCTGACCGTCCTCGACGCCGGGGTCGGCGCCGACGTCACCACGTACCACGACGTGGCGCCGCTCGCCTGGTACCTGCGGCAGGTCCCGTGGGCCGTCCCCGGGTACGACCCGGTGCGCGAACCGGACCGGCTGCGCGGCGTGCAGCGGCACATCGACACGCACGGGCCGTTGAAGATCCGCCGGCACCACTTCTGGCTCCGCGCCACCCGCCGCCCCGACTGAACGCCGCACCGCCCGATCGGGTCGGGCCGCCGCACGCGGTCCGACCCTCGGAGAATGCGGTTGCCGTACGGCGGGCGCGCTGACATGTTCGTTGGCGTGACCGCTGCCGACTCGTACTGCCTGATCGTGACGGGGATGCCGGGAGCCGGGAAATCGACCGTGAGCAGGCTCGTCGCCGAGCGGCTGCCACGGTCCGCCCGGCTCGACGGCGACGACGTCAACCACATGATCGTCAACGGGTTCGTCTGGGCGCTCGGCGAACCGGCCGACGAAGCGGCGCGGCAGGTGGAACTGTTGCACCGCAACCTGTGCGCGCTCGCGAACAACTTCGCCGACGCCGGCTTCACACCCCTGATCGACGCGATGGTCGCGTCCCGCGAGAAGCTGGACTTCCTCCTCGACCTCCTCGCGCCCCGCCGGGTCCTGCTCGTCGTGCTCGCCCCGGGCATCGAGACCTGCCGGTACCGCAACACCATCAGGGATCCGCGCGACCGCGTCGACTTCGATGGCTACGACGCGCTGGCGGCCGACATGACACGCGGGTTCGGTGACGTCGGCTGGTGGTTCGACACCGCGGCGCTCACCCCCGAACAGACCGCCGACCGGATCGTCCGCGAAGCCCACCACCGAGCCCCGGCGAACTGACCACCGCCCCGTGGCCGGTGCGTACGCGTCAGCCGATGCCGACGAGGCGGAGGACGGCCGTGACGGCGACGGCGGCGCCGACCACCACCAGGAACGGGGCGCGCAGCAGCAACGCCACCACGGCCGCGGCAAGCCCGGCGAGGCGCGCGTCGACGGTGAGCTGACCGGTCGTCGACGTCAGCGTCTGTACGGCGGTGAGCGCGGCGAGCAGCGCCACGGGCACCAGCAGCGCGAACCGGCGTACCAGCGGGCGGTCGAGCAGCCCGGCCGGTACGGACAGGCCGAGGATCTTCCAGCCGAAGCAGCCCGCCGCCGCGACGAGGATGGCGATCCAGACCAGCGTGTCGCGGCTCATCGGCGCCACCCCGCGAGCAGGACGACCGGCACCGCCAGCGCCGACAACAGGATCGGTACGCCGGACGGCAGGAACGGGCTCGTCCCCAGCGCGATCGCCGCGGCGATCCCGGCCACCCAGTACCGCTCCCGGTGCTCCTTGAGCTGCGGTACGAGCAGGGCGAGGAAGACGGCGGGGCCGGCGACGTCCAGGCCGTACCGGGCGGGGTCGCCGAGGGCGGTGGCGCCGGCCGCGCCGGCCGCGGTCGTCGCGTTCCACAGGACGAACAGGGTCAGGCCGGTGGCGGTGAAACCGAGCCGGGCCGAACGCCGGTCGGGCTGCGCGATCGTCACCGCCGTCGTCTCGTCGATCACCCACTGCGCGGCGGGCAGCCGCAGCCGGGCGGGCAGGTCGAGGATCGGGCCGACGCGCAGGCCGTACAGGGCGTTGCGGGAGCCGAGCAGGATCGCGCCGAGCGCGCCGGGCAGCGGGTTGCCGCCCGCGGCGACGGCCGCGACCAGGGCGAACTGCGACGCGCCGGTGAACGCGAGCAGGCTCAGCACGCACGCCTGGGCGACACTCAACCCGCCGGCCGCCGCGGTACCGCCGAACGCGACGCCGGACACCCCGACCGCCACGCCCACGCCGAACGCGTCCCGCAGCACGGCCCGCCGGTCCTTCACCGGCGCCTCCTGAATGGTCACCCGCCACACGCTAGGCGTACCCGGGCGACACCGTCTTGTACGATCCTGCGCCGCGGTCGGGCCCGATTGTGGGGGATCGATAGTGTTCGCGAGGTAACTGACCGGTGGGCGGAACGGGGTGGCGTCGTGGCGGTGAAGAAGGAAGACGGCGCGGGGCGGCAGCCGGAGCATCCGATCGACCTTGGCGGCGGGCCCGCACCGGATCTCTCGGGTGACGGTGGGCGAGCGCTGCACGCGGACGCCCGGCACCTGGCCGACGTGGCCACCGAGCTGGACAACCTTGCCATGTATTTGGACGAGCATCTGACGCCGGCGGCGCAGAGGATCCGGAAGCAGACGCACGTCGCGCCGGACGACCACCACCGCGGCGGTGCGATGTCGACCTGGACCAACCCGTCCGGCCGGTTCGCCGACGCCGACGACCTCTGGGGACGGTACGGCGAGTCGGCGGTCGCGGCCGCCACGTTCACCGGCACCATCCACCGCGCGATCGCCGACCTGGCCGCCGGCACCCGCACCATCGCCCAGCGGTACGCGACGGTCGAGCGCCGCAACCAGCTCGCCGCGAAGCAGGTCGAGGACCTGCTCACGTCGAGCGCCGCGGACAACGGCACCCCGGACGCGTCGGCGGCGGGCTACACCGGCGGGGCCGCCGGCACCGGCGCACCGGACGGCGGCACCGGCGCAGCGTCCGGTGGCGGGACGGGGGCCGGCGGAGGTTCCGGTACGTCCGCGGCGGGTGGCTCCTCGGCCGGGGCGTCCGCGCCGCCGGCGTCGGGTGGGTACGCGGGTGGTGGCGCCGATGAGTGAGTACGCCGAGGGCTTCACCTGGGAGGGGATCATCCGGGCCGTCACCATGGCCGGCCGGCCCGACCAGGTGTGGGAGGTGCAGGTCGCCTGGGACCGCTACTTCCAGGTGCTCGACGGCGCGTCACGTGCGCTGCGGGACCTGCGGTCGCGGATCAGTGCGAAGGACTGGTCCGGTCCCGGCGCCGACGCCTACCGCGGCCACTACGAGTCGCTGGTACGCCAGATCGACGACTTCTACGAGCGCATGTCGAAGCTGATCGACCTGTCCGGCGACACCGGCACCGCCCTCGCCGGCGCCATCTCGGAGATCCCGCTGCCGGACATGGCCGACATCCACGGCCTCGGCATGCACGGCATTCACATCTCCGACGCGCAGAGCGGCAACCAGGTCCAGTACCACTTCTTCCGCACCCACCGCGACCGGTACGACGACGGCGGTTTCCTCGACTACGTCGGCAAGAAGATCGACAGCGAGTACCCCGACCAGACCGGCCGCGACGGCACCATCGCCAACCCGAAGGCCGCCAAGGTCTACCGGGCCGCCGCCGACTGGTACCAGGACGGCACCCGCCGCGCCCGCGCCGCCTTCTCCACCCTCCTCACCGCCTACGCCGAACAACACGCCGCCATCCCTTCGTACGACGAGCGTCGGGACACCGCGCCGCGGGTGAGCGCCGATGCCGATGCGGGAGGCGGAGCCTCGGGTGACGCTGGCTACGCCGAGGCGGGTCCGAGCATGGGCGCGCCGCCCCCGCCGAAGACCGGAGCTGGCTATGGCACGGCGGGTTTCGCCACGCACGGTGACGCCGGCCGCGGATCTCACGCCCCGGCGGTGGATCCGTCGCAGTGGTCGAGTCCGCCGGGCACGAGCCTTTCCGGCAGCGGGCATCCGGGAGCTGTTGACGCCGGCCCACGGGTCGATGCGGGCATCGGCGGTGCCGGTGTCGGTGGGGCAGGAGCGGGCGGCGGGGCTGGCGGGTTCGGCACCGCAGGTTCCGGCGGATCTTCCTACGGCTCGGTGCCGAGAGGCTATGGCGCTGCTGCGGCCGACCCCATCGAACGCGGTCGTTCCACCGCGCTCCCAGCCGGTCGCGGCGGCACGGCCGAGCCCGCGAGCAACACATACGGCGGGATGCCGACCGGTGGTGGCGGCAAACAGGATCGCGAGGAACGGCAGACCTGGCTGATCGAGGACGATGACGTGTGGTCGGTGCCGCTCGGCCCACCGCCGGTCATCGAGTAGCGCACGCAACCCGGAACGGAGCACGCGTGGCAGCAGCACACACCCAATGGATGCGCCGAGCGGCGACGGTTCTTGTCGCCGGCGTTCTCGCGTTGACGGCAGTACCGGCCGCAGCCCAGGCGCAGACGATCCGTGGGATGCAGTGGTACCTGGACTTCCTGCACGTCCAGCAGGCGCAGGCGATCAGCGACGGCTCGGGGGTCACGGTCGCGGTGATCGACAGCGGCGTGGATGCGAGCCATCCGGACCTGGCCGCCTCCGTCCTGCCTGGACACTCCTTCGGAGATGCGGAAGGCAAGCCCGCGACACAGGACACGAATGGTCACGGCACGCACATGGCTGGTCTCATCGCCGCTCATGGTGACGACACCCACGCCCTGGGCATCGCTCCTGGCGTCAGGATCCTTCCGGTGCGGACTGGTGTTGGCGAGGGATCGACCCAGGACGATGACGCGGCCGGAATCCGATGGGCGGTGGACCACGGTGCAGACGTCATCAACATTTCGAGTGGCAACAACGACTCGACACCCGCGCTCGTCTCAGCCGTTCACTACGCCGAGATCCATGATGTCGTCGTCGTGGGCGCCGCCGGGAACGTGGACCGGGGCGATGACGGGATCATCGCGCCCGGACGGCTCAAGGGTGTTCTGAACGTGACCGGAGTGAACCAGTCTGGCGCGTTCTGGTCGGGTTCCACGCAAGGGAAGTACGCGACGTTGTCGGCGCCGGCGGTGAAGATCGTGGGGCCGACGTACGTGAAGCGGGGGGAGTCGAGCTACAGCGAGGGTACGGGGACCAGCGACGCCACGGCGATCGTGAGTGGGGTGGCGGCGCTGGTGCGGGCGCGGTACCCGGAGCTGAACGCGTCGAACGTGATCAACAGGATCATCCGCACCGCGACCGACCGCGGCCCGAAGGGCTGGGACGAGCAGTACGGGTTCGGGATCGTGAACCCGGTGGCGGCGTTGACGACGGACGTGCCGACCGTGGACAAGGATCCGCTGGGGGGCCCGGTGCCGGACCCGCTGGCGTCGTCGGCCGCGCCGGGCGGCGGTGCGGCGACGCCGGGAGATGGCTCAACCAAGCCGAACGCGTCCGGCAGCGGCTTCAGTGCCGCGCGTCTCGCGGTCTTCGGCGCCCTGGCACTGGTCGTCCTGGTGATCGTGGTCGTCGTGTTGCTCGTGCTGTCGCGTCGCCGCGCCGGGTCGCGTCCTGCGTCCCGGCCGGCTCCCGCGCGGCAGGCACAACCCGTGCCGTGGCCGAACGCGGACCGGAACCCCATCCCGCCGTCACGGCAGGAGTGACACTCGCCGTCACGCGGTATCGGGCGTGCGTTCGCGGCGGTACGCGCCGGGTGGTACGCCGAGGATGCGGCGGAAGTGGCGGGACAGGTGGGCCTGGTCGACGAAGCCGACCCGGCCGGCGGCGTCGGCGGGGGCGAGGCCCGCGTCGAGCAGCGTGCGGGCGGCCCGGACGCGTTGCTGCGTCAGGTACGCGTGCGGCGGCAGGCCGTAGCGGGCACGGAACGCGCGGAGCAGGGTGAACTGGCCGGTGCCGAGCCGGTCGGCGAGTTCGGCGAGGCTCGGCGGGTCGGCGAGTTGGTGGTGGAGCACGTCGCGGGCGCGTTCGGCGAGCGCGGCGCCGCCGCCGGGTACGCGGGGGAGGCTGGGCCGGCGCCCGGCGTACCGGGTGAGGAGGTGGCCGAACAGTTCGCGGGTCAGGCTGCCGGCGGCGAGCGCGTCGCCGGACTCGGCGGCCCGGTGCGCGGCGAGCAGCAGCCGCGCGAGCGCCGGGTTGTCGACGACCGGCTCGGCGAACCACGGCGTACCGGGTGGCAGGCCCAGCTCGTCGGCGACCTCGCGCAGCGCCGGCACCGACGGGTAGAGGACGCGGTAGGCCCAGCCCTCGGGTACGCCGGCGTGCCCGGTGTGCACGGTGTCCGGGTTGACCAGGCCGATCCCGCCGGCGCCGGCGCGCACGGTGCCGCCGCGGTACCACCATTCCTCGACGCCGTCGCGGACCAGAGCGATCGCGTACGCGTCGTGGGTGTGCTTCGCGTACCGGTGGGAGACGTACCGGGCGTGCAGCAGGTCGACGCCCGGTACGCCCGGGTGCCGCCAGTGCCGCGCCGTCTCCCGCCCCGTCCCCACGTAGGCCACGGTACGAGGCGCCGGGCCCGGCCGTCACGGGGGATTGCGGGCGGGCCGTACCCTTCCCGCGCACCGTGAGAGAGGACACCACCATGTCGACAGCCGGGCTGCACCGTTTCGCCGTGCCGGACCGGGCCAGCGCGGAGCGGCTGGCCGAGGCGTTGTCGGCGTTCGGCTTCCCCACGGTGGTCGCGCGTCCGGGCCCGCACGCGGACCGCGAGGACGGGCCCCCGGACGCCGGGCGCTGGCGTGTCGAGGCGGTCGACGAGGGGCACTACCCGCCGGACGAGGGCGGCTACCGGACGTACCGGGCCGCGCGGCGCGCCGCGGTCGCGATCGCCCGCGGATACGGGGGTCTCGTCGCGGGCGGCCGGGAGGGCAGCGCCGCCCGGCCGCCGGAACCTCGCCCGGGTGCGCCGATCGTGCTGCGCCGGGAGGGCGCCCGGCCGGACGTCCCACCGGTACGCCTGGCGACGCCGCCCGCCGACGCGACCCTGCCGCTGGCCGCCCGATCCGACCCGGCCGACCCGTCCGCGCCCGCTGACCCGTCCGCGCGGGGCGCGCCGGGGGTTCCGGGCGGCTCGTCCGCGCTGGCCGCTTCGGGCGCGCCGGCCGACCGGCCCGCGCCCGCCGACCCGTCCGGGTCGGCCGCGCCAGCCGCTCCGGGCGCGGCGGGAGACGTGCTGCCGCTCGACCTCGCCGCGCTCGCCAACGGCGGGTGGTCGGAGCTGACGCACGCGCACGGTCCGGCTGACGACGTACCCGGGCTCGTGGCGCGGCTGGCGGACGGCTCGGGTGACTGGCGCGCCACGCTGGACACGCTGGTCGGCGACGACGTGCTGCATCAGGGCCGGTGCTTCCCGGCGACCGCGCCGACGTTGCGCTGGCTCGCCCGGCTCGTCCGCGGCGGCACGTTGACCGCCCCGTGCCGGCTCGACCTGTACCGGGACCTGCTGTTCGCCGCCGGGCGCCGGTTGGATTCGCTGGTCCGCGACGCGGACCGGGCGGCGGTGGCGCACCGCCCGCCGGAGCCCGCCGCGTACGACGACGAGGTGCACGCGACGGTCGGTGAGCTGGTGCCGGGACTGCTGGGCCGGTGGGCCGCCGAGCCGCCCGCGGTGCGGCTGGTGTTGGCCGCGTTCGCCGGCCTCTACCCGCGGAACGCCGGGGCCGTCGGCGCGGAGCTGGCCGCGCTGCGCGCCGAGTACGCGGGGACCCGGCCCGGGGCGTACCTGGATCTGGCGGCGGCGCTGGCGGACGGGGCGCACGCGCGGGCGCTCACGGTGGCCGCCGGCATCGTCGCGTGGCATGTCGACCTCGATCCGGACGTGCTCGCCGCGCCGGGCGTGGCCGCCGACGTACGCGCCGGGGTGGTGCTCGTCGAGGCGGTCCTGGCCGGCACGGACCGGTGAGGGCCATCGCGCCCCGCGTGGGGCGGATCGTGCCCGTCGCGGCGGGTCTGTCCGACGGGGTTCGGGGTGCAGCGGTCGGACCGTAGGCTGTGGCGTGATGAGCGGCGATGTGGACTACGGGCCGCACTCGGTGGCGCGGTACGCCGAGGAGGGGCCGAAGGACTCGGGGGCCCGGCGCAGCCCGTTCGCGCGGGACCGGGCCCGCATCCTGCACTGCGCGGCCTTCCGCCGCCTCGCCGCGAAGACGCAGGTGTACCAGGCGGGCAGCGACGACTTCCCGCGGACCCGGCTGACCCATTCGCTGGAGGTCGCGCAGATCGGCCGGGAGATGGGCGAACGGCTCGGCTGCGACGCGGACATCGTGGACGCGGCGGGCCTCGCGCACGACGTCGGGCATCCGCCGTTCGGGCACAACGGTGAGGCCGCGCTCGACGAGCTGTCCCGCGCCTGCGGCGGCTTCGAGGGCAACGCGCAGACGCTGCGGGTGCTGGCCCGGCTGGAGGCGAAGGTCGTCGACGACGGCGGCCCGTCCCGCGGCCTGAACCTGACCCGGGCCAGCCTCGACGCGACCTGCAAGTACCCGTGGCCGCGCGGGAAGGGGCCGGACGGCACGGACAGCGTCCGCAAGTTCGGCGTGTACCCGGACGACATGCCGGTGTTCGACTGGCTCCGCGACGGCGCGCCGTACGGTCGCCGGTGCCTGGAGGCCCAGGTGATGGACTGGGCCGACGACGTCGCGTACTCGGTGCACGACATCGAGGACGGCGTGCACGCCGGTTTCCTGCGCCCGGAGCTGCTCGCCGACCCGGACGAACGGGCCGCGGTGTGCGAGCTCGTCGCCGGCACGTACTCGACGGAGTCGCCGACGGATCTCGGCGCGGTGCTGGTGGAGCTGTTGACGGATCCGGTCGTGGCGCCGCTGGCGACGTACGACGGCGGGCACGCCGCGATGGTGGCGTTGAAGCGCGCGACGAGCGCCCTGACCGGCCGTTTCGTGGACGCGGCGGTCGTCACCACCCGCGCCCGGTACGGCGACGGGCTGTTGCGCCGGTACGCGGCGGACCTGGTGGTGCCGCGGCGTACCCGGGCGGAGTGCGCGCTGCTGAAGGGCATGGCCTGGCGGTACATCCTGGCCCGCCCCGACGCCGGCCCCCGGTACGCCCGGCAGCGGGACCTGCTGCGTGACCTGGTGCACGAGCTGACGCTGCGGGCGCCGGCCGCGCTGGACCCGCTGCACGCGCCGCGCTGGCGTACGGCGGGGGACGACGCGGCGCGGCTGCGCGTGGTGATCGACCAGGTGGCCAGCCTCACGGACACCTCGGCGGTGGGCTGGCACCGCCGCCTCACCGCCTGATCTGTTCAGCCAGGGTGAGTAACCAGACGCGGAATACCGCTCTGCTGGGGGAGTCATGCCCAAAAACCCCAAGCTAGGGTGAAGACATGACCGAGGAGACGGTGACCCGCGAGGTGGCGGCGTCGGCGAACGAGCTGCGCCTGTCGATGATGCGGCTGGTGCGCCGGCTGCGCGCCGAGCGCCCGTCGCACGGCCTGAGCCTGACCCGGATCAACGCGTTGGGCCGGCTGGACCGGGAGGGGCCGGCGACCGTGACGGAGCTGGCCGCCGCGGAGGGCATCACGCCGCAGTCGATGGCGCGCGCGGCGACCGAGCTGGTCGAGTCCGGGCTGGTCACCCGGCAGGCCGACCCGGACGACGGCCGGCAGGTGCTGCTCGCCCTCGCCCCGGCCGGCGCGACGCTGCTGGCCGAGGACCGCGCCCGGCGCGACACGTGGCTGGCGGTGAACATGGCCACGAAGCTCAGCCCGGAGGAGCGCGACCTGCTGCGGATCGCCGGCCGGCTGCTCGACCGGCTCGCCGGCGCATGACGGCGGCGACCACGGCGGTGGCCGCGCCGCCCCGATTACCGGGGCGGCTGGTCGGCTCGATCGCGTTCGGCACCCTGCTCCAGGCGCTCAACTCGTCGATGATCGCGGTCGCCCTGGTCGGTATCCGGGGCGACTTCCGCGCCGGTGCCGAGGCGTCCTGGCTGGTCTCCGCCCTGTACCTGGCGACGGCGGTCGGCGCGCCGACGATGGGCCGGCTCGCCGACCTGGTCGGCCCGCGCCGGGTGTTCCTCGCCGGCCTCGCCCTCGTCGCGGTCGCGTCGGTCGCCGCGCCGTTCGCCCCGAGCATCGGCGTGCTCGTCGCCTGCCGCGTCCTGCTCGGCCTCGGTACCGCCGCGCAGTACCCGGCGGGCGTCGCGATGGTACGGATGGTCGAGGAACGCACCGGCGCCCGCGCGTCCGGCGCGCTGGGCATCCTGTCGATCTGCTCGCAGACCGCGGTGGCGTTCGGACCGAGCCTGGGCGGGCTGCTGGTCGGTGCGTTCGGCTGGCCGGCGATCTTCCTGGTCAACCTGCCGTTCGTGGCGGTCGGCGCGGTGGCGGTGCTGCGCTGGGGACCCGCCGGGCGCACCCAGGCGCGTCGGCTGGGCGTGGCCGCGTCGCTGCGCCGGCTCGACCCGCCGGGTCTGCTGCTGTTCGCGGGCGCGATGACGACGCTGATGCTGTTCCTGCTGTCGCTCGCGGACCGGCCGCACTGGTGGCTCGCCGCCCTGTTCGTACCGCTGGCCGGGGCGCTGTTGTGGCGCGAGCTGCGGTGCGCCGAACCGTTCCTCGACGTACGGCTGCTCGGGCGCAACCGGGCGCTGACCGGCACGTACCTGCGGACCGCCCTGACCTACGTGGCGTTCTACGCGGTGTTCTACGGGCTGCCGTCCTGGCTGGAGGAGGGCCGCGGGCTGTCCGCCGCGCAGGCCGGGCTGGTGGTGCTGCCGATCGCCGGACTCGGCGTGTTCATGACGCTCGTCGCGACCCGCCTGGTCCGTACCCGCGGGCCGCGCCCGACACTGCTGATCGGCTCGCTCGGTCTGCTCGCCGGCGGGCTCGTGCTCGCCACCGTCGTCCACGCGTCGACGCCGGTGATCGTGTTGCTCGCGGTGAGCGCCGTGCTCGGCATCCCCAACGGGTACAACAACATGGGCAACCAGACCTCGATGTACGCGGCGGCGCCGGCCGACGCCACCGGCGCCGCGTCCGGTCTCTACCGCACCTCGCAGTACGTCGGGGCGAACCTCGCCGCTGCCCTCATCGAGGTACTCGCCGCCGGCGCCTCCCCGGACTCCGGGCTGCACCGGCTCGGCGTCGCCGTCGCGGTGATCGCCGCGCTGCTGGTGGCCGGCTCGCTGGTCGGCCGCCGGCGTACGTGATCGCCCGTTCCGGTTGTCCGAACCTTCCGATCGAGGCAGTCTGTGCACATGACGGAACCGATCGGACCCGACGGTGAGACCGAGCGGGACGAGGCGATGCAGGTGGGCCGGCCGGCGCAGGACCGCAAGCCGGAGACGTTCGTGATCGTGGGCGGCGGGCTCGCCGGGGCGAAGGCCACCGAAACCCTCCGCGCCGAGGGGTACGACGGGCGCATCGTGCTGCTCGCCGACGAGGAGGAGCGCCCGTACGAACGCCCGCCGCTGTCGAAGGGCTACCTGACCGGCAGCGACCCGCGCGACGTGGCGTTCGTCCACGACGAGTCCTGGTACGCCGAGCACAACGTCGACCTGCGCCGCGGCGTACGCGCCACGATGCTCGACACGGCCCGGCACGTGCTCACCCTCGACGGCTACCACGAACTGCGCTACGACCAGCTGCTGCTCGCCACCGGCTCCTGGGTACGCCAGCTCGACGTGCCCGGCGGGACCCTGCCCGGCGTGCGCTACCTGCGCACCCTGGACGACGCCGACGACCTCCTCGCACTGTTCCGCGCCGCCGGCGAGAACGGCCGTCTGGTCGTCGTCGGCGCCGGGTTCATCGGCCTGGAGGTCGCCGCCGCCGGCCGCGGCCACGGCCTTTCCGTCACCGTCGTCGAGCCGGAGGCCACGCCGCTGCGCCGGGTACTCGGCGACAAGATCGGCGCGTTCTTCACGAAGCTGCACACCGACCACGGAGTGACGTTCCGCTTCGGCGCCGGGGTCACCGAGTTCCGCGGTACGGCCGGCGCCGTGTCCGGCGTGGTCCTCTCCGACGGCACCGAGCTGCCCGCCGACGTGGTCGTCGTCGGCGTCGGCGTACGCCCCGCCGTCGAGCTGGCCACCGCCGCCGGACTCGCCGTCGAGAACGGCATCGTCACCGACGAGCACCTGCGTACCTCGGCGCAGGACGTCTTCGCCTGCGGCGACGTCGCCAACTCGCTGCGCCCCTGGCTCGGCCGCCGGCTGCGCGTCGAGCACTGGTCGAACGCGCTGGACGGCGGCATCACCGCGGCCCGCGCCATGCTCGGCCACACCGCCGTGTACGACCAGGTGCCGTTCTTCTTCTCCGACCAGTACGACATGGGCCTCGAATACTCCGGCTTCGTCGACGACCCGAACGCGCCGGACGTCGAGGTCGTGTACCGCGGTGACGTGGCGACCGGCGAGTTCGTCGCGTTCTGGCTGCGCGACGACCGCGTACTCGCCGGCATGAACGTCAACGTCTGGGACGTCACCCAGCACGTCGAGGCCCTCGTCCGCGCCGGCCGCCCCGTCGACCGGGCCCGCCTCGCCGACCCGGCCGTACCGCTGGAGTCCCTTGTGGAGGGTTGAGCCCTCCCTACCGCTCGAAGCCCAGCTCGGCGAGCGCCGCGCGCAGGAACGCGTCGCGGCGCTCGTTCAGCAGGTGGCCGGTCAGGTCGGTGCGGCCCTGGTCGTGCATGACCGGCGCGAACGTGGCCAGGTCACCGGGCTGGTTCAGCGCCGCGACCGCGTCCCAGTACGGCACGTCGTCGGCCGGCCGGCCACGGGTGTCCTCCCACGCGGCCCGCACCGCGCCCGCCGCGTCGGAGCCGAACATCAGCGCCGCGTCGAGCCGTACCGACGACAGGTCCACACCCGGGTGACCGACGCCGGCCATGTCCCAGTCGAGCAGGCCGGTGACCACGTCACCCGCCCACATGATGTTGCCCTGCCACAGATCCCCGTGTACGAGCACGGTGTCGCCGGCCGGCCTGGCCAGCCCGTCGACGAACGCCTGCGCCGCGTCGAGCAGCGGCGTGGTCCTGTCGGTACCGGCGCGGCGCTCCGCCGCGAAGTCGGTCGCCGGGATCGGTCGGGTACGCAGCGGCAGCTCCGCAGTCGCCGCCATCGGCGTGCCGTGCAGCCCGGCCGCCGCCGCGCCGATCGCCGCCAGCCGCCCCGGCGTACCCACGGTCGGGATGCGGCTGTGGCCCGGCACCACGGTCTCCACCACGGCGTACGTCCCGGCCGAGGCGCCGGTCTCGTCCACCGCGATGATGCGCGGGGCGGGCAGGCCGCGGAGCTCGGCGAGCCGCAGCGCGGCGAGCTCGGTGGCGAAGCCGTCCGGTGCCGACGCCGTCTTCAGCACCGCCTCCGTCTCCGTACCCCGGTGGGAGAGCCGCAGCCGCCACGGGTTGCCGCCCTCGCGCATGCCGCGTACCGACTGGATCTTCGCGCCTGGTCGCACGGCGTTGGCGGCCCACGCCAACGCGGCCGGCTCCGGCCCTGACGTCACGCGCTCACCGCACCTGGGCCAGGAACGCACGCAGGGTGCCGCCGTCGCGGTCCTTCGTGTCCCGCACCGCCACCGCCACCGCCGGTGCCGTCTCTGCGGCTGCTCTTCCGCCAGGAGAGGGAATCCAGGGCCGACTTGTCAACGAGGAAGCGACCCTCGCTCACCGGGTGTCCGGGCTGTCGTCCGGGTTCCCGTCCGGGTCCAATGCGCCGGCCTTGGCGAGATCGGCGAACTGCCGTCGCAGCCGTAGCTTGACAGCGTCGGTCATGGCGGCGCGTACCGCCTCCGCCTTCGTCCTTGTGCCATAGAGACGCATTGCGTCGGCGACGACGGCATCATCAAGATCGATCACCGTACGAGTCATGTTCGGAGCCTTCCCATCCCGGCGATGATATCGAGTTCTCGGCAGAGGCGATATCGTTTGAGGTCACACTCGGTAGTTGGCACATCCGGACGTGCCCCGTAGGGCTCGTGGGCCTGGCGATCAGGCGGTCCGCGTGGTGATCATCGGGTGGCGCTGAGCCGTGCGGGGGAGTTCCTGGTCGGCTGCGTCCACGCGCATCGCGGCGACCGAGCCGGGCGCTAGGATGCGGCACATGGAGTGCTTCGCCGCCTGGCGTACCCGCCGCTGAGGGCCACTCGCCGCCGATCCTGTCGGCCGGGAGTGCGACACCGATGCCCTTGTTTCGTCCGGGGATCACGCCCGCAGCCCGAGAGGCGCACCTCCATGCTCATTCGTGCGTTCACCCAGCACGACCTGACCCCACTCACCGAACTGACCATCGAGACGTTCCGACCGTTCTACGAGGACTCCTTCCGCCCGTTGATGGGCGAGGCCGTCTTCGCCGTCCAGCACGGCAACTGGCGTGACGACTACCGCCGGCAGCTGGCAGGGCTCCACGCACCCGAACGGCACGCGTACGTGGCCGTCGCCGAGATCGACGGCGGCCTTGCAGGCTACGTGGCGTGGAGCGCCGAACCGTTGGTACGTAAGGGAACCATCACCATCCTCGCCGTCTCGGCCGAGCACCGCCGACGGCACGCGGGTACCGCACTGTGCGAGCACGCCTTCGCCGAGATGCGTACCCGCGGGGTCGAGGTGGTCGAGATCGGCACCGGGGGGGACGAGTTCCACGCACCCGCCCGGGCGTTGTACGAGGAGCTGGGCTGCACACCGCTCCCGACGGCGGTGTACTTCCGCCGGCTCTGACCGACGCGGCTCCGGGGCAGCCCGTCCCGGAGCCGCGCCTACATGCGGGCCCTCAGCACGTCGACCTCGCAGCCGGGCGAGGCCGGGTCGAAGCCGTGCTCGGCCAGCCAGCGGATCGCGAGCAGGCTCCGCGCCGACCACCACGCGCGGACCACGTCGAGGTCGACGTCGGTGCCGTAGCCGGTGAGGACGTCGTCGAGGTGGTCCTCGTGCCCGAGGGTGAGGACGGCGAGGTCGTACAGGGGATCGCCCCGGGCGGCCTCGGACCAGTCGAGGACGCCGGTGACCGTGGTGCCGTCGAGGAACACGTGGGCGGCCTGGAGGTCGCCGTGCGTGAACGCCGGCCTCCAGGGCCGGAGCGCGGTCTCGGCCACCTGGCGGTTGCGCGTGACGAGGTCGGTGGGAAGCGTGCGGTGCGCGAGGAGCCAGTCGCACTCGCGGTCGAGCCGTGCGGTGATGTCGTCGAGGCTCGGCCCGGGCCAGGGCGGCAGCGGTGCCTCGTGCAGCGTACGGATGGCGGCACCCGCCGTGGCCCACGACGCCGGCGGCGAGGTCGACGGCTTGCCGAGGCGGGCGAGCGGCGCCCCGGGGAGCGCGGCGAGCGCGAGTACGGGCGGCTTGCGCCACAGGATCTCGGGAGTCGGGATCGGCGCCCTGGCCATCGCCTCGACCTCGACGTCGATGTTCGCCTGGTCCGCGTCGATCTTCAGGAACACGTCACCGACGCGCAGGGTCGCCCGCTCGTTGTGTGCGACGACGACCTCGACCTGGTCCACGCCGGCCATCATCGCCGGACCCCACCGATGCCGCCACGGTTTTTACCGCACCCGTCGCACCGCGGCCCGCGCCGCGCGCCGGGTCAGTCCGATGTGGACGGTCGGGATCGCTGGTGCAGGAAGGTGTCCAGGCCGTCGAGAATGCTGCGCAGGCCGAACTCGAAGAGCGAGTCGAGCGTCATGTCGATCTCGTCGTTCATCGCCCGGGACAGGTTGGGGAAGCGGCTGACGTCCGCGACCACCTGCATCGAGGGCTTCTGGCTGGTCATCCAGTCCTCGTCGGACATCCCGCTGTCCTGGATCGCGCGCAGCTCGGGCTCGATGTTGACCGCGACGCCACGGACGAACATGAACACCGTGATGGCGACGTGCATGCGCGTGTCCAGATCCAGGTCGTACCCGTCGAGCGCGGCGAGCAAAAACTCGGTGTGCGCCATGCCGTTCGGTGCCACCTGCGGCCGGGTCATGGACAGCGCGTGCGCGAGCCACGGGTGCCGCTGGCAGGCCGCCCACATCTGCCGCGCGGACAGCTCGGCGCGCGCCCGCCAGCCGTCCGGCGGGTCGGCGGGCAGCGGCTGGGTGCCCAGCGCGCTGTCGATCATGCGCGCGACCAGCTCATCGCGGTTGGCGACGTGCCGGTACACCGACATCGTGGCCATGCCCAGCTCGGTCGCGATGCGTCGCATCGACAGCCCGCCCAGGCCGTCGGAGTCGGCGAGCACGATCGCCGCGCGTACCACGTCGTCGGTGTCGGTCCGGGGCGGCTTCCGTTGCCGTGCAACGGACTCCGCCGCGCCGCGGCGGGCACCGGCGACGACGGTGCCGACGCCGGGTACGGGGTGCACGAGGCCGGCCTGGCGCAGCGCGGCGAGCGCCTTGCTGGCGGTGGCCATCGCCACGCCGTAGTCGGCGATGAGTTGGCGGGTCGACGGCACCCTCGCGCCCGGCGGCAGCTCGCCGGACTCGATCCGCTGCCTGATGTCCGCGACGATCCGCGCGTACGGCGCCGTCATGTGTCACCCTCCCGCCCTAGTGCACCACCACTCGGGAACACCCTACCTCCCGCGTAGTGCACTAGTGCATGTTCGATCTGCTGGTTCCCTTGTAGGTCAACGCATTTGACGCGTCGACCGGTGTATGTACAGTGTACTCACGAGGTCGGCGCGGCAGGGCGCGTCGACCGTACGCGAGGAGTGTCGAGCCATGACCAACGTCCTGATCTCCGGCGCGAGCGTCGCCGGTCCCACGCTCGCGTACTGGCTGCGCCGGTACGGGTTCGACGTCACCGTCGTCGAACGCGCGCCCGCGCCACGGCCGGGCGGGCAGGGCATCGACATCCGCGGCGCCGCCCGTACCGTCGTCGAGCGGATGGGCCTGATGGAGCCGATCCGCGCCGCGCACACCGGCGTACACGGAATGGCCTATGTGGACAGTGCCGGCCGGCAGGTGGCCGAGATGTCCGGCGAGGCGTTCGGCGACTCCGGCGGGATCATCGCCGACCTGGAGATCCTGCGCGGCGACCTGATGCACATCCTGATGGGCGCCGCCGACGGCGTCGAGTACGTCTACGACGACACGATCACCGGGCTCGCCGAGACCACGGACGGCATCGACGTCACGTTCGAGCGGGCGCCGCGGCGCCGGTTCGACCTCGTCGTCGGCGCCGACGGCATCTTTTCCACGACCCGACGCCTCGCGTTCCCCGACGGCTCCTGGCGCATGGTCGACTCCGGCTACCACCGCGCCGTGTTCACCCACGCCTCGTCGTTCGACCTGCGCGGCATCGAACTGATGTACTCGATGCCCGCCGGCAACGGCACCACCGGCGGCCGCAACGTGCTGCTCTACCCCGCGCACGGCGGCGCCCGCGCCATGGTCCACTTCGCCTGCGACCCCATCGCGTACGACCGGGGCGACGTCACCGGCCAGAAGCGGATCGTGGCCCGCGTCTTCGAGGGCGAGGGCTGGGAGGTCCCGCGCATCCTGGAATCCATGTGGCGCGCCGACGACTTCTACTTCGACCGGCACGGCAAGGTCGTCCTGGACAGCTGGCACCGCGGACGCGTCGCGCTGCTCGGCGACGCCTGCACCGCCGGCTCGGTCGGCATGGGCACCACCATGGCCATCGTCGGCGCGTACGTCCTCGCCGGCGAGCTGGCCGTCGCGCGCGGCGACCACCGCGTCGCGTACCCGGCCTACCAGGAGCGGATGCGCGACTACGCCGCCGGCAACATGAAGCCGCTGCCCGGCGGCATCAAGGGCTTCCTGCCCGCCACCGAACGCGGAATCCGGATGCGGAACGCGATGACCCGCATCATGATGCGGCTGCCCGGCAAGAGCCTGATGATGGGCGGCATCGACAAGGCCGTCAACGCCATCACCCTTCCCGACTACACGAACGTGGAAACCCTTACCAGGTAGGCGATCCCGGCCCGGTGCCGGCCGCGTCGGGGCGGCTCGCGCCGGGCGGTACGGTGCCGGCACTGGTAGCCTGGGGACATCCGCGGGGGCCGCGTGTCGGACCTGTCGGGTGACGGAGATGGGGGACTACCCGTCAGGGTGGCACGAGGCGGCCTTCCCGGTGACATGACGACGATCCCGACATGTCGGCGCATCGGATATGGGGCGGGACCGCGTTTCCCGGGCGCTGTCGTGTGCCCGGCCCCACCCGAGGAGGAGCCATCAGAGCACGGTCGACCCTCACCACACCATGGCGGCATCCGGCGGGCGCCGCGGACTTCACCCGCTCGTACCAGGCGATCACCAAGGTCGTCCGCGACACCGGACTGCTCCGACGCGCCCGCTGGTTCTACGTGGTCCTGTTCGCCGGGCTGACCCTGGCGCTGGGCGGCGCGGTGGCGGGGTTCCTGCTGCTGCGCGGCTCCTGGTACGAGCTGCTCATCGCCGCGGCGCTCGGCGTGATCTTCACGCAGTACGCGTTCCTCGCGCACGAGGCGGCCCACCGGCAGGTGTTCGCGTCCGGGCCGCGGAACGACCACGCCGCCCGGCTGATCGGCACCGTACTCGTCGGCATCAGCCACACGTGGTGGATGACCAAGCACACCCGTCACCACGCGAACCCCAACAAGGTCGGCAAGGACCCGGACATCGCGATGCGGACCATCGTGTTCCGGCCCGAGACCGCGGCCGGCCGGCGCGGCCTGGTCGGCGCGTTCACCCGCCGGCAGGGATACCTGTTCTTCCCGCTGCTCCTGCTGGAGGGCATCAACCTGCACGTCCAGGCGGTACGCCTGCTGCTCGCGCGCCGGAGCCCCGGCCACTGGCGCGAACTGGCGTTGATCGCCACGCACTTCGCGGTGCTGTTCGGCGCCGTGTTCGCGCTTCTGCCGCCCGGCATGGCGGCCGCGTTCGTCGGCGTCCAGCTCGGCGTGTTCGGCGTGTACATGGGGTCGTCGTTCGCGCCCAACCACAAGGGAATGCCGCTCGTCGGCGCCGACGAGAACCTCGACTTCCTCACCAAGCAGGTGCGTACGTCCCGCAACATCCGCGGCCGGGTCTGGGCCAGCGCCCTCATGGGCGGCCTCAACTACCAGATCGAGCACCACCTGTTTCCGAACATGCCGCGGACGCGGCTGTTCCGGACGCGCGAGATCGTTCGGGAGTTCTGCCTGGCGCGCGGCATCCCGTACACCGAGACCGGTGTCTTCGCCTCGTACGGCGCCGTGATCCGACACCTCAACGCCGTCGGGCTCGCCGCCCGCGACCCCTTCGAGTGCCCCCTGCTCGCCGCCCGCCACTGACCACAGTGGACGGACGCGGCCCGGCATCCCCTCCGGGTGCCGGGCCGGACCCTCAGCCCTTGACGCAGAGCACCTGCTTCAGGTGATGCACCACCTCGACCAGATCGGTCTGCTGCGCCATCACCGTCTCCAGATCCTTGTACGCGCCGGGGATCTCGTCCACCACCCCGGCGTCCTTGCGGCACTCGACCCCCGCCGTCTGCGCGGCCAGGTCGTCGACCGTGAACTCCTTCTTCGCCCTGGTGCGACTCATCTGCCGGCCCGCGCCGTGCGACGCCGACGCGTACGCCTCGGCGTTGCCGAGACCGCGCACGACGTACGACCCGGTGCCCATCGAGCCCGGGATGATCCCGAGATCGCCGCGCCCGGCACGGATCGCGCCCTTGCGGGTCACCAGCAGCTCGACACCGTCGTACGTTTCCTCGGCGACGTAGTTGTGGTGGCAGGAGATCGGCGGCTCGAACCGTACGGCGGGCAGCGCGTCGCGGACCACGGCGCACACCAGGGCGAGCATCAGCTCGCGGTTGCGTCGCGCGTACTCCTGCGCCCAGAACAGGTCGCGCCGGTACGCGGCCATCTCCGAGGTGTCGGCCAGGAACACGGCAAGGTCCCGGTCGGGCAGGTCGGCGTTGTGCGGCAGCCCGCGCGCCACCGCCATGTGCCGTTCGGCCAGCTCCTTGCCGATGTTCCGGGACCCGGAGTGCAACATGACCCAGACGCGAGAATCAGACGTGTCTACACAAAGCTCTACAAAGTGATTTCCGCCGCCGAGCGTGCCGAGCTGCCGGCGCGCCCGCGTCTCCAGCCGCGTCACCCCCGGATGCAGGTCGCCGAAGCCGGCCCAGAAACCGTCCCACCCCGCCGTACGCACGCCCCACAGCCGGCGCGGGTCCACCGGCTCGTCGTGCGCGGCGAACCCGACCGGCACCGCCGCCTCGATCGCCGACCGCAGCGCGCCGAGATCGTCCGGCAGGTCGTCCGCCGTCAGCGACGTACGCACCGCGGCCATGCCGCAACCGATGTCCACACCGACCGCGGCCGGCGACACCGCCTGCCGCATCGCGATCACCGAACCGACCGTCGCGCCCTTGCCCAGGTGGACGTCCGGCATCACGGCCACGCCGTGCACCCACGGCAGCGAGCCGATGTTGCGAAGCTGGCGCAGCGCGTCAGGCTCCACAGTGGACGGATCGGCCCAGACCCGTACGGGCGCCCGGGTCCCGGGCAGCATCGTGTACGACATGACGTACTCCTCAGACAGAATGCGCACCGGAAACCGGTGCGGGACAAGCGAAATCGAGCGGTCGCGCTCAGTGGACCGCGCTCAGCGCGCGGTGCTCAGCGGCGCGGTGCTCAGCGGCGCGGTGCTCAGCGGGACGAGCCGGGGCGACAAGCTGGTCCGGATAGGTACGCGGTCCGTTTCACTGTCGCCTCCCTCGGCTCTCGCGCGGCATGACGCCGCGAATCGCTGGTGATCATGCCACCGCGCGGTACGCCTCACAAGCCGGTTAAGCGTCGGCGTACCGTGCGGGGGTGCAGGTGCGACGGCGGCGGGACGACGACCTTGCGGCGTGCGTGGCGGCGCTGCGGGCGACCCACGAGGCGGACGAGTACCCGATGGTGTGGCCGGCGGACCCGGTGGGCTGGCTGGCGCCGGCCGGGGTGCTCGGTGCGTGGGTGGCGACCGAGGACGACCGCGTGCTCGGCCAGGTCCTGGTACGCGACGGGCGGGACCTGGAGCGTCCGGCGGAGCTGGCCGACGCGGCGGGCGTACCGGAGGCGCGGCTGGGCAGCCTGGGCCGGTTGTACGTGGCGCCGTCGGCGCGGCGCCGCGGGGTGGCCGGCACGCTGCTGCGGCACGCCACCCAGGCCGCCGCCGACCTCGGCGTACGGCTGGCGTTGGACGTGGTCGCCGACGACCGGGGCGCGGCGACCGCCCTGTACGAGCGGCACGGCTGGCGCCGAGTCCTGACCGTGCCCGCGGCCTGGACGACCCCCGAGGGCACGCACCCGACGATCCTCGCCTACCTCAGCCCGCCGGCGTGACCATGCCGGGCGCGACAGTCTTCACGTGGTTCCAGCTCGCGACGTGCCGGCAGCGAACGCCGGGTTCACGCGCGCGGATGGGAAGCGTGGACGCGCCGTGTCGGCGGAGGGACCAGTCTCGGCAGAAAACGAAGAAATCTCGGAAGACGCTCTGATCCTGAAAAGTCAGCTATTCCAGAAATTCACCCGCATGAATGAGTAACCTCATCTCCGCCGAAAACCGAGAACTTCCGGCAGTAGCCTGCGCATCGTTCATTCATTGATCGATACGGGGGTAGACATGTCGCTTCGAGCCGCGTTAGCAGTCACCACACTGGCTGTCCTGGCCGTCTTTCCGGTATCCGGCGTGGCGCACGCCGCCGATTTGGACTGCAAGGATTTCAAGTACCAGGAAGACGCGCAGAAGGTCTATGACCAGGACCCGAGCGACCCGAACGGGCTGGACCGGGACAACGACGGGATCGCCTGCGAGGACAACCCCCACCGGCCCACGGCCGACAATGGCACGCACCCCGCAGGCGGCGTCGAGACCGGTGCCGGTGGCATGGCGCGGGTCGTGTGGAGGATGTCGTGACGCTCGGCAGGCCCGGGATCGCGGCGGGCCGGGCAGCCGCGCCCGGGTGGCGGCCGACGCCACCGACGGCGGCGCGATGAGCGCCGGTCACGAACGCGACGACCGCGGCCGCGGGCTGGCCTGGCTCGTGGCCGCGGTCGGCATGCTCGTCGTCGTCCTCGCCACGGGATGTGCGGCGGCGGCGCGAACCGGGTCGGGCGACACCCGGCCGCACACCTCACCTCGCGCCTCGCTTTCGCCCGCGGATCGGATCGACGGCCGGGCCGCCGATCCGATCCGCGTCCGGATTCCCAGCCTTGACATCGACGCCCCGATCGACCCGGTCCGGGTCGATCGGGGCGGAGCCCTACAGCCTCCCCGCACATTCGACCATGCGGGGTGGTGGCAGGCCGGACCGGAGCCTGGGGAGCGTGGTCCTGCGGTGATTCTGGGCCACGTGGACTCGTACCGAGGGCCCGCCGTCTTCTTCCGTCTCGCGACCATGAAGGTCGGCGACCAGGTCTTTGTCGACCGGGCGGATGGATCCACTGCGGTCTTTGCTGACCGGCGAATGGAACGGCGACCGAAGAAAGCGTTTCCGACCGAGGAGGTGTACGGGGACACACCGGACGCGGAGCTGCGCCTCATCACCTGCGGGGGTCGATTCGATCCCGCGACACGAAGTTACCTCGACAATGTCATCGTCTTCGCCCGGCGCATCCGTTGAACCTTCTCCCGACGTCCGGCGCGGATGCGGCCGGTCCATGGGCCACCGTTGTCCGGGCGGGCGGCCATGCGCCTCCCGCGGAAGTGCGCCGACTGGGTACGAGCAGGCCGCCGGAGGGCCGTGCCCGCGTGGGGCGGCTTGCCGGGGCGGCGTACTGAGCGGCCACCGTGCGTGCGGTCAGCCGTGTTCGCGGCCGGGCAGCGACTCGCCGGCCAGGAACGCCTCGTACGCCTCCCGCGCGTCCTCGTCGACGTCCGGGGGAGTGGGGCCGTACCGGCCGTCGCTGCGGTCGCGCTTCGGCCCGGACAGCCAGAACTCCTCGTCGCTGTCGACGTCGATGAAGTTGCCCGCGACGCCGTTCCAGCGGCGCAGCGTGCGGCCGTGCACCCGGGCGGTGGCCCAGGTCCGGCTGAACTCGACCCAGGCGATCCACGACGGACCGCGGTCCGTGTCGTGCCCGGTCTTGAGCTGGAGGTACATCAGTCGTCGCGCCATGCGCCACGCTAACCGCGGGTGTCGAGGGAAGTACAGCGGTGGAGCTCGTGCGGCGTGTGGGTGGGTAGGTTGGGGAATCCGGGTCCGGCCGCCGCCGGCCGGGTCGCGGCCGGCTCCACACCCGGGCAGCCCCGGCGGCGGGCCGCCGTACGGGCGCGGGAGGATGGACGGCGGCGCGCAGGGAGGTGGCCGGGTACAGATGGCGGGTCGGATCGTGGCCGCGGACATCGCCGCGGTGCGGGAGAAGGTGTCGATCGTCGAGGTGATCGGCGGTCAGGTGACGCTGCGCCCGGCTGGTGGCGGCAACCTCAAGGGGCTGTGCCCGTTCCATGACGAGAAGTCCCCGAGCTTCAACGTCACTCCTGCCCGAAATGTGTACTTCTGCTTCGGCTGCGGGAAGGGCGGCGACGCCATCAGTTTCCTGATGGAGGCCGACCACCTGAGCTTCAGCGAGGCCGTGGAGCGGCTGGCCGGCATGGTCGGCCTCACCCTGCGGTACGAGGAGGGCGCCGGGCCGCGCGGCCCCCGGCGTACCGACGGCAGCCGGAAGGTGCTCGTCGCCGCGCACGCCGACGCCGCGGCGTTCTACGCCGAGCGGCTGGCGTCGCCGGAGGCGCAGCCGGCGCGGGAGTTCCTGGCGACACGCGGGTTCGACCGGGCCGCCGCCGCGCGGTACGGCTGCGGCTTCTCGCCCGACTCGTGGGACGCGCTGACCAGGCATCTGCGTACGAAGGGCTACGACGCGAAGGACCTGATCACCGCGGGCCTGATCCGCGAGGCGCGGTCCGGCAACCTGATCGACCGGTTCCGGGGTCGGCTGATGTGGCCGATCCGCGACCTGTCCGGCGACGTGATCGGCTTCGGCGCCCGGAAGCTCCTGCACTCGGACGACGGGCCGAAATACCTGAACACGCCGGAGACGCCGAGCTACAAGAAGTCGCACGTGCTCTACGGCATCGACCAGGCGAAACGCGAGATCGCCAAGCAGGGCAAGGTGGTCATCGTCGAGGGGTACACCGACGTGATGGCGTGCCATCTGGCGGGCGTACCGACGGCGGTGGCGACGTGCGGCACGTCGTTCGGCGACGACCACATCGGCGTGCTGCGGCGGCTGCTGATGGACTCGGACGAGTTCCGCGGCGAGATCATCTTCACGTTCGACGGCGACGCGGCGGGGCAGAAGGCGGCGCTGCGGGCGTTCGCCGACGACGCGAAGTTCGTGGCGCACACGAGCGTGGCGATCGGCCCGGACAACATGGACCCGTGCGAGCTGCGCCTCGCCAAGGGCGACGCCGCCGTCCGCGACCTGGTCGCCGACTCCGAGCCGCTGATCGACTTCGCGCTGCGCAGCGTGCTCGCGCGCTACGACCTGGACACCGCCGAGGGGCAGGCGTTCGCACTGCGGTCGGCGGCGCCGATGGTCGCCGCGATCAAGGAGGAGTACCTGCGCCCGCGGTACGTGCAGAAGCTCGCCGGGCACATCGGCATCGAGGTCGAGGAGGCGCGCCGCGCGGTCAACGACTCGCTGCGCGCCGGCGGCAAGCCGGGCCGGCCCGAGCCGCCCAAGCGCCCGGTGCAGCGCCCCGACGGGCCGCAGGCGCTGGTGGAGCGGGAGGCGTTGAAGCTCGCCGTGCAGTACCCGGCGCTCGCCGGCCCGCTGTTCGACGCGGTCGACGCCACCCCGTACGGCTACCCCATGCACCGCGCGATCCGCGAGGCGGTCGCCGCGGCCGGCGGCGCCGCGCACACCGCCGGCGGGCCCGGCTGGATCGAGGAGGTACGCACCGCCACGGCCGACCTCGCCGCCCAGGCGCTCGTCTCCGAGCTGGCGGTCGAGCCGCTGCTCTCCGACGTCGAGCCCGACCCGCGGTACGTGTCGATCATGCTGGCGCGGTTGCAGCTGCCGGAGGTGGACCGGCGGATCCGGGAGATCAAGTCGAAGGTGCAGCGGATGAACCCGGTCGAGCGCAAGGACGAGTACCTTGCGCTGTTCGGGGAGCTGGCGTCGTTGGAGCAGCACGCGCGCGGGCTGCGCGAGCAGGCGGTTGGGGGGCTGTAGATGGGACTGTTGGCGCGGTTCCGGCGGCAGCGGCTGCCGGCCGAGGCGCACCGCGACTTCGAGCCGGGCGAGCACGTCGCGGCGTGGGCACCGTACGGGTCCGGTCATCTGGTCGCCACCACCCGCGGCCTGTGGCTGCCCGAGAAGGACCGGCTGGGCTGGCACGAGATCCACAAGGCGACCTGGTCCGGCCGGGAGCTCGTCGTCACCCCGGCCCGGCTGGTGCACGAGGCGGGCTGCACCCCGGACGCCCCCGCCGACGTGTACGCCGACGACGAGCCGCTGCGCTACGCGCTCGACGACCCGGGCGAGCTGCCGCACCAGATCCGGGCCCGCGTCACCCGCAGCGTCGCGTACTCCACGCACCACGAGCTGCCCAACGGCGGCGTACGCATCGTCGCCCGGCGGGTGCCCGGCCACGACGGCCTCACCTGGGCCCTCCGCTACGACGACGGTACGGCGATGATCGGTGCCGACCACGACCTCGTCGCCGACCTGCTGGCCCAGGCCCGCGCCACGGTCGAGACCGCCTAGGGCCTGCTGCGAAGCCTTCGCACCAGCCTGGGCGGCTGTCCGCTCTCAGCCCACCGGTACGGCGGCGCCGGTGACGCGGACCCGCGGGTCGGTCGCGTCGACGTCGACGACCAGCTCGCTGGGCCGGCCCATGTCCTCGCCCTGGCGGATCGTGACCGGCCCGTCGGGTACCCGGCCGATCGTGCGCAAGTACCCGCCGAACGCCGCGGCCGCCGCCCCCGTCGCCGCGTCCTCCACGACGCCGCCGACCGGGAACGGGTCCCGGGCGTGCCACCGGTCGTCGGTCTCCCGCCACACCAGGTGCACGGTCGTCCAGCCGTGCCGGGTCATCACGTCGGCGAGCCCGTCGAAGTCGTACGCCAGGTCGGCGAGGCGGGCCCGGTCCGCGACGGCGAGGACGAGGTGCTCGTTCCCGCCGTACGCGACGTGCGGCGGGAGCGCCGGGTCCAGGTCGTCCGCGGACCAGCGCAGCGCGGCCAGCGTCGTGGTCAGCTCGTCGTCGGTGGCCGGCCGGGACCGGGTCGGCACGCTGGTCATCGTGGCGCGGGCCGGCCCGATGGCGGTCGCCGTGACGATCTCGCCGGCCGGCGTGTCGAACGTCAGGTCGCCCGGCCCGATCCGCTCGGCCAGCGCGACCGCGGTCGCGACGGTCACGTGCCCGCAGAAGGCGACCTCGGCGCGCGGGCTGAAGTAGCGCAGGCGGAAGCGGCGCCCCGGCACGTCGGCGGCGATGACGAACGCGGTCTCCGAGTAGCCGATGTCGGCGGCGATGGCCAGCATCGCCGCCGCGTCGAGCGCGCTCGCGTCGAGGACGACGCCGGCGAGGTTGCCGCCGGCCGGGTCGGTGGTGAACGCCGCGTAGCGCAGGATCTCGGTGTCGCTCATGCCCGCTCTCCGCTTCGCTCCGACCGGTCGTGCGGCACCACGCACCGTGCCATCGGATCCGCCTGCTGACGCTCGCTCATGGCGCAACGTTCCCATCGGCCGCCCGGTACGACAACGCGTCACGCCTGTGATCTCCACCGGTCGCGGCGTCGCTGCGGGTCACTCCAGCTCGACGGTGGTGGTGTCGGCGGCCGGCCGGCGCGGCGTACGCCCGGGCGGCGGCGCCTCCGGGCTCGCCACCCCGAACCGCAACACCAGGTACGGGTGGCCGAGGCCGGACAGGACGTCGCGGGCCAGCCGCTCCCGGGTGGCCAGGACCTCGACCGGGTCGGAGAACGGCGACGTGGCCAGGCCGAGCCGGACCGCGGCGAGCAGCACCGCGCCGAGCGCCTCGCCGCCGCGCAGCCAGTGCTGCGGGTCGTCCCGGTCGCCGTAGAGCACCGCGTACCGGGCGTACTCGTCGGCGACGGGCGGCGCGTCCGGCACCTCGCCCGGCTCGGCGTCGCCCGGCGCGAAGTCGCGGATCGGTACCCGGCGGGGCGCGTCGGTCGGCACCACGTCCGGCGGCAGGCCGTCGCCCGCGTCGCGGTGCGTCCAGTCCGCCAGCTCCGCCCGGTACGCCGGGTCCTCCCGCTCGATCCCGCCCGCCCGGCTGACCAGCAGGTTCACCATCGTCACCTGGTCGGGCCGGACCAGGTGCAGGTGCGCGCCGCCGTCCTCGGCGACCGACGTCAGTTCGTCCAGCGCGCCCTGCTCGGGGTGCTGCGGCGCGAACGGCCGGCGGTCGGTGTGCCGGATCAACATCGACTGGTACGCGCGTACCAGGTCCGGGCCGGCGGGCTCCGGCGCGCCGAGGCGGATCCGGGCCAGCAGGTCCGGCTGCCCCGCGTCCGGCATCCGCTCCACGACGGGCGGGTGTCCGGCCGCGGCGAGCGCGATCCGCGCGTGCTGCAACGCCACCCCGCAGCTCAACGCCAGCGAGCGGCCGTCCGGGTCGGTGGCGGCCAGCTGGCGCTCCCGGTCCGCGTACAGCTCGACCTGCTCGGGGTGGACGATCCACTGCCACGGCTGCGTGTTGTGGATCGACGGCGCCAGCGAGGCCATCGCCACGGCCTCCCGCAGTACCGTCTCGTCGCCCACCGAGCCGACCATGCGGCCAAGCTACCAACGCCCACCCGCTCCCCGCGGCGGAACAGTCCTTTCGCGACGCCCGCCGCAGGCCGTGCCGAACCAGGCCCCCGCGAGCGCGGCCTGGCTCGGGACCGTACGACCGGCGCGCGGGCCGCGACGCGCTTCCCGCCCGGCGAAACAGCCTTTGCTTTGTCGTACCCGGGGGCTAGCGTCGGCGGGCGTGGGCGAAGAGGACCTGATCTCGGCGAACGGGCTGGTGAAGCGGTTCGGTGCCTTCACCGCGGTCGCGGGGATCGATCTCGGGGTGCGGCGCGGCGAGGCGTTCGGCTTCCTCGGGCCGAACGGGGCGGGCAAGAGTTCCACCATGCGCATGATCGGCTGCGTGTCGCCGCCGAGCGAGGGCAGCCTGCGCGTCCTCGGCCTGGACGCCGCGACGCACGGCCCGGCGATCCGCGCCCGGCTCGGCGTCGTCCCGCAGCAGGACTGCCTGGACCTTGAGCTGTCGGTGCTGGAAAACCTCACGATCTACGCGCGGTACTTCGGCATCGGCCGAGCCGTCGCCCGCCGCCGCGCGGCCGAGCTGCTCGACTTCGTTCAGCTCGCCGACCGGGCGACCGACCGGGTCGAGCCGCTGTCCGGTGGTATGAGACGCCGGCTCACGATCGCCCGTTCGCTGGTCAACGAGCCCGACCTGGTGCTGCTCGACGAGCCGACGACCGGCCTCGACCCGCAGGCCCGGCACCTCGTCTGGGAGCGCCTGTACCGGCTCAAACAGCGCGGCGTCACCCTCGTGCTGACCACGCACTACATGGACGAGGCGGAGCAGCTCTGCGACCGCCTCGTGGTGATGGACGCCGGCCGCATCGTCGCCCAGGGTTCGCCGTCCGAGCTCATCGCGCGCTACTCCACGCGCGAGGTGGTGGAGCTGCGGTTCGACCTGGACGACCTCGACGGTGCGTACGGCCGGGACCTCGCCGGCAAACTGGCCGGGCTCGCCGACCGGGTCGAGGTGCTGCCGGACCGGCTGCTGCTCTACACCGCCGACGGCGACGCCACCGTCGCGGCGGTCGGCGAACGCGGCGTCGCCCCGCTGTCGGTGCTGGTCCGGCGCAGCGGCCTGGAGGACGTGTTCCTGCACCTGACCGGCCGGACGCTGGTGGACTGATGAGCACCGCGGTCGCACCAGCCGCGCACGTCCTGGCGTACCACCTGGTCGGATACCGGCGGACCTGGCGGTCGAGCGTGTTCTCCAGCTTCCTGCTGCCGGTGATCTACCTGGCCGGCATCGGCATCGGCGTCGGGGGATACGTCGACCGCGGACACCACCTCGGCGTCGGCTACCTGAGCTTCCTCGCGCCCGGCGTACTCGCGACGACCGCGCTGACCATCGGCGTCGAGGAGTCGATGTACCGGGTCTACTCGCAGTTCGAGTGGGACCGCACGTACGAGGCGATGCTCGCGACGCCGCTGCGGGTGGTGGACCTGCTGCTCGGGCAGCTCGCGTTCGTGGTGTTCCGGGCGCTGGTGGCGGTGGTGGTGTTCCTCGCCGTGATGGCCGGTTTCGGCACGGTCCACTCGCCGTGGGCGGTGGCCGCCGTACCGGTCGGCGGGTTGCTCGCGCTGGCGTGCGCGGCGCCCACGTTCGCGTTCACCGCGACGCGGCACTCGGCGCAGGGATTCGCCGTGCTGCAACGGTTCGCGGTGATCCCGGTGCAGCTGTTCTCCGGCGTGTTCTTCCCGGTGGCGCAGCTGCCGGCGCCGGCACGCGCCCTCGCCTACGTGTCGCCGCTGTGGCATGGGGTCGAGCTGTGCCGCGGCCTGACGCTCGGCACGCTGAGCCCGTGGCCGGCGCTCGGCCACCTGGCGTACCTGGCGGTCTGGGCCGGCGTGGGCTTCGTGCTCGCGGCCCGCACGTTCCGCCGCAGGCTGGTGGTGTAGATGCTGACCACCGCGCTGCTGCGGGTCGACCCGCGCCGGTCCGGCGCCGTCGTCGAGCGCAACGTCCTCGTCCACCGCCGCGGCTGGGTCGTGCTGCTGTCCGGCTTCTTCGAGCCGTTCCTCTACCTGCTGGCCCTCGGCATCGGCCTCGGCCAGCTCGTCGGGCAGGTCCCGGCGCCCGGCGGCGGCACCGTCCCGTACCCGGTGTTCGTCGCGCCGGCGATGCTCGCCGTGCAGGCCATGAACGCCGCGCTCACCGAAACCACGTTCAACGTCTTCGGCAAGCTCAAGTACATGCGGCTGTACGACGCGGTCCTCGCCACCCCGGTCACCCCGACCGAACTGGCCCTTGGCGAGATCGGCTGGTGCCTGGCCCGCAGCGCGCTCTACTCCGCGGCGTTCCTCGGCGTGATGGCCGCGCTCGGCCTCACCCCGTCCTGGTGGGCGGTGCTGGCCTGGCCGGCTGCCCTGCTGATCGGGTTCGCGTTCGCCGCGCTCGGCATGGCCCTCACGACCTTCCTGCGGAGCTGGCAGGACTTCGACTACGTCATCGTGATCATGATGGTGATGTTCATGTTCGCGGGCACGTTCACGCCGCTGTCCGCGTACCCGACGTGGGTGCGCCCCCTCGTCGAGCTGACCCCGCTGTACCACGGGGTCGCCATCACCCGCGCCCTCACCACCGGCGCGCTCGGCTGGCCCCTGCTCGGGCACCTCGCGTACCTGGTGGCCTCCGGTGCGGTCGGCCTGTGGATCGCCGCGCGCCGGATGGGCCGCCTCCTGCTGCCCTGAGCCGGGGTCACCCCCGGCTCGTCCCGGGGTCAGCTGTGACTGACGCCGTTACGGCGGTGGTGGTGACCCGGGTTCGCCGGCTCCGGCTCGTACGGCGCCGTCCCGAACAACCGCTCCGCGATCCGCGTCTGGCCCAGCTTCGTGTCCGCGATCCGGTCGCCGAGCGCGTCCTTGCCGGTCGTCGCCAGACGACCCGCCTGCGCCTGCACCACACCCGCCGCCTCCTGCAACGTCGGGTTGTCCTTCACCCGACGCGCCGCGGCCACGATCTGCTCGTACCGCTCGCGGCCGGCGCGGCTGCCCAACACGTACCCCACACCCAGTCCGGCCAGGAAGACCCACTTGGCGCGCATGTCCGACTCCCCTCAGTTGGCATGTCTGTCCGGCGTTTCGCCCGGCCGGCGCTCGCCACGCGTTCCATCCTGCCCGCTCAGCGTGACGGACGCGAGGCGAACCCCTCGGCTGTGGGACGGGAACCCAGGTGTCAGCGTCCCAACGCCTCATGTACGCTTACCCGCGTCGGTTCGCCCCATCCGGCCAACCCGATCCCGCGTAGCTCAATTGGCAGAGCAGCCGGCTGTTAACCGGCAGGTTCTTGGTTCGAGTCCAAGCGCGGGAGCTTCCACCCCAGGTCACAGGCTTGTCGCCGATCGCGGCCAAGATCAGGACCACGCTCTCCCTCACTTTTCGATCTGGCTCCCGTTGCCGTCTTCCCGGCTGGTCCGGCGCGACGAGGCGGTGCCGGTACGCGAGGGCGACGAGCTGTGCGCGGTCCCGGGCACCGAGTTTGGCGAGAGCCCGGCTGATGTGCGTCTTCGTGGTGGCGGGGCTGATGACCAGCCGGGCGGTGATCTCCTCGTTGCTGAGACCCTGCGCGGCCAGCGCCACGATCAATGGGACGTACGGGCCGTACCTCCCGGTCACCAGCACGCGGGTCCGGTTCCGGATCTCAACGGCTCCAACGCGCACATGTACGGCATCGGGTTCGACGACAACCGCACGTTCCACGTCGTTGCCAGCGACGGCGGCCTGCTGGACCGGCCGGCCGCGACCCGCCGCTGCCGCATCAGCCCCGGCGAACGGTTCGAGATCGTCGTCGAGTTCGCGCCGGGCGAGACGGTGCTGCTGACCAGCCGCGCCGGCGACTCGGACATCGAGAGCGGCGACTACAACCTGCTGAAGCTCGTCGCGGCGAGGAAACTCACCCCGTCCCGGGGTGCCGGGGACGCCGGCCAGCGCCGCGGCGAGGACGACGAGGAACGGGGGTGCGACCGCGCGGTCGCACC
>DASXWQ010000066.1:0-3932 GCA_036503555.1 Actinocatenispora sp.
GGCGGCGTGCGTGCTCCGGGTGCCCGACATCGGCCAGGAAGGCCAGCCGCGCTTCGCGGCGATCACCGTGAAGCGCGGCTGACGGCGTCACCAGTCGTGCAGCGAACCGTCCAGCTTCAGGCGGTTCACCGGCAGGTACGCCCGGGCGTACGGGTGCGCGCCGGCCACCTCGTCGTCGTAGCCGACGCCGAGGCCCGGCTCTTCGCCCGGGCTGAGCAGGCCGTTCTCGAACCGGTGGGTCGGCCGGAACACCTCGTCGGTCTCCGGGGAGTGCTTCATGTACTCCTGGATGCCGAAGTTCGGGATGGCGATGCCGAGGTGCAGCGCGGCGGCGAGGCCGACTGGCGAGACGTCAGTGGGACCGTGCACGCCGGACTTGATCTGGTACACCGCGGCGTAGTCGAAGATGCGCCTCAGCGCGGTGATCCCGCCCGCGTGCGTCACGGGGGAGCGGACGTAGTCGATCAGCTGCTCTTCGAACAGCTCGCGGTAGTCCCAGATCGTGTTGAACACCTCGCCGATCGCCAGCGGCGTGGTCGTGTGCTCGCGGATCCGCCGCAGCACCGCCGGGTTCTCCGCCGGCGTGACGTCTTCGAGCCAGAACAGGTCGTACGGCTCCAGCGATTTGCCGAGCCGGGCGGCCTGAATGGGCGTCAGCCGGTGGTGGGCGTCGTGCAGGAGCGGCAGGTCCGGGCCGAACTCGTTCCGGACGGCCTCGAACACGTGCGGTGCGTGCCGCAAGTAGGCCCTGGTGTCCCATTCTTCCTCGACCGGCACGTCCGACCGCCGGGCGGGCTCGTGGTCGTAGCGGGCCGTGACTCCGGTGCCGACGCCGGCGTTGGCGCTGGAGGCGACGCCGTACACCGAGCCGAGCCCGGGGATCCCGGTTTGGATCCGGATGGCACGGTACCCCTGCTCGAGGTGGGCACGCACCGAGTCGAACAGCTCCGGCAGGTCGGTGCCGCTGGCGTGCCCGTAGGCCAGGCAGCCGCGCCGGCTCCGGCCGCCGAGCAGCTGGTACAGCGGGAGCCCCGCCAGCTTCGCCTTGATGTCCCACAACGCGGTGTCGACGGCGGCGATCGCGGCCATCGTGATCGGGCCACGCCGCCAGTAGGCGCCCCGATAGAGGTACTGCCAGGTGTCCTCGATGGCGTGTGCGTCGCGGCCGATCAGCAGCGGCGTCACGTGGTCGGCGAGGTAGGACGCGACGGCCAGTTCGCGGCCGTTGACGGTCGCGTCGCCGAGCCCGGTGACGCCGTCTTCGGTGCGCAGGCGCAGGGTGACGAAGTTGCGGCCGGGCGAGGTGACGAGCACCTCGGCCGACGCGATCCGGGTGCCGGTGTCACCGGTTCCGGTGGCGGGCGGGGCGAGCTGGGTGGCGGTCAAGACGGAACCTCCGGGGTCGTCGGGGACAAAAGTCATGCGGGACGGCCGTGCGGGCAGCGGCGGTGCCCGGTGGCGCACGGCGTGGTCATGGCCGCGGTGTGGGCCGCGATCTGCGCGGCGGTCAGTTCGTGGTCGTACACGGCGACCTTGCCGACGGCGCCGGCGAACCAGGAGCCGAAGTCCCGGGTGCCGACGCGGAAGGGCGCGGTGCCGTGGGCCGGGGTGATGACATTGCCCGAGATCTGGAGCTGGTCCTGGTCCCGCAGCACGCCGTCGCGGTAGATCTTCGTGTAGCCGTAGGGGTATTCGGCGCTCTTGTCGGCGGAATCGATGACCAGGACGTAGTGGATCCACTGACCGGCGGTCACCGCGTCCTGGAAGTACGAGCCGGCGCCGAGGCCGCCGTCGAGGTTGAAGGAGTAGCCCGAGATGCGGTTGGGCCGGTTTTCGGTGTTGGTCTTCGAATACATCCGGGCGACGTACTCGTGCTGCCCGGTCTCGCCTTTGCCCATCCAGTGGACGTACCCGGAGCTTTGGCTGTGCGGGAACTCCAGGGTGTCGGGCCGCATCCACGCTTCGAGGGTGAACCGGCCGGTGGTGGCCGGGCTCAGCGCGGGGTTGTCGGCGACTTCGAGGTAGCCGGTGGCGCCGTCGAAGTCGGTCGCGGGGTCGCCGTCGGGCAGCGTGGTCCGCGAGCGTGTGCCGGAGTAGGTGCCGGTGAGGCCGTGGCCGCTGCGGTCGGTCTCGTGCCCGGCGCCGTCCATGCGCCAGTAGGCGACGGGGTGGTCGGCGAGGACGGCCGCGTCGTAGCCGCAGCTCGCGGCTTCGGCGGCGCCGGCGGTGAGGAGCCCGGCCGCGAGCGTGGCCGCGGCGATGAGGAAGAGAGGACGTGGTGAGCCCATCGGACACCTGCTTCGGGTTGGGGGAGGAGGGTCATCTCCCGGCCGGGGAGCCGAGCCGGGAGAGTTCGAGGGCGGCGAGGTCGAGCCCGTGCCGCAGGCGGCGGTCGGCGGCCCAGCCTGGGGCCAGCCGGTCGAGGGCGGTGTCCGGAGCTTCGCCCGTGTGGGCCAGCCAAGCCGCCACGACGCGCAGGGCCGGGCCCGGGTCGGCCCCGGCGTCCAGGAGTTCGGTGACCAGCGGGACGACGCGTTCGCGCAGCTTGTGCTCGGCGTCCTGGGCGATCTGCGCGAGCGCGTGCCGGATCCGGCTGTTGGCGAACCGGGCGCGCAGCCGCTCGCGGTAGGCGGCCGCGTCCGGCACGCCCGGCGACGCCGCCGTCCAGAATTCGTCGGTGAGCCGGGCTAGTTCGGGGTCGGCGATGGCCTCGGCGACGGTTTCGTGCCCGCGGGCCGGTCCCGCCATGGCCAGGAAGAGGTGGGCGCCGTTGAGCAGCCGCAGCTTGCGCCGCTCGAACGGGCGGATGTCGTCGACGACCGTCGCGCCCGCGCGCTCCCAGTCCGGACGCCCCGCCGGGAACTCCCCGGCGAGGACCCATTCGGAGAACGGCTCGGTGACGACGGGTGCCCGGTCGGGCCACCCCGTCGCGGCGGCGACCAGGTCGACGTCGGCGGGGGTGGCCGCGGGCGTGATGCGGTCGGAGACGGTGTCGACGAACGAGACGTGGTCGGTCAGCCAAGCGACCAAGTCTCTGTCCACTTCGGATGCCGAGGCCGTCAGCGTCGAGCGGATCCGCTTGCCGTTGGCCATGACGTTGTCGGACGGCACGACGGCGATCGGACCGGCGCCGGCGCGTCGCCGGGCGTCGAGCGCGCGCAACAGCCGGGCCGGCGCCGTGCGGCTCTCGCGCGTCGCGGCGACGTACCCCGCTTCGGTGATCGTCAGCGTGATCACCGCGACGCGGGGGTCGGCCACCAGCCGGTCGAGTTCCGCCGTCTCGTCCGCGCCGTAGGTGGCCACGAGCGCGGTCATCCGGTGGAAGGCGTCGGCGTCCGGCCCGCGTTCGACGAGCGTGTAGACGTTGTCCTGCGCCGACAACGTCCCGGCCAGCCGCGCCGACCGGCCCCCGAAGGCGGCGATACCCCAGGACGGGTCGCTGTGTTGTGTGTACGCCACCTGGTGCGCCCGGTGGAAGGCGCCGAGTCCGATGTGGACGATGCGCACGGGTGGGCGGTCAGCCGAGCCAGTCATCGCGGTGCTCCCTCACGAACTTCTCGTCGAACAGGTCCGGAAAGCGATCCCGGGCTCGTTCGATCAGCTCCGCTTGGCCCGGCGACAGCCGTTCGGCGCCCAGGCACCGCGATGAGCCGAGAAGTCCCTGCTGGCGCAGGACTTCGTTCACCCCCGCGACGCAGCCCGCGAAGCCGTGGGCGACGTCGAAGACGGCCGCGTTCACCTCGACGAGGTCGGCGCCCGTCGCCAGGACGTCCGCGTCGACCGGCCCGGCAGCGCGGCGGCGCAGCTCGACGGCCGCCTTCGTGCCGACCGCCCACTGCCCGAGCAGCCCGCCGGACACGCGCAAGGTCCGGCCGTTGCCGCGGTAGGGCGTGACGAGGTCGGCGACGATCGCGTCGTCGTTGCCGGTGAGC
>DASXWQ010000067.1:0-310147 GCA_036503555.1 Actinocatenispora sp.
CGGCGGGGCGGGCGAGCCCGGCGGGGGCGGCTGGCGCGCGGTGCGGCGGCGCGGCCGGCGCTCGGTGTGGCGAGCCGGGACGCGCGGCTGGCGTTGGGTGCGGCGAGCCGGGTGGCGCTGGGTGATCGGTCGGGTGACGAGGGTGGCGCGGCGGGTCAGGCGACCGGCCAGGACATCCGGACCGAGGTGCCGGTGCCGTCCGGGCTGGGGGTCACGGCGAGGTCGTCGACAAGGCCGGTCAGCAGGGCGAGGCCCATGCCCACGGCGACGCTCGACGCCGGGAACGGGTCCGCCGTCACGATGTCCTCGGAGTGTGCGACGAGATCGACCGGGTCGGGCAGCGCGTCGGCGGACACCCTGGTCTCCGCCGGCCCACGGTCGATCACCCGGATCGTGAAGCGCGGGCCGTCGGTCATCTCGACGTCGACCAGCTCCTTGCGGTGATAGAGCTGGTGCAGCGCGACCGCGCGGGAGCACGCCTCACCGACGGCGAGGCGTACCTCGTCGAGCAGGTCCTCGGACACGCCGGCCCGCCGCGCCACCGCGACCGCGACCAACCGCGCGGTCCGTACGTGTGCGGGCGCGGGCGAGAAACCCAGCCGTACCGTCGGCATCCGGGCCGCTACCGATCGGTCGGCGGGGTCGATCGGTCCCCCGTCGAGTCCTCCGGGGTCGCCTCGACCGCCAGCGCGGCCTCCTCGGTGGGCACGATCGTGAAGATTCGGTCCAGGCCGGTGATGCGGAAGATCTTGAGGATCCGTTCCTGCGCGCAGACCAGGACGAACGTGCCGCCGACGGCGCGCAGGCGCTTCAGCCCACCGACGAGTACGCCGAGGCCGGTGGAGTCCAGGAACTCGACCTTGCTCAGATCGACCACCAGGTGCCGAACCGGCGGCGTCGGGCGTTCGTCTGGCCCGCCCGTGTCCTCGACCAGCTCGACGAGGCGTTGGCGCAGCTTGGGCGCGGTGTAGACGTCAATCTCACCCGCCACCCGCAGCACCGTACGGCCGGCCACGGTGCCCGTCTGCAACGACAGCTCCATGCAGAACCTCCCGACGATCGACCGCGCACGACTCACCTGCGCACTCTACCGATCGCACGGCCGTGGCAGAGTTTCTGCCAGTGGATGCGATGGACCTGCTCGGGCGGCTGACGGCCGGTCGCCCCATGGATGCGGACGGTGCCGGACCGATCACGCACATCCGTCGTCTGCCGGCCCGCAGCGGCGAGACCGCCGACTGGCCGACCTGGGTACCCGAGGCACTGCGGGACACACTGGCCGGGCAGGGGATCACCGCGCCGTGGCGGCATCAGGTCGCGGCGGCCGAATCGGCACGCTCCGGGCACAGCACGGTCGTGGCGACCGGGACCGCGTCGGGAAAATCGCTGGCGTACCAGCTGCCGATGCTGGCGGACCTGCTCGCCGACCCGAAGGCGACCGCGCTCTATCTCGCACCGACGAAGGCGCTGGCCGCCGACCAGCTCCGCGCGCTCGCGGCCATCGTCCCCGACGACGCCGTGGCCATCGCCAAGTACGACGGGGACACGCCCAACGCGGAACGCGACTGGGCCCGCCGCTATGCCCGGATCATCCTGACGAATCCTGACATGCTGCACCGGGGGATCCTGCCGGGACACCAGCGGTGGGCCACCTTCCTGCGGCGCCTGCGGTACGTGGTGGTCGACGAGTGCCACACGTACCGCGGGGTGTTCGGGTCGCACGTCGCGCAGGTGCTGCGGCGGCTGCGGCGCGTCGTCGCCCGGTACGGCGCCGCCGAGCCCGTCTTCCTGCTCGCGTCCGCGACCGTCGCCGATCCCGGCGAGTCGGCCTCCCGCCTGACCGGCGTCCCGGTGTGTCCGATCACCGAGGACGCGTCGCCCAGGGCCGGCCGTACCGTCGCGCTGTGGGAACCGCCGCTGCTGCCGGTGCGGGACGCGCGAGGCGAACACGGGGCACCGGTGCGTACGTCGGCGTTGCGGGAGTCCGCCGACCTGCTCGCCGATCTCGTCACCTGCGGAGTGCGGACGTTGGCGTTCGTCCGGTCGCGGCGGGGCGCGGAGCTGGTCGCGGCCATGGGCCGGCGGGCGGTCGAGGAGGCGGTGCCGGAGCTTGCCGACCGGGTCGCCGCGTATCGGGCCGGGTACCTGCCGGAGGAGCGGCGCGAGCTGGAACGCGCGTTGCGCTCCGGTGAGTTGCTGGGGCTCGCCGCGACGACCGCGCTGGAGCTCGGTGTCGACGTCGTCGGCCTCGACGCCGTCGTCCTCGCCGGGTATCCGGGGACGCTCGCGTCGTTGTGGCAGCAGGCCGGTCGCGCGGGACGGTCCGGCGCCGGGGAGGCCCTGTGCGTGCTGGTCGGGCGGGACGACCCGCTCGACACGTATCTGTTGCACCACCCGGAGGCGATCTTCGACCGGCCGGTGGAGCGGACCGTGCTGGATCCGACCAACCCGTACGTGCTGGGGCCGCACCTGTGCTGTGCGGCGGCCGAGCTGCCGCTGACCGCCGACGACATGGAGCTGTTCGGCGGCGCGACTGCACAGTCCACAGTGGACGCATTGGTCGCCAGCCGGTCGTTGCGGCGTCGCCCGACGGGCTGGTACTGGACCTCGCACGAACGGCCGCACGTCGACCTGCGCGGTGGCGGCGGCGAGCCGGTCGCCGTCGTCGAGTCCGGCACCGGCCGGCTGCTCGGCACCGTCGACGCGGACGCGTCGCACAGCCAGGTCCACTCCGGCGCGGTGTACCTGCACCAGGGCCGGTCGTACGTGGTGGACGAGCTGGACCTGGACGACTCGGTGGCGCTGGTGCACGCCGAGGAACCGGACTGGACCACGCACGCCCGCGAGCAGACCGACGTCTCGGTCGTCGGCGCCACCCGTACCGTCGCCGACGGCCCGATCACCCTGCACCTCGGCGTCGTCGACGTCACCAGCCAGGTCGTCTCGTACCAGCGTCGTCGTACGCCGGGAGGCGAGTTCATCGACGAGCGACCGCTGGACCTGCCGCCGCGGCAGCTCCGTACGGTCGCCGTCTGGTACACGATCGAGCCGGCGGCGCTGGCAGACGCCGGGCTGACCGACCGCGACCTGCCCGGCTCCCTGCACGCCGCCGAACACGCCGCGATCGGCCTGCTCCCCCTCACCGCCACCTGCGACCGGTGGGACATCGGCGGGCTCTCCACCGCGGCCCATCCCGACACCGGGCTGCCCACCGTCTTCGTGTACGACGGGCATCCGGGCGGGGCCGGCTTCGCCGAGCGCGGGTTCGGCGCGGCCCGCGAATGGCTGTCGGCCACCCGGTCCGCGATCCGGGCGTGTGGCTGTGAAAACGGCTGCCCGTCCTGCGTGCAGTCGCCGAAGTGCGGCAACGGCAACGAACCGCTGGACAAGGCGGGCGCGCTCCGGGTGCTCTCCCTGGTGCTGGCGGGGCTCCCCGGGCAGGCCGGGTAAGCGTTGCCGGCACCGGTGAGCAGGCAAACGATTATTGTGCTCGGGATGGTCGGCGGCTGATCGGCCAGGAGCCGGTCGCCCCCGAGCCGACGCCAGGCGTCGGCCCTCGAGGGCAGGCATCGGTGTCGGAAGGACGGTAGCCCATGGGAAGTCGACCGGTTGCGGTCTTCGCGCTGTATCCCCACCTGATCGCCGACATCTTCCCGGCCGGCCTGCTGGCGCGGCTCGCCACGACGGTCGACGTCGACCCGGACGCGGTCGTGACCGACGTCGAGACCGGACGCGACCTGCTGGGCACGGCCGACATCCTGCTCACCGGCTGGGGCTGCCCGCGGCTGGACGCCGCCGCCCTGGCGTACGCGCCGAGGCTGCGCGCGGTCATCCATGCCGCCGGCTCGGTCAAGCATCACACCACGCCCGAGCTGTTCACCGCGGGCGTCGCCGTGTCGTCCGCGGTCGAGGTCAACGCGCGGCCCGTCGCCGAGTACACCGTCGCGGCGATGGTGCTGGCCGCCAAGCGGTCGTTCCGCCAGGCGGCCGCCTACCGCGCGGCCATCGCGGAGCCCGGGTACGTGCCGGGCGAGGACTCCGGGCTTACCGGCAGCACCGTCGGCATCGTCGGCGCGTCCAGGATCGGTCGGCTGGTGCTGCGCATGCTCGCGGGGTACGACGTCGAGTGCCTTGTCCACGACCCCTACATCGACGCGGCCGAGGCATCCCGGCTCGGGGCGGAGCCGGTCGACCTCGACACGCTGTGCCGCCGGTCCGACGTGGTGAGCCTGCACGCACCCGACCTGCCCGAGACGTACCGGATGCTGGACGGGCGGCGACTCGGCCTGCTCCGGGACGGCGCGATCCTCGTCAACACCGCGCGTGGTGCGCTCGTCGACACCGACGCGCTCACGGAGCACTGCGCGGCGGGCCGGATCGACGCGGTGCTCGACGTCACGGACCCCGAGCCCCTGCCCGCCGGGCATCCGCTCTTCGCGCTGGACAACGTCCTGATCACGCCACACCTGGCCGGTACGCGAGGGCGCGAACAGCGTCGGTTCGGCGAGTTCGTCGTCGGCGAGGTGGAACGCTTCGTCGCCGGCCGGCCGTTGCTGGGCCGGGTGGACCCGGCCCAGCTGTCCCGGATCGCCTGACGCGGCCAGCCGTACGACGGGCCCCGCACGGGCCGCACCGGTCGCCGGACCCCAGCCGCCCGGCAGCCCGGTGGGACGCACCGACGTACGCACCGTGACGTCGAGGCCGGACAACGCGCAGGACGACACGCTGGCGCGGTTCGCGGCCGCGATCCGCCGGGCCTCGTCGCACGCCGCGCCGGCGCCCTCGATCGCATGCCCGGCACCGGCGAGAGCGGCCAGGTCCGCGGCGGTCTGCGCCTGGGCGCGGGCGACGGCCGCGGCACCGATCCAGGTACCGGCGACCGCAAGGAGCAGCACCGTCAGCCCCACGAACAGCAGGACGATCGAGGCCGAACCGCGGTCCCGTACGCGACTCATCCCGGTACCCCCGGCTCCGCCGCCGCGACAGCGGTCGACGACACCGACATCGGTGGAAGGGCGACGCCGAACAGCCGTACGGGAGCCCGGACGGTGGCGCGGACGTCACCACCCCCCGAACCCACGGACACGGTGGCGCCGTCGGGTGCCGCGTGGCGACCGGCCTTGGCGCCGTCGTCTCCGCGCGCGGCCGCACGAGCCGCCTGCCGTGCCGCGTCGACGCATTCGAGCTTCGTCACCACGCCGCCGACCGCGGTCACTCCGACGAACAACAGCAGGACGACCGCGGGCATGGCCACCGCGAACTCGGCCGTCACCGAGCCTCGGTCCTTCCGTACGCGGGCCACGGGGGCCGGTCGGCTGCCGACCGGCCCCCGGCCGCGACGAATCCTCGTCACGGCGGGCATCTCAGCTCAGCGCCCGCTGGATGATCGCCGTGAGCAGGGATCGCACCGTGCCCGATGTCAACACCTTCAACAGCAGTCCCGCGAAGGCGACTGCGGCTATGGTGCCCACTGCGTACTCCGCCGTGTTCATGCCGCCGTCACCGCGTAGCCGACGGCGGATCCGTTGCCAGATCATGGAATTCCCCCTTACGGTTCGGGCCGGGACGGTCCCGGACCCGACGAACGTGGTGTGCTCAGGGCAGGACCGTGCCGAGCATCGACGCGACGACCGGGATCAGACCCGCGATGACGAACGCCGGCAGGAAACACAGCCCGAGCGGGAGTACGACGAGGACACCCGAGCGGTGCGCGTTGGCCTCCATGTCGCTGAGCCGGGCGGATCGCAGGTCGTCGGCCAGCCGGAGCAGTGCCCGCGCCTGTGCCGCACCGCTCTCGGTGCCGCGGCTGGCCGCGGCCGCCAGCCGCGGACCGCCGGGTACGTCGTCGAAGGCGGTCCACGCGGCGGATGCGGCCCCGCCCAGCACGAGTGCGCGTCCGGCCTGGTCGAAGCGATCGCCCAGCGGACCACCAAGCGCGCCGCCAACAGCGAGCGCCGCCTGACCCGGCGGTACGCCGGAACGCAGTGCCGAGGCGAGCAGGTCCAGCGCGAACGGCAGCTCGGCCGCGGCGCGGGCACGCAGCTCGCGGGTCGCCCGCGGCACCGTACGCCGGAGTACCTGGTCGACGACGATCCCGGCAACCGCCCCGGCGAGCAGCCCGGGCCAGCCGGAGATCACGACCGCCACCGCGAGCCCGAGCAACGGCGGCAGCGCGAGCCGCAGGACCCGGCGGGCGTCGACGGACCGAGGTGCCGGCGGACGCAACCGCAGCCGGCCCAGCCGTACGGCGGCACGGTGTGCGGTCGGGACCGCGAGCAGGACGGCGGTGAACACCAGCGGTACCGCCGCGACGATCGCGCCGATCATGACGACACCGCGCCCGCCGGTCGGGTCAGGCGACCGGTCCACGCCACCCCGGTGAGTTGCAGCGCCAGCGCGACGACGGTGCAGAGCACACCGATCGTGGTGTGCCACAGGATCCGCAGCGGATCGGCGCCGATCCCGTACCCGAGGGCGATCCCGGCGACGGGCAGCAGCGCCAGCAGGACGGCGGTCATCCGGGCCGCGGCGGTCTGTGCGTCGGCCTTGCGGCGCAACCGTTCCCGGTCGGTGAGGTCATCCTGCAACCGGTCGAGCAGCTCCGCCAACGGCGCCCCGGTACCCCGGGCAAGGTCCCACGCGGCCGCGAGCCGGCCGGTGATGTCGGCGCGGGCACGCTCGCTGTCCCGTCGCAGCATCGGACCGGGATCGTCCGGCACGATCTCGGCCGACTCACCCGCCGGTCCGTCACCAGCGAGACGTGGCCACGCCCGGCCGAGCGCGCTGGCCGGAGCCAGCCCCGCGCGCAGGTCGTCGGCGAGGGCGGTCACCGCATCCAGAGCGTCGGCCCGGACCCGCGCGGCCGTCTGGCCGGCCCGGTGCCGCAGCAGGGCCCGCACACCGAACCAGCAGTACGCGCCCGCTGTGAGGCCCGCGACCGGGCCGGCGAGCGACAGCCCGACCATCGCGCCGAACCCGGCGCCGAGGAACGCGGCCAGGCGCGCCGAGCGGGTGAGCCTGGCAAGCCTCGACCGCGCGGCGGCGAGCGCGGTGGCCCGGCCCGTTTGCGGGAGGGCCGAGAGCCGACGGCGCCCGGGTCGGTGCGGCAGAAGGATCAATAGCGCGGCGGCGAACAGCGCCGCGCACGTCGCGACCACCGCGGTCATCTGGCACCGGCCACTGTGGATGGACGGACCAGCAGCGCGGGCGGGGTAACGCCACGCTCGGCGAGGAGTACCGAGAGCCTGCCGGCGGCGGGGCCGAGCCCGTTGCCGCGATGCCATACCGACTCCGCGGCGACACGGCCGTTGGCGCTGTCGCGTACCAACACGCAGACCTCGTCGAGGACCCGGCCGCCGGGCTGCCGGCTCAGGTGCAGGACGACCTGGATGGCCGCCCCGAGCTGAGCGTGCAACGCGTCGCGGCTGAGCCCGCCGAGCAGGCCGAGCGCCTCCAGCCGCGCCGGTACGTCGGAGGGCGCGTTCGCGTGCAGGGTGCCGGCGCCACCCTCGTGCCCGGTGTTGAGCGCGGAGAGCAGCTCGGCGACCTCGGCACCGCGACATTCGCCGACCACGATGCGGTCGGGTCGCATCCGCAGCGCCTGCCGGACCAGGTCGCGGAGGCTGACCTCACCCGCCCCTTCCGCGTTTGCGGGACGGGCGGTGAGCCGGACGACGTGCTCGTGTTCGGGTCGCAGCTCCGCGGCGTCCTCGACCAGCACGATCCGCTCGCTCGCGGGCACGAGGCCCAGCAGCGTCGCGAGGAGCGTCGTCTTGCCGGATCCGGTGCCGCCGGTCACTACGTACGCCAGGCGCGCGGCGACGATCGCCCGAAGCAGGTCGGCCGCCGTGCTCGGGAACGTCCCGGCGGCGGTGAGCCCGGCCAGCGTGAAGGCGCGATGCCGGAACGTCCGGAGCGACAGGTACGGCCCGTCGGGCGCCACCGGTTCGAGCACCGCGTGCAGTCGGGTGCCGTTACGCAGGCGCGCGTCCACATATGGGTGGGCGTCGTCCAGCGCGCGCCCGCAGCTCGCGGCCAGCCGCTGGGCGAGCCGGCGTACCGAATCGGGTGCGGGCCAGCGCACCTCGACCCGTTCGAGTCCGCCGCCCCGGTCGCGCCAGACGGTGTCCCCGTTGACGAGGACGTCGGTCACGAGCGGGTCGCTCAGCAACGGGTCCAGCGGGCCGGCGCCGACCAGGTCCCGTTGCAGCCCCTCGGCCATGACGAGGAGCGCCTGGTCACCGAGCGCGCCGCCACGCTCCTCCCGTACCGCGGCGATGATCGCGGCGCGGTTCGCCGTGCGGCCGGTACGTGCCAGACGGTGCCGGATCCGATCGGTGAGCTGCTCGTCGACGGAGGTCATCAGGCCACCTCGCGGCGGGTCGTGGGCTGCGGCAGGTCGGCGATCAGCCGCTCGCACAGCTCGGCGAGCGGTCTCTTTCCGTTGCTGGCGGGTGGCTCGCCGGCCTCCAGCGACGCCGCGAGATCCGGCTCGGGGCGCAGCGATCCGGCCACGGGCAGACCGAGCGCCTGGCCCACCTCGGCGACGCGCAGCCGGCCCGGGGCGGGGCCGCGCACGACGACGCGCAACGCACGGCAGTGCGGTCCGATCCGGGCCGCCATCCGGGCCGCCGAGGCGCAGCCACGGATGTCCGCGGTCACCACCATCAGCACCTCGTCCGCGACCTGCGCGGCCCGGACGGCGGACTCGTCGAGATGTCGAGGCAGGTCGACCACGACCAGGTCGCTGCCTCGGCGCCCGGCGCCGAGGGTGGCCTCCATCGCCTCGACCGGCAGATCGAGCGTGTCACCGCGATCCCAGGAGACCACGACGAGCTCACCGCGCCGGGGCAGCTCCCCGTAGAGCGCGGCGACGTCGACGCGACCGCGCGCGGCGGACAGCTCCGGCCAGCGCAGCCCGGCCGTACCCTCCCAGCCGAGTAGCAGGTCGACGCCGCCGCCGAGCGGATCGGCGTCCACCAGCATCGGATGCCGCCCCAGCCGCGCGGCGCTGATCGCCAGGCCGGCCGCGAGCACACTCGCCCCGGCACCACCGCGCCCGCCGATCACACCGACCACGGGCGCCTCGTCGCGTTTCGTCGTACCGGCGGAGCCGAAGCGCTCCACCAGCCACGTCGCGGCGGCGGGCAGGACGACCACGTGATCGGCGCCGAGCGCGCTCGCCGCCTGGAACGCGGGATCGTCCGCGGAGTCCCCTTCCCCTTCGGGGATCCTGGCCACCAGCACGACATCCGACCGGTACGGCAGCTTCGCGCGCAGACAGGAGGCCGCCGCGTCGGCGCCGATCACGACGAGCGTCGCGAACCGCCAGTGTCGCCGTGCGGCCACCGCGTCGTGTGCGACGTCGACCTCACCGCAACCGGCGGCGGCGAGCTGCAACAGCTCGTCGAGCAACCGCGGGTCCGAGGTCACCACCAACGGCCGCGGCGACGTACGCGGATCGGACGGGTGATCGGGTGCCATGGCTGCCTCCGGTTCGGTGGGCGATCGCGGTCGGCCCCCACCGTGGCCCGGGAACCGGCGGCCCGCCACCGCCTGTGGACAACCGGACGGCGGCCCTGTGGACAACTCCGATTTCGTCGGATCGCGTGGTATAGGCGGCCAGCCGTGAGTTGTCGAATCCCTTGCGGCGCAGGCATAGTGGGGCGATGCCGACTCACCACGACACGCCTTCCGCGGACGTTTCAACGCCGCGTTCGGATCCGATGAACCTCGACGACCTGCAAGCCATGGCCATGCAGATCCACGACCGCTACGACGAACTCAACCGCCGCGAGCGCGGGCGCGTCTGGACACGCGAGGAGTTCATGCTCGGATTCGTCGGCGACGTCGGCGATCTCGCCAAGCTCGTGATGGCGGAGGAGGGGGCCCGATCGATGCCGGGCGGACGCGCCGCGCTCGAACACGAGCTGGCCGACTGCCTCTGGTCGGTGCTCGTCCTCGCCCGCAAGTACGACGTGGACCTCGAAGCCGCGTTCCGCCGCACCATGACGGACCTACGCACCAGCATCGGCACCCGAGGCGACCGACCGGACGACACCACGCCGTCTCTGTCGTGAACGAGGAGTCCCTTTCCTTACAACGGATCGACGTGCGAGAGGTCGGCCGTCACGACGCAGCCCGCGAGGTGGTCGGTGAACTCATCGCCGAAGAGTGGGCGCCAGTCGCGGTAGCTTCCCGCGAACTTCAATCCACTGGCCGGAGCGGTCGCACCGGACGCCCGGCGCCATATGAGTCGAGGATGACGCGTTTCGCACGGTATCGTCCTGTTGTTACGCCGCAGCCTGTTTCCCCTCGGCATGGAGATGGATCGTGCGTGCCTTCCTGATCTGTTCCGTCGTCGCCGGCTACCACATGCTGCTCGGGTGGCTGTTCGTCGAGATCCTGCGCGGATGGGGATGGTTGGCGCTGCCGTTCGCGGTTGGTTGCCTGATCTACGTCGGGCTGACAGCTCGTTGGCTGGCCAGCGTTCTGGCCGGGTTGGCTGTCTTCGTTTGCGGGGTGGCCGGTTTCCTGGCCGGCTTCGGCCTGATCATGCTTGCTTCGCTGCATGCCACGGGCTACCAGATCCTGGCGGGTGCACTGACCGCGTTGATGGTGGTGGGTTCGTTCTTCGCAATGCGATGGTTCGGCCTGACCGCGGAATACGAGGGCGGCCCTGACCTGACCGCGTACCCGTTCATCGGTTACCTGGCCGCCGAGGCCGGTGCGTTCGTCCGCGACGAAATCGTCCAGCACTGGGCCTGGTGGAAGGTTGTCTTGATCCTGCTGGGTGGACTGGCCCTGATCACCTACAACATCGTGCACGACAACGACGACGGCGTCTTCCTGTCGAACTGACCTGTCGCCGGAGCAACGGGCGGCGTCGCTCGGCAAGCCCGGCCGGCGTCACGCCGGGACGAATGATCCGAGCGAGATCTGTCGCGTCGGTACTACGAGCGTGCGGAGGACAGCTCGCGGTGTGCGGGCGGCTGACGGCCCCGGGCTGGCCCGCCGAATCGAGCTCTCCGCGTCGTCGTCGCCGACCCCCCTCGTCGCCGGCCCCAGCCGCGTCGACGTAGGCGCGTCCCCAGCGACGATGACGCGATCCCCGGTTGCGCCCCACGACCATGCAGAACTCGACCCCGCACCAGGACGGATCGGTACCCATGGGAGGTGCGGTAGCCATGGGTTGGCTGCTCCCCACGCATCGGATGTCACGGCGTGCTGGCGCGACCCGTCGGGCAAGGAGCGGTCGAAGACGTTCAGGACCGAGGATGAGACGACCGATCACCGCGCCGAGGTCCACGATGCGATGAAGCGCGGGACGTACGTGGATCCGGTTGCTCGGAGCGTATTGCCGCACGATCACACGGCCCGATGGCTGCGCGGGCAGGACGTGGCGGCCCGGTCGGATGATGCCGCTGCCGCGGACGCACATCATTCCGAACGAGGCGGGCGAGACCGACCGCATGGAGGTTAAGACCTGGGTAGTCGAGCTGGGCCGAAGGGTCGGTCCGGCTACCGCCGCGAAGTGCTTCGGGCTGCCGTCGATGACGCGGCGGACCGCGGTTCGTTCGATGTGGATCCGTCGGATGGTGTTCGACTTCCCAAGTCCCGCAACGGAAACCGCGTCGTCGCGTTGACGCCGGAGGTGTTCGGTCGGACCGTCCCCGCTATCAACGGCTGCGTTCCGGTGCGGCTCGCGGCGGGCGTCGGGCTCCGCTGGGGTGGGTGCGCGGCCAGCCGTGGGGAGCGGTCGACAACGGCGTACTGCGCATCGTTCAGGTGGCCGTGAAGACGTCGAGGCAGGTGACCGTGCCCGAAGTCGGAAGCCGGTGTGCAGAGCGCCCTGCTTATGAGCGGCCTTCCGGCAGTCCTGCAGGAGAAGCGCGAGGTGCCGGGTGACTCGTTGGGCGGCGACGATCGGGGGCGTGGCGCCGCGGTACGTCCGCGCGCGTCGGTCTCACGACCTGCCGCACTCGTACGGGGTGAGCTGTAACGGATGTCGCTCAACTGCTTCGGCGGGAATCGGGACGACCCCCGCCGGGGTAACGGCAACGGGTTGCGGCAGGAAGTCGCATGTGCCTACTTCTTGCCGCTGAGCTCGTGCATCGTGTCGGTGAGTGCGATCTGCTGTGGGCTCTTGCTGCCTGTTCTGCTGCCTGTAGCGTCGAGCCTCGCCTTGCAAAGTCCACGCTGATCATGGCTGGGCGTCTGCCGATGTCGGTCTACCGCATGCGGTGACTGCGTGGCGTCGTCGGATGTCTCGCCATGTCTGTTGCCTTGGCTACATCCGTGGCTACACCAGGGGGCGCTGAAGTTACGGTGACGAGACACGACTGGCGTGGGTGGGTATGACCACCGGGGAGTGACGTAGGGGTATCGACCGCCTGGGTGCCCTTCAACGGCGAGCGTTGAGGACCGACACCATGGGGCATCGGATTCTGCATCTGTCGGACACACACCTGACCGCCACCGGCGTGGATGAGGACGGCGTGGACTCCGGGACGGCCCTGGATCGGATGTTGTACGACGCGCGCCATGTGCCGGACATCGATTTGGTGGTGGTCAGCGGCGACATCGCTGACGACGGCTCCCGAGGCGGGTACGCGGGTGTCCTGGAGCGTGTGGGGCGCTTCGCCGCCGAGCGCGGCATAACGCATGTGTACTGCACGGGCAACCACGACGACCGCGACGCGTTCGCGGCGGTGTTGGGCAGTGGGCACCGGGCGGCCGATGGTGGTGACGTGGGGGTTGTCGCTGCGGGCTTGGATCTGCGTGCCGCGGTCAGTGAGGTGCGCGGGCTGCGGGTGGTGACGCTGGACAGCCTGGTGCCTGGTGCTGTGCACGGGATGATTGGTGATGCGCAGGCGACGTGGCTCGCGGACGTGCTCGCGGAGCCGGCGGCGGCCGGTACTGTGGTGATCCTGCACCATCCGCCGATTGCGCCGATCGACTCACCGTTGCTGGGCTCGGTCAACTTGCGCGACGCCGATCGCCTCGCCTCCCTCGTCCAGGGCTCGGACGTTCGGGTGCTGCTGTGCGGACACTTCCATCTGCAGCTGACTGGCAGCCTGGCCGGAGTACCGGTGTGGGTGACGCCGGGTGTGATCACGCGTATCGATCGCACCGCTCCGCCGCACCTGGAACGTGCCGTGCTGGGCGCGAGCGCGACGGTGGTCGATCTGGGTGTGCCCGGCGGGCCGATGTTCCACACGCTGCACGCACGCGACTCCCGCGCCGGTACGGCCGTCTATCTGGTCGATGCGGTCTCCGGTGCCGACGCTGTGGAGGAAGACGACCGGCTCGCTGTCTGACCCGCCACGCAGGAGTGCACCCGGGAAAGAACAGCCTTGTTCAGCCCGACCCGGAGTGTCAGTGGCCCCCGCTGGAGGCATCACCACTGCCGCCGTGCCCCGCGACCCGGCACCGGTTGGACCGCGACGCCAGCACGTACAACGCCTGTTGCCTCAGCCACGCGGCCACGGTGCCCACCCTTCCCGGGTGGTCAAGCATGGGGACCCGGTGGCCCGGTTGCCGTCAGACAGCGGCTTGGTTCGCTGAGGCCTGGCGTCTTCCCCGGCACTCGGGCCGGCGTCCCGCCCGCGGAGGCCGCCAGGCCGAAGGCGGGCGGCCCTTACCGGGCCGGGGCCGACGCCCGCGCCGCGTCAGAGGCGCCTTGATCCAGTAGAGAGCAATTCGGCAACACGCTCGGTCCCTCACCGCGGCAGATGCAGTCCCTTGGGCTGGCTCGCCCAGGAGCCGTACATAGGCGGAACGGTATATCCAGCGGGCGCTGAGAGATCGACCATGCCGCCGTCGAACTCAACACCTCGGAAGTCGACCTGGCTGCCGCTGAAGTTGGCGCCCGAGAACCTGACCTCGCCGCCTGAGAACTTGGCGCCGGAGATGATGCTTCGGGCGGCGATGCGTTCTCGCATCATCGACGTCGACCCGTCGGACGGTGTGCGGCTTCCCAAGTCTCGCAACGGAAAGCGCTCCGTACCGATGACCCGCGAAGAGGTGTTTGGCCGGATCATGCCGGCGATCGACACCGTCGACGGTCGGATTCCGGTATGGCTTGCCGCCGGCGCCGGTCTGCGCCGGGATGACTGCGTCGGGCTGCCGTGGGGTGCCGTAGACCTCGACCAGGACGTACTGCATGTCGCTCAGGTCGCCGTGGAGACCTCGAAGAAGGTCGTGCTACGTCCGTACCCGAAGCCAGCTGCCGGCGTGCGGAGCGTGCCGATCACGACCGGTCTTTCGGCAATCCTCCGGGAATACCGCGAGATGCGGGGTGACACGTCGGACAAGGATCTGGTGGTTACCAACCGAACCGGCAAGCCGATGTGGCGGACGAACTTCCGCACGCGGGTGTGGCGGCCGGCGCTCGTTCGCGCTGGGCTCATCGGCTCGCTGGTCGAGAGCGCGGCGGGTGTGTGGCACGCGGCGTGGACCGACGCCACGGAAGCGGAACGGCACGCGGAGTTCGCCACCGAGACGGCGGCGGTCGAGTGCGTTGCGCTCCGGTACGTCGGTGGTCCCCGGTTCCACGATCTGCGGCACTCGTACGCGACGTGGCTCGTGAGCGACGGCGTAGCCGTCAACAACGCTCAGAAGGCCACGGGGCACTCGCTGGCATCCACCACGCTCGACCTTCTACACGCACACCCCGGCGCGCTACGAGGATCGTCGGGCTGTTGAGAGTGGCTCTGCTGCCTTTCCGCTGCCCAACGAGGACGACGACGAGGATGAGGACGGCGGCACGGGTGTCCTCGCAAACGTCTGACCTGCAACGGATGCCGCTCGACAACGCCGCCAGGAATAGGGACGACCCCCGCCGAGGGTGGCGGGGGTCGTCGGGGGGCCGGCTCCGGGGGGGTCGAGCCGGGCCCGCTCAGCGGTCACGGGGGGGTGCAACCGCCGAGAGCCGGTGGCGGCCAGGGCACGTGTGCCCTGTGGCGCCTGCTCTAAGGATGCCCGAGAGTCGACCGTGACGTCGAGTGGTAGGCGGAATCCGCACGGCCGATCTGGTGGACGTGTCGGCGCGGTGTCGAGCGGCCCCGGCGAGCTGGTACGCACCCGTGATGTGGGTGTGCAAGGCGGGTGCATAGACTCGGCGCGTGGGCCGGGCCGCCGCTTTCTTCGACCTCGACCGGACGGTCATCGCCACGTCGAGTGCGCTCGCGTTCGCCCGGCCGTTCTATCGGGACGGGCTGATGAACCGTCGCGACGTCCTGGCGAGTGGGTACGCGCAGTTGGTCTACAAGTTGGCCGGCGCGGGCGACGAGCAGATGGCGAAGATCCGCGACCAGCTCGCCTCGTTGTGTCGCGGATGGCGCGTTGACCAGGTACGACGGATCGTCGCGGAGACGCTCGACGAGCTGATCGCGCCGTACGTCTACGCCGAGGCGGTCGCGTTGATCGGGCAGCACCGGGCGGCCGGCCGGGACGTCGTGCTGGTGTCCTCGTCCGGTGAAGAAATGGTCAGACCAATTGCCGACCTGGTTGGCGCGGGTGATGTGATCGCCACCCGGATGACCGTCCGCGACGGCCTATACACCGGTGATGTCGAGTTCTACGCGGCAGGGCCGAACAAGGCACAGGCGGTGCGGGAGATGGCTGCCCGAAACGGGTACGATCTCGCCGCTTGTTACGCCTACTCCGATTCGGTGAGCGACCTGCCCCTTCTGGAGACTGTCGGATATCCGACAGTCGTAAACCCGGACCGGGCGTTGCGCCGGGCGGCGCAACGACGCGCCTGGCCGCTGATGACCTTCCGCCGACCGGTACCGACCCGGCTCGTGCGGCTCGCGTCCGCGCTCCGCCGGCCCGCGCCCGGCTCGCTGCTGGCCCGCCCCGGCGTACCCGCGGCGCTCGCCGTCACCGCGGGTGCTGCCGTCGTCTGCGCGATCTGGTACGGGCGGCGCCGCGCCGCCACCCGTACCGCCAGCTGAGGCCCGGCGGCTCAGCGCGCCGCGGTCCGCGACGCCGGCACCGTACGGCTGGATTCGTCCTGGTGCAAGGGATTCGGCACGGTGCCGAGCGCGCCGATGGCGTGCCGGATCGGCTGGTCACCGTACCCGGTGACGACGAGCCGGTCCGCGTTCAGCCGGTACCGGGGGAACGTCGCGGCGAGCAGGTCGTACTCGCCGAACCGGTCGGCGAGGTCCGGAACCCGTTGCTGCGTCGAGAGGATCGCCGCCCGCGCCAGCTCCCAGAACCGTTCCCGTGGTACGCCGAGGTGCGTGGCGCAGAGCGGCGCGAGGTACCGGAGGTGCCCGACGAGGACGCTGTCGACGACGTGCTGTGCGATCAGCGCGGGCGGCTTACGGGGTACGAGACCGACCGGCTCGGGCTCGCGCTCCGGCATGACCGTGGCGGACAGCTCGGCGTCGTCGATGAAGTCCTTGAGCAGCAGGCGTTTCGGCGTCTCGTCCGGGCCGTACGTGAGCAACGCGTTCTGCCCGTGCGGGTTGAACGTCGCGCCGTAGCGGTAAAGCAGGTACGCGAGCGGTCCGAGCAGCACGTCGAACAGCGTGCCCAGCCAGTCGGTCGCCGCCTTACCCGAGGCGCGGACCAGCTCGGCGACGAGTGCGCCGCCGACACCGTCCACGTGCAGCAGCGCCGACAGCGGCCGCGCGTGTTCGCCGTCCTCCAGCACCGTCGCCACCGGGGTACGCCAGATGCAGCCCAACGTTTCGAGATGCCGGTACGGCACGCTGTCCACAGTGGACAGATAAGGGTGTCGTACGGTGACGGAGGCGACCTCGCCGAGCAGGACGGTACCGGCCAGCTCCGGATCGCGGCCGAGCAGGCCGGTCAGCCACGAGGTCAGCACCGGCGCGCCCGCGGCGCAGTGCGGCGGGATCCCACGCCACACCGACGTGTTCATGATGGACAGCGGCATCTTCACGTCGTACCGTCGCCGCTCGGTCATGTTCGTCAGCGTCCGGATCGACTGCTGCGGCAGGTACTCGTCGGGCGACTCGCCGAGCGTGACGATCCGCCGTTCGGCCAGCTCGCCGGCGTACTCGACGCGGATCACGCGGTCCCATTGCCAGGGATGCACCGGGAACCACACGTACGAGTCGGGATCGAGCCCGGCGTCGGTGAGGCGCGCGCCGAACGCGGCGACGGTTTCCGCGCCGAGTTCGGCGAGGCGTACCTGGTGCTCGGAAAGCCCCGGGGTGCCGCGGAATTCGGCCAGGCCGCGGTGCACGGCGATCCAGCGGAGCCGGAGACGGCGCCGGGCCTCCGGTGGGTACCGGCGCAGATCCGTTGCGGTGAAACCGATCCGTCCCTTGTTCGCGACGAGCCACGGATGGCCGGTGAGGTGGCCCTCGATCTCGGCGTGGTCGAGCCCGACCAGCTCGTGCGCCGGCGGTCCCCCGGCCAGCTCGGCGTCGGCGGAGAGCGTCGCGGACAGCTCACCGAGGTACGCGCCGGTCGTGGCGGGATCGACGCCGATGGTGCCGGCCGCGTCGACGAGCAGTCGGCGTACGTCCCAGGCCGGTTCGCCGACCTGGTTGCCGAGCAGCCCGGCGCCGTAGCGGACGACGGTGTCCTCCTCGACCCGCAGCCAGCCGAACGCCTCCGGCTCGGCGGCGAACTCGTAGCGGACGCCGCCGCCGAGCGCGATCGCGTACCGGTCGCCGGTCCGCTCGGGATCGAGCAGCCCTTCGTAGCACCACTCCCCCAGCGCCTTGGCGAGCAGCGCGCGGTTGACCCGACGCCACTGCGCGAAATCGGACATCACATCACACCACCGGACACCGCACCGTCGGCCACCCGGGTACCGGGCGACACGCCAGCGGGGGCCGCAACCATGCCGCCGAACGTCTGGAACGCCGTACGCCTCGGCAGGCGGAACAGCTCCGATCCGGCCACCGCGTTGAGGATCGTCGCGGACCGGTACGCCGCGACGCCCAGGTCGGGCGCCGCCGCGCCGTGCGTGTGCAGCTCGGCGTTCTGCACGTACAGGCCGCCGGTCACCTCCGGCAGCGTGCGGATCCGGTGGTCGACGTCGATCTCGTACCGCCCGCGCCCGTCCCACCGGATCAGGTCGCGCACCGGGTCCAGCAGCTCGGGAACCACCGCACGGTACCCGGTGGCGGCGACGACCGCGTCGACCGGCAGCACGGAGTCCGTTGCGGTGTCGGCATTCCGGCAACCCAGCAGCACCGTCCCACCGTCCACTGTGGCCGATGCGAGCGCGGTCGCGGGATGCAGGTGCACCGGCGGGCGGTCGCCGTCGAGCAGGTGCGCGTACAGCTCGGCGTGGATCGCGTCGATCGTCTCGCTGTCGATGCCCTTGTAGAGCTGCCACTGGCCGTCGATGAGGCGGTCCCGCACCTCCGGCGCCAGCCCGTGGAAGTAGCGCATGTACTCCGGTGTCGTGTACTCCAGCACCAGCTTGGTGTAGTCGAGCGGGGCGAACGTCGCGGTACGCGTCAGCCAGCTCACCGCCCACCCGTGCCGGCGCTGCCGCTGCACGAGGTCGAGGAACACCTCGGCGCCGGACTGCCCCGACCCCACCACGGCGACATGCCGAGCACCGTCCCAACCGTCCACACGGGACAGGTACTCGGCGGAGTGGATGATCCGATCGGACCGGATCGCTTGCAGGCTGGACGGAAGCGACGGCACGGTACCGACGCCGAGGACGACGTGCCGAGCGTCGTGTGTGGACCGGACGCCGTCGCGGTCGAGTGTGAGTGTCCACACGCGACGGTCGGCGTTCCAGTGCAGCGCGGTCACGTCGGTGCCGAACTCGCACGACGGCAACCGTTCCGCGGCCCAGCCGCAGTAGTCGGCGTACTCCCGGCGCGGCAAATGGAAGCGCTCGGCCACGTAGAACTGGTACATCCGGTCGCGATCCGCCAGGTACGACAGGAACGACCACCGGCTGGTCGGCCGTACCAGGCTGACGAGGTCGGCGAGGAAGCTCACCTGGACGGTCGCCCAGTCGAACATCAGCCCGGGATGCCAGTCGAACCGGGGCCGCCGGTCGTACGCGCGGAAGCTCAGCTCGGGCGCGTCGTCGGCGAGCGCGGCCAGCGCCAGGTTGAACGGGCCGATCCCGATCGCCGCCACGTCAAGGGTTTCCGTCATCGTACGTCCTTCTCCGCGACCATCAGGGCCGCTGTCTTGTCCGGCAGGGTGATGTCGGCGTGCCGGCGGAATCCGGCGGCGGCGAAGGCACGGACCGACGCGACGTTCCGCACGTCCGGCTCCGCGACCACCCGTGAGCAGTCGGATCCCTTGTCCAGCAAGGCATCTCGCACCGCGCGCAGCAGCAGCCGGCCGAGCCTGCGACCGGTCATGGCCGCGTCGGCGATCAGCACGTGCACACCCAGGTCGCTGTCCACGGCCGGGTACGCCGCGCCGACCGGCTCGGCGACCGGCCGGTAGATCTCCCAGTACGACACGGGCACGCCGGCGAGCAGCCCGACGTACGGTCGGGACGTGTCGCCGGCGAGCTGGTCGGCCAGGTACCCGCGGAGTCGTTCGGCGGGCCAGTCCTGCTGCCAGAACGGGACCACGTGCGGCCGGTGCATCCAGGCGTGGACGAGGTCGAGGTCGGCGTCCGGGTCGGCCGGACGCAGGGTGAGGATGCCGCGGTCGGTGGGTGCCGCGAGCGTCGCGGGTGGCGGCGTCATCGCGTCTCCCGCAACGGGTTCGGCGTCCGGTGGTAGACGGACTGGTTGTCCACGGGTGCCAGCACCTCGTCGATGCCGGCGACCCGGGTGGCCAGGTTCGCCTTGCGCGGCAACGTGTCCGCGGTCAGCCACCGCCGTACCAGCCCGCCGGTGGTGTCGTGCCCGCGGTCGACCAGGGCGGCGAGACCGTCGCGTACGGCGCCGAGCAGGTCCTCCTCCGCGGCGACATCCGCGCCGCCGAGGGCCGCCACCGGTGCCAGTGCCTGGTTCAGCAGCAGGTAGTAGGTGAGTCGATCGTCCACAGTGGAGTCCTGCGCGACGGCCAGCGTCGAGGACGTCGCACCGTCCAGATGCGACAGTACGGTCGGCAGCGCCGACGACGCCAGGTAGTAGCCCTGGTTGTCGCGGTACCAGCCGGTCTCGGGCCAGCCGTCGGCGTCCAGGATGACGAGCGTGTTCTGCTGGTGCGCCTCCAGCCCGATGCCGGTCGTCGCGTACAGGTGGACCATCGGCGCGAGCACCCGGTCGACGTACCGGCGGACCCACTCGGCGGCGACGGACTCGACGGGCCGGCCGAGCCGGGACGCCAGCTCCCGTACGGTCGTGACGATCGCGGCCGGCCGGATCCCGGGCTGCGGCGCGACGAACCCGGCGAGGCAGCGCGCCCCGGTGATCCCGGCGGGCGCCTCGCGTACGGACACGTCGAGGTGCGTGGGGCTGCCGTCCGGGAAGACCGCCGCGAGGTACGCGGGATCCGCCACGATCCGGAACCCCGGGTACGCCTCGCGTACCGTGTCGGCGATCCCGGCGTCCAGCAGACGGCACACCTCGATCCCGCGCGCCAGCTCGGTGAGCGTGTTCTCCCGACGGGAGTTCGTGATGCGCAGTCCGAGGGAGAGCTTCAGCATCACCGGATCGCCGGGCCGATAGACGGTCCGCAGCGACGACGTCGGGTACCACGCGGGTCCGTCCGGGCCGAGCGGCGTGATCCGGCCGGCGTCGACCAGCTCGCGGAAACCGTTGCGGCGCACCAGGTCTCCGGCCTGCCACGGGTGCGCCGGGACGAGCACCCGGCCCGCGGCGGCCGCCGGTCCGGCCCCGAGCGTGGCGAGCGCGTCGCCGAGCACCGGGTGCTCGGCGCAGCCGGCCCGGACGAGGCCGGCGTCGACCGCGAACCAGTGTAGCGGGAAGCTTCCGCGCAGCTCCGGCGCGTACCGCTGGTCCTCGTCGTCGCTGATGCCGTCCCGACTCTTGGCCGCCGGGTGCGTCAGGTGCCCGAGCAGCAAGTCCTGCTCCGCCGACAGGAACGGATCGCCATGCGGCGCAACGGTTTCCGCCGACCGGGCTGCGAGGTAACGGGAGATCCGGCTCACGCTGTCCGCGACGAGCCCGGCGAGCGTGTCGCCGCCGAGCGTACGGGCCAGGTCGACCGGCCCGACCCCGACGTCGGCGAACCGGTGGTGCCCGGTCGCCGACCGGTACGTCACGCTCGCCCGCACCTCACCGCCCGGTACCGGAATCGACACCGAACCGGTGTCCGGCAACGGAATACCGTTCTCCGTCACCCAGCAGCGCAGCACCGCGTCCAGCGCCGCCGTCTCGCCGCGGGTGGCGGTCACGTCCGTCCCGGTCATGCCGCCTCCTCCGCGCCGGCAGCGACCACCGCGTCCAGCAGTTCGTCCACGTCCTCGGGCCGGGCGGCCGGGTTGAGCAGGGTCAGCTTCAGGTGCACCCCACGCCCCGGCACCGCGGTACGCCCGAGCAGGGCGGTGCCCGACCGGATCAGCCGGCGGCGCAGCGCCGCGTTGAGCTCGTCCGATCCGTCCCGGTACCGGAACACGACGGTGGTGAGCGTCGCGCCGGCGGCGAGGTCGAGCCGTGGATGCGCGGCGATCCGGCGTTCGGCGTGCCGGGCCAGGTCGTGGCAGGTGTCGAGCATCCCGCCGAGCCCGTCCCGCCCGTACGCCAGGAATGTCGCGGCGACCTTCAGCGCGTCGGCCCGGCGGGTGGTGGCGAGCACCGACCGGTCCAGCAGACCGTCGTACCCGGCCGCGCCGTCGTCGGCGGGGTTCAGGTAGTCCACCCGGTAGGGCCGGAAGTCGTTGGCGTCACGGGAGAGCAGCACGCTCGCGGACGCCGGCTGCCAGCCGATCTTGTGCAGGTCCAGGGTCACCGTGTCGGCACCGTCCACACCGGACAGCAGGTGCCGCAGCCGCTCCGAGAACAGCGCCCCGCCACCGTACGCGGCGTCGACGTGCAGCCGCGCCCCGTACCGCCGCGCGAGGATCCCGCAGTCCCGCAACGGATCCACCGACCCGAAATCCGTCGTACCGGCGGTCGCCACGATCGCCAGCGGTACCGCGTCGTCGCCCAGCGCGGCCAGCTCGGCCGCCAGCACGTCCACCCGCATCCGGTACGCCGAGTCCACCGGCACGGTGCGTACCGCGTCAGCGCCGAGGCCGAGCACCGCGCAGGCGCGCGCGGTGGAGAAGTGCGCCGCGGCGGAGCAGAACACGACCGGCCGGGCGGACCACCCGCGTACGGGATCGGCCCCGAGCCGGCGCGCGACGGCGTCCCGGGCCAGCAGCAGCGCGTGCAGGTTCGACGCGGTACCGCCGGACGTGAACACCCCGTCGGCGTCGGCCGGGAACCCGACCAGGTCGGCGAGTGCGCGGACGACGTGGCGTTCCAGCTCCACCGCGTACGGCCCGGAGTCCCACGTGTCGACGCTGGCGTTGAACGCGGCGGCGACCGCGTCGGCGGCGACCGCGACGGTCAGCGCGGGCGGCTGGAGGTGCGCCGCCGCGGCCGGGTCGGCGAGGTCGACCGTGCCCGCCGCGTACCGGCGGATCAGCTGGGAGACCGCCGCCGTGCCGCGCCCGCTGCGCGGGAGTACGCCGCCGGCCAGGTCGGCGCCGACCCGTTCGGCGAGCTCGCCGGGTTCGAGCGCGGGCAGCGGGCCGGATCGGCGGCGCAGCCCGGCGCGGGCGTCCCGGGTCAGCTCGGTGACCAGCAGACCGAGCCGGGCCAGGCCGACCGGGTCGGACGCCAGCAGCCCGGGCTCCGACGACACCACCTCGGTGTACGGCGGCGCATCCGCGACCCGCCTCGGTGACGGCAGCGTGGGTGACGTGATCATGGCGAGCAGCTTAGGGTAGCCTGACCTAAGGTGACAATCGGCCCCCCGAGAACTCCGCAGAGTTGCTCGATAGACGGGAGTTCTCGCCCGGACGCTGGCGCATCACCGCAGGTCGGCGTAGAAAGGGAGTACGGACCTCGTCCAAGCTCGTGGGCGGACGTTCCCCGTCTCGGTCGAGCTCCGTGGCACGAACACCGGGTACCCACGCGCGACCAGCCGCGGGAGGCGCGTCGACCGGGCCCGTAAGGACCCGCACCGACGAGAAAAGGTGCACGCTTGGTAGCCCGGGTTCGTGTCGCGAGCGATTCGGCCAGTGCCCGACGGCACCCGGATCGCTCGCTTCCTTTGTGCCCCTGAGTGGTCTCGCCACCGCGCGGACGAACACCGCACGCGCCGGGTCGCGCCCGACCGCGACTACCCCTTCTCGGCTACCCTGCGAAGCTGCCGAAGCTGACAAGCGAGGAGCCCCCACCCATGCAGCCGACCGACCCGTCGCAGGCGAACGCCCCCTCGCCGTACGGGCAGCCGCCACCACCCCATCCCGCGGCCGCATACCCGCCGCCCGAGGCGCCCGTACCGCAGGCGCAGGCACCGCAGGGACCGCCGCCGCCACCCCAGGGCGCGCCCGTACCACCGCGCGGGCCGGACCAGCCGGTCGGACCCGGGCCGTACGGCCCGCCCATGCCGCAACCGTCCGGCGCGCCGTACGCGAAGCTGCCCGGGCCGGGATGGGCGCCGGAGAAGCGGATCCTGATCGGCGACGCGCTGACCGCGTTCGGCGGCCTGCTCGTGTTCGTGTTCTCCTTCGCGCCGTTCCTGGGGTACTCGGACAGCCGGTTCCGCAACGACCTGGAGGAACACCACCTGCCGGTCTGGTTCAGCGCCTGGGCGACGGAGACGTTCATGGCCCCGCTGACCTGGTTCGTCGTACTGGGTGGGCTGGTCGCCATCAGCCTCGCCGCGGCGCGCATGGCGGTGCCCCGGGACCGCGAGGTCGCCGGCTTCCGCACCGGCCACCTGCAGATCGGCGTGACGATCTTCGTCTTCCTCGCCCTGTTCGGCTACGCCACGTCCGCGAAGAGCGCGATCTTCGGCCACGACTTCGCCGTGCAGTTCAGCAGCGAGACCGACTCGGCCGTCGAGATGTCGTTCTCGTGGGGCGGGTACCTGATGCTGTTCGGCGCGCTCATCGCCGTCGTCGGCGCCGTTCTCAGCCATCTGGAGATCGGGCCGACGATCTATCCGCAGCCGCCGCGCCCGCCGGCGCCGATGCCGCCCGCCGGCTACCCGCAGGCCCCCCAGCAGCAGTACGACCCGGCCGCCGGATATCGGCAGCCCGGCGACTCGCCGACCGCGCCGTATCCGGTGGTCGGGCAGCCGGGACAGCCCGCGCCGCAGGCGTATCCGCAGCCGCCGCAGCAGCAGTACGGTCAGCCGGAGGCACCCGGCCAGCAGTGGCCGAACCCGCAGTAGCCGTACGACCGCGTTGATCCGACCCCTGGCCGCAGGCTGTGGCCAGGGGTCGCTTTCATGTCCTAGTCTCGGGCGACGCCGGCAACCGCCCGGCCATCCCCCCGAGGAAGTCATCCATGAACCACACAGCGACTCTCGCAGTGGGCACCATCAGCGAGGGCGGCATCAAGGCCGTCGGGGTGTTCTACATCATCAGCGGCCTGATCTGCGTCGGTCTCGCCGTCCTGGCCTACGCCCGCAAGCAGGGTTCGGGCCGCACGATCTTCACCGGGATCGTCGGCCTCGTCGGTTTGATCTACGGGCTGTACCTGGAGCTCGGCGACGCGACCACGGTGTTCATCTCGTTCTACATCTTCATCCTGCCGATCCTGGCCATCATCAACGGGATCGTCACCCTGGTGCGCAGCAACAAGTCGGGCACGGCGCAGGCCGGTCCGTACAACGCGCAGGGCGTCACCGCTGCGCCGTACGGCCAGCCCGCACAGCCCGGCCAGGCCCAGCCGTACGGTCAGCCGGCGCAGCCCGCGCAGTACGGCCAGCCGCAGGCCCCGGCCCCGCAGTACGGCCAGCAGGCCCAGCAGTACGGGCAGGCCCCGCAGTACGGGCAGCCGACCCAGCCGCCGGCCCAGCCCACCCAGCCCACCCAGCCGGCGTACGGGCAGCAGCAGGCGCCGCCGCCTCCGCCGCCGACCCAGACCAACCAGCCGCTCTGGCCGGGCAACCAGTAACGTCCGACCGCCGCCGCGGTCGGGATGGCCGCGGCGGCGGGTTCACCTCCGGGGAGGACCGGCTCAGCCGGGCAGTTGGGTCGCCGCCCACTCGGCCCACTCGCGCCGCATCGCCGTGAAACGCAGGCCCCATTCGAGCGCGATCCGCCCGTACCGCGAGAGGTCGGTGTCGTCCCAGTCGATGCTCTCGCGGAGCTCCCGTAGCGCCGCCTCGTCGCCGGCCGCGTGCTGGGCGAGGTCGGTGAGGAAGTCCGCGCGCTGCTCCGCGTCGAGTACGCCGAGGAAGAACACGCGGAGCAGCACCGGATTGCGGGCCGGCCGGGTGGGTTTGGTCTCGGTGAGCCACTGCCGCAGCTCGATCTGTCCGGCGTCGGTGATCGCGTACTCCTTGCGGCCGCGCGGGCCGGTGTCGGAGACGGTGATCAGCTCGTCGGCGGCGAGCTTGGTCAGCTCGGTGTAGACCTGGCTCTGGGACGCCGGCCAGACGTTGGCCAGGGACCCCTCGAACCGCTTCATCAGGTCGTATCCGCTCGCCGGCCGGTCGATCAGCAGGCCCAGCAGTGCGTGTCGCAGGCTCATGGTCGACAGCATACCTTCCAGGCTTGACAGGTCGCTAGTGCACATTCTAGTTTTGACATGTCATCAGCGGGGCATCTGAGGAGCTCTCCATGTCGTACGTGCTGGCATTCGCGCCCTGGATCGTCTATTCGGTGATCCCGGCGTCACAGTGGCGATGGGGCGCACTCGCGGCGCTGGCCGTCTGTGCGGCGACGCTGGTGCCCTCGATCGTGCGACGCCGGCCGGCATCCGCGTTGATGATCCAGATCGGTTCGGCGGCGTTCTTCGTCGCGACCGTGGCACTCGCGTTCGCCGACCCGCACACCGCGCTGCACCCGTACATGCCGGCTGCCGCGTCGCTCTGGCTGGCCCTGATCTCCTGGTTCTCGCTGGCGGTCCGGCAGCCGTTCACCCTCGGCATCGCCCGGCTCAGCACGCCGCGCGAGATCTGGCACCAGCCCATGTTCATCCGTACCAACGTGATCATCACGCTGTTCTGGGCGCTGTCCTTCACCGTCGGCGGCGCGCTCCTCGCCACCTGCGCCGCCGCCCACGCCGGTACCACCGTGACCGTGGTCGTCCAGATCGCGAGCTTCGTCGTACCGATCGTGTTCACGACCCGGTACGTGGCGGCCGTCCAGGCCCGGGTCGCCAAGCTCCGCGCCGCCGCCGACGCGGCGCCCGGTCGCTGAACCCGCGGCGAACCTCCGGTCGGTCCTACACCAGGGCCGACCGGAGCTTTGCCGTGTCGGCCGCGGCGGCGGTCACCGCCGTGGCGTAGTGGCGCAGCCACGAGCGGACCCCGTCGGGCGTACCCGTCGCGTACGCGTTGGCCGCCCCCTGGTACTCCGGCCGTCGGGCCAGGTGCGCCCCGTCGACCGGGATGAGCCCGCGCGGGTCGACGCCGCGGGAGGTCAGCGTCAGCCGGGCCGCAGCGCGGGCGACGACGCCGTTCGGCCCCGGGAACGGGGCGAGCGCCAGCAGCTCCGCGTGTACCACCGCCGCGTGCAGCAGCCCCGGGCCCGGCTGCGGGTCGGCGATCAGGCCCAGCAGCCCGCCGAACCGCAGCCGCGCCCGACCCTGCATCGCCGGCCGGCCCAACTCGTCCGCCGGCAGTACGTCCCGGGCGGCGAGCAGGTGCAGTTTCGCCAGGACCTGGCCGGGCGCGCGGGTCCACGTGTCGGCCAGGCCGGGCAGCGCCTCGGCGACCCGCAGCGCCCCCTGTACGACCGGGTCGGTCACGGTGCCGGCGCGTACGGCGTCGAGGTCGGACTCGGCGCCCTCCAGCGTGGCCGAGGCGTATGCGCTGCGTAGCGACACCTCGGCGGCGAGGCGCCCGCCCGTGTGCCGGAGCGAGCGGTCGGCCAGGACCTCGTCCACGGCCTGCCGCGCGGCATCCAGATCCGTCGATACGTCGGGCAGCTCGAGCAGGCGTGTCAGGACGGTCATGCCTGGCACGGTACCCATCGGTCGCATGCCGTGGGGGTCCGGCGGGACGCGCAGCTTCTGCAAACCGGATGAGTGGTGATGACCGAAACCTCGCTCTACCGAGCATGGTCCACCATGCGGGCGGTGGGACCCAGCACTCGCCATGTGTGGCTCGTCGCACTAAGTTGACCAGCAGGAAACGTCGCTGGAATGGCACGTCGAAGAGGGAGTCGCGCTGATGACCGATACCGCCAGCAGCGAAGGCGCCACGCCGGAAGGCGGCGCACTGTCGAATCTGCTGCACGAGACCCGCCGGTTCGATCCGCCCGCCGAGCTCGCGGCCAACGCCAACGCCACGGCGGACGCGTACCGGCGGGCCGCCGACGACCGGCTCGGCTTCTGGGCCGACGCCGCCGAGCGGCTGACCTGGACGAAGAAGTGGGACCAGGTGCTCGACTGGTCCAAGGCGCCGTTCGCCAAGTGGTTCGTCGGCGGCAAGCTGAACACCGCGTACAACGCGGTGGACCGCCACGTCGAGGCCGGCAACGGCGACAAGGTCGCCTACTACTGGGAGGGCGAGCCGGGCGACACGCGGACCATCACGTACGCCGACCTCCAGCGCATGGTGTCGCAGGCGGCGAACGCGCTCGTCGAGCTCGGCGTCAAGACCGGCGACCGGGTCGCCATCTACATGCCGATGATCCCCGAGACGGTCGTCGCGATGCTCGCCTGCGCACGGCTCGGCGCCCCGCACACCGTGGTGTTCGGCGGGTTCTCCGCGACCGCCCTGCGGGACCGGATCCAGGACTGCGACGCGCGCATCGTCATCACCGTCGACGGGCAGTACCGGCGCGGGTCGCAGGCCGCGCTGAAGCCGGCCGTCGACGAGGCCGTCGCCGAGTGCCCCGACGTCCGGAACGTGCTGGTTGTCCGGCGTACCGGGCAGGACGTGGCGTGGACCGACAAGGACGTCTGGTGGCACGACATCGTCGACCGCCAGTCGACCACGCACACGCCGGAGTCGTTCGACGCCGAGCACCCGCTCTACGTCATGTACACCTCCGGCACGACCGGCAAGCCGAAGGGCATCCTGCACACCACCGGCGGATATCTGACCCAGGTGGCGTACACGCACTGGGCGGTGTTCGACATCAAGCCGGAGACCGACGTCTTCTGGACCGCCGCCGACATCGGCTGGGTCACCGGCCACTCCTACATCGTGTACGCGCCGCTCATCAACGGCGCGACCTCCGTCATGTACGAGGGCACGCCGGACACGCCGCACCAGGGTCGCTGGTGGGAGATCATCGACAAGTACAAGGTCACGATCCTCTACACCGCGCCGACCACGATCCGCATGTTCATGAAGTGGGGTGCCGAGGTCCCCGCCCGTTACGACCTGTCGACGCTGCGGATCCTCGGCAGCGTGGGCGAGCCGATCAACCCCGAGGCGTACATCTGGTACCGGCACAACGTCGGGCACGACAGGACGCCGGTGGTCGACACCTGGTGGCAGACCGAGACCGGCGGCCACATGATCAGCCCGCTGCCGGGTGTCACGGCCGGCAAGCCCGGTTCGGCGATGACCGCGATCCCCGGCATCAACGCCGAGGTGGTCGACGACGCCGGCCAGCCCGTCGGCAACGGCCAGGGCGGCTACCTCGTACTCACCGAGCCGTGGCCGGGCATGCTCCGCACCCTGTGGGGTGACGACCAGCGGTACGTCGACACCTACTGGTCCCGCTTCCCCGGTTACTACTTCGCCGGTGACGGGGCGAAGAAGGACGAGGACGGCGACCTGTGGCTGCTCGGCCGGGTCGACGACGTGATGAACGTGGCCGGCCACCGCCTGTCCACCACCGAGATCGAGTCTGCGCTGGTCAGCCACCCGAAGGTGGCCGAGGCGGCGGTCGTCGGCGCCTCCGACGAGACCACCGGCCAGGCGGTCGTGGCGTTCGTGATCCTGCGCGGCTCCGTACCGCAGGAGGAGGCCCAGGGCGCCGAGCTCGCCAAGGAGCTTCGCAACCACGTGGCGAAGGAGATCTCGCCGATCGCCAAGCCGCGTTCGATCATGGTCGTCCCGGACCTGCCGAAGACCCGGTCCGGCAAGATCATGCGCCGGCTGCTGCGGGACGTCGCCGAGCACCGCACCATGGGCGACGTGACGACCCTCCAGGACTCTGCCGTCATGGACCTCATCTCGGCCGGCATCGACTCCGGCAAGGGCGACGACGAGTAGCCCGACACACCGACAGCGGCCCGCACCGATCCCGGTGCGGGCCGCTGTCGCTTGCCCCCAGGGCGATGTCGGCTCTTGTCCGACATGATCGGCACTGGGTAGCCTCTCGTGGTGCCGGCGGACCGCCCCCACCGCCGACGCCACGAGGAGGAGCCATGCGTACCCTCGGTCTGCTCGCGGCCGGCGCCGCCCTCGCCGCCCCGCTCGCGCTCAGCACACCCGCGCACGCGACGGTCGTGCCGGAGCACGCGATCAACGTCTGCCAGAGCGCCAGCTTCTACGCCAACTACGACAGCGCGTCCGGGCCGTACGGGCTCAAGCGCGTCCTCGGCTACGGCGACAAGATCGGCCACACGCCCGGCGCGCACCCGGTCTACAACGGCTGGGCCGCGACGTTCGACTTCGGCCCGAACGACTGGGGCTACATGCGCATCGAGTGCATCGGCGGCTACGACTCCTGGTGACCGCCACATCCCCCGGATCCCCTGGTACGCAACGATTCCCGTACCCAAGGAGAACATCGATGTCCGTACGCCGCGCCGCGGCACTCGCCGCCGCCGTCACCGCCGCCACGGTCCTGCTCGCCACCGCACCCGCACACGCCGCGAACGGCACGGTCGGCGTACGCGAGACGGTGTGCGCCGACAGCCTCTCCGTCCGCACCGCGCCCGCCGGCGCGTGGATGGGCACCCTGACCTATCCCGAGACGTTCGCCGTCGAGCAGGTCAGCGGCGGGTGGGCGTACGGCTTCGCGTACGGGCACGTGAACCGGCACGGCTGGGTCCAGGACGGCTGGTTCTGCTGACCGTCCACTGTGGACGGTTGGTCAGCCGGTGCGCCTGAGCGTCGCCAGGAATGCCGACCACGCGGATGGGTCGACCGCGAGGACACCACCGTCGGGGTCCTTGCTGTCACGGAGATACCAGGCGGTGCCGCTCGTGGCAACCTCGACGCAGTTGCCTCCTTGGCCCCCGCTCCGCGAACTCTTGAACCAGGACACGTGCTCGATGTCAGGGATGCTCATAGAGATCTCTTTTCAGACGAGCGATCAGGCCAATCGAGTCTTCCACAGCCAGCGCTTGGCACTGAGCCCTAGCGAACGCCTGAGCAAATCTGTCCACGAGGTCCTGCTCCGGAATGAGTCGACCGCTGCCAGGGCCTTCGACGTAGATGTAGCGGTCCTTCTTCGGCAGTTCCAGCACAACGTACGAGCCATCGGTCGGCGCCTTGGCCGCACGGTCGAACGGCAGGACCTGTAGCTGTACGTGCGGAAGCTCGGCCGCCGCAATGAGATGCGCAAGCTGCGCTGCCATGAGGCGGGGTTCGCACATCGGCCGTCGCAAGACACTCTCGTCCAGCACGAACGAGAGCAGCGGCGGGTCATCGCGATGCAGGATCTGCTGCCGTTCCATGCGCGCGACGAGCCGACGCTCGATGTCCTCGGCCGTCCTCGGTGGCCACGAGTTGAGGATGGCCCGCGCGTAGTCCTCGGTCTGAAGCAGACCGGTTACCACCTGGACCTCGAACTCCTGGATGGAAAGGGCTTCGGCTTCCATGTCGACGAAGGGGCGGAACCAGCTCGGGTACGCCTCCCTGGCGATGAGGGGCAGCAGGCGGTTGAGCGCGCCGCCGGTGCGGAGGACGTCGTCGCAGCGGTGGGTGAAGTCGGGGTTGGGGTTGCGGCGGGCGTTCTCGACCATGCCGATGAGCGTGGTCGAGTAGCTGATGGCGACGGCGAGCTGGTCCTGTGTGAGGCCGCGTTCGGTGCGGAGGCGGCGTAGCTCGGATCCGTAGAGCGTGAGGGCGGAGTCGGCCGCGGTCGGCAGGTCGGTTGTCACGGGCATCGCACCTCGCACCTCCGGACCGCACAGGCCGGACCCCGTTTCGCACAGCGCTACGTGTGGAGCTTAGTTGGCTACCGAGGGTCGATGACAGAGGGCAACGTTTCGGGCATGACTGACACATCTGTCGGCGCGCTCGCGGCGCGCGTCGAGGAACAGCTTCCGGGGTTCAGGCTGCCGGAGGTGCCGCGGCGGTTCGTGGTGTGCGCGTACAACCCGGACGACGTACCGCTGGTTCTGTACTGGGGGCTGGCGGTGACGGGCACGGCGCTCGGCTTCCGGGACACGTCGACGCACGTGTCGGACTCGGCGGAGCGGATCGCGGCGACACTGTCGCGGGCGTACGACGTGGAGTTGGTGTGGCTGGACCCGCCGGCCGGAACGGTCGCCTAAAGGAAGTCTTAAGGCGAGTTCTCAAGGCTGTTTCCTTTGCTGTCAAGGTAAGGCGCCGGTAAAGCCGTTGTGCCAGGGTGGGTGCCGGCGCGGCACCCGATCCCCTTGGTGCCGCGCCGTCATCCGGCGACCCTCAGCGCCGGAGGGACGAGGAGGAGGAACGCGTGCGGAGAACCAAGGCCGGCATCGTCGCCGGCGCCGCGGCGGGGCTGCTCGTGGTCGGTGCGCTCGGGTCGGCGGCGTTCGCCGGGCCCGGCAACGGCCACGACGTGGCGAAGACCCCGAAAGCAGCCCGCGCCCATGCCGAGGACGACCTGCCGAGCCCGATGTCGGACAAGCGGCGCGCGCTGATGCGCCAGGCGGCCGAGAAGCAGGCCAACGGTACGGTCTCGGCGAAGCGCGTCGGCAAGTCCGACGTGGTCAAGCTCGGGAAGCGCGCCGACGGCAAGCCGCAGTACGTGGAGACCGACACCACGCGCACCGACCAGATCTTCACGGTCCTGGTCAGCTTCGGCGACAAGACCGACCCGCGTACCGGCGGCAGCGCCGGCCCGGTCAACGGCCACATCGCGCAGCCCGACCGCAACTGGGACGGCAGCGAGACCGACGACAACTCGACGTACTGGGTCCCCAAGTTCGACACCCAGCACTACAAGGACCTGTTCTTCGGCAAGAAGGACTCGTTCAAGGACTTCTACGAGCACCAGTCGAGCGGGCAGTTCAGCGTGGGCGGTGACGTGAGCGGCTGGGTCACCGTGCCCTACAACGAGGCGCGGTACGGCAGCAACGAGATCGCCGAGTCCGACGGCTACTGGAACCTCGTCAAGGACGCCGTCAACTCCTGGTACGCCGCGGAGAAGGCGAACGGCGCGAGCGACGCCGACATCGAGACGTACCTGTCGCGCTTCGACCAGTGGGACCGGTACGACTACGACGGCGACGGCAACTTCAACGAGCCCGACGGGTACCTCGACCACATCGAGATCGTGCACGCGGGCGAGGGCGAGGAGGCCGGCGGCGGCACCGAGGGTGCCGACGCCGTGTGGTCCCACCGCTGGTACGCGTACTCGACCGACGCCGGCACGACCGGCCCCGAGGGCAACCTCCTCGGCGGTACCCAGGTCGGCGACTCGACGCTGTGGGTCGGCGACTACACCACCGAGCCGGAGAACGGCGGGCTCGGCGTGTTCTGCCACGAGTTCGGGCACGACCTCGGCCTGCCCGACGAGTACGACACGGCCGGCGGCGACAACGGCACCGGCAGCTGGACGCTGATGTCGGCGGGTTCCTGGCTGGGCAAGGGCTTCGACTCGATCGGCACCACCCCCGGCTACATGAACGCGTGGGACAAGTACCAGCTCGGCTGGCTGGACTACGACGTCGTGCCGTACCAGGGGGCGAAGACGAAGCTGACGCTCGGCCCGGCCGCGCGGCAGGGGAAGGACCCGCAGGCGGTTGTCGTCACGCTGCCCGACCAGACCATCACCACCGAGTACAACACGCCGGCCTCCGGCAGCTACGAGTGGTGGAGCGGCAGCAAGGACAACCTCGCCACCTCGCTCACCCGCGAGCTCGACCTGACCAACGCCAAGGCCGCCAGCATCGGCACCAAGGCGTGGTACGAGATCGAGGAGGGGTACGACTACCTCCAGGCGCAGGTCTCCACCGACGGCGGGAAGACCTGGACGTCGCTCAACGGTGACGGCGTGACCGGCTCTTCCAACGGCGCGTGGACGGACCTCAGCTACGACCTCTCCGCGTACGCCGGCCAGAAGGTGCAGCTCCGCTGGCACTACACGACCGACGGCGGCACGCACTACGCGGGCGCGTTCCTGGACGACCTGTCGCTGACCGTGGACGGCACGACCACGACCGACGACGTCGAGTCCGCCACCTCGGACTGGGCCGCCGACGGCTTCACCCGGATGACCGGCACCACGTCCGAGAAGAAGCCGCGCTACTACCTGGCCGAGAACCGGCAGTACGTCGACTACGACGACGCGCTGCGCACCGGCCCGTACAACTTCGGCTTCGGCGACTCGCGGCCGGACTGGGTCGAGCACTTCCCGTACCAGAACGGCCTGCTGATCTGGTACGTGAACTACGCGTACGAGGACAACAACACGATCGCGCACCCGGGCGGCGGGCTCATCCTGCCGGTCGACGCGCACCCGACCGCGCTGAAGTGGTCCAACGGCACGCTCGTCGGCAACCGCATCCAGCCGTACGACGCGACCTTCGGGCTGCGTCCGTCGCCGGCGCTGGACCTGCACCGGGCCGGGGGTCTCACCCTCGACCAGGCGTCCCAGGCCGCGGCGAAGACCTTCGACGACAGCGACCCGAACCGGTACTACGACCCCGCGAACAAGCAGGGTTCGGTGAAGGTCGCCGGCAGCGGTACGAAGATCGCCGTGGTCAAGGAGTCCGCCAACGGCAACATCACCATCCAGGTGTCGTTCGCCAAGTAGGACCAGGGCACTGGCGGGTGCCCTCATCGCGGGGCGGGAGCAGTCGGATGGCTCCCGCCCCGCCCCATGTCCACCGGCACCCTCGCGAGGGCCGAGAGGTTGTCGACCGGTTGGTACGTTTGTCGCATCTGTTTCGACGGCCCCGGGGGTGCGGCATGGACGCGGAACTGGTGAAGCTCGCCGAGTCGGCCAGCCAGACGTTCGTCACGACGCTCGCCGCGAGCGCCGGTGGCCTCGCCACCACGGCTGGCCGCACCGTACTTTCCGGGCTGGCGCGGCTGCTCGGGCGCGGCGACCCGGCGCGGGTCGCGGCGGAGGAGTCGGCGCTGGAGGCGGCGGCGTCGACCGGCACCGACCCCGCCGTACTCGCGGCGCGCTGGCAGGGTCGGCTGGAGGCGCTGCTGGCCGACCATCCCGAGCTGGCCGGCGAGCTGACCGCCCTCGCCGACTCGGTGCGGTCCGCGCCGGGCAGCCAGACCGCCATCGCGTACGACAACGCGCAGCAGGCCAACCAGCACCAGGGCATCCAGCACAACACCTTCCGCGCCGCCGATGACCGGGACTGACGACCAGCACGCCCAGGCGCACGACCGCGCACAGCAGGCGAACCAGCAGGGCGGGGTGCAGGTCAACAACTTCTTCGCGGGACGGGAGGCGGGCCGGCCCGGCGTACCGGTGGGGATGCCGGCCCGGTTGGTCGCGGCGGATCGCTTCCGCGGCCGGGAGGCGCTGGCGGCGGAGCTGGCCGCGGCGGCGGGGGCCAGCGTGGTGCTGCGGGGAGTCCCGGGCGTCGGCAAGACGACGCTCGCGGTGGACGTGGCGCACCGCGCGATCGAGGAGCACGGCGCGCACGCCTGGCTCGTCCGGGCCGGTGACGGGCAGGACGTCGACGAGGCGATGCGGTCCCTGGCGTACGCGCTGGGTGCCAGCGACCGGGCGGTACGAACGCAGAACACGGCGGATCTCGTGTGGCAGCGCCTCAACGCACTCGGCGGCCCGTGGGTCCTGATCATCGACGACGTCGCCGATCCGACCGTACTCGGCACCGACGGGCGCGGTCACCTCCGCACCCCGCGTACCGCCGACGGGCTGCTGATCGTGACCAGCCGGGCCGACGACTGGCCGACGTGGGTCAGGCGGGTCACCGTGCCGCCGCTGGATCTCGTACCGGCGGGGGTGGCCCTGCTCGACCGCGCGCCGGGCGCCGGGGACGCGGGCTCCGCGCAGCAACTGGCGAAGGACCTGGGCGCCCTGCCGCTCGCCCTCGACCTCGCCGGGACACACCTCGCGCGCACAGCGGCAGCGATGTTCCCCGATCCCGATGCGGTCAGCACGTTCGACCGCTACCGCTCGACGATCGCCGAGCGGCTCGGGGAGCTGGCCCGCGACCCGCGTACCACGCTGGCCGGGTGGTCGGAGCGGGTCGACGCCGCCGAGGCCGAGGCGATCGCCGCCCGTCCGCTGCTGTACCTGCTGGCCTCGTTCGCACCGGCCCCCGTGCCGTACGCCGCACTACTCGCCGACCTCACCTCGGTCGCCGGATCGGGGTTGTTCCCGGACAGCCTGCGCCGCGCGGACCTCGACGGCGCACTGCTTGCCTTGCAACGGGAAAGCCTCATCACCGTCACCGTCCCGGCCAACCCGGCGAGCCTGCTGCACACCGCCCAGATCCACCCGCTCATACGCGCCGCCGCCCGCGCCACCGCGGTCACCGACGAACACCGGGACCTCGCCGCCCTGCTCCTCGGCTCCGTCGCCGAGGTCAGACCGACCGGTGATCCCGAGTACGACACCGGCGCGTGGCCGCTCTGGCAGGCGCTCAGCCCGCACGCCATGGACCTCCTCGGTGAGGTCTCCACCGCCCGGCCCGCCGACGTCCGCGTCGTCACGGCGTCGGTGTCCGCGGCGATGACCGCCCGGGAGTTCCTGACGACCTGGAAGGCCGAGCACGCCGCCGACTGGATCCTCGGCACGGCCGAGGGGCTCGCCCGTGCCGCGCTGGACCGCACGCATCCGCTGACGCTCGCGGTCCGCGTCGCCCGTGTCGGCCGTCATGCCGAACGCAACGGTTCGGCCGACCTGGGCGAGGCCGAGATCCGCGAGATCCTCTCGATCAGCGAGCGGGTCCTGGGACCTCACCACGAGGTCGTCTTCGAAGCGCTCGGCACGCTCTGGATGATCTGGCTCAAGCGCGAGCAGTACGACCGGTTGGTCCAGAGCGCGAACGGGTACCTCGCCGCGCACCGGGGCTCGCTGCCGCCGGAGCACGATCGGATCCGTACCGCGCGGCTCGTCCTGGCCGTCGCGCTGGCGCTCAGTGATCACGCCGGCGCGGCGGAGCCGCATCTCCGCGACATCGTCGCCATCTGCCGGCGTGACCCCGCGCATCGGGCGCCGGGCGCCCTCGATGCGCTGGCGCTGCTCGCGGGCGTCTGCCAGTGGACCGGCCGGGTCGAGGAGGCGGCGCAGCTCGGCGCCGAGGCCATCGGCTGGTACGAGGAGGTCTACGGGCCCGCCCATCCAGCGACCGCGGACGCACGGCAGCTTCTGGACGAGCTGACCAACTGAGGCACCGCCGGCAACCGTACGTCTGAGGCACTCACGACAACCGGCCGCGGTGCGCCTGAGGCATCGCCGGCAACCGGCCACTGGGCGGCGACCGGTGTCGCGTAAGCGGGCCGGCCCGGTCAGGCGCGGGCGAGGGCGACGGCGGCGGAGAGGGTGGCGGCGACGGGGAATCCGGTGCCGCGCAGGCGTACCTCGTCGGTGAAGCCGCCGGTGACCAGCACGCACCGGGCGCCGACCGCGGTGGCCGCCGCGGCGTCGTCGAGGGTGTCGCCGATGAGTACGCAGTCGGCGCCGGTCACCCGCAGCTCGCCGAGATGCCGGATCAGGTGGTCGGTCTTCGAACCGCCGCCGATCGCGTCCCGCAGCCCGTCGACCCGGGCGAAGTGCCGGGTCAGGCCGAACCCGTCGACGAACGGTACGAGCTGCTCGTGGAACCACATCGACAGCAGCGACTGGCTGCCCGGCCAGGCGGCCAGCGCCTCGGCCGCGCCGGCCGCGAGCCGGCACTCGGCGAGCCGCCCGTGGTACGTGTCGTGGAAGACCTTGTCCAGCCGGGCGAACTCGGCGTCGTCGACCTCGTGCCCGAGCACCTCGGCGTAGTAGTCGGCGATCGGCCGGCGGAACCGGCGGCGGTGCTCCTCGGCCTCGACGGTCCGTCCCGCGCACGACACGAACGCCGCGTTCGTCGCTTCCACGGTCAGCCGGAAGTCGTCGAGGAGCGTGCCGTTCCAGTCCCACACCAGATGCATGCCAGAGAGCGTACGAGAAACCGCTCAGTGAGCCAGGTCTCGCAGCAGGCGGGCCTCCTCGACGCGCCAGTAGCCGTGCTCCCGGCCGTCGAGCAGGATCACCGGCAGCCGGTCACCGTACTCCCGCTCCAGCTCGATGTCCGTGGCCACGTCGACCTCACGCCAGCCGACCCCGGCGGTCGCCGCCACCCGGGCCATCGCCTCCTTGGCGTCGTCGCACAGGTGACAGCCCTGCCGGGTCAGCAACGTCAACCGCTCAGTCACGCCCGCCAGTATCCCGCAGCGCGGCCTTGCGTACCTTGCCGGTCGCGCTGTGCGGCAGTTCGTCGACGAAGTCGACGCCGACCGGGCACTTGAAGTGCGCGAGGTAGCGGTGGCAGTAGTCGACGAGCTCGTCCTCACCGATGTGCGCGCCGTCGTGCAGCACCACGTACGCCCGGACCGCCTGGCCGGTCAGCGGGTGCGGGACCCCGATCACCGCGGCCTCGCGTACCGCCGGGTGGTCGACGAGGACCAGCTCGACCTCGCGCGGGTACACGTTGAAGCCGGAGACGAGGATCAGCTCGCCGATCCGGTCGACGAGGAACAGGTCGCCGTCCTCGCCGATGTACCCGACGTCGCCGGTGGCCCACCAGCCGTCGTCGTCCGGCCCGTCGGAGGAGTCCGGCCAGTACCCGGAGAACAGGTTGGCGCCGCGGACGAGGATCTCCCCCGGGTCGGTGCCGGGGCTGGCGTCGGCGTCCTGTTCGTACTCCTCGGCGAGGATCGGCTCGCCGTCCGCCCCGACCAGCCGCAGCTCCACGCCGGCCAGCGGCCGGCCGACCGATCCCGGCTTGCGCCGCGCCCCGGTGGCCCGGCCGACCAGCGAGCTGGTGACGACCGGGCCGGCCTCGGTCAGGCCGTACCCGTCGAAGACCTCGACGCCCGCGTCGTCCAGCGCCTGCCGGGTCTCCGGGGCGAGCGGCGCCGCGCCGGTCACCGACAGCCCGACCCGGGCGTACCGCTCGGCGAACCGGGGCCGGCGCACCCAGGCGGCGTACATGGACGGGACGCCGAGCACGGTGGTCACGCCGTGCCGGTCGAGGTCGTCGAGCGTGGTCTCCGCGTCGAACCGCGCCACGAGTACGCCGGTTGCCGCGTGCCGGACGACCGCGTGCAACCCCGGCCCGAGCCCGAACGCGTGGAACAGCGGCAGCGCCAGCAGGACGACGTCGTCCGGCCCGACGGGCGGCGGGTCCAGCGCACCCAGCTGGTCGCCGTTCGCCAGCAGGGCGCGGTGGCTGAGCATCGCCGCGCGCGGCGTCCCGGACGTACCGGAGGTGTAGAGCAGTGTGGCGACGTCCTCGCCGCCGCGCGCCGGCGCCGGCATCCCGCCGTCGCCGCGCAGCTCGGCGTACGGCCGCGCGTCGGGATGGGTGCCGCCGACGACGTACCGGTGCGGGCCGGCGTGCCCGGCGGTGGCCTCGTGCGTCTCGGGCGTACCGATCAGGACGCGGGCGCCGGAGTCGGTGAGGATCCTGCCGAGCTCCGCCCCGGTATAGGCCGGATTGCCCGGTACGACAACGAGATCCGCGGCGAGTGCCGCGAAGTATGCGGTGACCCATTCGATTCCGTTGGGTAACACCAGGGCGAGCCGGTCGCCCGACGCCAGACGCAACTCCCGCAGCCCGTTGGCTTTCTGACGTACGGCGTCGAAGAGTTCGGACCAGCGGATCGACACCTCGCCGGCGCGCAGCGCGACGTGCTCCGGGCGGTCCCGGGCGGCCTGGGCGAGGAGGGCGAGGATGTTACGGATGTCCTGCTCCACGGCCACAGAGTCTGGCACACGGAGGGCACGCGGGGCGCCCCCGCGCGCCGACGCGGGTATGGTGCGGAAGATCCGCAGGACGTGGCGATCGAGGGGTACGACCGAGGGCCACATGCAAAGCGAAAGTTGCTCGCGACAAATTAGCCCAACGGGACGGACAGAATGTCCGTCACCGGCGGTAGGCACCCCGACACACTGTTGCTCGTAGTAGTCGAGTACACACATCAGTGTGATGTCCGGCCTATCATCATCCGGGTCGACTCACCTGAGCCTTGGGAACCGAACCCCTCGCCCGAGGAGGCCGCAGTGCCCGTCGAAGCACCGTCCTGTCACCCCGCCACACCTGGCCGCGCCCGCCGAACCGGCGGACGTCGCCATGAGGGGTGGGACCGGTGAGCGCGAGCAGCATCCCGTACGGTCAGGGCTTTTTCGTCGACCGTTTCAGCATCGCCGCGGGACTCCGCTCGCTCCGCAGCCTCGTCGCCGAGATGGGTACCGGTGACCGCTCGCCGTCGCTCGCCGAACGCGCCGGCCAGGCCATCCGCGGGGCCGCCACCAGAACCCGCCCACGGCCACGGCCACACGGCACCGAGCGCCCCGCCGACGACACGCCGACCCAACGGATCGAGCGCGTACCCGAGCCGCCCAGAGACGAGCAACCGGACGACGAGAAGCGGCCCGACCAGGTACCCGAGTCGGCCACCGAGGTGTGGCGGCTCGTGCAGCGGGCGCAGGCCGGCGACACCGAGGCGTTCGGCGCCATCTACGACCGGTACGCCGACACGGTCTTCCGGTTCATCTACTTCCGGGTCAGCACCCGGCAGACCGCCGAGGACCTGACGTCCGAGACGTTCCTGCGGGCGCTGCGCCGGATCGGCAGCTTCACCTGGCAGGGCCGCGACCTCGGCGCCTGGCTGGTCACGATCGCCCGCAACCTCGTCGCCGACCACTTCAAGTCCGGCCGGTACCGGCTGGAGGTGTCCACCGCCGAGGTACTCGACGCGGACAGCCCGGAGCGCGGCCCCGAGGGCAGCCCCGAGGCGGCCGTCGTGGACAAGCTCACCAACCAGACCCTGCTCGAAGCGGTCAAGCGCCTCAATCCCGAGCAGCAGGAGTGTATTGTTCTGCGGTTCCTGCAAGGGTTCTCGGTGGCGGAGACGGCGCAGACCATGGGCAAGAACGAGGGAGCCATCAAGGCACTGCAGTACCGGGCGGTCCGATCACTCGCCCGGCTGCTGCCGGAGGGCTTCACCCCGTGACCCCAGCCCGTCGGGTACGCCCGATCGCGGTCACCGCGCGCCGCCGGGCACCCAGGTCGGTGACGCGCGGCCGGGCCCGGCTGCCCGGGCGTAACCCGCTCGTACCGGTGCGCGTTGGTCTCACTGAGGTCGACGGTGTGCGGCGCACCGCTGGCTGCCCAGCCGGCCGCGCCGGCGGGCCCGGCGTGCTCCGAGACGGAAGGAGGTGCGCACGGCGATGAGGAACATCTTCCTGCGCCGGCGGGCCGAACGCTTCGCCGCGCTCGTCGAGGAGCGCGAGCGTGACACGTCGGAGCAGCACCAGCCTGTGCAGCAGCGCCAGCTTTCGGGACAGCGCCAGCCTGTGGGGCCCCACCAGCATTCGGGGCATCACCGGTCTGCACACCATACTCCCGACATCGACGACACACTCGCACATTTGGTGTGTCTCGGCGGGCGGATTCCCGAGGAGCGGGCGTCGTTCGAGGCGGGTACCGGGATCGACCCGGACTTCCGGGCAAGCCTGCGCGAACGCCTGATGGCCGACGCGGCGCTGCACGGCATCGGCGACGCCCGGCACGACGCCGAGGCCGACCCGACCGACCCGCGCCCCACCCACCACGCGGCCCCGCCGAACCGGCGGCCGAAGCTGCGCCTGGTCGTCGTCGGCGGCGTGGTCGCCGGCGCGATGGGCATCTCCGGCGTCGCCGCCGCCAGCACCTCCGCGGTCCCCGGCGACCCGCTGTACGACGTGAAGCGGTCCACCGAGCGGGCGCAGATCGCGCTAGCCGGCTCCGACCTCAACTCCGGCGAGCTCTACCTGCAGTTCGCGCGTACCCGCTCGACGGAGGCGACCGCGGTCAAGGGCGACCCGCACAGCCTCGACGGCGTACTCGACGACATGGACCGGCAGACCCGGCAGGGCACCAAGCTGCTCGACTCGACGGCGGTGTCCCGGCGGGACGCGGCGTCGCTCGACGCGGTCACGTCGTTCGCGTCGAGCCAGCGGCCCGACGTGGTGTCGCTGCTGTCCGGCCTCACCGGCGACTCGCGTACCCGGGCGATCAAGTCGCTCGCGCTGGTCGACGAGGTGCAGCGACGGGCCACCGACCTGCGGCGGCTGCTGCTGTGCACGGCCGGCAGGCCGGTGCAGAAGGACGTGCTCGGCCCGATCCCGCAGTCCTGCTCGGCGCTGCCCGGCGGTTCCGCGCCCGGCCCGTCGGGTACCGGGGAGGACCGGGCGTCACGCAGCGAGCGGCCGTCCGGCGCCCCCGTACCGTCGGGGAAGGCGAGCGGCAGCCCGACGCCGAGCCCCAGCGGCTCCGGACCGCTGCCCGGCGTGCCGGGCGTACCGCTGCCGACCGGGAGCGGTTCGCCGTCGCCGAGTTCGTCGACCGGCGGGTCGGACAGCGGGGGCCTGTTCGGCACGATCGGGAAAATCCTGGGCGGTCTGCTCTGACCGGTTCCGCCGCCGGCGGATACCCTCGGCGGGTGGATCTGTTCGCCCAGCTGCGGCGCCGACGCCGGCGGCGGGAGGTTCGTGCCCGCGTGGCCGGCGTGGCGAGCGCCGAGCAGGCCAGCACGGGATACGCGGCGGGTGCGCCACCGGAGCCGGGTGTGGCGCGCCGGGTCAGCCCGGACCCGACCGCCGCCGCCTTCTTCGACGTGGACAACACGCTGCTGCGCGGCGCGTCGATCTTCTGGTTCGCCCGCGGGCTCGCCTCGCACGACTACTTCACGGTCCGGGACCTGGCGGGGTTCGCCTGGAAGCACATGAAGTTCCGCGCCACGAGTACCGAGGACGCGGAGGACATCTCCGCGGCGCGGGACAGCGCGCTCGCGTTCGTGGCGGGCCGGCGGGTGTCGGAGATCGTCGAGCACGGCGAGGAGATCTACGACGAGCTGCTCGCGGCCCGCATCTGGTCGGGTACCCGGGCCTTCGCGCAGCTGCACCTCGACGCGGGGCAGCGGGTGTGGCTGGTGACCGCGGCGCCGGTGGAGCTGGCGGAGCTGCTGGCCCGCCGGCTCGGGCTGACCGGCGCGCTCGGCACCGTCGCGGAGACCCGCGACGGCGTGTACACCGGGCGGCTGGTCGGCGACATCCTGCACGGTACGGCGAAGGCGGAGGCGATCCGCGCGCTGGCGCACCGGGAGAAGCTGGACCTGGACCGGTGCGTGGCGTACAGCGACTCGATCAACGACCTGCCGATGCTGACGGTGGTCGGCGGCGCGGTCGCGATCAACCCGGACGCCTCGTTGCGCCGGCTGGCGCGTACCCGGGGCTGGGAGGTGCACGACTTCCGCACCGGCCGCCGCGCCGCGCGGTACGTGCTGCCGGTCGGGCTGGCGGCCGCGGCGTTCCTCGCCGGCTACCGCTACCGGCGGCACCGGCGTCAGTAGTCGGGCAGCGCGATCGCGGTCGCCGCGCGGTGGATGGGCTCGATCACCCGGGCCATCATCCGGTCGCGGCCGGGCAGGCGACCGACGATCCCCAGCATCAGCATGGACATCCGCACCTGCGCGTTGGTGCGCAGCACCATCCGCCTGACGTTCGCCGGGCCGAGCTTCTGGTTCGCCTCGACGTACGGCCGCATCCGGCGCTCGTACGCGGCGAACGCGGCGCGGTGGTCGTCGGTCGCGGCCAGCTCGCCGGCCAGCACGTACGCCCCGACGAGGGCGAGGCTGGTGCCCTGTCCGGACGCGGGTGACGCGGCGTACGCGGCGTCGCCGACGAGCGCGACACGCCCGCGGCTCCACGCGCCCATGTGTACCTGTGCGAGCGTGTCTGCGTAGAAGTCCGGCGCGTCGGCCATGCCGGCGAGTAGCCGCGGCACCTCCCATCCGGCCCCGCGGTACGCCGCCGTCAGCTCGGCGCGCGGGTCCGTCGGGGAGTCGGCGGCCGCGTACAGGAACATAGCCTTGGCGCCGTCGTCGCGTGCCGTGCTGTACGTCAGGGCCGTGCGCCCGGCCTCCACGTACGTCAGCTCCTCACGGTCCAGGCCCAGCTCGTTCGGCACGCTGTAGACGGCGATCCGGTAGCCCATCGACCGCAGGTAGTCGTCCTCGGGGCCGAAGGCCAGGCGACGGGTCCGGGAGTGCAGCCCGTCGGCGCCGACGACCAGGTCGTACGTCCGGGTGTCGCCGCTGTCGAAGGTGACCGTGACGCCCGAGGCGGTCTCGGTCAGGTCGGCGATCGCGTCACCGTACCGGCAGTCGATGTCGGTCGCGCCGGACAGCAGGTCGACCAGGTCGCCGCGGTGGATCTCCGCGTCGCCGTGCACCCGGCCGCCGAACGTGTCGCCGTCCATGCCGGCCACCCGCCGCCCGGTCGCGTCGACGACGTGGCCGCCTCGTACGTCGGTGGTGCGGGCCCGGATCTCGTCGAGCAGCCCCATCCGTGCCACCACGTCCAGCGCCGCACCCCGGATGTCGATCTTGTACCCGCCGGCGCGCGGCGCGGGTGCCCGCTCCACCACGGTCGGCGTCCAGCCGTGCCGGCGCAGCCAGTACGCCAGCGTGAGGCCGGCGACGCCGGCGCCGGAGACGAGCACGGTGCGGTTGGCCATCGGAAGCTCCTTCGACGAACGGATCGTGCCGCAGACGATACAACCGTGTTAGACGTTTGTGCAAGACGCGCGTCTGACACATGCGTGTTAGCATCGTGATCATGGGAAACCGGGACGCGCTGCTCGACGGCGCGACGCGCTGCCTCTACGACAAGGGCTACGCGCGGACCACCGCACGCGACATCGCCACCACGGCCGGCGTCAGCCTCGCCGCCATCGGGTACCACTTCGGGTCGAAGGAGGCGCTGCTCGACGCGGCACTGGAGCGTGCGATCGAGGAGTGGGGCGACGACCTCGCCCGGTCACTCGCCGCGCGCGGGCCGGTCGCCGCCGGCGCCGAGGCGTTCCAACGGGCCTGGACGGCGGTGCTCGACTCGCTCGCCGAGAGCCGGCCGCTGTGGGCGATCCAGTTCGAGCTCATCGCGCATATCGAGCGCACGCCCGACCTGCGCCGGAGTTTCGCCGACGCGACCCGCCGCGCCCGCCTCGAACTCGCCGCCATCTTCGGTACCGCCACCGCGGACGAGGCCGCCGCCCTCCGCGTCGGCGCGCTCTACCAGGCGCTTCTCGTCGGCGTGGTCGGTCTCTGGCTCGTCGACCCCGACGACGCCCCGTCCGCGCCCGACCTGCTCGACGCCTTCCGTACCGTCGCGGCCGGCCTCTAGCCGGTCAGAACGTGGTGCCGCGGCGCAGCAGCAGGCGGTGCAGCGTCTGCTGGATCGTCTCGCGTACCTGGTCGGCGAGGCCGAAGACGTCCAGCGGGTCGTCCGGGTCGATGTCCAGCGTCGTCGTGTCGATCGGCTCGCCGAACTCGATCAGCCACTTGCTCGGCAGCGGTACCAGGCCGAGCGGCCCCAGCCACGGGAACAACGGCGTGACCGGGAAGTACGGGATGCCGAGCAGTCGCGCCAGCGGCTTGATGTCACCGATCAGCGGGTAGATCTCCTCGGCCCCGACGATCGACACCGGCACGATCGGTGCACCGGTACGCAGCGCCGCCGACACGAACCCGCCGCGGCCGAACCGCTGGAGCTTGTACCGGTCGGTGAAGCGCTTTCCCACGCCCTTGAAGCCCTCGGGGAACACGCCGACGATCTCGCCCTCGCGCAGCATCCGCTCCGCGTCCGGGTTGCAGGCCAGCGTCGCGCCCGACTTCCGCGCGAACTCGCCCAGCACCGGCGTACGGAAGATGAAGTCGGCGCCGAGCAGCCGCAGGTGCCGGCGCGCCGGATGCTCGTCCAGCAGCGCGAGCTGGAGCATCATGCCGTCCACCGCGATCGTGCCGGAGTGGTTGCCGACCAGCAGCGCCCCGCTGTCGGACGGCACGTGCTCCAGCCCGGACACCTCGACCCGGAACCAGTCCCGGTAGATCGGGCGCAGCGTACGCGCGAAGACCTGCTCGGTCAGCTCGGGATCGAACCCGAAGTCGTCGACCGGGTAGTCGCCCGTGATCCGCTTCCGGAGGAACGCCAGGCCGTCCGCGACCCTCCGCTCCCACACGTCCCCGTCCCGCGCCGCCTCGGCCACCGTCCGGCCGGCCGGCGCGTCGTCCGCACCAGCATCGGCCCCATCGGGCGCGGCGCCGTGAGGCGCGGAGTCGCCGGGCATCGCGCCATCGGGCGTGGCGGCGCCGGAAACGGGACCGGTGTCGTCGAGTGCGGCGTCGACGGGCTCGGGGGCGGCGGTCACCGGTCACCTCCCGGACGCAGCAGTCCGCGTACGCCGGCGACGAGCGACCGGCCACCGGACGCGAGCGTACGTTCCAGTGCGTCGACGCCGTTCGGGCTGACCGGGGCGCCCATCCCGTGGCCGGTGATGAAGTCGTCGAACGCGACGGGCGTCGAGCGCGGCTCGTAGCCGAAGTCGTCGATGAGCCGGCGTACGTCCACCACCCGACCGTGCACCAGGAAGTCGAGCTGGTCCAGCGAGAAGTCGACCAGCCCGCTGCGCCGGGCGAGCCGCGCCACCGCCGTCATGCCGGGATCGGGCACCGGTACGGGCACCCGGCCGGCCCGGCGTACCGCCTGGGACAGCAGCAGCACGCCCGGCCCGGCCACGTTGAACGAGCCGGGATGGTCCTCGGCCACGGCACGGCACAGCACCTCGATCGCGTCGTCGGCGTGGACGAACTGGATCCGCGGGTCGTGCCCGAGCACGGTCGGTACGAGCGGGAGCGAGAAGTACCGGGTGAGGGTGGTGTCGGCGCGCGAGCCGACGAACGGCGCGAACCGCAGCACCGTCACCGACACGTCCGGCCGGCGCCGCCGGAAGCCGCGGACGTACCCCTCGATCTCGACGATGTCCTTCGCGTACCCGCCGCGGGGCAGCGCGCGCAGCGCCGTGTCCTCGGTGAAGATCGCCGGGTCGCGCGGGGACGCCCCGTACGCCGCGGTCGAGGAGCGGACGACGATGCTGCGCACCGTGGCGGAACGCTGGCACGCCGCGAGGAGCTGCAACGTCCCGATGACGTTCAGCTCCTTCATCGCATCCCGGCCGCCGGCGCCGCCGGGGCCGGCGACCACGGCCAGGTGCGCGACGGTGTCCACGCCGCGGTCCTCGATCAGGGACGCGATCGCCGGGCTGCTGATGTCGGCCTGCACGTATTCGGCGCGGCCGAGCAGCTCGGTCAGCTCGCCGCTCGGTTCGGTGACGTCGACGCCGAACACGCGGGCCACCCGGGGGTCGGCGGCGAGCCGACCGGCGGCCTGGGCCGCGAAGTACCGGCTGACACCGGTGACGAGCACCGTGCGCGGATGCGGCATGCGCGCCCCCAACGCGATGAGGTGGAGATCGCCGGTCGAACCGCGGCGCGCGGGTGGCGGTGCGGGCCGTCCGACGGCGTTCGTCGCCGGCGGCACCCGCCCACCCGCCTCGCGCGGGCTACTTGCCCTGGCGGCGACGCTGGATGCGGGTCTTGCGCAGAAGCTTGCGGTGCTTCTTCTTGGCCATGCGCTTGCGGCGCTTCTTGACGACGGAGCCCATACGTCAGTCCCCTTGTTGCGGTCGTGCCGGGCCTGCGCGTGCGGCACCAGCGTCGGGTAGTGAACACCAAACCTTAGCCGGGCGCCTCGGCGGCCGGCTCGGCGGCCGTACGTGCGCGGACCGACGTCACACCAGCGGTGCTCGGTCGGCCCGTCGACGATGCGCCAGGAAAGGGTCTCGAGAGGACAGCCTAGCCGGCCCCGCGGTCTCGCGCCGCACGGGCGCCGGCATGCGACGGCCGGTACGCGACCGGGCGCCGGCCACCGCCCTGCGACGGTACCGGCGCCTGGCTCACGAATGCCGTGCGAAATGCGAAGTCAGCTCAGGTCGAAACGACCGTCGCGGACGTCACCAAGGAACGACGCCCACGCGCCGCCACCGAAAACGAAGGCCGTACCCAGCCGATTCTTGGAATCCCGCACGCCCACACCGGACGGCACGAAACAGACCTCGACGCAGTTGTTCCCGCCCCCGCTGCGGGTACTCTTGCGCCAGGCCGCGCCGGCCAACTCGGTGGGGTACGCGGTGCCTACGTAGTGCATCACAGCTCCTTTGTCAGCGCGACGATGCGCTCCAATGCATTGTCCGGCTTGAGCGCCGCCGCACGTAGGTGGTCGAACATCAAGTTATAACGACGGACTTCCAATTCGGTTTCCAGATAAAGGCCGCCGGTGGCGTTGTCGAGATAAACGACATCCGGGTCTTCGGGATCGGGGAAACCGAGGATGACAAAAGCGCCGTCCATGCCGGCGTGTTCGCCGCTGTCGAACGGGGCCACCTGAATGGTCACGTTGGTGTACTCGGCCACCGCGGCCAGGTGGTGCAGCTGTTCACGCATGACCTCGCGCCCGCCGACCCAGCGGTGCAGAACCGCCTCGTCGAGTACGAGCCAGAGTTCGGGGGGATCGCCCTCGGTCAGCAACTGCTGGCGGGTCAGCCGAAGGTCGACGCGGCGTTCGATCTCCTCCGGCGTGAGGTCGGGCCGGGCGGCGCGGATCGCGGCCCGCGCGTACTCCCGGGTCTGGATGAGGCCGGGGATCAGCAGGGCCTCGTAGGTGCAGATGGTCGCGGCGGCGGCCTCCAGCCCGATGTACGGGCCGAGCGCGACGTCGCTGTACGGGTGCCACCACGCCTTCTGGCGTGCCTCACGCGCGATCTGGACGAGCTCCTCGCACTTGTCGCCGTCCACTCCGTAGATGTGCAGCATGAACCGGACGTCGCGGGCGGTCGGGGCGACCTGCGCGTTCTCGGTGCGGGAGATCTTGGACGCCGAACACTCCATCTTTCCGGCGACCTGGTCGATCGTGAGGCCCGCTTCCTCACGCAGCCGGCGCAGCTCCATGGCGAGCCTGCGGCGCCGTGCGGTGGGGCTCCGTCGTCTGAGGGTCATCGCCTACCTCCTCGGGCATACCGACTGGAGGCCCGTCCGCGGCGCGTGACCGCGGCAGACCCCAGCCGATCTTGCACCTCTTGGTGGTCCATGCCCAGACCGGAACGGCGATTCCACAGCGAACCGCCGAGAGGGGATCACAACCCGTCAATGGGTAATGACAACCGGCTACCGGTCGCGTCTGCCGTGTTTCGGTGGCAGAGGGGCAGTTTCTGGACCTTCCACCGGCCTAACGACACCGACCCGCCGAAGTGGCGCCCGATCCCACGTCAGATGGGCCACTGCCGCGGGAGTCAGCCCCGGGTACCGAGGGAGCGCAGGAAGAAGGCGAGGTTCGCCGGGCGCTCGGCCAGGCGGCGCATGAGGTAGCCGTACCACTGGACGCCGTACGGGACGTAGATGCGTACGGTGTTGCCGTCGTCGGCGAGGCGACGCTGCTCGTTCGGCCGGATGCCGTAGAGCATCTGGAACTCGAACGTCTCCGGGGCGCGGTCGAACCACCTCACCCGGTCCTCGGCGATCGCGACCAGGCGCGGGTCGTGCGTCGCGACCATCGGGTGGCCCTCGCCGCCCATCAGGATGTTCAGGCACCGCACGTACGACCGGTCGACGTCGAGGCGGGACTGGAACGCCACCGACTCGGGCTCCGAGTACGCGCCCTTGCAGAGCCGGACCCGCGAACCGGGGCCGGACAGCTCACGGCAGTCGGCCTCGGTGCGCCGCAGGTACGCCTGGAGCACGGCACCGGTGTCCGGGAAGTCCTTGCGCAGCTGCATCAGCAGCTCCAGCGTGGAGTCCGTGGTGGTGTGGTCCTCCATGTCCACGGTGACCGTGGTTCCGGCGTTCGTCGCGGCCTGGCAGATCTCCCGCGCATACGAGTACGCCAGCTTCTCGTCGAACATCTGGCCCAGCGCGGACAGCTTGATGCTGACCTCGGTGGGCGGGCAGAGCCCGGCGGCGGACAGCGCGGCAAGCAGGTCCAGGTACGACTGCTTCGTCTGGTCGGCCTGCTCCGGGCTGGTGGTGTCCTCGCCCAGGTAGTCGAGGCTCACGGCGAGCCCCGCCTCGACGAGGTCGCGGCTGATGCGCAAGGCGTCGTCGACGGCGGAACCCGCGACATAACGCCGGACGACGTCCCGGCTGACCGGAGCCGTCTCGACGAGCCGCTCGACCCGGTCACTGCGGGCGGCGGCGAGGATCACCGATCGGAGCATGGCCCGACTCTAGCGCCGTACCATGCCCCGGCGACAGGGGACCTGCCCCGGCGCGTCGCCTGTGGTACCACGGGATCGCGACCCCCTCACCATTGATCTTTCCGTACGCCCGCGGCGGTGGCATCGGATCGTCGGATGGGGCGATTCGGCTCGGCCCGCCCCATCCGACGCGTCTCAGCAGCGAACGCCGGCGGGCAGGGGTGGCCGGCTGTCGCGCCCGGCCGCCGGCGGCGGCACGTACGCCGGGGCGGCGCCGCGCGCGTGCGGCGCGGTCGACGTGGCCCGGCCCAGCGCGGGCGGGTCGATCGTGCCGCGCAGCCGCAGGTACCGGACGAAGCCCTCGTGGTCGAGGGTGTGCCGGACGGCGTCGGTGTACTCGGTCAGCGCGGGATAGCCGTCGTAGGCCAGCACCGTGTACGCGTTCGTCGCGATCCGGTACGTGCCGGACAGGTCGATCGGCGTGCCGTCCACGAGCAGCGTCGCCGGGTCGACGCGCTGCCCGACCGGCGCGGTCGGGTCGTACGTGTAGCGGACCTGGTCGGAGACGGCCAACGGGAAGAACCGCACCGAACCGTCGGCCTGCGTCTGCCATTGCTGTTCGAGCCCGCGGTGGAACGCGTCGCCGGTCATCGAGACGGTCACGATCGGCGAGTCGAAGCCGTACGCGGTCCACGCCTCGCCGAAGAGGATCGTCCCGTCGGCGTCCGCCGCGTTCGCGCCCCTCGCGTACGGCAGGTCGCCGCGCAGCGCGCTGATTCCCTTGGGCGGCAACGCCGGCAGGAACGCGAACTGCGCGTGCCCGTGCCGGCTCTGTAGGGTGTCCCAGCGGATGAAGTCGGCGACGAGGTTGCCGAGGGTGCTCTCACCGTCGGCGTTCGGCACGCGCGTCAGGTCGCCGGTCTGCCGGGCGAGCGGCGTCGCGTACAGCTTGTCGGACGTGCCCGACCAGTGGTCGACGATGCCCTGCACCTCCGGATCCACCGGCACGTCGCGGGTCACCGCATGGTTGGTGGAAGTGGTCAGCTCGCGGACGACGCGGCCGGTGTCCCGGTCCAGCTTCAGGTGGATCTCGTTGATGAGCTGGCCGTAGTAGCCGGCCTCGACGACGGGACGCGGTACGCCGTTCGGGTCGGGGACCATCATGTTGAAGCGGCAGTGCCAGTGCCCGGTGACGATCGCGGCGATGTCCGGGTCCGCCTTCGCCGCCAGCTCGAACGCCGGCCCGGTCGGGTCGACACCCGAGTTGAAGTCCGGCCCGGCGTACCCGCCCTCGTGCATGACGATGACGATGGCGTGCACACCGCGGCGCTTCAGCTCGGCCGCCGACCGGTTCGCGGCCGCGACGAAGTCGGTGGTCCGCATCGTCGGCTGGTACGAGCAGTTGAAGCCGGGACCCTCGACGCAGCCCTCGACCGTCACGTGCACGAACCCGATCGGCAGCGTCCGCCCGCCGCCGGCGTCGACGTACTCGACGTTGTACGCCGGGACGATCAGCCGGCCGTTCTCCCGGTGGACGACGTTGCCGCTGTAGTACCGGAAGTCGGCGCCGTGGAAGCGGCGGCCCGTCGAGTCGACGAAGCTGTCGTACGGCTGGTCGATCGGGTACGGCGCGCCGTGCTCCATGTGGTCGATCAGGAAGTCGGCGCCCTTGTCCAGCTCGTGGTTGCCGACGGAGGAGAACCGCAACCCGAGCGTGTTGAGTACCTCGATGGTCGGTTCGTTGTTCTGCGAGTCGACATAGTAGGGCCAGCCGGAGAAGTTGTCGCCGGCGGAACAGAAGATGGAGTTGCCGTTGCCCTCGCGCAGCCGCTTCAGGTGCGTGGCGAGGTAGCCGACGCCGCCGACGGTCAGCTGTACGCCACCGGCGCCGGTGATGAGACCGCCGTCGTTCGGCGCCGGCGGCTGGAGGTACCCGTGCAGGTCGGTGATGTTCAGCAGCTGCACATCGACGTATCCTTTGCCGCTCACCGGATCCGCCGACGCACGCGTGGACAGCGCGGTGCTGCCGACGGCCGCCGCGGCCATCCCTCCGGCGGCCAGGACAGAGCGGCGTCTGAGCGGCATTCCGTTGCCGTGCATGGATTCTCCCGTCATCGCGGGCGACCGTCCGGGCGGGCCGAGGGACGTCCACAGTGGACGGGAAGGCGACCCGGACGGTGTGCGCTGGGGACGCACGCACAGAACATAGGTCCGACGCGCGTGCGTACCCATGCATCGGGTGGCTGCGCTTTTGTCCGATCGCGCTGCGCCGGATCGCCCGTCGTACGGCGGGATCAGGGCAGCTCGTGCCGGCGTACCCGGGTGCGGTAGGCGCTGGGCGACTGGCCGAACCGGCTGCGGAACTGCCGGCTGAAGTAGTACGGCGAGGAGAAGCCGACGTCGGCGGCGATCCGGCCGACCGGCCGGTCGGAGAACTCCAGCAGCGAAGCCGCCTTGCGCAGCCGCGTCGCGAGCAGGACGTTCACGATCGAGTCACCGACCTCGCGGCGGAACAGGTGCGACAGCCGCGACGGCGACAGTGCCACCTCACGCGCCAGGTCCTCGACCGTGACCTGCCGCGCCGGGTCGGCGACGATCCCGTCGAGTACGTGCTGCACGCGCGGGTCGGGCAGCCGCTTCTTGCGCTGCTCGTGCTCGACGACGGCGAGCAGCAGGATCTCCTCGATCGCGTTGAGCGCCAGCTCGGTGGCGAACAACCCGGTCAGCTCGCGGGACGGCGCGATCAGCCGGCCCTGCGGAGCGTCCAGTGTGGACTGCATCGCGTTGCGGTGCACGCGTTCGAACGCGGCGACCGCCTCGGCCAGCCGCTCCCCGGCGAACCGGGTCAGGCTGAAGCCGGGCGCCACCTCCGGCAGCCGCAGCCAGGTGAACCACGCCGCCCGCGGCTGGAAGTGCGCCCACCAGTACCCCCACGGGCCGCCGGCCGGCGCGGCCCGGTAGTGCTGCACCGCGCCCGGCGCGATCACCACCAGATCACCCGGACCGGTGCCGACGTGCCGGCCGCCGGCCCAGTAGTCGGCGGCGTTCGTGACGGTGAGGCTGATCATCCAGTTCCGCGCACCGTGCTCGCGGTACACCGTGAACCCGGGCTTCTCGTCGAACCTGCCCGCGCACAACAGATCCGGCGCCGGAACCTCGGTGTACACGGGCTGGACTCTATGTGGTCGACGGTCGCACCGAAAGCTCCGCGAGCCCGGCCCGCGGCACGGCTAGGCGGTGCAGGCCGGCGGTGAGCCGATCCGGCTGTCCCGCAACGGGTTCGCCGCAATGATCCCGCACCGTACGGATGACCACCTCGGTGTCCGGTGCGACCTCCACGACGATCCCGGCCGCCCCGGTCCCGTTGACCACCACGGCGTCCGGGCCGTCGGCCGCGGCGATCGGCACCGGCACCGCCGCGTACGCCGCGGCGATCACCCCGCTCGCCCCGCGCGAGCGCACCAGCGGGTACGCGAGGTCGGGGCGGGACGGCTCGATCGCCCCGCCGACCAACGTGTCGACGTGCGCCCGGTGGAACCCCAGCCAGTACGTGAGCATCCGCCGGTGCTCGTCCGGCAGCGCGGCCAGGTCCACCGACACCTGCGGCACGCTGAACAGGGCGCACAGCAACTGCTCCGCCGCGTACACGGCGGATTCGCCGGTGTTCCAGAGGATCGGGTCCGAGTGCACGACCCGGCCCGGCAGCAGCAACCGTACGTCGACGGTCCGGGTACGGTTGTCGACGATGTCCATCGGGCAGTCCGCCGCGCGGAACAGGTTGCCGAAGCGTTGCAGCGCCGGACCCGTGTAGTTCTGGCGGAACTCCAGCAGCACGTCCGGCCGGCGCAGCGCCAGCTCGTCGCGCAGCTCGGTCAGCCAGCGCACCACCGCCGACTCCACGTCCGGTACGTCCGCGCCCGCGCCGGCCGGCGGCGGATCGTCCACCAGCCAGGCGTCCAGGAAGTCGAGCTTGAAGCCGTCCACGCCCGCGGTGTCCAGCAGCCGCACGCACACCTCGGTCAGGTGGTCGCGCACCTCCGGGTACCGCGGGTCGAGGATGTCGGCGTCCTGCGCGGACAGCGAGCCGAGGACGCGGTCGGCGAACCGGGCCCGCGCCGGGCTGCGCCGCCCCAGCAGCGACGGCGCCAGCCACAGCAGGTAGGTGACGCCCTCGCGGCGTACCCGGGCGACGTGGTCGGCGAGGACGCCCATCTTGCCGGTCGCCGTCTCCCACTCGCCGCAGTACCAGTAGCCGCGGGAGGTGTCGTCGGTCTGCCAGCCGTCGTCGACGATGATCGTCCGGAACCCCAACGCGTACGCCTGCTCCGCCGCCCGCTCGACCCGGTCGGCCGTCAGCTCCTGGTGCATCGCGTACCAGGTGCAGTAGGTCGGCATGCGCCCGGCGGGCGCGGCCGGCATCGGCGGCTCGGTGAAGAAACCGTCCCACCAGGTCGCGATGTCGGCGAGCGCCGTCCAGTACGCCACCGGGCGCCGGTCGATCCGCAGCACCACCTCGTACGCCTCGCCGGTCGGCACCGGAACCGTTGTGCTGCACCGGAACCGGGCCGACTCCTCGCGGATCCCCTCGCGTCGTACCTGGATCCGGCGGGACGTCTCGGACAGCGCCCAGCTCGCCACGTTCCGGTCGGCGGCGTCGACGAGGCTGCCCACCGGTACCGAGCGGAGCAGGCTCACCGACCGCCGCGACGCCCACTCCGCCGGCATGTGCCGGCGCTGCGCCCAGTCCGGCTGCCAGTAGACGGTCGCGCCGTCCGTGCACAGGTCCCAGTCCAACGCCAGCGTCGCGGCCGCCGGCGGCGCCGTCACGTGCACCTCCAGTACGCCCGGCGCGGGTTCGACGACGTCGATGCCGGCCGGGCCGACGTCGGTCTCGGCGTGCAGTCGGATCCCTTGCAGGTCAAGCGAGTCCGACGGTGGAGCCGCGGTGGTCAGGGTGACCGGATCGGTGGGCATGCAGCACTGTCCTTGCTACTGGGCGACGAGCGTGGTGACCTGGCGCGGCCGGGGTACCGGCTACTGCGTGATGAGCTTGTTGAGCTCGGTGGCGAGCTTCTTCGTGGTCGGGCCGACCGGCTGGTCGCCCTGGAACATCGGCTTGAACGTGTTGTCGATCTTCAGCTCGGCGGCGTTCCAGATCGGCGTGACGGGCAGCAGCACGGTCTTCCCGTCAGCCGCCTTCTCGAACGGCGTGAGGTCCTGCCCCTTCGCCTTCCAGTAGTCGTGGTACGTCGAGGCGACCGACTTGTTCGCCGGCCACGCGTACCCGCCGGAGCCGATGATGCGTTGCGAGTCCGGGGATCCGAACCACTTGACGACCTCCCAGGCCGCCTTCTGGTTCTTGCTCGTCGCGGCCATCGCGAACGACAGGCCGTTGACGTTGTTGACCGCGCCGAGCGGGCCGGACGGCAGGCTCGTGACGCCGACGCGGAAGTTCACCTTCGGCACGATGTACGGCAGGATCGCGTTGACACACGGGTACATCGCGATCTGCCCGCGGTTGAACAGGTCCAGCGCCACGCCGGCCGACGGCGGCGGCGACACGTGCCACTTGGTGATGAGGTCGACCTGCCACTGCAACGCCTGCACGGCCTTCGGCTGGTCGAACGTGAACTTCCCGAACGGCTTGGACATGAAGGACCCGCCGTTCTGCGGGATCCAGTTCACGTACTGCGTCTGGTTGTGGTTCTCCGCCATGAAGCCCCACTGCTTGACGTGCTTCGCGTCGAACCCCGCCTGGTCGGGCCGCTTTCCGTTGCGGTCCTTGGTGAGTTTGCGCGCCGTCTCCAGCAGCGACCCCGACCCGTCGGGCGCCCACGTCAGCTCCCCCGGCACCGGTACGCCGGCCGCCTTGAACAGGTCCGCGTTGTAGACCATGGCGGTGATGCCGAAGTCCGCCGGCATCCCGTACACGTGGCCCTCGTGCGTGTAGGTGGCGAGGACCTGCGGGTAGAACTGCTTGGTGTCGAGGGAGTCCTGCTTGATCAGCGGGTCGAAGTTGACCAGCACGCCCTGCTGAGCGAACTCCGGGAAGTACGACACGGTGTTCCAGAACAGGTCCGGGCCCTTGCCGGCGGCCAGCTCCGTGGTGAGCTTCGACCAGTACGCCTCCCACGGCATCTGCTCGATCTTCACCGTGATGTCGGGATGCTTGGCGTGGAACGCCGCCGCCGACTTCTTGTACCCGGGCAGCTGTTCCTCGTCCCAGATGCGGAAGACCACGGTGCCCTTGCCGCTGCCCTGCCCGCCGCCCGCGGCACCGCCGCACGCGGCCAGCCCGGCCGCCGCGGCGCCACCGGCGACCGCGCCGAGCACGGTACGCCTGCGTATACCAGTCATGAAGCCACTCCTAGTGTCTACAGTGGATGGTCGGTCACTTCAGGCCGCTCAGTGCCACCGAACGCACGATCGACCGCTGGAAGAGCAGGAACACCACGATCAGCGGTACCAGCGCCACGAAGCTCCCGGCCATCATCAGGTTGTAGTCGGCGCCCAGGTTCCCTTGCAGGGAGGCGATCCCGACCGTCACGACCTTCGTACCGTCGCCGCTGGTGATGATCAGCGGCCAGAGGAAGTTGTGCCACGCGAACACCACGGTCAGGATGCTCAACGTGCCGAGGATCGGCTTGCTCAGCGGCAGGATCACCCGGGTCAGGGTGGCCAGCACGCCGGCGCCGTCGATGCGCGCCGCGTCCTCCAGATCCTTCGGCAGCGTCTGGAAGAACTGCCGCATCAGGAAGATCCCGTACGGCGAGCCGAACACGTACGGCGCGACCAGACCCATCCAGGTGTCCACCCAGCCGATCTGCCGCATGATCAGGTACAGCGGGATCATCGTCACGACGTTCGGCACCATCAGGGTCGCCACGTAGGCCCAGAACAGCACCTCCCGCCCGGGGAAGGTCATCCGGGCGAACGCGTACGCCGCGAGCGTCGTGAACACCAGCTGCCCGACCGTCAGGATCACCGCCAGCAGCACCGTGTGCCACAGGTACGCCGGAAACGCGACGTTGGCGATGGATCCGTTGAACAGCTTGGTGTAGTTCCCCAGCGTGCCCGGGATCGCCGGCAGCCACGGGGATGTGGCGTTCAGCTGCCGCCCGGTCTTGAGCGACGTGAACACCACCATCAGGTACGGGAAGACGCAGACGAACGCGCCGACCCCGAGCACCACGTACAGGATGGTGTTGCGAAGCCACCTCACCGACACCATCTCCTAGCTGTAGTCGTACGTGGTGCGCTTGCGGAAGTAGAGGACCTGGGCGAGCGTCAGCACCAGCAGCAGGGCGAACAGCAGCATCGCCAGCGCCGAGGCGTACCCGTCGTCGAACAGCTGGAACGCGGTCTGGTAGATCGTGAAGTTGAGCACCGACGTCGCGTCGCCGGGGCCGCCCTTCGTCATCGCGTACACGGTGTCGAACACCTGGAACGACCCGATGACGCTGGTGACCAGCACGAAGAACATGGTCGGCCGGAGCAGCGGCAGGGTGATCGCGAAGAACTGCTGCACCGGCCCGGCACCGTCCAGCCGGGCCGCCTCGTACAGCGGCTCCGGGATGCCCTGGAGCCCGGCCAGGAAGAACAGCATCGTGTAGCCGACGCCGCTCCACACGCCGACCGCCGCCGTCGACGGCAGCGCCAGCGCGCCGGATCCCAGCCAGTTCACCGGATCCACGCCGAACAGGCCCAGGAACGAGTCCAGCGCCCCGTTCTGCGTGTCGAAGATCCACTTCCAGACGACGCCCATCACGACCGGCGTCGCCATCCACGGGATCACGAACAGCGCCCGCAGCACGCGGATCCCGCGCAGCTTCGTGTTCAGCAGCAGCGCCAGCACCAACGCCAGGATCGTTTGCGTCGGGATCGTCATGAGCACGTAGAACACGGTCACCGCGACCGAGTGCCAGACGTTCCCGTCACCGGCCATCCGGCGGTAGTTGGCCAACCCGACGAACTGCGGCGCGGCCAGCAGGTTCCACTTGAACAGGCTGATCACCGCGACGATGACCACCGGCGCCAGCAGGAACGCCAACACCCCGAACAGGCTCGGCCCGAGGAAGACGTACGCGGTGAGCGCGTCCCGCACGCGGCGGCCCCGGCCGGCCCGGCGTACCGGTGCCCGGGCGTCCCGGTCGGCGACCGCCGGCTCGGCGACGGCAACCGGCATCGTCACCACCTCCCTCAGGTACGCGGCGAATGCACGCGACTGTCCCGCCTGCGCCCCGTGCGACCCGTACGAACCGGGCCGACCCACCCCGGTGAACCCGGGTGTGCCTGGGCGTTTGATCTCCCGAGGTTAGGTTCGCCACCGACGTTCAGACATAGCGGTGACTGCCGCGAATTTGCACGATCCTGCTCGTGCCGGAGCCCCACGGCACCGCTGATCTTGCCCTCCGGTAAGCCACTCTTACCGCGCGCGGTGGTTACGGGGCGGAACGTTGACTACGGTGGTCTCGTGGACTTCGACGCGTACGCACAGACGGCGGTCAACCTGGCCAACCTGCCGCAGGAGCTGCCGATCGACGCCGAGACCGTCTTCGGCGAGGACAGCCACGCCGCCGCGGAGGCGACCGAGAAGGATCTCGCCGCGCTGCGGCGCGCCGGCCGCAAGCTCCGGCACGTCTTCGAGATGGGTGCCGCCGGCGCCGACGCCGACGTCGTCACCGAGCTGAACGCGCTGCTCGTCGCGTACCCGGTGCAGCCGCGCATCTCCGGTCACGACGCGAGCGACTGGCACATGCACGCCACGAGCCGCGGCGCCGGCATAGGCGCGGAGTACGTCGCGGCGGCCGTGTGGGGACTGTCGGTCTGGCTGTGCGAGCACGGCAGCGACAGGTTCGGGGTGTGCGCCGACGAGCACTGCCGCAACGTCTACCTCGACACCTCGTCCAACAACTGCCGCCGCTTCTGCTCCGAACGCTGCGCGACCCGCTCCCACGTCGCCGCGCACCGCGCCCGCAAACGCGCCGCCCTGGCCTGAGACGACCCGGGCGCGGGTCAGCCGGCGGCGCGCTCGGCGGTCAGCTCGTCGATCAGGCCGTACAGCTCGTCCGCGGACACCACCTGGCGCTCCGAGTCGGCGAGGTTCGCCCGGCCCTCCTTGGTGTACACCGGCGGGTAGAGCGACAGCAGCCGGTCCGACGGTACGCCCGCCGTCTCCGCCTCCCAGCCCGGCCAGCGCAGGTCGTGGTAGAAGTCCGCGACCGCGCCGCCCAGCATCAGCGACAGCCAGTCCCGGTACGTCCACTCCAGCGGCTCCCACCGCAACGAGTCCGGCCCCAGATAGCAGATCTCGCCCGGCTTCCCCGGCAGCACCACTGCCTCGTCGGCCGCCAGGTCACGGCCCCGGATCACGTACCGCCCGCCGAGCACGTCGGCGCCGACCAGCAGGTATCCGCTCGCCTCCGGGTCCGGGTTGACGGTCGCCAGGTCGGGCAGCCGGCGCGCGGGGCTGCCCCCGCCGTACACCCGGAGCCAGCCGTGGTCGACGAGCGCACCGCCGGTGTGCATGGCCATCGCGCCCAGCCAGCTGTCCACGGTCGCGCCGGTACGCCGCAGGCACTCCTCGCCGGCGCCCGGGTCGACGGGTAAGACCTCGATCGACACCGCGCTCTCCGACAGGGTGCCGGAAACCTCCGGCCACGCCGGGCTGCCTTGCATGACCAGGTCGCGGCGCGGCCTGGCCCGTCCGGTTGCCGCCATCGTCAAACGTCCACTGTCGAAGAAACGGTCAGGTGTCCACGGGCGAAGGCCAGCGTCTCCGCGAGCGCCGCCTCCCGATCCGCCCGGTTCATCTTGCGGGTCGTCACCTCGACGCCCACCGACTGCAGGTGGCCGTCCGCGGCCACCTTCTGCAGCACCTCGGCGCACGGCATGTCGCCGTGCCCGGGCACCAGGTGCTCGTCGCGCCCGGCCGTACGCCCGTCGCCGAGGTGCAGGTGCGTGAGGTTAGCGCCCATCCGCTCGGCCATCGCCAGCGGGTCCGTACCGGACGCGGCGCAGTGCGAGATGTCGAGCGTGTAGTCGTCGAAGCCGGCCGCCACCGTCGGGTCCCAGTCCGGCGAGTACGGCACGAACCTCCGGCCGGCCATCTTCACCCAGTACATGTTCTCCACGGCGAGGCGGACGGCGCGGTGCTCGGCACGCAGCCGTCGTACGCCCTCGCCGAAGGTCCGGGCATACTCCCGCTGCCAGAAGAACGGCGGGTGCAGGATCACCGTGCCCGCGTTCAGCTCCTCGGCCATGACGATCGCGCGGCGGAGTCGCTCCCACGGGTCGGGGCTCCACACCCGCTGCGTCATCAGCAGGCACGGCGCGTGCACCGTGCCGATCGGGATGTTGTAGTGCTCGGCCAGACCGCGCAGCGCGCCCGGGTCCTGGCTGACCGCGTCGGTCCACACCATGACCTCGATGCCGTCGTACCCCAGCTTGGCGGCGAGTTCGAACGCGACCGAGGTCGGCTCGGGGTAGACCGCCGATGTCGACAGCAGGACCGGAACCGGGTGCCGACTGCGGTGGGAGTCGGATGTCACCTGTACAGCGTAATCGGCCGAGCGGATCCCGGCATCATGACCCCAGGTACACAGATCACCGCAAAGAGCGACTTAGCGTGTCGAGGGTGCGGTCAGGCGCCGTGCAACCAGTCCAGCCGGCGCAGGATGACACCCTCACGCAGCGCCCACGGGCAGATGTCGACCCGGGACAGGTCCAGCCGGCGCAGCGTCTGCTCCGCCACCACACCACCCGCCAGGAGCTGGTGCGCGCGCGCCGGGCTCACCCCGTCCAGCTCGGCCAGCCCCGCCGACGGGATCCGCCGGACGAACCCCAGCACCTGGTGCAGCCCGGTACGCGTCAACGTCCGCGGCGTCCACACGCCCGCGCCCGACGGCGCCGCGCCGGACAGCCGGGCCAGGCTCCGGAACGTCTTCGACGTCGCCACCGCCCGGTCCGGCCGTACGTCGCCGAGCTGCTCGGCCAGTCCGTCCAGCGTCTTCCGCACGTACTCGGTGAGCGCGGCCAGCTCCTCCGCGGGAGGCGGGTCGGCCGTCAGCCACTCGCGGGTCAGCCGGCCCGCGCCCAGCGGTACGGACAGGGCAAGGTCCGGCGACTCGTCGATGCCGTGCGCGACCTCCAGCGAGCCGCCGCCGATGTCCAGCACCAGCAACCGGCCCGCCGACCAGCCGAACCACCGCCGCACCGCGAAGAACGTCAGCCGCGCCTCGTCCGCGCCGGACAGCACCTGGAGATCGACGCCGGCCTCGGCGTGGACCCGGCCCAGGACGGCGGACACGTTCGTCGCGTCCCGTACCGCCGAGGTGGCGAACGCCAGCAGGTCGTCGGTGCCGATCCGGTCGGCCTCCGCCTTCGCCTCGCGCACCGCCTCGACCAGCTGGTCGGCGCCCGCGGCGTCGAGCGTGCCGTCCGGGCCGATCCGCTCGGCCAGCCGCAGCGTCGACTTCACCGAGCTCACCGGCCACGGGTGGGCACCCTGGTGCGCGTCCACCACCAGCAGGTGCACGGTGTTGGACCCCACGTCGATCACGCCGAGCCGCATACCCGCAGACACTAGCGTCCCGGGCGCACCGCGACTCAGAGGTGGAACGGCTCCGGCGCCGGGAACGCGGTCACGTCGATCGGCGTACCCGGGTCGGCCGCCGCGGGCGGAGTCGGAACGGGCTCCGGCGGTTCGAGGACAGCGGGCGCCATGCCGGCGGCGATCCGGGCCGCGACGTCGATCGTCGCGTCGACCTCGTCCACGTCGAACCCGGTCGTGTCCGGCTCGATCGCGAGCAGCTCGGTCTCCTCGACCCGCCAGTCCACCGGCCGGTGCGCCCGCAGCAGGTCCACCGCACCCAGCTGCAGCAGTACGCCCGGCGCCGCCGGATCCGCCGTCGCCACCTGGTACGTCTCCGCCAGCACCGCGTCCTCCGGCTCGTAGAGCCAGCCGTACGGGTTGGTGTCGACCGGCTCGTCCAGCGGCACCAGCGAGATGCGCGCCAGCGGGGCCGGCAGCGTCGCCGCGACCACCAGGTACGACCGGCCCTCGGTGCCGAAATCGCCGAACACGAACCGGAGCACGGCGATCGGCACGCCCCGGTGCCGTCCGGTGACGACGTCCCGCGCCTGCGCCGGCTGCCACGTCGTGAACGGCGCGCCGCACCACCGGTCGGCCAGCGCCACGTCCCGCTCCCGGTACCGCCAGCCGCGGTCCAGCGCGATCTCCCGCAGCGACTCGGCCGTACTCACCTCATCGGTCATGTCGCCCATCCTCGACCAAGGCGCCAAGTCCGGGCACGGAGTGTGCCGGTCGGTTCGCACACCGGCGGGTGCCCTGCGTACGCTTGCTGGCGTGGCAGCCAAACGCCCTCAGGTGCAGGTGACGGTCGAGGATCCGGACGAGCCGCGCAGTCGCGAGGTTCCGCTGGACTTTCCGCGCGAATGGATCGAGTTCGCCGACCCGACCGACGACGAGCACATCGTCCGCGCCGACCTGACGTGGCTGCTGTCCCGGTGGACATGCATCTTCGGCGCCGGCTGCCACGGCATCATCGCCGGCCTCGCGGAGAACGGCTGCTGTTCGCACGGCGCGTTCTTCACCGACGCCGACGACGAGAAGCGGGTACGCGCCGCGGTCAAGAAGCTGACCCCCGAGACGTGGCAGCACTACACGACCGGCTTCAAGAACTGGACCGAGGTCGACACCGTCGACGGCGAGACCGACGGCCGCAAGACCCGCGTCGTGGACGGCGCCTGCATCTTCCACAACCGCAAGGGCTTCGAAGGCGGATACGGCTGCGCCCTGCACGCCCAGGCGGTGCGCGACGGCGTGCATCCGTTGGAGTACAAGCCGGACGTGTGCTGGCAGCTCCCGATCCGCCGGCTCCAGGAGTGGGAGGACCGGCCCGACGGCACCCGGGTCCTCGTCGACACCCTCGGCGAGTACGACCGGCGCGGCTGGGGCGAGGGCGGCCACGACCTGCACTGGTGGTGCACGTCGTCGCCGGAGGCGCACACCGGCGGCGAGGCCGTCTACCAGTCGTACGAGCCGGAGCTGACCGAGCTGATCGGCAAGGAGGCGTACGGCCGGCTCGCGGAGCTGTGCGCCCAGCGCGAGAAGCGCGGCCTCGTCGCCATCCACCCCGCCACCGAGGCGGCCCCCAAACCCACCCGCCGCCCCCGCAAGTAGCCCAAAGGCCAGGCCACCTCTGGGCCGCCGCTCGTGCCCCCGCTCCGGTCCAGCGCTTTGGTCCTTGCTCTCACGGTGATGTGGGGAGACGTGAGCGAGGCGAGTCCCATTCGTTCGCTGGCAAGCCGAGGCGGGGCGCCGGGTGCGTCAGCACACAAGCCTCGAATCGGCGCGGTCCAGCGGGCGAATGGGGCCGCCGCAGCGCCACCAAAAAATCAAGACTCGAATTTGTAGCCAAGTCCTCGGACAGTGACGATGAAGCGGGGGTTGGAGGGCTCGGGCTCGATCTTGGAGCGCAGCCGCTTCACGTGGACGTCGAGGGTCTTGGTGTCGCCGACGTAGTCGGCGCCCCAGATCCGGTCGATGAGCTGTCCCCGGGTGAGCACCCGGCCGGCGTTGCGGAGGAACATCTCCAGCAGCTCGAACTCCTTGAGCGGCAGGGAGACCCCGTCGCCGCCGACGGTCACGACGTGCCGGTCGACGTCCATCCGGACCGGGCCGGCCTCCAGGGTCGGCGGGGTCAGCTCGGCCGGCTCGGTACGCCGGCGGAGCACGGCGCGGATCCGGGCGACCAGCTCGCGCGGCGAGTACGGCTTGGTGACGTAGTCGTCGGCGCCGATCTCCAGCCCGACGACCTTGTCGATCTCCGCGTCGCGCGCGGTCACCATGATGATCGGGACGGTGGACCGCTGCCGGATCTGCCGGCACACCTCGCTGCCGGACATCTCCGGCAGCATCAGGTCGAGCAGCACGATGTCTCCGCCGGTGCGCTCGAACTCGGTGAGGGCCTCCGTACCGGTGGCCGCCACGGAGACCTCGAACCCTTCCTTGCGAAGCATGTACGACAGCGCGTCCGAGAACGACTCCTCGTCCTCCACCACCAGCACGCGGGTCACGGTGTTCCTCTCGTCACGGGTGCCGGGCCACCGCCCGCCACGCCGAGTTGTACCTCAGCTTGTCCGATGTCTTCGGCGATCTCACCCGGGTTGTGCTCCACCGCGATGGCCCCGGGTGGACGGGCCGGTAACCGCAGGGTGAAAGTCGAGCCACGACCGACGGTACTGGTCACATCGACGCGACCGCCGTGGTTCGTGGCGATGTGTTTGACGATCGCCAGGCCGAGCCCGGTGCCGCCAGTGGCCCGGGACCGTGCCTTGTCCGCTCGGTAGAACCGCTCAAAGATCCGATCAAGGTCGTGGGGCTCTATCCCGATGCCCTGGTCGGTGACCGACACCAGGACCGCCTCGGAACGCCGCCGTACGTCGATGGTGACGGTCGTGCCGTCCGGCGAGTACGCGATGGCGTTCTCGACGAGGTTGGCGAGGGCGGTCGCGAGCTGCGTCTCGTTGCCGTACACGGTGAGGCCGCGGCGGCCGGCCGTGGCGACGGTGATCTCCTTGGCCTGCGCGGTGGTACGGGTCCGGTCGACAACCTCGGCGACGATCCGGTCGGCCGCGACGGGCAGCGGGTCGGGCAGCGGCTCGGCGCCCTGCAACCGGGACAGTTCGAGCAGCTCGGTGACGAGCCGGCCGAGGCGGCTGGACTCGTGCGCGATGCGTTCGGCGAAGCGGCGGGCGGCGGCCGGGTCGTCCAGCGCGTCGACGAGCGCCTCGCCGAGCAGTTGCAGCGCGCCGACCGGGGTCTTGAGCTCGTGGCTCACGTTGGCCACGAAGTCCCGGCGTACCCGGGCGACGCGGTGCGCCTCGGTGACGTCCTCGGCCTCCATCGCCACGTATCCGCCGTTCAGCCCGACCAGCCGGACCCGGACGCCGAACCAGTCGGGGCCGTCGGTGTCCGCGGAGCCGGGCAGGTCGCGGCGGTTGAGTTCGAGGTCCACGTCGCGCTGCTGGCCGGGCTGGGTGACCCGGCCGCCGAGCGTACGCAGGACGGAGTGGGCGGTGAGGCGGCCCTGCTCGGTGCGGACCAGGCCGAGGCGGTGCGCGGCGGGGTTCGCGAGGACGACGTGGCCGTTGGTGTCGAGGACGAGTACGCCGACGCGCAGTGCGGCGACGCTCTCCTCGGCGAGCTGGCCGAGGTCACCGCCGTCGGACAGGTCCTTGCCCGCGGGGAACGCTGGCATCTCCGGCACCTCGCTCGTCGAGTGGGCCATGGTGGTCGAGTGGGCCGTCGGGACCGTGTCCGGCCCGCCCGCCTCGATGACGTGGTGGGGAGTGTGGTCGGCGGATACGGCTGCCGGGGCACGGCCTGACCTGCGGGTCAGGCCGGTGGCGAGGACCGCGCCGAGGCCGCCGCCGACGATCACCCCGGCGACCCCTCCCAGGGCGAACGCTCCGGCCGGATCCACGCCGCGATCGTAGGTCGGGTTACGTCCGGGTGAATACACAATCCAGGGCATACCGGACGGCGTTTTGGCAATGTTCACACGCAGGGCGGGCGTCGTTCACCAAGGTTCACCGGCGCGACGCCCACCCCACTTAGCGTCGCCACCGTACGAGCCGGAAACGAGGAGCGGACGACCATGCGGGACGAGTACCGGACGCAGTTGGCACTGGTGAGCGAGCTGTTGTCGGCCATGGCCGAAACGGTCGGCCGGGCCATGCGGGAGGCCACCCGCGGGCTGCTGTCCGCCGACCGGGCCGCCGCCGAGGGCGTCGTCGCCGACCACCCCGAGGTCGGCGTGCTGCGCAGCCAGGTCGAGGAGCGGACGTACGAGCTGCTGGCGCTCCAGGCGCCGGTCGCCGCCGACCTCCGTGTCGTCCTGACCGCGCAGCAGTTGGCGAGCGACCTGGAGCGAATGGGCAACCTGGCCCGGCACGTGGCCCGCGCCGCGCTGCGCCGCTTCCCGGACCACGCGGTGGTACCGGAGCTGACCGAGGTGTTCGCGAGGATGGCCGACATCGCCGTACGCATGGCGGACAAGATGCACGCCGTCATCGCCGAGCGGGACGCCGAACGCGCCGCCGAGCTGGACCGCGACGACGACGAGCTGGACGCCCTGCACAGCAGGATGTTCGCCATCATGTTCGCGCCGGAGTGGTCGCACGGCGCCGAGGCGGCCGTCGACGCCGCACTCCTCGGCCGCTACTACGAGCGGTACGCCGACCACGCCGTCAACGCCGCCGCCCAGGTCATCTACCTGGTCACCGGCGAGCCCACGACGGCCTGACACCGGGATCGGCGCCGCCCGCCCGGCACGAGGCCGGGCGGGCGAGGTCGGTTCAGCGGCCCTGGTTGGCGACCGCGGCGGCGCCGGCGGCGGCGGCCTCCGGGTCGAGGTACTCGGACTTCACCCTGCGCAGCTCGTCGTCCAGCTCGTACACGAGCGGGATGCCGGTCGGGACGTTGACGCCGACGATGTCGTCGTCGGAGATCTGGTCGAGGTGCTTGACCAGGGCGCGCAGCGAGTTGCCGTGCGCCGCGACGAGGACCGTGCGGCCGAGGCGCAGGTCCGGCACGATCGCGTCGTACCAGTAGGGCAGGAACCGCTTCAGCACGTCCTTGAGGCACTCGGTGCGGGGCATCAGCTCCCGCGGCAGGTCCGCGTACCGCGGGTCGCCGGCCTGGGAGAACTCGGCGTCGTCGGCGATCACCGGCGGCGGCGTGTCGTACGACCGGCGCCAGATCATGAACTGCTCCTCGCCGAACTCCGCGAGGGTCTCCTTCTTGTTCTTGCCCTGGAGGGCGCCGTAGTGGCGCTCGTTCAGCCGCCAGGAGCGGCGGACCGGGACCCAGTGCCGGTCCACGCCGTCCAGCACGATCTGCCCGGTACGGATGGCGCGCCGCAGCATCGACGTGTGCACCACGTCCGGCGCGATGTTGTGCTCGCGCAGCAGCTCACCGCCGCGGGTCGCCTCGGCCACGCCCTTGTCGTTCAGATCGACGTCGACCCAGCCGCTGAACAGGTTCTTGGCGTTCCACTCGCTCTCGCCGTGCCGTACCAGCACCAGTTGGCCCACCGGCCGACGCTCTTCCCGCCGCGGAGGGCGCAGGATGCTTGTCATGCCCCCATCTTGGCGTACCGCCGGGGCGATCTTCGACAGGGGCGGCGGCGGTCCATCAGGCGGGCGGGATCAGGACCACTGCCCGGAGTTCAGCTCGTACGAGGTGCCACCGCCGCCGCCGAGGCGGCGCATCACCACACCGACCGAGTCGCCGTCGAGGTCCCACGCGGCAGCCTCCCAGCCCTTGGTCTCCAACAGCTCGACCGCCCAGAACAGCCGCGCCGCGACGAGCTGGCTGCGCCCGAACGACGTCGTCATCTCCCCGTTGCTGCGGGTCACGACGAAGACGTACCGATGGGGGTAGTCGGCCAGGACCTCCGGGTTCTGTTCCAGTGTCTCGACCGGCAACCATCGCTCCTGGTGCAGCGGGTTGGTCGGATTCGCCTGTGGGTACATGGGCAGAGCCTTTGGCAGTCGGTACGCGTCGTCGGACGGGTCGCAGTATCTCCCATCCCGCCGACCGGGCGGGCACGCCCGTGATCTGACAAGCTACGGGCAACCGCTTTCGTCGGCCCGGAAAGCGACTCCCGCGGCCCGGGTCGACCGGCGCGAACACCCGACCACCCGGGTACTCACGGACCGTCCGGACTTACATCACGGGCGGTTTCCTGACACTATCCGGACTCGGACAACAAGCAACAGAAGGACACCATGACCGACGGCAACGACTACGAGCAACTGCTCGCGCTGCATCACGCCATGCAGCTCCGTCGGTCCCTGCGCGACGGCTCGCCGATGACGCCGCCGGCGCCGCGGCGACCCACCGAGTACCGGGAACGACGCGGCGACCAGCAGCTGCTCGTGTCGAGCCTGGAGGCGATCGGCTCGTCCGCCGACGAGGTCGTCCGGTCCTTCTACGCGCGACTGTTCGACGGCCGGCCCTACCTGCGCAACCTGTTCCCCGCCGGGCTGCGGGTCGACTCGGACCGCCTGTTCAGCGCGCTGATCGGGCTGGCCGAGGCGCTGGAGAAGATCCACGACCTGGTACCCGTGCTCGAACAGCTCGGCCGCGACCACCGCAAGTACGGCATCCGCCCGGCCCACTACGACGCGGTACGCCAGGCGCTGATCGGCGCGCTGGAGGAGCACGCGGGGCCGTCGTGGCAGCCGGCGTACACCGCGGCGTGGACCCGGGCGTACGACTACGCGGCCGGCGTGATGCAGTCCGCCGAGGCCGCGTCGACCGACCCGCCGTACTGGCAGGGCACCGTCGTGCACCACGAGCGGCGGTACGCCAACATCGCGGTGCTGCGGATCCGCCCCGACGTGCCCTACCGCTACCGCGCCGGGCAGTACGCCACGGTCGAGGTGCCGGCGCTGCCGCGGGTGTGGCGGTCGTACTCGATGGCGACGGCGCCGCGGCCGGACGGCGTGCTGGAGTTCCACGTGCGGGCGCACGACCAGGGGCAGGTGTCGCAGGAGCTGGTCGGTCGGACCCGGGTCGGTGACACGCTGCGCCTCGGCCCGCCGATGGGCCGGGCCGTGCTGGACCCCGACGGCGACCGGCCGCTGCTGGTGATCGCCGGCGGTACCGGACTCGCGCCGTGCCGGGCGGTCGTCGAGCAGGTGCTGACCTCCCAGACCGGCCGGCCCGTGCAGCTCGTCTTCGCCGTACGCCACACCCAGGAGCTGTACGACCTGCCGACCCTCGCCACGCTCGCCGAGCGGTACCGGGCGCTGACGCTCGTGCCGGTCGTCACCGCGGACGCGGACTTCCCGGGCGTGAAGGGCAACGTACCGGAGCTGATCGCGCAGTCGGGTCCGTGGCACGCGCACGAGGTGTACGTGTCGGGGCCGCCCGGGCTGGTGCACGCGCTGGACCGGGTGCTCGCCCGGCTGGACGTACCCCCGGCGCAGGTCCACCACGACCCGGCGCCCGCCTGACCGGTCAGTCCGCGTCGTCGGCCGTCTTCGCGCGCCGGGACGGATCGGCGGTCGGCGACGGGTCGGCGGTCGTCGCGGCCCGGGACGGGTCGGCGAAGTGGGCGAAGGCGCGCAGGTTGGCCAGCGACTCGCCGCGCTTGACCCGCCACTCCCACTCGCGCCGGATCGCCGAGCCGAAGCCGATCTCCAGCATCGTGTCGAAGCTTTCGTCGGCGTACGTGAGGACGGCGCCGAGCAGCCGGTCGACCTCGTCGGCGGTCACCGCGGCCAGCGGCACCCGGCCCATCAGGTACACGTCGCCGACCTGGTCGATGGCGAAGGAGACGCCGTAGAGCCGGGAGTTGCGGCGCAGCAGCCAGGCCCACAGCTGTTCGCGGTTCTCGTCCGGCTGCCGCATCACGAACGCCTCGACCCGCAGCGCGTGCTGCCCGACGATCAGGTTGCACGTGGTCTTGAGCTTGTGGCTGCCCGGCAGCGTCACCGCGTACGCCCCGTCGCCGGTGCGGTCCCACTCCAGGTCGGAGTCGGCCAGCGTCGCCTCGATCACCGCGGTGGCAGTCATGACGACATCACATCATGCGCTGAGCGGGCGACGCGCCGCGTACTCGGCGATCGCGTCGGAGTAGACGGCGAGCAGGCCGTCCGCGGTGCGGTCCCAGGAGAACCGGGCGGCGTGCGGGCGCCCGGCCCGCGCCAGCTCGGCACGCCGGGCCGGCGCGGCGAGCAGCCCGCCCAGCACCCGGGCCCAGTCGGCCGGGTCGTGCCCGTCCACCAGCGCCCCCGTACGCCCGTCGGCGACGGCCGTGGTGAGCCCGCCGACCGCGGCGGCGACGACCGGCGTACCGCAGGCCTGGGCTTCGAGGGCGACCAGGCCGAACGACTCGTTGTGGCTCGGCACGCACACCAGGTCGGCGCACCGGTACAACTCGGCGAGCCGGCCGGCGGGCTGCGCCGGCAGGAACCGGACCTGGTGGCCGATGCCGAGCGTGCCGGCCAGCTCGTGCAGGTACGTGGGGCGTTCGAGGCCGGTGCCGCTGGGCCCGCCGACGACGAGCGCGACGACCCGCCGGGCCAGCGCCGGGTCCCGGTCGCGCAGCGCGGCGACCGCGCGCAGCATCACGTCGGGCGCCTTGAGCGGCTGCACCCGGCCGACGAACAGCAGCACCAGCGCGTCGGCCGGCAGGTCGTGCCGCATCCGCAGGTCGGCGGTCGTACCGGGGCCGGCCAGGGTGAAGCGGTCGCCGGGGGCGAACCGGTCCAGGTCCACGCCGGGCAGCACGACACCGACCCGCTCCGGGTCGGCACCGTAGTAGCCGACGAGATCCGCGGCCTCGGCGTCGGTGTTCGCGACCAACCGGTCGGACTGGGCGACGACTTGCTGCTCGCCGGCGACACGTACCGCCGGCTCGGGTGCGTCGCCGGCGGCGAGCTGCGCGTTCTTCACCTTGGCGAGGGTGTGCGCGGTGTGCACCAGCGGTACGCCCCAGCGGTCCCGCGTCAGCTGCCCCGCCTGGCCGGACAGCCAGTAGTGCGAGTGGACGAGATCGTACGGCCGGGCGGCCTGGGCGCTCAGCACCCCGGCGGCGAACGCGCACACCTGGGCGGGCAGCTCCTGCTTCGGCAGTCCCTCGAACGGGCCGGCGACGACGTGCCGGACGCGTACGCCCGGGGTCAGCTCGGCGACCGGCGGCTCGTCGGACGAGGTGGCGCGGGTGAAGATGTCGACGTCGACGCCGCGCGCGGCGAGCCGCTTCGCGGCCTCCACGATGTACACGTTCATGCCGCCGGAGTCGCCGGTGCCCGGTTGGTGCAGCGGCGAGGTGTGCATCGACAGCAGCGCGAGCCGTCGGGGAACGGACTCGTCCACCCGATGCGCCCACCGCGGTCCGTAGCCACCGCACCACCGTGAGCTTCGGGCGCCGCGCCAGACCATACGTCCTCCTTATCCGGCTCCCCCAGCAACGAAACACAGCCGCCCCATCGCATCTTCCCGGTTCGTACGACAGGTGTCGAACAACAGTGACCGATCTCGCCGTGGCAGGATCGGCCCATGGCTGACGACGCACGACGGCCGGTCGCTGTGGTGACCGGTGCCTCCAGCGGGATCGGCGCCGCGAGCGCCCGACACCTGGCCGCCGCCGGGTACCACGTGGTGGCGGCGGCGCGGCGGGCCGACCGGATCGCGGCGCTCGCCGCGGACATCGACGGTACGGCCGTGCCGTGCGACGTGACGGACGCCGCACAGGTCGAGGCGCTCGCCGCGACCGTGGCCGGGCTGGGCGACTGCCGGGTGCTCGTCAACGACGCGGGCGGGGCGTACGGGCTGGATCCGGTCGAATCGTCCGACCTCGCCGACTGGAACACGATGTACCAGGTCAACGTGGTCGGCACGCAGCGCGTCACGGCCGCCCTGCTGCCGGCGCTCGAAGCCAGCCGGCGCGCCACGATCGTCATGATCACCTCGACCGCCGCGCACGGCGTGTACGAGGGCGGCGCCGGCTACACCGCCGCGAAGCACGCCCAGCAGGCCGTCACCGAGACCCTGCGGCTGGAGCTGAGCGGCCGGCCGATCCGGGTCGTGGAGATCGCGCCGGGCATGGTCGCGACCGAGGAGTTCTCGCTGACCCGCTTCCACGGCGACGCCGAACGCGCCGCGAAGGTGTACGACGGCGTGCCCGAGCCGCTGACCGCCGACGACATCGCCGGCTGCGTCACCTGGGCGGTCACGCTGCCGCAGCACGTCAACATCGACCGGCTGGTCGTCCGGCCGCTCGCCCAGGCCGCCAACCACAAGGTCTTCAAGGGCCGGATCGGCTGATCCGGTGCGCCCGCTCGGCACCGTCACCCGCGGCACGACCAACCCGAACCGGTTGCGCCGCGTCGACCGGTGGCTCGCCCGGCGGTACGGTCGGCTGCTGCGCGCCGCGGCCGACCCGCTCGTCGTCGACCTCGGGTACGGCGCGACGCCGGTGACCACCGTCGAGCTGGCCACCAGGCTCCGTGTCGTGGCCCCGTCGGTGCGCGTGGTCGGTCTGGAGATCGATCCGGTACGCGTGGCCGCGGCGCGCGACGCCCGCCGCCCCGGCGTCGACTTCCGGCTCGGCGGGTTCGAGCTGGCGGGCCTGCGACCCCTGGTGGTACGCGCGTTCAACGTGCTCCGCCAGTACGACGAGGCCGACGTGCCGGAGGCGTGGGCCGCCCTGCGGTCCCGGCTGGCGCCGGGCGGCGTGCTCGTCGACGGTACGTGCGACGAGCTGGGTCGGCTGGCCACCTGGGTGCGCCTGACCGCCGACGGCCCGGCGAGCCTCACCCTGGCGGCCCGACTGTCCGCACTGGACAGTCCGGCCACGTTCGCGGAGCGGCTGCCGAAGGCGCTGATCCACCGGAACGTTTCCGGCGAGCCGGTGCACGCGTTCCTGACCGCGCTCGACGAGGCGTGGCGGTCGGCCGCGCCGTACGCGACGTTCGGTGCGCGGCAACGGTTCCGGCGCGCCGTCGCCGCGGTCCGCGCCGCCGGTTGGCCGGTCGAGCCCGACCCGCGAGCCTGGCACGACGGCGAACTCACCGTCGCCTGGCCCGCCGTCGCCCCGCGCTGAGCGGCCGATCCGCCGGGAACGGCGCCCCGTTTCCGCGGCCCTTTGCTCTGCACACCCATACGCATCACTCGGCGCGTCCCGCGGGGCAGGGGCGAGTTCGGTTCGTCTTCGCCTGGGGATCATCCGCCGGACACCGGACACCGATCAGGATGGCCTGTTGGCATCCGAACGAGTGGACGGAGGAACGGCGTGCGGAGAACGCTGACCGGAATGGCCGCGGCGGTGCTCGCGGTCGGTGTCGCGGGTACGGCGTGGGCCGCCCCGCACCACGCCTACCAGGTACGCGCGGGCGGGACGCTGAGCGTGCCGGCCCGCGGCGGGCAGGTCGTGCGGCACACCGACCCGGCACACGGGACCCTGGACGTGTCGGCCGACGGCAGGCTGCGGTACCGGCCGGTCGCCGGGTTCACCGGGACGGACACGTTCACGTACGCGAGCAGTGACGCGGTCCGGCTCTACCAGGCCGACCTGCCGCCGCTCGCCACGATCGACGGTGTCGACGTCAGCGCCGAGGGGTACGGGTCGGCGGTGGCGGCGGTCCCCGGCCACCCCGGCGAGTACTACGGGCTGACCGACCGCGGGCCGAACGTGGACGGCCCCGACGGTACGAAGATCGAGCCGCTGCCCGACTTCGCGCCGAAGATCGGCCGGTTCCGGCTGGCCGACGGCAAAGCCGCGCTGCTGGGCACGGTGACGCTGCGGGCGGCCGACGGCACGCCGTACAACGGGCAGGTGAACACGCAGGCGTCGACCGGCGAGACGATCACCGACCTCGACGGGAAGCCGCTCGCCGCCTCGCCGAACGGGTACGACCCGGAGGGTCTGGTCGCGGCGAAGGACGGAACGTTCTGGGTGTCGGACGAGTACGGGCCGTTCGTCACGCACTTCGCCGCGGACGGGCGGCAGATCGGCCGGCTCTCCCCCTACGACGGGACGCTGCCCGGCGAGCTGCGGCACCGCGAGCCCAACAAGGGCATGGAGGGCCTGACGATCACGCCGGACGGGCACACCCTCGTCGGCATCATGCAGTCCGCGCTGCACCCCGCCGACCTGACGGAGAAGGTCAAGAACGTGGCGCTGGACCGCATCGTCACGTACGACCTGCGCAGCGGGGCGACGCACGAGTACCCGTACCTGCTGCACGACCCGGACAGCAACGAGACGGCGATCAGCGAGATCACCGCCGTGTCCGCGACGCGTTTCCTGGTCGACGAGCGCGACGGGAACATGGAGCCCGACGCGTTCAAGCGGATCTACACCGTGGACGTCTCGGACGCGACCGACATCGGGCCGGCCGCCGACGTCAAGGGCGCCACGTACGACGCGGACCGCGGCCTGGTCGTCGACGGCGGCACCCTGGAACGGCTCGTCGGCCGCGCCGACACGAAGGACGCCCGGGACATCCTCGACGACGCGCACATCACCGCCGCCGACTCCGATCTCGCCCTCGACCTCGGCGCCCTCGTCACCGGCCTCGACCCCGACGGACACTTCTTCGGCCACGACAAGGTCGAGGGCCTGGCACTCCGCGGCCACACGCTGGTCATCAGCAACGACAACGACTTCGGCCTGGACGGCACCACGAGCACCGCCCCGCCGTTCCACCCGCACGCGAAGACGCTGCCGAACGGCCAGCAGGACAACGGCGAATACCTCGCCGTCGACCTCACCAAGCCGGCCCGTACCCACACCACCACGGTGACCGTGCACGTCTCCTGAGACGGCAGGACCCCGGCCGGTGCGAGCCCGACCGGGGTCCTCGCGTGGGGCGAGCGGTCAGCCGACGCCGGCGTACGAGTGGAGGCCGGAGACGACCAGGTTCACGCCGAACAGGTTGACGAGCATGACCGCCCACCCGAGGACCGCGATCCACGACGACCACCGGCCGCGCACGCTCGGCGTGGCCCGCGCGTGCAGGTACGCCGCGTAGACGACCCACGCGATGAACGACCAGGTCTCCTTCGGATCCCAGCCCCAGTACCGGCCCCAGGCGTGCTCGGCCCAGATCGCCCCGCACATGATGCCGAACGTCCAGATCGGGAACCCGAGCGCGTGGATCCGGAAACCCAGTCGCTCCAACGTCTCCGACGCCGGCAGCCGGTCGCCGAGGGTCAGCGGGAAGCGCAGCGGGCGGTCCTCCGCCAGCCACGCCTCGCGCCGCTCCTGGATCAGGTACAGCGCCACGGTCACGAACCCGACGAGGAAGATCCCGGACGCCACGGTCATCGCCGACACGTGGATGACCAGCCAGTACGAGTTGAGCGCCGGGACGAGCGGGCCGGCCGTCGCGTACAGCTTGGCGGCGTCGACGCACAGCAGGACCGCGACGACCAGCGACACGAACAGCCCGAGGTGCCGCACCGACGGCCGCCGGTACGCGACGACCAGCCACGCGATCGTGGCGATCAGGCACGCGGTCAGCACGTACTCGTACATGTTGCCCCAGGGCACGCGGTGCGCGGCCAGGGCGCGGAACACCAGGCAGGCGACGTGCGCGGCGGCGGCGACGGTCTGCACCGCCAGCGCGACCCGGCCGATCGCCGCGGCGCGACCGGCGTCGATCGGCCGGTGCGGCTCGTCGTCGGAGTCGTCGCCCGGCACCGTGACCTCGTCGCCGCTCCCGGCGGCCACCAGTACCTTCGCGGCACGCGGCTTGCGGGCGGCGATCCGGGCGACCACACCCTGCCGGCCGAACGCGTACTCGACCGCGTAGCCGATCATCGCCAGCATGTAGCCGAGGACCGCGGCCACCATCAGGCCGTCGGAGATCGAGGAGTACACGATCGTCAGTCCTTTCCTCGGGACGGACCGGGATCCGCTCCGTCACGTCCGTCCGGCGGCCGATCCGCGTCGGATCGCGCGGGGCCGCGGGCGGCGGTGACGATGCGGTCGAACTCGGTGCTGAACCCGGCGTACTCGGTGCGGGCCAGGCCGCCCGCGCTGACCGCCGTGCCGGAACCGTCGGGGGTGAAGCGGAACCAGACGCGGCGCCGGCGGATCGTCAGCGACCCCATCAGGCCCAGCAGCAGCGCGATCCCGGCGATCAGCACGATCCGCTCCCCCGGGTCGTGCCGTACCTGGATCGTCGCCCAGCGGGTGACACCGACGAACTGCACGGTCGTGCCGTCGTCCAGCTTCCAGCAGCTCTGCGCCGTGCACTTCGTGTCGGGGCGCAGCAGCTTCGGGTTCTTGCCGACCTGCTTGAGCTGCTTGTTCTCGATCTGGCTCTGGTCGAGCGAGTACACCGAGTGCGGGATGCCGGCGTCGGTGCCGGTGTTCCCGCGGTACGCGAACAGCAGCACCGCCGGATCCCGCAGCCCCGGGTACGTCGACCCCTGGCCGCCCTGCTTCGCGACGGTCGGGAAGAACAACCCCTGGAACGCGACCTGCAGGTCCACGTTGCGCTTGCCGGTCCTCGGGTCGACGTTGGCGTCCGGGAAGATCGCCACACCGTCGCTGGTGAAGTTGCTGTCGCTCGGCAGGAACGGCGCCGTGACCGTCTGGCTCTGCCCGTACCGGTCGGTGTATTTCAGCACCGGCGCGTACCCGTTGCCGACCAGGTAGACGGACGCGCCGTCGACCCGCAGCGGGTGGTTGACCTCCAGCTTGTACCGCCGGCCGCCGGCACCGCCGTCCGGGCTGTACGTGACGTCGCCGGAGTAGGTCAGCGGCTCGCCGTTCGCCTGGTACGTCGCGTTGAACTTGTCCAGCGTCACGCAGAACGGCGGCAGGTCGCCGCCCGACACCCGGGAACCGAGGCTGTACTCGTCGTACTGCTGGAGCGTGTCGCAGAACGCGTTGTCCCGGCCGGGCAGGATCAGCCGGCCGCCGTGCCAGCCGTACCCGGAGCCGACGGCGACGCCGACGAGCAGCGCCACCAGCGAGAAGTGGAACAGCAGGTTGCCCGTCTCGCGCAGGAAACCCTTCTCCGCGCTGACCGTGACGGTCCCGTCGTCGTGCCGGCGGCGTACCGCCCGGAACCGCCGGGCCCGCAGCGCCTTGTACGCCGCGTCGGCGGCGGTGCCCGCGGAGCCGTCGCTCGCGTACTCGGTGTGCACGCGCAGGCGGCGCAGGCTGCGCGGCGCGTCCGGCGGGGTACGGCGCAGCGCGCGCAGGTGTACCCGGATCCGCGGGGTGAGGCAGCCGATCAGCGACACGAACAGCAGCAGGTAGATCGCCGCGAACCAGGGCGACGAGTACACGTCGAACAGGCCGATCTTGTCCATCGCCGGCGCCAGCGTCGGGTGCTGCGCGAAGTACGTGTCGACCTTGTCGGCGTTCAGGTTGCGTTGCGGCAGCAGCGACCCGGGGGCGGCGGCCACCGCCAGCAGGAACAGCAGCAGCAGCGCGGTACGCATCGACGTGAGCTGGCGCCACCACCGGCGCGCCGTCGCGACCACGCCGTTGCCGGCGACGCGCCGCGCCGCGCCGGCGTCCGGGCGGCTGGACAGCGCGTTCTCGTCCTCGCGGCCCGCCTCCTCCAGCACGGGCGCGCTACCGTTCCGGTCCTCGGCGAGGACCGCGCCGTCCTCGGGCCGCTCACTCCCGTCGCTGCTCATGCCGGCCCCTCGCTTCGTACCCGCTCGCTCATCCGGCCTCCGCGTCGATCGGTCTCATACGGCGGCCGTCCCGGCGCCGACCTCGGCCTGCAACCAGATCGTGAAGCCGTCCCAGGCGCCGGTCGCGAGCGCCAGGCCCACCAGCACCAGCAGTACGCCGCCGACCCGGGTCACCCACACGCTGTGCCGCCGGATCACCGCGAACACCGTGAGCAGCCGGCGGAACCCCAACCCGAACGCCAGGAACGGGATCCCCAACCCCAGGCAGTACGCGACGGCCAGCAGCACCCCGCGCCCCACCGAGCCCTGCACCGTGGCGAGGCTCAGCACCGCGCCGAGCGTCGGGCCGACGCACGGCGTCCACCCCAACGCGAACACCGCGCCCAGCAGCGGCGCGCCGACCAGCCCGGTCGCCGGCATCCGGTGTACCCGCGCCTCCCGGGACAGGCCCGGGATCACGCCCAGGAACGCCAGCCCCAGCACGATCACCAGGACGCCGACGATCCGCTCGACCAGTACCCGGTGCTCTAGCAGCGCGTGCCCGATCCCGGCCACCACCACCCCGGACAGCACGAACACCACCGTGAACCCGGCGACGAACAGCACGCTGCCGGCGAGGATCCGCCCCCGCACCCGGGTACGCGACACGCCGGACGACGCCACCGGCCGCCCCTTCGGGTCGGTACCGAGCGCCGCGTCCAGGTCCGCGCCGGCCAGCCCCGTCACGTACGAGACGTAGCCGGGGACGAGCGGCAGCACGCACGGGGACAGGAAGCTGACCAGCCCCGCGATCAGGCTGACCGCACAGGCAACCAGCAGCGGCCCGGAGGTCGCTGCGTGGGCGAAGCCGGTGCCGTTCACTGGCCCCGGACCACCTTGTCCACCATCGGTTCGAGCTCGTTGGCCAGCACCGCGCGGCGCAGGATCGCGGCGACCCGGCCCTTCGCGTCCAGGATGATCGTCGCCGGGATCGTGTTCGGCGGCACCGCCCGGAACGACAGCGCCACCCGGCCCGGCGGGTCGAACAGGCTCGGGTACGTCATGCCCCGGCCCGTCACGAACGCCCGCGCCGCGTCCTTCTGGTCCCGGATGTTCACGCCGAGGAAGCGCACACCGTCGCCCCTGGTCTGCCGGTACACCTTCTCCAGGTCCGGCACCTCGGCGGCGCACGGGTTGCACCAGGACGCCCAGTAGTTCACGACGACCACGTGCCCGCGCAGCGACGACAGGTCGAAGCCGCCGCCGGTCAGCAGATCGCCCGTGACCTTCGGCGCCGCCTGGCGGTCCTTCGGCGCGAACGTCTGCGACTCCCCGTTGCCCGCGACGTACCGGTTCTGGCCGCCGGAGTTCTGGTCCACCGCGTCGTTGCCGGTGGAGCAGCCGGCGAGCGCGACGCCCGCGAGCACCAGGAGCAGCAGGACCTTCTTCATATCAGGCGCCGTGTTCGGAGGCGACCGGGGAGTCGGCGACGATGTCCGCCGCCGGCTCCGCGTACGAGATGCCGGTCAGCCGCTCGCCGTCGAAGTGGAACGAGGTCAGGCTGGCCAGCGCGCACTGCCGCTTGCGCGGGTCGTGCCACAGCTTCCGGCCCTCGGCGTACCTCCGGAGGATCCAGATCGGCGACTGGTGGGAGACGCACACCGCCTCGTGGCCCGCGGCGCGGTCGCGCACGGCGTGCAGCGCCGCCGTCATCCGCCGGGCGATCTCCAGGTACGGCTCGCCCCAGGACGGGCGGAACGGGTTGCGCAGTTTCGGCCACACCGACGGGTTCTTCAGCGCACCGTCGCCGACCCCGAACCGCTTGCCCTCGAACCAGTTGCCCGACTCGATCAGCCGCTCGTCGGTGTCGATGTCGATGCCCAGCTTCGCCGCGATCGGCGCCGCGGTCTGCTGCGCCCGCTCCAACGGACTGGCCACCAGGTACGTCACGTCGGTGCCGGCGAGGGTGGCGGCGACCGCCTCCGCCATCCGTACGCCCCGGTCGGAGAGCCGGTAGCCGGGAAGCCGGCCGTAGAGGATCTTCTCCGGGTTGTAGACCTCGCCGTGCCGCAGGACGTGCACGGTGGTGGTCAGCGACATGGTCGGCTCCTCACGCCGAGGCGGCGGCACGCGCCGCGTACGGCAGGGCGGCGGCGATCCGGTCGAGCGCGGCGGCGTCGTGCGCGCCGGACACGAACCAGACCTCGAAGGCGCTGGGCGGCAGGTACACCCCGCGGTCCAGCATGGCGTGGAAGAACGCCGCGTACGCGGCCGTGTGCTGTGACTTGGCGCCGGCGAAGTCGCGGACGTCGGCGTCGGTGAAGAAGATCGAGAACATCGTGCCGGCGAACGACACCCGGTGCGGCACGCCCGCCTCGGTCAGCGCCTTGTCGGCCAGGTCGGCGACGGTGTGCGCGGTGGCGTCGAGCCGCTCGTACAGCTCGGGGGTGCAGCCGCGCAGGGTCGCCAGGCCGGCGGCGCAGGCCAGCGGATTGCCGGACAGCGTGCCCGCCTGGTAGACGGGGCCGTTCGGGGCGAGCTGCGCCATCACGTCGGCGCGGCCACCGAAGGCGGCCGCCGGCAGCCCGCCGCCCATCACCTTGCCGAAGGTGTACAGATCGGCATCGATCGGGTCCAGCTCGGACCAACCACCGCGAGCCGCCCGGAACCCGGTCATCACCTCGTCGACGACCAGCAGCGCGCCGTGCCGGTGCGCCACCTCCGCCAACTTCGCGTTGAACCCGTCGCGCGGCGCGACGACACCCATGTTGCCCGCCGCGGCCTCGGTGATCACGCACGCGATCCCCGTCGGGTCCGCCGCGAACGCCGCCTCCACCGCCGCGATGTCGTTGTACGGCAGCACGATCGTGTCCGCCGCCTCCGCCCCGGTCACCCCGGGCGAGTCCGGTACGGCTGCGCCCGCGCGCTCCGCCGCCTCGGCGAGCGTGGCGACGCCCGAGCCGGCCGCGGCGAGCAGCGCGTCCACGTGCCCGTGGTAGCAGCCCGCGAACTTGATCACGCGGGATCGCCCGGTCGCGCCCCGGGCCAGCCGGATCGCCGACATCGTCGCCTCGGTACCCGAGTTGACCAGCCGCACCTGCTCCACCGGCGTACGCCCGACGATCTCCTCGGCGAGGTCCACCTCACCGGGCGTGGGCGTACCGAAGGAGGTGCCGCGGGCGGCGGCGGTGGTGACCGCCTCGACGACGGTGGGGTGGGCGTGGCCGAGGATCAGCGGACCCCACGAGCAGACCAGGTCGACGTACTGCCGGCCGTCCGCGTCGTACAGGTAGGGGCCGTCGCCGCGGACCATGAACCGGGGCGTGCCGCCGACGGCCTGGAACGCGCGTACGGGTGAGTTCACCCCGCCCGGCACGACGGTGCGGGCGCGGTCGAACAGGGCCTGGGAAACGGGGGCGTCACCGGGGTACGGGCCGCCAGCCGTCGAGTTCGGTGAGGTCACAACCCCGTCATTGTGGCAGGTGCTTCTACGCGTTGTCGGAGACCCCCGGTTCCACGCCGCCACCTCACACGACGCGTTGTCCACAGGCTCCGTCGACCGCCGGTCGCGGGCCTGTGGACAACTCCGGCCAGTCCGGTACGCCGGGGAATCATTGCCGCATGCCCACTCGACGCCCTCCCGTCCCGACCGTCAGTGCGCGGCGACCGGCTCGCCGACCGTGCGCGGCGCCGGCACCCAGGCCGGACGCCACGACTGGTAGCGCGCCCGCGCCGCCGCCAGGTCACCGGTCTCGACCGCCAGCCGTCGGGTCGCCCAGCGCACTGGGTCCGGCAACCGGTAGCCGACGCTCTCGTCGGTCAGCTCCGCCTCCACGAGCGACGCGTCGACCAGCTCGGCGAGTGCGCTACATGCGGCCGACGGGTCCAGCCACTCGGCGGCCAGCCACTCGACCGCCGCCAAGTCGAAGCGGCCCGGCCACGCCGCGAGCGACCGGAGCAGCCGGGCCGCCGGCCGCTCCACCAGCCGGTACGACCAGTCCAGGCTCGCCCACAGACTGGCGTGCCGCGCGGGCACCGGACCGCCGGTCGCCACCGCGGCCGGCCCGGCGAGCAGCGCGGCCGGGTCGGCGCCGGGGGCGGTGAGCCGGTCGGCCAGCAGCCCGGGCGGCAGCACGCGCAGCTTCGGTACGGCCAGCTCGACCGCGAGCGGCAGTCCCGCCAGGCTGCGCGCCAGCCGGTCCACCCCGGCGGCGGTCGAGCGCCCGTTCAGTCGGTCCGCCCCGCTCGCGGTGGAGCGCACACCCGGCCGCCCGACCGGCAGCCCACCGAGTACGGCCGCACCGACGCGCCGCGCCGCCGGACCGACCGCGTCGCCGAGCCGATCGGTCAGCAGCGCGCCGGCCACGGCCGTCGACGGGGCGAGTCGCCACACCAGCTCCCCCGGTATCCCGAGCGGCACCCGGCTCGTCGCCAGCACCGTCACCCCGGGGCAGGCGGCGAGCAGCGCGGACAGCAGCGCGGCCACTGCGGCCCGCCGCGGTTCGCACGTGTCCAGCAGCAGCAGGCACTCCCGACCGAGGAGATACTCGATGACCGCGTCCGTCGTGGACTGCCCCGCCCCCTGCCGTACGCCGAGCGTGTCGGCCAGCGCCGCCGCCGGGTCGGCGTCCGGCGCCGCGGCCAGGTCGACGAACCACACCCCGTCCGGATGCCGCGCCCCGTCCACCAGATCCCGGCCGACCTGCACGGCGAGGCGCGTCTTGCCGACCCCGCCGGCACCCCAGACCGTCACGAGCCGGTGCCCGGTCAGCAGCATGGCGAGGTCCAGCTGTTCCGCCGCGCGGCCGACGAAGCGGGTCAGCGGCTCGGGCAGGTTGTGGCACCGGCCGTCGAGCGTGTGTACCCGGGGGAAGTCACGAGGCAGCCCGTCCGCGGTGACCTGGAAGATCCGCATCCGGTCGTCGAACCCGCGCAGCCGGTGCAGGCCCAGGTCGACGAGGCCGTCCGGGCCGACCAGCCGCGCCGTCGCCGCCGAGCACAGCACCTGGTCGCCGGCCGCCGCGGCGGCGACCCGCGCCGCGCGGTGCACCTCGACACTCGCGTACTCGCCGTCCGTCGGCTCGGCGTACCCCGAGTGCAGTCCCATCCGCACGTGGGGGCGCGCCGCCGGCTCCGGCCAGGGGTGGGCGGCCAGTGACCGCTGCGCGCGTACGCAGGCACGTATCGCCGCCGACGCGTCGGCGAACACGGCGAAGAACGAGTCACCCTCGGTCAGCAGCTCCGCGCCGCCGAAGTCGCGCAGGCAGGTGCGCATCAACCGCCGGTGGTCGGCCAGCACCGCGCGGTACGCCGGGCCCAGCGCACGCGCCAACCTGGTCGATCCCTCGATGTCGGTGAACAGGAAGGTGACCAGTCCGCTGGGCAGGCTCTCGTGCCTCATCGTCGTCTCCGCTGCTCGGCAATGGCCGTGCTCCGAGATACCGGTCCCGGGACCCCGTGGCAAGGTCCGAAGGTCCTCGGCATCGCCCGCGGACGCAAACGGATGCCGGCCGCACCGACACGCGCGGTACCTCCCGCCTCCACAGTTGATCTCACGACCGATCGGTGTACGCAACGAGGCCCCCCTGCACGAGTTGCGCGTCCTGGTCGGGTTCGGCAGCCTCCGCCCGACCGTGGGCACGACACGACCGGCCGTTCCGGTCGTTGCGCCCCGCCGGCCGGCACGCAACGATCGGGTACGTGCGCTCCGTGCCGTGGCCCGCCCCCGCGGTCACGGCGTACCCGCGGATCGTCGCCCGATCCCATCATCGCCGCCGGGCGGGGCCACGGCCCGCATCCTGGAGTGTGCCGGCGCAGCAGACCCGCAACAGGGAGAGAAGATGCCGACCCGGATCGAACAGATCGTCACGTCTGGGATGTTCGAGCTGGACGACGTGCGCTGGCAGGTCGACAACAACGTGTGGCTCGTCGGCGACGACCGGGAGTGCATGATCGTCGACGCCCCGCACGACGCGCCGGCCATCGCCGAGCTGGCCGCGGGCCGCGACGTCGTCGCTATCGCGTGCACCCACGCGCACTCGGACCATGTGGGCGCGGCGATGGAGTTGTCCGCGCTGGTCGACGCACCGGTGCTGCTGCATCCGGACGACCGCGCCCTGTGGGACCGGGTACATCCGGGTCGGCCGCCGCACGCCGAGCTGGCCGACGGGGAGTCGCTGACCGTGGCCGGTGTCGACCTGTGGGTGCTGCACACGCCCGGGCACACCCCGGGCGGTTGCTGCTTCCACGCGCCCACGCTGGGCGCGGTCTTCACCGGCGACACGCTGGTGGCGGGTGGTCCGGGCGCGAGCGAGGGGACGTACGGCGACTTCGACACGATCATCCGGTCGATCGGCACGCGTCTGCTGACGTTGCCGCCGCAGACCACGGTGCACACCGGCCACGGCAGCCGTACGACGATCGCGGCGGAGGCACCGCACCTCGCCGAGTGGACGGGGTGACCGGCGCTTGCAGTATCCAACCTAGCCGCCGTGGAGGCGGCGGTATCGGCAAACCGGTCCGCGTGCGGTCGGCGGCTGGTAGCACACAGGAATGTCTGCGAAGCGATGCGTGTACCTCGCGGTCCCGGCCCTGCTCGTCGCTGCGCTCGTCGCCGGGTGCACCGGTGGCGGCGGCGGGTCGCCGAAGTCGTCCGGTTCGGCGAGTGCCGCGGCCGGCGGCGACGGGTCGTCGGGCGGTCAGAGCGCCAGCTACGAGAAGGTCGTCAACAACGTGCTCAAGTCGGTGGTGCAGATCAACACCGAGGAGGGGCTCGGCTCCGGCGTCGTGTACGACGACAAGGGTGACATCGTCACGAACGCGCACGTGGTCGGCACCGCGAAGACGTTCCAGGTGACGACGGCGACGAGCAAGACGCCGCTGTCCGCGACGCTGGTCGCCAGCTACCCGCCGAACGACATCGCGGTGATCAAGCTGTCCGGCAGCCCGGACGTGACCCCGGCGAAGTTCGGCGACTCGGGCAAGCTGAAGGTGGGCCAGGAGGTGCTGGCGATGGGCAGCCCGCTCGGGTTGTCCGGCTCGGTCACGAACGGCATCGTCTCGGCGGTCGGGCGTACCGTGCAGGAGCCGCACAGCGAGAGCGCACCGGCGACGACGATCACCGACATGGTGCAGACGTCCGCGGCGATCAACCCGGGCAACAGCGGCGGCGCGCTGGTGGACCTGGACAGCCAGGTCGTCGGGGTGCCGACGCTGGCGGCGACGAGCGGCCAGGAGGGCGGCGCGGCGCCGGGGATCGGGTTCGCGCTGTCGAGCAACATGGTCAAGCGCATCGCCGACCAGATCATCGCCGACGGTAAGGTCACCAACTCGGGGCGGGCCGCCCTCGGTGTGACCGTACGTCCGGCGTTGGACGACAACTTCCAGCCGGTCGGCGCCCTCGTCGTCACGGTGACCGGCGGCGGCCCCGCGGCGAAGGCCGGCATCAAGCCCGGCGACGTGATCACCGCGGTCGGCGGTACGCAGGTGCAGGACGTGGCGGAGCTGACCACGGCGCTGTCCGCGCACAAGCCGGGCGACACGGTCGAGGTGACCATCAACCGGAACGGTTCGGAACAGAAGATCTCCGTCAAGCTCGGCGAGCAGTGACCCTCCGCGTGGGCCCGCGGTGACGCTTAGGGTGGGCCGGCGGTGACGCCGGACCCGGGCCGCCGGCGACGCTGGCCCGGGTCCGTTCGTGTGGGGTGTTCCGGGTCCGTTGTGACGGCGGACCCGGGTCCGTTGTTGGTGACGGCGACCCGGCCCACTGGTGACGTGCCGCCGGCGGCCGGGTCGACGTGCGGTCAGCCGAAGTACGAGTCGAAGTTTCCGGCGAACTCACCGCCGTTGTACGCGTCCCAGTTGATCGACCAGGTCATCAGGCCGCGCAGGTCGGGATGCGTACCGCCGCGCAGCTGGTACCCGCCGCACGAGGTGCCGGCGGTCAGGCAGTCGAGCGCCGCGTCGAGGGTGGCGGGCGGGACGTACCCGTTGCCGGCGTACGCGTTGGCGGGCGCGCCGATCGCGACCTGGTCGGGCCGCAGCGGCGGGAACACCTTCGTCGTGTCGCCGGCCACCGGGAACCCGGCGAGCAGCATGTCGGTCATCGCGATGTGGAAGTCGGCGCCACCCATCGTGTGGTACTGGTTGTCCAGGCCCATGATCGGGCCGGAGTTGTAGTCCTGCACGGTGAGCAGCGTCAGGTCGTCGCGCAGCGCGTACAGCACGGGCAGCCAGGCGCCGCACCGCGGGTCCTGCCCGCCGAACGGGCCCGCCCCGTAGTACTGGTAGCCGAGCTGTACGAAGAACGTCTCGGGTGCGGCGGTCAGCACGAAACCACTGCCGTACCGGGACTTCAGCGTCCTGACCGCGTCGATGAGGTTGACGATCGCGGGTGTGGTCGGGTGGGTGAGGTCGGTGTCGCCGGTGTCGAGCGACAGCGACTGGTTCTCGAAGTCGAGGTCGACCCCGTCGAGGTGCCAGCGGTCGATGATCGCGGCGACCGAGTCGACGAACGCGTCCCGCGCGGCCGTCGTGGTCAGCTTCACCTCGCCGTTGGCGCCGCCGATCGACAGCAGCACCTTCTTGCCCGCGGCGCGTTTCGCGTCGATACCGGCGAGGAAGTCGGCGTCGCTCTCCACGGTCGGGCACTCGCTCGCGGCGCACCGGGTGAACCGGATCTGCCCGGACGTCGCCGAGGTCGGCTCGCCGAACGCGAGGTCGATCACGTCCCACGAGTCGGGCACCTGGCTGACCGGCAGGTACCCGGAGCCGTTGGCGAAGCTCGAATGCAGGTACCCGACCAGCGCGTGTGACGGCAGTGCCGCGTCGGCCGGAGTCGCCTGCGCGGCAGGCGATCCCGCCGCGAGCGATCCTGCCGCGAGCGCGACCGCCGCCAGCAGTACGGTGGCTCGTCTCATCATCGGCCTCCTAGGGCAGCGTGTCGAGGTGCGGTGCGACGGTGTTCGCGAACGCGTACCCGTTGCTCGCGTCCCAGTTGATCGACCAGGTCATCGCGCCGCGGACGGGCCAGTGCGACGGCGGCGTGAACGAACCGCAGTGCGTACCGGACGCGAGGCAGTCGAGGGCGTCGTTGACCGCGCCCGGCGACTGGTATCCGCCGCCCGCCGCCGAACCGGACGCCGGGAGTCCGAGCCCGACCTGGCTCGGGTCGAGGCCGCCCTGCAACTGGATGCAGGCCAGCGCGGTGAGGAAGTTCTCGGTGCCCTGGGCGTACACGCCGCCGTCGCAGCCGTTCATCGTGCCGGAGTTGTAGTACTGCATGTTGTCGATCGTCAGGACGTCCTTGGCGGCGAGCGCGAGCGTGAAGTACTCCATGCCGGTGGACTGCATGTCGATCGTCTGCGGCGCCATCGTGATGATCGTGCCGGTGCCGCCGGCGGACGCGATCTGGTGCAGCGCCTGCGACATGTACGTCGCGTTGACGCCGTTCTCCAGGTCGATGTCGACGCCGTCGAAGCCGTACTGCCGCATCAGCGTCGTGATGCTGCCGGCGAAGTTGGCGGCGGCGGTGGAGTCGGCGACGCTGATCGTGCCGTTCTGGCCGCCGACCGACAGGACCACCTTCTGGCCGCGGTCGTGCACGGCCGTCACGTCGGCCGTGAAGTCGGCCGCGGTGTACCCGCCGAGCTGCGACGACAGACCGGAGTCGACGCCGAACGTGACCGCGCCCGGCTTCGACGGGTCGGCGTCCGCGAACGCCACCGCGACCAGGTCGTACGTCGTGGGCACGTCCGACAGCCGCAGCGCCCTCGCGCCGTTGTAGAAATCCTGCCAGTACCCGGTGAGTACGTGCTTCGGCAGTTCACCGGTGCCGGGGTTGCTGCCGCCGGACGTGGTGGTCACCGACAACGGCGCCGAGCGCGGCGACTCGCCGGCCGCGTTGTACGCCGCGACCGTGAAGCCGTACGCCGTGTCGGCGGCCAGCCCGGTGACCGTGGTCGAGGTGCCGGTGACGGTCGCGACCGCGGTGCCGTCCCGGTACACGTGGTAGCCCTGCACGGTGCCGGACGGCGCGGTCCAGGACAGCGCGACGGTCGTGCCGGTGACCGTGCCGGCGGTGAGGCCGGTCGGCGCGCCCGGCACGATCGGCGTACCGCCGTCGCAGGCGCCGTTGTCGGTCCACGGCCCCCACTCGGCGGCGCCGGGCACCTCGCCCTGGGTCCACCACTTCGCGGTCCACTGGTGGTTGTCGTACGTCGCGGTGTCGCCGCCGACGTAGACGGTGGTCGGGCTCCAGGCCGCGGCGCTGCACGTGACGGCCGGGGTGGCGTCGGCGTACGCCGGGGACGCGGCCCCGAGTACGCCGGTGGCGAGTACTGCGCCCGCCGCGAGGGCGAGCAGTCTGGTGCGTCTCAACGCTTTTCTCCGTTCGGCTCGGGGGAACGCCGTGGCGGCGCCCCGCCGGACGCTGAGGGACCTCCGGCGGGGCGCCGACCATGGGAGTGGAGAACGTGGCCTCTCCGTCCACTGTGGACTTTCCTGCCGCCCGTCGCCTGTTCGGCGACGGCCGGTCAGTTGCGGTTGCCGGCGCGGATGTCGCGCGGGCCGGTCACCGCCGCGGGCGGGGCGTACGAGCCGGCGCCGCGGTCCGCGCCACCGTCGGCCGGCGCGGCCTTCGGCGCGTTGGCGGCCACCGTGGGTGGACCGTACGTGCCCCAGGTGTCCGTCGCATACTTCGAGCAGTCGGCCGGCTTGCCCTTGCCCGCCTCGGACAGGATCTTCTCCAGCAGCGGCTGGCTCGACGGCGTCTCGTCGTACGCCGAGAAGATCATCATCCCGCCGAGACCGTTGCACTTGGCGTACGCCACATGGTCCACAATGGACGCCTGCGTGCTGCCGGCGTAGAACGTCGACCCGTCGTAGTACCAGCCGGCCATCCGCACCGGGTCGTAGTACTCCTTGCCGGGATAGAAGCCCAGCGACGCCAGCTCCTTCTGTAGCGCCACCCCGGGTACGTTGCCCGACAACGCCTGCGGCGCCGACGGTCCGGTCGCGCTGCCGTACTCGCCGTTCGTCGAGCCGGCCGGCACGCCGGTCCATCCCCGGTAGTACATGGGGATGCCGATGGTGAGCTTGTCCGCCGGGAACCCGCCGGGGATCCCGTACATGGGGTCGCCGACCGTGTACGCCTTCAGGATCGTGTCCGCGTCGTACTGCTGGGTGCCGCCGGGCACCGGGGTGGACGGGTCGTCCGCCGACGGGAACAGCGGGTCCTGGAGGTTGGTCGGCCCCGTCGCGTCCCACGCGCCGTGCATGTCGTAGGTCATCGCGTTGCCGTAGTCGAGGTACTGGCCGATCTTGTCGGTCTGCACCTTGCTCAGCTTGTCCTGCCCGCCCGGCAGCGCGGCGGTCAGCAGGTACTTCTTGCCGTCCGCGGTACCCTGCGCGTCCAGCTCGGAGCGGAACTCGGCCAGCAGCGCCGTGAAGTTCGCGGTGTCGTCGGCGCTGTAGTGGTTGCCGACGTGACCGGCGTCCGACCCCGGGTACTCCCAGTCGATGTCGATGCCGTCGAAGAGGCCCTTCGCGGTGCCGGCACCGCCGTACCCGCCGGGCGAGGTGGGCAGGTTGCCCCTGACGAACATGTCGAGGCAGGAGCTGACGAGCTTCTGCCGGGACGCGCTCGTCGCCGCCGCGTCGGAGAAGTACTTCGAGTAGGTCCAGCCGCCGAGCGACAGGATCACCTTCAGGTTGGGGTGCCTGGCCTTCAGCTTCTTGATCTGGTTGAAGTTGCCGGCGATCGGCTGGCCCCAGGCGTCCGCCTGACCGTCCACACTGGACGCCGCGTCGAACGTCTTCTCGTAGTCGGCGAACTGGTCTCCCGCGCCGTCACCGGCGTTCGGATCGGTCTCGCCGCCGGGGTCGGGCGCGGTCGCCTTCGTCGTCTCGAAGCACGTCAGGTTGTTCGGCTCGATGTTCTCGAAGTCGTAGTTGATGACGTCGATGTTGTCCGCGTACTTGTCGAGATCCCTGAGATAGTAGGCGTTCTGGTAGATCGACCACTGGTCGAAGTAGATGATCCGCTTGTTGCCGGCGCCGGATCCGTTGATGTAGCCGGACTTTCCGCCGTCCGAGCCACCGCCGACCGCGGTGGTCACCGCCAGCGCGTCCGACTTCGGGCTCTCGCCCGCCGCGTTCACCGCGCTCACCTGGAAGCTGTACCCCGTGCTCGCGGACAGCCCGCCCACCGTCGCCGTCGTCGTCGTGCTCGACGCGACCTTCGTACCGTCCCGGTAGACGTTGTAGCTGTCGACCGCGCCGCTCGGCGCGGTCCAGCCCAGCGACACCGACGTGGCCGTGACGGCCTTCTGCGTCAGGCCGGTCGGTGCCGCGGGCGGGGTCGTACCCGTGCCGCCGCAGGCGCCGTTGTCGGTCCAGACGTCCTGGCCGTTGTTGCCGGGCACGTCGCCCTGCGTCCACCACTTCGCCGTCCACGCGTGCCCGCCGTACGAGGCGGTCTCCCCGCCGACGTACGCCTTCGTCGAGTCCCACGCGGCCGGGCACGCCGACGCATCCGCATGCGCCGCAACGGTTTCGTACGACGCGCCGGTCGTGGTGGCGGTCGCCGCCGTGCAGGCGCCGTTGTCCGTCCACACGTCCTGCCCGTTGTTGCCGGGCACGTCGCCCTGCGTCCACCACTTCGCCGTCCAGCCGTGCCCGCCGTACGTCACGGTGTCCCCGCCGACGTACGCCACGGACGCGTCCCACGTCTTCGCCGGGCAGGTACCCGGGTTGCCGCCGCCGCCCGGCGGGGTGGTCGGCGGGTCCACGACGGTCGTCTGGTTCGCGAACGCCGTCGTGTACGTGGTGAACTCCCACTTCTGTTGCGCCACACTGGAACACTCGCCGGACAGCTGCTGGTTCTCCGGCGGGTTGCACTCCCGGTCCCGGTTCGCCGACCAGTAGGTGTACCGGCCGAGCCGGTGCGACAGCGCGTAGTTCAGCACGGTCTGGAAGTCCGCCTGCCGGAAGTACTCGGCGGCGTCGGTGCGGCCGTTCATGCCGGACACACCCTCGTGCTGGTACGCGAAGTCGGAGTCCCAGCCGAGGTGCTGCATCAGCAGCCCGTGGAACGCCTCCAGCGCCGCGGTCTGGCTCGCGCCGCCGCCACCGAACCCCCCGTCGAACGGCATGATCGAGTAGTTCGACGGGGTGAAGCCGATCGCCTTCGCCTGATCCAGCAGCTGCGTACCGAACCAGCCGGTGCCGGCCGAGGTGCCGGGCATCGTGACCGACACGTACAGGCCGGAGTTGTTCTGCTGCAGGATCTTCGCGGCGCCCAGCTCGTTGGCGATCGCCGCGGTGTTTTCGTACTCGGGCTCCTCCAGGTCGAAGTCGATGGCGTGCAGCCCGTACTTCGACACGACCTTCTGGTAGGCGGCGGCGGTCGACGCGGCGTCGCCGCAGACCTGCCCGAGCTTCGTCCCGTTGTACCCGCCGACGGAGACGGAGACGTCGCCGCCCTTGCCGCGGATCGTGGCGATCGCCGCGTCGATGCTGGCGGCCTGGTCGAGCGGGGTCCGGCCGTCCCACGCCGGGTTGCACCCGCCGTCGGACAGGATGAACGCGAGCTGGAACGCCTTCTGGCCAGTGGCGTCCATGATCTCGCCGGGGTCCGGCGGGTTGTTGTCCGCCGGCATCAGGTACGGCGCGGCGGCGTACCAGTTGGTGGCGAGGGCCGGTGAGGCGGCCGTGTCGGGGGCGTGTGCGGCGTACGCGGCGGTCGCGGTGGCGCCTGCGACGAGCAGGCCCACGACGGCGGCGCCGAGCGCCTTGATCGGTCTGTGCACAGATCCTCCTTGCGGGAGTGGGGGTTGACGCGGCTGGGGCGCCGCGCGATCTGTCGCAACCGAGTCGCGTTCCGGATCGGACCGCAACTTTTAGGAAACTTTCCTTATAGTCGGTGAACCTTAATGTGTTGACCTTGTACCGTCAATCACCAATTTCCGGCCCTGTCGGACAACTCCCGGCCGGCACCGATCCGCCCGACCCGCGGGCAGCGTTCAACGGCGCACCAGCAGGCGCGCGGAGAAAGGCGGGATCAGGTCAGCCGCAGCCGCAGGCGCCGCCGCAGCAGCCACCGCCGGCAGCAGGCGCGGGAGCACCGCCGGAACGCGACACCGCGACCGTGGACAGCAACTTCACCGTGTCGGCGTGGCCGTCCGGGCACACGGCCGGCGCAGCGGACTGCGCCATCGGCCGGTCCAGCTCGAACGTGCGCCGGCACTCGCGGCAGCGGTACTCGTACCGAGGCATCGGCGCGCATCCTTCATCAGTCCGGTGGGTCCAGCCGACTGTACCGGTTGGCCGATCCGGTCTGACCCGACATACTCGACGTCGTGGTACGGCTCCCTCTCGCATCGGCCCGATTCCTCCGCTGGCCGGGTTGGCGGCGACCGGCCGCCCGGCTCGGCCTCACCAGCGTGGCCGCCCTGGCGGTACTCGGCGCCGTCGGCACCGTCGGCGGCTACGTCGTGCCCGCGCTCGCCGCGCAGGGCGACGGGGCGAAACCCAGGACGGCGACCGGCCGCGCACCGACACCCGGCCCGTCGGTCGGCGGCGTACCCGGCGGCGGCCCGGTGAACCTGCCGAGCAGCAGCGCGTCGGCCAGCGCCACCCCGGGCACCGCACCGACCTCCGGCCCCGGCACCCTCACCGCATGGGCGGCCGGCCTGACCCGGCTCGGGATCTCCGCCACCGCCCTCCAGGCGTACGGGTACGCGCAGGTGGTCACGCAGCAGAGCACGCCCGGCTGCAACCTGAGCTGGACCACCCTGGCCGGCATCGGCAAGATCGAGTCCAACCACGGTACGCACGGCAACTCGGCCCTCGACGCGAGCGGCGAGGCGAAGCCGGCGATCTACGGCCCCGCGCTCGACGGTACGAACGACAACAAGACGATCCGGGACACCGACGGCGGCCGGCTCGACCAGGACACGACGTACGACCGGGCGGTCGGTCCGATGCAGTTCCTGCCCGGCACGTGGCTGCGCTGGGGTACCGACGCGGACGGCGACAACAGGGCCGACCCGCAGGACATCAACGACGCGGCCCTGTCCGCGGCGCGCTACCTGTGCGCCGACGGGCACGACCTGGCCACCGGCGCCGGCTGGTGGCAGGCCATCCACTCCTACAACAACCTCGACAAGTACGCCTCGGACGTGTACTCCGCCGCCGATGCGTACGGATACGCCTCGAAGGGGTCGTGAGCGCGATGGGGCGGCGCGTTTTATGGCATGATGTCCGAATAGCCCCGGCCGTCCGAGGAATGCGACTCTGCTCCCTCTCGCGCCGGCCGTCGATCATCGGGTAGGCAGGACAGGTGCGGATCAGAGAGTGGGACCCGGCGACCGCGCCGGAGCGCGAGATCGACGCCTGGCTGCGCGTCTTCAACGCCGTGCGGGCCGCCGACCTCCCCAGCGAACCCGTGTGGCGGCGCGCGGCGCTCCGCGAATACCTGTCCGTCGCCATGCCCGGCGAACGACGCGCCGCGTGGATCGCCGAGGAACACGGCGAGCTGGTCGGCTACGCCGGCGAGCTGCTCCTCGGGTACGACCTGAGCGGCGCCGCCGTCCTCGAACTCTTCACCGACCCGCAGCACCGGCGCGGCGGCATCGGCCGCGCCCTGCTCGCCACCGCCGCCCGGTACGCCGCCGCCGAACAGCGACAGGCCGTCACCGCCGAGGTCGTCGAGGGCACACCCACCGCCGACTTCTACGCCGCGCAGGGCTTCACCCGTACCGTCAGCGAGGAGAGCAGCCTGCTCGATCTGTCCACAGTGGACTGGGACCGGATCGACTCGCTCGCCGAACGCACCGGCGCCGGCTACCACATCGAGAACTACCCGGGCGGGCCCCCCGACGCGCTGCTCGCCTCGTACGCCGACGCGAAGCTCGTCATCCGCCACACCCCCGTCGCCGACGTCGAATGGAACCCCGGCTTCGAGGCCGACCGGCTCCGCGACAGCCTGCGTACCCTGCGGGCCCGCGGCCTCCGGCCCTACGTCGCCGTCGCCATCCACACCGCCAGCGGCGAGGTCGCCGGCCTCACCGAGCTGGTCATCCCCGACCACCGCCCGCTGCGCGCCGACCAGTACGACACGATCGTCGTACCCGCGCACCGCGGCTACGGCCTCGGCCTCGCCATGAAGGCGCGCATGCTCGCCGACCTGCGTACCGCCGAACCTCAGGTACGCGAGGTACAGACCTGGCAGGCCGTCGAGGACGAGCCGATGCTCCGGGTCAACGCGGTCCTCGGCTTCCGCCCCGACCGCCTCTGGTGCGAGTACGAGGCGCCGCTCGCCTCACTTCCCCTCAGCCTCCGCACCGCCTGACCCGTCGCCTTCCGGGTTCGCCGACCGGCGGCGCCACGCCGCGATCGCCTCGCGTGTCTGCGCCTCCGTACCCCTGCGCAGCGACCTGGCGAGCTGGTGCAGCTCGGTCCGGGACGACGAGAGCAGGGCGCTGTCCCGCATCAGGCAGTCCGCGAAGAGCCGGCGCCAGGCCGATCGGTCGGGCGCCGCGAGCAGGGCGTCGGCGCACCGCCAGTACGTGGCGGCCAGCTCGTCCCCGGTGAGTTCACCGCCGCCGTGGATCCAGATGCCGAGCAGGGAGCGTGCCGCCAGCTCGAACCGCGCCGATCCATCGTCGACCGTCGCCTGGTTCGGCAGTGCCAGCAGCGGCCAGGCCAGGTGTACGGCCAGGTCGGCGTCCCGGCCACCGGCGAGCATGAGCCGCCGGAACGCGGCACGCCGCGACCGGAGCGAGGTGGAGACACGCGAGGCGTCCAGAAGCCTGGGATTCGACCAGCCCAGGTCGGGATCCACGGGTTCGGCGCGCCCCAACGACACCCGGAGGTCCCGCCGCGCCCCGCCACCGAGACGGGTCACGGTGATCGCGTCCGTGAAGCCGAACCATGCCGACCAGGTGAACTCGGCCTGCCAGCGGGTGACGTGCCGACGCCACTCCTCCGCGGCGATGCGATCGGCGAACAGGTCGCTGGCCTGGAACGCACCTCCGGTCGCGAGCAGGAGCAGCACCAGGTTTCCCCGGTAGGCGGCGAGCCGGGTCGTGAGCTGAGCTGGGATCGGTCGGTACCCGGGATGCGGGCGGGATGTGTCGTCGTCCGCGTGGAAGGCCTCCACGAGGGCGGCGCGGATGCGCCCGGTGTCCCCGGTCCGACGACTCATCGACACGAGAAAGGGGACGACGTTGTCTCGGGCCGTTAGCGGTTCGAAGGAAAGCAACGTCCAGAGCAGTCCGTCGTCCACCGTGGCGGGCCCTGTTAGGGCGAGGCCGGGGCGCTGTGGCGGGAGGTCACGCAGCAGCTGGTGGATGAGGCGGGCAACCAGATACTCGCCGAACGTCGCGTGCAGGAACTCGTATGTCTCCAGGCGTTCGTTGTCACGCACCGCGGCGGCGCGCTGCATGAAGAAGAAGCGGCCGAGGACCACCTCGGCCTGGCTGAGCGGTTTTCGGAAGTCGCTTCGACCGAGCGGCCGCGGCGCCGGCAGCAGTGCCCCGAGATCCGCGTCGAGTTCGTTCGCCGTGACCCACTGCTTGCGGCGGTTGAACATGGCGAACGCCACGACCGACAGCCGCTGCAACTCGCGTTCCGTCCCGTCCCGGATCTCGCGGTCGGGAAGGGCGGCACCGCTCTTGCGTATCTCGCGCTCCGCGAACGTGGTGAGCAGCCGCTCGTACAGCCCGGCTTCGTCGATGCCGTCGGCGTCGGCGCGCTGCAACGCGTTGGCTTCGGCGTCGTAGAGGGCGAGCATCTGGAGCAACAACGGCTGACCCGACAGGTCCGGGTACCGAAGGGCGACGTCGGCGGTCAACGGCCGCACCCCAACGGCGCCGAGATGATCCGCGTTCGTACGGCGCCACACCGCGAGCCAGGACTCGACGTGCACGGCCCGAAAGGGTTCCAGCCGCATCGCGACGGCGCCGTCCGGGTAGCGGGTCCGGTCGGCGACGGCCGACCGGCTCGTCACGAGTACGGCGACGGGCCGGCCCTGGATCGCCTCGCGTTCCTGGAACGCCGCGACGCGGTGCAGGTAGTCGGACTGGCTGGCCCCGGTGGCCTGCAACAGCTCGTCGAAACCATCCAGCAGCACCACCGGCAACGCGTCACCCGCGGAGCGGACGAGGTCGGGCCAGGTCACGCGCTCGCCGGTCACGCCATACACCGCGTACTCGATCTGGTCCTGGATCTCCGCGTCGGCGGGGACCTCGCGCAGTACGACCCGGACGGGCAGGAAGTCGGCAGCGGGCAGGCGAGCGGCCAGAACCTGCGTCAGCACGGACTTGCCGGCGCCCGGCTGACCCAGCACCATGAGCGGCGCGTCGGTCGCGCGCCCGCTCGTCAGGTACGCCGCGAGAAAGGTTGGCAGGTCCGAGCGGACGTCGCAGTCCGCCCAGGAGTCCTCGTCGGCCAGCTCCTCGGTGGTGGACAGCACGCGGAAGTCGGCGTCCAGGTACGCCTCGCCGAGCAGAGGGATGCGGAGACCGTCGGGCAATGCCCGGTCCGTCAGAGCGGGACGGCCGAGAACCGCCCGGTACGCTGTGGCGAGCGCCGAGCGCCGAGCGTCCGGGGCCCGCCCGGACGGTATGCGCCCCAACAGTTCCGCGAGCCCGGCAAGCGACTGGCCAATGGCTTCGACCTGCCGTCGCGTCGCCCGCCGCTCGCGCTGCCCCACCCAGAACCCGAACTCCGGTATGTCCACGGCAAGCCGCCGATAGAGCTCCTCGTACCGTCGGACCGCGAGCCCGGTCAGTCCATCGCCGAAGCACAGCCGGGTATCTGCGCGGCGCGTCTCGTCCAGCTCGTCCCAGACCGCGAGCCCGGAGACGAAGTCCAGCAGCCGTCGCCCCAGCGCCTCGTAGTACGACCAGCACTGCCCTCCCCTACCCATGGCGGTGTCGACGTCCGGGAACGGAATCGGGGCATGCAGGAGCTGGGTACGCCACTGCGTGCCGCCGAATGCCAGCCGGGCCTGTTCGTCTCCGGTCACTGCCAGCCGCCGTTGGTCGAACGGCAGTGTTAGCTCGTCGAGCGACTCGAAGAACGCGGTGACCACGAGGAGCGCATGGGCGGCTTCGAGGCCACGCGTGCGGTCGACACGGGTGCCGCCGGTCAGCCTGCCGCGGAGACCTGTCAGAATCCGCTGGCCGACTTTCATCGCCTCGGCCTTCACACCGAACAGGTTCACCACGGGCTCGGCCAGGCCACCGGTCACTGCGTTGGCCGCGCCGATCAGACCGCCGATCGCCGCATCCAGTCCCGTCAACAGCCGCTGGTCGGGTTCGAGGAGCGTGACCGCCTCGGCGTACGTGATCCTGCGGGCCATCGGGCGGCTCCTCGGGGAAAGGCAAACGCCCATCATGGCAGCGCCGGGCGACCGGGCCGGGTCAGTCGAACGGTAGGTCGAGGTTGCCGGCGACCGCGCCGAGGCCGGTACGCAACGCGGCCCGCTCAGCACCGGAGAGGCCGGCGAGGAGTTCGCGGTCGAGGGATCGGGAGATCTCGGCGCAGGTGGCGAGCAGGTCGTGGCCGCGGTCGGTGAGGCGGAGGGCCTGCCGCCGCCGGTCGCCGGGATCGCGTACGCGTTCGACGGCGCCGAGGTCCTCCAGGTGGTCGGCGAGGCGTACGAGGAGGCTGGGGGCGACGCCCATGAGGCGGGCCAGGTCGAGCTGCGAGGCGACCGGCGCGGTGGTGAGGGCGGCGAGCAGGCCGACGTGTTTGGGCTTGAGGTCGTGTTCGGCGATGCGGCCGGCGAAGCGGTCGGCGACGACGGTTCCGACGGTGCCGAGCCGGAACGCGGCGGTGGCGAACAGCGGTGTGCCCTTGACGTCGCTCATACCGATCATGCTACCGTCCGTAAATCATTCACGATATGAACGATTTACGGAGGCAACGAAATGCTGGCGTCCACCACGGTCCAGGTACTGCTCGCCGAGTTGCAGGAGGACATCCTGCCGATCAGCGCCACGAACAAGCCCGGCGCGATCCGCCGCTCGGCCGCCGCGCTCGCCACCGTCTGCGACCTGCTCGACATCCCCGTCACGCTGGCCGCAGCGCCGCGCCCCGGCGGCCCGGTGATCATCGAGGAACTGCGCCACCTCGGCGCGCCGCTGCTGCGCAACGGGCCGGCCTGCTGGGACGACGAGACGCTGCGCCGGACGATCATCGAGCATGACCGGCACACCCTCGTCATCGGCGGCGTCACCAGCGAGATCGTCGTCCTGCACACCGCGCTCGACGCGCTCGCCGCCGGCCACGACGTGCAGGTACTCGCGGATGTGAGCGGTGGCCTGTCGCGCCGCACCGAGGAGGCGGCGTACCGGCAGATCGAGGCGGCCGGCGGGCGGATCACGTCGGTGCCGAGCCTCGTCTCCGACATGGTCCGCGACTTCACCACGCCCACCGGTGGGCGGGCGATCGCGGCACTGCACGCCGCGATCGCCTAGCCGGTCAGTACGCGGCGCGGAGCAGCGCGGCCGCCTCGACCGCCCAGTACGTGAGGATCTGCTGGGCGCCGGCGCGGCGGATCGAGGTGAGTGTTTCGAGGATGGTGCGGTCGCGGTCGAGCCAACCGTTCGCGAACGCGGCCTCGGCCATCGCGAACTCGCCGGAGACCTGGTAGGCGGCGACCGGCACGTGCACGGCGGCACGCACCGCGGCGACCACGTCCAGGTACGGCAGGGCCGGCTTGACCATCACCAGGTCGGCGCCCTCGGCGACGTCCAGCTCGACCTCGCGCAGCGCCTCGTGGATGTTCGCCGGGTCCTGCTGGTACGCCCGGCGGTCGCCGGACAGCGACGACTCGACCGCCTCGCGGAACGGGCCGAAGAACGCCGAGGCGTACTTCACCGCGTACGCAAGGATGCCGACGTCGGTGTGGCCGGCCTCGTCAAGCGCCTCCCGTACCACGCCGACCTGGCCGTCCATCATGCCGCTCGGCCCGACCAGGTGTGCCCCGGCGTCGGCCTGCGCGACGGCCATGTCGGCGTACCGGGCGAGCGTGGCGTCGTTGTCGACGGTGCCGTCGGCGGCGAGGACGCCGCAGTGGCCGTGCGAGGTGAACTCGTCGATGCACAGGTCGGCCATGACGACGGTGGCGTCGCCGACCTCGTGCACCACGTCGCGGATCGCCACGTTGAGGATGCCGTTCGGATCGGTGCCGCCCGACCCGACCTCGTCCTTGTGGGCCGGGATGCCGAAGAGCATCACGCCGCCGATGCCGGCGTGCGCGGCCTCCGTCACCGCCTTGCGCAGCGAGTCACGGCTGTGCTGCACCACGCCCGGCATCGACGTGACGGGCTTCGGCTCGGCGATGCCCTCTCGGACGAACATCGGCAGGATCAGGTCCGCCGGTCGTACCACGGTCTCGGCGACGAGCCGTCGCATCGCCGGTGTCGTCCGCAGCCGCCGCGGCCGTACGTCGGGGTACATGGGCTGTCCTCCCTCGGCTGGGCCGACCGCCGTGCGGCGGTCGGCCGCGAACATCACCGGAAACGAAGCGCGGTGGGGCCCTGGACCTTCGAGCCGCGACGCTGCTTGGGCGGCATCTGGGCCAGCTTCTCCTTCAGCTCCACCGCGTACGCGGCGAGGGCCTCGACCTCGTCGGCGATCGACGCGTGCTCGGGCTGCACGTCGACCCGCAGACCGAACTCGACCGCGGTCTCGGCCGTCTTCGGCCCGATGCAGGCCACCACGGTACGCGTGTGCGGCTTGCCCGCGATGCCGACCAGGTTCCGTACGGTCGAGGACGAGGTGAACAGCACCGCGTCGAACCCGCCGGACTTGATCGCGTCGCGGATGTCGGCCGGCGGCGGCGCCGCCCGCACCGTCCGGTACGCGGTGACGTCGTCGACCTCCCAGCCCCGCTCGGTCAGCCCCGCGGCCAGCGTCTCGGTCGCGATGTCGGCGCGCGGCAGCAGCACCCGGCCGACCGGGTCGAGCACGTCGTCGTACGGCGCGAAGTCGGCCAGCAGGCCCTCGGACGAGTGGTCGCCGGACGGCACCAGCTCGGGCTGGATGCCGAACGCGCGAACCGCCTCGGCGGTGGCGTCGCCGATACAGGCGATCTTGACGCCGCCGAAGTGCCGGGCGTCCAGGCCGTGCTCGGCGAACTTCTCCCACACCGCGCGCACCGCGTTGGTCGAGGTGAACACGATCCACGCGTACCGGCCGTCGACGAGGCCCTTGATGGCGCGCTCCATCTGCGCCGGCGTACGCGGCGGCTCGACGGCGATCGTCGGCACCTCGCACGGGATCGCGCCGTACACCCGGAGCCGGGCGGACATCGCGCCGGCCTGCTCCTTGGTGCGCGGGACGAGGACCTTCCAGCCGTACAGCGGGCGGTTCTCCCACCAGCCGAGCTTGTCGCGCTGCGTGACGCCGGAACCGAGCGTCAGCACGACCGGGCCGCCGAAGCCGAGCGCGGCCTCCACGAAACTGTCCACAGTGGACGACGTGGTGTACTGCGTCTCGCCGGTGCCGTCGCCGGTCACCGCGACGGGCAGGCCGCCGTCCACGCCGGCCGCGAGCAGGCCGTCACGTACCTGGGCCAGGCTGCCGGCGTCGACGGTCAGCGCCAGCGACGACTGCGCGCCCTTGCCCAACGCCGCGGCGACCGCGTCGAAGTCCAGGTTCACCACGTCGTCGGCGTCCACCTCGGTACGCACCGGCCCGGGCGGCATCCCCGCGTAGCTCGCCACCGCGGACGCGTGGCTCACCCCGGGCACCACCTCGAACGGCACGTTCGTACGGGAGATCGCGTGGATCTCCTTGACGACCGAGTCGTGGCCGTACGGGTCGCCGGCCACCAGCCGGACCGCCTGGAGGCCGCTCCGGGCGGCCGACAGCAGGACCTTGGCGATGTCGCCGGGCGCGCCCTCCGCGGGACTGCGCTCCACCGACTCGCCGGCGTCCGCGAAGACGGCCGACAGCAACACCTCCGGTACCGACCGGTCGTAGACGACGTGGTCGGCTCCGGCCACCGCCTCGACGGCGCGCCGGGTGAGCAGCCCCGGGTCGCCGGGGCCAGCCCCGATCACCGTGATGCGGCCGACGGACTTACGCGCGCGGGTCATCGTGCACTCTCCAACAAGGAATCAGCGCCAGCGTCGAGCAGCTCGGCGGCAAGCCGCCGGCCGACCGACTCGGCGTCGGCGAGCGTTCCGGTACCGGACCGGCGGATCGACGTGCTCCCGTCGACCGTGGCCACGGCACCGCGCAGGAAAACTGCCCCGTCCGCCACCGTCGCGTACCCGCCGACGGGTGCGCTGCACCCTGCCTCCAGCGTGGCCAGCATGGCCCGCTCGGCGAGTACGGCCGCGCGGGTGGACGAGTCGTCCAGCGCGGCGAGCGCCGACCGCAGGTCGGCGTCGGTGGTACGGCACTCGACCGCCAGCGCTCCTTGCGCCGGGGCCGGGAGTACCAGGTCGGGGTCGAGAAACTCGGTGGCCTCGGCGATCCTGCCGAGGCGTTGCAGACCGGCCGCGGCGAGCACCACGGCATCAAGCTCTCCGGAACGGACCTTGCCGAGCCGGGTGTCCACGTTGCCGCGGATCGGTACGCAGGTCAGATCGGCACCCAGCGCGTTGAGCTGGGCGATCCGTCGCAGCGCGCCGGTACCGACGCGGGCGCCGGCCGGCAGCTGCGCCAGCGGCAGCCCACCCGCGGACACCAGCACGTCGCGGGCGTCGGCGCGGGGCGGTATCGCGGCGATCGTCAGCCCGTCCGCCGGTGCCGTCGGCAGGTCCTTGTACGAGTGGACCGCGACGTCGATCTCGCCCGCGGCCAGCGCCTCACGCAGCGCGGACACGAACACGCCGACGCCGAGCCGTTGCACCGGTGCGCTCGACCGGTCGCCGGTCGTGACGACCTCGACCAGCTCGACCGGCCGGCCGATCGTCTCGCGCAGCGCGTCCGCGACGGTACTGGACTGCGCGACGGCGAGCTTGCTGCCGCGCGTACCCAGTCGGACCGGACGAGCCATTGTGGCGGTCACTTCTCCCTGCCTTCGGTCGGCGTGCTGTCGGTGGGCGCCACCCGGATCGCCTCGGCCGCCGCCGGGTCGGCGACGTCCAGGCCGAACAGTTCGCGCAGCACCGCCGCGTACCGGTCACCGCCCGGCTCCGCCGCCAGCTCACGCACCCGTACGGTCGGTTGGTGCAACAGGCGTTGTACCACCCGGTGCACCGTGCGGGCTATGTCGGCGCGCTGGGCGTCGGTCAGTTCTGGCCGGCGCTGCGCCAGCCGGCGCAGTTCGACACTGACCACGTCCTCGGCCCGGCCACGCAGCGCGGCGACCGTGGGGGCCACGTTCGCGCTGCGCAGGAAGCCGAGGAAGGTGTCGAGCTCGTCCGCGACGATCCGTTCCGCGGCGGACACCGAGCCCTCCGCCGCGAACGGCGCCGGGTCGGTCCCGCCCGACGGATCCAACGACGAGCCGAGCTGTTCGATGTCCACCACGACCACGCCGGGCAGCTCGGCCACCGCGGTGTCCACGTCCCGCGGTACGGCGAGGTCCAGGACCAGCAGCGGTGAGCCGGCCGGGCGCTGGCGTACCACGGCGGCGGCCAGCTCGGCGGTGAGTACGTGGCCGTGCGAGGCGGTCGCCGAGACCACCACGTCGGCGGCGGCCAGCTCGGCCGCCAGGTCGGCCAGCCCGGCCGGCCGGCCGCCGTGGTTGTCGGCGACCCGGGCGGCCCGGTCCACGCCCCGGTTCGCGATCACCAGGTCGGCCACGCCGTGCCGACTGAGCGTCGCGGCGGACAGCGCGCCCATCGCACCGGCGCCGATGACCAGCGCGTTCTTACCGGCGAGCCACTCCGGGGCGGCGCCGCCGACCTGCCGCGCGCCGAGTTCGAGGGCGGCGGTGACGACGTTCTGCCCGGCCCGGTCGATGCCGGTCTCGCTGTGCACCCGCTTGCCGACCCGCAGGGCCTGCTGGAGCAGCTCGTGCAGCAGCCGGCCGGGCGCCTCGGCGTCCCGCGCGATCGTGTACGCGTCGCGCAGCTGCCCGAGGATCTGCGCCTCGCCGACGACCATCGAGTCGAGCCCGGCCGCGACCCGGAACGTGTGCCGGACGGCCTCGTCGTCGTAGTGCACGTACAGGTGTTCGGCGAGCGCCGCGACGTCGTGGCCGGACCGGGCGGCCAGCTCGCCGCCGATGTCCGCCAACGCACCGTGGAACGCGGTGACCGCCGCGTACACCTCGACCCGGTTGCAGGTCGACAGCACCACGGCTTCCGAAAGGTACGGTCGGGCCAGCAGCCGGCGCAGCAGCTCCGGCAGCTCGTCCCCCGGTACGGCCAGCTTCTCCAGCAGGTCCACCGGTGCGGTCCGGTGCGACATGCCGACGACGAGCAGGTTCACGTGCCGATCGCCTCCCCTGACCGGCCGTTCGACACGGGTCGCTGGCCGGGCAGTGCCGTGAGCGCCTTCCGGTGCTCGTGGAACGACAGGATCTGCATCTCCACCGCCAGGTCCACCTTGCGTACGTCGACGCCGGGCGGTACGGCGAGGACGCAGGGCGCGAAGTTCAGGATGCTCGTGACACCCGCGGCGACCAACTGGTCGGCCACCTGTTGGGCGGCCTGCGCGGGGGTGGCGATGACGCCGATGGAGATCCCCTCGGCGGCCACCACCTCGGCCAGCTCGTCGATGTGCCGGACGACGAGGCCGCCGATCCGCTCACCGACCTGCGCCCGCTCGGCGTCGAACAGCGCGGCGATGGAGAACCCCCGGCTGGCGAACCCGCCGTACCCGGCGAGGGCGTGGCCGAGGTTACCGATGCCGACCAAGGCGACGGTGCGGTGCTTGGACAGCCCGAGCACGGCCTCGATCTGCGTGATCAGCAGGGCGACGTCGTATCCGACGCCACGCGTGCCGTACGACCCGAGGTGGGACAGGTCCTTGCGCAGCTTGGCCGAGTTCACCCCGGCGGCGGCGGCCAGCCCTTCGCTGGACACCGTGTCGTGCCCCTGCTCGGCGAGCGAGTGCAGGGCGCGGAGATACTCGGGCAGGCGGGCCACGGTCGCCTCGGGAAGATCGGGGAACGCGGGGCTCGCCGAGCTGTCGGTTCGCTGCTGACTCATCTGTCTCTCGAAACGACGATATCTTCGGCACCCGCCCACGAGCCAGCCGATGATCTTGCAGGTCAGGCGGGTCGTCGGACTGGCCCGTACGCCGGTCTGCCCGGTGTGGTAGGAGCCGCGCCGTGTGGTCAGCGTATGCGTTTGTGAACGCACGCACAAATCGCGATCTTGACGTATCGTGATCCACTCGCCACGCCGGCCACAATTCGCGGGTACCCGCACGGCAGGTTTCCGGCCCCGGGTCGCAAACCCCGGCAATCCGCCCCGGCGTGGCGTGGGACACGCGTACTGGGGCTGGCCCCACCCGGATCTCGCCGGCACGCCGGATGGGCGTGTCGTGCGCGAGTACATACCGTCGAGGCATGACGACCGCCCTACCCGCCGCTGAGCGCCACCCCCGGCAGCGGAGCGTGCTCAGCCAGCTCCGTGTCGACACGGGATACTGCCTGCTCGGGCTGCCGCTGTCGATCGCCAGCTTCGTGGTGGTCCTGGCCATGTTCTGCGTCGGTGTCGGCACCGCGGTGACCATGGGCGGCATCTTCGTCCTGATCGCCGGGATGTTCGTGGCGCGCGCCTTCGCCAACGTGGAGCGCCGCCTGATCAACAAGGTGCTGCGCCGGCCGGTCACCTTCCCGCGGTACAAGGACCGGTCGAAGCGGACCGGGCTGCGCCGCGCACTGGTCCCGCTCACCGAGGGGCAGAGCTGGGCCGACATGCTGTGGGCGGTGTTCACGTTCGTGCCGGCGCTCGCCGCGTTCGTGGTCACGGTGGTCTGGTGGGCGGTCGGGGTCGGCTACACGCTGAACTTCGCGTGGGAGTGGGCCGTCCTGCCGTACGAGCAGGGGCTGTCCGACCTGATGGGCTTCTCCCACACGTACGGGCACGTCGTCGCGGTGAACACCGTCGTCGGCCTGCTGTTCCTGGTCAGTACGCCGCTGGTGGTGCGGGGGATGGCGCTGACGCGGGCCGGTTTCGGTCGGATGCTGCTGACCCGGGAGCGGGTCACGGCCCTCCAGGAGCGGGTCGAGGAGCTGACCGAGAGCCGGGAGGCCGCGCGGTCCGCGGAGGCGTCCGCGCTGCGCCGGCTGGAGCGCGACATCCACGACGGGCCGCAGCAGCGCCTGGTCCGGCTGACCATGGACCTGAGCCTCGCGCAGCGCCGGATGCGTACCGACCCGGACGCCGCGGCGCCGCTGCTCGCCGAGGCCATCGAGCAGACCCGGGAGACGCTCGACGAGCTGCGCGCGCTGTCCCGCGGCATCGCGCCGCCGATCCTCGCCGACCGCGGCCTGGCCGCCGCGCTCGCCGCCGTCACCGGCCGCTGCACCGTACCGACCGAGCTGGACGTGGAGCTGCCGTCCGCCGACCGGCTGTCCGCCACCGTCGAGAACACGGCGTACTTCCTGGTCGCCGAGGCCCTGACGAACGTGGCGAAGCACAGCCGGGCGACCTGGTGCCGGGTCCGGGTGACCGGGGATGGCAGTGTGGTGTACGTGACGATCTCCGACAACGGCATGGGCGGCGCCCATACCGCCAAGGGCCACGGCCTCGCCGGCCTGGCCGACCGGGTCCGCGCCGCGGACGGCCGGTTCGATCTGGACAGCCCCGAGGGCGGCCCCACGGTACTGACCGCGGAGCTGCCATGCGGGTCGTAGTCGCCGACGACTCCGTCCTGCTCCGTGAGGGCATCGTGCGGCTCGTCACCGAGGCCGGCCACGACGTGGTCGCCGCCGTCGGTGACGGGCCGTCGCTGGTCACCGCCATCACCGAGCACCGACCCGACGTCTCCATCGTCGACGTACGGATGCCGCCCAGCCACACCGACGAGGGCCTGCGCGCCGCGATCGAGGCCCGCCGTGGCGTCCCGGGTACCCCGATCCTGGTCCTGTCGCAGTATGTCGAGGTCTCGTACGCGGACGACCTGCTCGCGGACCGTGTCGGCGCGGTGGGCTACCTGCTGAAGGACCGGGTCGCGGACGTGGACGAGTTCCTCGACGGGCTGGTCCGGGTCGCGGGCGGCGGCACGGTGCTCGACCCGGAGGTCGTCTCGCAGCTGTTCGTCTCCCGCAAGGACCCGGTGCGTACGCTCACCCCGCGTGAGCGCGACGTGCTGCGGCTGATGGCCGAGGGCCGCACGAACACCGCGATCGCCCGCGCCCTGGTGGTCACCGAGGGTGCCGTCGAGAAGCACATCTCGAACATCTTCGGCAAGCTCGGCCTCGCCCCGAGCAACTCCGACCACCGCCGCGTCATGGCCGTTCTGAGCTTTTTGCGCAGCTAGCCCGGGTAGCCTCGGCGGAGGGGCGGCCCGGGTCGTCCCTTCCGCCGGAGCCAGGTCGGCACAAGCCGCGGCGATCCGTGGCGAGGAGGCCGACCATGACCGGAGGTACCCGCCGGCCGGCGCGGACCGCCCGCAACGCGGCGGCCACCATCGTCGACTTCCTGCGTACCGAGACGATCGGCGGGATGATCCTGCTCGGCGCGACCGCCGCGGCGCTCGTCGTGGCGAACAGTCCACTCGGCGACGCGTACGTGACGCTGCGGGACACCGAGATCGGGCCGGCCGCGCTGCACCTGCACCTGACCGTCGGGGAGTGGGCGACCGACGGGCTCCTCACCCTGTTCTTCGTGGTCGCCGGGCTGGAGCTCAAGCGCGAGCTGGTCGTCGGCGAACTCCGCACCGTACGCCAGGCGCTGCTGCCCGTGTTCGCGGCGGTCGGCGGGATGGTGGTGCCGGTGATCGTCACGCTCGCCGTCGGCGCCGGTACCGCGAACATCGGCCGGGCGTGGCCCGTCCCGGTCGCGACCGACATCGCGTTCGCGCTGGCCGTACTCGCGATCACGGCCAGCGCGCTGCCCGCGAGCGTACGCGTGTTCCTGCTGTCGCTGGCGGTCGTGGACGACCTCGGCGCGATCCTGCTCATCGCCGTCCTGTTCACCGACCACCTGGCCGTACTCCCGCTCGTCGGCGCGATCGCCGCCGTCCTGGTCTACGCCGCGCTGCAACGGCTGCGGTTCCGCGGCTGGCCCCTCTACCTGGCGCTCGGCGTACTCGCCTGGGCGCTGCTGCACGCCGCCGGCATCCACGCCACGCTCGCCGGCGTCGCCATCGGCCTCGTCACCCGGGTACGCCGCGACCCCGGCGAGGCCGAGTCCCCCGCCGAACGGCTCGAACACCGGCTCCAGCCGATCAGCGCCGGCGTCTGCGTACCGCTGTTCGCGTTCTTCGCCGCCGGGGTCGCGCTGTCGCCGGCCGCGCTGCGGGCGTTCGCCGCGGACCGCGTGGCGTGGGCGGTCGTGGCCGGGCTCGTCGTCGGCAAGCCGCTCGGCGTACTCGCCGGTGCCGGGCTCGCCACCCGGCTGCGCCTCGCCCGGCTGCCCGCCGACATGCACGGCCGCGACCTCGCCGCCGTCAGCGTGCTCGCCGGCTGCGGCTTCACCGTCAGCCTGCTCATCGCGGAGCTGTCGTTCGGGGCCGGCGCCGACGCCGACCGGATCAAGGCCGCCGTCCTGGCCGGCTCGCTGATCGCGTCGCTGGCCGCCGCCGGCCTGCTCCGCCTGCGCGTACGGGCGCACGAGGCACCGTCCTGACCGTTCTCTCAGCCCGGCCGCCTACTCTTGGTGGCATGGCTGTCCCGCCAGATGAGAACTGCGTACTGGTCGACGGGCCGTGGACCCATCGGTTCGTCGGCGCCAACGGCAGCCGTTTCCATGTCGTCGAGGCCGGCACCGGGCCGCTCGTGCTGTTCCTGCACGGCTTCCCCGAGACCTGGTACGGCTGGCGCCACCAGCTCCCCGCCCTCGCCGACGCCGGGTACCGCGCCGTCGCCGTCGACCTCCGCGGCTACGGCGCCAGCGACAAACCGCCCCGCGGGTACGACGGGTACACGATGTCGGCGGACGTCGACGGGCTGATCCGGGCCCTCGGCGAGCGCGACGCCGCCCTCGTCGGCCACGACCTCGGCGGGCTGTTCGCCTGGATGACCGCCGCGTTCCACCCGGCCCGGGTACGCCAGCTCGTCGTGATCGACGCCGCGCACCCGCTCCGCCTGCGTACCGGGCTGTTCTCCGACCCGCGCGGCCAGCTCACCGCCAGCCGGCACCTGCTGAAGTTCCAGGTCCCCCGGTACGAGCACGTGCTCACCCGCGACGACGCCGCCGTCGCCGCCGAGCTGCTCACCGACTGGGCCGGGCCGTGGCGCACCAGCGCCGACTTCACCGACTACCTGCGGCACTGCCGGGACGCGATCCAGATCCAGCCTGCCGCGTTCTGCGCGCTGGAGGCGTACCGGTGGGTGTTCCGGGGCGCGGTCCGACCCAGCGGCCGACGCTTCGTCAAGCTCATGCAGCAGCCCATCACCAGCCCGACGCTGCAACTGCACGGCGGCGACGACACCGGGATGCTGCCCCGCACCGCGCAGGGCTCCGGCCGGTACGTCGCCGCCCGGTACGAGTGGCGCCTGCTCGACGGCGTCGGCCACTTCCCCCAGCAGGAGGTCCCCGACATCGTGACGGGCGAGATCCTCCGCTGGATCAAGGAGTAGCGCGCGCCGTCAGGTCAGCGGATGCCAACGGTGATGGTCGGCGTTGAAGACCGCCAGCACCGTGGTCGTGCCGTCCGCGTCGATCCGGTACAGCTCCGCGCCGTGCGGCAACCGGGTCGTCGCGATCCGGTACTCGACCAGCTCGGCGTCGTGCTCCGCACGCGCCGCGCCCAACAGCGGCAGCAGCCGGTCGGACTCGACGACCCACCGGATCGCGTGCACCGGCGCCCCGTCCGCCGCACCGTCCAGACCCGCCGCCGTACGCAGGTCAGCGGCCCGGACCGGCCCGTCGGCGACGCGGTGCACGTATCCACCAACCCGGTCGAAATGCCGTTCCAGGTAGAACGCCACCTGCTCGTCGGGCAGCGGCTTCTGCAACGCCGCCGGGAACTCCAGAGCCGGCAGCTCCGGCTCGGGCGCCGGCTCCGGCTTCGGCCGCGGCGGCCACTCCGGTGCCTCCTCGTCCGCGGCGTCCTCGACCGCGGGCGTCGCCGCCGCCGTCGCCTCGGTACCCGCGCCCTGCTCGCCCACCACCTGGGCCGATGCCCCCGCCGCGGTGTCGCCCACGTCGCCCGGCTCGGCGTCGCCCGACCCTGCCACGTCGCCCGGCTCGGCGTCGCCCGGCCCTGCCACGTCGCTCTGGCCGGCCGTGGCGCCCGGCCCTGCTGCGGTGCCTGGGTCGGCCGCGTCGGTCGCTTCGGGGGCATCGGTGGGGCCGGCAGGCTCGGCCGGCTCCTCGGCGTCCGTGTCTGCGCCGGCTACGGCGGCGTGCCCGGCATCCACCGAGTCCACGCCGGCCTCGTCCACGCCCTCGACCGACCAGGCGTCCCGCCCCGCCTCGGCGCCCTGATCGCGTTCGTCGTCCTGGTCCGATCCGGTGGCCTGGTCCGATCCGGTGGCCTGGTCCGACCGGACGTCCCCGGAAGGTCCGGCGTCGCCGGCAGGCCCGGCGTCGTCGACCGGCTCGATGTCCTCGGCAGACTCGGCGTCCTCGGCGGGCGCGGTGTCACTGGCCGCGGCGCCGCCCTGAGCCGAGTCGACGTCTTCGGCGGAACCGCCGGCATCGGCGTGATCAGCCCGTTCGGCATCGTCGGCCGGCACGGCGCCCTCGGCAGGCACGGCGCCCCCGGCAAGCGCGGCGCCCTCAGCGGCCACGGCATCCACATCCGCCGCCGCGTCCTCGACCTGCCCGGCGCCTTCCACCGGCGCGGCGTCCCCGGTCGGCGCTACGTCCCCGGCTGACGCTGCGTCGTCGGCTGGTCCGGTCTCCCGAGCCGGCGCAGCGCCGTCGGCCGGCGCGTCCACAGCCGGCGCGGCGTCCTCAGCCGGCGCGGCGTCCTCAGCCGGCGCGGCGTCCGTGGCCAGCTCGGAATCGGCGACCGGCACGGCGTCGGCCGGGGTCGCCTCGGCGTCGGTGGCGGTCGGATCGGTGGCGGTCGACGGCGCGGCGGCCTGGGCGGCCGGCGCCGGCACCCGTACGCCGAGGCGCTCGGCGAGCTGCGTCTGTCGGGCCCAGTCGGCCAGCTCGGCGATGCGGTCACCGTCGAGCGTCGCGCCGATCGGGGTGTCCGGGTTCAGCGCGAGCGACCAGTCGCGGTGCGGCCAGTTCTCCAGGACGAGGACGAACGGGGCGACCGCGTACGGCGCGTCGCCGACCCGCTCGCGCATCCGCTCGGGCGAGGTGAAGATCGGCACCTGCACGTACCCACCGCGGTCGATGCTCGGCCACGGGAACCCGGGGTCGCCGACCGTCGGCTGGCCGGTCGCCCCCGGCGGTACCGGAATCAGCGTGTACGCGGCGAGCAGCGCGTCCATGAACGTCTTCCGGTCGCCGGCGCGGGCGGAGTCGAGCAGCGCCTCCTCCGCCTCGTTCGCCGCCTGGAACCCGTCCGACTCCGGCGTCGCCGACGCGTCGGCGGCCGGCTCGGCCGCGGCGGCGGGCTGGTCGGCGGCGGGCTGGTCGGCGGCGGGCGCCCACGCGGACGGGTCGACGGGCGGCGCGGCGTCGGCCTGGCCGGCGTCCGGCTCGCCGGCGGACGGGTCGGCACCGGGCGGCGGCTGGTCGGCCGACTGGCCGGCCGGCACGCCGGTGATCTGACTCACGAAGTTCGCCGGGAGGTATCCGGCGATGGGCAGGCCGAAGTCGATCGCGAGCCACCAGGACTGGTCCGGCCAGCGGGCGGAGATCTCCCCGAGGCGCGCGGTACGGAACTCCCCCGCGTACTGCCCGAGGGTGGAGGCCATCGCCTCGCGGGAGGTGAACGCGAGCAGGTAGGTGCGCCCCTCGTACGCCCAGGTCGCCCAGCCGCTCGGGTTGGGCGCGCCGTTGGCGTCCATCGGGATCGGCAGCAGCAGGTCGGTGGCGCCCAGGACCTGGAAGTACCGGTCCTGCTCACCGCGTTGCATGGCGTCGAACAGTTGCTGTTCGAGGTCGTTCACCGGCTCCCAGCCGTCGGCCATGCTCGCCTCCTTGGCGCGTCGAGACTTGCGGGATCTGACCCCACGACTTCGGCCGACCGACAACGTACCGGTCCGGCTCCACCTCGGCCGAGGTGGATCAGGCGCGGTCCTCGCCGATCTCGCCGACCTCGGTGCGGCGTGCCCACACCTGGTGCACGTCCCGGTCGTACGCGGCGAGCCCGAGGTCGTCGGGCGGCGGCAGCTCGCCCAGGTACTCCAGCCGCAGCCACTGGCCGTGCTCGCCGATCACCTGGAACGGCCGGTCCCGCCAGGTGCAGCGGCTCGTCACGTACGCCAGCTCGGCGACGTCGGAGCGCGGCACGACCCGCAGGTACCGTTCGGCGCCGATCTGCTCGAAGCCGGCGACCGGGCCCTCGGTGTAGAGGCGGACGCGATCGCCGTCCGGGCTCGCCTCGTACTCCTGGTCCCGCCAGCTCGCGTAGTAACCGTCCCGCACGACGCACCTCCCGACGGTCAGCTCATGCAGCGGGTCCAACCTACAAGAGCACCCCAAGATCGGCCGAGCTCGATCCCGTCGGCTCTGTGCCGGGGTGCGGCGCACTACTACCCTTTGTCCCGTGCCGAAGGCGTGGTGTTTCCGGGCTGCCGTGATCCGGGCGGGTGTCGCCGCCGGGCTCGTCGTCGTGCTCGCCGGGGTGTCCGCCCCGGCGCTCGCCGCGCCGGGCAAGCACACCGACACGCTCGCCAAGTCCGAGTCCTGCGACGTCTACTCCGGTTCGACGTTCACCGACCCGCTGAAGGAGACGCCGTGGCCGCTCCGGCGCCTTCAGCCGGAGCGGGCGTGGCCGCTCAGCCGCGGCCAGGGCATCAAGGTCGCGGTGGTCGACTCCGGCGTGGCCAACACCCCCGATGTCCTGAAGGACGCGGTGTACGAGGGCGGCAAGGACTACCTGGCGTCCGGCAACGGCACCTGCGACCAGTACGGGCACGGCACCCTCGTCGCCGCGATCATCGCGGGCCGGGACGGCAGCGGCTCGCCGTTCCACGGGGTGGCTCCGGGCGCCGAGATCCTCCCGTACCGGGTGCTCCGGGACAACCAGCGGGACGACAGCGAGAACACCCCCAGCACCATCGCGGACGCGATCCGCAAGGCGACCGACGCCGGCGCCAAGGTCATCAACCTCTCGCTGACCACCCAGCCGACCGACGCCCTGAAGAGCGCCGTGAAATACGCGCAGGAGCGGGACGTGCTGCTCGTCGCCGCGGCCGGCAACGAGGGCGGCACCACCGCGGAGGGTTCCGCGGAGTATCCGGCGGCGATGCCCGGCGTGCTGGCCGTCGGTGGGATCAACGAGAAGGGCGGGCACGTCGGCTCGTCCAACACCGCGAGCTACCTGGAGGTGGCGGCGCCCGGCGACAAGATCGAGGGGCCCGCCCCCGCCGGCGGCGGCTACCTCCAGTTTCCGGAGGGCGGCACCAGCTTCGCCGCACCGTACGTGTCGGGGGTCGCCGCGCTGATCCGCGCGTACCATCCGGATCTCACCGCCTACCAGGTGCGGGAGCGGATCATCAAGACCGCCGACCATCCGCCGCAGGGGTGGAACGAGACGGTCGGTTACGGCGTGGTCGACCCGTACCGGGCGCTCACCGCGGTGCTCAAGGACGACGCCGGACCGGCGCCCGACGCCACCGGCAACAACGCGATGACCGATCCGGAGCAGCTGGCCGACCCGCTGCGTACGGTGAAGATCGCGGCGGGGGTCACCGCGATCGTCCTCCTCGCCGTCGCGTTCCTGGTGTTCGTCGGTGCCCGGGTGGTACCGCGTGGCCGGCGGCGCGAGTGGCGCTCCGGGCGGGCGAGTTTCGCGCCCGACGCGGAGGGGCCGGCGTCGAGGGACCCGGACCGTACGCCGAGCGACAAGCCGGTGTCGATCACCGCGCCCAGCTCCCGCGCCAAGGTCCCGTCGAGACCGGGTACGGCCCGCGGCGGCCCCGCCGGTCCGCCCCGCGCCATCCCGGGCGGCGCCCGCGCCGTCCCCGGCGCCGGCCGCCGCTGAGCCCCGGTCGACCGGACCGGCCGGGTGGTGGGGGTCGGCTAGGGTCTGTCTCGAAGTCCCCGGCAGTCGGACGTCGCGGCCCAGACCGGTCCGGCCCCGCCCGTGCCCGCCGTACCCGGAGGGATCAGCGTGATCACACGCGATGAGGCCGAACGCATCGCCACACAGTGGGTCAACGCCGGTGCCCGGGCGCGGGAGTGGACCGCCGAGGTGCGCGAGTTCGACCTGGGATACGTGGTGTGGCGCGCGGTCCCGGCCGGCGAGACCCCGGACATCGGCGCGGCGCGCGGCGTCATCGACAAGGACACCGGCGAGACGTCCGTCTGGCCGTCGCTGCCGGTCGACACCGTCATCGAGATGTACCGGGAGCACCGGGCGAGCGTGCCGACCGCCCCGCGTACCTGGGATCCGGCCGAGCAGGCCCGGCGCGACCTGCGCCGCGTGCCGTTCCCCGGCGCGGTCACCCACCTGACCCTCGCCGACGGCACCCTGCTGCGGGCGCGCGGCCACCGCGGCGACGGCACGCCCAACCTGCATCCGCTCGTCCGGGAGTACTTCGCGGGCCAGCCGGCGGCGAGCCTGGAGCGGGGGCACGACCGGCACGCGGAGGTGGCCGCGCTGTCGGACGCGCTGCACGCGGAGGACGCGCGGCGGGCCGCCGAGGGGCGGCCGGCCGTGACTCTGACGGAGGCTCGGGAGACGGTGCTGCGCGGCGCCGACATCGTGACGTACCGGATCCGGGAGCCCGACGACCCGGGGTCCGGTGCGCCCGGCCCGCCGAGCCTGTCCTCGCTCGGGCTGCTGCACCACCTGGGGTTCGCCCTCCAGCCCCTCGTACGCGAGGAGGACCGATGACCGAGCCGTTGTCCGCCGCGGCCGCCGCCGATCTCAGCGCGGCCGGATGGGCGCCCAGGCGGCAGGTACCGGAGCCGACCGCGGAGGCGATCGAGCTGGTCTGCGAGCATGTCGGCCGGCACGGCGAGCGGCACGAGCCGTTCCCGGCGGCGGTGGACGCGCTGACCGAGTTCGGTGGGCTTGCCGTGAGTACGGAGCGGGCGGGTGTCGCGGTCGCGCCGCAGCCGTTCGTGCTCGACCCGACGCTCGCGGCGGCGACCACCGAGACGCTGGCCGACCTCGGCCGGGTCCTCGACGTACGACTGTTTCCGCTCGGGCTGCACGGCGAGCAGGAGGCGGTGCTCGCCATCGACGAGCGTGGGCGGGTCTTCGTCCTCGACGACACCGGTGACTGGCTCGTCGGCGACACGATCCACGCGGCGCTCGACGCGCTGCTCACCGGACGCGCGCCGGTGCGGGTCCGCGACGACGGCACCCTCGACGACAACACCCGGCACGACAACATCCGGGACGACAACACCCGGCACGACAACACCGTGGACGACGGCGGGCGATGACCGCCCCGGTACCGGCCGGTTGGGCGCGGGTGCGCGATGGGCTGGCGCTGGCCGCCGACGCGTCCGCCGCGGTGGACGAGGCGATGTCCGACCCCGGCGGGTACCTGCCGGCACCGTGGTCGGTGGCCGACCCGTCCGACGTACGGTTCGGCGCCGGAGCGCGTGCCGTCGCGCTGCTGGCCGCGCACGGCGGAACCGATCCCGACGTGCTAGCGGCGGCGACGCTGCTGCCCTGGTACGGCGGGGTCGCCGGACGCCCGCTCACCGACCGGCCGGTCGTCCGCTGGGCGTCGCTGCTGGCCGCGAGCGCGCGGTCGGCCGACGAGTGGCGTACCGGCCCGGTGTCCGCCGGCTGGCTCGCCGAGCAGCCGGCGGCGGTCCGGGCCCTGGCCGTCGCCGGGTGGCTGGTCGGGGGCGGTGAGCCGGCGGACCGCGCCACCGTGGATCGGGTCGCGCGCGGGCTGCCGGACACGCTGCGGGCCGAGGCTGCGCGCGCCGCCCGGGACGGTCGGCCGGGTGACGCGGGGTCGGGCCCGGTGCCCGACGAGGCGGCCGCGCGCCGGTTGGTCGACGCTGCCGGCCCGGGCGTGGCCGGCGAGGTCGCCGAGGTCGGCCCGGCCCTGTGGTACGCGGTGCGTGCCGCCGCCTCCACCGCCTTCGGGCCGCTGACCCGCGCGTCGGGTACGGCGCCGGCACCGGAACCGCCACCGGTGCTCGGATCCCGGCAGCCGCCGGTGTCCGAGCCGGACGTCGGCTGGCTGGTCGACCGGCTCACCGGCACCGTTCGTACCGCCATCCTGCCGGTGCCCGACGACCTGCCCGCGAGGCTGGTACCCGTGCCGCCGGGCTGGACCGTACGCCCGCGGCCCGCGCCGGTCGACGCGCTGGCCGCCACGTCCGCGTCGTGGCTGACCTGGGACGGCGGTGCCCGGATCCGCGCCGCGACCGTACGCGCCTGGCCGGAGCTGGTGACCGGTGGCGGCTGGCTCCCGTACCTGTGGGCGTGGCACGTCGGGCAGGCGTCCGTGGACCTGCTCGACCGGCTCGGCGAGCCCGACCCGGCTCTGCGTACGGCGGTGCTGCTGGTGGCCGCCGGCCCCGTCGACGAACACCCGCTGGTGTCCGCGGGACCGGCCGGGCGGCCCGGCGTACCGGTCGTGTCCGGGCTGTCTCCGGCGGCCGTGGCCCTTGCGGCGCAAGCGATCCAGCTGCCACCGCGACCCACGCCGCCGCCGTGGGCGGCCGGGCATCCGACACCACCGGCGGTTGGCGCCGCCGCCCCGCCCGCCGCGTACGTGCCGCCGCCCGACCGGCGTCCGGTGCTCGACACCGGCCCGGACCGGCTCGCCCACCTGTCCCGGCAACCGTCCGCCGTACGCCGCGTGGCACTCGTCGCCGCCCTCGCCCGGGCGGGCGTCGACCGCCGCCTCTTCCCCACCGACCCGCCCGTACGCACGGCCGAGCTCGACGCGCTGCGCCCGCTCGCCGCGGACCAACCGGACCTCGCCGCCGCGTACGCGGGCTGACGGTCAGCCGGGCTCGGGCCGCACCAGACCCCGCAGGTACGAGGGGATCGAGGCGAACTGCCGCTCGTGGTAGTCGCGAAGCTCGGCGCGTACCGGGTCGGTGAGCAGGTCGTCGGGCGCCGGCTCGTTCACGATCTCCCACACCGGGAAACCGAGCGCCGCGTCCAGCGACCGGACCGCGCCCGCGCTGGCCAGCTCGCCCGGCCGGATGACCAGGCCCGCGGCACCGTAGCCGATGAGCAGGGACGAACCCTGCCGCGCGACGATCATGTACCGCGGCTCAGGTGCCGGGCGCCCGGTCGCGGCGCGCGCCCGGGGCGGCGCCGTGGGCTTGGCGCCGTCGGTCGCGTCGGGCAGCCACGGCTCGGGCGGCGCGTGGTACTTCCTGCGCCTGGTCCGCGACGAACCCCCCGGACCACCGCCGAACCAGGGCATGAACCCGACCGGCACCGGCAACGCGTCGGCGTCGTCGTGGACCGGCACATCGAGATGGTCGTCGTGCTGCACCTCGACCGGGACGCCCGCGTTGGCCAGCGCGGTACGCAGATCGTCCGGTGGCTCCGCCGAGAACACGACGTGGTCGACGTCCGCGATCGTGACGCCACCGTGGATCTGGGCCTCGGCGTACATGCCGGGACGCAGGCCCGCCGCATCGTCGGTGTCCCCGTCCCGTCCGGTCCGCGGCCCGCCGCCGCCCTCCCGGCCTGGTCCGTCCCCGGACGGTCCGTACGTGCCGGCAGGCACGGCCGTGCCAGGTGCGCTCGCGGGCTCGCGCGTGTTTGTGGGTGGCTGGGCCCCGCCGGCGGCGGGGGCGACGCCGTACGACTCCGGGCGGGGATCGGTGACCGGGCTGGGCAGCGCCCCGCCGTCGGGGTCCGCCGGATCGCCGACGCACGCCGTGGTGCGCTCGCGTACGCCGGACGCGAAGACCACCTTCGCCTGTCCGTCGCGCGGCAGCCGGTCGGCGTGCCGGGCGTCGTCGTCCCGGTTCAGCTCGGCGGACATGACGCGGGCGACGTAGAGCGGAAGGTACGCGCGGACCGGCCGTGCCGCCGCCGGCGCGTCCCGCTCGTACCCGAAGTGCGTCGACTCGACGGAGGCCTGCCGCCCCGGATCCTGGCCGCCCGTCGCCGCCAGCTCGGCCTGCGACGGGAACCGGCCGTCGGCCAGCACCCCGAGCAGGTTGTCCGGGGAGATGCGCAGCGCGATCGGCGCATCCGCGTACGCCCGCGTCAGCTCGGACCGCATCCTCGCCCGCAGCTCCTCCGGCGGTACACCCAGCTCGTGTGCCCGCGCGGCGATCCGGCCGTCGACGTCGGCGTAGCGGCTGACGTGCTCCCGCTCCGCCGCGTCCGGGTACTGCTCGGTCAGCCGCCGGCCCAGCTCCGCCGCCTCGGCCCCGGCCCGCGGGTCACCCGTCCGTTCGTACTCCTGCTGCGCCTCGTGGTAGCGCGCGAACTCCCGCACGGCGTGGTCGCCGGGTACCTCGCGCACGGGCGGCCCGTTCCGGTCGGCGGCGGCGTGACCACCCTCGTGCCCGGGCCGCTCCTGCGGCTGCTCACCAGGCTCGTGTTCCCGCGCGGCGCCAGCCTGCTCGTGGGCTCGCGCGCCAGCGCTGCCCTCGTGCTCCGGCACCGGAACGCCCGCCGGTTCACGCCCGACGACCGGCTCGTGCCCCGACGCCTCGGGCCCGACGACCGGGGGCCGGGTGCCGGTGGGGTCGTGCGTGGGGGACGGCTGGCCGGCACGGTTCCAGGAGAGGTCGTAGCGGCCCTGCGGGGCCCGGGCCGGGTGCTCGAAGACGAGCCCGTGCCCCGGTACGGCCGACGGATGGCCATCGCCGGCCGGTGGGTACTGGTGCGGACGGTTGTCGTACTCCTGCTGGTGCATCTGCTGGTGGCTGCCGTCGCCGCCCGACTGCCAGCCCGCGGCGGCGTCCTGGAAGCGGCGCTGGCTGTCGCGGGCGGCGCGCTCGCGCGCGGCGTTCTGACCGGCGACGTCGCGGTGACCGTCGTGGCGGGCCCGGGCCGCGTCCCGGTCGGCGGCGTGCCCGGCGGCCTGCGCGTCGTGCTGCCGGGCGGCGTCGCGCTGCCGTACGGACTCCTGTTCGTGCCGGGACGCGCCGTCGTCGTCGCCGGCGGAACGCAGCCGCCGCGCCTCCGCGTCGTGCCGGTCGGCGGCGAGCCGCGCCTGGTACGCCTGCTCGTCGGACTGTTGCCGGCGCCGCTCGGCGTCGTGCGCGACGTCCGCCTCGCGTACGGCCTCGCGGCTCTGCGTCGCCTCGTGCTGCTGGTGCCACGCGGCCTTCGCGCTCGCCTCCCGGGCGCCGTGCTGCTGCGTGGCCGCCGCGCGGTACTGCTGCTCGGCGGCACGCGCCCGCGCGGTGAGCCGCCCGTACCGCCGGGTTTCCTGGCTCTCCGCGTCCCGGGTCCGGGCGAAGTGGTCACGCTGCTGTTCGTGGTGTTGCCGCGCCGTGTCGGCGGTGGTCGCTCGCGCGTCCGCCTCGTTCGCCCGGCGCCAGTGCTCCTGCGCCCGTGCCTGCGCCGCCTGCCGCTCCGCCGGGGTCGGCGCGTTCGCCGCCGCCTGCGCCTCGTGCTGCCCGGCGGCGACCTCGGCGTCGCGGGCGGTGCGCTCGACGTGCGCCCGGTTCGCGGCGGCGGCGACGCTCCAGTCCGCCTGCGCGCGGTCGGTTTCGGCCTGCGTGCTCGCCGCCTCGTGCTGCGCCCGGTCCTGCTCGTACTGGTCGGCCAGCGTCTTGTGCCGGTCGGCCAGCCGCTCCGCCTGCGCCTGGTAGCGCTGCGCCTCCTGCTCGTACCGGGAGCGGTGCGGCTGGGCGGCCTGTTCGGCCTGGTGCCGCGCGGCGGCGGACTCCTGTTGGCGATGCTCGGCCTGCTGCTGCCGCGCGTACGCCTCGTGGCGTTCCCGCTCGGCCGCCTGGCGCCGCTCCTCGTGCGCGGCCGACCCGTGTCGGGCGTGCTCGGCGTGGGTACGCGCGCCCGCCGCGGCCGTGTCGTGCGGCTGGGCCTCGACCTCCCGACCCTGGGCGCGCAGGTCGGCGGCCTGCCGCTCGTGTGCGGACGCCTCGCGCTCGTACCGCTGGGCGGTCTCGGCCGAACGGTCCCTGGCCCGCGCCGCCTCCGTCTCCTCCGCCACGCGCTGTTCCTGGGCCCGGCGCTCGTGCTCCACGGACGCCTCGTGCCGTCGCTCCTCGGAACGGTGGTACTCCGCCGACCGCTCGTGGTCGGACAGCCGCACCCGCTGCTCCTCCACCACCCGGTGGGTGTCCCGGGCGACGACGGCGTCCCGCGCGTCCGGCGGCAGGTGCTGCTGGTAGTCCGGCGTCATCGGCATCTCGTTGTACCGGCCGCGCGCCGCGCCGTCGAACGGTCGCGGCTGGGCGTTCCCGTCGAGTACGAAGGCGTCGAGCTGGCGGATGCGCGCCTCCGGTGACTTGCCGTCCACCGGTCCGACCACGTCGTGCAGGTTCTCCGAGAACCGGCCGTGCTGCGGGTCGATGAAGTAGACGCGGCCGCCGTCGTTGACCATGCCCCACGCGTGCGCGAAGCCGTCGTGCCACACCGTGCCGACGGAGGCGACGGCGCCCGGCCCGGCGTCGAGCAACTGCTGGCGGACCCGGTCGATCCCGGCCCGTACCGATTGGACCTGCTCGGACTCGGGCATGTGCGTGGTGTCGTCGACGATCGACTGGTACCGGCCGCCGGTCTGCCGCTCCAGCGAGCCGGCCCCGCCGGTCTCCCCGTTGAGCGGCGACCAGAAGTCGCCGTGCGTGTACCCGTCGAAGGTGCGTGGTGCGGCGACCGTGGGCCGGCCGTGCAGCCACGAGTCGATGAACGACCGCATCCCGTCGACGCAGTTGACCAGGCGACCCGGATCGTGGAACCGGCCGAACGCGTTGATCCGGTCGAACCACGCGTGGTCGAGCGTCGGTGTACGCCGGAAGTTGCCGTGCTCGTCGACCGGCCAGTGCCGGGCCAGCTCCCGCTGGTGCTCCGCCAGCGGCCGGCGTAGTCCGCCCGACTCGTCGTACCTGCGGTTGGTGTGCGCGGGCGGCGGGTCGTCCGTGCCGGTCAGCGCCGAACGCTCCGGCGCGACCGCGTCGTCGCCGGCCAGCCTGCCGCGGTCGGTGTTGGCGAGCCGCCACGCCTCGCCGCCCTGATGCCGGTGCAGCTCCTGGGACAACCGGTCGAGATGCTGGTACGCGCGCTCCGCGGCGAACCCGTGCCGCCGCGCCTCGGCATGGTGCTGGTCCGCGGCGTCCTCCGCGCGGACGACCTCCTGGTCCCAGGCCCGGGCGGCCTGCTCGTGCTGCTCCGCGTCCCACCGCAACTGCTGTGCGCGCGGGTCCTGCGGGTGGAGCTGGCCCGCCGCCTGCCGACGCTGCTCGGCCTCGGTACGCCGCGCCGCGGCCTCCTGCCGCGCCTGCGTGGCCTGGCCCTCCTGCTTGTCGCGGGCCTCGTTCGCCTGGTTCCGAAGCTGCTCCTCGTTGGCCGCGTACCGTCGCTCGTCGCCGGCCCGGATCTGCTGGCCCTGCGCATCCACCCGGGTACGCCGGTCGAACTCGGCCAGCGCCCGCCGTCGCTGCTCGACGATGTTCTGCCGGTACGCCCGCTCCTCGCGACGCGACCCGCCGAGCAGCTCCCGGAACCCCCGCTGCACCGCCTCGCGGAACCGGCCCGCCGGCGCCTCCCCGTACGGTCGGGAGCCGGCCTGCGGCTCGCGCGCCGACCGGTCCGGCGCGTGGTCCGCGGCGTGCTCCGGGGCCGGGCCGGGCCCGTCGGCGAGCGCGCTGCCGTGCTCCGGCCTCCCCGCCGTACCCTCCGCGCCGGCGTGCCCGGACTCCGTGTCGTGGCCGCCCTCGCCGGTCGCCGCGTGCTCGCCCTGCGGACCGGTCGGGTGCTGCCCGTGCGCCCCGGCCGGCTGGGTCGAGTACTGGTTGGGGTCGGGTTGCCGCTCGCCGGTCCGCAGGGCGGTCTCCGACGCCTCCCCGGCGACGCCGCGCGCAACCGCCGCGTTGTGCTCCTTGTACGCGCTGGTACGGAACTGGCCGGCATGGTTCGCCGCCTGCTGCGCGCGCTGGTTCTCCTGGCCCGCGTCGTGGACGAACTGGTCGCGCCGCTTCTGGTGCTCGGCGGCGGCGGTACGCGCGTCGGTGGCCTCGGTGTCGAGCCGGGCAGCGTCCCGCTCGTGCTGGGCGGCCTCCTGCTGGGCGCGGGCGGCGGCCTCGGGATCCTGCCGCGGGTCGGCGTCGCGGCGCAGCTCGGCGGCGCGGTCGCGGTGGGCCTTCGCCTCGTCGGTCGCCCGCGTCGCCCGAGCCTCCTGCTGCGCGACGTGCCGCGACTCGTCGTGCGCCGAGCGCACCAGCCGGTCGGAGTTGTCGCGGTGCGTCCGGGCCAACGCCGCCTGCTGGTCGGCGGCCCGCTCGAAGTCGTTCGCCACCTTCTCGTGTTGGCTTGCCTCCCCGTACGCCTTCTGTGCGGCGCGGGCGTGGTCGCCGAGCTGCTGGTGGTGCGCCGCCAGCGCCTGCGCCCGCTGGGCGTCCTCGTTGTGCCGGAGCGTCTCGTGCTGCCAGCGCGGCTCGTCGCGGACGATCGCGCGGCTCAGATCGCGGGCGATCCGCTCGTGCCCGGCGGCGCGTTCCCGGGCCGCGGCCGCCGCCTCGGTGGCCTGCTGCCGCGCCTGTGGGGTCGTCGCCTGCTGCGCCAACGCGTCGCTCTGCGCCGCCCCGGCGTGCTCGCTCGCGGCCCGCTGCAGCGCCGCGTCGCGCTCCGCGTACCGCCGCTGCGCCTCCTGCTGGACGCGCTGTGCCTCCGCGTTCGCCCGCTGCTCGCTCGCCTGATGGCTCTGGACGGCCTGGTCGTGCGACGCCGCCCGGATCCGCATCGCCTCGCCCTGCTGCGCCGCGTACCGCTGGTGGTTCTCCTCCTGGCCGCGGGCCTGCCGGGTATGGCCCGCCGCCAACTGCTCGGCCCGCTGCGCGGCGTCGGTGGCCTCCCGACGGCGCTGCTCGGCCTGGTTCGCGCGGTCGTGCGCATCCTGGTGGGCGGCGTCGGCCTGCTGGCGGAACTGCTCCTGGCGAGCGGCCTCCTGGTGCGCGGCGTGGGCCTCCGCATGTGCCTGGGCGGCCTCCCGGCGGTAGTGGTCGGCCGCCATCCGGTGCTGACCGCGCTGCTCGGGCGGCAGCTCACGCTGCCGTCGCTCGTGGCTGGCGGCCGCCTGCTCGTGCCGCGCCGCGTCCTGCTCCTTCTGCCGGGCGTGGCCGTCCCAGGCGTCCCGCTGCCGCTGGTGGTCGTCGTGGCCCTGCCGCGCCTGGCGTTCCTGGCCGCGGGCGGCCGCCGCCTCGCCGTCCGCCACCCGCGCCCGCTCCCGCTGGTACGCGCCCTCGGACGTGAAGTGGTTCGCCCGGTCGCGCTGGTGCGCGGCCTCGGTCCGGCTGGCGTGGCCGTCGGCCGACGTACGGTCGTCGGGCGTCATGTGCCGCTGGTACTCGGGCGTCATCGGCCGCGCGTTCCACGTACCGGCGGGCGCGCCGTCGAACGGCAGGGGTCGGCCGTTCCCGTCGACCACGAGCGCGTCGAACCGCTCGATCCCGCCCGGCGTGAAGACGCCGTCCAGCGCCTCGGCATGGCGGGCGGTCTGGATGTCGACGTACCGGACGGTGCCGCCGTCGTTGACCATCGCCCACGCGTGCGCCCCGCCGTCGTGCCAACCGGTCACGATCGCGGCGAAGGACCCGTGACCGCCGGCCAGCAGCTGGTCCCGGACCCGGTCGAACCCCGCCTGCACGGCGCCGGCCCGCTCCTGCGGCGTCCGCCGCGACATGTCGTCGACCATCGACTGGTACCGGCCGCCGGTCACGTCCTCGATCCGCCCCGGCCCACCGTGCTCGGCGTCGAACGTGATCCGCGGGTCGCCCCCGCTGTACCCGTCGAACGTGCGCGGCGCGGCGACCGTCGGCCGCCCGTGCATCCAGCCGTCGTAGAACGACGCCACGTTGTCGTTGCAGTTCATCGACCGGGTCGGGTCGGCGGCCCGGCCGAACTCGTTGTGCCGGCCCAGCAGCCGGTCGTTGATCGGCGGGTGGCGGAGGAAGTTGCCCTCGCGATCGCGTGGCCAGACCCGCTCCAGCGCGTGCTGGTGCTCGGCGAGCGGCCGGCGCAGCCCGCCCTGTTGGTCGTACGGCCGGGACTGGTGGCCGGGCGGCGGATCGTCCGACCCGGTCAGCGCCGAGCGCCGCGGACCGTCCCGGTCCGCCACGAGCCTGCCGTGGTCCTCGTTCGCCAGGTGCCACGCCTCGTGCCCCTGGTGGAACCGGATGTCCCGGGTCAGCGAGTTGAGATGCTCGTACGCCCGGCTCGACTCACCATGGTGCTGCAGCCCGTTCGCCCACTCGTTGTTGGCCGTCTGCTCGGCGCGCGCCGCGTCATGACCGTGCTGGTACGCCCGCGCGTCGGCGGCCTGGGCCCGCTCGTGCAGCCGCTGCGCCCGGGGGTCCTGCGGATGGAAGCGCAGCGCCTCCTGCCGGCGCGCCGTCGCCTCCGCCCGCGCCCTGGCCTCCCGTTCACGGTGACCGTACGACTCGTTCTTCGCCTCACCCGAACGCCGGAACGCCTCGTTCCCCTGCTCGCGTGCGGTTTCCGCGTAGCGCCGCACCTCGGACACCGGGACGACCCGGCCGTCCGGCATCTTCGTCGTACGGTTCTCGAAGGCCTCGACGACCCGGCGGCGCTGCTCGGCGATGTGCTCCCGGTACGCCCGCTCCTCGCGGCCCGCCGCCGTGAACCGCTCCCGAAACCCCTGGTGCACCGAGTCGACGAACCGCCGGATCGGCGAGTCCCCGTACCCCCGCGGCGCGGCCGGCTCCCCGTCCCGGCCGGCCAGCTCCGACGTCCGCGACCCGTCCTCCGGCGGCACACCGTGCTCCGCCGCCCCGTCGTGCTCCGGCGCCCCGTCGTGCTCCGGCGGCACGTCGTGCGTTGGCGGCACGTCGTGCGTTGGCGGCACGTCGTGCTCGGAGGGGGCGTCGTGCTCGGAAGGGGCGCCGTGCTCTGGTGTGGGGCTCGGGTCCTCGGCGTGGGGGTGTTCGGTCGTGGGCCGTTCGCCGCCGGGCTGATCGGTGCCGGAGCGTTCTGTGCCGGAGCGTTCTGTGCCGGGGCGTTCTGTGCCGGGGCGTTGGTCGCTGGGCCGCTCGGCGGCGGGCCGCTCGGGGTGCTCGCCGGGCGGATGGCCGGACGCGGCGTGCTCCGACACGTGATCGGCCTGGTCACGGCGCGGATCATGGCCGCCGGTCCCGTCGGTGGTGCGCTCGCCGGTCTCGTTCCCGGTCCGCCGCTCGGCCTCCCCCGTACGGTCGGCTGCCGGGTGTTCGCCCGGCGCGCGCTCCGCTGTCGGGTGCTCGCCAGCCGTGCGGGCGGCCGGTTCGGATGCCTCGTCCCGGTGTGACACCCGGGGATCCGGCGCCGGTCCGGTCTCCTCGCGGCGGGTCTGCGTCGGCAGGGCGTCGCGCTCCGGTACGGGCCGCTCCCCCACGGGACTGTCGGTCGAACGCTCTCCCGCGGGGCGTTCGGTCGGACGCTCTCCCTCGGGGCGCCCGGTCGAACGTTCCGTCGGTCGCTCGCCTGCCGGACGCCCGCTCGGACGCTCCGCGGTCGGGCGTTCCGCCGGGGGGCGCGCGGGTGGGCGACCGGTGCCGGAGCGGTCGGTGCCGGAGCGGTCGGTGCCGGACCGCTCCGCCGGCCGGGTCGCGGCCGGCCGTTCGGCGGGACGCCCCGGCGCGCCCTCGCCGGAATGGCCGCCCGGCCTCCCCCCGCCGGTACGCGCGCCACCAGCACCAAGGCCCGCGCCACCGAAGCCGGCGAGCGCGGGGCCGCTGGACGGCGCGGCGCCGGCCGCCTGGTCGGCGGGGCGCGGCGTGGTCTGCGTCTGCGCCGGACCCGGCGGTACGAGAACGTCGGAGCCACCGGCGTCGGCGAGGCTCGACCCCTCCCGGTCCCGGGAGTACGCCGCGTGCTCGCCCGTACCGGACGGCGCATGGCCACCGGTGCCGCCCGGCGCGGTGATGCCGCTGGAGCCGGGCGTCGGCGCGTACGAGTCGTGCGGCGAGCCGGCCGCCAGCGCGTAGTCGTCCTGGCGGGGCGGCGGCGGGTTCAGCGATTCGGTGATCGTGCGGCCGTCCGGGGTGGACGAGACGTCGTCGACGTACCGCTCCTGCCGGGGGGATGTCGTCTCCGGCTGTGGGCTGTCGCGCGTCTCGACGGCCGTGTCCCTGTCCCGTACCGACGGTTCGGGCGAGGACGCCCCGGCGTCGCGCCCCGACTCCTCCCGCGGCACGGTCTCCGCACGCGGTGCGGTCTCCTCCCGCGGAGCCGACTCCTCCCGCGGCGTGGACTCTTCCCGCGGCGCGGGCTCCTCGTGCGGAGCCGATTCCTCGCGCGGCGCGGAGTCGTCACGCGGCGCGGAGTCGTCACGCGGCGCCGACTCTTCGCGTGGCGCGGAGTCGTCCACTCGCGCGCGCGACGACTCGGGCGACGCACCGTCGTCGGTCGGGTGGGTGGTGGCGCCCTCGTGGTCGCCGGTCGAGCCGAAGTCGGGGGGCGGAGGAGGGCCGTCGCCGGCCTCCTTGGACAGGTTGGCCAGGTCGTTCTCGCCGGTCCGGCCGTTGCCGTACGCCTCGGGTCCGTCGCCGTGGCCGTCCTTGGCCATCTGGGTACCGTGGCTGACCGCGCCGCCGAACGCGCCGCCGCTGGCCGCGTGCAGCAGCGTGTTGCCGTCGACCGGCTGGTCGGTGGCGATGTCGGTACCGATCGCGCCGGCGACACCGCCCAACGCGCCGTTGACCATGTTGCCGCCCAGCGACCGGCTGAACCCCTCGCCGAACGCCTTGCCGGTGCCGTGGCCCACCAGCCCGCCCGCGAGGCCGCCGATCGCGCCGGAGATCGCGTCGCCCTTGACCTTGCCCCAGTCGAGTTGGCTCCGGTGCCCCTCGCCGATCTGTACCGCCTGGATGACCAGGTCCGTCAGTACGTTCTGGACGACGGCCATGATGATCGCCTTGAGCAGTTGCTGCGCCAGCGACCGGGACAGCAGCTGGGTGCCGAACTCGACGATCGGTATCTCGGCCAGCGACTCGCCGAAGCTGGGTATCGCCATCGCGATCAGCCACAGCACCTGGATCGCGCAGATGATGACCGCGGCGATGAACTGGTACTTCGCGTACTCGATCTCGGTGCCGGTCGAGTCGCAGTGCTGGCCGAGGCCCTCCAGCAGCTTCGCCAGCTTCTCCAGGTATCCGTCGTCACCGGCGGCCGACCCGTACAGCCCCCAGAACTGGCCGAGGCGGTCGGCCGCGACACCCTCGACGCCGGCGAGTACGTCGTAGTACGCCGCGTCGCCGCGGCTCACGAGCTCGCGCACGTCGGTCGCGGCGACGACGAACGCCTCGGCCATCCGCCACAGGCTGTCCTCGTCGGCCTTGGGCCAGTCCGAGCCGACGACCCACTGCAACCACATCAGGTCGTCCGGCCACTCCAGACTCACGGCGGGTCCTCCAGCACGCGGCGGTCAGGGACGCGATCGGCGGATCAGGAGAACTTCGTGTCCGACGCCTGGTCGCCCTTGTCGTACGTCTGGGCCATCTCCAGCAGGCCCTCGCCGATCTGCTTGATCGACTTCGCCACGTCCGTGAAGTAGTCGTCGGCCTGCTTCTTCGGGTCCTTGTACTTCTCCTCGAAGCCCTGCTTGTACGGGCTGTCGTCCTCGAACGGGTCGCCCTCGGCCTCGAGCTTGCCGGTCAGCGCCTTGTGGATGTCCGCGACCGCGCTGCCGACGTCCTCGAACTTCGGCGCGTTCTTCTTGACGTGGTCCGTGTCGACCCAGAACGCTGACGTCATGATCGCCTCCCACGGCACGGCAGCGACGCCACGATCCCGGCGCGGCTGATTACGAAGGGATCCTTGCACGCCGGGGCAAACGGAACGCCGGGCACGACGCGGCGCATACCATCGGCACGGCTGACGGCGACGTACGGATCGGGGGGCGATGGGCAGGGACGCACGGCGCCGGCGACGGGCCCTCGCCGCGATGGGGATCGGTTGGCTGGCGCCACGTTCGCCCGCTCTCACCCCGCCCGCCGCGGTACGCGCCGATGCCGGTGTCGCGGTCTGCGACCTGCTGGTCCGCGCCGGGGTCGGTGACGCGTCGCTGCTCACGGCGGCGTACTGGCTGCCCACGCAGGACCTGTCGTTCGGCACGCTGCCCGGCGTCGAGACGTACCCGCCGCACCCGCCGCGGCTGTCCCCGCCGCCGCGCAGCTGGGACGCCGCGGTGCTGGCCGCCGTCGCGTTCGGATCCGTTGCGGCGCGCGGGTACGAGGCGCTGCTGCCGCCGCCCGGTCAGGCACACCGGCCACTGGATCCGGCGTACTCCGGGCTCGTGGCGGCGATCGTGCCGCCGCCACCGGCCGCGCCGGTCGAACGCGACGCGTACGTGCGGCAGCTGCGCCGGCTGCCCGCGGACCTCCGCACGCTGGCGCTGGCCGGCTACCGGGTGGCCGCGGACCAGGGCTGGTTGCCGGCCGGTGCACCGCTGTCCGCGGACGGCCTGGCACTGCTCGCGGACGGGCTTCCCGTGCCGGTCAGGACGCTGCTCGGCGTGCCGGAATCCCCGCACCCGCCGGTGCTTCGCCCCTCGTTGGCGATCGCCGAACCGGCCCAGGCCGTGTCGCTCGTCGAGCAGGTCCGCGGGGCACCGGTCGGCGGCGCAAGGATCACCGTCCGCGCCTTCGACGACCTGACCTACCTGGTGCGGCTACCGGACGACGATCCGGCCGCGCCGCCGCCGATGCCCGGCGACACCAGCTACCGGCCGGACCTCGCCGCGTACGGCTGGATCGTGGACCGCCTCACCGGCACGGTCCGGCGCGGCCTCGCCGACCCCGACGGCGTACGGCTGCCGCCCATGCCGATCGGCTGGCATCCCGGCGCGCCGTGGCCACCGGCCGGCGCGCTGGTCGCCGACGCGCGACAGCGCCTCGCGGTCGAACCGTTCGACGCCCTGCGGCCCGCCCTCGACACCCTCGACTCCCGGTACGCCGAGGCGACCCTCGGCGGCCCCTGGTGGCGCACGATCCGCGCGTGGTCGGTCGCCCGCGCAATGCTCTCGCGGCTGCACGCGTTCGGTGCCAGCGGCGACACGCTGCACGACGCGCTGTCCGTCGCGCGCTGCCCGGTCACCGGTCAACCGCTCCCGATCACGCCGCGCGAGCCGCAACTCGCCCGCCTCGCGTACGACCTGGCCGGCCACACCGCCGTCGAACACGACCGGCTCCGCTCGCCCTCGTACCGGCCGGCGAGCCTCGCCGCGGTGGGCGCGGACGCACGGCTGCTGGTGGCCGCGTACGCGATCGCGGTCGCCGAGGCCGAGATCGACCTGTACGGCAGGCTTCCCGAGCCACGTCGCGCCGCGCTCACCGCGCTCTCCGACACACACCTGCTGCCCGCCGACGCCGGCGCGGAAGTCGCGGCGGTCCTGGCCCACCGGTAGGCCGGGCGGGTCAGGACGGTCCCGGCCGGCGGGTCAGCGGGACGGCCGCAGCCGCCCGGGGTCCGTCGGATCCTCGGGCAGCAGCTTCGACAGGTCGATCTGCTTCCCGATCCCGCCCATGTCCCCCATGCTCTCCGGCATGTACGGCGTCATGACCTCGCTCATCTGCCGGCGCACGTCGGCGGTCGCCTCCCGCGCCACCGCCAGCAGCGTCTCGGACAACGTGACCGAGTCGTACGACCGGAGCACGCGCGGGTCGATCACCAGCTCGGACAGCTCACCCCGGTACGAGACGCTGGCGCTGATCATCCCGTCCTCGGACTCCGCGGTCCCGACGATCTCGGCGAGCCGTTGCTGCATCTCACCGAGGTTGTCCCGCATCGTGCGGTACTGGTCCATCAGCCCGTCGATGTGCGCCTGCCAGTCAGCCCGCACCGGCATCTCCCCTTCTGCTGCTGCACGATCCGCCGCGCGAAGCGGTGGCGGGATGCCGCGGCACCGTCACGGCTGCGGGTCCCGCCGACCCGGATCCGTACGCCACCCATGATCCCCAGGCATCCCACCGGGTGCCGTACCGGCACCGGGCTGTGTCCCGGGACCGGGCTGCACCGCGGTACCAGGCTGCGTCGCCGGACCCGGCGGCATTCCGGGCCCGTTCGGCGTCGCCGGGGATGGCTGCGTCCCGGGAGCGGTCGGGGTCCCGGAAGCGGGCGGTGTCGCGGGGCCTGGCGGCATGCCGAAGGTCGGACGCTGTCCCGTCGGCGACGGCCCGGCCGCGCCACCCGGCGACCGGCCGGCCGGAGCCGACGGCCCGCCGTACGGACCGGGCGCCGTCGGTGGTCCGCCGCCCGGACCCGACCCGTACGGCGGCGGCATCCCCTGGTACGGCGGGGAACCGGGCCGGCGCCGCTTCCCGCGGCGGACGACCAGCACGAGCACGACGACGATCAGGACGACCAGGATCAGCGCGCCGACCCCGAGCGCGACCCAACCCCGTACGGTGATGCCGCCGGGCCGGGCAAGTCGGTGACCGCCGGCGGCCGACGTCCGCGCCGACGAACCCCCGCCCGTCGTCCTCGCCAGTGGGTTCGCCGACACCTGTGGGACTTCCGCGGTCAGCGCGTCGTACGGGCGCACCGTGCCGAAGCCGAAGTACTTGTCGCGACCGGGATCCCCCTGGTCCTTCGCCGTCTTGAGCAGGCGGTTGACCACGTTCGCCGCGTTCATGTGCGGGAACTTCGACCGGACGAGCGCGGCCGCGCCCGACACGATCGGCGCCGCCATGCTCGTACCGTCGGCGTGGCCGTACGGCGCGCCGCCGTTGCCCGTGATGTACGTGGTGGTGATCGACGCGGCCGGCGCGGCGAGCACGACCTCCGGCCCGGACACCGACCCCGACCAGAAGTCGGACGACTGGTCGGTGCCCGACACGGCGATGACGCCCGGGATGTCGGCGGGGGACGCCACCGCGGACATGTGCTCGGCGGTGTTCCCGGCGGCCGCGACGATGACGGCGTCCTTCGACATCGCGTACCGCACGGCGTCGACCTCGGACTGCGGCGGCGTCTCGTGCGCGCCGCCGACGGAGATGTTGATGACCTGGGCGCCGTGGTCGGCCGCCCATCGGATGGCGTTCGCGATGTCGTCGTCGTCCCGGTCCGCCGGCAACGCCACGGGAAGGATCCGGGCGCCGGGCGCGATGCCGAGGGCGTGGTCCGCGCCGCCGCCCTTCGCCGCGATGACGCCGGCGACCTGGGTACCGTGGATCGCCGAGTCGTCGGACGCCTGCCCGGCGTCCCCGCTCCCGGTCCCCCGCAGCACCTGCCCGGCCAGGTCCGGACTTGTGGCGTCGACCGGCGAGTCGATGACCGCGACGGTCACACCCTTGCCGGTACTGATCCGCTGGGCCTGCGGGATCTTCAGCGCGTCGAGGTACCACTGGCGTTCCCGTACGGGCGGGAGCGCGGTGGCCGGCGTCGCCACGGCCAGGACCGCGCCGGCCGCCACCACGCCGACGAGCATCCGCCGACACCAGCCCGGCCCGGTCCCCTTCACCACAGTCCGCATCGGCGGCCTACGCCCCGAGTACCGACGGGTTGGAGTCGTCGTCCGCGCCCCACGGATCCTCGTCCTCGGTGAGCCAGGTCTCGCGCCCGTCCTCGGCGCCGCCGTGGCCGCCGCGGCCGCCACCGCCGCCCATCATGCCGCGGCCGGCCGCTCGCCCGGCACCGGCGAGTGCCCCGTCGAGACCGACGGCCTTGCCCGCGGACCCCGCCGTACCGGACGGGCTGCCACCGAGGCCGGCGGCGTCGGGACCCGCACCGGAGGGACCACCGCCCGCGCCCGCCAACCCGGATCCGCCGCCGCTGTGGCCACCGCCGGCGCCGCTCGGGTCGTACTTGCTGTTGTACGGGTCGTAGTTCGGGTCGGTGTTCTTGTCCTTCCAGGGATCGTTGTAGTCGGGGTGCTTGGTGTCGAGGTTCGGCGTCTTCGGCGTACCACCATGGCCGGTGGTGGGCGGGCTGCCCACGCCGCTGCCCGGACCGGTGCTGGTCGTCGGGTCCTGTCCCGAGTTCGTACTCAGGTTGGGGTCGGTGCCCTTCGGGTTCCCGGCGGTGATGTTCGCGCCGTCGAAGTCGTTGTTCGCCGTCGACAGCAGGTCCCGCGCCTCGCCCTCGCGGTCGTTGAAGAAGTTGTCGATCTTGTCCGCGAGCCAGCCGAGCGCGTCACCGACGAGGTTCGCCGCCGCGTTGTCGAACAGCCTCTTCTTCCAGTCGTTCGGAATGAAGTGGAACGCGATCTCGCCGGGGATCCCGCCCATCAGGGCGCCCACGGCCATGGCGTTCCGGTCGTACGCCTGTTCGCGGCACCACTGGACCTCGTCGTACATGTCGGCGGGGATCGGCATCGCGCCCTGCAACGTGTCCAGCGAACTGGCGCAGTCCTCGAGCAGGCCGGTGACCTTCTTCTCGTTGTCGTCCCGGATCTGCTGGATCGCGTCGGAGATCTTCTTGATGTTGTCCCGGTACGCCTTGCCGGCCGGGCCCTTCCAGTCGTCGAGCTCCTTGATGAGGCGGTCCAGCTCGCCCTTGACCGAGTCCGCGTTTCGGAAGACCGCGCCCCACGACGTGCCGGCGTTGCGCAGAGTGCCGGGGTTCCCGTTCACGCAGGACGCCTCGACGCACTCCTCCCAGCTCATGCTGTCGATGTCGCCCATGGTCAGTACCCCTCGCCCGACGTGGCCGTGCTGTCCGAGGATCCCTTCGAACCCGAGTCGGCGAACGCCTTCGACACCGCCTGCGCGTTCGCGGTGTTCAGCTCCTCGACCGAGTCGTAGTTCTTGATGATCTCCTTGGTGGCCTTGATCGCCGTGTCGAGGCTCTCGGAGATCGACGTGTACGAGTCGTGCACCGTGGTGAGGAACGTGTGGTGCTTCTGCGCGGCGGTCGTCGCGTTCTCGAACTTGCCGAACGGCACGGTGTGGTCCTTGCCGAGGCAGTCACCGCCGCCGATCGCGATGACCTCCTTGCAGAGCTTGTCCTCGATGTAGCTCTTGAGATCGTCCAGAATCGGAATGACGTTCTTCAGATGCTCGGTGTCGACCTCAGCGTGCTCCGCCTTGCCTTCGTGGAAGGCGTAGTCGTCGTCCGATCCCCGCTTCCGCAGGTACTTCGTCATCCTGGCCTCACATGTCTCGACAGAGATGCGTCGCGCCCATCGCGAGGGGCGCGTACGAGCGACACGAACTCCTGAAGATCACGAAGCGGGCGACCGCCGGGCCGAAGCCGGAGGTCGCCCGCACATCACCGGAACAGCCGCGACGAGCCGTCAGCCCCAGAGCTTGGAGTTGCTCATCTCGGTGCTCGTGTAGTTGTCGCTGGCGATGCCGACCGCCGCGCCGATCTGGTTCAGTACGGCGTTCAGATCGGTGACGGCCTTGTCCCACTTGGCCTGGTGCTCGCGGTAGGCCTCTTTGTCGCTGCCTTCCCACTCCATCCGCTGGAGGCCGGAGCGCAGGGTGTCGAGCTTCGTGTCCATGCCCTGCGCGATCGACTTCATCTGCGAGTGCGCTTCCTGCAGGACGTGCGGATCAACCTTGATCATCGACATTGTCGGAACCCCCTATCCCGTCAGCCGTTCAACGCCGAGTGGATCTTGTCGAGCATCTGCTGCTGGTTCTCGTCGTTCGTCTGGTGCTGAGTCCCCGACTTGTCCAGCATGTCGGCGATGTCGTTCATCGCCTGCATCAGCGTCTTGCTGTCCGTGTGCCAGCGCTCCATCAGCCCGTGGAACGACTTGGCCGCCGTGCCCTGCCACGCACTGGCAAGGTCCTGCTGCACCAGCGATTCCAGCTTGCTCAGGTCGCCCTGGATGTCATCCCGGGTCGACCGGACGTCGTTCGCAGCGGTGTGCAGCGTTGCGTGATCAACCTGCATGGGCCCGTTGCCCATGATCCACCTCCCGAAGTATTGGAGGACCCCGTGTCCCGGCCGACCCAGCGAACTCCGGACGGAAGCCCGATGCACAGGCGGCCCTACCCAACGTGCTTAGCACCGTATCGAACACCCGCAAGGTTCGAGGAGCCCACAACGTGCTCAGACGCCAACGAAGCGGGCCAAACCGGCGATGTCGGTGTTCCGACCGTGCCGCAGGTGCCGTCCGACCGTGCGGCGGTCACGGCGCCGGGCCGGACCGCCACACGTACGACGAGGTCAGGACGAGGGCAGGTGGGCGACCTGGATGAGCTCGTTGCCTTCCCGTCGACGGATGAGCGTGCCCCGGCCCGGCGGTTGCGGGCTCGGCCGGAGGCTGCCGAACAGGGCGCCCTCCTCACGGTTGCCGGACATCAGCAGAGCCGGGCTGTCGAGCTCCTTGAGCCGCTGGATGATCGGCTCGTACATGGCGCGCGACGCGCCACCGCAGCGGCGGGTGAGGATCAGGTGCAGGCCGATGTCGCGGGCCTGCGGCAGGAACTCGGCGAGCGGCCCGATCGGGTTGCCGGACGGGCTCGCCACCAGGTCGTAGTCGTCGATGATGACGTACAGGTCGGGGCCCTTCCACCAACTGCGGTCCCGCAGCTGCTCCGGCGTGACGTTCGGCCCGGGCAGCCGCTCCTTCATCGCACCGACGACCGAGCCCATCATCTCCTGCAGCGCCTGCCCGGACGCCGCGTACCCGAGGAGGTGGTCGCCGGAGATCGCGCCGAGCAGTGAGCGCCGGTAGTCGCCGATGATGATGCGGGCCTCGTTCGGCGCGTACTTCGCGACGAGCTGCTTCGCGATGACGCGCAACAGCGTGGACTTGCCGCACTCCGAGTCGCCGAAGGCGAAGAAGTGCGGCTCGGCGGCGAAGTTCAGCGCCACCGGCGCGAGCTGGCTCTCGTCCAGGCCGACCGTGACGAGGCCCGGCGCGGTCTGCGACGCCTGCTCGACGAACGCGTCCGCCGAGAACATCCGCGGCAGCAGCCGTACCTTCGGAGCCGGGTCGTGCTGCCACCCCTCGCGTACCCGGGTGACCAGGTCGGTGACGCCGTCGGACAGCGCCTCGTCCGTCTCCCGGCCGTCGATCCGGGGTACCGCCGAGAGGAAGTGCAGCTTCTGCGGGGACAGGCCGCGACCGGGCGTGCGGGCCGGTACGTTCGCCGAGGCGCGGCGATCGATCTCGGACTCCGCGGGGTCGCCGAGCTTCAACTCGAAGCGCGTGCCGAGCAGGTCGCGCATGTTGATCCGTACCTCCGCCCAGCGGGCGGCGGTGATGACCAGATGCACGCCGAAACCCAGGCCGCGCTGCGCGAGGCTGGTGAGTTTCTGCTCGTACTCCTCGTAGTCCTCGCGGATCGTGCCCCAGCCGTCGACGACCAGGAACACGTCGCCGAACGGGTCGTCGGCGAACTCACCGGCCGCGCGACGCCGCCGGTACGTCGCGATCGAGTCGATGCCCAGCTCGGTGAACCGCGCCTCGCGCGAGTCGAGCAGGGCGATGGCCTCGGCGACGGTACGGCGGACGGCCTCGGCCTCGCGCCGGGTGGCCACGCCGGACACGTGCGGCAGGTCCTTCAGCGTGGTCAGCGTGCCGCCACCGAAGTCGAGGCAGAAGAACTGCACCTCACGCGGTGTGTGGGTGAGCGACAGCGAGCAGATCAGCGACCGCAGCATCGTGCTCTTGCCGGACTGCGGGCCGCCGACGATGATCACGTTTCCGCCGGCGCCGCCCAGCTCGGCGAAGAACAGGTCGCGCTTCTGCTCGTACGGCTTGTCGACCACGCCGACCGGAGTGGTCAGCGTGCCGAGCAGGTCGGAACCGACCGGGCACAGGCCGCGCTGCGGATCGGCCGTCAGCTTGGGCAGCAGCTCGGACAGCGGCGGCGGGGCCGCGAGCGGCGGCAGCCACACCTGGTGCGCCGGCTTGCCCTGACCGGTCAGCCGCTCCGCGATGACCTCCAGTACGGAGGTCTGCTTGCCGCTCTGCTCGTCCTGCTCGGGCTCGGACTCCTGGTCGACCGGCAGCTCCTGCTCGGGAGTGTGGTCCACCGTGTACCGCACGACCTTGTGCGAGACCAGCGCCCGCGCGCGCTCCTTCGCGACCCCCTGCTTGTACGGCCCCGACACGTACGCACCGCGGAAGCGCAGCATCGTCGACGTGTCGACTTTGAGGTAGCCGTGGCCCGGCGCGTTCGGCAGCTCGTACGCGTCGGGGACGCCGAGCACGATCCGCGACTCGACCGCGGAGAACGTACGCAGGCCGATCCGGTACGACAGGTGCGTGTCCAGGCCGCGCAGCTTGCCCTCCTCCAACCGCTGCGAGGCGAGGAGCAGGTGCACGGCGAGCGACCGACCGAGCCGGCCGATCATCACGAACAGCTCGATGAAGTCCGGCTTCGCCGCCAGCAGCTCGGAGAACTCGTCGCAGATGATCAGCAGTGCCGGCAACGGTTCCAGCGGCTCACCGGCGCGGCGCGCCTTCTCGTACTCGTACTGGGAGACGTAGTTGCCGGCGGCGCGGAGCAGCTCCTGGCGGCGCACCATCTCGCCGGCCAGCGCGTCCTTCATCCGGTCGACCAGCTCGATCTCGTCTTCCAGGTTGGTGATGACCGCGCTGGTGTGCGGCAACACGTCGAGGGACGCGAACGTCGCGCCGCCCTTGAAGTCGACGAGGACGAGGTTCAGCTCCTCCGACGAGTGGCCGATGGCCAGCGCGGACACGATCGTCCGCAGCAGCTCCGACTTGCCGGAGCCGGTCGCGCCGATGATCAGCCCGTGCGGCCCCATGCCCTCCTGCGCCGCCTCCTTGATGTCCAGCTCAACCAGCCCGCCGTCCGGGCCGCGGCCGAGCGGGATGCGCAGGCGTTCCCGGTTCGGCTTGTTCGGCCGCCACGTGCGGTGCGGGTCGAAGCCGCCGGCGTCACCGACCCCGAGCAGGTCCGTCAGCTCGTACGCCGTGGACAGCGCGTCCTCCGGCCCGGACTGCGCGGACATCCGGTACGGGGCGAGCTGCCGTGCCATCGCCTCGGCCTGCTCCCGGCTCATGTGGTCCGGCTGCCCGATCGGCGTACTGCGGTCGCCCCGGTAGACCTCCGCCTTGTCCGGCCACAGGTCGAGGCACAGCAGCCACCGCCCGGCGTCGCGCGGGACGATGCCGTTCAGGTCGAGAACGGTCGTACCGAGCAGGCCGGATCCGGTGAGCTGGCAGTCCGGCGTGACCTCGCCGCCGTCGAGGACGACGAGCAGGTGCGGCTGGTCGGTCAGCGGCTTGGCGTCCGGCGAGTGCCGCGCCCGGGCCGCCACCTCGTCGGCCAGCGTCTCCTCCAGCTCGGCCATCGTCTCGAACACCAGCCGCGCGGCGCCGGCCGCGTCGGACTTCCGTGGGTACTGGCTGTGCGGGAGCCACTTGACCCAGTCCCAGACGGCGAAGTTCTCCGTCGGAGCCACGACCGCGATCCGCAGGTCGTCCGGCGCGTGCAGGCCGGCCGCCTGGCAGAGCAGGGAACGCGCCGCGCCGAGGTCGGCCTCCCGGTCGCCGCGGAGCACGATGCGGCTGAACGCCCGCAACGACACCGCCGTCGGCAGGTTCGGCACCGTGTTGAACGTACGCACGAAGCGGCGCAACGCGATCGCGCTCATCGGTTCGAGGTCCTCGACCGGCTTCGTCTCCGGCGTGACGATCTTGACGGCGAGCTTCTGCGGGCCGACCGCGACACGGATCTCGCCGAAGTCGTCGTCGGATATCCGACGCTCCCACATCCGCCGGGACGCGGCGATCGACCACAACGCGTCCGGCTCGGGATGCTTCCAGGTCAACGCCGCGCGCTGCTGCTCGGACGCGCGCCGCACCCGCTTGCGGATCTGCGCGAGGTACCGCATGTAGTCGCGGCGTTCCGCGTTCAGCTCGGCCTTCTTGTCGCCGCTGCCGCCGCCACCGACCTGACCGACCGCCATGCCCAGCATGGACACGCCGAACATGCCACCCGCCAGGTACGTCATCATGCCGCCGCCGCGGCCCGCGTACATGAAGGCCATGGCGGCGGCGCCGGCCAGCATCGGCAGGATCATGAGGATCTGGCCGATGCTGCGCGGCAACTGCTCCGGCACCTCGGGCGGTGACTCCAGCAGCAGCTCGCCACGGGGGAGCTGCGGACCGGGCCGCCGAGCCGGCCGGCGAAAGACCACCGTGCTCATGCCGCCTCCCCGGAAAAGAGCGCTTCGGCGGTGCTCATGCCACCTCCGTCGAACGGACCGTGTCGGCGGTGTGCACCGTCTCGGAGCGAACTCCGGTCGTCATCCCGTTCGCTCCGTTCCCGCACCGGCGATTGGACGTACCGTTTTCGTGCCTGTTGATCGAGCCGTGAACCATCTTGTCGAACGCTCGCCACCATCGCTGTCCTCGACGACCGGGTACCGGGTCGCCACGGTCCACCAGGCTTGACCGAGCCGCGATGATGTACAGGTTCGCGCGTGGCAACGTAACGGAGGAGCCCCATGGCGGCCAACGCTGTCGGCAGTGGACTGTGCCGGGTCACGGTCGTCGCGCCGAAGACCCGCATCGACCTCGCGCTCCCCGAAGACGTACCGCTCGCCGACCTCCAGCCCACCCTCCTGCGGTACGCCGGCGAGGACATGGCCGACGACGGCACCACGAAGGGCGGCTGGGTGCTCGCCCGGCTCGGCGGGATGGTTCTCGACAGCACACGGTCCGCCAGCCAGCTCGGCATCAGGGACGGCGAGCAGCTCTACTTCACCCCCCGCAGCACGTCCGCGCCCGACGCGGTCTTCGACGACGTCGTCGACGCCATCGCCACGGCGACGCAGGACCGCGGCGGCCGGTGGACCGCGTCGACCACCCGCCGCTTCGGCGTGGGTTCGGCGATCGGCGCGCTGCTGGTCGGCGTCGTACTGCTGATCCTGGCCGGGCCGCCGCAGCTGCCCGGCGCGCTCGGCGCGCTCGGCGTCGGGATGGCCCTGCTGGTGGCCGCGACCATCGCCGCGCGCGCCCTGTCCAACAGCCAGACCGGCCTGATCCTTGCCCTGCTCGGCATCGGGTACGGCGCGGCCGGCGGCCTGCTCGTCGCCGCCGGCGACCACGGGATCGGCGACCTCCGCGCGCCGCACGTGCTCATCGCCGGCGCCGTCGCCGTGCTGTACGCGGTGCTCGCCGCGATCGCCGTCGCCGACTACGCGCACGTCTTCCTCGGCGCCGGCATCTGCGGCATCGCCATCGTCCTCGGCAGCGCGATCAGCCTGCTGACCGAGGTCAGCGCGGCCGGCTCGGGCGGCATCGTCGGCGGGATCGCGCTCGCGCTCACCCCGGCACTGCCGACGCTCGCGTTCCGGCTCGGACGGCTGCCCATGCCGACGATCCCCGGCGGCCCGGACGAGCTGCGGACCGACACCGAAACCGTCGACGGGCACCGCGTACTCGCCCAGAGCGACGCGGCCGACCGGCACCTGACCGGCCTGCTCGGCGCGACCGCGATGCTCGGCCTCGGCGCCGAGATCGCCCTCAGCTTCGGCGGTCCGGGCTGGCCGCGGCTGATCCTGCTCGGCGTGCTCGCCCTCGTACTCCTGGCCCGGTCCCGCTCGTTCTCCGGCGCCTGGCAGCGGCTGCCGCTGATGATCTCGGGGATGGTCGGGCTGGCGCTGACCGCGTTCGCCGCGTTCACCGAGTTCAGCCCGGCGCTGCGGCTGCTCATCGTGATACCCGGCGTGCTGGTGCTGGCGGTGATCTGCCTGATCTCCGGGCTGACACTGGCCGGGACGCGGGTCATGCCGGTCTGGACGCGCACCGTCGACATCATCGAGGTGCTGCTGATCGTCTCGGTGATCCCGCTCGCGATGTGGGTCTGCGGAGCGTACTCGTTCATCAGGTCCATCAAGGGCTGACCGGGATCGCCCCGCCGACCCGCTCGGCGGGGCGATCCGGCGTCAGCGACGCGCGGCGCCGAACTGGGTGCTCTCGATCTCCGTCGGGTTGAGCCACAGGTACCGGTCGGCCTGACCGCCCAGCACGGCGAGCATGTCGTCCCGCATCATCTGCAGCAGCGAGACCGTCTCCGTGGTCAGCTTCAACACCGACGCCGCGGCCTGCGCCTCGTTGACCGTCAGCCGCTGCATGAACACCATGTTCGACGCCTGCACCGGCGGGAACCCGTACGCGGTGAGCTGGCGCAACACCGTGAGCTGCGTCTGCCAGGGGCCGAGCGCCGGTGGGTGCTGGGCGCCGGACGGACCGATGTCGTACACCAGGAGAGCGGGCGACGCGGCCGTCGCGCCGACCGTCACCGGACGCTCGCCGGACATCACCGCGACCCGGTCGTCCCGGCCGGTCGCCCAGCGGCCGAAGCCCTGCCACTCCGTGGGTTGGGCCGTGAACACCACGAGCCGGGCACCCATCGCCAGCGCCCGGAACGCCGTGAGCCGGGCCGCCCACAGGCCGCCGATGAGCGACAGCCGCGTCGGCTCGTCGCGGAACATGCGGATGAGTACGGGAACCTTGTTTCCGTCCTGGCCGAGCATCAGGCCGCTGCTCGCACCCGGCAGCTCGATCTGCTGCAACGCGGCACGGGACGCACCGTGGATGCCGATCCGCATCCGGGCGAACGGCCGCAACCGCCTCGGCTGCGACCGCGGCCGGCGCTGGGCGGGCTCGATCCCGCCGTACACCGTGCCGGAGCCGAGCGGGGGCTGCGGCTGACCGGGCCGTACCAGTCCGGGCATGGAGGCACCGGACACCGGCGCACCCGACACCGGCAGCAGCGACGGCGTGGCGCCCGCGTTCAACGGACCGGACGGGCCGACCGGGCGCGCCGGGGTGACCGGTGCCGGCGTTCCTGCACCGACCGCCCCGGGTCCGCCGGACATCGCCGGCGGAGCGCTGACGGGACGGGCACTGAGCGGCGGGCCGCTGACCGGCCCGGCGTTGGTCGGAGGGGTACTCACCGGCGGGGCGCTGACCGGGGCCGACGGTTGCTGCGGGGGCTGGGCCGGCCATGGTGTGCCGGTCGACGGCGGACCGGACACCGGCCGCGCCGTACCCGAGGGCGGCGGACCCGACACCGGTTGCGCGGTACCGGAAGGCGGCGGGGCGGCCGGTTGTCCGGTATCCGACGGTGGCACAGCGGGCGGAGGCGTCGGCCGGGGCGGCGGGTTCGTCGGCGCAGCAGGTACGTCGGCGGACGGCCGGGCCGCGCCGTAGGTCGTGCCGGGGGTACCGGCGCCGGCGGGCCGGTGTGCCGGTGGAGGCGTGGCGCCCCCCTGCGTGGGTGTTGCGGCACGGCCCGGCGGAGTGGCCCGGCCCGCTGTCGCGGGTTGCCCGGGCGGGGTCGCCGCCCCGGACGTCGGGCCTGCCGGCGCGGGTGGTGTCGGCGCTGGTGGTGTCGGCGCTGGTGGTGTGGGTGCGGGTGGTGGTGGCGTGGGCGTGGGGGGCGTTGGCACGGCCGACCCGTACGTGCCGGGCTGACGTGGCCCGCCTCCCGACGCGGCCGTACCCGGGGCGGGCCTGGCCGGACCGCGCGCCGCGACGACCGGAAACTGTCCGGACATGCCCCCGGGCCGAGGCGGGTTGGCGCCGGCCGGTGGCTGGGGCGGGTTGGAGCCGGCGGAAGGCGGGTTGGGGCCGGCCGGTGGTGGCGGCGTGGCGAGGGACGGCGGTGTCGGCGCCGGGCAGCCGTACACACCTGGCTGGGACGGCTGGTCGTCGTCGTCCTCGCGCCGGGCGTGGCGACCTTCCGGGGGTTCGGGCTCGTCGGGCGGACGACGGGATCCGTACACACTCACTGCGCGCCACCTCCGCTCGGCGCCGTCGCGTACACCGACGGGGCCTGCTCGCCGTTGAGCCGGAACAGCTTCGCCCGGGAGACGCCCGCCAGCCGGCGCAGGGCGCGGCAGTCGGCCGCGAGCTGCTCCGGCTGCGCGGCGATCCGCACCATGGCGCGGAAGTCGGTGCCATCCTCCTGCGGCGCCATCGTCAGCGCGACGCTCGTCATCACCGCCGGCGTACGCGCGAGCCGGCCGAGCACGCCACCGACGTCCCGCAACCGCGGCCAGTCCCGTACCCAGAAGGAGGCGTGCGCGAGGCCGCCGGCCTGCCAGCTCGACCACGCCTCGGAGATCGTGCCCACCGCGTTCGGGTCGACGTATCCGGTGAGGCCGCAGGACTGCGCGAGGGCGTCCCGCAGCCCCTCGGCGTCGAGCAGCTCGTACTCCAGGCCGGCGCCGCTGATCGCCTTGCCGACGCGGCCCACGGTGGTGCAGAGCGCGCGCTGTACGCCGTCGAGACCGCCGCCGCGGGTGGCCGCGGCCTCCGACGCCGTGGCGGGGTCGAGCCGCACCGCGACCCAGCAGCGCTGGTCGATCGGCTCGACGCCGAGGTCGCCCGAGGCCAGCGCACGGTACGACCGGGCGGCCGGCGCGGTGTCCTCCAGCAGCGCCGCGGGGCCAGGGATGCTGTGCAGCACGACCTGGAGCACCGACACCCGGAGCCCGCCCTCGTCCAGCACGCGCGCGAGCGCGTCGAGGGGCAGCGACTCGCCGGCGTCCCCGCGCAGTCCGCTGCGAGGAGCGACGGCGACGACGGCGAACCAGCCGGCCTCGTCCTGGCCGATGCCGATCCTGTTGCCCCGGTCCTCGACCGTACGCACGGACAGCTCGGGCACCAGCCGGCGCAGCGCGGCGAGGCGGGCGTCGTCGGTGAGGGCGCCGAGCGCGTCCTTGCGCCGGCCGTACCGTCGGCGGAGCACGAACCACTCGGTCCACCACCGGCCACCGGCGCGGCCGAACGCGGCGAGCAGCAGCAGGACGGCGACGAGCCCGGCCGCGGCCAGCCAGTACGTCCGGGGCTGCCGCCCGGCGGCGATGACGAGGACGGCTGCGGCGAGCTCCAGTACGACGAACTGCGCGACGCGGACGCCGCCGAACCGGCGGCTCCCGCCGCGTGGGCCGAACCGGACCTCGCCGGCGTCCGCGTGGTCGACCCGCACCGCGGCGCGAACCCGCGCGGGCGGCGCCTGCGTCATCACCATGACTGGGCCATCCCTTCCCCGTTCCGGGCATCTCGGCCAAAGGCGCCCGGGCACGCACACGTTACCGACGGGCACCCATGGTAGGGAGTCCACAAAACAGACAGCAGCGATGCGTGCACGCACCCCTTAGCATCGGCCTCTGGTCGACCGCAGTAGCGCGAAAAAGCGACATACGGGGAGCTTTGTATGCCGACTCGGCGGGAACAGCTACAGGGTTACCGGTTCGTGACCAGGCGGATCGTCGCGGCGATGCTGTCCGGCGAGCCCGAGACCGACATGCTGCCCATGCGCCGGCTCGGCCTCGCCGCGTTCGCCAGCTTCATGATCGGCACGATCATCTTCGCCGGCGTCGGGGTGTACGGGGTGCTCCGCCCCGGCGGCAAGGACTCGTGGCAGAAGGAAGGCGCGCTCGTCATCGAGCGCGAGTCCGGCGCGCGGTACATCTACCAGCAGGGCGAGCTGCATCCGGTACTGAACTACGCGTCGGCCCGGCTGATCGTCGGTGCGGCCGAACCGCAGCAGGTCTCGGCGAACTCGCTCCGCGGCGTACCCCGTGGCGCCGCGACCGGGATCGTCGGCGCACCCGACTCGGTGCCGGATCCGTCGGCGTTGCTGGGCATGCCGTGGATCGTGTGCAGTTCCCCCCGGTACGCCAGCTCCACCAGCGCGCTCGCCACCGAGCTGATGGTCGGCCGGGCCCTGCCCGGCGGCAAGGGTCCGGGATCGGCCGGGCTGCTCGTCACCGACGGCAACCCGCAGGGCACCGTCTACCTGCTCTGGAACAACGAGCGGTTCAAGGTCCCCAACGACACCGCACTCGCCTCCCTCGGCCTCACCGGCGCCGACCGGTCCGTGGTGGGCACCGCGATGCTCAGCGCCGTACCGCAGGGCCCGGACCTCGACATCCCGAACATCCCCGGCAAGGGCGAGCCCGGCAAGACCGTCGACGGCAGCGAGCGCAAGGTCGGCGACGTCCTGCAGAGCGGCGACGTCTACTACGTGCTGCTCCGCGACGGTCTCGTCTCCATCCACGAGGTCACCGCGAAGCTGCTGCTCGGCGGGGCGCAGCCGACGCAGGTACCGGCGAGTGCGGTCGCCGGCGACCTGAACAGCCGGAGCAAGGTCGAGGACCCGTCGTTCCCGAAGAAGGTGCCGCGCATCGCCACGCTCGGCGGCAGCCAGCCGGCGATCTGCGCGGCGTTCGAGGGTACGAAGACGGACGCGACCGGCGACTCGGTCCAGCTCCGGCTCTACGCCGAGACCCCGGCGGCGCTGAAACCCGACCCGAACGCCGCGCGCGAGACGAGCGGCCCCGCGGACGGCGGGCCGGTGGCCGACCGCATCGTCGTACCGGGCGGTCGCGGCGCCCTGGTTCGCGAGGAGCCCCAGCCCGGCGTCACCGCCGGCACGACCATCTATCTGGTCACCGACCAGGGCCACAAGTACGCCCTGGTCAAGTCCGAGAAGAAGGACGCGACACAGCTGCTGGGCTACGCGGGGAAGAAGCCGGCGGCGGTGCCGAAGGCGCTGCTCGACCTGGTGCCGACCGGCCCGGCGCTCGATCCGGACGAGGCCCTCAAGTACAACGACGCGCCCGCGCCGTCGCCGACCGCGAGTCCGCAGAAGGCGACGGACTGATCGGCTTTTTGTCAGTTCTTGGCCCCACTCGTGCCCGCACGGGGTGGAATCAAGCGCTTACGCTTACCACACGATACCTGGGGTTCTCCTGCAAGGTGTCCGATCATCATCCGATTCGAAGAAGTAGCAGACGGACGGGGTTCTTCGATGAGTACGGAGTATGGCAAGACCGTTGTCGACGTCCACTCACTTGAGGACTTCACGACGGCCCTGGACAACCATCACAGCGCCGCGGCCTCGATGCTCAAGACCATCGAGGACAAGCTGCTGAACGCGAAGCCCAAGCTCGGCGACTTCCCCGACGGGGTCGACACCCAGGACTACTACTCCACGATGGCGGCGGAGTACCACACGCGGATCAAGCGGTTGAAGACCGCGATCGAGGCGGCGCAGCGGGCGACGAAGTCGATCCTCGACACGTACAAGACGGCCGAGGCTCGCAACGACGCCAGTGCGCAGGACATCGCCCGCACGATGAGCCCGGTCAGCAACGCGTTGAAGGAGTCCTGATGGGTGCGCAGCGACCGGCCAGCAACGAGAACCTGGTCGAGAAGTACAAGAAGTACAGCCACGACGACCTGTACAAGTGGCTGAAGGCCGGCGACCCGAACCAGGTCGACGGGCTGCTCGACGAGTGGAAGAAGATCGTCGACGGCACGCACGACATGTCGACGAACCTGGACACCGAGCTGGAGACTCTCGGGGGACAGTGGACCAGCGCGTCGGGCGACGAGTTCGACCGGCGGATGGGCAAGGTGTCGTCGTTCGCGAACAACCTGTCCATCGACATCGGCACGTTCCGCACCACGTTGCAGAGCATGAGCACCGAGCTGCGCAACGCGCAGAAGCAGAACGAGGACCCGGAGAACACCGACGACAACGACTCGACCGTCGGCGGCGCCGTGGTCGGCTACGTGGTGGCGGGTCCGGTCGGCGGTCTCGTCGGCGGGATCATGGGCCACAACCGGGACAAGGAACAGCGTGAGCAGGCGAAGAACCGGATGGTGCAGCTCGTCGCCGGGCTGGCCGGGGAGTACCAGACCGGTGAGTACGACTGGACGGCGCCGCCGATCGACCCGGAGCTGCCGGGCGACGACGTGCAGCCCACGACCGACCCGACGAAGTCGGCCGACCCCGGCAGCGGTACGTCGGCGACGCCGACGATCGACCCGACCGCGCACCACGACAACAAGGACCCCAAGTTCGACGTACACCGGCCGGACGCGCCGGACATCGGCACGAGCAACGTCGACGACGGGACCGGCGACGGCGGCCGCGTCGACATGATCGGCTCGAACCCCAACGGCTCGTCGTTGGCGGGTGCGGGTGGCGGCGGCCCGTCCGGCGCCGGTGTCGGCACGGGCACCGGGCTGGCCTCGGCACCGAGCGGCGCGAGCGCCGGCGGGGCCGGCGGCGGGTTCGCACCGGTCGCGGCCGGTGGTGGCGGCGGCGGGCGGGTCAGCTCGCCCGGCGGTACCGGTTCGCGCCGGTCCGGGGAGGACGACGTCGAGGAATACTCCACCTGGCTCACCGAGGACGACGAGGTCTGGGGCGGTGACCAGGACGCGGCGAGCGGGCTGCTCGGCGGCCGACCCGCCAACGACAAGTCCTGACCCGCCGCAACTCCTGACCCACGGCGGTGCCCGGCCACCGCAACACCCGGCGCACCGCGACTCCTGACAGCAGCGACAGACGTGGCCCGGAAGCAGTGCTTCCCGGGCCACGTGCGTGTCTGCGGGGCAGGTTACCGGCGTACGGGTGGCGCGCCGGCCGGCGACCGCTCGGGCTGGCGGGGAGGAGCCTGCTGCCACTTCGGCGGCTGGCGGTAGCCCGCCGGACCGGGCCTTGGACCGTACGGCGGGGGGCCGCCCGGGCCGCCACCGCCGCCTCCGCCGTTGGGTCCCTTCGGACCGCCGCGGCGCCGGACCACGACCACCACGATCAGCACCACCACGAGCAGGAGTACGGCGGCGACCAGGGCGACCAGGACGACGGTGGAGAGGGCGAACGACGAGGAATCCGCCTCGGCCGCGGTCGGACCGGACGTGGCGAGCAGCGGGTTGCCGCCGGCCTTCGGTACGTCCTTGGTGAGTGCGGCGGACGCGTCGGCGGAACCGTAGCCGTAGACCGGGTCGCGGCCCTTGGCGCCGAGATCGTGCGCCGAGCCGATCAGCCGGTTGATCGCGTCGCCGGGCGAGATCCCCGGGTACCTGGACATGATCAGCGCCAGCTCGCCGGCGACGAGGGCGGCGGAACCGCTGGTGCCGCTGGCCGTCTCGGTCGGCCTGTCGGACAGCCCGGTGGGGAACGTGATCTGCTCGGCGGGTGCGGCGATCGCGGCGTTCTGCCCGGTCACGGAGCCCGACCAGCCCTTGCCGTCGCGGCCGAGACCGGTCACCGTGACCACGCCCGGTATGTCGCCGGGGCGGCCGATGTCGCTGCCGCCGTCGGCCCGGTTCCCGGCGGACGCGACGAGGACGGCGCCGTGGTCCGTCGCGTACTTGACGAGCTCGCGCTTCCACGGATCGTCCGGCGGGGTGGCGTCCGGCACGCTGAACGACATGCTGACGACCTTGGCGCCGTGGTCGATCGACCAGTGCACGAGTTGCTCGATCACCCCGTGCGGTGCAGCCATGTGGTCCTCCGTCGGGGACAGCATGACCGGGAGGATCTTGGCGCCGGGTGCGACGCCGAGCAGGGTGTCGGGGCTGCCGCCCTTGCCGGCGATCAGCGCGGCCATGCTCGTACCGTGGCCGGCGCGGTCGCTGCGGCCGTCGCCGCCGCCCGGGTCGTAGCCGGGGAGGACCTGTCCGGAGAGCGCCGGGATGTCAGGGTTCACGCCGGTGTCGATGACGGCGACGGTGACGCCCTTCCCGGTGACGACCTTCTGCGCGGCCTCGACGTTCATGGCCTTCAGGTACCAGCTCTGTGCACGGATGGTGGGTGCCGCGCTCGCCGCCGTGGGCAACAGGGTGGCTGCGAGCAGGCCGCAGGCCGTGGCGAAGAGGGCAGGTCGCCCGAGGACGGATGTTCCCCGCACGAGGTCCTCCCTTTCTGGGCTGATTGCGGCAACCATAGCGACTCCTCCCCACTGTCGAGGTTCCTTGCGTGGCGGCGTACCGGGGCGCTCCGGGACGCCTCCGACGGGTACGCTCCACCGCGAGCAACGCACGCAGGAGGGCCGCCCGAGGTGAAGAAGCAGGCTGGGCAGGCAGCCGAGCCGGCACCGGCCCTGGACGAGCAGGCACCGGCCGAGCCGACCGAGGCGCTCGCCGGTGTCGTGGCACGGCTGCGCGACGAGTTGTCCGGGATGCGCCGCGCCATGCGTAACCGGGCGATCATCGAGCAGGCCAAGGGCGTGCTCGTGGAGCGGCTGTCGGTCAGCCCGGACGACGCCTTCGACCATCTCGTACGGCTGTCGCAGCGGACCAACATCAAGCTGGCCGAGGTGGCGGCGGCGCTGGTCGGTGCCACGGCACCGACACCGGACACGGAGCACGGCGCGTTCCTCGACGACGAGCTCGGGCAGTACCTGGAGCACGCGCGCAGCGGTACCCGCCGGCCCCCGGCCGCCCCGGCCGCGGAGGCGCTGCAGGCGCAGCACCATCTGTTGGCGGCGCGCATCACGACGGCGCGGGAGTACCCGCAGATCGCGGAGACGATCGCGGAGGCGCCGACCGGGTGGCCGCGGCCGGCCGCGGTGCTGGTGATGTTGCGGGACCCGGCGGACGCGCTGGCGCCGGTCGGCGGGTACGGGGCGGTCGAGGCGGAGCCGCTGACCCGGGTGGCCGGGGAGGCGTTCGCCGAGCGCGACAACCTGTGGCGGGAGGACACCGGCGACGCGGCGATGCGGTCGGTGCTGGCGGTGCCGCTGCCGGCGTACCGGGAGTCGCCGGAGCGGCCGGACGCCGAGCCGGTCGGCGTGCTCGCGATCGGCTGGGTGGAGCGGGCGACGCTGAGCCCGGACGCGCACCGGTACCTGGTGGCGCTGGCGGAGCCGATCGGGCGTCGCGTGGGGCGGCTGAGCGCGGCGGAGGTGGCGGGCGCGGCGGACGACCCGGTCCGGGCCGTGCTGGACAGCGTGCCGGATCCGGCCGCTCTGCTCACCGCGGTACGCGACGAGGAGGGTCGCGTCGTCGACTTCCGGTACGAGTACACGAACACGGCGGCGGTCGGGGAGCTGACCGGCCTGGCCGGGCCGGACGCCACGGACCGCAGCCTGCTCGCGGTGGTGCCGGACACCGGCAGCCGGCTGCTGCTGGGCGAGTTCGCCCGGGTGCTGGCCGACGGTACGCCGTGCCGGCTGGCGGACGTGACTGTGGACGCGGCGGCCGACGGTACCGAGCATTCGCTGGTGGCGCAGGTGAACGCGGCGCGGGTGGGCGAGAGCGTGCTGGTGGTGTGGCGTACCCGCACGGACGCCGACCTGCTGTACGACCAGTTGCTCCAGGCGGAGCGGATCGGCCGGCTCGGCTCGTTCTGGTGGAACCTGCGGACCGGCGAGGCGCGCTGGTCGCCGGAGCTGTACCGGCTGTTCGGCCGGACCGAGGAGCAGGGCGCGCTGCCGCTGTCCGACGGTGAGGAGTTCGTCCACGAGGACGACTGGTACGCGGTGCAGGAGGCGATCCGCGGCGCGCTGCTCGCCGGGCGCGCGTTCACGGTGGAGCACCGGCTGACGGGCGCGCCGGGGCGGCGGCTGCGGGTCAGCGGTGAGCCGGAGTTCGAAGCGGACGGCGAGGTGTGTGCGATCCGCGGCACCGTGCAGGACGTGACCGAAGAGCGCGCGGTCGAGTCGCAGCTGCGCCGGGCGCAGGAAGCCCTTGCGGCGCAACGACAGCGGCTGGCGGGCGAGTCGCAGGCCGCGGAGACGATGCGGCACGCGCTGCTGCCGACCGACCCGGAGCTGACCACCACGCCGGGTGTCGGCGTGACGGGCCTGTGCCAGTCGTCGGAGGCGACCGGCCGCGTCGCCGGCGACTGGTACGACGTGTTCGCGCTCGAGACGACCGGCACGTACCTGGTGGTGGGGGACGTGACCGGGAGCGGGCTGGCGGCGACGGTCGCGGCGGCCCGGCTGCGCAACGCGGTCCGGGCGTACGCGGCGCTCGGGATGGCGCCGGGCGAGCTGCTGACCGCGCTGAACCGGATGGCCGGCCAGTTCGCGATCGACCAGCTCGCGACCCTGGTCGTCGCCCGGTACGAGCCGCAGGGGCACGTGCTGCGCTGGGCGGCGGCGGGCCAGGCGGCCCCCGTCCGGTACGCACCGAGCGGTCGCGCCGCGGTCCTGACGGGCCCGCTCGGGCTGCCGGTGGGCGCCGCGCCGGACATCGCGTACGACGACGCGGCCGTCGATCTGGCCGCGGGCGACCGGGTGCTGCTCTACACCGACGGCCTTGTCGTACGCCGGGACCGGACCCTGGCCAGCGGTCTCGACGTGCTGCTGCACGCCGCGGAACACACCGACCTGACCGACCCGTCGGTACTCGTCGACCATGTCACCGACACCCTCGGCTCGGCGCCCGACGACGACCTCTGCGTCGTCATCGCCACCCTCACCGGTTGACCACTTCGGCCGTGTGACGCGGCACACCACCGTACGGGAGTCTGTCGGGGCGCCGCGGTCCGGCAGACTCTGCGGCGTGAACGGAGTACGTGCCGAGGCGGTGCTCGCCGGACGGTACCGACTGCGGCGGAAACTGGGCAGCGGCGGGATGTCCGTGGTGTGGCAGGCGTACGACCGGGTGTTGGAACGGCAGGTCGCGGTCAAGCTGCTGACCGGCGCCGGGAACACCGAGCGGATCCGGGACGAGGCGCGCGCCGTCGCGAAGCTCGTCCACCCGCACGTCGTCAACGTGTTCGACTACGCGGCGGCCACCGGCCCCGACGGTACGGTCGTGCCGTTCGTGGTGATGGAGCTGGTCGACGGCGCGACGCTGGAGGAGCGGCTCGACGACGGCCCGCCGCCCTGGCCCACCGCGGTACGCATCGCCGGCGAGGTGGCGAGCGCGCTGGCCGCCGCGCACGCGCTCGGCATCGTGCACCGCGACGTCACCAGCCGGAACGTGCTGCTCACCGAGGTGGGTGCGAAGGTCGTCGACTTCGGCATCTCCGCCACGGCCGGCTCGCCCGACTCGGAGCCGGGCGCGAACACCATCGTCGGCACCCCGGCGTACCTGTCGCCGGAGCGGCTCGCGGGGCTGCCCGTCGAGCCGTCCTCCGACGTGTACTCGCTCGGCGTGCTGCTGCACGTGCTGCTCACCGGTGACATCCCGTTCGCCGGGGCGACGACCGGCGACCTGGCGCGGTCCCACTGGTACGGTCCGCCGGCGCCGCTGCCGGCGATTCCGGGGCTGCCGCCCGAGGTGGACCGGCTGCGCCGGCGCTGCCTCGCGAAGCGCGCCAAGGACCGGCCGTCCGCGACCGAGCTGGCGAGCGCGTTCGCCCGTCTCTCGGCCGAGGCGCCCGCCGCGCCGGACCCGACCGACAGCGTTGTGCCGCACGGGGATCCGGACACGTCGACGCGGGAGATGCCCGCCGTCACGCCGCACGTCGCGCCCCGCCGGCCGCGCAGCCGGCTGTTCGCCGTACTCGCCGCCGTCGTCGTGGTCGCCGCCGGTACCGGGGTGGCCGCGGCGCTGCTGCGGCCCCACCCGCACCCGGCCACGCCGGGCGCCGCGGCCGCCACGACCATCTCCGGCGTCAAGCACTCACCCGCCGCCACGCCCACGCGGTCGACCCGGCCGTCCCGGTCGGCGACACGGTCCGTGGCACCGTCTCCGGCCGCCAGCCCCGCGGCCGCCGTCTGCCGGGTGACGTGGGCGGTGCTGACCCGCTGGGACTCCGGATACTCCGCGTCGATCCGGTTCACCCCGACCGGGTCCCGGTGGACCCTCGGGTTCTCGCTGCCGCAGGGGCAGCGGATCGCGTCACTGTGGAACGGCACGTACACGCAGCAGGGTCGGGCCGTGACGGTGCACAACGCGCAGTGGGACGACGGCGGCGCGGTCGTCATCGGCCTGATCGTCGACGGCCACCACCACGACGGTACGGCGGGCGGCTTCACCCTCGACGGCACCGCCTGCCGGGGCTGAGCCGGCTCAGCGGCGCACCCGGCGGCCCGCGTCGTCGAGTACGAGCAGCCAGCGGCGCAGCGGCGGCAGCTGGGCCAGCCCGGACAGGGTGACGGTGGCGGCGGCGCAGGAGAGCGCACCGCCGAGTGTGTCCATCGGATAGTGCACCCCGAGGTACACACGGGACGCGGCGACGAGCGCGACGAGTACCCCGCCGACGATGATCATCCGCCGCCGCGCGGCGGGTCCGGCCAGGACGATCAGCATCACCGCGACCGCGCACGCCGCGGCCGTGTGTCCACTGGGGAACGACTCGCTGCTCGGCGTCTCCAGCCACAGCCGGCGCGGCGGCCGGTGCTCCTGCACCAGGAACTTCGCCACGTACGTCATGCCGGTCGTGCCGATCAGCACGCCGAACACGCGCAGCGCCTGCCCCCGGCGGCGGGTGAGCACGAGGACGACCGGGATCACGATGCCGAGGACCGCCCACAGCTCGGGCGTGGCGAGCAGCGTGACCAGCTTCGCGCCCGCCGTGAACAGCCCGTTGCGCAGCCCGGACACCGCCTCGTCGGCGCCGGTACCGACGGCGGTCAGCGGGCCCGTCTTGACCAGCATCCCCAGCACCAGCAGCACGACGCCGAGCCCGAGCCCGCCGAGGACCCGGCGGGCACCGGTCCGGGTGGACTGCCCGTAGGTACCGGGATCCGGCTCGGCGACCGGGCGGGCAGCGTGCCGTGGCTGGGCGGCGGAGTAGACGCGTCCGGCGGTCATCGGGTGAACATTAGTTGCCCACCGGCCGAAAGCGCCGGCACCGTCCGGTGGCGGAGACGAAGCCCACGCTCACCCGGCGGTACGCACGACGACGTCACCGTTGTCCGAACTCACCGCCAGCGAACGGTCGCTCGTCGGGTCGTCGGTGACCGCCGAGCGGGCGTCGCCGTACCGGGTGCGCGTCGTGACGTGGTACGAGTCCTTCGGCACGGTCAGGCTGACGTCGCCGTACGTCGAGGTCACGCCGACCCGTTTCGGCGCCGTACCGAAGGAGAGCCGGACGTCGCCGTTGTCGCTGCGGGCCAGCACGTCGGACGAGCCGAGCCGGTCACCCGACACGCCGCCGTACGACGAGGAGATCCGGACCGCGCCGGACACCGCCGACAGCCGCACGTCGCCGTTGTGCGAGTCGACGTCCGTCCCGCCGGTCAGCCCGCGCACCGACACGTCCCCGTAGTCCGTGGACACCCGCAGCTCGGTGTCGGCCGGCACCGCCACCTGGTACCTGGCGCCGCAGGAGACGCTCACCCCGGAGCACGGCGCGGCCAGCGTCAGCGTGTCGCCGTGCAGGCTCCACTCGGCGCGCTGGGTCGCCTTGCCGGTGAGCCAGCGGTCGACGGTCAGCCGTCCCGCCTTGCCCGGTACGACCGTCACGTCGTTGTCCACCAGCACCGTCAACGTGCCGTCGGGGGCGGCGAAGCCGCGGCTGCTCTGCTTCGTCGTACCGTCCAGACCGATGTTCGCGTCGCACCCGGCGAGCGCCAGCCCAGCCAGGGCGAACACGCCCGCCACGATCGCCACCCGTACCCGCACCGATGCCTCCCGGATCCGCTGTCGCCATCACGGTATGCGTACGACGGCGTCCCGCGGATCCGGTGACCACCCCGACTGCTCGCCCGGGGTTGACCCCTACCGGTCGAGCACCTCGTCGGCCTCGGCGAGGATCGCCAGCGCCTGCTCGGTGGCCGGCCCGTCCGTCCCGCCGGTACGCAGGGTCTCGGCGGCGCGGTCGACCACGGAGACGATCGCGGACAGCTCGGCCTCGCGCGCCTTCGCCGCGCTGGTCTGCTCGGCGAGCTGCTGGTTCTTCAGCCACAGCTCGACGAACACGCTGACCTTGGCCCGCAGTACCCACGGGTCGAAGGGCTTCGTGATGTAGTCGACGGCACCCGCCGCGTACCCGCGGAAGGCGAGGTGCGCGTCGCGGTCCACGGCGGTCAGGAAGATGATCGGCACGTGCCGGGTGCGCTCGCGCTGCTTGATGTGGCCGGCGGTCTCGAAGCCGTCCATGCCGGGCATCTGCGCGTCCAGCAGGATGACCGCGAAGTCCTCGCTGAGCAACCGCTTCAGCGCCTCCTCGCCGCTGCCCACGGCGATCGGGTCGACCGGCATCCCCTGCAGGATGGCCTCCAGCGCCACCAGGTTCTCCCGGCGGTCGTCGACCATGAGCACCCGGGCCCGACGCGGAGCTGTCATCGGCGTGTCCTTCCCTTCAATCCCAACGTCGGTTCCAGTGACCGCGGTGTTACTCATCGGCCTTGGCATTCGGCAGCCACGACGCCATCAGATCCAGCAACTCGTCCAGGTCGACCGGCTTCGCGATGTAGTCGGAGGCGCCGGCGGCGAGGCTCTTGTCCCGATCGCCGGGCATGGCCTTGGCGGTCAGGAACACGATCGGCAGGTCGGCGAACTCCGGCGACTCGCGGATCGTGCGGGTGGTCTCGTATCCGTCCATCTCCGGCATCATCGCGTCCATGAGAACGATATCCACCGGGTCCTCCTCGGTCAGCTTCCGGACCCCGTCACTGCCGTTGTCGGCATAGACGACCGTCATGCCGTGCATCTCCAGCGCGCTGGAGAGCGCGTACACGTTGCGGATGTCGTCGTCGACGATCAGCACCCGTACGCCGGTCAGGTCGGGCGCCGTCTCGCGTTCCTTGCGTTCGCCGGCGGGCAGTTCCGCGGCCGGGGCGACGATCGGCACCAGTGCCTTTGCCGCCTCCTGCACCGACACCGGCTTCCACGGCTCGGACGGCCGGGCGGATAGCGCCGCGGCCGTCTCCGGCGGGAGTACCGCCGGGATCGTCAGGGTGAACGTGCTGCCCTGACCGGGCTCGCTGCGTACGGTGATCATGCCGCCGAGCAGCTTGGCCGCCTCCCGGCTGATCGACAGGCCCAGCCCGGTCCCGCCGTACTTCCGGCTCGTCGTACCGTCGGCCTGCTGGAACGCGTCGAAGATGAGCTGCAGCTTGTCCTCCGGGATGCCGATGCCGGTGTCCGACACCGCGAACGACACGGTCTCCTCGGCGTCGTCCAGCGACGGTACGCCGAACATCGTGTCGGCGGGGGTCGGCGCCACGGTGAGCGAGACCCTGCCGCCGGGCTCGGTGAACTTGACCGCGTTGGATAGCAGGTTGCGCAGGATCTGCTGCAACCGCTGGGCATCCGTGATCAGCCGGTCCGGTACCGACGGATGCACCGCGACCTCCAGGTCGAGGCCCTTCTCCTGCACCTGCGGCCGGAACGCCTGCCGCACGTACCCGGTGATCTCGGTGACCGGGACCTCGGCCGGCTGCACGTCCATCCGGCCCGCCTCCACCTTGGACAGGTCGAGGATGTCGTTGATCAGCACCAGCAGCTCGGAGCCGGAGCTGTGGATCGTCCGGGCGAACTCGATCTGCTTCTCCGACAGGTTTCGCTCCGGGTTGTCGGCGAGCATCCGGGCCAGCAGCAACAGGCTGTTCAGCGGGGTACGCAGCTCGTGGCTCATGTTCGCCAGGAACTCCGACTTGTACTGCGAGGCCCGCGCGAGCTGCTGCGCCTTCTCCTCCAGGCCGAGCCGCGCCATCTCGATCTCGCGGTTCTTGACCTCGATGTTCTGCTTCTGCTCGGCGAGCGCGGTGGCCTTCTCCTCCAGCTCCGCGTTCGTCCGCTGCAACTCCGCCGACTGGTCCTGCATCTCCCGGGCCAGCCGCTGCGACTGCGCCAGCAATTCCTCGGTACGCCGGTTCGCGAGGATCGTGTTGAGCGCGATCGCGATCGTCGTGACCAGCCGGTCGAGGAACGTCAGGTGCAGGTCGGAGAACGTGCCGAAGGACGCGAACTCGATGACGCCGAGCGGCTCGCCCTCGAAGATCACCGGCAGCACCACCACGTCCGACGGCGGTGCCGTACCCAGGCCCGAGCGGACCGTCAGGTATCCCTCCGGCGTACCGGTGATGCGGATCGTGCGCCGGGACAGGACGGCCTGGCCGACCAGCCCCTCACCGGGCGCGAACACCACCTCGGTGCCGGGCGAGACGTAGCCGTACGAGGAGGTGAGGCGCAGCCGGGCGGTGCCGTCGGACGCCAGGTCGTGCATGAAGAACGCGCCGACCTGCGCGTTGACCAGCGGGGTCACCTCGTTCATGATCATGCGGCAGACCTCGCCGATGTCCCGCTGCCCCTGAAGCAGCGCGGACACCCGGGCGAGGTTGGAGTTCATCCAGTCCTGCTCCGCGTTCTTCTTCGTGGTGTCCCGGAGCGTGACGATCATCTGGTTGATGTTGTCCTTCAGCTCCGCGACCTCGCCCATCGCCGCGACCGCGACCGTACGGGTCAGGTCGCCGCGGGTCACCGCGGTGGACACCTCGGCGATCGCGCGCAGCTGCGTGGTCAGCGTCGACGCCAGCTGGTTCACGTTCTCCGTCAGGTCCTGCCAGGTGCCGGACACGCCCTTGACGTGCGCCTGACCGCCCAGCTTCCCCTCCGTACCGACCTCGCGGGCGACGCGGGTGACCTCGTCGGCGAACGACGACAGCTGGTCCACCATCGTGTTGACGGTGTTCTTCAACTCCAGGATCTCGCCCTGCGCGTCGACCGTGATCTTCTGCGACAGGTCACCGCGGGCCACCGCGGTCGTGACGGAGGCGATGTTCCGTACCTGGGTCGTCAGGTTCGACGCCATGGAGTTCACGTTGTTGGTCAGGTCCTGCCACGTGCCGGAGACGCCGGTGACGCGGGCCTGACCGCCCAGGTTGCCTTCCGTACCGACTTCGCGGGCGACGCGGGTGACCTCGTCGGCGAACGACGACAACTGGTCGACCATCGTGTTCATGGTGTTCTTCAGTTCGAGGATCTCGCCCTGCGCGTCGACCGTGATCTTCTGCGACAGGTCGCCGCGGGCCACGGCGGTGGACACCTGGGCGATGTTCCGTACCTGCGAGGTCAGGTTGCCGGCCATCGAGTTCACGTTGTCGGTCAGGTCCCGCCAGGTGCCGGACACGCCGCTCACCCGGGCCTGACCGCCGAGCTTGCCTTCCGTACCGACTTCTCGGGCGACGCGGGTGACCTCGTCGGCGAACGACGACAACTGGTCCACCATCGTGTTGACGGTGTTCTTCAACTCCAGGATCTCGCCCTGGGCGTTGACGGTGATCTTCTGCGACAGGTCGCCGAGCGCGACCGCGGTGGACACCTGCGCGATGTTCCGTACCTGGGTCGTCAGGTTCGACGCCATGGAGTTGACGTTGTCGGTCAGGTCCTTCCACGTGCCGGACACGCCGTGCACGTCGGCCTGACCGCCCAGCTTGCCCTCCGTACCGACTTCTCGGGCGACGCGGGTGACCTCGTCGGCGAACGACGACAACTGGTCGACCATCGTGTTCATGGTGTTCTTGAGTTCGAGGATCTCGCCCTGCGCGTCGACCGTGATCTGCTGTGTCAGGTCGCCCTTCGCGACCGCGGTCGACACCGACGCGATGTTCCGTACCTGCGAGGTCAGGTTGCCGGCCATCGAGTTCACGTTGTCGGTCAGGTCCCGCCACGTACCCGAGACGCCGGAGACGCGGGCCTGACCGCCCAGCTTCCCCTCCGTACCGACTTCTCGGGCGACGCGGGTGACCTCGTCGGCGAACGACGACAACTGGTCGACCATCGTGTTGACGGTGCTCTTGAGCTCCAGGATCTCGCCCTGCGCGTTCACCGTGATCTTCTGCGACAGGTCGCCGAGCGCCACCGCCGTCGACACCTGCGCGATGTTCCGTACCTGCGAGGTCAGGTTCGCGGCCATCGAGTTGACGTTGTCCGTCAGGTCCTTCCAGGTACCCGAGGCGCCGCGGACGTCGGCCTGACCGCCCAGCTTCCCCTCGGTACCGACCTCGCGGGCGACGCGCGTGACCTCCTCGGCGAACACCCGCAGGGTGTCCGTCAGCGAGTTGATCGTGTCGGCCAGCTCGGCGACCTCACCCTTGGCCCCGACGGTGATCTTGCGGGACAGGTCGCCCTGCGCGATCGCCGTCGCCGCCTGCGAGATGCTGCGTACCTGGTTGGTCAGGTTCGACGCCATCAGGTTCACCGAGTCGGTGAGGTCGCGCCAGGTGCCCGTGGTGGCGCCCTTGACGTCGGCCTGACCGCCCAGCTTGCCTTCCGTACCGACCTCGCGGGCCACGCGCGTGACCTCGGCCGTGAACGACGACAGCTGGTCCACCATCGCGTTGACGGTGTGCCCGATCCGCAGGAACTCGCCGCGCAGCGGGCGGTCGTCGATCGACAGCTCCGAATGCTGCGTCAGGTCACCGGCCGCGACCGCCTCGATCACCCGGGCGATCTCCCGGCTCGGCCGGACCAGGTCGTCGATCAGCTCGTTGATCGAGCCCGCCGTCTCCTGCCAACCGCCGTCCAGCGCCTCGTGGTCCAGCCGCTCGGTCAGCCGCCCCTCCCGGCCCACCACCCGGCAGATCCGGCGTACCTCCCGGGTGGAACGCCGGTGCACGGCGACCACCTCGTTGAACCGGTCGGCGACGTCACCGGCCAGCCCGCTGCGGCGGGTCAGCCGTACGTTGAAGTCGCCGCGACGGAACCGGGTCAGCACGTCCGCAAGCTCCGCCAGTACGGCCTCGGCGTCGGACTCCGCCTCGGTCCTGTCCACCGTGGTCATTGCTCGCCTCACCGCTCCTCGCAGACGTCCGCATCGCGTCAGTACCGAACCCTACGGCCGGGCGCGCCGCAAGCACAGGACGTAGCGGCATCGAAAGGCGTAGGGTTCTCCCCTCCAGTGAACCTTACGGATCATCCGACTTTTGGGGTATAAGCAGCGAACGACCATATTCGTTCGCAACCAAAAATCGGCCGGCGCGCCGCCGCCCCCGACGGGCGCGGGCCGAAGCCCGCGAGCGTACTCCGGCGGCGGCGACCTCGCTATCGTGTACCAGGGTCGATGGTTCGCGCCGGGCCCGGACTTGGGGGTGGGGTGTCCACTGCTGTGCATCGCCGGCTGAGGCTGCCCGCCGACTACCGCTCACCAGCGGCGGCGCGCGCCGCGGTGCGGGACATCCTGATCGAGTCGGGGCAGGCCGACCTGCTCGACGAGGCGCTGCTGCTGACCACGGAGCTGTCCACCAACGGCGTCATCCACGCCGGTACCGACCTCGATGTCGACGTGTCCGCCGACGAGCGGGGCGTCACCGTCACGGTCACCGACTACCGGGGCGGACCGATCGAGGCCAACCTGCTCACCCCGCCCGACGAAACGTCGGAGCACGGCCGCGGCCTGCTGCTCGTCGACCAGTTCGCCACGTCCTGGGGCACCACGCACGACCCGACCGGAAAGGGCGTCTGGTTCCGGTTGGAGCGCGGCGGACCACCGGCACGCACCCGGTACGGGCAGCCCACCCGGCCGCGCCCCGACTCGCCCGAGGCGCTGGCGACCGGGCCGGCCGACGCACTGGTCTGGCTCGTCCACATCCCCGAGGACCTGCGTCAGCGGCTCACCCTGCCGCAACTGCTGTCCGAGCTGCTGCTGCGGCTCTGCGAGGTGATCGGCGCGGCCGGCGGCGCCGTCTACCTGGACTCCGCCGACGGCCGCGGCGAACGCTGCGTCGCCCGGCAGGGTACGGCCGGGCTGCCGATCGCCGAGGCGCCCGACGGCATCGCCCCGCCCCCGGACAGCCCCGGCGAGACGGACGCGCCGCCGCCGTCGGAGACCGTACCGTTGCCGCTGCCGCGACCGCTGTCCGGCCGGATCGAGCTGCACACCGCGGCGGACGCCCCGCTGCTCGACACCTGGCCGTCGCTCGCCCAGCTGTCCGCCGAACGCATGGCCATCGCCGTCGAGAACGACCGGCTCCGCGACGCCGACCGGCTGCGCCGCTCGTGGCTGACGTACCTGGCGGAGGCCAGCGAGTTGCTCGCGCAGTCCCTCGACGTCCAGCTCACCCTCGCCCTGGTACCGCAGCTCGTCGTGCCGCGGCTCGGCGAGTGGTGCGCGCTGCACATGCTCGACGAGTACGGGGACCTGCGGCTCGTCGCGTGCACCCACGCCGACGAGGGCGCGCTGCCGCTGCTGCGCCGGCTGCTGTCCGGGCACGACGACGAGGAGACCACCGACCGGCTCGTCGAGGCGGCCAGGGGCGACGGTGTCGTGGCGCTGTCCCGGCCGGTCGAGGGCGTCGCCGTACCCCTGATCGCGCGCGGCGGGGTGCTCGGCACGCTGAGCGTCGGCCGCCCGCCCGGCCGGCTGCACGCGCCCGACGACGTCGCCGTCATCTCCGACATCGCCCGCCGCGCCGCCCTCGCCATCGAGAACGCCCGCATCCACGCCGAGCGCGCCGAGGTGTCGCAGGCGTTCCAGCGGGCGCTGCTGCCGTCGGCGTTGCCGACCCCGGCCGGCCTCCAGTTCGCCGCCGAGTACGAGCCGGCCAGCACCGGCACCGACGTCGGCGGCGACTTCTACGACGTGGTCGACCTCGGCGGCGACCAGTGGCTCATGTGCATCGGCGACGTGTGCGGCAAGGGCGCGCAGGCCGCGGCGCTCACCGGCCTCGTCCGCGACGTCGTACGGGTGCTCACCCGGGACGGCCGGCCCCTCGACCGGGTCGTCGAGCTGCTCAACCAGACGCTGCTCGACCAGCACAAGGGCGACAGGTACTGCACGCTCGCGATGGCCGTCGTGACCCGGGACGCCGACGGCGCCCTCGACGTGGAGCTGTGCCTGTCCGGCCACGACCGGCCGGTCCTCGTACCACGGGCCGGCGCGGGCGCGTCCGGCCCCGAGTCGGTCGGCGAGTGCGGTACGGCGGTCGGCCTGCTGGAGGACGTCGTGGTCACGCCGGTCAAGATCCGGCTGGCCCCGGGCGACGCGCTGGTCTTCTACACCGACGGGGTGACCGAACGCCGCCGCGACTCCGTCCTCTTCGGACACCACCGGCTGCTGCGCGAGCTGGGCCGGCTCGCCGGCCAGTCCGCGGCGTCGATCGCCGCGCGGCTCACGTCGACCGTGCTGTCGTTCTCGCCGGACCCGCCCCGCGACGACATCGCGATCCTGGTGCTGCGCAACGATTCCGCGCCGGTGCTGCGCGACGAGGCGCCGGCCTAGCGGACTCTCACGGTCGCGCCGGCTTCGGCAGGGTGAGGATCTCGGCTCCGTCGTCGGTGATGGCGATCGTGTGCTCGCTGTGTGCCGTCCGGCAGCCGGTCGCGCTGCGGAGCGTCCACCCGTCGGCGTCGGTGACGAGCTCGGCGGTGTCCGCCATGATCCACGGCTCCAGCGCGAGCAGCAGCCCAGGGCGCAGCGTGTACCCACGGCCGGGGCGTCCGGTGTTGGCGACGTGCGGGTCCTGGTGCATCGTCGACCCGATGCCGTGGCCGCCGAACTCGGTGCTGATCGGGTACCCGGCCGCGCCGAGGACCGAGCCGATGGCGTGGGAGATGTCGCCGATGCGGGCGCCGGGCCTGGCCGCGGCGATTCCCGCGCTCAGCGCGCGTTCCGTCGTGTCGATCATCGCGACGCTCTGCGGTGGCCGGGCGTCGCCGACGACGAAGCTGATAGCGGAGTCCGCCGCGACGCCGCCCTTGACGACGGCGAGGTCGAGGGTGAGCAGGTCGCCGTCGGCCAGCGCGCGGTCGTGTGGCAGCCCGTGGAGTACGGCGTCGTTGACGGCCGTGCAGATGTAGTGCCCGAACGGCCCGCGGCCGAACGACGGCTCGTAGTCGACGTAGCAGGACTGTGCGCCGGCCTCGACGATCATGGCCTCGGCCCAGCGGTCGATGTCCATCAGGTTCGTACCGACGGTGCTGCGACTCTTCAGCGTCTGCAGGATGTCGGCGACCAGGGCGCCGGTGTCCCGTGCCTGGGCCAGTTCGGTGGCGTTCAGGATCTCGATCATGCGGCACCCTCCTCCGTACCCAATAACTATACCGGTTCCGTGCGTGCCGGATCCGCGAGGAGGCGATGCCGCGCCGTCAGCGGAACGTGACGTCCACGGTGAAGCTCCCGCTCGGATCCGTGGACGTGACGCGCGCCGGCGCCACCGCCCGCGGCGGGTCCCGCGGCGCGCTCGCCGGGTCGAACGTCGGGTACCGCCGGCGCGTCGGCCACGGACCCGGCAGCGCGGCGAGCAGCCCGGGCCGCCACCCGCGCCGCGTCCCGCGCGGCACCACGACCACCGCGACCAGCAGTACCAGCACCGCCACGAGCAGGCCGCCCGACGCCCAGAGGTACGTGGCGCGCGAACCGTTGGCCGGCGCGGCGCGGTGGCCGGGCACCGGCAGGGCGCCGCGCGCCGGCGCCGACGTACCGGGGCGGCCGAGCACGGCGGTCACCGCCCGGTACGGGTTGACCACGCCGTACCCGACCCGCGCGTCGTGCCCGTCCGCCGGGTGGTCCGCCGTCGCCTCCAGCCGCCGCGCCACCTCGTCCGGCGACAGGTCCGGCCGGTACGCCCGCACCAGTGCGGCCGCCCCCGCCACGAACGGCGTCGAGAAGCTCGTCCCGCCGTCGGCGAACAGCACGAAGCCGTCGCCGGTCGCGCCCGGCCCGACGATGTTCAGGCTCGGCGCGGCCAGGTCCACGTAGTCGCCGGTGTTGGACTGCGGGTCCGGCGTGTCGCTCGCGTCCGCGGTGCCGGTCACCGCGATGACCTCCGGGTACGCCGCCGGATAGGTCTTCGCCTGCCGCCCGTCGTTGCCGGTCGCGGCGACGAGCACGACACCGCGCCGGTGCGCGTACCGCACGGCCGAGCGCAGGGCGGACGAGTCGTCGGACGTCAGCGACAGGTTGACGACGGTCGCGCCGTGGTCCACGGCGTACCGGATGGCGGCGGCGACTCGCTGCGAGCCGTCGGAGAAGTGGTCGGCGTCCTCGGTGATGCGGATCGGCAGGATGCGCGCCTCCGGTGCCATGCCGGCGAATCCGCTGCCGTCGAGCTGGCGGCCGGCGATGATGCCGGCGACGGTCGAGCCGTGCGCCAGGCAGGCCGAGTCGCCGGCACCCTCGCCGCGGGCCAGGTCGGTACCGCGGTCGACCCGGCCGCGCAGCGTCGGGTGCCGCGCGTTGACCCCGGAGTCGATGACGGCGACGGTCACGCCGGCGCCCCGGGTGATCTTCCACGCGTCGGCCGTCGCGACCCGCTTCGCCTGCCAGGGCACGTAGTCCACCTGCGCCGCCGACGCCTGGCACGCCGGCGCGGCCGACACGGCACCGGCGGGTACGAGGACGGCCGGGGTCAGCGCGATCCCGGCGGCGAGCAGCAGTGCGGGCAGCCGTCTGGACACGGACGAGATCCTAGGACCTCACCGCACGCGGGGCGGGCCGTGCCGGGGCACGGCCCGACGCGCGTCAGCCCAGGAACGGAATCTTGTCGTTGAGCCAGTTCCGTGCGTGCTGCGGCAGGTCGGCGTTGAGCCACGAGAACGTACCGAGGTGTTCGGCGACGCCGAGGCCGACGGCGGCCAGGCCGATCAGGATCGACAGCACCGCGACGAGCCGGCCGCCGACGTGCGAACGGCGCGCGGTGAACAGGCCGAGGACCGACAGCAGGAAGCCGAAGCCGCCGAGCGCGATCGCGACGGGCCCGAGTACGGCGGTGAGGCCGGCGCAGGCGCCGGCGACGGTGCAGATCAGGCCGATGGTGATGGGGAAGCTGGTGCGTGCCTTGCGGTACCTGTCCTCGTCGTCGTCCAGGGCGGACGGGCTGCCGGGTGCCGGCCGGTCGAACGGGTTCACCGGCCCCTTGCTCTCCGGCAGTCCGCCCAGCGCGGTCCCGGCGAACGGGTTGTCGTCGGGCGTGTCGGCAAGCCACGGGTCGGTGCCGGCGTTCGGACGGGTCGCGGTCGGGCTGTTGGTACGAAGCGGCAAACGCCGGCTCGTCGGCTCGTCGGCGGAGGGGTAGCCGCCGCTGGTCGGATCGGTCACAACGCGCCTCCTGTTCGGTGCGCCTTGGGGGGTGGGTTCCGACGAACCGGGGGACGCACTCCCCGAGTTGGTTCGCCCGGACGCCTCGTTGTGTAACACGCTTTCGCGGCGCATGGGCGATCGGTGTACGCAACGGTTCGGATGCCTCGCCGTACGCAGTCGGTGGCCGTCGCAGGGCCACCGTGGGGTGACCCGGCGCAGCGAGGTTCGCGGGTCGCCGATCCGACGACATGAAAACCATCACTGGCTATTTGGGTTAATTACTCGTTTTGCCGCGAGCACGCAAGGTGCCGACAGTAATACCGTTGGGGCATGCGTGTGGTCATCGCTGGTGGGCACGGGAAGATTGCGCTGCGGCTGGCCCGACAGCTGGCCGGGCGTTCGGACGCGGTTGTCGGCCTGATCCGGAACCCGGACCATGCCGCCGACCTGCGCGGCGTGGGAGCGGAGCCGGTCGTCGTCGACCTCGAGAAGACGTCGGCCGAGGCGCTCGCGTCGCATGTGAGGCATGCGGACGCGGTGGTGTTCGCGGCCGGGGCGGGCCCCGGGTCGGGGGCCGCCCGCAAGGTCACGATGGACCGGGACGGCGCGATCCTGCTCGCGGACGCGGCTCGCCTGGCCGGCGTCCAGCGCTACCTCATGGTCTCGGCGATGGGGGTGGACCGGCCGCCACGCCGGGGCACGGACCCGGTCTTCGCGGCGTACCTGGCGGCGAAGGGCGAGGCCGACGAGGAGCTGCAACACCGCCCCGACCTGGCGTTGACGGTGCTGCGCCCGGGCCGCCTCACCGACGAGCCGGGTACCGGGCGGGTCGAGCTGGCGCGGCACACCGGGCCGGGCGAGGTGTCCCGCGACGACGTGGCCTGGGTGCTGGCGGCCATGTTGGACGAGCCGGACACCGCCGGCCGGACGCTCGACCTGCGGCGCGGCTCGGTGCCGATCGCGCAGGCCGTGGCAGCGGCGGCGCAGGGCGTCGAGCCCGTACCCGAGCCGAACGGCCCCTGAGCGGACCTTGAACACCGTCCCCACCGGCCCGTAGGTTGGGTGCCGGGGCCGCGGACCGCGATGTCTGGGGGCGGTCCGGTGGCCCGTCGACGGTACAGGTGTCGGGAGGCGTCGGATGGATGTGGCGGCCCGGCTGGCCGCGGTCACCGAGCGACTCACCGCGTCCCTCGGCCCGGGTTCGGTCATCAGCGACCCCGCCGAGCTCCGCACGTACGAGTGCGACGGGCTGGCGCGGCACGCCGTGACGCCCGGGCTGGTGGTCCTGCCGGAGAGCACCGGGCAGGTCGTCGAGGTGGTACGCGCGTGCCGGGACGCCGACCTGCCGTTCGTGGCGCGCGGCTCGGGTACCGGGCTGTCGGGTGGGGCGCTGCCCGCCTCGGACGGCGTGCTGGTGGTGACGAGCCGGATGCGCCGGATCCTGGAGGTCGATCTGGCCGCGGAGTGCGCGGTGGTCGAGCCGGGCGTCATCAACCTGGCGATCAGCCGCGAGGTGGCCGGCGCTCAATATCACTACGCACCGGACCCGTCAAGCCAACAGATCTGTTCGATCGGGGGCAATGTCGCGGAGAACTCCGGCGGTGCGCACTGTCTGAAATATGGGTTCACCGCGCACCACGTGACCGGTCTGGAGGTCGTTACCCCGGATGGCGACGTGGTGTGGCTCGGTGGCGGGAAGTGCCGGCAAGCGCCCGGGTACGACCTGCTGGGGGTGTTCATCGGGTCCGAGGGGACGTTGGGCATCGCGACGAAGGTGGTGGTCCGTTTGCTGCCGACCCAGGAGTCCGTGCAGACGGTGCTGGCCGCGTTCGGTGACATGGCGTCCGCCGGTGCGGCGGTCAGCGCGATCATCGCCGCCGGCATCACCCCGGCCGCCATCGAGATGATGGACGCGCTGTCGATCGAGGCGGCGGAGCAGGCCGTGGCCTGCGAATACCCGGCGGGTGCCGGCGCCGTGCTGATCGTCGAGCTGGACGGCCCGGCCGACGCCGTCGAGGCCGAGCTGGCCGCGGTACGGGCGCACTGCACCGACGCGGGCGCGTTCGAGCTGCGGCAGGCGGCGGACGACGCGGAGCGGGCGGAGATCTGGAAGGGCCGCAAGTCGGCGTTCGCGGCGGTGGGGCGGATCAGCCCGGACTACATCGTGCAGGACGGCGTGATCCCGCGTACGGCGCTGCCGGAGGTGCTGGCGGACATCGCCGAGCTGTCCCGACGTACCGGGATCCGGGTGGCGAACGTGTTCCACGCCGGCGACGGAAACCTGCACCCCCTGGTCCTGTACGACGAGTCGGTGCCGGGGCAGGGCGACGCCGCCGAGGAGGTGTCCGGCGCGATCCTCGACCTGTGCGTACGGCATGGCGGGTCGATCACCGGCGAGCACGGCGTCGGCGTGGACAAGGCGCACTACCTGCCGCGCATGTTCACCGACGCGGACCTGGACACCATGCAGCTCGTCCGGTGCGCGTTCGACCCGGGGAACCGCTGCAACCCGGGCAAGATCTTTCCGACGCCCCGGCTGTGCGGCGAGATCCCGCGCCGCGGTACGACACCGCATCCGGCGCAGGCGGCCGGCCTGGCGGAGGCGTTCTGATGAGCGTGCCGGACGAGCTGCGCCGCGCCGTCGGCGACGGGGAGGTACGCCTCGCCGAGGGCGGTGACCGCGTCGTCGACGTACCGCCGCGGTGGGTGGTGACGCCGACGTCGACCGGGGAGGTCGGCCGGGTGCTGGAGGTCGCCGCCGAGCACGAGCTGCACGTCGTGGTCCGCGGCAGCGGTACGAAGCTGCACTGGGGCGCGCCGCCGTCCGCGGCCGAGGTACTGCTCGACATGTCCCGGGTGAGGGGCGTGGTGGAGCACGCGGCGGGCGACCTGGTCGCCGTGATCCGCGCCGGTACGCCGCTGCGCGACGTGCAGGAGCGACTGGCGTCGGCCGGTCAGCGGCTGCCGCTGGACGAGATGCTGCCGGGCGCGACGATCGGCGGCGCCGTCGCCACGGGTACCGCCGGCCCGCTGCGGCTGCGCTACGGCACGCCGCGCGACCAGGTCATCGGCGTCACCGTGGTACGCGCGGACGGGGTGACGGCGCACTCCGGCGGCAAGGTCGTGAAGAACGTCGCCGGGTACGACCTGGGCCGGCTGTTCGCCGGGTCGTACGGGACGCTCGGGGTGCTGACCGAGGTGGCGGTGAAGCTGTCGCCGATGCCGGCGGCGCGGGCGTTCGTGACCCGGCCGGTGCGTACGCCGGCCGAGGTGCGGGACCTGACGACGCGTATCAAGGAGGCGCGGCTCGACCCGACCGGCATGGAGGTCGAGTGCCCGGTGCCGGAGAACTACCGCCGCGGCACGACGGTGCTGCGCAGCGCGCCGCACCCCGACTCGCTGGTACTGCTGCTGGAAGGCCCGGCCGACGGGGTAGCCGCGCGGGCCGACCGGGCGGTCGACGTCCTCGGCGAGGGCACCCACGTCGACACCGAACCGCCGCCCTGGTGGGGCCGGTACCCGTTCGGGCCCGAGGACGTCGCGGTGCAGGTGACGACGCCGGTCGGGCAGCTCTTCGGCCCGGTGTACTCGCTGCGCGACGCGGCCCGGGAGATCCCGGTGCGGATCTTCTGTTCGCCCGGCTCCGGCGTGCTGCACGCCGGCATCCCGGGCGGTACGGACCCGGACCGGGTGACGCGGATCGTCGAGGCGGTGCGTACCGTCGCGATCAGTCACGGCGGGCACTGCCAGGTGCTGGCCGCTCCCCCGGCGGTCCGGGCCGAGCTGGACCTGTGGGGCCCGGTCGACGCGCTCGGGCTGATGCGGGCGGTGAAACACGAGTTCGATCCGGCCGGGCGGCTCGCGCCCGGCCGTTTCGTCGGCGGGATCTGAACCCGCGGGTTCGAGGGGAGGTGGCGGCGTGCGGGACGACGTGCTGGGTGCGTTCGACGACGACCGGCCGCCCGAGCAGGCTCTGGTCGACGACTGTGTCCACTGTGGATTCTGCCTGCCGTCCTGCCCCACGTACGTGTTGTGGGGCGAGGAGATGGACTCGCCGCGCGGTCGCATCCACCTGATGAACCAGGGCCTCGCGGGGGCGCCGCTGTCCGACGAGATGGTCGGCCACTTCGACGCCTGCCTCGGCTGCCTGGCCTGCGTCACCGCCTGCCCGTCCGGCGTCCGGTACGACGAGCTGATCGACGCCACCCGCGCGCAGGTCGAGCGCCGGCACCCGCGCACCGCGGCCGAGCGGGCGGTACGCGGACTGGTGTTCTCGCTCTTCCCGTATCCGCGGCGGCTGCGGGTGCTGCGCGCGCCGCTCGCGCTGTACCGGCGTACCGGGCTGGACCGGTTGGGGCGCAAGGTTTCCCGGCACCTGCCGGCGGCCCTTCAGTCGATGCAGGAGCTGGCGCCGGTGATCCGGCGCGCCCCGCGGCTGCCGGCCAGGGTCGCGGCGCGCGGCCCCCGCCGGGCGGTCGTCGGGCTGCTGACGGGCTGCGTGCAGTCGGCGTTCTTCGGCCAGGTCGGCGCGGCCACCGCGCGGGTGCTGGCGATGGAGGGCTGCGACGTGATCGTGCCGCGCGGGCAGGGCTGCTGCGGTGCGCTGTCGAAGCACTCCGGTCGGCGCGCCGAGGCGGCCCGGTTCGCCCGCGCCACGGTCGACGCGTTCGACGCGGCCGGCGTCGACTACGTCGTCACCGACAGCGCCGGCTGCGGCTCCGCCATGAAGGAGTACGCGGAGCTGCTGCCGGACGACCCGCGCGCGGCCCGGTTCGCCTCGCGTACCCGGGACGTGACGGAGCTGCTCGTCGAGCTGGGGCCGGTCGCCGAGCGGCACGCGGTGCACCGCACCGTCGCGTACCACGACGCGTGCCACCTGGCGCACGCGCAGCGGATCCGGTCCGCGCCGCGGCAACTGCTGCGCGGGATACCGGGGCTGCGGCTGGTCGAGCCGGCCGAGTCCGAGCTGTGCTGCGGTTCCGCCGGGGTGTACAACCTGCTCGAACCGGAGCCGGCGCGCGAGCTGGGCGACCGCAAGGCGGAGCGGATCGAGGCGACCGACGCCGACCTGCTCGTCGCCGGGAACCCGGGCTGCCTGCTCCAGATCACCGCAGCGCTGCGCCGCGCCGGTACGGAGATGCCCACCGCGCACACGATCGAGCTGCTCGACGCCTCGCTGCGCGGTACGAGGTTCTGAGAGGACGGCGTTGGGTGCCCGGCCGGCGCCGACAGCGGTTCTGCCAGTGCCTCTTCGGTCCCGTCGGCCGTAACCGCGGTCACCGGGCCGGCGGCGTGACGTGCGTCGCGGCGGCCCGTCGGGCACCATCGGGTGGCGATGCCCCCCGAACCCCGCCACGTCTGGTACGCCGCGTACGGATCCAACATGCTTCCCGACCGGCTCGGGTACTACCTGCGCGGCGGACGGCCGCCCGGCGGACGGCGGACGTACCCGGGATGTCGGGACGGATCGGACCCGGCGGCCGTCGCGGCGCTCCGGATCCGCGGCGGGTTGTACTTCGCCGGCGAGTCCAGGGCGTGGACCGGCGGGATGGCGTTCCTCGACGACCGGCTGCCGGACCGTACGCCGGCCGCGGCGTACCTGCTGACCACGGGGCAGTTCGCGGACGTCGCCGCGCAGGAGATGTACCAGGAGCCGGGCACCGACCTGCCGCTCGGCGAGGTGCTGGCCACCGGGCGGTCCCGGCTCGGCCCCGGACGGTACGAGACGCTGGTGCGCGTCGGGGACCGGGACGGGCTGCCGGTGCTCACGTTCACCGCGCCGTGGCGGGCGCACGAACGGCCGTGGTCCCGACCGGCGGCGGCGTACCTGGGGATGATCGCGGCAGGGCTCGCCCGGACGCACCGCTGGCCGCTCGGCCGGATCGTGGACCACCTGGCCGGCCTGCGCGGCGTACGCGGACGGTGGCCGCTGCCCGACCTGCGGGCGACGCTCACGGCGCGGCTCCGCCCCGCCGACCCGGCCTGATCCTCGCTCGCGCTGCGCAGTGATGCGTATGGGTGTGCAGAAACTGGCTCTGCACACCTGTGATGCGTATGGGTGTGCCGGGCAGAGGTCCCGGGCAAGGGGTCGCCGCCCGAGCGGGGGTCAGGGGGTCCGGACGCCGTTCCCGGAGGTGGCCGCCGGCCTGCCGGGCGTGTACAGCCAGGCGCGGAAGAAGCCGGCGAGGTCCTGGCCGGTGGCGCGGCCGGCGAGGGCGACGAAGTCGGCGGTGCCGACGGTGCCGCCGCGGTGCCGGGCCAGCCAGTCACGCATCAGCCGGACGAAGGCCCCGTCACCCACCCGGGTACGCAGCGCCCGCGCCGCGGGGCAGCGGCCGCGCCGGCGTGACGACCAGCTCCCCGCCACTCACCCCGTACTACCGGAAGGCCGTTGACCGTGACCGATGTGGTGTGCAGCACGAAGTCGAGGTCGAAGGCTGACAAGGCCTGCGTGGTCCGGGCCCGTACGGTCGTGCTGCCGGTCGGCCGCCCGTCGCCGGCTCGTACGCGTCGGCCACGTCGTGGTGCGCGACCCGGTGCCCGCCGTGGCCCTATGTCGGGAAGACGGGATCACCGAGCCCAGCGGAGCCGGGCCCCGCGCTCGCCGTACCGGACAGGGGGCGGAGAGCAGCAGGATGGTCGCAAGCACGCCACAGTGCGGGTTCCGCGCACAGGTGGCTCCTTACGCCGCGAAGAGGACCGGGGACCGAGCCTGCGGCGGGTCCGGATGCGGCGGGATAGCATCCGGCAGGTGAGTACACACTTTGATGTCGTGGTCCTCGGCGCCGGCCCGGGTGGGTACACCGCCGCCGTCCGGTGCGCGCAGCTCGGCCTGCGCACTGCCGTCGTCGAGGCGAAGTACTGGGGTGGCGTCTGCCTGAACGTCGGATGCATCCCGTCGAAGGCCCTGCTGCGCAACGCCGAGCTGGCGCACATCCTGACCCAGGAGCAGAAGACCTTCGGTATCGAGGTCGAGGGGACGATCCGGTTCAGCTACGAGTCGGCGTTCCAGCGCAGCCGCAAGGTCGCGGACGGCCGGGTCAAGGGCGTCCACTACCTGATGAAGAAGAACGCGATCACCGAGTACGACGGGCGCGGCACCTTCACCGACGCGCACACGCTGGACGTGGCGCTGAACGACGGCGGGTCGGAGACGCTGACGTTCGACCACTGCATCATCGCCGCCGGTACGACGACGAAGCTGCTGCCGGGCACGCAGCTCTCCGAGCGGGTCGTGACGTACGAGGAGCAGATCCTCACCGACCAGCTGCCGGAGAGCATCATCATCGCCGGGGCCGGCGCGATCGGCGTCGAGTTCGCCTACGTGCTGACGAACTACGGGGTCAAGGTCACGATCGTCGAGTTCCTCGACCGGCTCGTACCGCTGGAGGACGCCGACGTGTCGGCGGAGCTGGCGAAGCGGTACAAGCGGCTCGGCATCGACGTGCACACCTCGACCCGCGTCGACGGCATCGAGGACACCGGGTCGGGCGTCCGCGTCACGGTCACGAAGGACGGCCAGCAGCAGGTGCTGGAGGCCGACAAGGTGCTTCAGGCGATCGGCTTCGCACCGCGCGTCGACGGATACGGGCTGGACAAGGCCGGCGTGACGCTGACCGACCGGGGCGCGATCGACGTCGACGGCCGCTGCCGTACGTCGGTGCCGCACATCTTCGCGATCGGTGACGTCACCGCCAAGCTGATGCTGGCGCACGCCGCCGAGGGGATGGGCATCGTCGCCGCGGAGACGATCGCGGACGCCGAGACGATGGAACTGAACTACCCGATGATCCCGCGCGCCACGTACTGCCAGCCGCAGATCGCGAGCTTCGGGTACACGGAGGCGCAGGCCCGCGAGAAGGGCTACGACGTCAAGGTCGTGAAGTTCCCGTTCACCGCCAACGGCAAGGCGCACGGCCTCGGCGACCCGAACGGTTTCGTCAAGCTGATCAGCGATCAGAAGTACGGCGAGCTGCTCGGCGGGCACCTGATCGGCCCCGAGGTCACGGAGCTGCTGCCGGAGCTGACGCTGGCCCAGCAGTGGGACCTGACCGTGCACGAGGTGGCCCGCAACATCCACGCGCACCCGACGCTGGGTGAGGCCGTCAAGGAGGCGGTCCACGGCCTGGCCGGCCACATGATCAACATGTGAGATCCGGCACGACGGCACCGACGTACAGGCGCGTCCGCGCACCCGCGGGCGCGCCTGTGTGGTGCGGAGTTGACGGCGCCGCGGTCGCGACCTCTAGGTTGGTCGACATGCACGTACTGTCGGTCAACGTGGGACGCGCCGAGCCCACCGAACACTCGGACGTCGGCGTCACCGGGATCAACAAGCGGCCGGTGACCGGACCGGTCGCGGTGGCCGCGCCGGGGGTACGCGGCGTCGGCGGCAGCGCACTGGCCGGCGACCGGGTCTGCGACCTGCGCAACCACGGCGGCAACGAGCAGGCGGTGTACGCCTACGCCCGCGAGGACCTGGACGACTGGCAGGCGCGGCTCGGCCGGCCGCTCGTCGACGGCTCGTTCGGGGAGAACCTGACCACGACCGGCATGGCCGTCACGGACGCGCTGGTCGGCGAGCGCTGGCACATCGGCCCCGACCTGGTGTTGGAGGTCTGCACGACGCGCTTCCCGTGCCGGACGTTCGCGGGCTGGCTGGGCGAGCAGGGCTGGATGCGGACGTACACGCAGCGCGCGCTGCCCGGCGCGTACCTGCGGGTGGTGTCGCCGGGCGAGGTGTCCGCCGGGGACGAGATCGTCGTCCGGGACCGACCGGACCACGACGTGACGGTCGGCGTGGTGTTCCGGGCGCTCACCCTCGAACCCGACCTGCTGCCCCGGCTGCTGCACGCCGACGCGCTCGACGGCAAGGCGCTGGACCGGGCCAGCCGGCGACTCGCCCGCTCCGCCACGTAGCCGCCCCGGGTCACGGGGTGAGCGACTTGACCACCTCGGCCGCCGGTACGGCCCGGGCCAGGGCGTGCGACTGCCCGGCCCACATCGCCATCCGCTGCGTGTCCCCCGCCGCGACGGCGCCCGCGCGCAGTGCCCGGGTCAGCTGGTGTACCTGCGGGTACGCGTCCGGCGCCGCGACGTCGTGATCGGCGACGAACCGGTTGAGCAGCGCCCGCGCCGGCCGCCCCGTGAACGCCCGGGTCACCCGCGTCTCCGCGAACTCCGGCGACACCAGCGCATCCTGGTACGCCAGGGCGGCGCCGCTCTCGTCGCTGCGCAGGAACGCGGTACCCACGCTCGCGGCGAGCGCCCCCACGTCGAGCACGGCGCGTACGCCGGCGGCGTCGGCGATCCCGCCGGCCGCGACCACCCGTACGTCCATAGTGGACCGGATCAGCCGGACCAGGCTCAACAGGCCGAACTCCTCACCGCCGAGCCAGCCGCCGCGGTGCCCGCCGGCCTCGACGCCCTGTGCCACCACGAAGTCCGCGCCCGCGAGGTCGGCCTCGACCGCCTCGCGCGGCGAGGTCACCGTGACACCGACCTCGCTGCCGGCCCGGCGCAGCGCGATCACGTCCTCCGCCGACGGCACCCCGAACGTGAACGTCACCACCGGCACGCCGACCGCGACGAGCAGGTCGAGCTTCGCCTCGTACTCGTCGTCGGTCCAGACGGGGTCGCCGAGCGTGGCGCCGACGGCGTCGGCGTCGGGGCGCAGCCGCCGGGCGTACCGGGCGAGGTCGTCGGGGTCGGCCTGGTCGGGGGCGGGGACGAACAGGTTCACGCCGAACGGCACGCCGACCTCGCGTACCGCCGCGATCTGCTCGGCGAGCCGGTCGGACGGCAGGTATCCGGCGGCCAGGAACCCGAGCGCACCGGCCTTCCCGGCGGCGGCGACCAGGTCCGGGGTCGACACCCCGCCGGCCATCGGTGCGGCCACGACCGGTCCTGGCAGGTTCTTGAGGCCCATTACCTTTCAATACCAGTCCAGCCCGAAAGCCATGCGTACACCGCGCGTGACCTGGGCCACGCCGCCGTGCGCACCGACCGCCGCGCCGGGACCGGGACCGTTCCGGCGGGCCGATCCGGGGCAGGCGAGAATGGCAGCATGCTGCACATCCGGGTGATCACGCCGCCCGAGCAGACGGAGGCGGTCACCGAGGTCTGTTCCGCGTCCGTCGCCGTGACCAACCTGGTCGTTCTGCCCGGGGCGGCCCGGGAGCCGGCAGGTGACCTGGTCCAGTTCGACATGGCCCGGGAGGCCGCCGACGCCATGCTGTCCCGGCTGCGTGAGCTGGGCGTCGACCGGACCGGCTCGATCTCGGCAGAGCACCTCGACGTGTCGATCTCGGCCGGCGCGACGGCCGCCGAGGAGGCCGCCCCCGGGTACGACGAAGACGCCGTGGTGTGGGACGAGCTCGACGCGCGGACCGCCGCGGACGCCCGGCTGAGCTGGGCGTTCCTGACCTTCCTGGCGCTCGCGACACAGATCGCCGGCATCGGCGCGCTGCTCGACCAGCCAATCCTGATCGTCGGTGCGATGGTGCTCGGCCCGGAGTTCGGCGCGCTCGCCGCCATCTGTTTCGGCGTGGTACGCCGCGACCGGATCCGGATCACCGTCGCCACCCGTACGTTGGTCGTCGGGTTCCTCGTGGCGATCGCGGTGACGACGGCCTGCGCGACGGTGAGCCGCTGGCCGCTCGGCTGGATCCAGCCGTCGATGCTGGACGACCGGCCGATGACCGACTTCATCGTGCACCCGGACAAGTGGTCGTTCATCGTCGCGGTACTCGCCGGCATCGCCGGCATCCTGTCGATCACCGCGTCGAAGTCGTCGGCACTGGTGGGCGTCTTCATCTCCGTCACGACCGTGCCGGCGGCCGGCAACATCGCGATCGCGATCCCGCTCGGGCACTGGTCCGAGGTCGGCGCGTCGGCCGTCCAGCTCGTCGTCAACCTGGCCGGCATGTTCGTCGCCGGGGTCGCCACGCTCACCTTCCAGCACTGGATCTCCACCCGGTACGGCCTGCAGATGCCGCTGCCCGGCACGCGGCGGCGCCGACCAGCCGCACCGACGGGTCGTGGCCCGCAACGGGTGGTGCGTCCCGGCCGGGTCCGGCTCAGGCGTACCGGGCGAGGACCGCGGCCTCCTGCTCAGCGGTGAACCCGATGCGCAGCGGCGGCTCGCCGCGACCCCGGTCCCACGCCAGCACGTCCGCCGCGGTACGCGCCAGCGGCGTCGCCGGCATCCCCGCGGCGTGCGCCCGGGCGGCGCTCCGCTGCTGCCCCGGCCAGTACGGCCGGACCAGGGGAAACATCGGCGTCGCCGCCTCGTCGGGTACGCGGGCCAGGTCGATCTCGGTGCCGGCCGCCGCCGCGCAGGTGTGGATCAGCCCGCCGAGCGTGACCGGCTCGGCCGGCCCCACCGCGTTGTACGCGCCGCCCCGGTCGTCGGCGACGAGCCGGACGACGAGGTGCGCCAGGTCGCGCACGTCGACCACCTGCACCGGCTGCGCCGGGTCGGCCGGCAGCGCGGCCCGGCCGCCGCGCGCCGCCCGGCGTACCCAGTAGGTGAGGGTGTCCTGGTTGTCGTGCGGGCCGCCGACCTTGCCGGGGCGGACGATCGTGGCGTGGTCGCCGTACCGGGCGCGGACGTCGTCCTCGCACGCCACCTTGAGCGGGCCGTACGTCTCGTCGGTCAGGTCCTCGGTGCCGGAGCGCTCCGCCGGCCGCCGCGGGCTGTCCTCGTCGTTGCCGGCGGCGAGCCCGTCGCGGACGTAGACGGCGTGGCTGGAGACGAACAGGTACCGGCCGACCCGGTCGCCGAGCGCGGCCATCGCCCGCCCGACGTGCCGCGGGTGGTATCCGTTGACGTCGACCACGGCGTCCCATTCGGACGTGCCGAGCGACGCGTAGTCGTCCGCGTCCCGGTCCCCGATCCGCCGCTCCACCTCGGGGAACAGCCCCGTCCCGGTACGCCCCCGGTTGAAGACCGTCACCTCGGCGCCGGCGCGCAGCGCGTCCTCGACGATCGCCCGGCCCACGAACGACGTACCACCCAGCACCAGAATCCGCATGATCACCGAACCTAGACCGTGGCCGGAACGCGCGTCGCGGGGATTAGGGTTCGGGCATGGTCGGTGTCGCGGTGGCGCAGTTCTCCGCCGGTACGGACAAGGACGCGAACCTCGCGGCCATGGCCGGGCTGGTGGCCGAGGCGGCCGGGCGCGGCGCCCGGCTGGTCGTCTTCCCCGAGTACTCGATGTACGCGACGAAGGTGCTCGACGACGGCGTGCTGGAGTCCGCCGAGCCGGTCGACGGGACGTACGCGAAGCGGGTCGCCGAGATCGCCGCCCGGCACCGCGTCCACCTCGTGTACGGCATGAACGAGGCGCTGCCCGACGACCGCCGCGTCGCGAACACGCTGCTGCTGCTCGGACCGGACGGCACCCGGCTCGGCGCGTACCGCAAGGTGCACCTGTTCGACGCGTTCGGGTTCACCGAGTCCGACCGGGTCCGCCCCGGCGATCCCGGCGAGCTGCTCACGTTCACCGTCGACGGGATCACGTTCGGCGCGATGACCTGCTACGACCTGAGGTTCCCCGAGCTGGCGCGGCGCCTCGTCGACGCCGGCGCGCAGGCCCTCGTCGTACCCGCGCAGTGGGCGCCGGGGCCGCAGAAGGAGGAGCACTGGCGGCTGCTGACCCGGGCCCGCGCCGTCGAGAACACCGCGTACGTGCTGGCCGCCGGCCAGTGCGCGCCGACCGGCGCCGGCAACAGCGCGATCGTCGACCCGATGGGCGTACCCGTCGCCGGCCTCGCCGAGTCCCCGGGTACGGCCTGCGCCGACGTCGACGCCGGCCGGGTCGCCGCCGTACGGGAACGGCTGCCGTCGCTGCGGCACCGGCGCTACCGTGACTGAGCTCCGGGCCGCGCTGCGGGCGCTGTTCGGCGGCCTCGTGACCGTCCTCGTCGGCTCCGACAAGGTACCGGGGATGCGGCGCCGCCGGGTCTGGCCGACGCTCGTCGCCGCGGTGGTCACGGTGCTGCTGGCGCTCGCCATGGTGCGGGAGGTCCGAACGTACTTCGCGCCGCCGCCGCCGCTGGTGCCGCTGCTCGCGCTGCTGCTCGTCCTGCCGGTCCTGCTGCTGCCGCGCTGGCCGCTGATGGCCTGGCGGCTGTCGCTGGTGACGTTGCTGGCGCTGATGCCGTTCTGGCGGGGCGCGGGTGAGCCGTGGCACCCGGTCCAGGTCGTCGTGTACCTGGCCGCGTTGGCCGCGGTCGGGCTGCGCCACCGGCCCGTCGTACTCGGCTGGGTCTGGGCCGGCACGATCGTCCTGACCTGGGTGATCGTCGCCCCGCGCAACGGGGACGACGCTGTCGGCACCACGGTCGTCGTGACCCTGCTGACGCTGGCGTCCGGCGGGCTCGGCGCGGTGATCGCCGCACGGCGGCGGCTCGCCGTGGCGGCCCGGCGTACCGAGGAGGAGCAGGCGCGCAACGCGCTGCTGTCCGAGCGGGCCCGCATCGCCCGGGAGCTGCACGACGTGGTCGCGCACCACATGTCGCTGATCGCGGTGCAGGCGGAGACCGCGCCGTACCGGCTGACCGGGCTGCCGACCGACGCGACGGACGAGTTCACCTCGATCAGCGGCGCCGCGCGGGAGGCGCTGGTCGAGATGCGCCGGCTGCTCGGCGTGCTGCGCAGCGACCCCGACCAGGTGGAGACGGCCCCGCAGCCGGGTCTCGCCGCCCTGCCCGACCTGCTCGACCGGGTACGCCAGGCCGGCACCCCGGTCACCCTCACCACCGACGGCGAGCCGACACCGGTGCCGGCCGGCGTCGACGTCTCCGCGTACCGGATCGTGCAGGAGTCGCTGTCGAACGCCCGCCGCCACGCGCCGGGCGCCGAGGTCACCGTGCTGGTCGGGTACGATCCGGGCGCCGTACGGGTCGAGGTGGCGAACGGTCCGGCCGACGCCGACCCGGCACCCGCCGACGGTCCCGGCCACGGCCTGGTCGGCATGCGGGAACGCGCCACCATGCTGGGCGGCACCCTCACCGCCGGCCGTACCGCGGACGGCGGGTTCCGGGTCGCCGCCGTACTTCCGCACGGCACGGACGAAGGAGACGCGTGACCGCCCCGACGAAGGTCCTGATCGTCGACGACCAGGCGATGGTGCGGCAGGGGTTCGGCGCGCTGCTCGCCGCACAGCCCGACCTGGTCGTCGTCGGCGACGCAGCCGACGGCGCCGACGCGGTACGCAAGGCCCGCGAGCTGGACCCCGACATCGTCCTGATGGACGTGCGGATGCCGGAGATGGACGGCCTGGAAGCCACCCGGCGGATCCTGTCCGGCCAGCCCGGCACGCGCCAGCCGCGGATCCTCATGCTCACCACGTTCGACCTCGACGACTACGTGTACGAGGCGCTCCGCGCAGGCGCGTCCGGCTTCCTGCTCAAGGACGCGCCCGCCGCCGACCTCATCCAGGCGGTACGCGTGGTGGCCGGCGGCGACGCGCTGCTCGCCCCGTCCGTGACGCGCCGGCTGATCCAGGACTTCGCGAGCCGGCCGCGGGCCGACCGGCCCCGGCCCGCCGCGCTCGGCGGCCTCACCCCGCGCGAGACCGACGTGCTGCGGCTCATCGCCCGCGGCCTGTCCAACGCGGAGATCGCCGAGTCGCTGGTCGTCGCCGAGCAGACGGTCAAGACGCACGTCGGCCGGATCCTCGCCAAGCTCGACCTGCGCGACCGCGCCCAGGCGGTCGTCTTCGCGTACGAGTCGGGTCTCGTCTCCCCCGGCGAGTGACCCGGCCCGGCCCGGAACCGCACACCGGCCTGCGGCGTGGCGACCCGGTCCGCGCTCGTGCACCGGTCGCCTCGGCCGGCCGGTCGGTCAGAGCGGCAGCGTGACACGTACCGTCGTGCCGGCGCCGGGCGCGCTGGTCAGCTCGACCGTACCGGCGTGGGCGTCGACGATCGCGCCAACGATGGCGAGGCCCAGCCCGGCGCCGCCGCCCGCCCTGGCCCGCGCCGGATCCGCCCGGTAGAACCGTTCGAACGCGCGCGCCGCCTCGGCGCCGGTCATCCCCGGCCCGTCGTCGCGTACGGTCAGCACCGCGCGGCGGGTGCCGTCCGGGCCGGCCTCGCTGCCGACGCCGACCTCGATCGTGGTACCCGACGGTGTGTGCTTGAGCGCGTTGGTGACCAGGTTCGACACCACCTGGCGCAGCCGCTGCTCGTCGCCGGTGACGAGGACCGGCCCGGCGTCCCGGGCGCCGATCGCGATCAGGTCGACCGGGTGGTCCGGGTTCAACGCCCGCGCGTCGAGTACGACGTCGGCGGCGACGGTCGTCAGGTCCACCTCGTCCTGCGCCAGCGGTCGACGCTGGTCCAGGTGCGCCAGCAGCAGCATGTCGTCGACGAGCCCGCCCATCCGGCTCGCCGCCTCCTCGATCCGGCCGACGATCCGGTCCGCCTCCTCCGCCGGCATCACCGACCGCTGCTGCCGGTACATCTCGGCGTACCCCCGGATCGTGGTGATCGGGGTGCGCAGCTCGTGCGAGGCGTCCGCGGCGAACCGCCGCATCCGTTCCGCCGAGCGCCGCGCCTCGGCCGCCGACTCGGCGCGGTCGTCCAGCGCGGACTGGATCCGGGCGAGCATCCCGTTGACCGCCGTGCCGAGCCGCCCCACCTCGGTGCCGTCGCCCCGGTCCGGTACCCGCACGGACAGCTCACCGGCCGCGATCCGGCCGGCCGTCGCCTCGATCGTGCGTACCGGGCGGAGGCTGAGCCGGACGAGCCAGAAGCAGGCGACGGCGAGCGCGCCGAGCGCGGCCAGCCCGGCGAAGGCGTTGATCACTTCGAGCTGGCGTACCGTCGCGTCGACCTCGGCGAGGCTCTCCGCCACGACGACGTGCGCGCCGGCCGGCTTGCGTACCGGGCGGGACAACAGCAGCCAGTCGGACCGCCCGGTCCCGTCCACCCGGAACGGCCGGAACTGCGGCGGGTGCCCGGCCCGGAAGGCCGGCAGCTCCGGCCGGTCGGCGGTGAACGCCGGGTCGCTCGACTCCAGCACCCGCCCGTCCCACCCGATCAGGTACGCCCCGAACGCGCTCGGCACCCCGCCCGGCGGCGACCCGGCGCGCCCTTCGCGGGTCAGCGCCAGCTCCGCCCGCGGCGCCGCCAGCCGAAGCTCGTCCCCGGTCTTCGCGATCAGGTGCCGGCGCAGCAGCGTCGTCCCCGCGTACCCGGTGACCAGCAAGGTCGCCGTCACCAGCACCAGCACGCCGGCGACCAGCCGCAACCACAGCGGTACCCGCCGGTCGAGCCCGCCGAGCGACCGGGCCAGCGTCATTCGCGCGGCGCCCGCAGCACGTATCCGATGCCGCGCAGGGTGTGGATGAGCTTCGGCGCCACCGTGTCCACCTTCCGCCGCACGTACGAGACGTACAGCTCTACCACGTTGGTCTCGCCGCTGTAGTCGTACTGCCAGACGTGGTTGCGGATCTGCGCCTTCGACACGACGCGGCCGGCGTTGACCATCAGGTAGTGCAACAGCCGGAACTCGGTGGCCGACAGGTGCACGGCCGTACCGGCGCGCCAGACCTCGTGGCTGTCCTCGTCGAGTACCAGGTCGGCGACGGTGAGCCGGGACGTGCTGCCGGCGTCGGGGCCGACCCGGCGGAGCACGGCGCGGATCCGGGCCACGAGCTCCTCCAGGCTGAACGGCTTGGTCAGGTAGTCGTCGCCCATCGCGAGGCCGCGCAGCTTCGCCTCGGTCTCACCGCGCGCGGTCAGGAACACCACCGCAGGCCGCTGCCCGGCGCTGCCGAGCTGCTTGAGCACGTCGAAGCCGTCCATGTCGGGCAGCATCACGTCCAGCACGATGAGGTCGGGCCGGGTCCGGGCGGCCGCGCGTACCGCGTCGGTGCCGGTGTCGGCCGTCGTGATCGCGAACCCCGCGTACCGCAGGCTGCGTGCCAGCAACTCCCGGATGTCCCGTTCGTCCTCGACGACGAGGACCGACTCCCGATGCCCGTCCGGCTCAGTCACGACGCCATCCTCGGTACGGCCACTAGCAGCCCGATCGGAGAAACCTGGCCGCTTCCTGTGAAGTCTCCCCTGGCCGCGGCGGCGTCGTGGCACGTTCCGGGGAGACGGCGGCGTACCCGGGCCGCATATCGTCGTCGACAGGAACGGGGGCCGGCCGCACCGGCGCTGGACTGAGAGGCAGAACGATGAGCGAAGACGGCTACGACACCTCGGTCGACGTCGACGGCAACGGCACGTACGACAACCACTGGACCGAGTCCGACGGCCACGGCGGCCACTACGTGTACGCCGACATGGACGGTGACGGGCGCGCCGACTTCATCGGCCACGACACCGACTCGAACGGCACGATCGACTCGGCCGAGTACGACAACAACCACGACGGCTACTTCGAGCAGCACACCGGCGACTCGAACGGCAACGGCTGGCAGGACAACGAGGTCTCCGACAACAACCGCGACGGCACGGTCGACGAGGCGGGCCGCGACACCAACGAGGACGGCCACTTCGACCAGCGGGTCTACGACCACAACGAGGACGGCAAGGTCGACGAGTACACCGCCGACCGCAACCTCGACGGGCACGACGACTACGACGCCCGCGACACCAACTACAACGGCACCCCGGACACGGTGACCACCGACACCGATTTCAACGGGACGTACGACACGACCCACTACCCGACCAACGAGGCCAACCCGTTCGCGAGCTGAGCCCCACGCGTCGACGAGGCGGCGCCCCGACCCATCTCCTGGGTCGGGGCGCCGCGTCGTGTCCGGCCGGGGTACTCGGGGCGCGCGGCGGGTCAGCGCGCGGCGCGGAAGACCAGGCGGAACTTGCCGATCTGGATCTCGTCGCCGTCTTCGAGCGCGGCCGACTCCACCCGCTCCTGGTTGACGTACGTCCCGTTCAGGCTGCCGAGGTCGGCGACGCTGAACCCGCCGCCGGAGCGCCGCAGCGCCGCGTGCCGGCGGGACACCGTCACGTCGTCGAGCCGGATGTCCGACCCCGGGTTGCGGCCGATCGTCACCTGCTCCTCGACCACCGGGTACCGCGTGCCGGTGCCGGGCCCGCGCACGGCGACCAGCAGCGCCGTACCCTCCGCGGGCGGGGCGGCGCCCGCACCGCCGTCGTCGAACACCGAGACGTCCAGCACCGACGTCTGGTCCAACTGCTGCCGTACGGTGGCCTCCGCCGGGCCCGCCCGTACTGTCGCGTCCTCACTCATGCCGTACCCCTAGAGCCTCGTGCGGGTGGCCGCCATCACAGTAGGCACCGGCCCCCTGGGAACTCCCCGTACCCAGCCTGGCAAAGAACTGTTACCCGGCGCAACGCGGGACCGCCCGGCCCCGGGTGAACATCCAGGGCCGGGCGGTCGGCGGAAAAGCCTCAGACGGTACGGAAGACCTCGTCGTAGTCGAGGCGGGGCATGCGGTCCAGCCACGCGCCGTCGGCCGGCTTGCCGATGTTGACGACGACCTGGGTGCGGTGCTTGCCGTCGGGGAAGAAGTCCGCGTCGATGGCCGCGGCGTCGAACCCGGTCATGGGGCCGGCGGCGAGGCCGGCGGCGCGCACGCCGAGGATGAAGTACGCGATCTGCAGCGCGCTGTTGAGGTGCGCGTTCTTCTCGCGGGCCGCGTCGTCGGAGGCGAACATGTCCTTCGCGCCCGGAAAGACCGGGAAGACCCTGGGCATTTCCTCGTGGAAGTCGGTGTCGGCGGCGAGGATCGCGACGAGCGGCGCCTTGCCGGTCTTCTCCTTGTTGCCGTCGAACATGTGCCCGACGAGCTTCTCGCGCGCCTCGGGCGAACGGACCAGGACCACGCGCAGCGGCTGCTGGTTCATCGAGGTCGGACCCCACTTGACCAGGTCGTGGATGGCCCGCACCTGCTCGTCGCTCACCGGCTCGTCGGTGAACTTGTTCGCCGTCCGCGCGGCGCGGAACAGCAGGTCCTGCGCCTCCTTCTCCAGCGCGAGGGGGCTCTGTCCGGTCTGTGCGGTCACTGTCACTGTTTCTCCACTAGATGCGGGGCACGCGTCGTGCCGGTGCGTCCAACGTTGACTCCAACATAGTTGACGCAGCAACTATTTCGTCTGTGGCCCCCGTCGCACCGGGAAAAACGCGGCGCGGTTGGGGCTGACCAGGCGACTCGCGCGTGCGAGGATCGTGACCCGGGTCATTCGATCTGCGCGTCGTACCCGGGGCGCCGGGAGGAGTGCGTTCACACGGTGAGCACCACGCGATCCACGCATCGCCCCAGCATCCGACGCTGGGCGCTGTGGACCGTGCCACCGGCCGCCCGCGCGTTCACGATCACCGTAGACCTCGCCGCGCTCGTCCTCGGCGGTGCCACCATCGCCCTGCGTACCGCCTCGCCCGGTCTGGCGCTCATCCCGCTGCTGATCTGCGCGGCCGTCGCGATCGAGGGCACCCGCCGGGTCGAACGCCAACGCCGGCTCTCCGGCAGCCTGCACAAGGACCTCCAGGCGGCCTGGTCACTGTGCGCGGCGCTGATCCTGCCGCCCGGCATCGCCGTACTCGCCGCGCTCGCCATGTCGATCTACTGGCGGCTGCGCGCAAGCCGGTGCCGCCCCTTCGCCTGGGTGTTCACCGCCAGCATGACCGTGCTCGCGGTGCTCGGCAGCGGCGCCGTCTTCCGGCTCACCGACGACGCGCTCACCGGCCGGCTCCCGCACGGGCTCGCCGTCGTCGTCTCCGTCCTCGCCGCTGCCATCGCGTACGAGGTGGTCGACGTGCTGCTGTGCGGCGTCCTCATCGTGCTGCTCGCCCCGGGCGCGACCCGGGCCGAGTCGTTCGGCGACCGCACCACCGCGGCGATCGACGCCGCCGCCCTCACCTTCGGCGGACTGCTCTCCATCCTCGCCCTGTACGACCCGTGGGCGATGCTGCTCGCCCTGCCCGCCGTCGTACTCCTGCAACGGGTGCTGCTCGTCGACCAGCTCACCGACGAGGCGCGTACCGACGCGAAGACCGGGCTGGCGGTCGCCGGCTGGTGGCACCAGCGCGCCACCGCCGAGCTGGAACGCGCCCGGGTCCGCGGCGACACGTACGCGGTGCTCGTCGCCGACCTCGACCACTTCAAACAGATCAACGACGCGTACGGGCATCTCGTCGGGGACGAGGCACTGCGGGCGGTCGCCACCGCCGTCGCCACCGGCGTACGCGGCAAGGACCTGGCCGGCAGGTTCGGCGGCGAGGAGTTCGTCCTGGCGCTGCCGGACACCGACCCCGACCGCGCCGTCCTCGTCGCCGAACGGCTCCGCGAACGCGTCGCCGAACTGCGCGTACCGAGTCGGCGGGACCTGCCCGGCGCGGCCCCGGTACGCGGGCTGACCGTGTCGATCGGCGTCGCGCTCTACCCCGACCACGCCGACACGCTCGACTCCCTGCTGCGCGTCGCCGACACCGCGCTCTACGCCGCGAAGGCCAGCGGCCGCAACCGGGTCGCGGTCGCCGGCTCACCCGCCGCCGCGGACAGCGAGGCGAGCTGACCCGGGAGCCGCCCGCTGGTCCGGCTCAACCACGCCGTTTCCGCCGCGCCGCGCGCCGGCCCGGACGGGTCGGCGCGGGGGAGAAGCGACCTACTCGATGATCGACGGTGGGGCCTCGGACGTGTCCCGCCACACCATGTCGTCCTCGGTCAGCCAGGTGCTGTACTCGTCCGGGTCGTCGGCGCGGCGGCCCGACGACCGGCCGAGCAGTGGACCGCCGGACCGGGCCGCGGGCTGCTCACCGGCCGGACCGGACAGGGCCGGCTGGGTGAGCGGACGACCCGCGGCCAGCCCGCCCGCGAGCGGCGGCTGCGCCGTCCCCGCGCCGACCTGACCCACCGGTACGCCGCCGACCAGCCCGGCAGCGCCACTCGGGGCGCCGGGCACCGACAACGGAGCGCCGGAACCGGCCAGGTCCGTACCCGGGGCGGTCGGTGGCATGTCCACACGTACCGGATGGACCGGGGTGCCGGGCGGGCCGGGCGTGTTGGTCGCGGACACGTCGCGCGTGCCCGGTACGCCGGAGACACCCGGACCGGCGTGCGACGTGTGCAGGATGACGCCGTGGCCACCCGGGGTGCTGGGCAGGTCGGCGGGCTTCGCCGGCATCGACTCGGGGAACCAGTACGTCGCGGTGTCGTGCATCTGGCCGCCCAGGTCGGTCATCACCTGCTCGGCCTGGTCGGCGGCCTTCTTCTGCGCGTGCAGCGAGTTGACGTACCCGCCGGAGGAGCCGACGACATCCTCCGCGCCGGTGTTCGCGGACAGCGGGGTGGTGCCCGGGTGATCCGGCATCTTCCGCTGGGCGGCGGCGATGTCGTTGGCCAGGTAGCCCAGGCCGCTCGCGACGTCGCCGGTCGTCGTGCCCGCGTCACGCGCGCAGGTGGCGGTCGCGGTCAGCCGGCGCTTGAACTCCTCCGCCGCCGGACCCGACCAGTCGCCGTGCAGGATCGTCGCGTCGAGCGCGACGGCCAGGTCGGCGATCGCGCCCGCCACCTGCTGCCAACGCGTCGCGTACGTGTCCTGCACGACCTCCGGCTTCGCCGCGTCCAGCATCGCGATCAGCTGCTCGTGGCTGTACCCGCGGTAGCTGTGGCTGCCCATCCGACTCACGGCCGCCCCCTCACGCCTGGTGCCGGGTGATGTCGGTGTGCGTGCCGTGCTCGACCCGCTCGTACGCCGCGGCGATCGTGGCCTTGCCGTCCCGCAGCGCCGTCAGGGCGTCGAGCAGGTCGGCGAGGCGGAGCTGGCTGCCGGACCGGATCTCGTCGTACCAGGCGACCGCGTCCTTCGCGTGCGGGAACGTGCCGAGCGGCGGCGGACCCTTCGGATCGAGATCCGTCAGGTTGTTGATCGCCTTCTGCAGGTCCTCGACCCGCTTGTCCAGCGTCCGCACGCTGGCCCGGATCGATCTGGTGTCGACCTGAAGGTCAGCTCGGCTCATCACGGCCCTCCCCGTTGTGTCCCGACGCGGCCCGACGTATCGGGTGATTGGTGACGGTCCGCGCCCAATCGGTGGACAAGCCTATCGGGCCGAAACAACGCTCTGCACCCCTCCGGCGCCCAACTGTCACCAAACTGCCGGTACTACTTCGTCGGCGACGGTGCGGGTGACGGACCGGTGTCCGCGAAGAGCTTCGCCGCGGCCGGGTCCAGCACCGGGCCGGCCGGCACCAGGTCCAGCAGGTCACCCGGCACCAGCACCGGCTTGACCGCGCCGTACCCCAGCGCCTTGAGCGCGTCCGCGGTCGGCACGCCGTACCGGATGCCCTGGTCGGTGACGAGGTACGTGGTGCCGGTCGGCACGCCGGGCGCCGCCGTCGCCCGTACCAGCGCGCCGCCACCACCGGGCACCAGCACCGCACCCGCCGTCAACCCACCCACCTCGTCCGTCCCGCCCGCAGCCTCCGGGCGGGTGTTCAGCTCGCGCGGCGCCGATCGGTAGACCTCGACCGTGCTGTACCGGCCACCCCGGAACGACGCGCACAGTGCGAGGTCCGAGGTGTCCGACAGGCGGCCGAGCAGAGCAGGCGCATGGTCCGGGACGTCGGCGAACTTCATGTTCGCCGTGGACTTGGGCGCACGGTCGTACTCGACGGGCGTGATCCGCTCGAAGTCGTCGGTCCCCGTCTCGCCCTGCAACAGGTCAGCGGTCACCTCGTAGGTCGGCGCCAGGCCGTCGGGCATGAGGACGTAGTACTGCAGGGATCCGCTGGGCGTGCGCATCTGGTACGGCGTGCCGATGGTGCCCACCGAATCGCCGATCTTCGCGCCCTGTTGACCCGCGCCGTCGATCTTCGGCGGGGCCAGGTCGGGGCCGCCGCGGACGGCGTTGAGGAAAGCTGGCGCGACGGTCAGCACCGGCTCGTTCGACCAGGACAGCGAGGCCATCGCGGCGCCTGTGGGAATGCGCAGCCGTTCCCCCTGCCAGAGCAGGTACGTGTCACCGTCGCCGGCCTTGACGAGCAGACCCCGGTCGGCGAGGTCGGCCGCGGATCGAAACGTCCGACCGACGCCGACCGTGGCGATGGGTGTCCGAGCGACCGACGAGACCGGCTGCGCGGTGCAGACGGACCAGGGGAGGCCGGTGAGGGCGCCGGGGGCGGGCAGCGCGTCGGGGGCGTTGGGGATGCCGATGGGCCGGCCGCGCGGTACGCCGGCGAGCGAGTCGGCGGCGACGCTCACCACGCTCGCCCCGGCGGGCAGGACGAGGCGGGCGGAGGCGTAGTTGAGGACCGGATGCAGTCGCCCGCCGCTGTAGACGAAGCGGGTGCCGGTGTCCTTCTCGACGATCAGCGACCCGCCCTGCCGCCAGGACGTGTTGCCGCCGGGGTGGACCAGCCCGTACACGCCGAACGCGGCGAGGACCAGGGCGGCGATCATCGCGCTGGCGAACGTGGTGAGGCCGGCCCGGCGCATCGGCGGGTCGGCCGAGTCGGGGTCGCCGCCGAGCAGCGCCGTCACGATCCGGCGGGTCACGAAGCGGTACGCCCGGATCTGTTCGCGACGCGACCGCATCGCCCATCCCTCCCGTCGATGTGTGTACCCGTACCGTCCAGGACGGGTCGGGCACATACGATGAGGCCGCCCGAGCCTACTGGCACCGATGGGTTTGTATCGGACGACCGCAACCGGCGCGATACCGGCACCGGGCGTGGAGTGGAGGAGCCGCAGCGCGATGACCACCGGCAGCCCACACCCGCCCGTACGACGGGACGGCCACCGATGACCGGCCCGGGTACGACGATGGACGACCGCCTCGCGGGCGGTACGGCGGGACCGTCGGTGCCGCCGCTGCGTACGGTGCCGGTCGGGCGGCGGCGGACCGGGCCGCTGCTCGGTCAGCTCGTGGCGGTGGAGGTCGCGGCGTTCGCGGTGGCCGTCGCGGTCGGGCGGGCCGCGTGGCTGCTGCCGGTGGTGGCGGGGATCGCGGTCGTGCTGGCGGCGCTGCTACTCGGCCGGTGGCGCGGACGCTGGTGGTACCAGCAGATCCCGCTGCGGTGGCGGTTCCGGCGCTGGGGCGGTGCGGCGCGCGGCGGGCCGCGGCGGGCGGCGCTGCGCGAGCTGGCGCCCGAGCTGCGCGTCGTGGACGTGACCGAGCGGGACGCGACGTTCGGCCTGGCGTACGACGGGGACGGCTGGTTCGCCGTGGTGGCGGTGGACGGCGACGGCACGGTGCCGCTGCGCGAGCTGTCCGCGCTGGTACCCGGTCAGGTGTCGACGGTGCAGGTGGTGACCGTGGTGACGCCGGCGCCGACCGCGCGGCTCACCGCGTGGGCGCCCGCGGCCGCGTCGTACCAGGAGGTCGGGGCCAGGCTGGCCGGTCAGGTGCCGCCGGGCACGGCCGGGACGTACGTGTGCGTGCGGCTGGACGTGGCGGACGCGGTGGACGCGGCGGCGGAGCGGGGCGGCGGCCCGACCGGGGTACGCCGGGCGATCGCGGCGGCGCTGCGCCGGGTCGGCCGCACACTGTCCACATCGGACATTCCACATCGGACACTCGGGGCGGACGAGCTGCTCGCGGTGCTGGGCTCGGCGGTCGGCCTCGGCCCGCTGTCCACGGAAGGCCGCCGCATCCGGCAGGAGTGGGACTCGTTCACCGCCGACGGGTACGCGCAGGTGGCGTTTCAGGTGGTCGGCTGGCCGCCGCGGGGCGGGCGGACCGGCGCGCTGCTGACCGCCGGGCCGGCCGCGTGGACGACCGTCGCGCTCGTGCTCGGCCCGCACACCGACCTGGTACGCCCGACCGAGGCACCGATCCGCGGGTACGCCCGGATCGCCGCGCCGCCGGACGCGATCGGCGGCGCCACCGAGGCGCTGACGAAGGCCGCCGCGTTGCAGGGGATCACGCTGCGGCGGCTCGACGGCGAGCACGGCCCGGGGGCGTACGCGGTCGCGCCGACGGGCGGCTCCCCCGCCGTCGGTACCGTCGCGCACGCCTGCCCGGTCGCCGCGCTCGACGCGCTCGCGCCACCCGTACCGCGGGGTGGGGTGCTGCTCGGCCGGGACCCGGACCACCGGCCGGTGCTGGTCGACGTGTTCCGGCACCGGCCGACCCGGCTCGTCCTCGTCGGCGGCGTCTGGCCGGGGCGGCTGGTGTTGTTGCGCTGCCTCGCGGTCGGCGCCCGCGCCGTCGCTTCTCCGGGCCAGCCGGACTGGGTGTCGCTGGGCCGCTGGGCCACCGGCGTCGACCACTGCGTACTGCCGCCGGGGACGGTGCTGCCGCCGCATCCGGCCGCGCCGGTGCTGGTCTCCGTCGACCCGACCGGCGGCGCCGCGCCGCAGCCGATCGGCTGGCAGACCACCGCGATCACGTGCACCCGGCCGACCGCGACCCTGCTGGCCGGCGCGGACCTGCTCGTCACCGGGAAGCTGCTGCCGGGCGACGCGCAGCTCGTCGCCGGCACGTACGGCCTCACCGGCGACGAGGTCACGCTGCTGTCCCGGATGTACGACGACATGATCGCCGTGGTCGAGCCGGGCCGGGTCCGGTTCGCGTGGCCGACGCCGAGCCCCGTCGAGCGGGAGGTCCTCACCCCGCCGCGCCAGGACCGCCCCGCCCTCGGCAGCCCGCCCCGCTGAACCCGGGCGCCTCCGCCCCGCCGGGTGCCGGGCCGTCGGCCGGGCGAGGCGCTCAGCCGTTGAGCGCCCGGACGAGCGTGTAGAGGTCGCAGACGGCGAGCACGAGCGGGATGACGGCGAGGCCCAGCACGACCTCGACGATGTCGAGGACCCGGCCCCAGACCGGGGTGGTGCGGCGGCCGGCGGACGCCAGCCCGTACATCGCGGCGGCGGCGCCGGTCAGCAGCAGCACCGCGAGCCCGAGAGCCACCGCGACCCCGGACGGTACGGCCGGGACCGGGTGCAGCGCCGCGCCGGCGACCAGCACGCCCAGCCCGAGCAGGCCGGCGAGCAGCGGCGGCAACCGGTGCGCGAGCACCACGAACGTACGGCTGCGGCAGAGCAGGACGACGCAGACCACGAGGGCGAGCAGCGAACCGGCCCACCCGCCGGTGCCGACGACCACGGCGACGCACCCGAACACCACCGTCGACATCGCGGCGACCAGCGCCGTCAGGTAGTGCCCGGCGATCACGGTACGGCCGAGTACGTCGGCGCCGGCGACCTCGACCGCGTCGGCCTTCAACTCCTCGGCGGTCGTCGGGATCGTCGGTACGGGCAGCCGGGCCAGCCGGAACGCGGCCATCGGCGCCGCCGGCAGCGCGGCCAACGCGACCGCGGCGAGCACCGCGCCGGCCGCCGCCGCGGGTACTCCCGCGGCCAGGACGACGAGCGCCGCGGCGGCCGGCCCGACCAGCGCGATGCCCACCCCCACGAACGCCGGCACCTGGTACGCCACGGCCACGGCGCCGAGGACCGTGCACAGCAGCGCGGCCATCGTGCCGAGCAGCAACGGACCCGCGCCGTACCGGTCGGCGCCGGTGGCGAGGAGCAGCATCCCGCCGGCGAACCCGTACGGGAGGGAGAGGGCGGCGGCGAGCAGGCCGGCGCGGGCGTCGCCGACGGCGCGCGCGAGTACGGCGGCGACCAGCAGCAGCGCGGCGCCCAGCCCCAGCGCGGTCAGCCCGCCCGGCAGCGGCGCCGCGGCGACGGCCAGCAGCGCCGCGCCGAGTACGCCGGCGCCGGCGAGCACGCCGAGCCCGAACGTCCGGGTGGTGGCGGGCGTCCAGCGGCGCCCGTGCGTCTCGACGCCGCCGACGATCGCGTCGACCACGTCGTCGAAGACGACCTCGGGTGCCAGCTCCTCGCGCGGCGCGAAGTGCAGCTCCTCGCCGTGCTTGATGCCGAGCTGCCCGGGCGTGCGGTCGGTGTCGAGGGCGCGTCCGCCGAGCCGGGCCAGCGCCCAGCCGCCGTGCGTGACACCGGATCGCGCCACGTCCTCGCCGACGTACTTCAGGAGGGTCGGCAACAGGTCGGCGAGCGGTACGTCGTCGGGCACGGACAGGTCGACCCGCGTCTTCGGCGCCACGATGGTGACCCTGGTCAGCCCCGCCCCGGCCAGTACTGTCACCTTTCGGTCTCCTCCCGTGCCGGATGGGCATTCCGATGCGGTGTGCAGACTACCTACGATGGCCAACGCTGGGTATCCCGGTACACATCGGTCCGTACCGGTCGGGGAGGTTCGTCCACGGTGTCAAGCACGATCGTCTGGTCCAGACCGGCCCGGCGGTATGGTCCGTCGCTGCCGAAGGGTGAGCTGGCGCTGGAGGCGCCGCCCGAGGTGCCGGAGCAGTTGCCGCGCGGCATCGGGCAGATCCTCATGCTGCTGCCGATGTTGGCCGGTGCCGGCGCCATGGCGATGCTGTACACCGGGCGCGGTGGCACACTGTCCTATGTGGCCGGTGGCCTGTTCGGCGTGTCGATGCTGGGCATGTTCTTCGGCTCGATGTCCGGCCTCGGCCAGGACCGGGCCGCGCAGCTCGACGCCGAGCGCCGCGACTACCTGCGGTACCTGGGCCAGATGCGGCGGCGCGCCCGGCGTGCCGCCGCGCAGCAGCGGGCGTCGCTGATCTGGGCGCACCCCGCGCCGGACGCGCTCTGGTCGGTGGCCGCGGGCGGCCGGCTGTGGGAGCGCCGGCAGACCGACAACGACTTCGGCGCGATCCGCGTCGCGGTCGGCACCCAGCGCATGTCGGTACACCTCGCGACCCCGGAGACCAAGCCCGTCGAGGACCTGGAACCGTTGTCCGCCATAGCGTTGCGCCGCTTCACGACGGCGCACACCAACGCGCTGAACGTACCGGTCGCGGTGGCGGTTCGGGCGTTCAGCCGGATCTCGCTGCGCGGCGACACCGACACCATGTACGGCCTCGTCCGCGCCATGGTCTGCCAGTACGTGGCGCTGCACGCGCCGGACGACGCGCGCGTGGCGGTGGTGGCGCCGCCGGACCGGCGTACCGCGTGGGACTGGGTGAAGTGGCTGCCGCACGCGGAGGCGCCGAACGGCGGCGGGCCGCTCATCGCCGGGTCGCTGCGCGAGCTGGAGGCGTTGCTGGGCGAGGAGGTGGCGACCCGGCCCCGGCACTCGAAGACCGCCGAACCGCTGCCGGACCGGCCGCACCTGCTGGTCGTCCTGGACGGCGGCGAGGTCAGCCAGGACGCGCAGCTCTACGGCGCCGGCGTACAGGGTGCGACGGTGCTGGACCTGTCCGGCCAGATCCCGCGCGACGCCGACAGCTGGCTGCTGGTGCTGGACGTCAGCCCGCAGCTCGTCACGCTGTTCCGCGGCGAGCAGAGCGCGTACCGCGCGGGCGACACGGACCTGACCGGCCTGGCGCACGAGACCCTCGGCCACCCCGACACCCTGACCGTACGGCAGGCCGAGGCGCTGGCCCGTTACCTTGCGCCGTACCGGCTTGCGGGTGCCGGCGCGTCGGACGAGCCGCTGGCGACGACGTTCGAGCTGACCGACCTGCTCGGCATCGGTGACGCGGCGGGGCTGGACCCCACCGTCACCTGGCGTACGAGGCCGGAGCGGGACCGGCTGCGCATCCCGATCGGCGTGGGGCCGGACGGCGCGCCGGTCGAGCTGGACTTCAAGGAGTCGGCGCTCGGCGGCATGGGCCCGCACGGCCTGGTCATCGGCGCCACCGGGTCCGGCAAGTCGGAGCTGCTGCGGACGATCGTGCTCGGCCTGGCCGCCACCCACTCGTCCGAGGAGCTGAACTTCGTCCTCGTCGACTTCAAGGGCGGCGCCACGTTCACGAAGCTGGACGGGCTACCGCACACCAGCGCCGTCATCACCAACCTGTCCGACGAGCTGCCGCTGGTCGACCGGATGGCCGACGCGCTCTCCGGCGAGCTGGTACGTCGGCAGGAGCTGCTGCGCGCGGCGGGAAACTACGTGTCCCAACGGGACTACGAGCGCGCCCGCCGGGCCGGCGAGCCGCTGGAGCCGCTGCCGGCGCTGCTGGTGATCTGCGACGAGTTCTCCGAGCTGCTGAGCGCGAAGCCGGATTTCATCGACCTGTTCGTCATGATCGGCCGGCTCGGCCGGTCGCTCGGCGTGCACCTTCTCCTTGCGTCGCAACGGCTTGAGGAGGGGAAGCTACGCGGGCTGGACACGCACCTGTCGTACCGGATCGGGTTGCGGACGTTCTCCGCGATGGAGTCCCGCATCGTCCTCGGCAACCCGGCCGCGCACGAGCTGCCGAACGCGCCGGGCCACGGCTACCTGAAGACCGACACGAGTACGCAGCTGCGGTTCCGCGCGGCGTACGTGTCGGGGCCGTACACCCGGATCGAGCCGGGGCACGAGGCACGCCAGCGGGCCGGCCGCAGCGTCGTACCGTTCCGGATCGACCGGGTGGCGCGGGCCGAGCTGACCGGTGGGGCGGTGCTCGGCGCGCCGCCGCCGGCCGAGCCGCCGAAGCCCGCCGTACCGGCGGTGAAGGACCAGACGACCGTGCTCGACGTGCTGGTGGGGCGGCTGCGCGGGCACGGGCGGCCGGCGCACCAGGTGTGGCTGCCGCCGCTCGGCGACCCGCCGCCGCTGTCCGAGCTGCTGCCGCCGCTCGCCCCCGACCCGGGCCTCGGCCTCACCCCGACCGGATGGCCGGCGCGCGGCACGTTGCGGGTGCCGCTCGGCGTCGTCGACCGGCCGTACGAGCAGCGGCGCGACGTGCTGTGGGCGGAGCTGGCCGGCGCGGGCGGGCACATGGTGGTGGTCGGCGGGCCGCAGTCCGGCAAGTCGACGCTGGCCCGCGCGCTGGTCGCCGGCCTCGCCGTCACCCACACCCCACGCGAGATCCAGGTGTACTGCGTCGACCTGGGCGGCGGCGCGCTCGCGTCACTGCGCGGCCTGCCGCACGTCGGCGGCGTCGCCACGCGGCGCGACCCGGAGCTGCTGCGGCGTACCGTCGCGGAGCTGACCGCGCTGCTCGCCGAGCGCGAGGCGCGCTTCTCGGAGCTGGGCATCGACTCGATGGTGACGTTCCGGCGGCGGCTGGCCGGTGCCGGCGGCGTACCCGGGGACCGGTTCGGCGACGTCGTCCTCGTCGTCGACGGTTGGGGCGCGATCCGGTCCGACTTCCCGGAGCTGGAGGACCGCATCACCGAGTTGGCCGCGCGCGGCCTCGGGTACGGCATCCACGTGGTGATCACCGCCGCCCGCTGGGCCGAGGTACGCCTCAACCTGCGCGATCTGCTCGGCACCCGGTACGAGCTGCGGCTCGGTGACGCGAACGAGTCGGAGATCGACCGGCGCGCCGCCGCCCTCGTACCGGAGCGGTCACCGGGGCGGGGGCTGTCGGCGGAGTCGCGGCAGTTCCTCGTGGCCGTGCCGCGGATCGACGGACAGTCCACAGTGGACGACCTGGCCGACGGGGTGGCCGAGCTGGTGGACACGGTGGCGGGCGCGTGGAAGGACGAGCCGGCGCCGGAGGTGCGGCTGCTGCCCCGGGCGTACGCGGCGGCCGACCTGCCCGCGGGCGGCGACGGCATCCCCGTCGGCCTGTCCGAGCAGGACCTCTCCCCCGTACGACTCGACTTCGCCGCCGAGCCGCACATGGTCGCGGTCGGCGACACCGAGTCCGGCAAGACCGCGTTCCTGCGGCTGCTCGCCGGCCAGATCGTTACCCGGTACGCGCCCGAGCAGGCGCGGATCATCGTCGCCGACTACCGTCGTACCCTGCTCGGCGCCGTGCCCGAGCCGCACCTCCTGGAGTACGCCGCGTCGTCGGAGGCGTTGAAGACGGCGCTGGCGTCGGTCGCCGACGTGATGCGCGGGCGGCTGCCCGGGCCGGACGTCTCCCCGGCGCAGCTGCGTACCCGCTCCTGGTGGCGCGGACCCGAGCTGTACCTGCTGGTCGACGACTACGACCTGGTCTCCACCGGCTCCGGCAACCCGCTGGCGGCGCTGGCCGAGCTGGTCCCGCAGGCCCGCGACATCGGCCTGCACCTCGTCCTCACCCGCCGCGTCGGCGGCATGGCCCGCGCCATGTACGAGCCGATGATCCAGTCCCTGCGCGAGCTGAACATGCCCGCGCTGATGCTGTCCGGCCCGCGCGACGAGGGCGTCCTCTACGGCAACCGCCGGCCCGAGCCACTGCCCCCGGGCCGCGGCTGGCTGGTACGCCGGCGCGACGGCGCACAGCTCGTCCAGCTCGCGTACCAGCCGCCGGCCGAGTGAACGGTGGTAGAACCGGGGGCATGGAGCTGCGGGACGTGACCCTCGACGACGTCGACGCGTACGTACGGATGCGGTGCGATCCGGCGATGATGGCCGAGCTGGGCGGCCCGGTGTCGCCGGACCTCATGCCGGACAAGGTGCGCCGCGACGTCGCCGAGGTCGAGGCCGACACCTCGTGGATCCAGATGATCGTGCCGGATCCGGCGCGGCCGGACGACGTGGCCGGCAACGTGGCGCTGTGGTCGCACGAGCAGGACGGCGAGACCATCTCGGAGATCGGCTGGATGGTCCTGACCGAGCACCAGGGCCGCGGCGTCGGCAAGCGCGCCGTACGCATGATGCTCGAACGGGCCCGCGACGAGCACCGCTGGGGCCTCGTCCACGCCACGCCCGCCGTCAGCAACGGCCCGTCCAACGGCCTGTGCCGCTCGGTCGGTTTCCGGCTGCTCGGCGAGCGGGACATCGAGTTCGCCGGGCACCCGTTCCGGGTCAACGACTGGGTCATCGACCCGGCGACGGACCTGCCGCGATGACCGACTTCCTGGACGACGTGGCCGACCGCCTCGCCGGGCTGCCGGGCGTACGGGCGGTGGCGCTGGGCGGGTCGCGTGCGCAGGGCACGCACCGGCCGGACAGCGACTGGGACCTGTCCGTCTACTACCGCGGCCGGTTCGACCCGGCCGAGCTGCGCGCGCTCGGCTGGCCCGGCGAGGTCTCCGAGCTCGGCGCCTGGGGCGACGGCGTCTTCAACGGCGGCGCCTGGCTCCGCGTACCGGCCGGCGACGGCACCGAGGTGCCCGTCGACGTGCACTACCGGGACCTCGACGCGGTCGAGCACGAGCTGGCCGCGGCGCGGGCGGGCCGGTTCCGGATCGAGCCGCTGCTGTTCCACCTCGCCGGCATCCCGTCGTACCTCGTGGTCGGCGAGCTGGCCGTCAACCGGGTGCTGCGCGGCACGCTGCCCCGCCCGGGCTACCCGGATGCCTTGCGCGCCAACGCTTCTCGCGTCTGGAGCGACCGCGCCGACGCGACCTTCTCGTACGCGGCGGCCAACCACGCGCCACACGGTCGGCTCGCCCAGTGCGCGGCGCTCGTCACCCAGGCCACGGCGTACGCGGCGCACGCGGTGCTCGCCGCCCGCGGCGAGTGGACCACGAACGAGAAGACGCTGCTCGCCCGCGCCGGCCTCACCGACGTCGACCGGCTGGTGGCGGCGGCCACCGCGGACCCGGCCGACCTGGATGCCCTGGTACGCGCGGCACGCGAGCTCTGCGCCCGTGACTGAGCCGCGGTACGTGGACAGTTGATCATGGTGTGCAGAACCGGGCTCTGCACACCATGACCAACCGGGCGCCGGCCGGGATTCCGCCCGCGGCTCCGCCTGCTGCCCGCCGGGTCAGCGCGACGGCAGGCCGAAGCGCGCCGGTACGCCCGCCGACCACAGGACACTGTCCGGCGGCCGCGTCGGCACGGGGAGTCCGGTCGCGGGGACGAGCTCGTCGGCCAGATCGAGGAGTTCGGCGCGACGCAGCGGCCAGGCCGGATGGTCGTTCGGCAGGTACCGGCCGGGGGTGTGCAGGCCCCAGCGGGCGGTGAGGAACCGTTCGACCGCGGTCGGCCGGTCCACCGCCGCACCGACCCGCACCACGATCCGCCCGTACGCCCCCGCCGAGTCCGGCCCGCGCCGCCGGCACGTGTACGCGTACCGGTCGCCGGTGCGGGTCAGCCGCATCGCCGACCACTGGTACGGCAGGCCGACGGCGCGGCCGGTGAGCGCGGGCAGCAGCCGCTCGGCGTCGAGCGACAGGAACACCACGCCACGGCGTCCGGACTCGTCGACCGAGTACAGGCGGACGTTGGTCTCGCAGAACGTGCCGAAATACGGGACGGGCAGGCCGGGCGGGCCGACGCGCACCATCCGGAACGCGACGAGCCCGACGTACGTGACGCCGTCGACCACGTCCGGTCGGGTGCCGCGCGGCAGGAACGGCCGGGCCGCGTCGGGCGGCAGCGCCCAGTGCACGAAGCAGACATCCCGCCAGTGCTGGGCGAGGACGGGACGGCGAACCGGACGCGGGGTCCGGTCGGTGACCGGCTCGACGGCGCTGTCCATGTGTCCATGATCGTGGCGGCCGGGCAGCGGGGAATACCGCGGCCGGCGTACCGTTGAGAGAGTAGTTGCGACGTCAACTAACACGGAACGGATGGGACATGCAGTTCGGGATCTTCACCGTCGGGGACGTCACCCCGGACCCGACGACCGGCCGCACGCCGAGCGAGCACGACCGGATCAAGGCCATGCTGGCGATCGCCGAGAAGGCCGAGGAGGTCGGCCTCGACGTCGTCGCGTTCGGCGAACACCACAACCCCCCGTTCGTACCGTCGTCGCCCACCACGATGCTCGGCCACGTCGCCGCGCGTACCGAGAAGATCGTGCTGTCGACCGCGACCACGCTGATCACCACGAACGACCCCGTCAAGATCGCCGAGGACTACGCGATGCTGCACCACGTCGCGGACGGCCGGGTCGACCTGATGCTCGGCCGCGGCAACACCGGCCCCGTGTACCCGTGGTTCGGCAAGGACATCCGCGACGGCATCGACCTCGCCATCGAGAACTACCACCTGCTGCACCGGCTGTGGCGCGAGGACGTCGTCGACTGGGAAGGCAAGCACCGCACGCCGCTGCGCGGGTTCACCTCGACGCCGCGACCGCTCGACGGCGTACCGCCGTTCGTGTGGCACGGGTCGATCCGCAGCCCCGAGATCGCCGAACAGGCCGCCTACTACGGCGACGGGTTCTTCGCCAACCACATCTTCTGGCCCAAGGAGCACACCCAGAAGATGGTCGAGTTCTACCGCCAGCGCTTCGAACACTACGGGCACGGCCAGGCCGACCAGGCGATCGTCGGGCTCGGCGGCCAGGTCTTCATGCGGAAGAACTCGCAGGACGCGGTGCGCGAGTTCCGGCCCTACTTCGACGAGGCCCCCGTCTACGGGCACGGCCCGTCGCTGGAGGAGTTCACCGCCGAGACGCCGCTGACCGTCGGCAGCCCCCAGCAGGTCATCGACCGTACGCTCGGATTCCGTGACTACGTCGGCGACTACCAGCGCCAGCTCTTCCTCGTCGACCACGCCGGGCTCCCCCTGTCGACCGTGCTCGAACAGCTCGACCTGCTCGGCGGCGAGGTCGTACCCACGCTGCGCAAGGAGTTCGCCGCCGTACGCCCCGCGCACGTCCCCGACGCCCCCACCCACGCCAGCCTGCTCGCCGCGACCGACCCGGAGGTGACGCCGTGACCGGCACCGACCCGACCCGCCGCCGGCTCGTCGTGGTGAGCGCCGGGCTGCGCGAGCCCTCCTCGACCCGGCTGCTCGCCGACCGCCTCACCGCCGCCGCCGTCAAGGCCCTCGCCGGACACGGCATCGACACCGACGTCGAGGTCGTCGAACTCCGCGAGTACGCCCACGACCTCGCCGACCACCTGCTCACCGGCTTCCCCAACAGCCACCTGCGCCCCGCACTCGACGCCCTCGGCACCGCCGACGCCGTCATCGCCGTGACGCCGATCTTCAACGCGTCGTACAGCGGGCTGTTCAAGACGTACTTCGACCTCGTCGAGCCCGACACCCTCGACGACCGGCCCGTGCTGCTCGGCGCCACCGGCGGCACCGGGCGGCACTCCCTCGCCCTCGAACACGCCCTGCGGCCGATGTTCACCTACCTGCACGCCGTCGTCGCCCCCACCGCCGTATACGCCGCCACCGAGGACTGGGGCATCTCCGGCAACGGCACCGGCCTCGTCAGCCGGATCGACCGCGCCGCAGCCGAACTCGCCGCCCTGGTCGCCACCCGCGCCCCGGCCGTACCCAAGGACCCGTTCGCCGACACCACGCCCTTCGACCGCCTCCTCCACCCCTGACCCCACGCCGTCCGCCCTCAGGCGCCGGGCAGCCCGCCTGTGCTCGTACGCCCCGGCAGCGATCAGTACACTGACGACGCCACGGTGCCGACCGTCGCCGCCCAGGCGGGTACGGCCACACCGGCCACGAGCGGGGTCGCTAGCTCAATTGGCAGAGCTGCGGACTTTTAATCCGTAGGTTGTGGGTTCGAGTCCCACGCGACCCACCCCTGACCAGCGAAAACGCTCCCATGGGCTAGTTCTTGGGTGCTCCTGGGCTTGCCTGGGCTACCCAGTTATGTCCACTTTCAACCGACCTTACTTTGGGTCACTTCAAGGGCCATGGCCTGCGGAAACATTGTTTTTGCCTGCGGATTTTCAGTCCGTGGGTGCGCGCCGCCGTTCCGAGCCCACCCGTCCCGTCACCGTGTGGCCTAATGCGGCTTGGACCTTCTGCGACCGTCTGCGGACCATCGATCATCCTCGCCGGTTTCTGGCCCTATCGCGACAGACGAGGGGCGCGACCTTCAGTGACCACCGGGCCTGCTGTGGGCTCGCTGCCGGAACCGAACCGTGGCGCCGGCATTCACCGGCGTGCCCCACATCCGTCCCCCGATTCAGACGCGCAGAGTTCTTGCTCATGAACTCGCGACGTACCGTTCGAAGTCCGGCTCGTCAACAGCCTGGCAGTCATGGGGCGCGGAGGTACACCACGCACCCCCAAGGAGTGGCGTTCGCCGGCTCAGGTCGTGGCGGCATCCGGCGGGATGGAGCGCCGCAGCCAGCGGCGAAGACGGGAAGTGAGCCGGTGGATCCGGCCGTTCCTGCCGCGTGTCGGGTTCTCGTCGCCGTCGGGGCCAAGGACGAGGTTGGCGACGGCTTCGGCGGCGTGCTGGTGTGTGTCCGGCAGCACGCTGGTGTAGGTGTCGGCGGTCAGTTGGTAGCTGGCGTGCCCCAGTTGGTCCTGCACGGTCTTGATGTCGACGCCGGCATGTTGGGCGAGAGTGGCCGCGCCGTGCCGCAGGTCGTGCAGCCGGATGGGTGGCAGGCCGGAGCCGATGAGTAGGTCAGCGAAGCGGTGGGTCAGGTAGTTGGGGTGCAAGGGATCCCCGTCAAGCTTGGTGAAGGTGTATCCGCTGTCGCGCCAGCCGCACCCGGCGTGGTCCGCCTCGGCCCGTTGTCGGTCGCGGTGGGCGCGCAGCACCGCCACGGTGTGCCGGTCCAACGCGATCGTGCGGCGCCCGGCGCGGCTCTTGGGTTCAGCGGTGTGTACGGCGGCGCCCATGGTGATGCGCTGCTGGTTGATCGTGACCGTTCCCTCGTTCAGTGACACATCCACCCAGCGCAGCCCGGCCGCCTCCGCCCGGCGCAGGCCGCGCAACGCCAACAACCACCACAGCGCGAACAGGCGGTCGTCGCGAACCTGGTCGAGGAACTTACGAAGCTGCGGCAATGTCCAGACCGCCACGACCGGGCGCTGCCCGGTGGCATTCCACTCTGCCACCAATTCGTCGGTCCATACCTGCGGTCGCCGCGTGGCCACCGGGGGCAGGCTTACGAGCTTCGCCGCGTTGCGTTCGATCAGCCCAGCCCGGACGGCCCAGCTCAACGCCGCCCGTAGAGTCGCCCACACCCGTTGCACGCTGGTCGCAGACAGCCGCCGTCCACGCTGGCTGGTGATGTTTCCCAGCGCAGCGAGCATGTCCGAGACATGCCCAGGCGCCAGCTTCACCAGCGGCACGCGCCCCAGATGCGGGATCAGATACCGGTCGACGTGGATACCGTAGATCCGTACCGTGTTCGGCCGCACCCGCAGCTCGCTGACACGCAGCCACTCCCGCAGGCAATCAGCCACCGTCCACCCGCTGCCGAACCGCTGTCCCTGGTTCTCGTCCACCGCCACGTTTCGCGCTTCCGCCGCCGCCTCCGGGGTGAGAAATCCTCCCTTGCGGATCTGGCGAGAGTTCCCGAACGCCTCTGTGACCGTGCACTCGAAATACCAGCTTCCGTGGCCGGACTCCAGCAACCGGGGACACGCTGCGCCCAACGGCCGCCCGGCCGCCAAGTCCACACACCCGCACCGTTTGAACACCCCACGGCGACGATGACCAGCCATCACACCCTCCTCCGCCGCGCCACCGGCACATCCGACGGCGCCGGTCACAGTGCGTTGCTATCCGCCAGGGACCACCCAGCCGGAAGACGTTGACACAGTGACCTCTTCAGTAAGAGCGACGGAAACCGTCCCGAGCCATGACGCACCCGCCGGCGGCCACTCAGGCAGCGACCCTTATTTGGTGACTATCTGCGGTGTGCGAGGCACGGTCGATATCATGAAACAGTCATTCGACTCAAGATTGCCGTAGAAGGCATAAATCTGGTATCCACGTGTCTATGACACAAGAAGACACCGACCGTGTACGCACTGTGTTCGACAACCTGGAGCGGTCGGCGCGCCTCCAGGTGGACTCGACCGCAGCGTTGGTCGGACAGGTGCACAGGGCCGCCGCGAAGAACGATGCCGACCGAAGAAAGAAGGACCAGCCGCCGTTACGGCGAAAGACCAACCTGAGGCCGATTAACGAGTGGCTGCCAGGCCCAGTACGGCTGTCGCCTTGGCAAGCACTGCACCTGCTCGCCCGGGCTGTCGTGCTCGATGACCATGGCGGTGGGCGGGGCCTGGCCGAGCACTGGGCCTGTTTGAAGTACTGCCAGGCTCTCCAGACTAACTCCGCCGAGGTGCTGGAACTGTCCGACGAGGGTGACGCGGTCCCCAAGCGTCACTACAAGACCGCCCAGTCCGAAGAACTGGCCCGTGCGTTTGCTCGCCGTCTCGGCGAGCACCTGGTCCAGCAGCGGTATCCCGATCATGCGATCAGCACGATTGACGCGGACCTGGTGCTGCGGGCCGGCTGGATCAATGCCGCCAGCACCCGCCCGGTCGGGCTGGCGAACTGCCGCAAGTACTTCGTCGAGGCGTGGAGGCCGGGCGAACCCTCCAAGGTTCTCCTGCTGATCGCCTACGGCACACACAGCGGCGGGATGGTGGATGCCCAGTTGGCACGTGCCGCCGCGCACGCCGAGTTCATTCACATCGGCCCCTACGGTCAGCTACCCACCCTGCTCGTATCCACCGAACTGTCACAGACCAAGGGGGTCACCATCCACGCCGTCGCCGCACCCGGCGAGGCGAGGGTGGGAGCGCTACCTGCGTACTGCCCCGCGGATCAGAACTTCTTTCCCGATGTTCTCGTTCCTGGCGATGAGGAATCCGAGAGGATGCCCGGCTTCCAGCTCTCCCCCGAGGACTACGACTGGTTCAGCGCCGTGCTCGCCCATACCGACGCGGCGGGGCTGCTTGCCCTCAGCGGATCGGTAAACGAAGCAGGCAAGTACCTGACCAAGTGCCAAGGCAGTGACAGATTCGACCGGCTGGTTATGCCAGGCGCCAGCTCAGTGTGCGACACCGACCACCAGATCCACGGACACCGCTTCGTGGGCACCGACCATGTCTTCCGACTGCACGGCGTCCGTTTGGAGGTCTTCTCAGGTCTGCATCACGACCTTCACCGGAAGCTGGTCGACGGACCCGCCAATTCCGCTGAGCGCGTGCGGGCATACCGAGAGGCGGCTTTCAATGGCGTGACAACCGACCCACCGGGGCATGGGACGGTCGCTGGGGCGGGCCAGCCCACACCGCCGCGGACGGCACGATCCTTGCCATTCGCGTACTCGCCCCATAGGAGCACCGTGCGCCCACACATTCACCCGCCACCTCACGCCATCACCCAGCTGCCGCCAAGCCAGGAAGGCTACCCACCTGTCCGCTGAAAAGGTCGGACCCTCAAAAGAGACGCTGGGGGCGCCTCGACGATGGTCAGTACAGTCGCGCATCGGGCCGCGCCGGCAGTAGCTCGGCGAGCTCCTCCGCAACGCGATCGACCTCGCCGAGGACGCGCCATGCCGGTACCCGCACCGCGATGTGCCCGCTCGCGTCCATCAGGTCGAGCAGGGCAAGCGACTGGCGATGTCGCTTCCCGTCCGGTGCCACCGCGTCGTCCACGATCACTGCCACTCGACTCGTACCGTCCTCGAGCAGCAGCTGGCAGGGATGGCCGGCAACCGAGGTGTTCCGCGCGGTCACCGGAAGCCCGGCGTTCTCGATGGCTTCCTGAAGGCGATCCGTGAGCTCCTGGTCGGCCGTAGCGCCGTCGGGATCCGTGTCGGCGCCGTCGAGAAACTGAGCGAGCAGCCCGCCTCCTCCCGCCCACCAGCGTCGGTCGCACACGGCCACCAGTCGGGACTTCGCGCGCGTGATCGCCACGTTCCACAGGTTGGTCTCGCTTCGGACCCAGCCGGCCGATCGTGGTTGGATTCCGGCCGCGCCGACCGGCGACAACACGATCACATCGCACTCGCCGCCCTGGAAGGTGTGGATGGTGCCGACCACGACGCGGTCGCCGATGCCGCGCACTTGGAGCCCGGACTCGATCAGGCGTTGTTGCGCCTTGTACGGCGTGACAATCCCGATCGTGAGGTCGCCGTGTTCGGCGATCAGCTCGGCCGTACGTGTGATGACCCGGTCGGCCTCCGCCGGGTTGCGGCACGACCCGCTGCGTTGGTGTTCCACCCGGCCGACGACATTGACGATCTCGACTGCCGGATCGTTCGGTGGAGCAGCGGGCAGGGCGAGGCCGGCGCGCTCGGTCAGGACGGTGAGCCGACCTTGGTACACGACCCGGTTGGGTACAGCGACGATGGCGGGATCGCAGCGGTAGTGCTCGTCGAGCAGCAGTTCTTCGCCGGACGCGGCAGCGCAGGCGGTGTAGATCGATTCGCTGGTGAACCGTAGATGTCGGGTCTGCATCCAGTTCGCCCCGAGCCCATTGGCGCGACGGAGATCGTCGTCCTCGCTGCGGCTGAGCGATACGACCGGCTGGAGCTGATGCGGATCGCCGATGATCAGGGCACGCTTTGCCCGCATGAGCAGGCTGAGGACGTGTGGAGTCGCGCATTGTGCTGCCTCGTCGATGATGACGAGGTCGAACAGCGCTGGCTTGGGCACGATCGCGGTTGAGGAGTGCCCGTTCACCGCCCATCCGGGAAGCGTGCGCAGGAGCTGCGGAAACGCCTTCCAGCTGGCTCCGGATTCACGTTGGTTCAGGCGTGCGATCCGGGTTCGGACGTTGGCTTCGCCGGCGCGGATGCGCTGTGCGGTGAGCGCCATCGAACAATCCTTGCTGTCGCGGACGCGCGAGGCCAGCCGCTGTTTCAGCTCCTCCCAGGTCGCCTCGTCGTCGCGTTGTGGGGTGAGGGCGGCCAGACACTCCCGTCGCGCCTGTTCGGTCTCGAACAACTCGGCGAGCCGCGCCGCACCGGCGCTGGGCCGTGCCCCGAATCGTGCCCGGAGGCGCCAGCGGGCGAGTATCCCCGCCGGCCAGCGCCGAAGCGACCGCCGGGCGAGCGTGAGGGCACGGTCGAGAGACCGATCGTCGGCCTTGAGGATGGCAAGGGCCTGAGCGGCCTGGTCCGGAACGATCTTGTCGAGATGGCGCTGGATCGCGTATAGGTCCGTCTCGACTTCCTGGCGACGGTCGATCGCGGTACGCAATGCGCCGATGCGCTTCTCGTTCGTTCGCAGGCGGCTGCGGACGAGCTCGGTGTCGACCGGCGGTCGTTGAGCGGATACGAGCAGGGCCGTGAGCCGTGCCGGTTCCGTCTCCCGAACGTCCCTCGGGCCGGTCCGGACGACCATCCCCGGCGCGATGTCGTCCAGCTTCGCGCAAACCCCGTCGACCGCCCGATGGTTGGTGGAGGCGATCAGTACGGACTGACCCGCTGCTTCGGCCGTAGCACACAACGCGGTCACGAGTGCGGTCTTCCCGGTGCCAGGCGGTCCTGTGGCGACCGTGAGTCGACGGGTCATGGCGGCTTCGATGACAGCCTCCTGCGACTCGTTCAACGGGCCAGGGGAGATCAACGGGACCGGCCTGCCTGCCCGGTCGTCCAGATCGCCGGCGAGTGCCGCGAGCGCGGTGCTGCCGAACTTGTCGATCTCCTTCACGGCACGGGTGCCGAGATCGTCAATCAGGTTCCGGCCAGCAGACCGGGATCCGTCGTTGCGCCACACGACTCCGACGTTGTGTATCCCTTCGACGACCGGCGTCGTCCGCAGCGTCGCGGCAAGTCGCGTCGGGTCGAGTTCCTCGGCGAGTGGCAGGTCAATGGCACCGGCCAGCGCAGTCAGCTGCGTCGCCAGGCGATCCGGGTCGCCGGGTCGGAAGTTCTTGGCGAAATGATCCGCCAGCTGAGCGATGTCACCCGCTTCCATGCCCCGATGTTCGAGTACGGATGCGTTGAGCTCCACCAGTCCCGCCTCGGCCACGCCGTCGACGACGGCCAGAGGTGTGATGAGCAGTGGTGCGAACTCGACACCGCGGCCCTTTTTCATCAGGACCAATGGGTATCCGTAGAAGTGCTCGGCGTCGTGATGGTCGGCGCAGAATCGGCTGAACTCCTCGGACAGTGTCACCGGCCCCGCGTCACCGGTGAAGACGCATTCGGAGTCGGCCGTCCACAGCTTCGCTCGGCTGGTGTCCTCGGGCCGGAACCAGTCCGACAGGCCGGCCTCGCGCTTCAGGCAGTCGACGTAGTAGTTCAGCAGTTTGCGCCAGGCCGCATGGTCCAGCGGGGCGCGGGGGTCGTCCGGCGGCTCGGGCCGTCGCCGAGAGACCGTGGCGGCCGGTAACGGTTCGGCGTCGGGAGACGCTGTGCTGGTGCGGGCGAGCGGGATGGGGCCAGTGACGGACTGGGCGAACACGAGCGGCTTCTGCCGCGACGTGACCTCCTTCGACTTCTGGACGTGGTCGGCGACGTCCTGGGCGCTGATCCAACCGTCTGCATCCGAGTCTCGCGCCGCACCAGAGAGCGCCTCCACCACCGCCTTCGTGAACAGTGCGCTCTGGCCACCGGCGCGGGGATCCTCGTATGCGGGGCTGGTCCGGTCGGTGGCCGTGAACACGAACGTGCCCCTGCGGTCGAGCGGCGCCTTGATGCGGATCCGGCCGTCGCCACGAGATCTCAGGCCCTCACCCATCAGCCCCGCGAAGCAGCAGTCAAGCAGGACGACCTTCGCCTGCGCGTACGTCTCCGTCAGCAGATCCTTGATGGACCGAGCGTCGACCGCAGTGGCGCCCGGGTAGTCAGGGTCGGTGTCCGTGGTGGCCAGGTAGAACTGATCGTTGTCGTCACTGTCGAGGCCGTGCCCGGCGAAGTAGAGCAACAGCATGTCGTCGCTCATGAGATTCTTGTCGCCAAACATGTCGGTCAGTTCCCGCATGAACTGGACCCGTGTCGGACTGTCGAGCCTTCTCACGTCGAAGTCACCGTAGGTGCGAAGGGCCTGCTCGACGTTGCGGGCGTCGACTGCGGCGGCCGGCAGATCGGTCAGGGACAGGTAGTCCTCGACACCGACGACAAGGGCTCTTCGGCGCGCCATCAAAACCGCTCCGTACCGGTCGGCGACGCACCGTCGGTCGTCGTCTGCGCGATGAAATGGTCGATCAATCGCTCGACATCGGCGGGATCGGCCCTGTCGATCAAGATCCGGTCCCCGTGTATCTCGACGTAGACACCACGGTGGGAGCGCCGAACGAAGTCGCCGAGCGACCGGGCCAGTAGCGGGACAGCACCCTTCACCGCGTCGGGGAGCACTGCGTCGAACACGCCGAGGACGAGTTCCTTCGCACCTCGTCCGCCGTCGGCCAGCACCGCAGTGCGAACCACGCGAACCTGTTCCAGCCCCGATCGGTCCAGCTGGGTGCGTAGGCGCCGGTGGAGACGTTCGAGTTCGGTGCGGTCCAGCGCGTGGTCGGGATCCAGGGAGAGGCGCATATCCAGCATGGTCGAAGGCGCTCCAGACTACTCAGAGACATCGTGCCAAAACGCTATCGACATGCAGGCAGGAATTGGTACATCTATAATGAATATTCAGCTCTATGAGGCAGATAAAGGACGGAGTGTCGGAAAGGTGTCAGCTGACGAGTCGGAACGCGGCGGGCCCGAGGACACGGCCAGGTCATCAGCTGGGCCGCGTACCGGCCATCCGCCAGCAGTACGTCCAACAGGGCTGGGGACCTGAGCTGGCTCCCATCGAGACCCGCCTCCGAAGCGATCGTCGCGCTTGACGCCGCCACCCAGTCAGGCCCTCACCCGACACTGCGCTCACCGCGCCGCCGACCGCTCGCCGCCGGCGACCGCCGGTACAACACCGGACCCCTGTTCACCGAACCCGACGGGCAGCCCATCCACCCCGCCACCGTCACCGACACCTTCGCCGACCTCATCACCCGCGCCGGACTACCACCCGTCCGACTCCACGACCTGCGCCACAGCGCCGCCACCATCGCCCTCGCCGCCAGCGCCGACATGAAAACTGTCTCCGCCGTGCTCCGACACTCCTCGCTGCACATCACCGCCGACACCTACACCAGCGTCCTGCCCGAGCTCGCCACCACCACCGCCGAGAACATCGCCAAGGCCATCCCCGTGCCGGGTAGGTCGTAGGGCTCAGCACCGCCCAGCTTCCAAACTTGGGCGGCGCTTCTCGGGCCCCTGGGCCTGCTGCGGACGCTAGCGATGCCACTCCCAGGTGGGCAGAATGTTGCCGTGCACCTCGACGACCAAGGAAATGAAGCGGAGGCGCTCTTCGACGGCGTCCCTGACCACTTGCTTCGCCCGCTGCGCGCATGGTTGGGTTCATATCTTGAGAACCAGGACTATCTGGTGGATAGGGTGGCGCTGCAGCTGCGGCTGTCGCTGGAGTCAGGAACGGCCTCTGATCTCATCAAGGTTATGGGTGACCGTGGCCCCGATACGCTTCTACGCGCCGTCAACCTGGCACTCAACGCTGACCTTCAATTGAGATGGGAAGTCGACGTCGAAGGCCCCGAAGACAACAGATACGAAGCCAGCCTCGCAGATTGGATTCCGGAGTTTACCTGGTCCCGCAATGGACGCGCTCGGTCGGTCGAGCAACTTGACCAAATACTTGTCGACGCAGGTTCTGCCTTCGAATTCGATTGGAAAGAATTTCGCCTCCACCGGCGGGTCGAGCCGACAGTGCAGGCAGCCGCACATGAAGTGATTCGACAAGCACCTGGGACGCATCTGAGCAAAGCCTGGGGAGCAGTCTACGGTCAACACCCCGACCCAACGATGGCCTACGACGAAGCCATCAGAGCCGTCGAAGCGGCAGCTATCCCACGAATCATCCCTTCGGATCGTGTAGGGACGCTCGGTAAGGTACTCAGCCACCTCCGGGACAGTGCGGGAAACTGGGAACTTGCAATCGAAGGAAAGAACGATGGCGATATTGCCCCGGTCGTCGCTATGATCGAGCTCCTTTGGCATGGCCATGTGGCAAGGCACCCAGGCGGACCCAATTCACGGCCTCAGCGTCTAGATGAAGCCGAAATGTCCGTGCATCTCGCAGCAACGCTGGTCCAATGGCTGATCTCCGGCGCGTTACGTCGCCGCTAATCCGGCCAGCGGGAACAGCGCGTGCCGCGCTTCTGCGCGGTGGATCTACCGAGCGACACATCAAACGTGATGCTCCTTAGCGGGCGAGGGCCAGTCGTCGCTACAGGCGCATATTGTCAGCGGGGACTCTTCCTCGGGGAGAGGCGCGGCCCTGGAAGTACGCGGCGAGCAGCGCGAGAGCTTCGAACAGCCTCCACCAGGAGTGGTCCGACGGCCGTCAGCACACGAACGGTCAGGTCCGTCACTCGGCATGCCAAGCTGGAAGCCTCCTCGCCTGCTGTCAGTGCGCTACGGCAAGATGAGCGCTGAGAGATGAGAGGGAACGTGGGCCTGTGAGCAACGAACTCCGATCGACGATCGAGCAGCCGTCCAAGCCTGTGACGAATCCCGGGGACATGGGTTTGCCCACCGGGGGCATGGGTCTGCTTGAACGGGCAGAAGCGCATCGTGCGGCTGCTCTCGCTCGACTGGATCCAACCGAGCAGGCAGCGCGTGGCCAGTACTTCACCCCGCGTCTGGCCGCCCGCATCATTGCTGAACTTCCACGCCTCCCGCAGGGAACCTGTGTGCGAGTCCTCGACCCCGGCGCTGGAAGCGGGATCCTGACAGCAGCCATTGTCGAGCGCCTGTACACCGCCCGTCCTGACCTGCGAGTGCAGATCACCGCCGTCGAGAACGACAGCATGCTTCGCCCGGCGCTGCTCGCTACGCTGGCTGACATCGAGGCCGCCACGGGAGCGACGTCCGGCCTCGTCGAGGCCGACTTCTTGCCCTGGGCGTTGACGACGGCAGAGCGCTTCGACCTTGTGATCCAGAACCCGCCGTACGCGAAGCTGCGCAACGGCAGTGCTTCTCAGAAGCTTCTCCGGGCCGCAGGGATCAACGTGCCGAACGTCTACGCGGCGTTCCTGGCCCTTGGGCTGCGCCTCCTCAACGAGGGGGGACAGCAGGTTGCGATCACACCGCGCTCGTGGATGAACGGCACCTACTACTCGCCGTTCCGGCGGGGGTTCGTGCAGACGGCTGGCATCGACGCGATGCATACCTTCGAGAGCCGATCCAAGGTGTTCGGCGACACCGGAGTTCTCCAGGAGTCGATCGTCGTCTCGGCGACCGTCGGACGGACGCCGGAGGAGGTCGTCGTCCACACGTCTCACGACCACAGCACCGTGGCCTCCTCACGAACGGTCCCGTACCAAGACATCGTCACCCCCGACTTCATCCACGTGCCGGCCACCGAAAGCGACGCGAACGCAGTGGCTTGGATGACGGCTCACGCCATGCACACCCTCGAGGATCTCGGGCTCACCGCATCGACAGGCAGAGTCGTCGACTTCCGGGCGCGCGAGCTGCTCTACCATGAGCATGTCGACGGGGCCGTGCCGATGGTCTACGCAACCCATCTGCGCGGTGGCGTGACCCGGCACCCCGTCGGGGCGAAGAAGCCAGAGTGGTTCCATGCGGATGCTGCCGCTGCCTCCAAGCTGCTTGTGCCTGGCGGCACCTACGTGCTCATCAAACGCTTCTCCGCCAAGGAGGAGCGTCGCCGTGTCGTCGCCGCTGTATGGCGGTCGAGCGAGGACGTGGCCTTCGACAACAAGCTCAACTACATCCACGAGGACGGGCACGGCCTAGACGACCAGGTAGCCCGCGGCCTCGTCGTGTTCCTGAACTCGACGCAGCTCGACACCTATTTCCGCGTCTTCTCCGGTCACACTCAGGTCAACGCGACGGATCTTCGACAGATGCGCTTCCCATCGGTGGCCCAGCTCCGTGCGCTAGGACACGTTGGCAGCAGCGACCAACTGAGCATCGACGCGGCCACCGAGTCCGTGCTCGCAGCCGCGGAGGTGAGGGCATGACGCGGCTTGACGAGGCCCGTGAGATCCTCAAGGCGTTCGGCTTCGACAAGGGTCGCTCCAACGAGCGCAGTGGCCGTACCCTGCTCGCGCTCACGCAGTTGGACGAGAGCGACATGTGGGCCAACGCGACGAACCCGCTACTCGGCGTCCGCGCGATCCTCGACTGGATCCGTGATCGGCTTGGGCACGAGATCGCGGAGAATACCCGCGAGACCTATCGCCGGCAGACGCTGCACCAGTTCCGTGACGCTGGCTTCATCATCTACAACGACGACGATCCGGGCAGGCCTACGAATTCGAAGGACAACAATTACCGCGTCAACTCGGAGGCTCTCAAGGTCATCCGCAAGTACGGGACACCGGAGTTCGCCGACGCGGTAGCCAGGTATCTTGCTGATGCCCCAGGCCTACTCTCGATGTACCAGGCAGCGCGGGCACTGACGCGCATCCCGGTCACACTTCCCGGTGGGATGGAGCTCACGCTCGGGGGCGGTGGCCAGAACGTGCTCATCAAGCAGATGATCGACGACTTCTGCGGCTTCTTCATCCCCGGCGGCGAGGTGCTCTACATCGGCGACGCGGACGAAAAGCTCATGCACTTCAACGAACAAAAGCTCGCATCCCTCGGCATCACCGTCGACACGCACGGCAAGCTGCCAGACCTCGTCGTCCACCAACAGGACAAGAACTGGCTGTTCCTGATGGAGGCCGCTTCTTCTCACGGTCCGGTCGACGCGAAGCGCCACGGCGAGCTCCAGGCTCTGTTCGCCGGATCCACAGCGGGACTCGTCTACGTCTCGTGCTTCCCCGACCGGGCCACGATGCGCAAGTTTCTCGCCGACCTCGCGTGGGAGACCGAAGCCTGGTGCGCTTCCGATCCGACACACATGATCCACCTCAACGGCGAGAGGTTCCTCGGACCGTACAGGTAGGCAGCCCGACATGTGTTGGTAGCTCAGATTCCGGCCCGACTTCGCAGAACGCCGCATGGGGAGGAGGGAGCTTTGTTCGTGCCGCCTGACGCAAACCTGAGCGCCGGCACAGCACTACGGTGACTGTGTGACGAGTCTGACCGATCCCTGCCTGTCCGGCCTCGGTCGCAATCCAGCCGCACCCGAGGATGTGCTCGCACGCCTCGCCGCGCATCCGGCCGGACGGCACGGGATCGCGTTTCGCCCAGGACAGTTATCGGACGGCATCGTTGAGGTGCTGCTCGCGCACGGCGACGCGCGCACCGCGGTACACCTGCACGGGAGCCGGATCTCACCGGCGATGCGGCGTCGGGTCGCCGAGCATCCCGACCCGCGGATCCGCGACGCGTACGCCGCGTTCGTCCGCCGCACCGTGAACCGGCAGGTACCCGTCGGCATCGCCGAGCTCGAAGAGGTCTATGGCAAGCCCGTGCGACGCTTGCTGACGCACCCGACCCGGCGCTACGCGCCGCAGTCGCCCGCGCCTGGCGCGACCGCCCCGGCACGGTCCACGTACGGTTCCTTGCCGATCCCGACCCACAAGTCCGTTCCGCTGCAACCGCACACGGCCACCCCGCGATCCCGCCCGAGTGGTGGGCCCGATGTCTGTCCGACCCAGCAACCCGATTCAAGGTCGCCTGGTACCTGCCACTGACCAATCGCCAATTCAGCGACCTGCTGCGCTCCGACGACCCAAGACCTCATGCTCGCCGTCGCCAGCAACCCACACCTGACCGCCGACATGGTCGCCCAACTGGTCGATCACGACGACCCGGACGTGCAGGTCGTCCTCGCCGCCAGCCGCCACGTCGACGCCGATACCCGAGCCCGCCTCTACGCCGCTACCGAGGCCGGCGCGGTCGCCGGCAGCATCAGCGCACGGATGTCACTGGGCCTGACCGCCGTCAATCCCGACTGGCTCCGCGCCGAACCGCTCGACGAGCGCCTCCGCTACCTCGACTGCCCGCACACCGTGTTCCGCCGCGTCCTGGCCACCTGCCGCGACCTGCCCGCCCACGCCTGGCAACGCCTCGACAACGACCCCGACCTGTCCGTACGCCGCGTCGCCGCCCGCCGCCCCACCCAGCGACGTCCTGGAACGCCCGGTACGCACCTACGGGGACTTCCCCACATCCGGCCGATGTTCGTCGACCACCCCAACTTCCCGCGCCCGCCCTACGCACCTTCGTCCATGAGCCGAACCCGCGCGTGCGGTACCTCGCCCTGCACGCCCCCGACCTCCCACAACCCGTCCTGCACCATCTCGCGACCGCGGCAGAACCCTTCATCCGCGCCGGAGTCGCCGCTCACCCCAACACCGGTCAGGCACTGCTCGCCCGCCTCCTCGACGACGCCGACCCAGACGTCGTCGACAACGCCGCAGCCCACCCCGCGCTCCCGGTTTCCCTGATGCAGCAGGTCCTCACCACCGCCAACCTTTAACGCCGCGGTCGTCTCCGCGCCAGAGCCGTGGCAGTCTGGCGATGTCGTACCTCGTTCCTACCTTGTCGGGATGATCGAGGAACTGGCCGTCCTGTTTCCCGACGGCCCGGGAGACCATGTCCTTTCGACACCGCTGCCGGTCGGCCGCCCGGTCACGCCGGAGGACGGCGGCCCGCCCGTGTGCTGGGTGAGCGACGGCGCGGCACCGGCCGGCTTGTGGGCGACACTGCGCGCCGAACACCCGCGGTCAGGGCTGTGGCCGCTGCTGGTGGGCGGTCATTACACCGACCTGGAACGGCCTTGGCGCTGCGGTGAGGTGTACCCCGCGGACATGACGGCACCTTCGCAGCACGATCCGGCCGAGTTGCTCGCGCGGTGGTGGAGCGAGGTGGCCGGCGACACCTCGACGACACTCGCCGCGCCGTACCAGGCATGGCCCGGCCTCGCGCCCGGCCGTAGCGGCGCCGACCCCGACGAGTGCGCCGACGAACACGCCGAACTCATGGTGGAGTTCGGCGACGAACTCGGAATCGCGCTGGTCCTCGCCGGCTCCGGCGCCGAGGCACTCGCCGTCTCCGGCTGGTCCGGACCGCTGAACCACGTCAACGACACCGGGCAGATCGCCGCGGTCGTGGCGAGTTGGGAGCAGCGCTTCGGCGCCCGAGTGATCGGCGCCGACTTCGCCACCCTGTACCTGAGCGTCGCCGCGCCACCGACCAGCGTCGAACAGGCGCTGCCGATCGCCGCCGAACACTTCGCGTTCTGCCCCGACAACATCTGGCAGTCCGACCTCAACACGCTGGAGAAGTACGCCCAGGCCTTGGCCGGAACGCACAGCTGGAGCTCCTGGTGGGATTAGGGCCCGGGGTACGCGCCGAGCCCGGCCGCGTCCGATCACGCCATTCAAGGACGAGTGGCCACACCGACCTGGATTCGTGCAGCCCACTGCCCCAAGAGTCAGAGGTCTTGGGTCCAGACGCCTCGGGGGTGCTGCTCGGGTGCAAGCCAGAGGCTTGGTTGCCGGTCACGGACGGTCTGCTCGCAGGCAGGGTCGGTGGGGAATCGCTCGTGGCTGTCGGCCCACAGGACCTGGATGAAGGGAATCGGTGGGCGACGGTAGAAGGCGATCGCGGTGCCGAAGAACGCCTTGTACCAGCCCGGTTCGACGGCCTGGAACAGGACGGGGTCGCCGTCGATGACGTGGCCGCGGTCGTGGCCGAGTTCCGGTGGCCATCCGTCTGCGGTCTGTGCACCCAGTACGTTGAGGCAGGCTTTCATGGTGTCGATGTCCAGGCCGAAGATCGCCAGTTCGGGTTGGCGGTGGCTGTGCCAGATGCCGACGGTGAACGCCCAGCCAGGCCCAAGATCGTCCTCGGGAACCTGCACGACACTCCAGCCGTGCTCGTCGACGTGCGCGATGGTGTTGCGGTCGGTCGCGTCGAGCTGGTCCCGGTCGCCGTAGTCGTGGCAGATGATGCAGGGACACGTCGGCTGGTCAGCAGTCACCGGAGGAGGGTAGATCCTCCCCGCCGGGTGCGCTCACGCCGACCAGGACGGTCCTGGCTGCCGGCTGCCCGGGTAGAACCGTTCAATCGCCGGGATCCGCGCAATCGCCGCTGCCGACTCGCGCCGCACCAGCTTTGCGACCGCCCGGCTCATCCCCGCAGGTACCTCGTCACCCGACCAGGCTGGCGCCGACACCTCGAATGTTGATGGTCACCGCATACGGCGCTCATGCGCCAAAGGCGCAATCACTCAATATCCGTTTCTGCGCCCGAAATTCGTTATCTCACTGAGATATTCGAGGTCATCGAAGCCCGTGTTCCCGGAGATGAGATCAATCAACGTTGCGAGCATTCCCTTTGGTATGTGCCAAATTTCATCCTCGGCAAAATTGGGCGAGGCGATTACCGATGACCAGGTGTCCGGACTTCCCGTATTCTTCTGCCAGCACAGAACGAAATCTACCCCTACGAATCCCCATGGAAGAAGTCCATCTCGAGCAGGATGCATTCGATATGACAAGTTTACTGCCACATAATCTTTAAGCTCTTCGATGCGCCGACAGAACAAGTTAACATCGTCAACGAACTTCTCAGCCGTCCAAAATAGGCCAGGATGACTGATAGTGATTAGTTCTTCCTGAAACGCCCCTGGCGGGAAGGCTTCGATATAAGTCTTGTAATCGGACGGCAGCAACACTCCCAGGCCGTCTTCGACACCCGGCCAATCAATCTGGCGATCGACGGGTCGATGACGTCCAACCAACTCGATTAGGCGGTCGATATCGCCCATCCTTCTCCTTCATCGATCGCAGTCGACATCGGGTTCACGCTTCTAATTGATGATTAATGGCATAGGGCTCTAACCGACGCATTCGTCCCCGATTATCCGTAGTAAATCCGCCAGCTGCACGCTTCATCCTATCTACAAGAGAAGAGGTTATTCAGGCGCTAGAACCCAGTACTCCGCAGCCAAGGCCACCAAGACCAGGAGAGCCGCAACTACTGTCCCCCAAATTTGCCGACCCATTCTCCAACATATAGTCAGTGCAGCGATTGACGCCATGAACGCAACAGCACCCACTCCGAATGACAACCATGGGTCGATGCCGCAATCGGCACTGTTCGGCGAGCAAGGATCTGCCGGGGCCATGCGGATCACGATGCACAGTAGCGAGCCAAGGATTGCCGCACTTCCAAGGATTGTCACCAAAATGCGTCCACCAAGGATTACCGTCGAGGCCGATTTATATCCTGCGGTCACCGTTCGCATCTACGTACCCTCCGTCTCGAAGACCGGCCCGCTTCTCGAGTCGGGCACATCTCGGGCACACGAGTAGCCGCAAGCTCCCAGTCGCCGGTCGATTGGCGGCGGCAACGCCCACGGAATTCGATGCAGGAACAGAAGCACCGGCCACCCTTCGGCGCCAAGGAGCGAGGATGTCAGCAATTTTTACGAGCAGTTGCGGCAAAAGATTCTAGTGTCAGAATCTGTCGCTTGCCGTCACGAGCGAAGAGAATTTTCCCTTTCGGAAGACGCTCAGCTTCACTCTCATAAAAGAGGTCGGAAGATCCTAGCGTTACGTCGTTCGGCCGCAACACGGCCACGTAGTACTCGGAGTTCCGGTCCATCTCAACGCTACCGCGATCACGCTTCCAGCCTCGGCTCTCCCGCCCAGATCCGACAGTAGTGACAACGCCCGCCGCGCCCGGGCCGCGAAACACGGCCACAGCCTTATCGTCCTTTGCTAAGAGCTCGATCGAGGCATGTGCCGTTTCCTGACAGAAATAGGCAACGATCTTAATACCACCGTCCGTTGCCCGCATAATGGCAGACGTAGCCGTCAACTCAGGAGTGCAGGCAGCCAACGACCCGAGGGCGAGTATTGCAACCAAAGCAAGGGTAAGTCTCCCCACGAGCCTAGTGGCAGTTTGGCCGCGGATAACCAACGTCTGCACCATGCCCTTTTTGTAGATCCAGGCCCGATCAAATTCGGGAGTCGATATGACACAGGGCCAGGCATTCGAATCTGGATTAGTCCGCTTCCATCAGAAGACGGGGTCTAGACCAGAGAAACCCCATGGAAGCAGTCCACTTTCATCCGGGTAAATGGCGCAGCCGTACTTTCACCATGGCGCATCACGTCGCTGCCTTAAGCGGGGCGCAGAGTTCATTTATGTCGGCAACAAGCTCGTCCGTTGTAGCGTTTAGGGTGGGATGAGATACCGTAACAAGCTCATCCTGAAAGGACCCTGGAGGAAAGGTTGCGCTGGACTCTTTGTAGTCGCGTGGTAGCTGCACCCGCGAGATCAGCCTCTATGGCTGGCAGTCAACATTTACCACCCAGCGCTCGGGACGTCCAACCAAATCGATTGGTTCGTTTAGGGCAGTCATAACCCACGGTCACCCGTGCCCGACCTGCACTTCATGGAGTCGCTGACCGTCGGGTTGGAACCTAGATTGCATCGTTTGGAAGCCCTATCTCCAGCGTCTCCGCGCAAATAAATATATACCTCCCACACCTAATCCAGACGCACCGCCGATCACACCCGCCATCCATTCTTCCCCATTTAAATTATGCACTAACACAACGTATACGAACATGGCAACGATAAACCCCGCCATCGCTGCTTCCAAGCGCCTGCGACGCCACTGCCCGCGGTCAACCACGTTTACATCACGACCAATGCTTTGCAAGTATGGCGACTAGACATCCAGCAATGAATCCTAGACCCACCGCTTCAGGGCCCGCCAAGGCGGACGGTAGGCCGCCGCCAAGGCCGCCAGTTATACAAGCTCGGAAATCATGATCCTTTGTGATCTCGTATTCGTCCACCCCCACTCTGTCCATAAGATCTTTCACAGACTTGCACCCAGCTCCGCTGGTACCGACATAACAACCAGGCGGCGTTCCCGGGACGAAGTACTTGCCAAGGTCGAGCGATCCGGATTTGCAGTCTAGGCTCCAACCACAACCACTGAACGCTGTCTGCGTCTTTGCTTGTCCAACGCAGTAGATCATGCCGCATGCGGGGTTCTCAGGCTGCGTTGATTTACGCCCATGGACAGGCGTTTCAGCGAGACAGAAAGCCTCGACACATTCGGTGATCGTGGCTTCTGGAGCATCATCACTTAGCGCATTGCTGAGGCCACCGTCAGCCAGGTTGGTCGACCTCCCTCGCTGGCTCCCCGCATGGACGCCTCCGCGATCTTTGGTGGTGTGCTCGTAGTGATCGTGCAGCGCAATGGATGGATCGGGTGCTGCGCCCGCGGCGTGTCCCCCGGAGCTACCGCTGCTCCCGGCGCCCTCATAGTCTCCGTAGCCTCCCCCGGTCGAGTTGCCCGGGTTGTGTTCCCAGCCGCTGGTTGGCACATGGCCCAGACCGCTGGTGAGGCCGCAGCTTCCTCCGCTGAATACCACGGAGATGCAGCCCTTGTCGCCACCGCAGCCACTGGAGGATGCGCGGCAGTCGGTGTTTCCGCCGCCTCCGCCGTGTCCGCAGGGGTTGCAGTTGTGGCCGTTGGCGTCGGTGGCGTTCAGGGGTTCGGCGTTGGCGTAGGTGTAGTGGTTGGTTTGGGGGGTGGGGTCGGGGGCGAGGTTCCAGGTGTCACGGGTGGTGAAGCGTGCGGTGTTCGGGTCGTACCAGCGGGCCGCGGCGTTGACGAGACCGGTGTTGGGGTCGGTGTAGCCGGACTGGTAGCCGAGGGCCAGGCTGCCGCCAGCGCGGGTCGGGACCCCATCGGGTGTGTATGCGGTGCTAGCTGCGGGGTTTCCGGTGGCGGGATCGATGGCGGCGACGAGGTCGTCGTGTTGGTCGCTGATGAGTGTGGTCGAAGGGGATCCGCCGCCGGTCTGGTGCGACGAGACGGGCGCCCCGTCGGGGAGCCGGACCACGGCGGTGGATTGGCCACCATCTTGGGGTACGGCGGATGTGTCGTTGGTTTGGTCGGCGTACGCGAGGCTCGCGCCGTTGCGGGTGACAAGGCGATCCAGCCCGTCGTAGGTGTTGGTGACCGTGGTGGTGCCGGTGGTTGTGCCGACGAGGCGGTCGAAGGCGTCGTTGGTGTAGGTGGTGGTTGTGGTGCCGGTGGTGGCGGTGGCGAGGGTGCCGCGGGGCGTGTAGGTCTGGGTGAGGTCGGGGGTGCTGGTGCCGGTGGCGGAGGTGAGTTCGTTGCGGGCGTTGTAGGTGTTGGTGCGGGTGCCGTCGGGGCTGGTGTCGGTGGTGCGGTTGGAGGCCCCGTCGTAGCCGTAGGAGCGATTGATGTTCTCGGGGTTGGTCCAGCTGGTGAGGCGGGATAGCTGGTCGTAGCCGTAGGTGTTGGTGCCGGGGACGGCGTAGCCGGTGGTGGTTTTGGTGGTGAGGTTGTCGTCGAGGTCGTAGCCGTAGGCGATCGACGCGGTGGCCGACCCGGTGGGTGCGGCGATGGTGTCGGTGGCCAGCCGGCCGAGGTCGTCGTAGGTGTAGGTGCGGGTGGCGCCGCCGGTGCGGTAGGTCTGATCCTTGAGTTCGCCGGTGGGCCAGTAGGTGTAGCCGATGGTGGCGCCGGTCAGCGGGTCGGCGGCCGTAGCGAGCCGGTCGGCGTCGTCGTAGCCGAAGGTGGCGGTGCCGGCGGTGGTGGTGGCGGTGGCTTGGTTGCTGTCGTCGTCGTAGGTGAAGGCGGCTTCGCCGGTCGGGGCGTGGGTGGCGGTGAGCAGGCCGCGGTCGTTGTACTCGTAGGTGGTGTCCGCGCCCGGTCCGGAGACGCTGGCCAGTCGGCCGTCCTGGTCGTAGCCGAGGTGGCGTGGCGCGGTGGCGGTGCCGGAGCCGGTCTCGTCGGTGAGCCGGCCGTCGAAGTCGTAGGTGCGGTCGCGGGTGATGCCGCCGGGGATCTGGTCGTGGACGGACTGGCCGGCTGCGTCGTAGGTGGTGGTCCAGGTCCGGTCGACAGCGTCCGGGTGCTGCGCGGTGGCGGGTTCGATCGTGGACTCGGGCTGGTCCCAGGCGGTGAAGGTGTAGAGGGTGGTGTGCTGGTTGCCGTCGACCATGCGGGTCTGGTTGCCGGCCGGGTCGTACCCGAGCTGCACGGTGATGGCGGTGGCCGGGTCGCCGGGGTCGGTCGGGTCGTACCCGGTCGAGTCCGGGTCGAGGTTCTTCACGTATTGGGTGACGGTGGTGCGGTGGCCGTCGGGGTCGTAGCCGTAGCTGGTTTCGCGGCCTTCGGGGGTGACGGCGCGCAGGAGGTTGCCGTTGCCGTCGTACCGGTAGGTCCAGTCCCGGCTGGATTCGGCGGTGCGGGGTTGCATGGCGCCGGTGGCGACGCTGCTGTAGGGCTGGTCGACGCCGGTGAGTCGTCCGGCGCGGTCGTAGGTGTAGGCGGTGTAGCGGGTGTCTTGGTCGTTGGCGGAGTCGAGTTGCCCGTCGAGGGTGTAGGTGTAGTCGAGGTAGTGGCCGGCCGCGTCGAGGGTGTGGGTGAGTTGCCCGGCCTTGTCGTAGGTGTTGGTGGTGGTGTGCCCGGCGGGTGTGGTGACGGTGACGGGGTTGCTGGCGTCGTCGTAGCCGGTGCGGGTGGTGAAGTAGCGGGTGCCGCCGCTGGGGACGCGTTCGGCCTGGGTGGCGGTGATGGGCCGGCCGAGTTCGTCGTAGGTGGCGCTGCTGACCGCGCCGGTCGGGTCGGTGGTGGAGATCAGTTCCCCGTCCCGGTCGTAGCCGAGGCTGGTGACCGGGCCGTCGGGTCCGTCGGCGACGTCCGGGTCGGGTTGGGTGATGCTGGTCTGCCGGCCGTAGATGTCGTAGCCGTAGCTGGTAGTGCGCTGCAGCGGGTCGGTGACGGTGGCGGGCTGCCCGGCGGCGGTGTAGGTCAGGTCGGTGGTGGCGGTCAGCGTCACCCCGCCCGGGGTGGTGTAGTCGGGTTGCGTGACGTGCCGCGGCCTGCCGTCGCTGTCGTAGGTGGTGACGGTGGTGTGGCCGTTCGGGTCGCGCTGGTGGGTGGCGCCGCCGAAGCTGTCGTAGCCGGTGGTGGTGACCGGCTTCGTGTTGTCGGTGGAGGTGCCGGCAAGCCAGGTGGTACGGGCGGCGCCGGTGGTGGTGGTCTGCCGGTCGGCTTCGTCGTAGCCCAGGGTGGTGGTGTTGCCGTTGGGGTCGGTGACGGTGGTGGGCAGGCCGCGCGGGTCGTAGTCGGTGCGGGCGGTCAGGGAGCTGGGGCTGCCGCCGGGGTTGTCGACGGTCGCGGTCAGGGGCTGCCCGGCCGGGTTGTACGTGTAGGTGGTGGAGCGGGTCTGGTCGCCGGCACCGAGGTCGAGGGTGACGCCGGTGACGCGGGCGCCGAACCCGTCGCTGCTGGTGGCGTCGGAGACCTTGATGTAGATGCTGTCGCCGCTGCCGAGTCCGCTGGTGGGGATGGCCAGGTCGGTGTAGTTGGAGCCGTCGGTGGCCGACCCGGTCTTGGCGTAGGGCCAGGTGGTGCCGTCGGTGCCGGCCTGCACCTTGTACTGGTTGTCGACGTCGACGTGGACGGTGCCGTTGCTGGCGGAGGCGCCGGTGGGCAGGGGGATCTTGTAGGTGAAGGTGGCGGTGCCGTCGGCGACGCGGCGCTGTTGCGGGTCGATGGTGGAGCCGCTGTTGGCCGACAGGTACTTGGCTTCGATGCTGGTGCCGGGGACGTACGCGATCGACCGGGTCAGGGTGTCGGTCAGCGGATCACCGTCGGCGTCGTAGGTGTAGCTGTGCGCGGTGGACAGGCCGCCGGGGTCGAGGATGTCGCGGAGCTGGTCGCCGGTGGTGTCGTAGGCGTACTGGTGGACCACGTTGCCGGCGGTGATGTTCTGGACCAGGTTGCCGGCGGCGTCGTACGTGCGGTCGGCGAGCACCACGTCGTGGCTGGACCCGTCGGCCTGGGTGACGTTCTTGCGGATGTCGGTGGCCGGTGACCCGTCGCCGAAGTACGTGTAGTCGGTTTCGCGGCCCTGCGCGTCGGTGACGACAGTGAGCTCGCCCGCCGGGTCGTACCCGCGGGACTCCAGGGTGAGGCGGGTGGCCTGCGGGTCGGCCGGGTCGACGCCGTCACCGACGGTGTCGGTCTGCACGAGCTGGTGCCGGTCGTTGTAGCCCATCTCCTTGACCAGCCCGCCGGGCAGGGTCACCGAGGCGACGTCGCCGGCGGTGTTCCACACCTGGCTGGTGGTCTGCTTGGCCGGGTCGGTCGTGGAGGCCAGCCGGCCGCGGGTGTCGTAGCCGTAGGTGGTGGTGCGGGTGGCGTCGCCGCCGGTGGTGTCGGACACGGCGACGGTGGTGGGCTGTCCCGCGGCGTTGTAGGCGTAGGTGGTTTTCGGGGTGTGCACGGTGCCGGTGATCGCGTTGCTGGTGGCCGGGCCGGTGACGGTGTCGGGCAGCCCGGTGGGGGTCCAGGTGCGTTCGACGGTGCCGTAGTCGGGGTGCCCGCCGCCGCCCGGAAGGGTGGTGGTGCCGTCCAGGCGGGTGGTGGAGATGACCCGGCCGAGCGCATCGTGGCTGTCGGTGGTGACCAGCCCGGACGCCTCCGTGGTGGAGGTCCGGTCGCCCTTCGCGTTGTAGGTGTAGGTGGTGGTCTGGTTGCGCAGCCCCACGTGGGTGAGCAGCAACCCGGGCGGTACGGTGCCGCCGCCGTCGGCCGGCTCGGTGCCGGTCGCGTAGGTGAACGTCTCGGACGGGTTGCTGGTGCCGGCGGCCTGCCGCGGGTAGGTGATGCGGGTCGGGCGGCCCGCGGTGTCCAGGGTGTAGGAGCGGCGCAGGATGTAGGCGGTGTTGAACCGCGGGTCGGTCACGTAGGTGACCTGGTCGTTGCGCGCATCGAGCGGGTCGGCGGTGTTGAGGTAGTAGCCGTACTTGACGTAGCGCCAGTCGCCGTTGCGCCAGACGCCGTGCTCGACGACGTTGCCGCGGTCGTCGGTGTAGTCGACGTACTGGTGGCCGGCCGGGTCGGTGTAGGTGTCGGAGAAACCCGACGCGTTGTAGTCCCAGTGGCCGGTGTCGTCGCCGTCGTCGCGGTCGGTCAGCCGCCCGTTGTGCTTCAGGTCGTAGGAGTAGGTGATGGTGGCGCGGTCGGTGCGCTGCAACTCGATGCTGCGCACGGACTCGGCGTTGCGGGGTGTGCTGAGTGTCCAGGTCGCGCCGTTGCGGTCGGCGACGGTGGCGACCCGGCCGGAGCCGTCGTCGTAGGTGACGGTCGCGGTGGTGATGTTGCCGGGTTCGGTGACGGTGGCCAGCCGGCTGGTGGCGGCACGGGCGGCGTAGTGCGCGGCGACCTGGCCTGCCGACAGCGGGTGGTGGTAGACGGCGACCTGCGCGATCTGCCCACCGAACCCGAAGTACCCGGCGGTGGTGGCGGCCCACCGGTCGTTGACGTAGGAACGACCGACGAACGAGTACGCGGTGTCGGTGTGGTCGGGGATGTGCCCGTTGTCGGTGCCGATCTGCGCGCCGTCGAGGTAGAGCTGCTGCTTGTCGACCTCGCTGGACAGCACCACGTGGTGCCAGGCGCCGTCGTCGACCCGGCTGGTGGTGTGCATCTGGCAGCCGGAGCAGTTCGCTGACCAGAACCACCCGTACAGCAGCCCGTCGGTCCCGACATAGATGTCGGGCGTGTTGTGGCTCGGGGTGTCGCCGACGTCGGTGTCCTGCTCGCCGAACAGCACACCGGCCTGACCGGATGCGGCCTTGAACCACAGCTCGATCGTGTTCGACGCCGACTTGGTCAACAGGTCGTCGGCGGTCTGCATCGACCCGCCGCCAAAGGTCACGCCGGTCTGTGTGGTGCCGGACAGCGGGCCCGCGGCGCCGACGGTGACCTGGTCGTACTCGCCGGCGTCGGTGTCGTCGTCGGCGGCGACCACGTTGTCGGCGGTGTCCGGCGCCTGCCCGTCCTCACCGGCCTGGTCCGCGAGGGGCCAGTACCCGGTCGGGTTGTCGTCGGTGACCACCGACCGGTAGTGCGACGAACCCTGGTACGTGTAGTGGGTGCACGAGTCGGCCGACAGCGGCGTGCACACGCTGGAGAGCAGGTCCCCGTCGTAGGTGTAGGTCCAGGTCGGGGCCGCGGCGCCGTCCTCGGGGGCGTCGGTGGCCACGCTGGTGACGTGCGCGCCGGTCCAGGTCAGGTGCAGCGCCCGGCCCGAGGCGGCGTCGATGACCGTGGCCAGGGTGCCGTCCGCGCCGTAGCCCAGGATCTGGCTGTTGCCGGCCGCGTCGGTGACCGTCGACAGCTTGCCGGCCGCATCGAACACGGTGCGGGTGCCGGTGGCGTCGCGCAGCGTCCAGGTCTCCGGCGACGTGCCGTGGACCAGCGTCAGGCTCTGCCCGGACGGCGGGCTGTAGGTGCCGTCGGTGTTCTTCCCGAACCGCAACTGCCGGCCCGAGGACAGCGTCAGCAGCATGTTGCCCGACGAGTCCGGGTCGGCCTGGATGCGTTGGTCCAACGTCGAGTGCCAGCCCGCGCCGAACGCGCCGTCGGTGCGGGCGTCCTGCGAGTTGTACGTGCGGGTGATCGCCAGGTCCGGTCCGACCGCGGCGACCGAGGCGTCCGTGGCGCTGGTGGAGTAGTTGCCCGCCTCCGGGTCCAGGCCCGGGGTGTCGGCGTCGGCGCCGGCCGACGACAGGTGGCTGGTGATCTCGGGTTGCGCGAGCGCCGGCGTGTAGTACAGCGGCCCTACCTTGGCGCCCTGGGTGGTGGTGTCGGATGCCTGCACCCACCACACCGCCGGTGTCCCCCAGGTCCCGACCGGGTTCGGCGGCGTCCACGAGGCGGTGTTCACCCAGCCGGAGTTCTGGCAGTTGGTCGGCTTGTCCGCGGTGCCGGTGCAGACGGTGAACGACAGCTGGTGCTTACCGGCTGGGTAGTCGTCCGGGTCGAAGTACTTCGCCCACAGCGTCGGCCGCAGACTCGAAGTGGAGCCATTGTTCGCCGGCCAGTTCGCCGTCGTGGTCGGCGGCGTGTTCGCCACCGAGAACGACGCCGTCCCGTACGGCGCACCGTACTGCGCCGAGAACTTCTGCCCCGACGGGTTCACCATGTCGAACCGCACCGAGTACGAACCCGGATCCAGCGGCCCGACCGCGGCGATCACGTCCACGCTGTGGTGCGGCCCGGTCGACTTCGGGATCGTGAACGTCCCCGACTTCACCGTCGTGCCCGAGGAGTTCAGGACCGTGTAGCCGAGCTTGTAGCCGTTGCTGGAGGTCCACGTCGAGGTGCCCCAGTTGGTCACCCGCACCGTGATCTTCCCGGCCGTCGTACCGGTCACCGGCGGCGAGAAGTAGTTGTGCGGCAACGAATACGCCGCGCCCTGGTCGGCGTAGTTGACGTCCAGGTGCGGCTTGTTGTTCGCGATCGGCGCGTTTGCCGACGCGAACCTCTTCCACGCCTTGGTGTCGGTCGACGAGGCGCGCAGCGTGAACCCGTAGAACGGCTCCACGTGATGGGCCCACTTCATCAACCGGTCCGCGCTGATCGTCAGCGACTCCCAGTCCGCCCCACACCCGGTCGAGGCGTGCGCGAAGCTCTTCGACACCACCGGATGCTTCGAGTCGTACGACGGGCCCGGCCACGTCTTCGCCTCACCCACCGACCAACCCGACTGCGTGACCCGGTACACCGTCATCGGACGGGCCGTGCACGAGTACGACCACGTCTCGTACAGGTTCAGCGAACCGCCGAGGATGTAGTGGTTCTGCAGGTCCTGCGTCAACGCGTTGAACCGCAGGTACGACGCCGCCTTGTTCCCGCCGCCGTTGAACGTGCCGACCTTCAACTCGCTGTCGGCGGAGTTGTCGTTGTTGTACGGCGACATCACGAACGTGTCCGACGTCGGATCGAACGCCGTCGACGTCGACGCCGCCGCGAGCATCGTCGGATCGACCGTCACCGGGTACACCCGGTCCGGGCTCGCCAGCCACTTCTGGTCCAGATCCACCCGCAGCGCCCACGACCCGTCGGTGTCGTGCACCAGCGTCGTGGCCACCCCGTCGGAGTGCGCGCCCTGCCCCGAACGCGGATCGAGGTTCGCGTCCTCCATCCACCCGGACGGCACCACCGCGCGGACCACACCGCCGTCGTCGACGAACTCGACCGCGCCGGTGTCGGTGTTCGCGCGGGGCGTGACTCCCTTGAGCCGCAACGGGAACAGCCAACTCGACGGCGCGTCCGGCGACGACAGCGTCAGCGTCTCCTTGATCCCCCACGTCCCCGTCAGCAGCGATAGCGCCGCATCCTTGCGCACCCCGGGGTAGGTGACCGTCGCGCCGTCGACCTGGCCGTCCACCGCCGCCGCATCCGCCAGTCCGTAGCCGATGGAGATGCCCTTGTCCGGATCGACCCGCGCCAACACCGGATCACCCGAACTGGCCGCCAACGACACCGGCCCCGCCGCCTTCGGCGCCAAACGGCCGCTCTTGTTCGCCAGCCGGGCATCGACCGGCACCATCACCCCCGACGCGTCCGGCACGAACGCCGGCTCGTCGAACATGCGCAGCGTCTTGGTCCCGTCCGGGTTCTCGAACACCGTCGAATTACCCGTACGCTCGCTCGTCAGCTCCCGCGACCCGGCCACCACACCGGTCGAGGTCTGCGGTGTCTGGCTCAACGACACCGACTGCACACTCGGCCCCGCCGTACCACCCTCGCCCGGATCCGGAAACTGCTGCTCCGGCCCTACAGCACTGTCCGGCCGCGGCAACGAGCGCGTCGGTACGTCCTCGCCGTCGGCCGACACCTCGTCCGGCACCCCAGCCGCACTCCCCGACCGCTGCGTCGGCTGCGTCAACGACCCGTACACGGTCGAGCCCGGCGCCCGCGAGTACGCCGGCGCCGCCCACGCCTGCGACGGAAGAACACCGGCCAACACAGCCACCGCCGTCACCGGCGCCACCAGCCGCAGCACAACCCCACGAACACCCCGCGGGAACCGGAGCACGCCACGACCAGCCATGCGAAGCCTCCCAGGCAGCACACGGCGCCCACCCGGCCACCGCCGGGCAAGCGCCAGGTAAGAGCGAAGGAAGGCTAGCGATCACCCAACGCCGTCCGAAAGACACGCACGGCAATAACTTTCCGCGACCAGTCAAAACAGGACACAAGCTTTCCAGAAGGCTCAGCAACCTGACGATTCGTGATCGACCAGAGCGGAATGCCGTGTCGATCTGACCCTTTTTGTCGTTGTACGACGGATCGTTACATCGGTGTAATCCCGGTCACCCGACCCCGACAAGAACCGGCTGCGCAAACCGCTATCCGCCACACCGAACCTGTCAGCCATTGCCCGGACAGGCAGTCACCTTCACGGAGATGCGTTAGGAACCCACGCTCCACAACCGTCGCGGTCCGTGACTGTTTCGCGAGGGCTTCGGCCAGTGGTGGGTGCTCGACTTGGGTGCTCGATGGGTGCTCCGGCAAGCCATCCCCGCGTTACCAGTACCTGCCGCACCGGTCACCGCCCGGAGTCGGCCGCTGGTAGGCAACGGCGGCCGGTCGCCGGCGTAGACAGGAAGCTACCGGCAATTAGCGGCGAGTAGTATTATTAGAGTCGACTTAGCTCATATATGAACTTTTCGGACTTTTAATCCATAGGTTGTGGGTTCGAGTCCCACGCGACCCACCATTGACCTGCACTTATAGCTCACTGTTACATAGTGATCTTGGAATGGGTGCTCGAGGTCCAGACCTACGGACTTCGGCCGATCCCCAGAACTAGTCACCGTCCGTAATATTCTTACTCTGCGTAGCAGATTCTGGTGCCATCTGGCTACGGCTCGTGTCACCTGTGGTGTCTGTCCGCTCGTGGTCTCGCTCGCCGAGATCGGCGGGCGGCTGGCCGCCGCCAAGCTGACCGTGGCGTGCCCGGGCGGCCTAATACAGGCGACCTGGTCATGGGGGGAGTGCCCACGCCGGCGGGTCGCTTGCCGGAAACCAGGAGTTGAGCGACTCGATCGTGTCGGTCGTATATACCACCCGCCGGATCTCCGGTGAGAACGACAGGAACGGTGTGAACCGCTCCCACGCGGTGCGCCACAGCTTGATGATGACCGGATACCGCTGCCTCCGGTCGGCGAAGTCGTCGAATCATGCCGCGACCGCCTCGACGGTGTGTGCGGTGTACACGGTGCGCAGGGCCTTGGTGATCGTCCCCGGTGCGCCTTGGCGGCAATACCGCAAGCTGGCGCGGACGGCCTACTGCAAGCTGTTGCGACTCCCCAGGTGGTGCGATCGGCGCGGCTGCCGCTGGCCCGACCCACGTACAGCGCCACTGCCGCGGGCCAGAACGCTGACCGGGCAGGGCGCGCCACGCTTTGGCTGCGCGGACAGGGCGGCTTCGTCCAGGCCAGCGCTTGGACACCGGCATCGTCCGACGCATGTTGGCAGCGCAGGGCATCAGGTGATGTGACGGGTCCGGCCGAGGTGTACTCGTCGTTCCATGCGATCTGCTGCGGGCGTCGGCCGGTGTCGGCGTACCCCGGGCGATGTCCTGCACCATCGTCCAGGGCGCCGCGTGTCAACGTGCGGCGGGCGCTACACGACAGGGTCGGGCACCAAGTCGAGTTGCTCGATGCGGTGCGGATCGGCCACCATCTCGATCGCGACGATCTTCCCCGCCGCGACGGTGAAGGCGAACACCATCCGGATAGTGCCGGCGTGGGTCCACACCGCCCCGGCCGCTCCGTCGACACGCGCTGGGCGTACCGCCCGGGCTCGGCCCGAGAAGGTCTCCGCCACTGCCGCCGCGCCGCTGAGCTGTGCGGGCGCGCCCATCCGCGCGGCCGTCTGGTCGGTCCGCAGAACAACCTCGGGGTCCAGCAGCGACAGCAGCGCGTCGAAGTCGCCGTTGCGGGAAGCGTTCAAGAACGCGCTGACGATCTCCCGTTGCCGGGCTTCGCCCGAGTCGGGCGCGTCCGCACCCTGTACACGCCGTCGGGCGCGGCTCGCCAGTTGCCGGGTCGCGGCCGGCGACCGCGACACGATCGGGGCGATCTCGTCGAACGGAACAGCGAACATGTCGTGCAGCACGAAGGCGATCCGCTCAGCGGGTGTCAGGCTGTCCAGCACCACAAGCAGAGCGAGGCCGATCGAGTCGGCCCGTACCGCCTCCCGCTCGGGGTTGGTGGCGTCCGCACGCTCCGACGCCGGCTCAGAGAAGCGCGTCTCCAGCGACTCCTCTCGCCGGGACTTGCGGGACTGCAACATGTTCAGCGAGACGCGGGACACGATCGTGGTGAACCAGCCACCCAGGTTCGCCACTTCGCTGGCGTCCGAACGCTGCAGCCGCAGCCACGCCTCCTGGACGGCGTCCTCGGCCTCGCTCGTCGATCCGAGCAGCCGGTACGCCACCCTGCGCAGCCGGTCGCGGTGTTCCTCGAAGCGACGCGCCAGCCTGTCGCGTTGATCCATGCGTCACATTCCCCCGTCCCCATCGGTCATAGGTGTGTCCTTGACTCAATGACAGCCCGAAGCCCGGCGATGTGACATCCAGCACGGCCTCCCGTGCCCGCTCGCGCCAGGGCAGCGGGTGAGGAGGAGCAATGATGACACCCATCCTGGTGACGGGTGGCACCGGCACGCTCGGCCGGCTCGTCGTCGCGCGCCTGCGCACCGCCGGCCACCCGGTGCGAGTGGTCAGCCGCGGCGACCCCCGAGACGAGGACGGCCTGCGAGTCGTCACCGGAGACCTGGCCACCGGCGCAGGTATCGCCGCGGCCGTGGCCGGGGTGAACACCATCGTGCACTGCGCCAGTAGCGCCAAGGGCGACGTCGAGTCGACCCGGAACCTCGTACACGCCGCGTCGCGAACCGGCGACGAGCCGCACCTGGTGTATGTGTCGATCGTCGGCGCGGACCGCCTGCCATACGGCTACATGCGGACCAAGCTGGAGTGCGAGCGCCTGGTGGCCGAGTCCGGCCTGCCATGGACACTGTTGCGCGCCACCCAGTTCTACGATCTGATCCTGACCGGCGCGAAGCGCGTGGCGAAACTGCCGTTCGTCCCGGTGCCGGCCGGGTTGCTGTGCCAGCCCGTCGACCCCGCCGATGTGGCGGCCCGGCTCGTCGAACTCGCACTCGGCGCGCCGGCCGGACGGGTACCCGACCTGGCCGGTCCTCGGCAGTGGGAAGCGGCCGAGCTCATTCGCGAGTACCTGCGCGCCACGGGGCGGCGCCGACCCGTGGTGCCGGTTTTGCTGCCGGGTACCGGCAGGATCCGAGCCGGGGCGTTGCTGGCCACCGGGCAGCCCACGACCGGACACCGGACCTGGGAGGAGTTCCTCGCTTCACGCTTGAGCTGACCTACGCCCGCGCCCATCGCTGTGGCGGCCATCGGTGTTGGCCTCGTACGACCGTGGTGCCCGGCTCTCCCCACCTGCCCTCGCCGCCGTGGCGCCACATCCTCGCGGCCGGCGAGACCCCGCACCCCGCTCCGTCCCGGCTCCGGAGCTGGCCACGTCACATCCTCCCCGCCGTACCTGTCAACAAGGTGACGCGAACCGACTGTCCCCCAACGGAAAGAGGAACTCCGATGACCACCATCGAACAGCGCGTGTCGGACGGCGGCCGATCGTCTGCCACAGCGCGGATCCGCACGATAGCCTACTGGACCGGCACCCTGCTCCTGGCCTCCATCATGATCGGAGGCGCCTACGGCGAAATCACCCGACAGTACGGAACGCTCGAGACACACACCATCCTCGGGTATCCCACCTATGTCTTGTCCATCATCGCGACATGGAAACTACTCGGCAGCATCGCGATCCTCGTGCCGCGATTCGGCCTGCTGAAGGAATGGGCGTACGCCGGCATGTTCTTCAACATGAGCGGCGCCTTCATCTCGCATCTCGTCCAACACGACTACGGCACCGGCGGCTACCACCTCGTGGTCACCGCGATCATCACGTTGCTCGTGGTCGCCTCCTGGGCGCTACGCCCGCCGAACCGCATGCCCCGGCATCCCGGCATCGACCACTGACCCACCACCGCGAACTCACAGCGCGGCCGGACGCAGCGGTTCGTCGAACCACCGGTTTCGCCGGCACAGATTACGATCGAGCAATGGACCCTTTCGTGGTCGTACTGGTGCTGCTGGGATCGGCGTTCGTGCTCGCGATGGTCGCGCTGGTCGTGGCAGTCGTGTGCGGGCAGCTGCTGATCCGCGGCCAGCGCCGGCTTCTTGAAGCGTTGCGCCGCAACGGCATCGCGTTCGCGTGCGCGCCCACACTGGGCATGCAGATCATGGCCGGCTTCGTTCTCGCCGTCGACCGCGACACGGTCTCGCTGTGGAAGGTCACGCCCCGCCGATCGGTGCGGCTACAGGCCTTTCTCCGCTACGGCGTCAAGATCGCCCCAAGCCGGGTGAAGGTCAACGTCCTGCGGACGGCGCCAGCACTGTCGCTGGTCTCCGTCGCCGGGGAGCGGATCGACGTCGTCATCTACTCCGACCCGGGGGCGATCTCGGCCCCGGTCAAGGGCATCGCACTCCAGCTCGTGTCCGACAAGATCCGCGAGAGCGTGGCCGCACCGCCCATCCTCGGGTGATGGCGCCACCGGCCACGCCGAACCATCGCCACTCGACGCCGTACCCTGCGGCCGACCCCGGCCCACGAGCGCCATCCCAACCCATCATGGCCAACTACCGGTCGTGCCCCCGACCGTCCACAACCGACCAGATCTGAAGGCCGTGCGGGCACCATCGACACCGGCATTGATCGCGGCCACCCGGACCCTGCGTCCGCGAGGCCAGGGACGGCATCGCCCGGGCCGTGATGCCGTCCCTGGCCTCTTACCAGACCTGCCGTACATCGACGACACCTACCGGCAACACTTTCGAACGACCGCAACAGACGCAGGCCCACCAACGACGTCGCCACCATCCTCGACAGGGCCATCGATCGTCTCCGCCACGGCCCGATCAGCCTCATCGCCGCCGCGGCGGAGTGAGAAGTCCGCCGCCACACCAGGCATGCACGCGGTCCGTTGCCTCAGCGAGTGGCGAGTGACCGAGAGCGTGCTTGCTTCCGCTCCCACCTGAAGCCTATCATGTGACATGTCTTCATTCGACATATCATCTATTTGGGTTTGGCCGATGGGAGGTTGCGCGTGCGGGCAGCCATGTTCGACGCGACGGGTCCGGCGGCCGAGGTCTTGAGGGTCGTGGACCTCGCAGACCCGGAGCCGGCGAGAGGTGAGGTCCGGGTACGCCTTCGGACATCCGGGGTGAACCCGAGCGACTGCTACGCCCGGCAGGGAAGCGGGTTGCCGATGGCCGCCGCATACCAGATTCCTGGGCAGGACGGCGGCGGCGAGATCGACGCGGTGGGCGAAGGTGTCGACCCCGGCGTGGTCGGTCAGCGGGTCTGGGTGTACCACGCGGCACTCGGCCGTTCCGGCGGCACCGCGGCGCAGTACGTGACGGTGCCGGCGGAACAGGCAGTGCCGTTGCCGGCTGAAGTCGGTTACACCCAGGCCGCCGGGTTGGGCATTCCATTCATGACCGCGCACCGGTGCCTCTTCGCCGACGGTCCGATCGACGGCCAGGACATTCTGGTCGCAGGCGGTGCGGGCGCGGTCGGCAACGCGGCGATCCAACTGGCCAAGCACGCGGGCGCCCGGGTGATCACCACCGTAAGCTCCAGCCACAAGGCGGAAGTCGCTCGCGCGGCAGGTGCCGACGAGGTCATCGTCGACTACACGCGATCCGAGGTGGCGGGTGAGATTCGGGCGCTGGCGCCCTCGGGCGTGCATCGCCTGATCGAGGTCGCGCTAGACGCCAACCTGGCGTTGGACCTGGATGTCCTGGCACCCGGCGGCACGGTGGTCAGTTACGCCCGCGGCCGCACAGATCCGGTCGCACCTCTCTTGCGCCTGATGGCCGGCAACGTCCAGCTGCGGTTCGTGCTCATCTACACCACGAACGCGGCGGCGCTGCGACACGCGGTCAACGACATCACCGAAGCGTTGCACGCCGACGCTCTGCAACCGCTTCCAGTGGTGCGGCACCCGCTCGACGACATCGCCGAGGCTCACGACGCGGTCGAGGCGAGCACCTTCGGGAAAGTGATCGTCGACATCCCGTAGACGCCCAGCCGGGGTCCACCCATATCCGTAGACAGAGTGGAGGGTTCATCGTGCGAGCGACGCTCGACCCAGATCCGATCACCCGTGTGTCGGTACTCAGTACCGGCGCCCAGACCACACGCCCGCAGGTCGCGACCGGCACCCGGCAGCCGCAACTGCTGTGGCTGCTGACCACCCGGCAATGGGCAGCGCCGGTACCCATCAACGTCTTCGTCATTGAGCACAGCAAGGGTCTCGTGCTATTCGACATCGGCCAGGACCTGGCCTCGGTCACCGAGCCCGGCTACTACCCTGGCGGCCTGGCCGGCGCGTTGTACCGCCGACTCGGTTACGCCACCATGGGCCCAGCCGACACCCTCTCCGCGGGGCTGGCAACGCTCGGATACCACATTTCCGAGGTACGCACGGCCGTCCTTTCGCACCTGCACCACGATCACGTCGGCGGACTGCGCGACCTTCGCCACGCCGACATCGTGGTCAACCGCCGGGAGTGGGAGACGCTGAACGGCCGGTCGCCGGAAATGCGTGGGCTGCTGCGAAAGCACATCGACCTGCCCGGACTGCGGTGGCAGATCATCACACCGGACCAGGCCGTGGATGCGCGCCTGGCCCCGTTCACAACAGGCTACGACCTCTTCGACGACGGCAGCCTGGTGCTGTTGCCGACGCCGGGCCACACCCCCGGATCACTGTCCATGTTGGTCAATCGCCCGAGCCGCCCATCGCTTCTCCTCGTTGGCGACCTGGTGTTCCATGCGGGCCAGATCGGGCGCGGTCAGGTGCCCGGGGTCAACGACAAGCGCGTAACGCTCGAAACCACGGAACGAGTACGCGCGCTGCACCGCCAACTTCCCGGCGGACTGACCGTCCTGGCAGCGCACGATCCGGCCGCCGCTGACCTCCTCGCCCACGCGTCAGCCTCGCCCACCATCACTCGCAGGGCGTAGTCGGCGACACGACCCCATCGGCATCAGCCCTTGGTTCGCCGCCTGACCGTCGCAGCCAACGGGCCCTCTTCCAGGAGTGCCCGCATGGCCTCTATCGCCACGCCGATGTCATGCCCGTCAGTCGCCTGCCGACCCCAGCTCAGCAGGGTGCCGTGGGCCTGCGCGATGTGCGTCTGCAACCGTCGCCCGCGAGGACTGAGGGTCAGCTCGATGCGACGCCGATCCTCCTCGACCTCACGCCGCACAACGAGGCCGGCCTCGACCAGGCGGTCCACCAGACGACTCGGGTGGCCAGTCTCGGCGATCACCAACTCGCCCAGCTCCTTGAGCGACAGTGGGCCGGCGTCTCCGATCACCAGGATCGCCTCGGCCTGCGCCGCCGTGACGCCCAGCGGCCGCAGCAACTCGTTGAGCCGCCGTTGTATCTCACGGTGGGTCGCCTTCACCACCAGTGCGAACTCCAGCAGTTGTTCCACCGAGCCAGCCTACCGTATCGGTGACATGTCACACGAGTACGCGGTCGCGCGGCACTACTGCTCGAGCAGAGCGAAGACCTGGCCCGGCCAGCTGGCCCCTGGCCGTACGAGTGGTTTCAACCATCCACCGCGGCGCGTACGTCAGGCGGGGTGTCCGACGCCGCCCGGTCCGCTGTCCAGGTTCGGCGGGGCGACGCGAGCAGACCCAGGCCACGAACCAGCAGTCCCGGGCCGGCCGCCGCGACCACGCCGGTGCCGCCGGCGCTGCCCGCCGGGCGACGGCGACCGCAGGACCGCGTCGGGTGTGCGCCGGTTGCGGTGACGGCGTACGCGACACTGGTGGATATGGGTGATTCCGGTGGGCGCGGGCGACCAGCTTACCGCCGTCCCGTGCGTGCCCGTGACGTGGTCGTGGAGCTGTACCGCCGGGGCTACGGAATCCTGTCGATCGCCAGGCTCACCGGCCTGTCGTACGGGCGCGTCTGGTGGCACCTGGACGAGGCGGGGGTCCGGACCGGCGAGCCGCCGGACGTCCGGGCGACACGCTGGACCGAGGAGCGCAGACGTTACCGTCGGGCCCGGTGGCGACGCCGGGCGCACGTCATGCTCATCGGGTGTGCGTTGGTCGCCTACGTGGTCGTCGGCTTCGGCATCTACCTGTCGTTCCCCACCGCGACCGGCGCCCGGCCCGACCGGGTGCCCGGGCCGGGGGAACACGTCGCCGCGTTCGACCTGTCGCTGCACATCGGCGCCGACGGCGTCGTCGCCGTTCGGGAGGCGTTCGACTACGACTTCGGTCACCGACCGGCACGCTCCTTCGACCGCCGGATCCTCGACGCGTTCGACCGGTACGCGAAGGGGCGGAGCATCACCGGCGTACGGCTGCGTGGCCCCGCCGGTGCGCGCACGAGGGTCGGCCGGTACGCCGAGAGCGGAGTGCTCGGCGACCGGTACCTCGTCGCGTTTTTCGACGCGCCGACCGGCACACGGGGCTGGACGGGCAGGAAGCGCTTCAGCATCGCGTACGTGCTGCGCACGCCCGGCATCTCGGGCGAGACGTTCGACTACGACGCGGTCGGCGAGGACTGGCCCGGCGGCATCCGCCGCTTCACCGCGACGGTGACCAGCGACGTGCGCGTCGCCGAGCTTCACTGCGGTGTCGACGTCGGCGACCTCGACTGCGGGCGGGCGACGCAGCTCGGGCCGCGTCGCGCACGCGTCGCGAAGGCTCCGGTGCCGGCCGGCCGTGACGTGACCATCGTGGGCCGCTTTCCCGATCGCCGGGTCGAGGGGTACAGCAGCGGCGCGCAGCTCCTGCGCCCCGCGGTGTACTGGCTGCTGCCGATGGGTGCGCTGACGATCCTGCCGCTGATGGTGTTGGTGATCATCGCGGTGAAGAGGCACGAACGCTACGGTGCCGGCGACCTGGAATCACCGGACGTGGAGTTCAGTGCCGACGGTAACGATCCGTCGTCCGCCGGTGGTGTCGGCAGCTACTGACCGGACCCCCGCGGCGGGCCAGCTCCCGGAGCGCGACCGCCGGCCACTCGGGCCGATCGCAGTGCCCGTCCGGCGCCGGTCATGGTGGCTCCAGTGGGGGACGGCGTGTCGCAGGGGCGGCCGTGCTGCCCGGGCGGAGGGGCCGGTTCGGTTACCGGCGCCCGGTCGCGAGCGTGGCGGTGGTGACCAGTTCACGGGTGTAGCTGTCGAAGTCGAAGTTCGTGGTACCGCCGAGTCGTTGCGCCGCGGCATCGATCGCGCCCCGGATCAGGACGGCCATCGATCGGGCGTCGAAGTCGCGGAACTCGCCGCCGCGTTGCCCGGCGACCAGGAGCGCCTCCAGACCCTGCACGCTGGGTTCCTGCGCGGTCTCGGACGTGTAGCCTTCCCCGGCGTCGGTACGCAGGTGCGGACCGATCTCGGTCAACGCGACGATCTGCCGCGGATGCTCGCGCAGGAAGCGCAGGTTGGCCTCGATGTAGGCGCGCAGCTTGCCGGCAACAGTGGTCTCCAGATCCATCTCCGCGGTGATCGCTGCGGCCCCGGCGGTGAACACCGCCAGCGCGATGTGCCGAAGCAGGTCGTCCTTGTCCGCGAAGTGGTACGAGATCATGCGCGGGCTGCTCAGTCCCGCGCGCTGGGTGATCCGCGCGAACGACGCCTTGGCGTACCCCAGCTCCGCGATCGTTTCGATCGCCGCCTGCACGATCTGCGCGCGCCGCGCCTCGTTGGTCACTGTCCGTTTCATGCTATTCTCGGCTCCAGTATTATTTGGCTAGATAAATTTTACCGCGTTCAGATAAACCTGGAGAGGCATGACCATGAGAGCACTGGGCCGCGGCCGGCTGGGCCTCGCGTTGGCCTCGACCCTCGGGGCGGTCGTGGTGGCCACCGTGTCCGGCGCACCCACCCCGTCCACGGCGCACAGCCGAGCCGCGTCCCGCCCGGCGATCGTGCGCACCAGCGCCGGACGGGTGCGCGGCACGGCCGCGACCTCCTACCGCAGCTTCCAGGGGATCCCGTACGCCGCACCGCCGGTCGGCCCGTTGCGGTGGAGGTCCCCCCGGCCGCCCGCACCCTGGACCGGTGTCCGGGACGCGACCCGCCCCGGCAACCGCTGCGCGCAGACCGCGAACCCCGTCTCCGGTACGGCCGGTTCGACGAGTGAGGACTGCCTGTACCTGAACGTCACCGTGCCGGACGAGCCGTCCGGGCGCCGGCTGCCGGTGCTGGTCTACCTGCACGGCGGCGGGCTCAGCTCGGGAGCGGGCAGCGACCAGGAACCACGCCGCCTCGCCGTACGGGCCCGTGCCGTCGTGGTCACCCTCAACTACCGCCTCGGCGTGTTCGGGTTCTTCGGCCACACCGGGCTGCCCGGATCCGGCACGTTCGCTCTGCAGGACCAGCAGGCCGCCCTGTCCTGGGTCCGTCGCAACATCGCACGCTTCGGCGGCGACGACCGCAACACCACTCTGTTCGGCGAGTCCGGCGGTGGGGACAGCGTGTGTGCCCAACTCGTCTCACCCTCCGCCCGTGGCTTGTTCGACAAGGCACTGATACAGAGCGGTACCTGCACGGACGCCAACCCCGTCGACGATCTGTACCCGGGCGCCGGTCCATCGGTCGCCACCTGGAAACCATTGTCCACAGTGGACCAGACGGGTGACCGGACTGCCGTGAAGCTGGGATGCGCCACCACCACACTCGCCTGCCTGCGCGCCATACCGGCGGCGAAACTGCTCGCCGACCCGGCCGTGGCCGCGGCGTACTGGAGCCCCGCCTACCACACGCCCGCGCTGCCCGAGTCTCCCGCGACCGCGATCGCGCAGGGACTGGCCGCGCACGTACCGGTCATGATGGGCACCACCAGCGACGAGGCGAGCCTGCTCGTGGCCACCAGCTACCAGACGATCGATGCCGACACCTACCGTGGACTGCTCACGCGCGCATTCGGCGCCGACGCCGACCGGGTGTCCGGCGCGTATCCGCTGCGGACCTACGGCTCGCCCAGCCGCGCCTGGTCGGCGATCGTCGGCGACCGCGGTTACGTATGCCCCAACCAGCGGACCGAAACCACCTTGTCCCGCACGACACCCACCTACGGATACGAGTTCACCGACCAACACCCACCGCTCATCTTCGACGTCCAGCCGACCTTCCCGCTCGGCGCGTACCACGGCGCCGACGTGCCGTACCTGTGGGACGACCCCGACACGCCCGTCCGACTCACCGCGGCGCAACGCGCATTGGCGGACCGGATGATCGGCTACCTCGGCGACTTCGCAGCGACCGGCGACCCCAACGGCGCGGGCCGACCGTACTGGCCCCACATCCGGACCGCGCCCCCGGCACTGCGACTACTCACTCCACAGTCAGCACACGAACACCCGACACCTACCGCGACACGCCACCACTGCCAGCTGTGGCAGGACCTGCGATAGGTGCCGTCACCCGAGCGCCACAGCTGGCCACGGGTTTCGGCGACGCGTGATGGCCGGCCGCAGCCCGCGGGTTCCGGTGCTCGGACCTCGATCCGAGCACCGATGTGGTCCTGGAGCGCCGCCACGAGCGCGGCGTGCCGTTCTGGCGCGTCGATACCGGGGCGTTCCCACCTGGCTGGGACCTGCCGGTGAGATTCGACGGGTCGGAGGCGGTGCCCTTCCCCGACCGCCGGCGCAGCAACGTTCGTCCGGCTGGACGGAGACGCCGACACGGGGCCCGGTCTGTGCTTGAGTCTGGACCGGACGCTCGCCGAACAGCTGGACAACCATCCGAAAGCCGCCGGCTGGCGCCGCAAAACCTGGCTTGCTCTGTCGACCCTGTCGAACTACGCCGTGAGCAAACAGCAGCGCCGGGACCGCGATGGCGCGCCCGGCCCCGAGTACGCGTCGCTGCGGGCCTACGTCCATCCGGGCAACCCGGCGGGCGCACGTACCAGCTGCAACTGATGTCGGGCGCGTCGGCGCGCAACGTGAGTGTTCTCGACGTGGGGCAGGACCGGGACACGGTGCTGGTCGGTGGGGTACGCCGGGCCGGGCAGTTCGGCATCTCCACCGAGCCCGCTGGCGGCTCCCGGTCGCCGAGCAACGTGTGGGCCAGCATGGAGCTGTAGGACCCGGCGGTCAGGATCCGGTGAGGATGCGGTCCGGGGTGAGCGCGACGACCACCCGGTCCGGATCCTCGGGCCGTCCGCCCAGGTCCTGACCGGGCAGGTAGCGGGCGAACAGCCGGCGGGACAGCTCGGCGTGCCCGTCCGGCTCGACCCGGGCCCGGCCGTACGCGACGACGTAGGTGTTGCCGACCGGGTCGTCAACCAGCAGCGACAGCCGCGGGTCGCGGCGCAGGTTGGCGTACTTGGCGCGGCTCCTGGTGGTGGAGAAGCGGAACGTGCTGCCGTCCCAGTCGAACCAGACGACGGTCAGCTGCGGCGGCCGGTCCGGCCGGTTCAGCCCCACCACCGCGTGCAGCGGCCGGGCAAGCAGCGCCTCCACATCGGGTGTGGTCATGTCGCTCATCCTCCTGTCGCTCAGAACTCGATGACGACCTTGCCGACCAGCCCGCCGGCCTCGAACGCGTGGTGCGCCGCGCGGACGTCGCGCAGCGCGTACCGCCGGGCTACCCGAAGCCGCAGCAGCCCCCGGTCGACCAGCGCGGCCAGCTCGGCGAGCCCGGCGCCGTCCTCCTGCACACCGATGCGGTGCGCGCCCGGGACCGGCGGCAGCGGGTCGTCGGAGATCGACAGGTACGCGCCGCCGTCCCGCAGGACCTTCCCGGGGTGTACGCCCGCGCTGTCGAACACCGCGTCGTACCCGTCCGCGGGCAGCGCGGACAGCTCGGTGACCACCGAGCCGAGCCCCAACTCCCGCGCCGGCGGGACGTGCTCCGGCCGGGACACCAGCCCGTCCACCCGGTACCCGGCGGCGAGAGCCAGCTGCGCCACCAACCCGCCGACCGCGCCGGCCGCCCCGGTCACCAGCAGCCGCGCGCCGGCCGGCAGGTCCAAGTCGGCCAGGGACTGCCGGGCGGTCAACCCGGCCAGCGGCAGCGTCGCCGCCTCCGCCAGCGGCACGGACCGCGGCGCCGGCGCCACCAGCCGCGCGGGCAGCACCACCGTCTCCGCCCAGGTACCCAGGCCGGTGGCGAGCTGCGCCGACATCGCCACGACCCGGTCGCCGGTCTCGAACCCGCCGGCGGTACCGCCGACCACGATCCCGGCCAGGTCCCAGCCCAGCACCATCGGCATGGCGGGCCCGATGTCCCACGCCCGGGTCTTCCAGTCGACCGGGTTGATGCTGCTGGCCACCGCCCGTACCGCGACCTCGCCCGGGCCGGGCCGCGGCTCCGCCAGCTCCACCACGTCCAGCCGTTCGATGCCACCGTGCTCCGTGATCCGTACCGCGCGGATCGTCCTGCTCTCCGTCATGCGAGCGACGCTAAACTCTGACACCAATGTCACAGCCAGCCCCAACCCACCCCGGTATGCGGATCGGTGAGCTGTCCCACCGCACCGGCGTCAGCGTCCGCCTGCTCCGCTACTACGAGGCCCAGGGCCTTCTCGCCCCCACCCGCACCAGCAACCGGTACCGGGAGTACGGCCCCGACGCGCCGGAGCTCGTCGCGCGGATCCGCTGCCTGCTGGCCGCCGGCCTGTCCACCCGTACCATCGCCGAGGTCCTGCCCTGCCTCCGGGACGACGGCCGCAGCATCGCGCCGACCTGCCCCGAGAGCCGGGCCCGCATCGCCACCGAACGCGACCGGGTCGCCACCACCATCGACGACCTGCGCCGCTCCCTCGACCTGCTGAGCGGCATCGTCACCGCCGGCGCCTGAGGGCCCCGGGACCGCGTGGCCCGCGGCCGTCGCGTGCCGGTCAGCGCAGGCTGCGGAAGAATCCCCGAAGCCCGGCGGGCGCGTCGTCGGCGTTGGCGTCCTCGCAGTAGGCAGGCAACGCCTGTGCCCATCGGTGAAGGGACGCTCGGGCTCAGCGGTCCCCGATGGGGCTGTACTGGCTGGAGCTGGCTAGGTCGATCAGCCGGTTCGGTCCGGTGTCGCGTCGGAGGCCGAGCGGGGTCCAGATGCTACTGGCGGGATCGGTGTCTGGCGGGTGGGGCAGGGTGGCGGTGGCGGCAGTCAGGGTGCCGGGCGCGTGTCGTGCCGGGTGGTCGCTGAGTTCGCGACGCCCGGCGCGTTCTCGGCGTTCGGTCAGGAAGCGGAACAGGATGGTAGGGCTGCTTCCGGCGGTTGCGGCGAGGGTCGCGTAGCGGTCGAGTTTGGCACGCAGCCGGGCCAGGTCCTCAGTGCCGGTGTCGTGTTCGACGACGAAGCTCAGCCGGCGGGGTCGGCCGTTGGTGTCAGGTTCGACCCATTCGCCGTAGCCGTCTGAGCGCTAGCTGGGAGGAAGCGGCGAGACCGACGCGCTGCGGGTTCCAGCCCAGGGCGCTGGGTGTGGTGTCGCGGGCGGCGGCTTCGATCGCGCCCAGCGGGCCGAGGACCCAGTGGTAGGGCATGGATCCGCCGCCGTGGTCGGCGTAGGGGCGGAACCGGTCGACGACGCCGTAGGCCAGCAGCCGGGTCAGCCTGGCCTGGGTGCGGCGCATCGGGGCGCCCCACGCCTGGCTGACCTGGACGGTGGTGAGGACCTGGTGGTCGCCCAGTAGCGCGAGCAGGTACCGGTCGCGGGGTGTGAGGGATCGACTCAGACGCAGGCTCGGGTTGCTGGCGGTGAGGCGGGTCGGGAACATGGCTCCTCCAGAGAATGTGGCTGGTGAGGAAGAACGGTGAGCACTGAGACCCGTGGGATACGGACGTGGTACGGCCCCGGGGAAACACTGTTTGTCGCGTCAGCGACGACGGGGGTTGTGTGGGACGTGTGCTGGGCGTTCACACCGGCGGGGTGTGCGTTTCAAAGTCCGCACTGCGGGCTGCTGTGCGCGATGCTGCGCGAAGTGGCGTGCGAAACGTGCGGCTCTTTGATGCCACCGGATCCCAATGGGTGGGGGTGCAGGGAGACCGGGAGCTAGCCCGGGTCGGAGCTGCGGCGAGCTTCGCGGTGGGTGGCCTGCGTGCGCCAGTACTCGCGGATGGTCTCGGCGTGGCCGAGCACTGGCCCGGGGGCCGGGTGTGGAGGGTGAAGGCGGGGGTTTCGCGGGCGTTGATGGCCAGACCGGCGGCGGCGGTGTAGGCGTCGAGGTGCGCCAGGTCGTGGTCGGTGAGGGTCGGATGGGTGTGTCGGGCGAGGATGCGGGCGTCGTCGGGTGAGACGGAGAACATCAGCTTGTTGCGGGCGTTGGCGGCCAGGTGCGGGTTCGGGCCCGCCAGCGGGTTGATCCGGGGCGGGTAGCCGGTGTCGGCGACGGGCAGCGCGACGGCGTGTCCGCCGACCTGCGCGGTACCCAGCGGCTTGGTGCCCCGGCCGCCGGTGGGTACGGCGACGCCGGAATGATCGGCTTGTCGGCATCCTGGACACGTCGGCCGAGCATCATCGGATCCGCATCGAGATGATCAAGACCGGTCACCCCCGGGCCGCGGTCGCCCGCGGGGCGGCCAACGATCACTGCTTCTACCGCGCCGCCGACATCCGAAGTCGACGGGATCTGCGTCCGGGTCAACCACGTCAGCCGTGCCGGATGAGGCCGGCGATGCGCTCCAGTCTCGCCGCTGGCCCTCGCCGGCGCCGCTGGTTCGGTGCCCGTCGTGGCGTCGGTCAGTGTCCGGCCAGTTCGGCGACGGCGGGAGCGAGCGTGTCGACGGCGTTCGCGCCGATGACGAAGTAGGAGAAGCCGCCTTCCTCGCGTCGTCGCAGGATCTCCTCGGTGGCGGCCGTCGGGTCGTTGGGCAGCGCCAGCAGCGAGTCCGCCGCGTGCAACGCGTCGGTGTCGGTGTCGGGGGGTGACATGAACGGGGAGACGGCGTCGCCGACCACCGCCACGTGGTGCGCGAGTTCGACGTCCCGCCGTACGCGGAAGTCGGCGGCCATGCGCATGATGTCGGCCCGGGAGTCGCCCGGGGACGCGGCGAAGGTCACGGTGTCGGCCAGTTCGGCGGCGAGCGCTCGGGCCTTCGGGCCGCGTACGGCCATCACCACCGGCGTGTGCAGGTCCGGGCCGTCGAGTTCGCGCAGCGACGTGACGGCGTCGCGTACCTGCGACAGCCGCTGGCCGGCGTTGGCGAGGGGAAGGCCGAGCTCGCGCAGTTCGTCCTCGATCCCCGGCCGGCCGGCGCCGATGCCCATCTCGAAGCGTCCGTCGGTCAGCACCGACAGCGAGTGCGCCTCCCAGGCCAGGTTCCGGGGTGTGCGCAGCGGGGCTGCGTACACCCATGTTCCGACCCGCAGGTCGGTGAGGGTCGCCGCGACGGCCAGGGTGGGACCGGGCGCGGGCTGCCACTGCTGTACGTCGGGCATCAGCAGTGTCGAGAACCCGCGGTCGGCGATCCGGCGCACCTGGTCGCGCCACGCCGGCAGGTCGCCGCCGACGGGGGCGACCACACCGAACCGAAACGGTCGTACCGTGTCGGTCGCTTCGTTGTCGATCATCGTCGTGTCCTCGCGGTTCGTGTCGCCCGGGCGTGTTCCTGTCTACCTAACGACGACCGGGCAGGCCCGAATTCATCGGCCACACGCGGACTGGCGCTGGCCGATGAGTTCGGGGTGCCGGTGTCGTCGTTCCTTGCAGCGTGTCCGTGTGGAGTACCGGTGAGGAGAGGTTTGTGCCTTCGACTGAGCGCGTGTTCGTGATCAACGGTGCGACGTGTTGTGTGGCGGTGCAGGGTGAGGCGACCGACCCGGGTGTGCTGCTGGTCGGGTCGTCGATGCTGAGCTGGCCCGACGAGCTGAGCGAGCGGCTCGTCGCCGGTGGGCGGCGGGTGATCCGGTACGACGTACGCGACACCGGACGCTCGGAGTCGTACCCGCCGGGCGAGCCCGGCTACTCCCTGGCCGACCTGGTCGACGACGCGGTCGGCGTACTCGACGTGACCGGGACGGGACGTGCCCACGTCGCCGGGCTGTCGACCGGTGGCTGGATCGCCCAGCTGCTCGCGCTCGGCCACCCCGAGCGGGTCGCCACCCTCACGCTGGCCGCGAGCCGGCCGAACACGCCCGGCCCGGTCGACGACGACCTGCCCGGCCACGACGACGCGCTCATGCAGGTGATCATGAACACGCCGCAGCCGGACTGGTCGGACGAGCGCGCCGTGGTCGAGCATCTCGTGCTGCAGGCCCGGACCTTCGCCGGGGCGGGCGCGTTCGACGAGGCGTCCGCTCGTACGCGCGCCGAGGCCGAGCTCGCCCGTACCACGGACGTCCGGTGCGCGTTGAGCAACATCGCCTTCGCCGACCACGGGCCGCGGTGGCGGGAACGGCTCGGCGAGATCTCCGCGCCGACCCTAGTGGTGCACGGCGTGGACGACCCGTTCTTCCCGCTGGGCAACGGCGAGGCGCTCGCCGCCGAGATCCCCGACGCCCGGATCGTCCGGCTCGATCGCGTGGGGCACGGCCTGCCCGCCCACGCCGTCCCGGCCGTCGCGGACGCACTGCTCGCCCACACGACCAGCCGGTAGTCCAGCCGCCGCTCGGGCGGTGAAGGCAGGCGTCGCTGATGGCGGCCGCAAGGTGGGGCCGGCCTGGTTGGCCCCGGTCGACACCCGGATGTCGACCGCCGATTCGCAGACGGCCTGCTGCCACCCGTTCGTCGAGTGAGCAGAGCCGTGCGGCCGTGTCGGTCCGGTGTGAGCCACCACGGTCGTGGCCCCGGCCGAACTGTGCCGCCGGCGCGAACCGGCGATGTACTCGATCCTCGCTGCGCCGTGGTCCGCCGCAAGGCCCGGCTGGGCCTGCACACGCCACCGACGGAGGGCGCGCTGGCCGGACCATGCCCGGGCACGGGGCACGGCGTCCGTCACGTCCGCGGGCGGGCCGATGGCGTGTCGGCGGCGGTACGCGGGCGGCGCGTCAGGTCGGCCCGGAGCCTGGCGATGCTCGCCCGGCGGCCCCCGGCGATGGCCGCCGAGAGGACCAGCATCAGCAGCGGCATCACCGGGCTGGCACCGGTCGCCAGCTGGGTCACGGTCGCCCCCACGGTGAGCGCGACGAACGCCACGCCCGCGAGTCCGACCAGCCGCGGTACGAGCAGGGCGACGGCGCCGGCGAGTTCCAGCGCGGCGAGCAGGTACCGGAAGCAGTCGGGGAAGCCGATCGCGCGGAACGTGGCCACCACCTCGGGCGAGCCGCTGAGCTTGCCGGCGGCCGCGGCGGCGAACCCGATCGCGGCTATCGCCTGGAGTACCCAGAGGGTGCGCTGCCAGGCGGGGCGGGGCGGTGCGGAGGGCGTGGTCTGGTCCATGGTGCGGTCCCCTCTCGTATCGGAGCGTGCGGTGTCGTCAGGAAGTCGGAGTCGCGGGCGCGGTCCGGACATGTCGGGGTCGTCCGACGACCAGCGGCGCCAGCTGCGGGGCCTGCCGTACGGCACGGGTGACGTAGGCGATGTTCCAGACGCCGAGCCCGACCATCGTGACGATCGGCAGGACCGCGGTGAGCCCGACGGCGACGTCGACCGGCAGCAGGTACACCACGGCCGCCCGCAGCGCCGAGTCGGTGAGCAGCCCGACTCCCCAGCCGAACGCGCTGCCGCGGAACACCCGCCGGGCCGCCGGATCGCGCTGGTACAGCCGGGTCAGGGTCGCGGCCGTGGCGGGACGCCAGGTTTGCGCGGCCGACAGGGTCAGCGGCCGGCCGGCGGCGAGGCTGGCCAGGAACACGATGCCGACGGTCGCGGTGGCCGCGGAGTCCTTCCACAGCAGGAACCTCGCGTCGCCGCCGACGAACGCGAGCGCGAGCCCGACGCCGAACACGGCGAGAGTGAGGGCGGCGAACGAGGTGACCCGCCGGGTCACCAGCGCGACAACGGCAACCCGCAGACCAGCGGCGGCGGTGCCGGCGAACAGCGCGATCCAGTCGGACAGGCCGATCAGATGGAGCAGGTAGTAGCCGCCGAGGGGAAGACCAACGTCGGCGACCAGGCCGAGGAGCCGGGCGGTGCGTCGGGGCGTCTGCGCGTGACTGTGCAGCGGGTCGGCAGGGCACGCCGCGTCCACCGCGGCATCGGCCGGTCGCGTCGAGGGTTCCATATCACTGTTATATACCGACGTTATGGTACGGTCAAGCGGTGAGTCCTCGATCCGCCGACCCGGCCGTCCGTACCGCCCTCATCGACGCGGCGGCGCGCATACTCGCCGCCGACGGGCCCGGCGCGCTGAGTACGCGACGCCTCGCGGCCGAGGTCGGCGCCTCCACCATGGCCGTGTACACGCACTTCGGGAGCATGGACCAGGTGCGTCACGCGGTCCGTGCCGAAGGGTTCGCCAGGCTGGACGCCGTACTCGACCGTGTCCGCCGCACCGACGACCCGGTCGCCGACCTCACCTCCGACGCCCTCGCCTACCTGGACGCGGGGCTCGCCGACCCGGAGATGTACCGGGCGATGTTCGTCGACCGGCCGCCGTCCTCCGACGCGGACCCCGGCGCCGGGCTGTTCCACCGCCTCGTCGCCTCGGTGCGGCGCTGCATCGACGCGGGCCGGTTCGGCCCCGCCGACGACCCGCTGCCCCTCGGCTGGGCCGCCGAGATCTGGACCATGCAGCACGGCATGGTCGTGCTGGCCTTCGGCGAGGTGCTGCCCACGGACCAGATCCGGTTCGTCCTCACCGACATGACCTACCGGCTCGCCGTCGGCTTCGGCGACGAACCGACCGCCGCACGCCGCTCTGTCGAGAAGCCCGGAAGCCGCCGCCGACGCACCGCGAAACGCTGAGCCGACCTGGCCCTGGCGAGCCACTGCCACGACGAAACCCCGGCGGAGAAGCCTCGGCACGGTCAAGGGGTCGTCCCCAACGGTCCTCCGTTACGTACCTTGCTAGCGCCCCTTCGTTAGCTGCCACAGCGCCCGCCCGCCTGCTCCGGCGGGGCAATCGCGGCTTGGTCGGCCTGCAGTGGGAGGCCCAACGATCCGTTCTTCGGCCAGCCGCTGTGGCTGCAGACTCCAGCCTCAGTCCTTGGCGATTCAGAAAATAGGTTCGCGAGAAGACCAATAACGTGGTGCTCGCTCCCATGCGTAACCGATCTGGACCGGGGCCGAGTCGCTCGCGGAAGAATCGCGCTCAGCGCCTCGTCTCGTACCTGTTCAGGACCACCCCGCCGGGAAACGTCCGCGTCTCCACCAGGCTCAGGTTCACCCAGCTGTCCAGCGCGGTGAAGAACGGCGTGCCGCCGCCCACCAGGACCGGATGGGTGACGACCGCGTACTCGTCGATCAGCCCGGCCCGCATGGCCGCCGCGGCGAGCGTCGCGCCACCGACCCTCATCGGCCCACCGTCCTCGGCCTTGAGGCGGGTGATCTCCGCGACCGCGTCGCCCGTGACCAGGCGGGTGTTCCAGTCGACCTTGGGGCGGACAGAGCCAGGCGGCGCCTTGTCCGCCGCTCACTACCGACAAGAACCCCTAGCTCGCGCGGCGCCGGGTCGCGAAGTACCGGTTGGACTGCTTCAGGAAGACCAGTGGGATGAACGCGGCCATCGCGACCAGATCCAGGGCGCTCCGCGCGTAGTCCAGTACGAGGTAGGAACTCGGGAAATCGAAGAACGGGGGGACGTCCGCGGTCGTGAAGTTCTGGGTGTCGCCCTGGATCAGCGCGACGAGGCTGGACAGGGCCCACAGTGAGGCGAACGCGGTGAGTGTGATCCGCGCCCAGTGTCGGCCGCTGCGCATGTTGAGGGCGAACAGGATCCAGAGGCCGCCGAGGATCAGATAGACGACCGTGACGACGACGAACACGCCGAGCAGAGGCCCGTTCACCTTGTCATGGAGTTCGTACATCGACGCCTGAGCGTCCCCGCCCGTGGTGCCGAACACGTCGTCCACGGCCCTCTTCACGACCATGAAGCCGGCCACGTTGAGCACGGTCGCCAGCGGCGGCACCACGACCGCGATCCAGAACGCGATCTCGACCGCGGGCGGTCGCCTGCCGGTGACACCGTACGAGGGCGGCGGCGGAGTCATGCGACAGAACTGTAGGCGTTCGACCGCCTGCCGCGACCCCTCGGGCCACGCGTCGTACGAGGGTGGTCTGTGGGCTCTTGACAGTTTGTCATCGCCGAGCGCTGAACCAGGTACGGGTCGCCCACACCCGCCCCGTACCCGTAGGGGCTGGGCAGTCCGTGGTGACCGCGGCGCCGGCGGCGGGGACGTCGCGGTCGTGATGGCGCCGTTCCATCCGCAGCGATGGACGTGCGGGTCAGCGACCGTTGTCGCAGTACCGCTCGTAGTGGTTGCAGGCGCGCCACAGCTCCACCGCGCCGCGGCCGTGGGTGACCCGCTGCAGCGTCGCCGAGTACGTGGAGCCGCGTCCCTGCAGGGCCAGCTCGTGCACCGCGAGGGTGGCGTCGGAGTGGTAGACGTCGTTGGCGTACTTGAGCAGCGCCGCGGCGCACCCGTACCCGCTGGTGTAGTTCTGCCCGGCGGGGCAACGTGCCCGGCTGTAGCTCTCGAACGGCGGGTCGTCGCGCACCGTGTTGCCACCCAGGTAGAACCGCATGTAGTCGGCGACACCCTCGACGATGAAGGCGGGCTGACCGGCCGGGTAGTTCTGCGCGACGTGCGTCAGCTCGTGGTAGACGGCACCCCAGTCACCCGGATGTCTGTTGAAGTATCCGATGTTGAGGGTGACCACGCCGCTGCGCATCTCGGTCGCGGCGATCGGGTTCTCACTGCTCCAGGTGAAGTGGAACATGACGTGCGCGTGCGGGTGCCAGCCGGCGATCCTCCCGTACCCGAGGCGGCGCACGATCACCGCGTACGCGCGGTGGCACTGCCCGTCGAGCTGCGACACGAACGAGCGGAACGGTGAGTACGCCGCCTGCTTCGGCAGGGTGCCCTGCCAGGCGCAGGACGGGTTGGTCGGGCTCACCGGCGCTGCCGCCGCCGGGCTGGCGATCAGCCCGATGCCCACCACGATCGTCGTGGCGGCCACGGCCACGACGCGGCCGAACCTTCCCATACGCATGCTTCCTCCCGAGATCCCCCGATCGCGCAGGAACGGCACCATACTGGTACGCCCTGTCAACCGCGGGATCGCGGACCGACGTCAGGCCCCGCGATGCTGCGGCGCCGTCGCGGACCGGAGCCGGCCACGTTGTTCGCGCAAACTGTTGCAACCGATCATTCATGGACCACCTCCGCACGTGTGCCCACGCCGCGCTTCGCCATGGCCATAAAGGAACGTGATTGACAACGAGGCGCCCGTCTCGTTGCGCGAATCGGAATTTTATGACCTGTTCCAGCGGTCAGTAGCGTCGAATTCATGGAGCGGAGTTTCTGACAGCCGAAGAGTTGGCGGCCGCGTTGCGTGCCGGTGACGTGACCTCGGCGAGGTCCGGCCGCTGCTCGGTATCCCGGTGACGGTCAAGGAGTCGTACGACATGACTGGGCTGCCCACGACCTGGGGCATGCCGCAACACCGGGACTATCTGCCGGCCGAGGACGCGGTACAGGTGGCGCGGCTCAAGTCCGCGGGGCGGTGGTGCTGGGTAAGACCAACGTGCCCTTGGGGCTTCAGGACATCCAGAGCTTCAACGAGATCTACGGCACCACCAACAATCCGTGGAATCACGATCGCACGTCGGGCGGATCGTCCGGCGGATCGGCGGCGACCCTGGCGTCCGGATTCTGCGCGCTGTCCATCGGCTCCGACCTCGCCGGTTCGCCGCGCACCCCGGCGCATTTCTGCGGCGTGTACGCGCACAAGCCGACAGTCGGCCTGGCGGCAACCCGTGGCATGGTCGCGCCGCAGGCACCGCCGTGGCCGGTCGATCTCGACCTCGCCGTCGTCGGTCCGATGGCCCGCAGCGCCCGCGACCTCACGCTCCTGCTCGACGTCATGGCCGGACCGGACCCGAACGCCGGTTCGACATCGACGGCGTCGAGTACCCGTACTTCGACCAGCTCGTCTGGGCCGGTGTGGCCACCATGCCCGGCCTGCCCGCCACCGCCGACCCACCGGTCGGTCCCCCGCGGGCCTGCCGGTGGGAGTGCAGCTCATCGGCCCGATGTTCGAGGACCGCACCCAGCTGCGGCTGGCCGAACTGCTCGAGCAGAGGATCGGCGGCTTCCAGCCGCCGAGTTGGGCCCGCTACCCGGGCCCGCACCTGGTGGCCCCGCTACCCCCGCCGGCCGGCGTGTCGGCGGGCAGGTGAAACAGTCGGGGCGGTGCTGGACAGGTGCGGGTTATGCGGACACTGAAACCGGATCGGGAGGCCCGATTCCGGGCCTTGTACACCGACGCGTACGCCGACGTGCTGCGCTTCGCGGTGCGGCGGGTGCACCCGTCGCACGCGGAGGACGTCGCGGCGGACGCGTTCCTCGTGGCGTGGCGGCGGTTCGACGAGGCACCGGCCAGGCCGGACGACCGGCGGGCGTGGCTGTTCGGGATCGCCCGCAACTGCCTGCTCAACACCCGGCGTGGGCAGGGCCGGCGCGCGGCCCTGGCCGTACGCGTGGCGCAGGTGTCGCCGCCCGTCGACGACCACGCCGACACGGAGCTCGTCGCGCAGCGGATCGACCTGGCCGCCGCGTGGCGACGGTTGAGCGACACCGACCAGGAGACGCTGTCGCTGGCCGTGTTCGAGGACCTCACGTCGCCGCAGGCCGCGCGGGTGCTGGGTGTCACGCCCACGTCGTACCGGCTGCGGCTGCTGCGGGCGCGCCGCGCGCTGCGCCGGCAGCTCGACGTCGCCGGAGCCCTGTCGTACGCACCGCTGGACACCCCGTTGGAGGCCAGGCCATGACCGCGTACCTCGACAGCACCCTCCGCGGCCTGGACGCCGCGCCGCCGACCGTCACCGACGGCCAGCGCGTACGGGCCGCGGCGAGCCTCGACCGCATCGTCCGGACCGCCCCGTACGCGGGCAGCGACCGGCCGGCCGCGGTTCCGCCGACCCGGCGGTACCGACGGCTGGCGCTGCTCTCCGCCGCCGCGGTCGCCCTCGTCGTCGGGGCCGTCGCGGTGGTGCAGGGCCAGGGCCACGACGACGCCGCGTACGCGTCGTGGACGCCGACGCCGCACCCCGTCGCCGGCCGCGAACTCCACGCCGTACAGGCCGCCTGCCGCGACAACCTGCGGGGCAGCAGCATCGGCCTGGACCGCGCCCGGCTCATGCTCGCCGAACGCCGCGGCGACCACGTCGCCCTGCTGTACCGGACCGGCGAGCCGGATCTGTCGGGCGTCTGCCTCGCCCGCAATCGCAGCGGCAGCACCGACGTCGACGACGTGGACAGCGCCGTCGGCGGGAGCGACGGCCCCGCGCCGACCGCGCCCGCGAACGGCTTCACCCAGGGCGCGATCAGCGAACTCGGCGCCGACGCCGGCGTCTCGATCACCGACGGCGCGGTCGGCAGCCACGTGGTCGGCGTGACCATCCGCGCGGGCCGGTTCACCGTGCACGCCTCGATCCGCGACGGCCGCTACGTGGCCTGGTGGCCCGGCCCGGCGTTCCCGACCGGCCCCGCCGCCGCCAACGGCAAGGACGACAGCGCACCGATCCTGGCGTACGACCTGACCCTGTCCGACGGCACCGTCGTACACGACGCGAACCCCACCCGCCCGCGGTGACCCCCGCCCGGTCGCCGTCCCGTACGGCGACCGCGCCCCGTGACGGCGACGGCCGAGGCCGGCGCCGTCACGGCGCGGGCGGCTGTTCGAGGTTGCCCGCCAGGTCGGCGAGAAACGAGACGATGCGCGCGGCGGCGGCCCCAGTCGGGTCGAGATCGGTGTTGTAGACGCCGATGCTCATTCCCGCGCAGCCGCCGACGGTACGCACCGCCGTGGTGGTGATGGCCGTGAGCTCGGCCCAGGTCAGGCCGCCGGGCATGGTCGGGTCGTGCGCGGCGGCGCAGGCGGCGAAGTCGGCGCCGGCGAGTACGTCGAGGTCGATGTGCAGCCACCAGCGGGAGCCGGGGGTCTGCCTGACGAGATGCGTGGCCGCCTGCGCGCCGGTACGCGTCGGGTCCTCGTGCAGGGTTTCGGCCGGGTGCAGCGGCACGTGGCCTGCGATGCTGGGTACGCCCATGTCGTGGCGGAGGCGCTCGTCGCGCTGGCCGAGCAGCACGACGGTGTCCGGCGTGAGTGCGGGCAGGCGGGCCTGCCAGGGCGGTGGAACGTACCCACCGGTGCGGCCGAGGAGCAGGCTGATCTCCATGTTGGCGGCTTCGCCGGAGTCGGAGACGTCCATGGTGGTGGCGTCCTCGTGGGCGTCCAGGAACAGCAGGCCGGCGCCGTCGTGGGTGTCGCGCAGGGCGGGCACGGCGCCGAGCAGGACGGCGCAGTCACCTCCGTAGACCACCGGGAACCGCTTGTCGCGCAACGATGCGAGGGTGCCGGCGTAGACGCCGTCGACCATCGCCTGCAACGCCTGCTCGTTGCAGAAACCGGCCGGGCCGCGGCCGGTGCTCGGCTCCGGGCCGGTGATGTCCGGGGCGAGGGTCGCCGCGGGCAGGGCCGCGGCCAGGCCCGCGTCACGCAGGGCCTGCGGTGCCGCGGACTGTCCGCGGGGCCGACCCGAACCGTCGAAGCAGACCCCGATCAGCTCGATCACCGGCGCGTGGTTCATCGTCTCGGTCCCTTCCGTCGCCGGCGCGCGTACGCAGCCAGGAGTCCGCCGTCCGCCCCCGCGTCGATCGTGTGGTGGCCCGGCGAGCCTGCCGGTGCTGCTGGACGCATCCCTGAGCATCCAGAGCGCGCGGCACGACCATCGGTCATGACATCACGTCCATGATCGCCTTGCCCTGGATGCGCCGCTCGCGCAGGGACGACGCGGCATCGGCGAAGTCGGCGAGCGAGCCGCGCCAGCCGAACTGGACGCTCAACGTACCGGCCTGGACCAGCCGCAGCAGGGTGCCCAGGTCGTCCCCGACCGGTCCCCGGGTCAGGTAGGACACGAGAGTCCGCTCGGGCCCGATCGTCGCGTACCGCGGGAACAGGGCGGGCTCGGTGGAGGCCCAGCCGACCGACTGCAGCGTGCCGCCGTCGGCCAGCAGGTCCCACGCCCGCACCATCTGCGGGCCGCCGACGCTGTCGATCACGGCATCGAGCGGCTCGTCGACTCCGTCCAGTCCGACGACGACCTGGTGGGCGCCGAGCTCTGCCAGGTGTGTACCCCGGGCCGGCGAACCGACGGACGCGACCACATGCGCCCCGGCCGCGGCGGCGAGTTGGACGGCGAAGACGCCGACGCCGCCGGACGCCCCGGTGACCAGTACGCGCCGGCCGAGCAACGGTCCGCAGCGGCGCAGCGAGCGAAACGCGGCCAGTCCCGCGACCGGAAGTGCGCTCGCGACGGCCAGGTCGACACCGTCCGGTACGACCGCGACGGAGGACGTGTCCGCCGCGACCCGTGTCGCGAAGGCACCGGATGTCAGCGCGACGACGCGCGTTCCCGCGGCCGGGCCGGAGCCGTCGGCCGCGGGCCGCTCGACGATCCCGGCGACGTCCGATCCGAGTACGCCCCCGGGCGGGATCCGGCCCGACACCGCATCGTTGAGATCGCCGTGGTTCAGCGAGACGCTCCGGGCGCGAACCACCACCTGGGCGGGCGTCGGGACGGGCTCGGGTACGTCGTCCACACGCATGGTCAGAGCGGTGTCCGGGTCCGCGACAAGTGCCTTCATACGAACCTCAACTCGTCTGGTGAGCGGTGGTACGGGCGTAGTGGTCGGCGATGTCGTCGCTGGTGGTCAGCCATACTCCGGGGTGGTTGGCGACGTACTCCAGGGCCTGGTCCAGATACTTCAGCCGGAACGCCTGGCCGCTGACGAACGGATGCAGCGCCAGCGCCATGACCCGGCCGCTGTCGGCGGACTCGGCGTAGAGCTGGTCCAGCTGGTCCTTGACGACCTGCACGAAGTCGGGCCCGCTGAGGGCGTGCATCGTGAACAGGCCGAGGTCGTTCAGCTCAAGGGTGTACGGCACGCTCATCATCCCGGGCACGTTCAGCCGGTACGGCTGGTCGTCGTTCGTCCAGTCCAGCACGTAGTCCAGGCCGAGTTCGGCGAGCAGCGACGGCGTCTGGAAGGTCTCGGTCAGCGCAGGGCCCAGCCAGCCGCGCGGCCGGCGGCCCACGGCCTTCTCGATGGTGTCCAGGACGTTCGCCAGGTAGCCACGTTCGTCGTCGGCGATGTCGGCCTGCAGGGTGGAGTTGTTCTGGCCGTGTGCCAGCCAGGCCCAGCCCCGCGCCCGGCCCGCCTCAACGATCTGCGGGTACCGCTCGGCGACGTCGGAGTTGAGCAGCACGCTCGGGCGTACTCCGTGCCGGTCGAAGGCCTCGATCATGCGCCAGATGCCCACGCGCGGCCCGTAGTCGCGCCACCCGTAGTTCAGCGGATCCGGTACCAGCGCCGCCGTCGCCTCGTTGATGCTCGTCGACGGCCGGTCCACCTGGAAGTGTTCGACGTTCAGCCCCACGTAGAAGGCGACGCGGGCGCCGCCCGGCCAGTGGATCGGCTCGCGTCCCACGATCGGACTGTAGTCGAACAGCTCGTTTTCCATGGGGTTCCCCTAAAGATCAACAATCGTTCGCATGTGCGATCACGAGAGGTTCCCATCCAGCTTTGTCAGGGCGGCGACCCGGATCAATGCCGTAATGTGGATCGGTCGAAGAGCGCGACTAATGGATGCGTGAGGAATGTGGAACGGCACGAGATCGAGATCTTCCTGACCCTGGCGGAAGAGCTCCACTTCGGCCGCACCGCCGAACGCCTCGGCCTCACCCAGGGGCGGGTCAGCCAGACCATCAAGGCACTGGAGCGCCGATTCGGCGTCCTGCTGTTCGAGCGCACCAGCCGCCGCGTGTCCATCACCCCGGCCGGGCAGCAGTTCCGCGACGACCTGCTCCCCGCCCACCGGCAGATCCAGCAGGCCCTCGCCCGGATCACCGCGGCCGGCCGGGGCGTCACGGGGACGCTGCGCGTGGGGTACTCCAGCCCGATGGCGTCCAACACCGTCCTCAGGGCCGCCGAGACCTTCACGGCGCGCCACCCCGACTGCCGGATCGAGATCCGGGAGGTCCAGCTCAACGACCCGTTCGGCCCGCTCCGCGCGGGTGAGCTCGACATCCAGCTCACCGAGCTTCCCGTCGACGAGCCGGACATCGCCACGAGCCCGACCGTGCTGTCCGCCCCTCGCGTCCTGGTGGTCCCGGCGAACCATCCCCTCGCCCGGCGCACGTCGGTCTCGCTCGAGGACTACGCCGACACCACGATCATCCCGATCGCCGGCCCCGTACCGCGCTACTGGCTCGAGCACTACTTTCCGACGACCACCCCGTCGGGCCGGCCCATCGCCCACGGCCCGGCGGCCACGTACTGGCAGGAGACCCTCGCGTACGTCGCCGCCGGCCAGGGCGTCACTCCCATCAGCGGGCCCGCGGTCGCGTACCACACCCGGCCCGACGTCAGGTTCGTTCCCTTCCACGACGCCCCACCGATCGAGTACGCCCTGCTGTGGCTGGCCGCCTGCGAGACCGCACGCCTGCGCGCCTTCGCCCAGGCCGTCCGCGACACCGCGGGCGACGACCAGCCGTAAACCCGTGCAGGGAGCTACGTGTGACGGCTCGACTTCGGCTGGCTGCGGTTGCGGTTGCGGTTGCGGTACTTGAGGAGTCCCTCGACGCCGAGCAGGAACGTGTCGCGGATGGTCTTGGGATCGGTCAGGCAGCCGGCGGCCATGGCACCGTCGCGCAGCATGACGAAGTGCCGGGCGGCCGGTTCCGGGTCGGCGCGATCTCCACCGTCGCCGGCGCCAGCTTCGTCCTCCAGGCCGGCGGAGAGAACACGTCGTTCACCAACATCGCCGGCTACGCCGCCCTGGGCGGAGTCTTCTTCCTGGTCTCGGCGATCCGCCTGCACCGCCGCGCGACCGCGGCGAGGTGACGTGACCACGGTCCTGCCGCACGCTAGATCCACCCGCGTTTCGCGGCCTGCACACCGGCCGCGAAGCGGGTGGTGACGCCGAGCTGGTCGAGGATCGCGGCGATGTTGCGGCGTACGGTCCGGATCGACACGTGCGTACGGGCGGCGATCTCCTCGTCCTTGAGGTTGCCGGTGAGCAGTGTGAGCACGTGCCGCTGGTACGGGGTCAGGTCGCTGGACTGGTCGCCCGGGCCCGCCGGGTCCGGCGCGGCCCGGTCCCACTGACCGTCGAACAGCTCGACGAGCGCCCCGATCACCGTCGGGGACCGGAACAGGACGACGCCCGCCGAGCCGCTCTCGTCCAGCGGTACCAGGGCACTGGCGCGGTCGGCGACGAGGAGCTTCATCGGCAGCGCCGGCGCCAACCGGACCTGACCGCCGCGTTTCCTTGTCTCCTCGACGATCCAGGTCAGCTCCGGCGTGGCGAAGTCGGTGGTGAAGACCGTCCTCCACACCGGCGGCGGGTCGTCGACCGCCGGCGACACCCGGGGCTGGCAGGCCGACCCCGCCGCGGCGGTCGTGTCCAGCGACAGCAGCTCCCGACGCGCACCGCGCTGTACGCCGTCGACCAGGGCGATGATCTGCGCCGGCTCGGTGACCACCTCGGCCATCGACCGGACCGTACGACCGTCGACGCTCAACGCGTCGCGCTGGAGCGCGATGAGCTGCCGCAGGGTGCTCGCCGTCTGGTCCTGCCAGGACGAGATCCGCGCCGCCATCCCGCCCAGCACCACCTGCGCGGCGACCGCCGGGGCCACCGGTACGAGCAGCGGGGGGTCGCCGTCCTGGACGCGCGCGAAGCCGGCCGCGACCAGCTCGCGTTCGGCGTCGTCGAGCTTGTCCAGCGTGTCCGGTGCCGGCGCGAGCATGTGGTGCTCGCCGACGAGGAGACGCTGGTACAGCTCGCCGGACCGCGACGACAGTACGTTGTCCAACACTTCCGGGATCGTATTACCTCCGTGCCGTGGCCGGAAGCTGTCACTGTCCGGTTCGTGTCTTGAGTCCTCGCCGGGCACGAGACGAGACTGGTGCCGGTCCGCGGCGTGGTGCCCGGCACGCGTTGTAGGCACGGACGGGACGTGGCAGCGGGATGGCCTTCCACCAGATCGAACCGGTACCCGACGTGCGCCTCGCGCACTTCCTCGACGCCACCAGCAACCACCACATCGGCGGTACGACGATCACCACCCGGTACATGACGTACCCGATCCGGTTGCGGCGGCCCGCCGCGGGCAGCGCGGTCCACGCCGTGTACTGCGGGACCTGCCGGCAGTCGGTACGGGTGGCCGTGCCCAGCGCGGACCGGACCGTCCGGCGGCAACGGTGCTGGCTGGCGGTCACGTTCGTACCGGTGGCCCTGTTCGTCGCCGAGGTCGGCTACCTGGTCACCCGGCCGCACTTCCATCTCGGCCTGGCGCTGGTCCTGGTTCTGCTCGTGTCGCTGATGGTGTTGCTCGGGCCGACCCTCGCGGCGCTCGACCGGGCGCAGACCGCGCACGGCGTCACCGTGGTGCCGCGGCAGCCGGGCAAGGCGCACCGGCGCCATTCGATCCGCCGGCCGCAACGGCCGAACCCCGGCGCGCGTCGGCGGTTCCAGGCCGCGCGGGCCGCTCGCCGGGCCGCATCCGCGACGCGTACCGCGGCACCCGCGACCGCACCTGTACGTGGTCGGGTCACCGTGGCGGCGGTCTTCGGGGTACGGGTGGGGATGGGCCGGGACGCGGTGCTGGCGCGGCTCGGCGAGCCGGCGCGGACCGTCGCCGGCGAGGTCGTGCCGCCGGACCGTACGCCGCCCACGGGGGACGCCGTCCGGCCGGCGGCCACGCAACTCCTGCACTACGACGGCCCGCTCCGGGGCCACCACACCACCGTCACGCTCGCCGGCGGAGTCGTCGACCGGGTCGAGATCGCCGAGCCGGCCGGCGCCGTGACACGCACCGGAGCCCGCGGGATCCTGATCGCGTCCGACGGCATCCACGCGGCGACCCCGGGCCACGCGTACCAGGCGCTCGACGCGTGCCTCGGCCCGATGCCGCGCATCGACGAGGCCCGGCTCCGCACCGAGCACGAGGAGATGACACGGACCTGGCCGACCGCCGCGCAGGCCGTCGACGACGCGCTGGCGACCGTACGCCGGCTGGTGGCCGACCTGACCGCCGACGCCGCACGGCCCGACCTGACGGAGTTCACGGTGCTGCCACTGCCCGACCGGGCCTGCGTCCAGGTGACCGCCGTCTTCGCGCCACCGGCGCAGGCGACCGCGTACCGGGTGTGGCGCGTCGCCGGTGGGCGATGGGCGCTGGCCCGGTCGACCCCCCGCCCCTGACCCGCCGTCCCCGTCCGTCCCCGTCCCGTCGTCCCGTCGTCCCGTCGAGCAGGAGACAGAGCCATGCAGCCCACCGCGGACCCGCCGCGCCCCGTCGAGAACCACCTGGTCTGGGCGGTCGTGTCGGCCTTCCTGTTCTGGCCGCTGGCGATCCCGGCGATCACGCACGCCACGAAGGTCGACAAGCTGCTCGCGGTCGGCGACCACCGCGGCGCCCGGCAGGCCGCGTCCACGGCGCGTACCTGGGCCGTCCGGGCCACGGCGGTCGGGATCGTCTGGTGGGTACTGTCGGCCGCCTGCATCCCGCTCGCCGTCGTCGCCGCCATCGATCCGGTGGCGGCCGGGTCCATGCTCTCGAACCTGCTCCGCTAGGCGCCCCGCCGCGGACGGTCAGCGGGCAACCCAGACCCAGCGTTGCGGCCTCGCCTGCGTGGGGAGATCGCGGTGGGCGGATACTGGGACCTGGTGGAAGGGGCTCACGTGAGCGATGGACAGGACTGGGTCGCGGTCGTCATCGACGACGAGGGCGGGTACAAGTTCCTCGGTTCGGCCGACCGGAAGGCGTCCGACGGCAAGGACTTCACCCGGCACCGCGGCCGGGCCGCACGCTTCGAGTCCGAGGTGGCGGCGCTGGCGGCAGCGCAGGAACTACAGCGGGAGTACGAGGCGCGCGCCGGTTACCGCGGCTGGATCACCCGCGTCGAGGCCCGGCGGGTCGACTGAGCAACACCGACCGACCTGGTGTTGCGGCCGTCGTCAGGTGGTGGCGCGGTGGCGCGGGCGCATGATGAGGGCCGCGACGTGGTAGTCGCACGGGTTGTTGCCCGGGTTGGCGTAGCCGTGGCGGACGTCGGCGGCGAAGTAGACCGAGTCGCCGGCGTCGAGGTCGAGCGTCCGGTCGTCGAGCCGCAGCCGAAGGGTGCCGGCCTGAACGACGACGTACTCGTGTGATCCGGGGGCGTAGGCGGGGAACCAGCCGGCGTCGCAGCCGGCGTCGAGCGTGGTGTGGACCCACTCGAAGTTGACCCCGGGAACCACCGGGGTCAACACGGTGCGGCGCCATCCGCCGGGCTCGTCGACGGCGTCCTGCTCGGCGGCGCGCCGCACGATGATCCTCGTGTCCTCGGGCGGCGCGACGAGTGCGGCGAGCGTGACGCCGAGGCCGTGCGCGAGCCGGTCCAGGACGGTGACGGTCGCGGCCTTGAGCCCGCGTTCGACCGCGGAGATCATGCTGATGCTCACCGTCGATGTGGACGCGAGGTCCTGCAGCGTCATGCCGCGCTCGTGGCGCAGCTCCTGTACCCGCTTGCCCAGACCACCCAGATCCATCTATTCTCCTATGGTAGCGACGGATTTTACCATAGGAGAACACATGGCGGGGGACGGCACGGCGGTCATCCGGGCGGCGACCGGCGACGACCTCGACGCCGTCGCGGCGATCTTCGGCCACTACGTGACGACCAGCGTCGCCACCTTCGAGCAGGTACCTCCGCCGGTGACCCACTGGCAGGGCATGCACGCCGAGCTTTCCTCGCGCGGACTGCCGTTCCTGGTCGCGGCGGCCGACGGCGCGGTCGTCGGCTACGCGTACGCGACGCCGTGGCGGACCAAGCCCGCGTACCGGGGCACGGTGGAGGACAGCGTCTACGTCGCCCCGGGCCAGACCGGCCGCGGAGTGGGGCGCCGGCTGCTGCGGGCCCTCCTGGACGAGTCCCAGCGGGCCGGCGTGGAACAGGTGATCGCGGTGATCGCCGACACCGGAGACCCGGCCTCCGTCGCCCTGCACCAGTCGTGCGGATTCGTCGACGCCGGCCGGCTGCGACAGGTCGGCCGCAAACAGGGCCGGGTGCTCGACACGCTGCTGCTCCAACGACGGCTCCGGACCGACGACGCACGATGACCAGCCGCGACCCGCCCGGCACCCGGCTGGGCTCACTCCGCGACGAAGTCGCGGAGGATGCGGGCGAGCCGCTCCGGCTGGTCCAGCGGTACGAGGGTGGCGGTGTCGTCGACGAACCGGAGGCGGCCCCGGGGCAGCAGCTCGGCCAGCCGCCGCCCGTGTTCCGGCGGCATGACGCGGTCGCCGCGGGCCCACACCACGAGTGCCGGCCGGTGGAACGTCGCCAGCCGATCCGCGACCGGCAGCAGCACCCGACGGTCCCGCCACACCGCCCGCAGTACGCGCACCGCGTCGTACCGGATCTCGGGCTGCCGCAGGACGGGCCGCAACCACCGTACGGTGGCGGCGTCGCCGCGGCGCGTCAGCCAGCCGAACGCCAGCGGTGAGCGGCGCAGTGGCCGGATCCGCATCTGCTGCATGACCAACCCGAACAGGAACACCGGCAGCATTCCGGCGGCGACCAGCGTCCGCCCGGTCAGCCCCGGCGGTACGTTGTCGAACGCGTCGCACGACACCAGCACCGCGCGCCCCACCCGCGGGTCCCCGTCGGCCATGAGCACCTGGACGTACGCGCCGCCGGTGTCGCTGCCGACCAGGGTGACGTCGCGCAGGTCGAGGTGCTGAAGCAGCTCGGCCACCAGGTTCGCGACACCGGCCGGGGACAGGTCGGCGTCGGTGCGCATCGCGTGCCGGTGCGCACCGAGCGGGAGCGTCGGTACCACGCAGCGGTGGTCCGCGGCGAGCTCGGCGACGGTGCCGTCCCACAGCGACGAGTCCATCAGCAGCCCGTGCAGCAGGACGAGTACCGGCCCGTCGCCGCCGGTGTCCTCGTAGTCGACGACGCCGGCGGACAGTTCGACGGCCGGCATCTCAGGCCACCGCAGCGTTCGCCCGCGGGTACGACCGGGTGACGGCGGTCGGGGCGTACGGGTGACGGCCCGTCGTGGGCGTCATCGTCCGCTCCGGAACGCGTCGGCATGGTCGGCGACCCAGCCGGCGTACGTGCGGGCGGGACGCCCCAGCGCCTGCTGGATGTCGTCGGTCGGCAGGTGCTGCGGCGTCTGCGCGTAGCGCGCGTACCGGCGCATGAGCGCGGCGACGAACGGCTCGGGCTGCCCGGCCGCGACCATGCCGCGCACGGCCGTCTCGGGCTCCACCTCGTCGAAGCGCAGCGGCCGGTCGAGTACGGCGCCGATGGTGTCGACCAGGCCGGCGTGCGTGGTCGACTCGGGGCCGGTGAGCCGCAGCCGCCGACCGGCCAGCTCGTCGGTGGTCAGCGCGCGGGCGGCGACCTCCGCCAGGTCACGCTCGTCGACGAGGGACTCCTGGAACCCGGCGTACGGGTAGCGGACGACGTCGCCGGCGCGGAGCTGGCCGCCCCACGCCTGGGCCGTGTTGCCGGCGAACGAGCTGGCGCGCAGGCTCGTCCACGACAGGCCGCTGCCGGCGACGGCCTGGTCGGCCTCGCGGTTCCGGTCGCCGCGGTACCGCGACGGCTGGTCGGCGTCGTCGTCGTCGACGTTGATCGCCGACAGCGCCACGACGCGCGCCACACCGGACTTCCGGGCCAGCGCAACCAGCTCGTACGCCGCGTCGCCGACGGCCCGCGGGTGCAGGAACAGCCCGGTGACGCCGGCCAGGGCGGCGTCGAGCGTGTCGGGCCGCGACGGGTCCGCCGCCACGACCTCGACCCCGGCGGGCAGGCCGGCCGCCTCGGGATGCCGGGACACGGCTCGTACGTCGGCCCCGCCGGCGAGCAGCGTGGCCACGAGGTGGCGTCCCACCGCGCCGGTCGCTCCGGTGATCAACAACATCACGGCTCCTCATCGTCGTCGCCGGTGGGCGCCGTCGAACCCGACGACGCCCATCCGACGAAAGTCAGACAACATCTGAACCGTATCATACGAGTTTCAAATTAAATTCTTCATGCACCGCCAGCGGGCCCGGCCGTCAGAGACTGTGGGCGGCGATGTCGCCGTACGGGGTGGTGGCGCGGATGTCGAGCCCGGCGGTGCCGTCGTTCCGGAGGGAGTTGCTGACACGGCCGTGACCGGTACCGGCGTCGAGGGAGGCGGAGACGCCGTGGGCCGCGCCGACCGAGATGTCGCCGGCCTGGGTACGCAGCGTGACGTCCCCGCGTACGGCCTCGGTGATGCGGATCGCGCCGCGGGCGGTGCTGATGTCCGCGGAGCCGCCGAGCCGGCCGACCTCGACGTCGCCGTCGACCGCCGTCAGGCGGAGGCTCCCGGCCTCGTCGATCGCGATCCGGCGGTACGCGCCCTCGACGGCGACGTCGCCGAGCCGGCCGACGGTACGGATCTCGGCGCTGGCCGCCTTCACCGTGACCTGGGAACCGGCGGGCAGCTGGACCGTCGCCTCGATGGCTCCGGACGGGCCGAAGTACTGGTTCCGGGTCGGCGCCACGATCCGCAGGACGCCGTCGTGGTACTCGATCGTGGTCTCGTCCGCCAGCTTGACGTCGCGGCTCTTCGAGGCGTCCGCGGGCCGGATCTCGACGACGGTGTCGGCGCGGTCGGCGGCGGCGAGCTGGATGCGCCCGGCCGGGATGTCCAGTACGGCGGAGATCGGCTGCGGCGAGGTGAAGGTCGGCATGGTGCCCTCCTGGGGCTTCGTCGTCGTGCCCGGCTGGCGCGATCGGTGACTGAAACCAGCATCGGAGGGCGTGCTGACACGGGGCAGCCATCGCGCCCACACGGGCGCTGACACGGTCAGCGGCCCGCGAGCCAGTCGGCGATGCGGCGCAGTTCGCGGGCGGTACGCGCGCGTGGGCCGTCGACGACGCCGAGGTGGCCGGCGTCGACGAGGCCGTGGATCCACCGTGCGGCGGACGCGGGCGGGAGCGGCAGGCTGCGTCCGGTCTGCCGGTTGGCGCGCCGCAGGAGGGTGGCCAGGCTCGCGCGGATCCGCGTGTCCGTGGCCGCGAGCATCGCCGCGAAGTCGGCGTCGCGGCCCGCCTGGAGCGCCGCGGCGGTCGCGAGGCCCGGCGCGAGCGGGTCGGCGAGCTCGGCGAGCAGGTGGTCGACGATCAGGTCGAGCCCGCGGTCGGGGTCGTCGTCGGCCAGCGCCCGCGCGCACAGCGCCTCGACCCGCGGCAGGTCGTCGGCGAAGACCGCGTGCACGATCTCCCGCTTGGTGCCGAAGTAGTGGAACAGGGTGCCGGAGCCGATGCCGGCGCGGCGGCAGATCGCCGCGGTCGACGTGGCGTCGATGCCGCGCTCGGCGAACTCGACGGCCGCGGCGGCGACGATCTGCGCCCGCCGCCGGGCGTGTTCCTGCGGGTTCACCGTCCGGGCCACGGATGTAATACTAGAGTGGCTACTCCAAGAATTCGCGAGGAGGCCGGATGGCGACCACCGCCGACCCGACGACCACCGGCCCCGCGCAGCGTCACAGCCGCCGCCGCGGCCTGCTGCTCGCCCTCGCGCTGTACGCGTTCAGCCCGTTCGTCGGCGAGTTCGTCCTCGGCAACCAGCCGATCACCGCGTTCGCCTGGGTGCTCGTCCTCGGAACCATGTACGGCGGCGGCGCCGTCCTCATCCACGAGGTCGTACGCCGGACCCGCGGCGGCTGGCCCATGATCGTCCTGCTCGGCGCCGCGTACGCGTTGGTCGAGGAGGGCATCGTCGACCAGATGCTGTTCAACCCCGGGTACCTCGGCCTGCCGGACTTCGCCGGCTACGCGCCCGTACCCGGGCTGGGGACGAGCGCCAGCCTCACCGAGGGATCGCTGATGCTGCACACGGTCTGGAGCATCAGCGTGCCGATCGCGGTGATCGAGGCGTTCGACCGCGACGCGCCGCGACCGTGGCTCGGCCGACCCGGGCTCGCGGTGGTCGTCGGCGTGTTCGTCGTGGGCTGCACGGGGCTGACGGCCATGCAGTACGAGCAGTTCCACTTCCTCGCCAGCCCGCTGCAGTTCGGCGTCACGGTGGCCGCCGTCGTCGCCCTGGTGGCCGCCGCCGTCGTGGTGGCGGTCCGGCGCCGCGACCGGCCCGCGCCGGCAGCCGGTACCGGCCGGCCCGCGCCGCGACCGTGGCGGGTCGCCGTCGTCGCGTTCGCCGTGGCCGGCGGGTACTGGGCGATCGAGCTCGCGGTGCCGTGGCCGTGGGCCGTCCTGCCGTGCGTCGCGGTCTGGGTCGCCGCCTCCCTCGTCCTGCTCGCGCGGTACGCACGCCGCCCCGGCTGGTCCACCACCCACGTGTTCGCCGTCGGCGCCGGGCTGCTGCTCACGTACGTCTGGGTGGGTTTCGTGCAGTCGGCCTCGCTGCCGGTGTCGCGGCCGGTCGCCGTGCTCGGCAACGTGGTCTGCGGCGCGGTCGCGATCCTCGTCCTGCTCCTGGCCGCCCGGGTCCGGCGCCACGCGTACGCACGGGCCTGACGGCGGACCACGCGGGCGCCCTGAGCCATGCCGTACGGCCCGGTCGGGGCCGGGCCGACGGCGCCCGACTGCACCTGCACGTTCGTGTGGATCGAGAAGACACTCGCGGCCGCCGCGGCGTCGGCGCCCATGGCGAACTCGCAGTTCTCGGCGAAGACGTTGCCGCCGCGCACCGCCGGCGCCGACGTACCGGGGGCCGAGCGGACCGCGAGGCTCTGAAGCGTGACGTCGCCCCCGGCGACGACCGTGGGCCCGGGGCCGGCCGGGCCAAGGATCACCGTGCCGGGTCCGGCGACGGCCGTGACGACGGCCCCCTGCCCACGTACGGCAGTGAATCCCTGCGTAGCGCCCCGGCTCGACCAGGACGTGGCGCGGCTCGGCCCACACATCCAACCGGGCACCGTGACCGTGGCCACGGACCGCACGGCCGCGGATGTTGTAGGGTCCCCGGCATGACTCACGGTCGGCCCTAGGCGCTCCGGGCGGGCACTGCCCGCTCCGTCGAGCCCTGCCCACCGGCCGCGCGCACGTCGCGGCTCAGTCCCTGGAGCACACCGATGTCTGGCACTTCCGGTGCTGGGAGCTACCGTGCCGTCCTCACGCTTCCCGACGCCGCCGCGACCTACGGCGCGGCGCTCGTCGGGCGGCTGTCGTACGGCCTGCTCTCCCTCTCCCTCCTGTTCACCGTCCACCACGCGACGGGCTCGTTCACCGCGGCGGGCACCGTTCTCGCCGGGTACGGCGTGACCTCGCTGCTGCTGCCGTTGAAGGCGCGCGTCGTCGACCGCTACGGACCGTCCCGGGTACTGCCCGCGCTGGCCGCCGGATCCGCCGGCGCGCTGGCCCTCGTCGTCGCGCTCTCCTGGGCGGGGGTGTCGGCGCCGGCGGCGTACCTGGTGCTCGGCGTCGCCGCGGGGCTGTGCGCGCCGCCGTTGGGTCCCGCGATGCGCGCGGTGTGGCGCACCATCACCGCCGGCACCGACCACGTCGGCCGGGCGTACAGCCTGGACTCGGTGTGTGAGGAGACGCTGTGGCTGGTCGGGCCGCTGCTGGTCGGCGTCCTCCTCAAGGTTGCGTCTCCGGAGGTCGCGCTGCTCGTCACGGCCGCGCTGCTGCTGACCGGTACCGCCGTCATGGCCCGGATGCGACCGGTACGCCGCACGCGGGTCGCCGCGGCGGGACCGTCCGGCGGATGGGGTCTCGGCCCGCTCCGCTGGGCGGGTTTCCGGCCGGTCGTCCTGACGATCCTGGTCACCGCGGTCGGCATGGGCATCGCCACCACGTGCATCGCCGCGCGGGCGCAGGCGTCCGGGCATCCGGCCGCCGCCGGGTACGTCGAGGCGGCGCTCGCCGTCGGCAGCGTGCTCGGCGGCCTGGCGTGGGGCCGGCGGCGGCACACGCGCCGCAGGTCGACGCACCTGGTGGGGCTAACGCTCGCGCTGGCCGTCGGCACCGCGGTGGCCGCCCTGGCCGGCAACCTCGTCGTCCTCGGCGTCGCGATGGCGGTCACGGGTGTCGCGGTGGCGCCGCTGTTCGTCGTGTCGTACCTGGCGGCCGACACGCTGGCGCCCGACCACCAGCGCACCGAGGCGAGCACCTGGGTCAACACGGCCAACAACATCGGCTCGGCGATCGGCTCCTCCGTGGCCGGCGTACTGGTGGACCACGTCACCACGGTCGCCGCCTTCGCCGCGGGCGCGGTGCTGCTGGCCGCGGCGGCCGGCGTCGTACGGACCGGTCGCCGCGGCATCGACGCAGACAGCCGGCACCGGGCGGAACCGGCCCCGGCCGTACGCGTCTGATCGCCGGCGCGACAGTGCCGTCCAACGGCGGGTGCGCGTCGGAACCGGCGTGCACCCGCCGCGCCCGACGTGGAGCCCTCGTTCGGGGGCGGCGCCGGTGACGGAAACCCGACGGACGGCCGTTCGGGACGCTTCCCCGCACGCGCCCGTCAGTACGATGCGGCGATGGGGCACTACGAGGCGTACTGGGAGGATCTCCGCCGCCAGGGGCGGAGCATCGGCCGGATCCCCGCCCAGTTCCGGGCCACCGGGCCGAAACTGGGCGAGGCGGCCGACCAGGCGACGGCGAGCAACCCCGGCTTCGAGTTCGCCGCCGCGCTCGCCGAGTTCGCCGGGGAGTACGACGCGGTCGCGCAGGCGTTGGCACGCGCTCTGGAGGACCACGGTGGCGGCCTCGTGAACTGCGGGTCCAACTACAAGAACGTCGACTACGTGGCCGAGTGGTCGTTCAAGCGGGTGCGGGAACGCGCCTGGGGTGCCTGATGCCGGCGTACCAGCAGCTCATGACGGCGAAGCCGGCCGACTTCGCGGGGGTCGGCCGGGCGCTGGAGTCGGCCGGCGGGAAGCTGACGAAGTCGGGTGAGGCGTTCACCAAGTCGACCCAGAAGGCCGGCAACCGCTGGCTGGGCGAGGCGTCGGGAGCGCACACCGCCCGGGCGACGACGATCGACGGGGGGATCACCACGGTCGTCGGCATCGTCGAGGCGTCGGGCGGTGTGGCGACCGGTGGCGGCGAAGCGTTCGTCGCCTTCACCGGCGCGCTGCGGGAGTTCGTCGCGGGAATCGAGGCGGCGCAGTTCATCGTCACGCCGGCGGGCGTGGTCACGATCAGCCCGGAGCAGGAGGCCGAGGCGGACGCCGCGGGCCCCGCCGCGCCCGCCGCACTGGCGGCGTTCGAGGCCGCCGCGCTGGGCCTGACGGCCGCGATCGAGACCGCGGTCGGCGCGGCCACCGCCCTCGACACGGCGCTGGCTGAGGCGATCGTGTCGCTGTCCTCCGCACTCGCCGACGCGACCGGCGTACTGGCGCCGCGGCCGCCCGGGATGATGGACGGGACGTTCCCCAGCACCATGCCACCCGGCGGCTACAAGCTGGGCGACCTCAAGGAGTTCGCGGACGGCTCGTCCCGCGGCACGTCGCTCGACGCGTACATCCATCCGGACCAGTTGCAGGGCGCGCAGCGGCCGGCGATCCCGTCCGACATCAACCCGGCCGGTTACCTCGGCGGGCTCGGACCGCACGCGAAGTCGCACCTGCTCGCCGACACGCTCGGCGGCCCGATCAACGACCCGAAGAACTACGTCACCCTGTACAGCAAGGACTTCTCGCACGTCAACGACGGTCCGATGCGGTCGCTGGAGCAGCGGATCCGCAGCGTCGTCGAGGGCCGGACGAACGGCGTGCCGCAGCAGAACGTGCGGTACCGGGTCGAGGCGCTGGGCGACGAGAAACTGCCCGACTCGGTGCGGATCATCGCCGAGGGCGACCGTGGATACCGGGAATCGTTGGTACTGCCGAACCTGTAGGGAAGGACCACCCGATGCCCGACGAGGAGCCCGAGCTCGGCCCCGACCCGGATCCGGGGCCACGCGAGGGATTCGACGCGCTGGTGGCCGCCGGGACCGCGGCCACGGGTACCGATCCGATCGTCGCCCGGTTCGCGCTCGGCACCGAGCTGGGCGGCCCGCTCGACGGCGTCCTCGCGTACCCGGGTGACGGTCACTGGCTGCTGGTCACGTTCGGCCTGACCGAGTTGGGCCCGAAGCGGAGCCGCTACCCGGACGTCTCCGGCGTCGGGTACGAGCTGACCATGCGTACGCCCCGGGCGGACGACACGGTCCCGCCCCAGTGGTCGATCAACGTGCTGAACGACCTGGCCCGGCGGGTCCGGACAGGCATGGACCTGGGCCCGAACGACTGGCTCGCCACCCCGGGCCCGATCGGCGGCGTCGCCGAGAACGCGCCGCTCACCGGGATCCTCGTGGTGTTCGACCCGCGGCTGGCGCGGCTGGGTACGCCGAACGGCACCGTCGACTTCCTCACCGTCGTCGGCATCTCCACCGCCGAGGCGGCGGAGGCGAACGCGGCGGGCGACAGCCTCCCGGTGCTGCGCCGGCTGCTCGCGACGAGCCCGCTGCTCGTCACCGACCCGCGCCGGCCGGGCCGGGGCTAGGGTCGGCGCATGGCGCACGAATGGCAGGCCGCGTGGGCGGAGTGGCGGTCCCGGGTGCCCGCACCGGACGAGCCGCCGGACGACGACGTCGACTGGGACTGGGCGGAGGACCACCTGCGGGTCCGGCTGCCCGCCGACTACAAGACCTACATCGACACGTACGGCGTGGGCTACGTCAACCGGCTCTTCCTCGTCCTGCACCCGACGACCGACATGGCGGCCGGCAACCTGGAGGACGTCGCGGACGGGCAGTCCAGCGTCGAGGGGTTGAGCACCCTGCTCACCCCGCCCCCGCTGGTGTGGCCGGGGCTGGGCTCGGACCGGCTGATGGCGTGCGCGGTGACGAGCAACGAGGACGTCGCCTACTGGTACACCCGCGGCGACGACCCGGATGCGTGGCCGCTGGTCTTCCGGGACCGCGACGGCCGGGCCTGGCGGACGTACGACATGTCGCTGCTGGAGTTTCTGCTCGGGGTGTTCGACGGCCGGCTCGAACCGCGGCTCGCCGAGGCCGGGTACGCCGGCGACGAGCTGGTGTTCGACCCGGACCCGTTCAGCTCGTGAGCCCGCGGCTGATCCGCCGGTACTCGGCGAGCGCCGGGGTCGGCGCGGCCCGCAGCTGCGCCTCCTGACGGGCGCGGAGCTGCGCCTCGCGTACCGTCGCGGCGATGGTCTCGCCCAGCGTCTGCGGGTCGAGCCGGCGGGGCGCGGCGGGCAGCACGTCGAGGCCGCGCAGCCGCCCGTCCAGCGACACGACGGCGGTCACGGTGTGCTCGTCGGAGGTGACCTCGATCGTGTCGTCGGCCAGCTCCCGGCGCCGCTCCCGGCTCTCCAGCACCTCCCGCTGCACCCGCGGGTACAGCTCGGTCAGGCGGTGGAACGTCTCGTTCATCGCGGCGGCTCCCCGGTCGTCCCGGACAGGCGGATCCGGTTGGTGACGGCGGTGAGCCGGGCGGCCATCAGCTCCGCGCGCGCCGCGTCGGCCGCCGCCACGGCGTCCATGACGAGCGCGGCGACCTCCGCGCCGTCCAGCCGGGTGGCGACGCCGTCGAGGTCGACCGCGACGAGCAGGCCGGTGCCGTCGACCCGGACCCGGCACCGGCCGGTGGGATCGACACCCTCGTAGTGGTCGTCGGCCACCTCGCGCAGGGTGTCGCGAAGCTCGTCGAGATGTCCGCGCATCGTGGCGATGCCGTCCCGCCAGTTGGCGGGAAGATCGGGCACGGGATGACGATCCACGCGCACGACGCTACCGAAGATGCCGCCGCCGGACGGATCGCCGCCGGTGTCGGATGCCCGTCTCGTACCGCCGGGCCGGACCGGTGGCCGGCCCGGCGGGTACGACGGGTCAGCCGAGGTTGCCGGTGATCCAGATCAGGTTGGTGTCGACGCGCGCCGTCGTCTCGGCGGTGGTGTGCGGGCAGTCCGGGCCGTCGCTCTCCACGCCGACCAGGACGTCACCGGCGACGGTCTCGGCGAAGTAGGGCGCACCCGAGTCGTACGGGCAGGCGCTGGTGTCGGCCGACGGCGACTGGCCGGAGACGTACACGTGCTGGTCGTCGCCGTCGGTCACGGTGAACTGGCCGGTCATCAGGTGGGTGGAGGGCGCACCGTCGGCGGTGGTGGCGCCCCATCCGGTCAGCCGCAGCAGCTCGCCGGCCTGCGGCGCGCCCTGCGCGAGCGCGACGGGCTGGACGTCGGTGACCGGGGCGGCGAGCTTGGCCAGCGCGATGTCCGTCGACGGATCCTGCCGTACGTCGACCACGTCGACGACGTGCCCGGTGGTCTCCGACAGGTCGGTGCGGCCGACGATGGCGGTGGTCGACTCGTACTGCGGGGGGCCGCTGACCGGGTTGCGGTCGACGTCGTGGAAGCAGTGCCCGGCGGTGATCACCCACTGCGGCGCGACGAGCGCGCCCGAGCAGGCGCTGTCGTACGTCGTGCCGTCCGCGCGCGGGATGCCGGTCATCGTGAACTTCACCGAGAACCCGTACGCGCCCTCCGGCGCCGGGTCGCCGTGCGCGATGCGCGGGGCGACCGTACCCGCCTGCGCGGGCGCCGCCGCCCAGCCCGCCGCCAGCGTCGCCGCCACCCCGGCGACCGCGAGCGCACGCCGTACCCTGCCGTGCCGTCGTCTGTCCTGCACCCTGAGCCCTCCTCGGAGCATGGTGTATCGAACGCGACCGATCCTTGCGCATCGCGTCCAGCCCGGGGCGAACCGGGCGCCGGCGGTCAGGTGGTGGCGACGAGGTGCGCGACGACTGCCGGGTCGACGGCGGACATCCGGTAGATCGACACGCGGCCGCGGTCCGCGCCGTACACGTCGACGGGCAGGGTGAGGTCCCAGACGACGCGGCCGTCGGCGGTCAGTTCGAACGCGCCGCCGCCCGTCGCGTTCGCCTTCGTGACGAGGATGGTGCCGGCGGGCAGCCGCTCGCAGCCGCCCGCGATGGGGCAGAAGAACGACTCCGGCGGGTCCGCCGACCAGCTCCACACCACCTCGCCCGCGGCCGGATCGACCACCAGTACGCGGGAGCGGCCGACGGCGGCGCCGTTGTCGAAGACGAGTACCTGCCCGTCGGGCAGCATCGACGGCTGGTGCGGCCCGGACAGCGTGCCCGGCCCCCACCACCAGCGGACCTCGCCGCGCGCGAGGTTCAGCACCGCGATCGTGTCGAGGTCGCGCATCCCGACCAGGACGTCGCCGCGGTCCCAGACCCCGCGCGGGTGGTCGGCGAGCAGTTCGAGCGTGTTGGTGTGCAGGACGTCGCAGGGCCGGCCGGGCAGCTCCCGCAGCCGGCGCAACGCCCGCCGCCGCTCCCCCTCGTACCGCCCGGTCGCCAGGATCGCGGCGGTCTCCGCGGCGACGGCGGCGGGCACGTCGTCGCCGGGTACGGGCCAGCCGCGGCGCCGGAAGTCGTCGGCCCGGCGCCGGGTCGACGCGTCGATCACGTCGCGCAGGCCGGCGTCGGTACGCAGCACGTCGTAGAGCGAGGTCTCACGCAGGAGCGTGCCGTCGGGCGCGACGACGGCGACCATGTTGTCCTGGACGACGAAGCTCCGGCCGTCCAGCGTGACGCGGCGCGGCGCCTCGGTGAGCACGTGCACGTACCCGTCGGTGTCGACGGCGATGTCGTGGTGTGCGGCGACGTCGCACGACCAGGCGAGCCGCGAGTCGGGTGTCAGCTTGAGCAGGCTCCGCGAGGGTACGACCGCGAAGAGGTTGCCGGCGCCGTCCACCTCGACGTGGTTCCAACCGCGCAGGAAGTTCGGCGGGTCGTCGGCGGGGCTCGGCTGGTGGATCGGGTTGCTCCACCGGTGCAGCGGGGTGCCCGCGCGGTCGACGAGGTACGCGACGGGCGTCGGATAGCAGGACGACGGCGCGAACAGGAATCCCTCGGTCATGCCGGCCCGCCGTCCGCGAGCGCCGGGAACAGCGGCTGTCCCAGCGTGGCGCGCAGGTAGTCGGCGCCCGACGTACCGCCGGTGCCGGGTGCGGTGCCGATCGTCTTCACGGTGATGCCCCAGTGCGTCCGTTTCATAGCGAGCCAGCCGGCCTCGACCTGCCGCATGGCCGCCACGACCGCGTCCCGGTCGGCGGCGGCCAGCGCGGAAGCGTTGCTGCGCAACGCTTCCTGGACGCTCGGCTCACCGGGACCCGACGCGGCCCGCTGGATGCGGCGGTAGCTGCGCGACTGCACCGCACTGCGGCCGACCGTGTGCCGCCGTACGACGGCGAAGCTCTCCGGCGGCATCGTCGTCAGGACGCGGTACAGCGCGGACGTCGCCGCGAACCGCCCGCGTACCAGGGTGAGCAGCCGCACCGCCCGCGCCGGGTCGCGGTCGGCCAGTGCCTCGGCCGCCGCCGTCAACCGCCAGCCGACCTGTCGGTACACGCACTCGAAGGCCTGGATGATCCGCAGGAACATCTGCTCGTCGTGCAGCGGCGTCACCGGCATCAGGCTCAGTGGCACCACGTCCCGAAGCTCCGCCGGTACGGTCGCCACCGCGAGCGCGGCCGACGCGACCGCGTGGTCGGGTGCGCCGGACCGGATCGCGCGTACCGGTGCGGTGGTGTCCGGTGCCGACGACGCGGCGGCCGGGGCCACGTCGGCCGCCCGGTGGACGGCCTGGACCACGGCGTTGGTCCGGCGGCGTTGGGCGGGTGAGGGTGCCGCGGCGAGCGCCGACGCCTCCACGCCGAGCAGGTCCACCAGGTACGCCAGCACGAACAGGTCCGCGGTCCGCGCGCTCGTGGCGAGCACGTCGTCGTGCAGGTCGGTCACGGCGTACGTGTGGTAGTCGCCGTCGAGCTGGTCGGTGGCGGCGCGCAGCCACCGGCCGAGCCGTCGCACCGCCGGATCGGTGTCCGTGCCGGGCGCCGGCCGGAGCCGGCGCAGCTCGTCGACCAGCGCGGCCGACGCGGCGCCCCGGCCGACCGCACGCAGGTGCGCCAGCACCGCCGGGTACGGGAACGTCGCGGCTCGCCGGTCCCAGGCGGCGACCGCGTCCCGCGCGGCGATGCCGGAACGCTCGTCGTCCGACGCCGCGGCCGCGGACCGGCTGATGCCGCCCACACCGACGTGGTCGGGCCACACCGCGCCGGTACGCCCCGGCGGCGGGACACCGACGACCGACGCCGAGCCGTGCTCCGTGGTCACCGCCCTCCCCTCGCCGCATCCGTACGCGCCGGCCGAGGTTGTACCGGCCCGCTATTGGCGGGATATCGGCGCGCCCGGCGGTACGGTCGGGGCCGGCGGCACCGATAAAGCGGCGATAGCGACACGATGCCAGCGGCTCGAAGACTCGCCCGGTGATCACTGTCGGGCTGACCCTCACGCGGCGCGGCCGGTTCGCGGTCGTCGAGGACGGCACGGTCACCGCGGAGGCCGCGATCGGCGACGGCCCGGACCGGATCCCCGCGTCGTTGACGGACCTCGGCCACACGGTCGAGGACGTCGACCGGTGGGCCGTCGCCGACGGTCCCGCCGGGGGCGGCACGCTGACCGTGGCCGGCACCACCATCCGGTACGCCAGCCATCCGCGCGACGCGGCCCTCGTGGCGCTGGCGTACGCGACGAGTCCGTTCGCCGGGCGGGACGCGGCGGTGCTGCTGTGGGACGGTCCGGCCCGGCTACACCGGATCGACGCGGCGGGACGGCACCGGCCGGGCGACGCGGTGGCGCTGCCCGACCTGCCCGCGCTGCTGGCGACCCTGAGCGACGCCGACGACCTGTGCTGTGCCGGCGAACGCGCGGCCGAGCCGGAGGTCACCGCGGCGCTGCGCGCCGTCGTACGGGAGCTGTGGATTCCGCCGTTTCCCGGGGACTCCGGTGCGGCGGTGGGGGCGGCGATCGCGGAAACGGGGTTGCGGGCGGTGCGGTGGAGCGCCCGGCTGGGGCCGGAACCGGTCCGGCCGACGCACCTGCCGGCGGGCTGGGCGGTGTCGCCGTGCCGGCCCGAGGAGCTGGCGCGGGCGCTGTCCCGCGGCGCCGGCCCGGTGGTCGTGCTGGACGGCCGCGCGGCGCTCGGTCGTGGCGCACTCGGCACCCGCGGGATCCTCGCCACCACGACACATGCCGGCGCGGCGGCGCGGCTCGCCGACCGGCCGACCGACCTGCTGTGCCTGGCCGAACACGCGGCGGACGTCGTCGATCCGGGCTTCCCCGACCCGTACCGGCAGCACCGGCACCGAATCCGTCCACTGTGGACGGACCGGGTCGCGGCGCGACCGCGGGACACGACCGTCCGCGTCCAGACCGTCGACGCCGCGAGCAGTCCGACGCTGGCGACGATCCTGCGCGAGTACCGGGCGTGGAGCGGGCTGCCCGTGCTGCACCACGTACCCGCGCCGGATCCGGCGGCGGACACCGGTGCCGCCGCGGCGATGCGCTGGGGCCGGGCCGGCCTCGTCTGGGCCGACGGCCTGCTCTACCGGCGGAAGGGAACCGACGCATGAGCGAGCGCCAGCGAGCGAGTCGGGAGCACAGCGCGTGCGTCCGGATGGGCGGTCCGACCGGAGGGAGGGGCGACCGTGAGTAGCGCGCCGCGCGCGATGGTGATCTCCCTCCAGAAGGCCGGCACGCACCTGACGCAGGAGCTGATGCTGGAGCTGGGGTACCGGATGGTCGGGGTGCCCCGACCGTCGCCGCGCACCGTGCCGGCCTTCACCGACGACGAGTACGCCGCGATCGCCGCGCTGGTGCTCGACAAGCCCGAGTACGACAGGCTGCTCGGTCTGCGCGGTACGGACGCGTTCGTGGACGGCGCCCGGGACGCGTGGACGGCGCTCGGCTGGCACTGGCAGCGACGGCTCGGGCAGCGGGTCGTCAACCGGTACGGCCGGACCCGGCTCGACTTCGCGGACGCGGTCATCAGCAACCCGTACCTGCCGTACACCCGGTTCGCGGACACGCCCGCCGGGCTGTGCTGGATCCTCCACGAGCTGGACCTGGAACGTGTGGACGGCGGGTTCCTCAGCGAGTGGGTCGAGACCGGCACGCCGCCGCTGGTCTACAACTACCGCGATCCGCGCGACACGATCATCTCGATGATCAACTTCCTGGCCGGCCGGACCCGTGAGGGCTACGGCAACTTCTACGAGTCGGACATCTACAGCGCGATCCTCGCCGGCAAGGACACGTGGGAAGCGAAGATCGACTACGCGTTGCAGGATCCGCAGTTCCCGGCCGCCGACCAGTTCCGGAAGGGGCTGTGGCTGCTCAACCATCCGAAGGTCGTCAGCGTCCGGTACGAGGACCTGGTCGGGCCGGCCGGCGGCGGCTCCGCCACCCGGCAGGTCGACGCGATCGGCCGGGTCCTGGCGCACGTCGGCTCCGACCGGGACGCGGAGAAGGTCGCGGCCACCGTCTACAACCCGGACTCGTGGAGCTTCTACCGGGGCCGCAGCGGCGGCTGGCGTGAGCTGTTCACCGCGCGCAACAACGCCCGCTTCACCGAACGGTACGGGGACATTCTGGAGCTGTACGGCTACGACTCCTGAGCGCGCGCGTCGCGTCGAGCGCCGGCGGCCGGGCTCGGTCGGCGGCGACCAGCCGGGGCATCACCGGCAGCCGGTACGACGGCTCGGGTACCGCGGTCACCACCTCCACCAGGTGCGCCTCCACCAGCCGGGCCAGCCCCTCGACGACGTCGGTGGCGGGGTCGGCCACGGCGGCGGCCGTGCCGTGGTCGAACGGCGCCGACCCCAGCGCCGCCAGGCGGCAGAACAGCCGGCGCAGCGGCAGCGGCAGCACGTCCACGCTCCGCGCCAGGCAGGCCCGTACGCTCAGGCCGCCGTGGACCAGCTCGTCCAGCCGGTGCGCCTCGGCGGCGAGCCGGTCGGCGAACCGGCCGAGCGTCCAGTGCGGGCGCGCGGCGAGCCGCGCCGCCACGATCCGCAGCGCCAGCGGCAGCCCGTCGCAGAACGTCACGATCGCGCCGGCGGCGACCGGCTCGGCGGCGACCACGTCCGGTCCGACCATGGCCGCCAGCATCGACAGGCCCTCCTGCCGGTCCGGCCGCCCGACCGGGAACCGCGCCGCGCCGGGCAGCCCGGTCAGCGGCGACCGGCTCGTGACCAGTACCAGCGAGGACGAGCAGCCCGGCAGCAGCGGTACGACGGACCGCTCGTCGACGGCGTGGTCGAGCACGACGAGCATGCGGCGGCCGGCGATGCGGCTGCGGTAGAGGCCGGCGCGTTCCGGCAGGCCGGGCGGGATCGACCGGGCGTCGACGCCGAGCGCGCCCAGGAACAGCTCCAGCACGCGGGCCGGGTCGCCGTCGGCGAGGTCGGCGTGGAGCTGGCCGTCCGGGTGGTCGCGCGCCCGGCGGTGCGCCGCGTGTACGGCGAGCGCGGTCTTGCCCACCCCGGCGGCGCCCACCAGGACCGCCACCCGCGCCACCGCCGCGCTCGCCTGGCCCCTGCGCAGACCCGCGTCCAGCTCGCACAGCAGGTGCGTACGCCCCGCGAAGTCCGGCAGGTCGGCCGGCAGCATCAGCGGCGGCTCGACCCGCCACCGGTACGCCGGCGACGGTACGGGCGCCTGCTCGCCGAGGATCGTCCGCTCCAGTTGCCGCAGCCCCGGCGACGGTTCGAGCCCGAGCTCGTCGAGCATCAGCCGGCGCGCCACCCGGTACGCGTCGAGCGCCTCGGCCCGCCGGCCGGCCCGGTACAGCGCCGTCACCCGCTGGTGGTGCAGGCGTTCGCGCAGCGGGTGGGTCGCGACCAGGTCGGTCAGCTCGCCGACGACCTCGGCGTGCCGGCCGAGGCGCAGCTCGATGTCGAGGCACTCCTCGATCGCCGCCAGCCGCTTCTCGTTCAGGCCGACCGCGAGGCCCCGCACCAGGGCGCTGTCCACCCCGGAGAACGCCGGGCCGCGCCACAGCGCCAGCCCCGCCCGGTACTCCCGTACGGCCGCCGCCGGGTCGCCGCCGTCCAGCGACCGGGCCCGCCGGATCCGCTCGTCGAACTCCAGCAGGTCCAACTCGTCCGGCCCGACCCGGAACGCGTACCCCGCGGGCGCGGTCACCAGCCGGTCCGACAGACCGCAGCCGTGCAGGCTCTTGCGTACCGCGGAGACGCAGATCTGGATCTGGGTCCGCGCGGTCTCCGGCGGCGTCTCGCCCCAGACCGCGTCGACCAGCCGGTCCAGCGGTACCACCCGGCCCGTGGCGCCGAGCAGCATCGCCAGCACGACGAGCTGGCGGGGCGCGGTGACGGCGACCGTCGCGTCCCCGCCGGACAGCTCGACGGGCCCGAGTACCCGGCAGCGCACGCTCACGGCCGCTCCTCCCTCCGCTCGGACCGCCCCGCTCATGGCCGGCCGGCGTCCAGGGCGCGGGCCGGCCGCCCGGCCCGGCACCACGCCTCCGCGAGCGGCAGCGCCATCGACTCCAACCCACCGGGTACGTCGAGCACCGGGTGCACGTTGACCTCGAACACCGCGCCGCCGCCCTCGACGGCCAGGTCGACCCCGCCGTACGGCAGGCCGAGCGACCGCGTCGCCGCCACCGCCAGCTGCCGGTACGCCAGCGGCAGGTCCTCGACGGGCAGCACCGTCGACACCGCGCCCTTCGCCTCGTTGCACGGCGCGTCGGGATCGTCCTGGACGTGTTCGCAGACGCGCAGCACCCGGTCGTACAGCACGACCACGCGGAACTGGTGGCGGCGACCCCGACCGTCCACATTGGACGCATCGCGGGACATCAGCCACGCCTGGCCGGTGTCCGCGTAGTAGCCGACGGCGGCGCGTACCTGCCGGGGCGTGGTCAGGTGGAAGACGTCGGCACCGCCGGCACCGACCGCCGGCCGCGCCCAGACGTCCCGGCCGAGCCGCTCGAACGCGGCCACCGCCCGGTCGCCGTCCGGCCGGCGCAGCGCGACGGTCTCCATGTGCGCGATGCCGTGCCGCCGGAACGTCGCGACGGTACGACGCTTGTCGCTCGCGCGCGCCCACGCCCGCGGGTCCGCGCCCCACCGGAGCGCGCGCGGCAGCCGCCGCAGGAACGGCGCGAACCCGGCGCGGTCGGCGGGCGGGATCTCGTACACGACGAGCGTCGCGGGCGTCGCGCCGAACCCCGCCGCGGGTACGTCGAGGTGGAAACCGTCCCGGTCGGTGCTCGTCGTACCGCCCGCGCCGGGCAGGAAATGCCGCGCGTCCACCGCCGACGGCGGTACGCCGGTGACGATCTCGACGGCCCTTTCCAACAGGGCACGGCTGCCCTCCGCCGACCCGTGGTCGGTCATCAGGACGACGCCGCTGGCCGCCATCCGTCAGATCCGTCGGGCAACGACGGCGCGGGCTCGAATCATCGGCACATCCTAGCCGGGTAAGGGGTGCCCGCCACCAGTGTCAGATTCGACAGTGAGCCCCCGGCGATGTGACAGATGCGACAGCCTACGGAGGCTGCGGGTCGGTTAGCCTCCACACACTATGCGGATCGCGGTAATAGGCGGCGGGCCGGCGGCAGTTGCCCTGCTCGACGGTCTGCTACTGCGCGCGGACCGGTTCCGGTCGAACCCCGAGATCCATATCTACGAACCGTCCGGGCCGGCTTACGGGCAGGCATTCCGGCCGGATCTCGATTCGGCCCTGATTAACCTTCCGAATGGGCGGATGTCGATCCGCGCGCACGAGCCGGCGCATTTCCTGAACTGGCTCGAATCGTCCGCCGGCACCGACCCGGCTCTCGCGGAGCGGCACGCACCGCGGTCCCGGTTCGGCGCGTACCTGACCGCGCAGCTCGACCGCGGCCGGGCCGTGGCGCGCGAGCTCGGCTGGCACGTCGAGGTCGTACCCGAGACCGTCCTCGCCGTGGCCGGCACCGCCGACCGCGCGCTGCTCGTGCGGACCGCAGCCGGCGCGCGGACCCACAGCCACGTCGTCCTCGGGATCGGGTCGGGCAGCAACGCCGACCCGTACCGGCTGGCCCGGACGCCGAACTTCGTCGCCGACCCGTACCCGCTGGCGGCGACGCTGCCCGGCGTCGCGCCGGACGCCCACGTGCTGATCGTCGGTACCGGGCTGACGGCGGTGGACGCCGCGCTCGGGCTGCTGCACCTGGGCCACCGGGGGCGGATCACGATGGCGTCGCGTACCGGGATCCTGCCGCGCGTCAGGCGCCCCGTGGTCGACTGGGAGCCGCGGCACCTCACCGTCGAGCGTGTCGCCGCGCTCGGCCGGCGCGCCGGCGGCCTGCGCCTGCCGGACGTGTGGGACCTGCTGCGCCGCGAGCTGACCGCGGCCGGCTTCGACGCCGAGGCGGAGACCGCCCGGTTCCGGCCCGTACGCTCGCACGCCGACGACCTCCGCGAGCAGCTCGCGGAGCGCGTCGCGAGCCCGGTCCACTCGATCTACGCCGCGCTGCTGCCCACGCCGCTGCCGCCGCTGATCCGGGCCACCCTGCCGCCGGAGGACATGCGGCAGGTGGCGTACCGGTTCAAGCACCAGCTGAAGAGCGTGCAGTGCCCGATGCCGCCGGAGACGGGCCGGACGCTGCTGGCCGCGATGGACCGCGGGCAGCTCACGGTGCTCGGCGGCCTCACGTACGTCGGGGTGCGCGGGCGCCGGTTCGCCGCCACGGCGGAGCTGGCCACGGTCCCCGACGCCGACGTGGTGGTGGACGCGACCCGGCTCAGCCCGGCGCGGACGACCGGCCGGGCCCGGCACCTGGTCCGGTCCCTGACCGGCCACGTCAGGTGGGATCCGTTCCACGCGCTGCGGGTCGATCCGGCCACCTGCCGCGTGCTGCCCGGCCCGGGGCAGCCGCACCGGATGCTCTACGCCATCGGCGAGATCACCATCGGCGACCTGTACCACGCCAGCAGCCTGCCCGCGGTGAGCCGGGGAGCGGCGCTCGTCGCCGAGGACCTGGCCCGGCAGGCCGACCGACCGCACCATCTCGCGCCCAGTACCAGCGGCCCCGGGAGGCAGCGATGAGGGTAGTGCTCTCCGAGTACAAGCCGGACTACGGCAGCTACGTCTTCCCGTATCACGTGTGGGGGTTCCTGGACGACGGCGAGACCCCCGCCGACGCGCTCGCCGCGGGTTTCCTGCCGGCCGCCTACGACATGTCGCGCTTCTATCTCACCCGCAGCGTACGAATTGCGCTGGACGCGTTTTCCGATACCAGCCGCACGCGTTACGTACGGCGCCGCTGCGAGCACATCACCGGCGCCCTCGTCGAGCGCACCGACTTTCGGCTCACCGAGCCGCTGCGCGAGCTTGCCGTGGCCTATTTCGCCAGCCAGAGCCGTGCCCCCGAGTACCGTCGGAAACGGTTCTTCGAGATGATCTCGTCGCCGTTCGCCACGCATTTCATGCGGTTCACCGACGAGACGACCGAGCAGCCGGTCGGCCTGGTCCCGCTGTTTCTCACCGGAAACGTCGCCGACTACGGAATCCCGGTGTACGACCCCGCCTACCGCGACATCAGCATCGGCAACCACATGATGGCCGACACGTTGCGGGAAATGCGCGACCGCGAACGGGCGTACGTCTATCTCGGCACCTGCTACTCGCCGGGCGACCGGTACAAGACCCGGTTCGCCGGGATGCAGTTCTTCAACGGGTACCGGTGGTCGGACGACCGGCGGGAGCTGCACGTGCTGACCGACCACCAGGGACGGGACGAGCGGCAGCACGTGCTGGGCGCGCCGGACTACCTGGACGAGTTCTGTGCCGGTGACATCGCCGCACTCGGCGAACGCTCGACGCTGCGGCTGACCACTGGGCCCTGACCGGACGAGAACGCGCAGCCCGGGCTGAACGGGTTGCCGCGCCCGCCGATGACGCCGCCGTCGGACGCCGGGCGGCCCCGGACGTTCGTGCCGGCGTACCGGCCGTCGAGGACGTAGACGCCCCAGATGACGTGCCACGGCGCGACGCGCCCGGTGTCCGCGTCGGCGATCCACTCGCCGTCCGGCGTCACCCGGTCCTGCACCAGGTGGTTGCGGATGGCCTCGGACTCCAGCAGCGCATGCCACCGCGCGTCGGTCGTCTCCGCGCCGAACACCAGCCCGACGCCGCCGCGGCCGTCCGCCGGCTTGAGTACCAGGTCGGTCCGGCGCGCGCGGCACTCCTCGACCAGGTCGGCGCGCTCCCGCGCCGACACGTGCGGGAAGTCGGAGCCGAGCAGCCGGGTCCACGGCAGCCGCCGCGTCACCAGCGCCCGCTCGTCGGCCGTCAGCGTCGCCCACACCGCCGGGGTACGCAGCAGCGCCAGCGCACTCTTCCGTTCGCACACGTCGGTGTCGAGCGCCGGGAACAGCACCACGGCACCGTCCCGGTCCGCGCGTACGAGACGGTCCATCACGGCCCGGTCGGTCGGCGAGGCGAGCAGGTGGATCGCGAAGAAGTAGCGGAAGACCACGTCGACCCGCCGGCCGCCCAGGCCGACCCGGCCGCCCGCCATGGACAGGTCCGCCAGCTCGCCGTGCACGACGTCGAGGCCGCGGCTCCGCAGGCTCGCGCAGAGGCGCGCGCACGTACCGCCGGCCGTGGTGCCCGCGCCGGACTCCTCGACCAGCGCGACCGTCGGCGTACGCCCGCCGGACACCTCGGCACCGGCGGCGCGCAACTGCTCGGCGAACAGCGCCAGCGTGTCCACATGGTCCAGGCCGTGCTCCCGCGCGAAGTCGGCGAACTCCGGCACGGCCAGCAGCGCCGCGTTCATCCGGCAGATGTCGAACCCGCCCAGGCCGCTGCCCCGGTTCAGCTCGATGATCCTCGCGCGGCCGTCGGCGACGAACACGTCCGCGCGGACGTTCGCCGACGTACGGCCGGTGCGGCCGGCCAGGATCAGCTCGATCATGTCCGCGTCGACGCCCTGCGCGGCCAGATAGCCCGCGCTGCCGCCGAAGCAGCGCTCCCCCACGTCCTCCAGCAGGGTGCCGAGCGCCGTGACGTCCGCGGTCAACGCCGCGAACTCCGCGGCGTCGTGGAACATCGGGCGCGCCAGGCACCGCCGGGCCGGCGCGGCGTCCGACGCCTCCTCCGCGCGGCGTACGCACCGCAGCAGGGACGCGTCGCCCGCCGGGTCGCAGCGCCGCAGGTACGCGTCGACCGGCCCGGTCACCGGTCGAACGAGGCGATCGGCGAGTAGCAGGAGGCGTCCCCGACCCGCGGCGTACTGCGGACGCCGTCGACGCTGACCGGCAGGTCACCGGCCAGCGTCACGCGGTGCATCAGCCGCGGATGGTCGTCGTAGTCGTCGATCGCGCAGTGCTGCGTCGACCGGTTGTCCCACATCGCCATGTCGCCCGGCCGCCAGTCCCACCGGATCGTGTTGTTCATCCGGGTGATGTGCCGCTGGAACAGGTCGAACAGCGCCTGCGAGTCGTCCGGGGCCAGCCCGATGATCCGGCGCACCATGTTGCCGAGCATCAGCGACCGCTCACCGGTCTCCGGATGCACCCGCACCACCGGGTGCTCCGTCTCGAACATGTCCTCCCGTACTGTCGCCGGCTCCAACAGGTCGACGTCGACGCCGCCGATCCGCTCGTCGTCCCGCCGGTCGAAGCTGTTGGTGTGCACCGCCCACAGCCGGTCCGCGAGCGCCTGCAGGCCCGGATGCAGCGACTCGTACGCGGAGACCGTGTTGGCCCACGCCGTCGAGCCGCCGTACGGTGTGAGGTCGACGGCGCGCAGGATGCTGATCGCCGGCGCCCGGTCGATGCACGAGATGTCGGTGTGCCAGCGCTTCGCCTTGCCGCCGATCTCCAACACCATCGACCCGGTGCCGTGCGGCGACGGGTACCCCTTCGTCACCGTGCCCAGCTGCTCCGCGAACGCGATGTGGTCGGCGTCCTCGACGTGCTGCTGCCCGCGGAAGAAGACCACCCGGTGCCGCAGCAGCGCCCTCCGGACCTCGGCGAGCTGCCGCGGGTCGAGGTCCGCACCGATGCGGATGCCGTCGATCCGCGCGCCGATGTTCGCCGTCAGCCTGGACACCTCGACCGTCGAGTACCCGGCCTCGACCTCGGTGTCCGTCAGCCCTGTGGTCATCGGTCCTCCCGGTGGTGAACGCCCGCCCGTCGGCGCCTCGTACGTCGCGCGATGGTGCGACGCCGGGCTATCGGCCGGATATCGACACCGCGGGCGGCACGGATCGCGTACGCCGGCTCGATAGCCATCCGATAGCGGTCCGCGGCCGGATCGGCGACGGACCCGGTCGGTCGGCGTGAGGACCCCGAGATGAACGATGCGCCCAGGCAGATCCCCGCCCGCGTGCTCGCCGCACGCCGCGTCGCGGACCGCGTCGGCTTCGCCGAGAACTGCGACGACCGGACCGGAGCTCTCCTCCGTACGTTGGCGTCCGGCAAGCCGGGCGGCACGCTGCTGGAGCTGGGTACCGGCGTCGGCGTCGGGACGGCGTGGCTGCTCGACGGCATGGACGACCGCGCCCGCCTCACCACCATCGAGGGCCGCGCCGACCGGTCGGCGCTGGCCCGCGAGGCGATCGGCGACGACCCGCGGGTGTCGTTCGTGACCACACCCGTCGGCCCGTGGCTGGGCGACTACCACGGTCCCGCCCTCGACCTGGTCTTCGTCGACACGTACCGCGGCAAGTACGTCGAACGCGGGCAGCTGCTGGACCGCCTCGCCCCCGGCGGGTTCTACGTCGGCGACGACCTCCTGCCCCAGCCGACCTGGGCCCCCGACCAGGCGTCGTACGTCGACGCGTTCCTCGACGAGGTCACCCGGGACCCCACCCTCTCCGTCACCGTCCTCGACTGGTCCTCCGGCCTCCTCCTCGCCACCCGCCGCACCTGAACGGCTGCGCCGGGCTCAGCCGGTTGGCACGGCCGGGTCGTCGGCGGGTGGGATGCCGAGGGCGGTGAGCAGGGCGTCGACGCCGTCGCCGGCATGAGGTAACCCAGCGCGGCCTCGTGGTTGAGGAGGAACGTGTGGCGCACCTCGTGCGGACTGTCGCAGGACACCTCCGCGTAGTCGCTGTCCACGACGTACATGGCCAGCGCCGGCGCGGCCGTGTCCCGCACGGTGTCGTGCGCGAGTTCGGCCGAGTCGTACACGTCGTCGCCCATGTGCATCTGGCCGAGTCGCCACCCGTCGCCCAGCCGCCGGTCGGTGCACGGCACGCCGACCGCCGCGACGGCGGGCAGCCCGGACAGCGGCAGGTCGGTACGTGCGAGCAGGAACAGGCCCCAGAATCCCATGACCGGGGGATGGTGGCATCGGGGTGTGACAGTCGCGCTCGTCGCCCGGGGTGGTCTCACGCCGGGCGACGAGCGGTACTCGGATCTGCGTGCCTGCGGCCCCTAACCGACGGGTACGTCGAAGGGGAGGCCGTTGGCGGGGTCGGCGCAGATGTCGCGCAGGGTGGCGTAGAGCCGTGCGACGAGCGCGGGCTCGCGGTCCCAGCGGTTGTCGGTCTCGGCAGGGTCGGTGGCCATGTCGTACAGCTGGCCGGCGGGGTGTTCGGCGTCCCAGGGCGGGGCGGCGTGCGGCTTGCCGCTGCCGGCGGCGAACAGGTTGTCGATGGACGGTTCGGAGAAGCCGCCGCCGGAGCCGGCCGAGAAGATGGCCTTCCACCGACCGGTACGCAGCGCGAAACGGCCACCGAGGCTGTGGTGCACGATCGGCCGGTCCGGGTCGCCGGGTTCGGCGCCGGTCAGGATCGGCAGGATGTCGCGGCCGTCCTCGGCGGCCACCGCGGGGCCGGTCGCGGCGGCGGCCGACGGCAGGACGTCGGTGAGACAGATCGGCGCGTCGGTGCTGGTACCCGGGGGCACGTGGCCGGCCCAGCGGGCGATGAACGGCTCGCGGTGGCCGCCGTCCCACAGGTCGCCCTTCTGGCCGCGCCAGTCGCCGTTGGGCCGGTGCCGCCTGAGGTCGCCGTCGTCGGTGAAGTGGGTGACGGCACCGTTGTCGCTGGTGACGACGAACAGGGTGTCGTCGAGTACGCCCTTCGCCTCCAGCGCGGCGCGCAGTTCGCCGACGGCCCAGTCGACGAGGCAGACGCCGTCGGCGCGGTCGCCGAGCCCGGAACGGCCGCGGACGAAGTCCGGCGGGACGTTCGGCCGGTGCGGCGCGGAGGGCGCCAGGTAGCAGAGGAACGGGCCGGTGGCGGCCTCGACGAAGGCGACGGCCTCGCGGGTGAAACGTACGTCGCACGCGCTCTCGTCGAACCCGTCGACCTGCATGCCGGGCCGCTGCTCGGTGAGGTACCGCTCCTTCTCCCGGTCCGGTACGCCGACGGTGCGGTCCTGGTCGATGAACGCGTACGGCGGCATGTCGAGGGAGCCGGCAATGCCGAAGAAGCGGTCGAAGCCGAGCGCGGTCGGCCCGCCGGTGACCGGTGCGGTGTAGTCGATGTCGCGGCCGAAGTCGGTGTCGACGTCGTCGTGCAGCGGGGCGCCGGGCGCGAACGCGTCGCGTACGGTGCCGTCGGTGTGGCGCCAGCCGAGGCCGAGGTGCCACTTGCCGAACGCGCCGGTGGCGTACCCGCGGTCGGAGAGGACGCTCGCGAGGGTGGGGCGGGACGGCTCGATCAACGCCGGGCCGTGCCCCATCAGGACGAAGTTCTTCAGCGGCCCGCGCCAGGCGTACCGGCCGGTCATCAGGGCGTAGCGGCTGGGGGTGCAGACGGCGGACGCCGAGTGGCAGTTGGTGGCGCGTACGCCCTCGGCGGCGAGCCGGTCGATGTTCGGCGTGGGGATGGCCGAGCCGTAGCAGCCGAGGTCGCCCCAGCCCATGTCGTCGGCGAGGACGACGACGACGTTGGGTGTCCGGCTCATGTCGGCTCTCCGCTTCGCTCCGAGCCGCCACGAGGCACGACCGCCCTGTACCGATGATTCGCTCGCTCACGCTCGCTCATGTGTGACAGCTCCCGTCGGCGCTCTTGACGATGCGGATCGCGTTGGTGGTGGCGGGGTCGATGGTGAAGTCCTCGGCATCGCCGAGGCACCGGTCGTCGGTGAACACGTTGACGAAGTTCACGTCGCGGACCTTGTGCGTACCGTCGACGCCCTGCACCACGTTCGGATGGGTGTAGCTGGTGTACGCGTGGATGTCGCGGAAGATCAGCTGGTCCAGCTCGCCGTACCCGAGGGTCGGGTCGTACCACTTGTTGTTCTCGACGGTGAGGTAGAAGAGGCGCCAGGTGGCGTTCTCGACCCGGATGTCGTCGAACAGGTAGCGGTTGGGTGTGCCGGCGCCGGCGTGCAGCGCGCGGAACACCGCCGACTTCTCGATCTGGTAGTGCTCGGCGTGGATCACGTCGTCGTCGTACACGTGGACGTTGGCGGGGTCGTTCTCCAGGTTCCAGCTGATCATGAACGGGGCGCCGTTCTCCAGCTGCCAGACGGTGTTGCCGCGGACGACCTCGTCGCCCCAGAACAGCTTGATCGAGTCGTCGTTCGACTTGACGAAGTTGTTCTCCACCAACGCCTTGTTGCCGGCGACCATCCCGTCGGTGCTGTACCACCACGACATCGTCTTGACGTTCTCGATCGTCGTGTACTGCGCGAGCGCCCGGACGTTGAAGCGCGGCGCGTTGACGAGCGTGATGCCCTCGACGAGAAGGTTCTGCGACGACTGGTCGGCGATGTCGATCATGCCGGGCTGGTTCTTGTTCGCGTCCTGGTTCCCGGTGTCCATGAACGACCCGTCGAGTACGCCGCGCCCGCGGAAGGCCACGTTGTCGACCGGGCCGTTGGCGATGAACGAGCCCTCGACCCAGGCACCGCCGGCCAGGTAGACGGTCTCGCCGGAGTGCAACACGGTGCCCGACCCGATCTGGTGTACGCCGGGCCCGAAGTAGAGCACGTCCGGGTCACCGGTGGCGGGCGGTACGTCGTTCTCCGGGGGGTTGGCGAACACCAGCATCGGGTGCTGGACGGGGTTGTGGATGTTCGGCTCGAACTCGACCGACACGTTCCGCGCCCGGGCCATCGTGAACGTGCACGTGCCGTTCGCGTACGACGTGGTGATCGCCGCGGAGTACGGCCGGACCAGGCAGCCGGTCAGCCCGCTCTGGGCGAGCGCCGTCACCCGCACCGTCACCGAGCCGGCGAAGGAGAAGCTCGTCCACGACGTGTCCAGCTCGCGGTTCGTGTCGTGCTTGGCCGCTAGCGATTTGTACACGAACGACGGCTGGTCGTCGACGGTGACCGCGTACTGGTCGGAGGCCGGCACGCCGGACGGCCCCGGGTACAGGCTGAGCGCCGGGCCCGCGCCGGGCGTGATGTCGCCGTACGGCAGGCTCGCCCGGTGGTTCGCCACGTCGGTCAGGGTGGCGTCGGTGGAGGCGGTGATGCTGTTCGCGATCGAGTCGACGCCGGCGATGTCACCGTTGATCGGCGTGCGTACGCCGCCGTAGTCGTACTGGTTCCCGACGTACGGCGCGCCGTCGGCGTGGGCGGGGACGGGCGCCACCGCCAGCGCCGCGACGAGCGCGACGGCGACGGCGACGGCGAGTCTGCGAGGACGGATCCGAGCGCGCATCGTGACTCCTCTGCTGGGGATGGCGGGTACCACGATGGTTCGGCCGGAGCGCGGCCCGCCGCGCCGCGCTCAGCCATGCCGGCATCCCGTGGTCCGCACCAGATCCGGGCGGCCGACCGTGTTCGCCATGACCTGGTAGCCGAGGTCGTTGGGGTGCAGGTCGCCGACCGTGTGATAGCGCGGCGCGAGCTGCAGCGGGTCGGCCGGGTCGCGCAGCGCCCGGTCGAAGTCCGCGACCGCGTCGAACCGCCCACTGGTACGGATCCACCGGTTGACCGCCTGGCGGGTCTGTTCGTGTTCCGGCGTGTCGTACACCGACCCCCGGAACGGGGTGATCGTGCCGCCGACGATCCGCAGGCAGTGCTCGTGTGCCAGCGCGACCAGCCGCGTCATCCCGGCGACGAGCTGCGGCGCGGTGGCGCCGGCACCGATGTCGTTGACACCTTCGAGGAACACGACGGCGGTCACGCCGGGCTGTTCGACCACGTCGCGCTGGAACCGGTGCAGCGCCGACTCCCCGCCGCCCGCCGTGTCCGTCAGGATCGTGTTGCCGCCGATGCCCTCGTTGAGCACGGCGTAGCCGGTCAGCCGACCGGCCAGCCGGTCCGGGTAGGTGTGCGCGGCGTCGATCGTCGAGTAGGCCCCGTCGGTAATCGAGTCGCCGAACGCGACGACCGTACCGGCCACCGGTCGGCTCAGCACGTCCACGCCGTCGAGGAAGAACCACGAGGGCGTGATGCCCTGGTACGGCGAGCCGCCCGGCTCGGTCGCCCAGTCCCCGGCGCCGGAGACGTAGCTCGTCGTCTGCGCCTTGGCGTGCCAGGTGGCGGGCCCGGTGGCGCCGGCGAGGTAGACGCTGACGACGAGGTTGTCGCCGGCTCGCGCCCGTACCGGCAGCGGGTCGCTCACCGCGTCGTCGCCGGCGGGAATCGCCAGCGCCTCGGCGCCGCCGAACGTCGCGACCCGTTGGGTCCGTAGGAGGACGGTCGGGCCGGCGTCCTGTTCGGCGACCGCGACCCGGCCGACCGGCAGGGCGGTGGCGCCGTAGCGGTTGGACAACCGGATCCGTACGGCCGGCCCGCTCACCGTGGGACGGACCACCATCCGTACGGTCTGCCTGGTGAAGCCGTCGTGGCTCGGACCGCTCACGACGGGCGGCTGCGGGGCGGTCCGCCAGGCCGCCTGCCAGACCTGCCGGCCGCTCGTCGCTGCCGGACGGTCGTGGTCGAGGGCGGCGGAGGCGGCGAGCGGAACCGCGACCACGAGCACCGCGACGGCTGTGGCTGCCTGCCACCGGAGCGGCCTCACCGGTACCCGCCGACGGTCGTGACGAAGCGGACCGCGTCCGTGTTCGTCTGGTCGACGGCGAGGTCGGCGTCGGTCGCGGAGCGAACCGTCCTGCCGCCGATCGTCAGGTCCTGGAACGTCACGTCGGCGACGGTGTGGTCCGGGTCGATGCCGTGCACCTGGCTCGGTATCCGGAACGGACCGTCCGCGGTGACGTTGCGGAAGATCAGGTCACGGACCTGCCCGTAGCCGAGCGTCGGGTCGTACCACTTGTTGTTCTCGATGGTGAGGTCGAAGAGCCGGTAGTGCGCGTCCTCGACCCGGATGTTCTCGAACAGGTAGCGGCTCATCGTCGCGGCGCCGGCGTGCAGGGAGCGGAAGACGCCGGACTTCTGGATCGAGTTGTGCTCGGCGTGGATCACGTCGTCGTCGTAGACGTGGAAGTCGGCCGCGTCCTGCTCGATGTTCCAGCTGATCATGAACGGCGCGCCGTTCTCCAGCTGCCAGACGGTGTTGTGCCGGGCGATCGTGTCGCCCCAGAACAGTTTGATCGAGTCGTCGTCGACCTTGACGAAGTTGTCCTCCAGCACCGACTTGTGCCCGCCGACCATGCCGTCGGTCGAGTACCACCACGACATCACCTTGACGTTGTGGATCGTGGTGTACTGCGCCAGCGCGCGGACGTTGAACCGCGGCCCGTTCACCAGGGTGATGCCCTCGACCAGCAGGTTGGTGGACGACTGGTCGGCGATGTCGATCATCCCGGGCTGGCCCTTGTTCGAGTCCTGGTCGCCGGTGTCCAGGAAGCCGCCGTCGAGTACGCCGCGACCCTTGATCGTCACGTCGTGCACCGCGCCGTGGGCGATGAACGCACCCTCGACGTACGCGCCGCCGGCCAGGTAGACGGTCTCGTTGTCGTGCAGTTCCACCCCGCTGCCGAGGTGGTGGACGCCGGGGCCGAAGTACAGCACGTTGTCGTCGCCGGTGGCCGGCGGTGTGTCCACCTCCGGCGGGTTCGCGAACACCAGCATCGGATGGGTCACGTAGTCGCCGGCCTGCGGCGTGAACTCGACGCTCACGTTCGCGGCCGACGTCATCGGGAAGACGCACGTCTGCCCGACCAGCCGCGCGCGAACGTGCGCCGAGGCCGGACGCACCAGGCAGCCGGTGGCCGCGACGGGCTGTCGCGCGCTCACCGCGACCACCACCCGGCCGGTGAAGGAGAACGACGTCCAGGAGGTGTCGGCCTCCTTGTTGGTGTCGGTCTTGCGCGCCAGCGCCTGGTACACGAACGACGACCGGGCATCTCCCGGCCGCTGCGTCACGCTCACCCGGTACTGGTCCGAGGCGGTCACACCGGCCGGCGCCGGGTACGTCCACAGCGCCGGGCGCTGCCGCGGCGGGGTGATGTCGCCGTACGCGAGTCGCGAGCGGTGCGCGGCGACCTCCCGCGCCACCGCGTCGGTGGTACGGGTGATCTGGTCGGCGGTGGCGTCGACCCGCGGCAACGGCCCGTCCACCGGCGTCACCGCACCGCCCTGGTGGTACTCGGTGCCGACGTAGCGGTGCGCCTCGTACGCGCCGGCCGGTGCGGCGCCGAGCGCGACCAGGGCGAGGGCGAGGGCGGCGGTGACGACGCGTACCCGCTTCATCGGTGTCCTCCGCAGTCGGGGCCGGCCAGGACGCGGATCTGGCTGGTGGCGTCCGGGTCGAGCTGGAGGTTGGCCTGGTCCGCCGTGGTCAGGCAGCTGTCGCCCATCCGCAGGTCGACGAGGTCGACGTTGCGGAAGCCGTGGTCGGCGTCGATGCCGTTGACCACGCTGGGCAGGGTGAACGCGGAGGCGGGCGGCGCGGTGATGTCGCGGAAGACCAGCTCGGAGAACGAGCCGTACCCGAGCGTCGGGTCGTACCAGGTGTTGTGCTCGACGTTCAGGTAGAAGAGACGGTACGTGGCGTCCTCGATGTGGATGCGCTCGAAGAGGTAGCGCTGGAGGTGACCGGCGCCGGCGTGCCGCGCGTCGAACACGCCCTGGGTCGGCGCGTTGTACTGCTCGACGTGGATGACGTCGTCGTCGTGGACGTGGAAGTCGGCCGAGTCCTGCTCGATGTTCCAGCTGAGCATGAACGGCGCGCCGTTCTCCAGCTGCCACACCACGTTGTCGCGGACCACGCCGTCGCCCCAGAACAGCTTCAGCGAGTCCTCGTTCACCTTGACGAAGTTGTGTTCGACCAGGCTCCTGTCACCGGCGACGATCCCGTCGGTGTTGATCCACCATCCGATCATCTTCACGTTCCGCACCGTCGTGTACGAGCTGAGGGCGCGCACGTTCAGCCGCGGTCCGTCGACGAGGGTCAGACCGTCGACCAGCACGTTGCTCGACGTCGGGTTCGTGGCGCAGGTACGGGCCGGGTCGCCCTGGTTGTCGCAGCGGATGTCGATGAGGCCGGGCTGCTTCTTGTTCTCGGCCTGGTTTCCGGTGTCGAGGAACAGGCCGTCCAGCACCCCGCGGCCCTTGATGACCACGTTGCGCACGTCGACGCCGACGAACGTGCCTTCGACCCACGCGCCGCCGGCCAGGTAGACGGTCTCGTTGGAGTGCAGTGGGACGTTGGCGCCTATGTGGTGCACGCCCGGACCGAAGTAGAGGACGTTCTCGTCGCCCGGTGAGGGCGCCGCCCGCTCCAGCGGGTTGGCGAACAGCAGCATCGGATGGGTCACCACCGGGCCGTCCTGGGGAGTGAACTCCACGGACAGGTTCGCCGGCCGCGTCAGGGCGAGCGTGCAGGTGCCGCCGTGGTACCAGGTGCGGACTCCCGCCGACGCCGGACGGACCAGGCAGCCGGTCGCGTCGGTGCGGTGCCGGGCCCGTACCGACACGACGATCGGCCCGCGGAACGAGAACGACGACCACGACGTGTCCAGCTCGCGGTTGCCCGGCCGCCGCACCGCGCGGGTGTACGTGACCGGATCGTACGACCGGCCGGCCTGCGAAACCGTTGTGGCGTAGAGGGTCGACGCCGGTTCGACGTCCGGGCGCGGGTAGGTCACGACCTGCGGACGCCCGGCGGTGACCGCGTAGTCGTCGGCGCTGTAGGGCAACCGCGCGCGCTGGCGAGCCAGGTCGGCGAGCATCGTGTCGGTCGACGCGCTGATCTGCCGGCCCAGCCCGTCCACGTCCGGTTGCGGCCCGGACAGCGGCGTGGTCCGGCCGTAGTCGTACTGGGTGCCCACGTACGGGGTGCCGCCGGGCGGGGCGCCGTTGGCGGGTGAGGTGCCGGCGAGCGCCGCCGCCGTCGCGGTCACCGCGACGACGACGGTGCAGAGTCTGCGAAGACGGATCCGAGCGCGCATGGGGACTCCTCTGCTGGGGGATGAGGATCGCCTCGGTACTGAGCGGCCCCGACGCCGTCCCGTCGGGGCCGCGGTGGTGGTTCAGCCGAACCGCAGCAGGTGCTCCGCGTTGGCGTCCCACTCGTTCAACCCGGGTACGCCGAAGGCGGGCGCCAGCACGTAGTGGTCGTACGTCTCGGCCATCCGGTCGCGCAGCAGCTGGTGGTGGTGGCGTACCAGCTCGGCGTGGTCGGGGTCGTCGACGAGGTTCGTCAGCTCGTACGGATCGGTGTCCAGGTCGAAGAACTGCCACGGCTTGCCGCCGTGCGCGTCGCCGATGACGGTGTACTTGTAGCGCCGGGTACGCAGGCCGCGCCACGTCTCGTCGTGGTACAGGATCTTGGGGCGCATCTCGGCGACGAACTCCAGCAGCACGCCCTCGCGGTCGAGCGCGTCGGCCTGCCCGCGGGCGATCGGCGCCAGGTCGAGCCCGGGTTTCTCGTCGCGTGGCGTGATGCCGGCGAGGCCGAGCAGCGTCGGGAACAGGTCCTCGGTGCAGACCGGTTCGTCGACCACGCGGCCACCGCCGCCGACGTTCCCGACGATCAGCGGGATGCCGAGCGACTCCTCCCACGGTCGCTGCTTCGCGAGTACGCCGTGGCAGCCGAGCAGTTCCCCGTGGTCGGCGGTGAGCGCGATGACCGTGTCGTCGAGCGTGCCGGCCTCGCGCAGCGCGGCGACGAGCCGGCCGACGTTGTCGTCGAGGTTCTCGATCATCGCGTAGTAGGTGCGCAGGTCGTCGAGGAGGTCGGCGTTGCCGTCGCCGCGGGCGCGGATCTTGTAGTCCTTGCCCAGCTCGACGTTGTCCCGCAGCACCAGCTCCCGGTCCTTCCACCGGTCCAGATATTCAGGGGGCGCGGTGAACATCGGGTGCGGCGGCTCGACCGACAGCACCATCGCGTACGGCTTGTCGCGCGCGGCGGTCGCGTAGTCCGACGCCATCGAGAACAGCGCGTCGGTCTGGTACCCCTCGATCTTGTGCATGGTGGGGTCGTCGTTGGTGGAGTACCAGGTGTCGTACGGGTCGTTGCAGATGTCGAAGCCGCTGAACGTGCCGAACCGACCCTGGAACGGCCGCGGCACCGGCGTACGCGACGCCTTGACGACGGTGTGCCCGGGGTAGTGGCCGAAGTTTCCGTACAGGTGCCACTTGCCGAACAGCGCCGTGTCGTACCCGTGCTCGTTGAACTCGTCGGCGAGGGTCCGCTCGGCCGGCGACATCCGCCACTCGATCGCCGGGATGAACCGCGTGTGCGCGTACTCGCCGGTCATCACCGTGAAGCGGTACGGCACGCAGACCGGGTACGTCGACGAGGCGGCGGTGAAGCGGGCGCCGGACTCGGCCAGCGCGTCGATGTGCGGCGTCGACACGTTCGGGTCGCCGTAGCAGCCGAGCGCCTGGCGCCGTAACTGGTCGGAGATGATCATGATGACGTTGGGACGGTCAGTGCTCACTTCAGACCACCAGATGTCAGGCCGGCGACGAACCGTCGCTGCAGCGCGAGGAACAGGATCAGGATCGGTACGAGCATGAACAGCGCGGCCGCGCTGGACAGCCCCCAGTTCGTCGAGTTCTCGTCCTGGAAGGCCATGAAGCTCGTGGAGATGGGACGCTTCGTCGGGTCGTGGATGAACGTGATCGCCCAGAAGAACTCGTTCCACGCCCACAGCCCGACGACCAGGGCGACCGTCATCAGGCCGGGCCAGGCGAGCGGCAGCATCACCCGGCGCGCGATCTGCACCTCGGACGCGCCGTCCAGCCGGCCCGCCTCGACGTACTCCTTCGGCACCTTCAGCAGGAACGACCGCAGCAGCAGCGTCGCGAACGGCGCGTCGGTCGCCCAGTAGACGATCATCAGCCCGAACAGGTTGTCGGTCAGCCGCAGGTCCGTCCACAGCGAGAACAGCGGTACCACGAACAGCTGCACCGGCATGGAGCTGGCGAGGAACAGGTACGTGATGACGCCGCCGCGGCCGGGCACGTCGAGATGCGACAACGCGTACGCGGCGAGGCCGGCGATCACGCACGTGCCGAGGGCCGACCCGACGACGAGGATCGCGCTGTTGCGCATCGTGGTACCGAAGTCGCCCTGCTGCCAGGCCGTCGTGAAGTTGTCCCAGCTCAACGACGTCGGCGGGGAGAGCGGGCTGGACCCGATCTGCGCGTTGCTCTTGAACGCGTTGAACACCATCAGCACGGCCGGCCCGATCGCGAACAACGCCAGCACCGTCAGCACCAGGTACGCCGGGAAGTGGAAGCGGCGCAGTCCCCGGCGCCGGGCGGCCGGGTCGCGGCGCAGCGTGGGTGTGCTGCGTTCGATGACGCCTGTGCTCACTCTTCCCACCCCTTGCGCCGCAGGAACTGGTACACGGCCAGCACGACGCCCACGACGACGGTCATGGTGAGGCCGAGCGCCGCGGCGTAGCCGGCCGAGTACTGGTTGAACGCCTCGTCGTACATGAGGGTCGACACCACGTCGGACGAGTTGGCGGGACCGCCGTGGGTCATGATGAAGATGTAGTCGAACGCCTTGAGCGACCAGATGATCGTCATCAGCACCACGAAGATCATCGTGGGCCGGATGCCCGGCAGCGTCACCGACAGGAACTGCCGCCACCGGCTCGCGCCGTCGAGCCGGGCCGCCTCGTACAGCTGGACGTCGACGCCCTGCATCGCGGCGAAGAAGATCACCGCGAGGAAACCCCACCAGTGCCAGTCGACGACGAAGTTCACCGCGTACAGCGAGGTCTTCGGGTCGCCCAGCCACGCCTGGCTGATGCCGAACGTGTGCCCGATGCCGCTGTCCGGTGACAGCAGCATCTTCCAGATCGCGGCGTTGACGACGCTGGCCGTCACGTACGGGATGAAGAACAGCGTGCGGTAGAGCATCCGGAACCGCGTCACCTGGTTGATCAGGTGCGCGCCCAACAACCCCAGCACCATCGGCACGGTCAGGAACAGCACGAACCAGATCGCGTTGTGCAGCAACGCCTCCCGTACCGCCGGGTCGGTGACGGCACGGGTGTAGTTGGCGAGGCCGACGAACTTCGCCGGGCCGATGCCGGACCAGTCGGTGAACGAGTACCAGACCGTCGCGAGCGACGGGCCGAGTACCACGACGACGTTGAGAAGCAGCAGCGGCGCGAGGAACGCCCACCCGACCAGCCCGCGCCGCAGCCGCAACCGGTTGCGCGGCGGGGACGCGGAGGCCGTCGTCATCGCGACGCCCGCGGCATGATCTCCGGCACCGTGCCCTGCTGCTTCTCCTGCGCGAACAGGTCCGCGAGCTGCTGGCAGTAGGCGGCCGGCGTGATCTTGTTCGTCAGGACCTTCTCCAGGCCCTCGTACACGAACGTGTCGGACTTCGGCGGCCACCAGGTCCACGTGACGTAGCCGTAGTTGCCCTTCTCGATCGCCCCGTTGAGCGCGGTGAGCACCCGGGCGGCGCGCGGATCGGTACGGGCCGGGATGTCGGCGGCGGCGTAGTCGATCGGGATGTTGTACGTGGCGGGCACGTCCGCCATCCGGCCCATCGCGGCGGTCTTGTCGCCGTAGTACCAGTTGAGGAAGTTCGCCGCCGCGTCCTGGTTGCGGCTCGCCTGGTTGATGGCGAAGGACCCGCCGACCCCGATCGGGTACGTGTCGGGCCGCACCGACGACGACAGCGGCGGGACGGGCATCCAGTCCCAGTCGTTGTCGTTGCCGGCCTTCGCGCCGAAGTACTGGCCGACGTTGCTCATGAACCACTCGCCCTGCGGGATGGTCGCGACCTTGCCCTTGCCGAAGCTCGCGCCGATCTCCGCCGCCGGGACCGAGAAGTACTTGCTGACGCTGCCGCCGATCCAGCCCTTGTCGAAGTACGACTTGAGCAGCGTGACCGCGTCGACGAAGACCGGGTCGGAGAACTTCGCCTTGCCGGTGAGCGCCTGGTACACCGCGTCCGGGCCGGAGAAGTTGTTCCAGAACACCGTCATCAGCCACTCGCTGGCGGCTGCCCAGTCGGTGTTGGACGAGCCGAACGGCACGATGCCGTGGCCCGCCGCCTCGGTCGCGAACGCCTCCAGCTCGGACCGGCTCTTCGGCGTGGTCCAACCCTTCGCGCCGAACAGCGTCTTGTTGTAGTACAGCATCATCGTGTCGACGCGCATCGGCAGCGCGTAGAGCTTGCCGTCGATGGTGAAGGCGTTGACCGCCCACTCGGCGAGCTTGTCGCGCCAGCCCCACTTCTTCGCGTACGGGGTGAGGTCGGCCAACACGTGCGCCTTGCTCCACGCGATGGTCTGCGTGGCGCTCGGGCCGCGTACGACGTCCGGACCGGACCGCGACTGCAACGCGGTCTGCACCAGCCGGCGCAGGTCCTGACCCTTGTAGTACGTCGTGTTCAGCGTGATCTTCGTGTACGCCTTCTCGAAGGCGCCGGCCACCTTGTCGGTGAAGTACTTCTGGTTCGCGGCGCCGGTGACGTCGATCCAGAGCTTGACGGTGCCGGTGCCGTTGCCGGTCGAGCCACCGCCACCGCCGCCGCAGGCGGCGAGGAGGCCCGGTACGGCGGCGCCGGCGCCGATCAGGCCGGCGCTGGACAGGAGACGACGACGGCTCAGCGAGGGTCCAGTCATGGCAGGTCCTTGGGGGTGGGGCCGGGCCGGGTGTCCCGCTCGGCGTCGGTGGTCGGGGTGAGCCGCGTGACGTCGACGACCTGCGTCGCGGTACGTCCCTCCGTCACGGTCAGCGCGATACCGCCGCTGTCGAAGGCGCCGTCGCGCACGTCGAACAGCGACCGATCGTCGACGCCGGCCCGGATCCGGTCGCCGTCGACGGTGAGGAACAGCCGGTACGTCTGCCCGAACGTCCAGGCGAACGGCAGCTCGGCGAGCACGGTCGGCTCGCCGGACGGGTTGCCGCGTACCAGCGAGACGTACTCGCCGGCGAGCTCGACCGCGTAGTAGCGGCCGAGGCCCTGCACGCGGGCGGCGAGGCCGGCCGCGGCGGCGAGGTGCGGCGTGACGTCGGCGGTGACCGTGTAGTCGCGCCAGTCCCGGGTGCCGGTGACGAGCATGCCGCGGCCCCGGTTCTGCACGATCCGGAACGGCTCCGGCCAGCGGTCGTCGAACCGGTCCACCGCCGGTACCCACGCCCGGCGCCACATCGCCCCGCCGTCGGCCGGCCGGGTGAGCCGCACCGTCGGGGCGCCGTCCCAGGTCAGGTCGTGCAGCGTGGCCGGGCCGGTGGTACGGATGCCGACCGCGACGACGGGCTGCCCGCCGAGGTCCGGCACGGTCCAGACCAGCTCCGTGTCGTGGCCGGCCGGGCCGTCGACCGTACGCGGCTCGTCGGTGCCGGTGTAGACGTGCAGCACGAGTCGCGCCGCGCCGCCGACCGTCGCCCGTACCGTCTGGCCGGGGTACAGGGTCGGGCTGGCGACGAGGCCGTAGATCGGCATCTGCTGGGCTTCCGGCGGGATGAACGTCGGCGTGACGACGGTGCCGGCGCCGTCGACGTCGAGCCGGCCGCCCGCGTTGCGTACGGTCGCGTCGCCGTCGACCACCTCGAAGCCCTGCACCGAGTCGGGCAGAGTGAAGTGGAACCGTTGCGGTGGCACGGAAAGCGGCTCGGCGCCGGATCGGGCGCGGCCGATCGCGGCGAGGTTCAGCGCCTCCCGCGCGGCGTCGGTGACGCAGGACCCGCCGTCGGCGGCCGGCAGGTACAGGCGGTCGGCGAGCGGGCCGCGCCAGTCGCGGTGCCCGAGCCCGGCGAGGCCGCCGAAGACGCCGCAGATCGCGCCGACGTTGCCGGCGTTGGAGTCGGTGTCCCAGCCGGCCGTGCACACCACGGTCATCGCCTCGTCGAACGCGCCGCCGCTGTGCGCCAGCGCGGCGATCACGACCGCGTGGTTGGGTACCACGTGGCAGTTGCCGCCGTAGCGGTGGTAGCCGTACCTCTCCTCGATGCGGTCCCGCGTCTTCTTCCAGTCGCCGTCTGCGGCCCAGGCCCGTACGTCCCGGTGGATCCGGGCGATCAGGCTGTCCGCCGGGACCAGCGACACGGCCGCGTCGAGCAGGTCCGGCATCGAGTCGGCGGTGAACGCGCCCGCCACCAACGCCGCCACCACCCGGGCGGCGTGGATCGACTCGCCGTCGTGGCTGACCCGTGCGGCCCGCTCGGCCAGGTCCGCGGCGCCGGCCGGGTCGCCCGGGCAGGTCAGCGCGAAGCCCTCGACGAAGATCTGCGCGCCGACCTGCTCCGCCACCACCGTGCCGTTGCGGGCGATCGACCCGCTCTCCGGCGGCCGGACACCCGCCCGCATCCGCAGGTACGCGGTGTGCTCGGTGGAGTTGCCCAGGCCGCCCCACCACAGGATCGACGTGTCCGGAACGATGTAGTTGAGCCAGGCGTCGCCGACATCTTCGGACGTCGGGTCGACGCCGGCGTCGCGCAGCGCCCGCGGGAACACGAACGTGCCGCTGATGTCGTCGTCGGTCACGACCAGCAGATGGTGCTTGAGCGCCACGTCGGTGCGGTCGTTGACGTAGTACGTGATGTCGCCCAGCTCGGCCTGGATCCGCTCGAAGCGCCAGCCCTCGTACGGGCGGCCGAGGTAGACGGCGATCACCTTGCCGAGGACACCGGCGTACACGCGCTCGACGTGGTCGGCCGGCAGGACGGCCCGGGTGGCGGTCATCAGAACGCCACCCCCGCCCGCAGCACGATGTTCGCGTACGGCGTGACCGAGCCGGTGCGTACCACGGCGCGGGCACCGGCCGCGGTCCGCTTGAGCTCGTCGTGGGTGGCCCACGCCAGCGGGATGTCGCCGAGCCGCTCGGCCACCTCGTCGATCACCGCCTGGTCGGCCAGCTCCGTGGCCAGCGTGGCCTCTTCGACGACCAGCTCGGCCAGGATCGGCCGCAGCACGGTCAGGAACGCGGGCTCGCCCCGCGACACCGCGAGATCGACCACCTCGACACCGCGCGCCACCGGCAGACCGGCGTCGGCCACCACCAGCAGGTCACCGTGTCCCAGCTCGGTGACCAGCGCGGCGAGCCGCGGATGCCACAGTCCCGATCGGCGCATCAGGTCTCATCTCCTGTTCGTTCGTCCAGCTCGTCGCGGGTCGGCGCGGTCTGCGCGCCGTACCGCTCGGTCGCCACGGCACCGGCCACGCAGCCCCGGTGTACCGCCCGGCGGAGGGTGCGGCCCGCAGCGAGTGCGGCGACGAGCGCGCCGCAGAACGCGTCACCGGCGCCGGTCGTGTCGACCACCGCGGCCGGTACCGCCGGTCGGTGCCAGCCGCCGTCGGCGTCGTACCCGACCGCGCCGTCGCCGCCGAGCGTGACCACGACGGCGGCCGGGCCGAGGCGGCGCAACCCGGCCGCCACGTCGATCCAGCCGACCGGGTCGGCCGGCGGCGGCACCGACGCGAGCGCACGTGCCTCGGTTTCGTTGACCACCAACACGTCCACGGTCGTGAGCAGGTCGCCGAGCGCGTCGGCGGCCGACAGCGGCGCGGCGTTCAGCACCACCCGCGCGCCGGCACCACGTGCCGCCGTCGCCGCCGCCACCGCGGTCGGTACCGATATCTCCAGCTGGAGCAGGACCACGTCGCCGGCGCGTACGGCCAGCTCGCGGACGTCCGCGGCGGTGAGCGCGAAGTTGGCACCGGGCGCGACGATGATCGTGTTCTCCGCGTCGGCCGCCACCGCGACCAACGCCAGGCCGGTCGTCTCCCGCCCCGCCTCGACGAGATGGTCGAGCCCGACACCGTTGTCGCGCAACGCATCCCGCAGCAGCCGGCCGAACGAGTCGGCGCCGACCGCGGCGTACAGGTCGGTCTCGGCGCCGGCCCGGCACGCGGCGACCGCCTGGTTGGCGCCCTTGCCGCCGGGCCGGAACGCGACGTCCTTCGCCAGCAGCGTCTGCCCCGGCTCCGGCAACACCGGTACCTGCGCCGTGACGTCCATGTTCGCGCTGCCGACGACCACGACCCGGCCGCCGAACGCGTCGGCGGTGCTCATTCCGACACCTCCGTCGGGTCGTCGTCGGTGAGCGGGTCGCCGCCCGGTGGCTCGGGGCAGCCGCACGAGCCGCGGGCCACGAGCGAGACGGGCAGTACGGAGCTGGCGGTGTCGGCGTCCGGATCGTCCAGCCGGTCCAGCAACCGCCGCACCGCCGTACGGCCGAGGTCGGCGAACGGCTGCGCCATCGTGGTCAGCGCCGGGCTGGAGTACGCGGTCGCGGCGATGCCGTCGAACGACGCGATGGCCACGTCGTCGGGGCAGCGGATCCCCATCTCCTGCAACGCCCGTACGACGCCGATGGCCTGCTGGTCGCTGGCGACGAACACGCCGTCGAACCGGCCGTCGGCGAGGATCTCGCGCGCACCCCGGTATCCCGCGCGCCGGCCGAAGGGCCCGTGCCACACCGACATCTCGCTCGGCCGTACGCCGGCCTCGGCCAGCGCGTCGCGCCAGCCGGCGACGCGGGCGTTCGCGGGTACGACGTCCTCGGGGCCGGCGATGCAGGCGATGCGCCGCCGACCGTGCGCGAGCAGGTGTTCGGTGGCGTCGCGGGCGCCGCCGCGGTGGTCGGCCATCACGGCAGCGGCGACCCCGCCGGGCGTCTGCCGGTCGAGCGTCACCCAGGCCACCTCGGACCGCTGGAGTTCCGGCAGGCAACTGGTCGGGCCGTGCGCCGGTACGAGGAACAGGCCGTCGACGCGGCGGGCGAGGAAGGTCCGCACGTACGTGGTCTGTCGGGCGTCGTCCTCGGCGGAGTTGCCGATCAGCAGCGTGTACCGCTCCGCGAACGCCGCCTCCTCGACCGCCCGGGCCAGCTGCGCGAAGAACGGGTTGGACGTGTCGGGCACCAGCAGCCCGAGCGTCATCGTGCGGTTCGTCCGCAGCGACCGAGCGATGGCGTTGGGCCGGTAGCCGAGCTGGTCGATGGCGGCGAGTACGCGGGCCCGGGTCTCGGGCGCGACGCCCCGCGGGCCGTCGTTGAGCACGTAGCTCACGACGGCCGGCGAGGTGCCGGCGAGCTTCGCGACGTCGGCGCGGCGTACGGCCACTCAGTCCTCCTAGCAACCCGTGTTGCTGACGAAGATCGGGATGATGTTGTGACGTGCCGGTTAACAGAAGCAACACGTGTTGATCCGTCGTTGCCGAATCGTGACCCCGCCACGCATGGCGGCCATTTCGGCATTTCCGGGCGCCCTAAAGGCGTTGGTGGCCAGGACGCAGCGCGGGAAGATGGCGGGCATGCATACCGGAGCGCGGCCCGCCGTCGTGGACGAGGCGGCGGCGCGGATGCCGCCCGGCGTACGCACCGCGGTGCTGGTGGAAGGCGACAGCGACCGGGCCGCGCTCGCCGTCGTCGCCGCGAAACGCGGACGCGACCTGCCGGCCGAGGACATCGCCGTGGTGTCGATGGGCGGCGTCACCAACGTCGGCCACTTCGTCGACCTGCTCGGCCCGGACGTCCCGCTCGCCGGCCTGTACGACGTCGGCGAGGAGCACGTGGTGAGCCGCGCCCTGGTACGCGCCGGCCACGGCACCGACCTGACCCGCGACGGACTGGCGCGGCTCGGCTTCTTCGCGTGCGTCGAGGATCTGGAGGGCGAGCTGATCCGCCGGCTCGGCGTACCGGCGGTGGAGCGGGTCATCGCCGGCCAGGGTGAGCTGCGCTCCCTGCGTACGCTGCGGCGTCAGCCGGCGCAGCGCGACTGGACCGACATCGCCATCCTGCGCCGCTTCATCAGCGCCCGCGCGCACCGCAAGCTCCGGTACGCCGAGCTGCTCGCCGACGCCCTCGACCCGGCGGCGCTCCCCGAGCCGCTCGACGGTCTGCTCACGTACCTGGCCTGACCGCCCGGGACGGCGCGCCGCCGGGGCCGTCCGCGTGGACGGCCCCGGCGGAGGGCGGTGCGCTACCGGCCGTGCCGGCGGCGCCGTGCCGCGGCCCGCGCCGCGACCCCGACCAGCAGGCCGAGCAGGCCGAGCGCCGTGATCAGCGGGAGCTTCGTACCCGTGGTGGGCAGTCCACCGCTGGCGTTCGGCGGCTCGGTACCGGAGCCCGGTCCCGGCGGTGTGCTGGGCGCCGGCGGGGTCGGGCCGGGTGGCGTGGGCGGCGCGACGAACGTGTTGGTGATCGCCGCGGTCGCCGGCTTCGCCGTGGCGTCCCAGGGCACCACGATGGTCAGCGGCTTGTCCTCCGGATGGTCGCTCGTACCGCCGCGGCTGTCGGTCTCGTGGATCGTGCACGTCGCGTTCGCCGGTACGTCGGACAGCGTCCACGGCGCGTCGGGCGAGAAGTCCGCCGTCCCCTCGCGTACGACGACCGGGTCCCCGGTGTCCGGCGTGACGACACACCGGTACGCGAGCTGGAACGGTCCGGCCGGCACGCTGGCGCCCGGCTCCGCCCTGGTCTTCTTGCCGACCTGGAGGTTGCCGAAGACCAGGCCGACGCCGGCCTTCTCCGGTTCGACCGCGCCGAGCTGCGTCGGCTGGCCCGGCGTGTCGACCAGTTCGGTGTGCCCGAACGAGTTCCACGCGATCGACGGGTCCGCCGGCTGGTCGAGGTCCGGCGGGGAGGTCATCTGCCAGACCACGTCGAGCGAGGCGCCCGGCGCGAACCCCGGGTCGTCGAACTGCGCGTACATCTCGAACGCGGTCGCCGCCGGGTCGAAACCGGGTTGGTACGCGCCGGACGGGCAGCTGTCCGGCGGGTACAGGTCCCTGGTGCAGATCGGGTCGTCGGTCGTGTACGTCAGGTCGGCGGAGACCGGGGCCCCGCCACCCACCGGCGCGACGGTCGGCGCGCCGACGAGCTGCGGCCGTACGTCCCACATGGTGCCGCGGTCCGACGGGTCGACGACGCCGGTGTCACCGGGCGCCGGCAGCTTGTCGATCAGTCGCGCGTCGAGCGCCGGGTACGTGCCGTTGTTGGTCAGGCGGGCCAGGAACGTGAAGTTCTCCCCCGGGTAGACCAGGGCGACGCACGGGTACCGGGTGTAGGAGACCCCATCCCGCGTCAGGTGCGGGCACGCCGGGTCGTCGAGCGTCGTGTACGCCGTGGTCGCCGTGTCGTACAGGCCGAGGTCGGGGTTGCCGGCGACCCACTTCCGTGCCGTGAACGACGATCCCGCCGTCGTGGTCAGGCTTGCCGACGAGGTGCAGTTCTTCCCCGGCAGGAACGGGTCGCCGGTCGTCTCGCCGTCCGGCGGGCTGTCGCTGCAGTCGAACTGGTTCGTGCTGGACGATCCGGCGCCCATCACGTTCGTCGCGGTGACGCCGGCCGCGGTGCCCGCGGCCATCCGTACGCCGATGCGGATGACGAGCACGCTGCCCGGGTAGAAGTCGCCCGGGAAGTCCCACACGAGTCGGGTGACCCGGCCGCTGCCGTCCTGTTCGGCGGTGAACTGTTCGGGTCCCGGTTTCGTGGTGCCGGCCGGCACGTCGAACCGCTGGATCGCGTACGGCTGCCCGCTCACGCCGTTGTCGACGAACTCCAGCTCCGGCGGGATCAGGTCTGCGATCTCCAGGTCGGGCAGGGCGGCGGTGCCGGTGCTGCGTACGGTCAGGTCGAGGTAGCCGGTCTGGCCCGGCGCGAGACTCGCCGACCCGACGACCGCCTTGTCCACGTCGATCGCGGGCCGGCCCTCGGTCACCGTCTCGTCGGCGGTGACGTCCGGGATGGTGAAGTTGCCGCCCAGCGCCGACTGCGCCACCCCGCTGCCGCTCGCCGTGTCGGTGTACGTACCGAGCACGGGTTCGCCGGTCTCGCGGTCGGTGGCCCGCGGCGTCACGGTGAAGCACACCGATGCCTGCGTACACGGGCCGCTGCCGGGGAAGTTCTCCCCGGGCGTCAGGTTGAAGCCGTTGTTCGCGGTGCTCGACGAGGTGAACGTGACCCGGATGCCGCGTACGTCGCCGGCCGAGACTCCCGCGGGCAACGGCGGCGGGTTCGCCGCGGTCGGCGTCCCGGTGATCCAGTCGCCGCTGTCGCAGCCCGTCGTACACACGTCGAGCTGGGCCAGGTCCGCGCCCGGCGGGTACGAGACGCCCTGCATCGCGACGAAGTCGAACGAGCGGAAGAAGTCCGAACCCTGTCCGTCGGCGTCGGAGTCGGTGACGGTCAACGACTTCAGGTGCGTGTTGCCGGTGTTGGCGATGCGGAGTTTGACGGTCGCGAGCTGTGGGTCGAGGCCCGGTGTGGGGCGCGCGACCGACGACGGTTCGATGAACTTCTGGAGGCTGGCCGCGCTGTTCGGCGGCGAGGTGACGACGGTCGGCGCGCAGCTCGTCGACTTGTCCGGGTCACCGTCGACGGCCGGGCCGCCGCCGGCCAGCACGATGTAGCAGTTGTCGATCTTCACGCCGTCCGGGATGCCGTCGCGGCGTTCCACCGTCAGCGTGACGTTGCAGTCGGCGCCGGCCGGCAGCGGGTCGGCCTTGACCATGAAGCCGCGGGCGGCGTCGAGCTGGTCGGCCGTCGCCGACGCGTACGGCACCTGCTGGGGCGCGTTCGGCGGGTCGGGGATCAGGAGCACGACGTCGGCCGGGCTCGTCGGGCAGGTCGCGTCGATCGACACGATGCGTACCGTCGCGAACGGCTGCGTGTCGGCGGTCAGGTTGTCGACCGGCGGGTCGACCAGCGCGAAGTCGTTCAGGGCGTGGCCGTCGTTGTGGAACGCGATCGTGTAATCGATCGGCGTGTCCTCGGGCAGCTCCGTCTGGCTGACCGTCTTCGTACCCGGTCCGGACGGGCCCGCGTCGGTCGTGACGGTCAGGTTGCCGCAGGCGGTCGCGGTCGCCGAGGTCGACCCGTTGCCGCTGTTGACCGCCGTGGCGTCGGCGCAGTTCGTGTACGGCGAGTCGGCGGGGACGGCGTTGTTGTCGAGCGTGCCGTGGAAGTCCAGACCGGCCGTCGCGTTCGGGTCGATCGCCGCGGCGCCGGCGGGGCTCGCGTACACGATCTCGATCCCGGTGACCTTCATGCCGGGGTCGTCGGGGCCGCCGGCGGGGCAGGTGAAGTCGTCGGGCCGGTCCAGCTCGACGGTGGCCGGCGGGTTGGTCAGGTCCTTCTCGGTGGTGGAGCCGTCGGCGCAGGTGATCGTCAGGTGCGCGGTCGTGGCGCCGTCCGGGAAACGTACCCGGAGCTGGGTCACGTCGACCACGTCCAGGCCGCTCTGCGGGTTGGTGTCCGACGGTTCCTTGACGGTCATCGTCTCGACCGGGAACGGCGACGTGTTCGTGGCGGTGACGGTGCCCGACACCGGCCAGTGCTCCTGTGCCGGCGCCGACGCCGGGTTGTCGGCCTGGTAGTCGCCGTTCACGTCGGAGAACCAGCTCTTCTGCACGTCGACCGAGGCGATGTTCGGCACGATCTGGTACGTGTCGCTCGCCGGGTCGCCGTCCGTGGTGCCGTCCGCGTTCGTCGCCGACGGCGTCGTCGCGTTGGTGACCGTCCGCGTCGTGGTCGGCTCGATCGTCGAGCCGTCGATCCGCTCGGTGTCGCGGAGTTTCAGGGTGAACGTGACGCTGCCGGACGCGCCGTTCGCGATCGGGTCGCCGGTCGAGCTGGAGAAGACGAAACGTACGCCGGTGACCGTGGCCAGGTCGACGCCCGGGTCGGCCTGGATCGGCGAGCCGGTCTGCACGGCGCCCTCGGTCCACGCCCCGCACGCCTGCGCGTACGGCAGGGTGCAGTACTGGATCTGGACCTGGTCCGCGCCGTCCGGGTACGTGACGTCACCGAAGCCGGTGAGGTCGAAGTAGTTCCACGGGTCGGTGTCGGGGTCGCCGTTGGTCTGGTCGGTGAGGGTCAGCTCGGTGACGTCGGCGGCGCCGGTCGAGTCGTTCTTGACCCCGAGCGTGACGGTGCTGGTCTCGCCGGACTGGGCCAGCGCCGACCCGTCCGCCCAGTCCTTCGTGGCGCTGACGGCGACCTTCACCGGTACGTGGACCGTGACGTCGACGCTGTCGCTGGCGGACGGCGCGTTGTCGGCGCTCACCGTCGCGGTGTTGGGGACGACCGTGCCGTCGGGCACCGTCGTGTCGGCCGGCAGGGTCATGCCGATCTGCACCGACGCCGACGAGCCCGCCGGTACCGAGTCGACGGTGACGGTCAGCTTCCGGGTGTCCGCGTCGTACGTGTACGTGTACTGGTTGATCCCCGGGAAGACGGTGCCGCCCGGCGGGTCCGTGTCGGGGCCGCCCGACCACGTGTACGTACCCGGCACGATGTTCGCGGTGAACTCGGCCGGCAGCGTGTCGGTGACCGTGACGTTCTGACAGCTCTCCGACAGCGACGTGCAGTCGACCCGGATCACGTAGTTGAACGAGCCGCCCGGCTCCACGCCGTCGGCCGGTACCCCGGTCGTCGACTTGTCGATGGCGATGACGGCCGCGTACGCCGGCACCGCGGGCAGGAGCACCCCGAGCGCGGCGAGGACCACCGTCGCGAGGACGACCGTGATCCGACGAAACCGTACCGATTCTCCCGACACGACAGGAGCCTCCAGAAATGGACCTCAGCACCCAGGACCCGTAAATTTTGCGGGCACCTTGCACTTACCGTGAGCAGCGACACGCTGACAATCTGTGCTGTTTTGATGGAGAAGTGGCGGCCCGGACGCGGGGCGCAGGGCCGATCATGGGAGTGATGACGGAGCGGCGCGGGTACGCGGGGCGGACGGTGCGCGGGCGGGCGATGCACACGCCGCTGCGCGACTTCCTGCGGACCGAGACCGGGAGCGCGACGGTGCTGCTCGCGGCGACGGTCGCGGCGCTCGTCTGGGCGAACGTCGCCGCCGGGTCGTACGAGGAGTTCTGGCGGCTGCACCTGTCGGTGCGGATCGGCTCCGTCGGGGTGTCACTGACGCTCCGGGAGTGCGTGAACAGCGGGCTGATGGCGTTCTTCTTCTTCGTGGCCGGGCTGGAGGCGCGGCGCGAGTTCGACATGGGCGAGCTGCGCGACCGGCGGGTGGTGCTCCTGCCGCTGGTCGTCGGGTTGGCCGGGATGCTCGTCCCGGTCGGGATCTTCCTCGCCACGAACGCCGGCGAGTCCTCGGTGCACGGCTGGGGCGCCGCGATGTCCACCGACACCGCGTTCGCGCTGGGCATGCTGGCGCTGCTGGGTCGCCGCTTCCCGGCCCGGCTGCACACGTTCATCCTGACCGTGTCGATCGTCGACGACCTGGTCGCGCTCGGCGTCATCGCCGTCGCGTACGCGGGGGACATCGCGGTGCCGGCGCTGATCGCCGCGATCGGGATCTTCCTCGTCGGCCTGGCGCTGCGCGCAGCCGGCGTACGACGCGGCATCGTGTACTTCCTGATCGGCCTCGCGATCTGGGTGGCGCTGCTCGAATCGGGCGTCGACCCGGTGGTCGTGGGGCTGGCGCTCGGGCTGCTGACGTACGCGTACCCGGCGGCGCGCAGCGACCTGGAACGGGCGAGCACGCTGTTCCGCTCGTTCCGCGAGCAGCCGACCGCCGAACTCGAACGCTCCGTACGCCTCGGCCTCGCCGCCGCGATCTCCCCGAACGAACGCCTCCAGCGGCTCTACCACCCGTGGACCAGCTACCTGATCGTGCCGCTGTTCGCGCTGGCCAACGCCGGGGTGACGGTCAGCGTCGACCTGCTCGGCCGGGCGCTCACCTCACCGGTCACGCTCGGCATCGTCATCGGGTACGTCGTCGGCAAGCCGGTCGGCATCCTCGGCGCCACCTGGCTCACCACCCGGCTGACCCGCGGCCGGCTCCGGCCACCGGTCGGCTGGGGCGCGGTCGCCGGCGGCGGCACGATCGCCGGGGTCGGCTTCACCGTCGCGTTGCTGATCGCCACGCTCGCGTTCCGGGGCGACACGCTCGCCGAGGCGAAGGTCGGCGTACTCGCCGCCGTCGTGTGCTCGTTCGGCCTGACGTGGGCGCTCGCCGGCGTCTTCCGCGCCCTCCCGGCGCGCCGCCGCAACCGGGTCCTGCTCGGCACCGCCGCCGGCGTGACCGACCTCGCCGTACCCGTCGACCCGGCGCGCGACCACATCCGCGGCCCGGCCGACGCGCCGGTCACCGTCGTCGAGTACGGCGACTTCGAGTGCCCGTACTGCGGGCTGGCCGAGCCGGTCGTGCGGGACCTGCTCGCCGACTTCGGCGACGTCCGGTACGTCTGGCGGCACCTGCCGCTCACCGACGTACACCCGAACGCCCGGCTCGCCGCCGAGGCGGCCGAGGCGGCCGGCGAGCAGGACCGCTTCTGGGAGTACCACGATGTGCTGCTCACCCACCAGGACGCGCTGCGGCCGGCCGACCTGCTCCGGTACGCGGAGCACCTCGGCCTCGACACCGACCGGCTGCACCGGACCCTGCGCGGCCACGAAACAGCAGGTCAGGTCGCCGAGGACGTCGAGTCGGCCGACCTGTCCGGTGTCTCCGGTACGCCGACGTTCTTCGTCAACGGCCGCCGCCACCACGGCTCGTACGACATCGGCGCGCTCTCCGCCGCCGTCCGTACCGCCCGCGCCCGGGCCGACCTCACCCGCTGACCGCGTCGCCGGGGCGCAGGTCGTAGAGGTAGGAGCGGTCGGCCTTGAAGCTGCGCCACACCGTCGCCGGCGGCTCCGGCTCGTCCGCCGACCCGGCCAGCGGATGCGCCGTGACCAGGCCGTCCTCGATCTCGCAGTGCCATCCGTCGGCCGGCGACCAGAGGCACCACACGTGTCCGTCCGCCCTGCGGTACGCCGGGCGCCCGTGCCGCTCGCCGTCCCGTTCGAAGTGGTACGTGAGCCCGTCGAGGTGCCGGACGAAGGTGAAGGCCGTCATGCCTCCGGCACGGTAGGCGACGCGCGGGCGCCTCCGCCCGGCTGGAAACTGAGTTTCCCGATCTCTGGTATGTTGGAAACATGGATTCTCGGTTCCCGTTCGACCTGGCCGGGCTGCGCGCGGCGCTCCAGGCGCGGCTGCCGGCACTGCGGCCCAGCGACGCCGCCGTCGTCCAGCTCGCGCTGGCCGAGCCGATGTTCGTGCTGTCCGCCCGCACCGCCGAGGTCGCCGAGCGCGCCGGCGTCTCCCCCGCGACCGTCGTACGGGCGTCGCGGGCGGTCGGTTTCGACGGTTTCAGCGAGTTCAAGATGGCGATCGCGCGGGCCTCCGGCGGGGCCGGCGTGTTCATGCCGCCGCCGCGGCTGTCCGAGGCGGCCGACCTGGCGCAGATCACCGAGACCGTCCTGACCAGCCACGCCGCGAGCGTCGGCGCGATCCGCGGCACGCTCGACGCCGACGCCCTGCGCCGCGCCGTCGACCTCCTCGACCGCGCCGGCCGCGTCCTCGTCGCCGGCTCGGGTACCTCCGCGGCCGTCGCGGTCGACGCCGCGTTCCGCTTCACGTCGATCGGGCTGATGGTGCAGGCACCGACCGACCACGTGTCGGCGCTGGTCGTCGCCCGGCTGCTGACCGCGGCCGACGCTCTCGTCGTCGTCAGCCACACCGGCGTCACGCCGCAGACGCTCCGCATCGCCGACGCGGCCCGGTCCGCCGGCGCCACCGTCGTCGCGGTCACCAGCTTCACCGACTCGCCGCTGGCGCGTACCGCGGACGTGGCGCTCGTCGCCGGCGGCGAGGACCTCGGCCTCCAGATGGCCGCGTCGAGCAGCCGGCTCGCGCACCTGACCGTCGTCGACATGCTGCACGCCGGCGTCGCCCTCGCCGACATGGCCCGTACCCGACGCGCCGAGGACCTCGGCATCGACCTGCCGGCCGGCGACGAATGATGCTCGGGCTCGTCCTCGCCGCCGCCGTCCTGCACGCGGTCTGGAACCTCGCGGCCAAACGCTGCCAGGGCGACCCGTACGTCTTCGTCTGGCCGTACATGCTCGGCTCCGCCGTGCTGTGCCTGCCGATCGGCCTCGTGCTGCTCGCCTCGGCGCCCGGCGCCTGGAGCTGGCACCTGCTGGTCGGTCCGCTGCTGTCGGCGGTGCTGCACATCGTCTACTCGCTCGTCCTGCAGGCCGGGTACGAGCGCGCCGACCTCGGCGTCGTCTACCCGGTCGCGCGCGGCGTCGGGCCGCTGATCACGATGGTCGTCGCCGTCGCCGTCCTGGGCGAACGCCCCGGCGTCCCCGCGCTCGCCGGCGGCCTGCTCGTGCTCGCCGGCATCACCGTCGTCACGACCGTACGGCGGCCACGCGGCGGGCTGCCCGTCAGCAGCGGCGTCGCGTACGGGGCGGCCACCGGCGTGATGATCGCCGCCTACACGCTGTGGGACGACCACGCGGTCACCGACTGGCGCCTCACGCCGATGGTCTACTTCGCCTTCGCGGTCACCATGCAGGCCGTCCTGCTCACCCCGCTCGCGCTGCGCCGGCGCCGGCGCCGCGTCGTACGGCCGATGGTCACCGCGCACTGGCGGGAGATCGGCACGATCGCCGTGCTGTCGCCCGCGGCGTACGTGCTCGTGCTTGTCGCGATGCAGACGGTGCCAGTGACGATCGTCGCGCCCGCCCGTGAGTCGTCGATCATCGTCGGCTCGCTACTCGCCTGGCTGCTGTTCCACGAACCCCGGCCGGTACGCCGGCTGGCCGGCGCCGTCGTCGTCCTCGGCGGCATCACCCTCATCGCCGTCCACTGACCGGCCGGGCACCGGCGGTTCGGTGCCCGGCGATCGGGGTCACTCGGCGGCGCGGCGGGCCTCGTTCGTCTCGCGGGCGACCGCCCAGGCGTCCGCGACGGTACCGAGGTGGGCGAGCTTGTCCGGGTTGAGCACCACGCGGATCGCCTGGACCTGCCCGTCGACCACGTCGAGTGCCAGGATGTTGATGATCGCGCCGTCCCGGTCGCGCAGGATCGCGCCCGGCTGGCCGTTCACCTCCCGCGTCTCCACCAGGCCGCCGATCTCGGTGAAGCCCGGGATGAGCAGGCCCAGCAGCCGGGCCACGTTGTCGGCGCCGGCGACACCCGCGCCCCACATCGGGGCCTTGCCGCCGCTGTCACCGACCATCGTGACGTCCGCCGCGAGCATGTCCCGCAGCCCGTCGACGTCACCGCCGCGCAGCGCGTCGAAGAACCGCGCGGCAAGCTCCGCGCGCTCCTTCCGGTCCGCCGCGAAGCGGGTCCGCCCGGTGTCCATGTGCCGCCGCGCCCGTACGGCGAGCTGGCGGCACGCCGACTCCGACCGCCCCACCGCCGCCGCCACCTCGTCGAAGCCGAACCCGAACACCTCGCGCAGCACGAACACCGCCCGCTCCAACGGGCTCAACCGCTCCAACAGCAGCAGGGCCGCCATCGACACCGAGTCGGCCAGCTCCGCCGACCGCTCCGGATCCTCGTACGGGTCGGTCAGCAGCGGCTCCGGAAACCACTGCCCCACGTACTGCTCGCGGCGGACCCGGGCCGAACGCAGCACGTCGATCGACACCCGCGTCACCGTCGCCGACAGGTACGCCTTGACCGACGCCGGCTCCGTCGACGACAACTCGTAGCGCAGCCACGTCTCCTGCACGGCGTCCTCCGCCTCGCTCACGCTGCCCAGGACCCGGTACGCGATCGAGAACAGCAGCGGCCGCAGCTCCTGGAACTCGTCGGCCTTCGTCATACCCGCTCCTCTTCCACCCCCGCACCGGCCGCGTCACCGGCGTGCCCGCACCGACGGTAACGCGGCCGGTCGGCGGGTCAGGCGAACTGACCCACCTCGTACGCGCCGGCCGGCTGCCGGACCATCACGTTCAGGCGGTTCATGGTGTTCATCAGGGCGATCAGGGACACCAGGACGGCGAGCTGGTCGTCGTCGTAGTGCTTCGCGGCATTCGCCCAGACCTCGTCCGGCACGCCGCCGGCCGCGTCCGCGATCCGCGTACCCTGCTCCGCCAGCTCCAGCGCGGCCCGCTCCGCCTCCGTGTACACCGTGGCCTCCCGCCACGCCGCCACCATGTTGATGCGTTGCGCGGGCTCGCCCGCCGCCGCGAGATGCTTCGTGTGGATGTCCACGCACATCCCGCAGCCGTTGATCTGACTCGTCCGCAGCGACACCAACTCCTGCGTCACCTCGGACACGCTCGCGCCACCGAACACCTTGCCCGCCGACGCCAGGTACTTCATGGCCTTGCCCGCCACCGGGCTGTCGAAGAGGTTCAACCGAGCACTCATGGGGTGGCTCCTCCGCTGTCATCGTTGGGTACACCCCCTAGACGGCACAGCCCGGCGCCCAGTGACATCGCCCAACGTGACGCCGGTCTCCTACCGCCGCGCCCGACGACTGCCGGTCCCCGTCAACCGCGAGCGCGGTCCCGCACCGGTGCCGACACGGGATCCGGTGGCCGTGGGACGTTGCGCGCCGCGCCGACACACGCCACGATCGGGGCATGTCGCATCAGGTACGCGCCGTCGTCGCCACGGCCAGGAAAGCGCCCGTCGTCGTCGAGACGATCACGGTGCCCGATCCCGGTCCCGGCGAGGTTCTCGTACGAGTCGAGGCGTGCGGGGTCTGCCACACCGACCTGCACTACCGGGACGGCGGCATCGGCGACGAGTTCCCGTACCTGCTCGGGCACGAGGCGGCCGGCCGGGTCGAGGAGGTCGGGGCGGGCGTCACGGAGGTGGCTCCGGGCGACTTCGTCATCCTCAACTGGCGGGCCGTGTGCGGGACCTGCCGGGCCTGCCGGCGCGGCCGGCCGTGGCTGTGCTTCAGCACGCACAACGCCAGCCAGCAGATGACCCGCGCGGACGGCACACCGCTGTCCGCGGCGCTGGGCATCGGCGCGTTCGCGGAGAAGACGCTGGTGCACTCCGGGCAGTGCACGAAGGTCGATCCCGCGGCCCCGCCGACGGCCGCCGGGCTGCTCGGCTGCGGGGTGATGGCCGGCATCGGCGCCGCGATCAACACCGGCGGCGTCGGCCGCGGCGACACCGTGGCCGTGTTCGGCTGCGGCGGGGTCGGCAACGCCGCCGTCCACGCCGCGTCCCTGGTCGGGGCGCGCAAGGTCATCGCCGTCGACATCGACGCCCGCAAGCTGGAGCTGGCCCGCCAGTTCGGGGCCACCGACACCGTCGACTCCAGCCAGGTCAACCCGGTCGACGCCATCCGCGAGCTGACCGGCGGGTTCGGCGCCGACGTGACCGTGGAGGCGG
>DASXWQ010000068.1:0-10850 GCA_036503555.1 Actinocatenispora sp.
TGTTCGGGCCGCGCGCTGAGTCCGTCCCGGGAGGCCGGCGGACTCGGACGGTGTCTTGCGTTCTGACCCCCCAGCGCGAAGACAGGAGCGAACAACCGTGGCCAGTGGCAACGCCATCCGCGGAACACGAGTGGGCGCGGGACCGAATCGTCTGCCCGAGCACGGGGAACCGGCGCCCCGACGGCACATCAGCTACTGGTGTGCGAACGAGCACGAGACCAGCCCGCTGTTCGCGGCCGACGCCGCGGCACCCGACACGTGGGACTGCCCGCGCTGCGGGCTGCCCGCCGGCCAGGACCGCGACAACCCGCCGGACCGGCCCCGTACCGAGCCGTACAAGACGCACCTGGCGTACGTGAAGGAACGGCGGAGCGAGACCGACGGCGCCGCGATCCTCGCCGAGGCCCTCGCCAAGCTGCGCGCCAAGCGCGGCCACTGACGTGCGCTGACGGCCTAGCGGAGCGGGCTGCGGAAGCGGGCCGGCAGGTCCGCCGCGGCGTCCTGGTCGAGCAGCCACAGCGTGTCCCCGGTGCCGTGTACGCCGGCGGCCGGCACCTGCACCGGGCCGGCGCCCGCCAGCGCGAGACCGACCGCACGCGCCTTGCCCGTACCCGAGGCGACCAGCCACACCTCCTCGGCGGTGTTGATCGCCGGGGGAGTGAGGCTGGTCCGGACCGGCGGTGGCTTCGGCGCCCCGCGTACCGCGGTGACGGTGCGGTTCGCGTAGCTGTCCGGGTGGGCCGCCGGGTGCTCCGGGAACAGCGACGCGACGTGCCCGTCCTCGCCGACGCCGAGCATCAGCACGTCGAAGTGCGGTACCGACTGGTGGCCGGGGCGGGCCGCGGCGCCCAGCTCCTCGGCATACCGGGCGGCGGCCGACTCGGGGTCGTCACCGTCCGGCCCGTCGCTCGCCGGCATCGGGTGCACCCGCGCCGGATCCAGCGGTACCGCCGCCAGCAGCGCCTCACGCGCCTGCGTCTCGTTGCGGTCCGGGTGGCCGGCCGGCAGGAAACGCTCGTCACCCCACCAGATGTCGACCCGGGACCAGTCGACGGCGTCGCGTGCCCGGCCGTCGCGTACCGCGCGGTGCACGGCGTCGGCGATCCGGCCCCCGGTCAGGACGATGCTGGCGAAGCCGCGCGCCGCCTGCGCGTCGATGAGGCGGGTGGTGAGCCGGGCGGCGACCGCCTCGGCGAGCAGGGTCGGGTCCGCGTGCACGATCACGCTGGAGGTCACCGGTGTCTCCGTTCTCGGCCTGGGTACGGCGCGCGCCGGGTGTCCGCGCCGGTGGTGTTGCGAAAGGGCACGTCACCGGGTGGTGACGTGCCCCTTCATGATCGGTCAGCTCGACGCCTTGGCGGGCCGCTTGGCGGCCTTGGCCGGTGCCTCGGGCTCGTCCGGCTCCGGCTTCTCCGCCAGCGCCGGGTCGTGCCAGATGTGTACGCGCTTGCTGTCCCGGTCGTTGAGGCCCTTGGTGCCGGTCGTGGCGGCCAATGCCGCCGCGTACGGCTCGTCGGGGTCCAGCCGGCGCAGCTCCTCCGCCAGCTCCTCGCCGAGCGGACGCGCCAGCAGCGGCATCGTCCGGTCCGGGAAGCCGGTACGCGACAGCGTCGCCGTCCCGTCGTGCCCGCGTACGGTCAGGGCCGTGCCGGTGGCGAGGGTCAGCTCCACCTCCGCCAGCCCGGACGCGTGCGAGTCGACCAGCTTCGGCTTGACGCCGAGGCGGGCCTGCAACCAGCCGGACAGCAGCTTCGCGCTCGGGTCGTGCGGGTCGGCGGTGATCCGCGCCGACGTCGCCCGGCTGTCCGCCGTGTCGAACGCACCGGCCAGCGTGGTACGCCACGGCGTGAGCCGCGTCCACGTCAGGTCGGTGTCGCCCGGCGCGTAGTCCTCGGCCCGCTGCTTCAGCACGCCGTCCGTGTCGCTGGACTGCGCCGAGTCGGTGATCCGGCGGTCGGCGACCACACCGAGCGGGTCGTACGCGATCTTCTCCGGCGGCTGGCCGTGCCACCACGTGACGACCGGTACGTCCGGGGCGAGCAGCGGCAGCGCGACCGACTCGGCGTGCAGCGCCAGCCGGCCGTGCATGCGCATGATGACCGCCTCGCACGGGCCGAGCCGCCCGCCGACCATGATCTCGGCGTCCAGCCGGGACTCCTGGTCGAGCACGTTGCGCCGGACCACGATGAGCAGCCGGCACGGGTGCTGCTGCGCGGCGATCATCGCCGCCTGCTCGGTGTCCCGTACGTGCCGCTCGTCGACGACCGCGACCAGCGTCAACGCGAGCCCGCTGGTCACGCCGCCCGCGCTGCGTCGCTCCGCGGCGAGCGCCTTGACCACCTCGGAGCCGGTGGTGTCCCACAGTGCGATCACGGCCGCCTCCAGGTCCTGCCGTCGCGGGCGAGCATGTCGTCGGCCTCGCGCGGCCCCCACTCACCAGCCCGGTAGTGGTACGGCGTGGTGTCCGTCCAGTACTCCTCAAGTGGGTCGACGATCTTCCAGCTCTCCTCGACCTCCTGCGAGTTCGGGAAGAGCGTCTTGTCGCCGAGCAACACGTCGAGGATGAGCCGCTCGTACGCCTCGGGGCTGGACTCGGTGAACGCCTCGCCGTACAGGAAGTCCATGGCGATGTCGCGGACCTCCATGGACGTGCCCGGCACCTTGGAACCGAACTTGAGCGTCACGCCCTCGTCCGGCTGGACCCGGATGACGAGCTGGTTGTGGCCCAGCTCCTCGGTGTCGGTTTTCGCGAACGGCAGGTGCGGCGCGGTCTTGAACGACACCGCGATCTCGGTGACCCGGCGCGGCAGCCGCTTCCCGGCCCGGATGTAGAACGGCACGCCCGCCCACCGACGGTTCTGTACGCCCAGCCGGACCGCCACGTACGTCTCGGTGGTCGAGTCGGCCGGGACGTCCTTCTCCTGGTGGTACCCGAGGGCGCGCTCGCCGGCCACCCAGCCCTGGGCGTACTGGCCGCGGATCGCGTACCGCTTCAGGTCCTCGGGCAGGGTGATGGCCCGCAGCACCTTCAGCTTCTCGACCCGCAGTGCCTCCGAGTCGAAGCTGACCGGCTCCTCCAGCGCCACCATGGTGAGCAGCTGGAGCAGGTGGTTCTGCAGGACGTCGCGGGCGGCGCCGGCCGAGTCGTAGAACCCGGCGCGGGTGCCGATGCCGACGTCCTCGGCCATCGTGATCTGCACCGAGTCGACGTAGTGCGAGTTCCACACCGGCTCGAACAGGGTGTTGGCGAACCGCAGGGCCAGGATGTTCTGAACGGTCTCCTTGCCCAGGTAGTGGTCGATGCGGAAGACGTCGCCGGCGGTGAACACGTTGTCCACCAGGCTGTTGAGGTCCCGCGCCGACTCCAGGTCGTGGCCGAACGGCTTCTCCACCACGACCCGACGCCAGCCGCCCGACGACTCGTCGTCGGACATCCCGGTGCGCTGCAACTGCTTCAGCACAGTCGGGAACGCCGCCGGTGGGATCGAGAAGTAGAACGCCGCGTTGCCGCGGATGCCGTGCGACGACCGCAGCTCGTCGAGCGTCTTCGCCAGCGTGTCGAACGCCTCGTCGTCGTCGAACGACCCCGGTACGAACTTGATGTTGCCCTGCAACCGGGCCCACACCTGCTCACGCCACGGCGTACGCGCGTGCTGCTGCGCGGCGTCCCGGGCGATCTGCTCGAAGTCGCCGTGCCCCCAGTCGCGCCGGGCGAAGCCCAACATGACGAAACCGGGCGGCAGCAGCCCCCGGTTCGCCAGGTCGTACACGGCAGGGATGAGCTTCTTCCGGGCCAGGTCGCCGGTCACCCCGAAGATCACCAGAGCGCACGGCTCGGGTACCCGGGGCAGCCGGCGGTCCTGCGGATCGCGCAGCGGGTTGACCGACGGCTCGGCCGCCTGGTCGGTCTGGCTGGCGGCGGACCGCCTCACTGGTGTCCTCCCTGGATCGGGGCCGCCGGGTGCGCACACCCGGCGGCCGAGAGGTCCGCACGCTCGGCGGACGGCCTCATTTCGCCCGACCGAGCTGAGCGGTCACGCTGTCCAGCAGCTCTTCCCAGCTCTTCTCGAACTTCTCCACGCCCTCGCGCTCCAGCACCTCGACCACGTCGTCGTAGTCGACGCCCAACGCGGCCAGCGAGTCGAGCACATCCTGCGCCTGCCCGTACGCCGTGGTGATGGTGTCGCCGCGGGTCTCCCCGTGGTCGGCGTACGCCAGGATCGTCTTCTCCGGCATGGTGTTGACCACGCCGGGGGCGACGAGCTCCTCGACGTACAGCGTGTCGCGCAGGTTGGGGTCCTTGGTGCTGGTGGACGCCCAGAGCGGCCGCTGCGGGTGGGCGCCCGCGTCGGCCAGCGCCTGCCAGCGGTCCGAGGCGAACCGCTGCTCGTACAGCTGGTACGCCAGGCGGGCGTTGGCGATCGCCGCGGCGCCCTTGAGCTTCTCCGCCTCCGGGCTGCCGATGGCGTCGAGGCGCTTGTCCACCTCGGTGTCCACCCGCGACACGAAGAACGACGCGACGCTGCCCAGCTTCGACAGGTCGTGGCCGTTGGCCTTGGCCTGCTCCAGGCCGGCGAAGAACGCGTCGATGACCTCGCCGTACCGCTCCAGGCTGAAGATCAGCGTGACGTTGACGCTGATCCCCTGGGCCAGGGCGGCGGTGATCGCCGGCAGGCCCGCGCGGGTCGCCGGGATCTTGATGTACAGGTTGGGCCGGTCGACCAACCACCAGAGTGCGCCGGCCTCCGCGATGGTCTTCGCGGTGTCGTGCGCCAGGCGCGGGTCGACCTCCAACGACACCCGGCCGTCCACGCCGTCGGTCTCGTCGTACACCGGGCGCAGCACGTCGCACGCCCACCGCACGTCGTACGCGGTGATCATGCGGGTGGCCTCGTCCAGCGAGACACCGCGTACGCCGAGGTCAGCGAGCTGCTCGGCGTACTCGTCGGCGTCGGACAGCGCCTTCGCGAAGATCGTCGGGTTGCTGGTGACGCCCACGACGTGCTTCTCGCGCCGCAGCGCGTCCAGGTTGCCGGACGTCAGCCGCTGCCGGGAGATGTCGTCGAGCCACACCGCCACCCCGGCGGCGGAGAGGTCGGCCAGTCTGTCGGTCATGATGAGCTTCCACCTCCTGCCGCTCGCCATGCCCGCCGGCCGGGCGCGCGGCGCTGTCTCGTGTCTACTTCTTCGTTGTGTTCAACCGGGAACGGGTCGGTAAACGTTCCCCCGCTCAGGTGTTCGTTCCGGCACGCTCCCGAGTGCGGTGCGCGGCCGCGACCACGTTGTCCACGGTGAAGCCGAACTCCTCGAACAGCACCGTATCGGGCGCGCTCGCGCCGTAGTGCTCGATGCTGACCGACTCGCCGAGATCGCCGACGATGTCCCGCCACGACATCGCGATGCCCGCCTCGACCGAGACGCGCGCCTTGACCGACGGCGGCAGGACCTGGTCCCGGTACGCCTGCGGCTGCGCGTCGAACCACTCCCGGCACGGCATCGACACCAGTCGCGTCGGTACGCCCTCGGCCTGGAGCCGGTCGCGGGACGCCGCGGCGAGACCGACCTCGCTGCCGGTCGCGACGAGGATGACCTCGGGCGCGCCGCCCTCGGCGTCGGCCAGCACGTAGCCGCCCTTCGCGGTGCCCTCCGCCGACCCGTACGTCGAGCGGTCGAAGGTCGGCAGGTTCTGCCGGGACAGCACCAGCGCGGTCGGTCGGTCGGTGTGCTCCAGCGCGCCGCGCCACGCCCAGGCGGTCTCGTTCGCGTCGGCCGGACGTACCACGTCGAGGCCGGGGATCGCGCGAAGGGCGGTCAGGTGCTCGATCGGCTGGTGGGTCGGGCCGTCGCCGCCGAGGCCGATCGAGTCGTGCGTCCAGACGTAGATCACCGGCAGCTGCATCAGCGCGGCCAGCCGTACCGACGGGCGCATGTAGTCGCTGAATACCAGGAACGTGGCGCCGAACGGCCGGGTCCCGCCGTGCAGCACGATGCCGTTGAGGATCGAGCCCATGCCGTGCTCGCGGATGCCGAAGTGCAGCACCCGACCGTACGGGTCGCCGGGGAACTCCTTCGTCGAGTACTCCGTCGGCAGGAACGACTCGGCGCCGCTGATGGTCGTGTTGTTGCTTTCCGCGAGGTCGGCCGAGCCGCCCCACAGCTCCGGCAGGACCGGCGCGAGCGCGTTGATGACCTCGCCGGAGGCCTTCCGGGTCGCCATGCCCTTGGCGTTGGCGGGGAACACCGGCAGCGCGTCGTGCCAGCCGTCCGGCAGCTCGCGGTGCGACAGCCGCTCGAACAGCGCCTTGTTCTCCGGGTGCTTCGCGGCCCAGGCGTCGTAGCCCTGCTGCCACGCGGCCTGCTCCGCGACGCCGCGCTCGCGCGCGCTCCGCGCGTACGCCAGGACGTCGGCGGCGACCTCGAAGTGCTTCTCCGGGTCGAAGCCCAGGACCTTCTTCGTGGCGGCCAGCTCGTCCGCGCCCAGCGCCGAGCCGTGGATCTTGCCGGTGTTCTGCTTGTTCGGCGCCGGCCAACCGATGATCGTGCGCAGCGAGATGAACGACGGCTTGTCCGTCACGGCCTTCGCGGCCTCGATCGCCCGGTACAGCGCCTCCGGGTCCTCGTGATAATCGCCACCTGTGGTCCAGTCCACGGTCTGCACGTGCCAGCCGTACGCCTCGTACCGCGCGGCGACGTCCTCGGACTTGGCGACGTCGGTGTCGTCCTCGATGGAGATGTGGTTGTCGTCGTAGATGACGACCAGGTTGCCCAGCTTCTGGTGCCCGGCGAGCGCGCTGACCTCGTGCGTGATGCCCTCTTCGATGTCACCGTCGGAGCAGATCGCGTACACGAAGTGGTCGAAGGGGCTCTGCCCGGCGGGGGCCTCCGGGTCGTACAGCCCGCGCTCGTAGCGCGCGGCCATCGCCATGCCGACCGCGTTGCCGAGGCCCTGGCCGAGCGGGCCGGTGGTGGTCTCGACGCCGGCGGTGTGGCCGTGTTCCGGGTGCCCGGGGGTGCGGGAGTTCCACTGCCGGAGCTGCTTCAGGTCCTCCAGCTCCAGCCCGTACCCCGCCAGGTAGAGCTGGATGTAGAGGGTGAGGCTGGAGTGCCCGGCCGACAACACGAAACGGTCCCGGCCCGCCCAGTTCGGATCGGCGGGGTCGTGCCGCATCACCCGCTGGAACAGCAGGTACGCGGCGGGCGCCAGGCTCATCGCGGTACCGGGGTGGCCGTTGCCGGCCTTCTCCACAGCATCCGCGGCCAGCACCCGGACCGTGTCCACCGTGCGCCGGTCGAGCTCAGACCATTCGAATGGTGTGTCGGTCACGGTTAGGCTCTCCTGTCCTCAAACGTTCCTGCGATAGGCAGGTCACGGCATGCGTGTTCGAGCCGGGGGTACCCGCCGACTCGACCCTACCCAGGCCGCGCACGGAGCGTGGTCGGATCCCTCGTGTGGCCACCTGGTGGACGGTGTGCCAGTGTGTACGCCGGGGCATCGCATCCGACCACCGGCGAGTGGCATCGTCACCCCTGCCGTCCGGTGGGCCCGACCCCCGCATTAGTCTGTTCTACGACTCGTAGTACGGCACCGGCGCTACCGGGGTCCTCAACACGCGGCACGATCGCCGACGTGGGGCCGCGCCCGCGCGGTGCGTCCACACCCGACGCCGGAAGGTGGCTGGATCCGCGTGAGTACGGTCGCCGACCACGACACCTCCGCCGCCGGTACGGCCGGCGGAGCGCCCGCCGCCCCGTCGACACGGGGCCGCGTCGGCGCGGTCGTCAAGGCGTACGTGGCGCTGACGAAGCCGCGCATCGTCGAGTTGCTGCTGATCACGACGGTGCCGACGATGTTCCTGGCCGCCAAGGGGCTGCCGTCGATCGTCACGATGCTGGTCGTGGTCGCCGGCGGCGCGCTCGCCGCCGGCAGCGCGAACGCGCTCAACTGCTACATCGACCGCGACATCGACCAGGTCATGCGGCGTACGTCGACGCGGCCGCTGGTCCGGCACACCGTCTCGCCGCGGGCCGCGCTGGTCTTCGGGCTGGTCATCGGCGTGCTGTCGGTCGTGCTGATCGGCGTGTTCACCAACCTGCTCGCCGCCGCACTGACCCTCGCCTCGATCGTGTACTACGACGTGGTCTACACGCTGCTGCTCAAGCGGCGCACCGCGGCCAGCACGTTCTGGGGCGGCGTCTGCGGTTCGGCGCCGGTCCTCATCGGCTGGGCCGCTGTGACCGGCGGGCTGGGCTGGACGCCGTGGCTGGTGTTCGCCGTCGTCTTCTTCTGGCAGCCGCCGCACTTCTGGGCGCTCGCGATCAAGTTCAAGAAGGACTACGCGGCGGCCGGCGTACCAATGCTTCCGGTGGTCGCGTCGCTGCGCCGGGTCCTCGCCGAGACGGTGGTCTACTCCTGGCTGATGGTCGCCTCCTCCGTGGTGCTGTGGCCGCTCGCCACGACGTACGTCTTCGGCATCGCGGCGGTCGTGCTCGGTGCTCTGTTCCTCTTCGAGGTGCACCGGCTCTACTGGCGTCACCAACGCGGCCAGAAGATCAAGCCGATGTACCTGTTCCACTGGTCCATCACGTACCTGACGCTGCTGTTCGTCGCGCTCGCGGTCGACGCCTTCCTGTAGACCTGCCCGGCGTGAGCCTTCTCATGGCCGGCGGAGGGGTCGTACCGGACGCACCGGCATTGAGGACGAAACCGGGTGTTACGGGCCTGTCAGCGGTAAGTCACGTCACACGTTCACACAAGTTGTCCGCGCGGACGTTGCCGTCGTGCCTACTCTCGGAACCATGCCAGACACCCCCATGGCTTCATCGCAGGAGTCCGAAGAGGTCCCGGCCGGGATCGTCGCCGGGCTCAGGTCCTTCACCGCGGCGCACGCCGGTGCCACCGCGGTCATCGAGTACGTGGGTCGGCGTGGCGCGCGGATCGTGCTCGTCGGCGAGGACGGCGTGTGGGGCGACCAGCTCGCTCCGGCCACCGACGTGGCTCGCGCCGCCTGCAAGGAGGCAGGTGTCCCGATCGAGAACGGGTGGGAGCGCGAGCTGACCGAGAACATGCACGGCGGCCCGGCCCTGTGGGAGTCCATGGGCCGCACCCCGGTCGCGCGCTGACCACGACGCCGCGTCCCGTCACGGGCTGACCGCGACGCACGAGCAAGAATCAGGCCCCGCCGGCGATACCGGCGGGGCCTATCTGCGTCTCCAACGGTGCTGCGTCTCGAACGGTGCTGCGTCTCGAACGGTCCTGCGGGTCTAGCGGCGCGGCCAGACGGGGCGCGGGCGCTCGTCGTCCAGCGGCCGGGTGGACTCCCAGATCCGGCGCCAGCGCGAGGCGTCGGCCGGCTCCGGTACCGCCACGGCCGATCCGCCGGACGCGGCCTTCTCGGCCTCGTCGGACGCCGGTGCGGCGGCGATCGCGGCCGGGCCGGTCGGCGGGGACAGCTCACCGGCGGCGGACGCCCGGATCGCCTGGTACCAGCCCAGGTCCTCCTCGTTCCACAGCCGGGTCACCTCGGACATCATCCGGAAACTGAAGTCCCGTACGCCCTCGTCGGCGTCCGGCCGGATCGGCCGTCCGTACCGGATGACGACCTTGGGGCGGCCGGGGCGCGGCCAGTTGCGGCCGCGGGGCATCGCACCGTACGTGCCGCGCAGCGCGATCGGTACGCACGGGATGCCCTTGCTCAGGCAGAGCGCCGCGGCACCGAGCTTGAACGGGTTCATCCAGCCGTCCTGCGACCGGGTGCCCTCCGGGAACAGCAGCAGCGACCAGGCGTCGTCGACGAGCTTGCCGGCCAGGCCGCGCAGTCGGCGCGAACCGTACCGCTCGACCGGGAACGTGTTGAACACCAGCGCCGTGGTGAACGCCCGCCAGCGCGCGTCGAAGAAGTAGTCGGCGGCGGCGCCGACCGCGAGCCGGTCGGTGAACCGGCGCGGCAGCGAACCCAGGATCACCGGGGTGTCCAGGTGGCTGGAGTGGTTGGCGATGAACACCGCCGGCCCACGCAGCCCGTCCAGGTATTCGGCGCCCTCGACCTGCACCCGGGTCTGGCTCCACGCCACCGGCTTCAGCACGCCCCGCTGGATCGCGGTACGCACGATGCCGGTGACCGGGGTCCGCGCCCAACCGGTCGGGAACTCCTTCGGCTCGACCTTCTCGGCCCACTTCTCCGCCGACCGCGGGGTACGGGACCGGCCACGCCAGTCCCGCCCCCGGGTGAGGAGCTTGGCCTCACTGATCAGACCCATCGTCGGCCCCCTACCGGACGTCCGCGAGCGTCAGCGGCGGCATGTGCAGGTAGCTGATCTCCGGGCTGCTGCCGACGGTGTGCTTGGCCATCTCCAGCGCGTCGCCCAGCGTCGACGCGGTACGGAAGCCGAGCCGCCCCGCGGTCCGCCGGTCCGCGCCCACGAAGATCACGTCGCCCAGGTGCTCCATGGCGTGCGCCGCCCAGTACCACATGTAGAACGGATGCACGCCGTGATAGGCGTGCGAGGTGCGGTACAGGTGCCGGTACCACTCGTCCTCCGCGAACTGTTTCTCGTAGCGCTCTTCGATCACCTTCGGATCGGTCGAATCGGCGAGCACGACATCGAAGAAATCGATGTAACTCGGATGGTGGACGGGATGGAATGCGCGCGGCGTCGGGTGCGTGAGGATGAGGACGCCGCCGGGACGAACCAGCGGCGCGTTGCGGTAGAGGTTGAAGAAGTACCCGAGCCCCATGCATACGACGAGGATCGGATTCATGATCGAATTCACGTTGTACGGCCCGATGTACGGGACGCCGCACGTCATGATGTCCGCTTGTCCTTCGACCTGAACGACGTGCTGTCGATGG
>DASXWQ010000069.1:0-3208 GCA_036503555.1 Actinocatenispora sp.
TTGACCCGGCCGAGGAACCCCTCGGGTACGAGGGACTGCCGGGTCGTGATGGCGAGGACGCCCCACAGCCCGTTCGCCGCACCGAACACGCCGACCGCCACACCGGCCGGTACGGGATGGTCGGCGAGCGCCATGCCGGCCGCGCCCACCGCCGCGATCGTCAGCGCCGCCAACAGCGCCGTGCGGCGGCCGATCGCGGCGGACAACCGGCCCGCGCCGAGCGACCCGAGCACGCCGCCGACCGCGAACGCCGCGACCAGCACCGCGTACCCGAGGGTGCCGAGGTGCAGCACGCTGCGGGTGTAGAGCACGAGCAGCGCGACGGTGACGGTGGTCATCAGGTTGATCACCGCGCCGTACGCGCAGAGGCGGCGCAGCAGCCGGTGGCCGAGCAGGAAGCGCAGGCCGGCGGTGACGTCGGCCCGCACCCGCCCGGTGGTACGCGCCGCGGCGGGCACCGCGCCGGCCGGGATCGCCGCGACCAGCACCGCCGCCGCCGCGAAGCTCAGCGTGTCGACGAGGAACGGTCCGGCGGCCAGCGCGGCGAACAGCGTCGCGCCGACCGGCGCGCCGAGCAGCGTGTCGGCGACGAGCATGCCGGCCTGCAGCCGGCCGTTCGCCCGGGGCCGTTCCGCCGCCGGTACCAGCGCGGGGACGTACGCCGCGGCGGCGCTGTCGTACAGGGTGCCGAAGCTCGTCAGCGTGAACGCCACGGCGAGGATGACCGGCAGCGTGACCGTGCCGGTGAGGACCGTCGCGACGAGGACCGCGACGATGCCGGCGCGGACCAGGTCGATCCGCCAGAGCACCCGGCGCCGGTCGACCCGGTCCGCGAGCGCGCCCGCGAGCAGCCCGAACAGTACCCACGGCAGTTGCTCGGCGACCGACACGAGCGACACGAGCCGCGGGTCGGTGGTGACCGACGCGGCGAGCAGCGGCAGCGCGATCCAGTGCACGCCGTCGCCGAGCGCGGAGATCGTGCTGGCGCCCCACAGCAACCCGAACGGTCGTACCCTGGGGGCATGCGCGACGGACATGAACCGGAGTCTGGTTCAGGTTTTGCCCCGGTGTCAAGCCGTACTCCGCCCCGGCAGGAACGCAGCCGGGCCAAACGCGAGCAGATCCTCGCCACCACGGCCGCGCTGCTCACCGAGCGGCCGTACCACGAGATCGGCACGAAGCTGATCGCCGAACGGTCCGGCGTCGCCGTCGGCTCCCTCTACCGGTACTTCGCGGACAAGTCCGAGATCACCCACGCGCTCGTGCTGCGTTGGCTGGACCGCATGCTCGCCGTACTCGACACCGCACTCACCCGGCCGCCGCGCCGGCCGGAGACCCTCATCGACCGCATCGTCGACGCGTACGCCGAGTTCTACCGGTCCGAGCCCGGCTTCCACCAGGTCTGGTTCGTCGGCGGTACCGCCGTGCACCTGGCCCGCGAGGTGTCCGACGCGCACGACGAGGAGATCGCCGGCCGGATCCGCGGCGCGCTCGCCGACCGGTACGGCGTCGCCGTGTCACGCCGCCAGGCGCGCGTCGCCGTCAGCGTCGGCGACTGTCTGCTCAGCGAGGCGTTCCGGGACGACCCGGCCGGCGACGCCGGCATCCTCACCGAACTCAAGCGCGTCCTCGCCCGCTACCTGCTGCCGGGCTGACGGGACATATGAGCGTCCCGTCAGCCCGGTGGAATCATCGGCGTGCGCCTACGCGGCGGGCCGACCGTCGCATCCGGTCACCCGGCCGCCCGGGGCGACTTCTCCTCCCGGGTCGGCCGGGTTCGTTACTTTCCGCGATCAGTGAGAGCCGGCATTCGTTCGAGCGAATACATCCCGGTCTCCGGCGCTGGCCCCGAGCGGCACACGAAAACCGCTCGGAAACCCTTGCAGCGGCTCAGCAGGAGCCGGCCTGGACGCTGTAGTCCTTGTGCGCGGCGACCGTGGCGAAGTTGGCCTGGAAGGCGTCGATCATGTCGGCGTGGCCGCGGATCTTCAGCAGTGCCTCGTCGTTCGACCGCAACGCGCCGGTCGTGTAGTTGTAGCTGCCGGTCCACGCGTTCCGCTGGTTGGCCGCCCCGTCGTAGTACCCGTCGATCACCAGGTACTTCGAGTGCAGGAACCCGACCTTCTCCGTGTCGTCCGGATCGTTGTCGTCAGTGACCCGGTTGTGGATCGAGTCCACCGTGACCCCGTTGTGCGCGGTGCACTTCTCCAGCGCGCCGACCGCCGTGTCGTCCGCGGTGCCGACGTTGGTGCGTACGACGTGGACGACGCAGCCGGCGTTGTCCAGCGCCCACAGCTTCTGCGCGACGTCCACATCGGACAGTTTGTACATCGCGACGTGGATCGACGTCAGGTGGTCGGCGCCCCAGCCGCCGCTGGTGTTCTTCGTCGAGCAGTCGACGTTGTCGAGGATGCCGAGCACCGTGCTGCCGCTGGCCCGTGGGAAGAAGTACACCTTCGTGTTGGTGCCGTTCGTGGACGAGTACGCGGTGGAGTGCACCTGGTCGCGCATCGCCGTCCAGCGCGTCAGGTACGCCTGGTAGATCGCGGGTTCGTCGACGAGCGTCACCGCGTTGTTCCAGGCGTTGATGCCGCTGTTGCCGACGCCGTCGTCGTGCGAGTTCATGTTCGCCGACGACTGGACGACCACGTTGCTCGCCCCGCCCGTGGACGAGAACAGCGCGAACTTGTCGTGGTCGATCCCGCCGTCCGGGTTGACGCACCCGTGCCCGGTACCGCAGGTGATCGCGAACGAGTCCTTCGACTTGTCCGTACCGAGCACGTCGGCGAGCTGGTGCCACGTCGTCGCCGTGGACTTCGCCTCCGCCGAGTCGGCCACGAACTGCACGTGCACACCCCGCTGGTACGCCGCGACCAGGTGGTCGGAGTAGGTCGACGACGCGAACAGGTAGATGGTGAGCCGGATCGTCGAGCCGGCGGGCGCGCCATCGACGAGTTCGAGGATGTGGTTCTGGATCGCGTACTTCCCGGTCGCGCTCGTCGGGTCGTTGAACACCGCACCGTCGGTCGGCGTCGCCGCCGCCGGCCCGCCGACCGCGACCAGCCCGACCGTCGCAGCCAGTGCGAGGACCGCCCCGTACACCCGATGTCTGGTCATGCGCCACTCTCCTCCCGATAGGCGGTGACGCGCGCAGTATCGCCCCGACGACGGTCGGTTGTCCGTCGTCTCCCCGACGTGCGGCGCCGGG
>DASXWQ010000070.1:0-21966 GCA_036503555.1 Actinocatenispora sp.
AAGATCGTCAAGGGGCCGGACTTCCCGACCGCCGGGCTCATCGTCGGTACCACGGCGATCCAGGACGCGTACCGGACCGGGCGCGGCTCGATCCGGATGCGCGCGGTGGTCGAGGTGGACGAGGACGCGCGCGGTCGTACCTGTCTCATCGTCACCGAGCTGCCGTACCAGGTGAACCCGGACAACCTGGCCGAACGCATCGCGGAGCTGGTCAAGGAGGGCAAGCTCACCGGCATCGCGGACATCCGCGAGGAGTCCTCCGGCCGTACGGGCATGCGCCTGGTCCTGGTGCTCAAGCGCGACGCGGTCGCCAAGATCGTGCTGAACAACCTGTACAAGCACACGCAGCTGCAGGAGACGTTCGGCGCGAACATGCTGGCCCTGGTCGACGGCGTGCCCCGCACGCTCAACCTCGCCCAGTTCATCCAGCTGTACGTCAAGCACCAGATCGAGGTCATCGTCCGGCGCACCCGGTACCGGCTGCGCAAGGCCGAGGAGCGGGCTCACATCCTGCGCGGCCTGGTCAAGGCGCTCGACCAGCTGGACGAGGTCATCGCGCTGATCCGGCGCTCGCCGAGCGCGGACGCCGCGCGTACCGGCCTGATCGAGCTGCTCGACGTCGACGAGGTGCAGGCCACCGCGATCCTCGACATGCAGTTGCGTCGGCTGGCGGCCCTGGAACGACAGAAGATCATCCAGGAGCTGTCCGACATCGAGGCGACGATCGCCGAGCTGCAGGACATCCTCGCCAAGCCGGAGCGCCAGCGGAAGATCGTCAGCGACGAGCTGGCCGAGATCGTCAAGAAGTACGGCGACGAGCGGCGCACCAAGATCATCCCGTTCGACGGCGACGTGTCGATCGAGGACCTGATCGCCCGCGAGGACGTGGTCGTCACGATCACCCGCGGCGGCTACGCCAAGCGTACGAAGTCCGACCTGTACCGGTCGCAGCGGCGCGGCGGCAAGGGCGTACAGGGTGCCGCGCTGCGGCAGGACGACATCGTCAGCCACTTCTTCGTCTGCTCCACGCACGACTGGATCCTGTTCTTCACGAACAAGGGCCGCGTCTACCGCGCCAAGGCGTACGAGCTGCCCGAGGCGAGCCGCGCGGCCAAGGGCCAGCATGTGGCGAACCTGCTGGCGTTCCAGCCGGACGAGCACATCGCCCAGGTCATCGAGATCCCGGACTACGAGGTCTCGCCATACCTCGTGCTCGCGACGAAGAGCGGCGTGGTCAAGAAGACCAAGCTGTCCGACTTCGACTCGAACCGGTCGGGCGGGGTCATCGCCATCAACCTGCGCGACGAGGACGAGGTGGTCAAGGCCGCCCTGATCGGCCCCGAGGACGACCTGCTCCTGGTCAGCGCGAACGCCCAGGCCATCCGGTTCAAGGCGACCGACGAGTCGCTGCGGCCGATGGGACGCGCCACAGCCGGCGTGATCGGCATGCGGTTCACCGACGGGGATGTTCTGCTGACCATGGAGGTCGTCCGCGAGGGCATGGACATCCTCGTGGCGACCGACGGCGGGTTCGCGAAGCGGACCCCGGTCGAGGAGTATCCGACGCAGAATCGGGGCGGCAAGGGCGTACTCACCGCGAAGATCACGACCCGTCGTGGTCAACTGGTGGGGGCGCTCGCTGTCAGCCCGGATGACGAGGTGTTCGCCATTACGTCGAACGGCGGAGTCATTCGGACTCCGGTGAAGCCTGTACGGCGGACACGCGATCGGAACACAATGGGGGTCAAACTGATGGACCTCCCCGCGGGTGTCACGCTGGTGGCGATCACGCGCAACGCCGACGAGCCTGAGGAACAGGACTGACGTATGACTGAGGCCAAGACGCACGAGAGCGCGGCGGCGCGTACCGGCCCCAACGGGCAGGGTCAGGGCAACCGCACCGTCGGTCGGGCTGCCGTGCAGTCGTCCGACCCGTCGGCCACCAGCAAGTTCGTCCGCCCACCGGGCATGAACCCGCCGCCGACCGACCCGGCCGTCGCGGGCCAGCCCAACTCCGGCGCCGCCAAGGCCCAGGTCGCCGAGGCGGTACGGGCGGCGCGGGCCACCGTGTCCGCCGCGGCCTCCCGCGGCCCGCGGCGCGCGCGTCTGCACCTCAAGCGCATCGACCCGTGGTCGGTGATGAAGTTCGCCTTCGCCGTGTCGCTGGTGCTGTTCATCGTGATGGTCGTCGCCACCTCGGTGCTCTACCTCGCGCTCGACACGATGGGCGTCTTCGACAGCGTGAACAAGGCGCTGACCTCACTGATCGGTTCCGCCGGTTCGGGCAGCAAGGGTTTCAACCTGCAGATCACCGCCAAGGGCGTGATCGGCGTCGCCGCCCTGCTCGGCGTGGTCAACATGGTGCTGTTCACGGCGCTGTCCACGCTCGGCGCGTTCATCTACAACGTGTGCTCCGACCTGGTCGGCGGCATCGAGGTGACGCTCTCCGAGAAGGACTGAGTCGTACGGTCGATCGGTGCGGGACCCGGCCCAACGGTCGGGTCCCGCACCGTCTCGTACCCGTATTGGTCGTCGGCGCGGCCGGTCGTCCTGGTAGCGTCGGCGGTGCGCCTGGGGTTCCGACCAGGCATGCGGTGTGCCTCGTCTCTCCGCCCACCCCGGGTAGGGTCGGCTGGGTCCCGATGGGGTAATCTTCAGGCTCGCACGCGGGGCTATAGCTCAGTCGGTTAGAGCGCATCGCTGATAACGATGAGGTCGCTGGTTCGATTCCAGCTAGCCCCACTCCCTACCAATGGTTCTAGGGGGATCCAATGGTGAAGAAGCTTCTGATCATCGCTGCGGTCGTCGGCGTTGCCGCACTTGTCGCGAAGAAGGTCAAGGACGCGAACGACGAGCGCGCCCTGTGGCACGAGGCCACCACGTCCCCCGACCTTCGCTAGTTCGTACGTGGCGGCCCGGGCCAGGGTCGCCACCGCATCGCGGCCCGACGGACACGCGTTTCCGTCGGGCCAGCATGCCGTTTGCGGCCCGGACATCGCGCCGGGACGCACGTCCGGGCGCACACCGACGCCCGGCGCTGCGGGGCTGTAGCTCAACTGGCAGAGCATCGCCTTTGCAAGGCGGAGGTTAGGGGTTCAAGTCCCCTCAGCTCCACTCGCGACTGGGTGAACCCTGTCCGCCGACTGCGCGGACGTTTGTCGCTCGTCACTGACCTGGGGGCGCAGCCCCCAGACCCCGCGCAGGAGGGGCTTCGCCCCCCTGCACCCCGGTCATGTGCTGCGACTGCGCGGACCTTTGTCGCTCGTCGCTGACCTGGGGGCGCGACCCCCAGACTCCGCGTGGGAGGGGCTTCGCCCCCTGCACCCCCGGTCATGTGCTGCGACTGCGTGGACGTTTGTCGCTCAGCGCTGGTCTGGGGCGCGGCCCCATGGCCCGGCGTGGGAGGGGCTTCGCCCTGCACCGGTCATCTTCTGCTGGGCGGCGGTTGCCGTTCGTCCGCTGGGGCTGATGTCTTCTTCATCGGGTTAGCCAGTGGAGTGTCTGGCTGGTGGTCTCTGGGGATGGGTCGTGGGCGCCGGTGTAGTGGTGGGTGTGGGCTTGGTTGATGGCGGTGCTCAGCCATGTGCCGTGGGTGGGCGGGCTGTTGGTGTCGTCGGGGCTGGACCAGATTCCTACCGGGGCGACGATGCTTCGGACGTCGAAGCCCCAGGGGTTCACCAGGGCGATCATGTCGTCGGTCCAGCCGTCTCGTCCGTCGAGCAGCATTGCCCGCATCCGGGCGAGCCTGCCGGGGTCCGGTGAAGGCGCACCTTCCAGGTCGGTGAGCACCTGGGTGGCGATCTGGTCGACACGGTGCCGGAACTCCCGGGCGCCGCGGGTGGCGAGGCGGAACGCGTCGGCGTTGTCGTCGGACAAGCCGGCGTAGAAGTCCAGTCCCGGCGCGGCGAAAGGTGCGGTACTCGCGGTGACGGCGCATCGTGTCACGCGGTCCGGTAGCAGGGCCGCGCAGGCGAGCGCGTGCGCGCCGCCGCCCGAGAAACCCGTCACCGCGAACCGGTCCCAGCCCTGCGCGTCGGCCAACGCGGCGACGTCCGCCGCGGCGTCGGCGACGGTACGGCCGACGTGGCGCGACGACCCGCCGTACCCGGGGCGGTCGTACGACAGGACGCGGACGCCGGCGCGGTGGTACGCGTCGACGACGTCGGGGCGTTCCCACCGGGTGTGCGGCGTCGGATTCAGCGAGACGACGGGTACGCCGTCGGCCGGGCCGTAGAGGCAGTACCGGAGCAGCCGGCCGTGTCGTGTGGTCAGGTCGTGGTCGAGCGGTGGTACCCAAGCCTCGGGGGTCGTCATGGGCTCATTCAACCGTCGGCCGGAGCGCGTGCGGCCCGCCGGCCCTGGCAGGACGCGGGATCAGCGATGGCGGGCGTAGAGGGCGAAGGGGGCGGCGTCGGGGACCCCGGTACGGCCGGGAGACAGCCCGGGGAGCTGGATCTCCCGCAGGTACGTCATGCCGAGGCGGGCCATCACGGCGCGGGACCGGGCGTTGTGCGTCTCGGTGAACGCGACGACGTCGGCCGCGTCCAGCTCGCCGAACGCCAGGTCGAGGCCGGCTTGGCCGATCTCCGTCGCGTACCCGTTGCCCTGGTGCGGGCCGCGGACCGCCCAGCCCAGTTCAAGCCGGCGGCGACCCTCGACGTCCGCGTAGGACAGGCCGCCGCGGCCGACGAGCTCGCCGGTGTCCCGCCGGTACGCGAGCCACTTGTGCGCGCCGTCGTCCCGCCATGCCCGACCCATCGCCGCGGCGGTACGGGTTGCGTGGTCGCGTGACCAGCGACCGGCGTACCACTCGGCGATGTCGTCGTCCTGGTGCACGAGCCACAGGTCGTCCGCCAGCTCGGGCCCGACGGGTTCGAGCCGCAGCCGTCGTGTCAGCGCTGTCGACATGCGCCGGATCGTAGGGACCGCGGGCGGGGCCGGCAACGGGGTTCGTCGTCAGGCGGCGGGATTCAGGGCGTGACCGAAGCGGAACAGGTTCGCCGGGTCGTACTCCTGCTTGAGGTCGACCAGACGGCGGTGGATGGTGGTCGGCCAGCAGGCGGCCATGTCGTCGGCGCCGCGCGGGCTGCCGTGGAAGTTGACGAAGTCGCCGACGGTGTGGCCGGCGAGGGCGGCGGGCACCGCGTCGACCAAGCCGGGTACGACAGCGGCGATCTCCGGCATCAGCACACCGACCGCGAACACGCCGTACGCCGCGCCGCGCGCACCGACCGCGTTGGGTACCTCCGGGGCGCGGGCGAGGGCGCCGCCGAGGTGCCGCAGTTCGAGCATGAGCAGCGGGGTTTCGACGTCGGGGCCGGCCAGGTCGAGCATCGTGTCGACGACGTCGGCGGGCAGGTTCGGCAGCAGCGCGCCGCGCTCGTAGAACGGTACGGGGAACTCCGGGTCCTGGTGGATCGTGTCGACGGCGGTGTACGGCATCTCGCGTACGCCGTCGAGCATCGGCGTGGCGGCCCGGCGCATCGGTTCGAGCAGCAGCGCGCCGGCCTCCGGGTCGCCGAGGTGCGCGTACCGCAGGTGGGTGACGAACTGGCCGCGGAGGGGCTCGGGGATCTCCGGGATCGGCGGCAGCCGCAGCAGGGAGATCGACGTCGAGGTCGTCTCGGGCAGCGTGGACACCCACTCGCCGTACTCCCGGAGCAGGCGCGCCGAGTCGGCGCCGGGGTAGAAGATCGCGCCGCCGTACAGGGTGGCGACGGGGACGAGTTCGACGGTGAGGCGGGTGACGACGCCGAAGTTGCCCTTGCCGCCGCGTACCGCCCAGAAGAGGTCGGGGTCGGTGTCCCGGTCGACCTCGTGCACCGCGCCGTCCGCGGTGACCAGCTCGAACGACACCACATGGTCGGCGGCGAAACCGTACGTGCGGCCCAGGACGGGCAGCCCGCCGCCGACGGTGTACCCGATCGCGCCGACGTCCGACGCCGAGCCGTTGAGCGGGGCCAGCCCGAAGCGCGCCGCCTCGTCGATCACGCGGCGCCACTTGACGCCCGCGCCGATCGTCGCGGTCCGCGCCGCGGGGTCGACGACCAGCTCGTCCATCCGCCGGGTGCTGACGAGTACGCCGGTGATCTCGGCGACGGCGCCGTGGCCGGTGGCCTGGACGCCGACGGGCAGCTCGGCGTCCGCGGCGTACCGGACGGCGGCGGCGACGTCGGCGGTGCGGGTGGCGCCGACGGCGACCTCCGGCCGGTGTGTCACCGCGAGGTTGTATCCACTGATCTCGGCGGCGAAGTCGGCGTCGTGGCCGGTGAGTACCGGGCCGACGATGCGGTGGAGCGACGTTGTCATGATCTTCCCCCGTGAGCGCGCGTCATCCGCCACCGTGCGCGCCGCGGCCACGGGCTGTCATCCTCCGAACCGTCAGCGCGACGTGGGTCTACCGACCGGTACCGTCGCCGCACACCGCGACCGGGCAAACGGTCATGTTCTTCCGGGAGCCTTTGCTCTGCACACCAGGAGGCATCACTGGTGTGCAGAGCCCGGTTCTGCGCACCTCGGGTCAGCGGTGGTGCGCGAGTACGCCGCGCAGCACGACGGCCCGCGGATGGTCGAGTTGGGCGAGGTCGGTGCGCGGGTCCTCGTCGTACACGACGGCGTCGGCGGGCGCGCCCGGCACCAGCCCGGCCAGCCCCAGGTACGCCCGGGCGGCCCACGACCCGGCGGCGAGCGCGTCGTGCACGGGTACGCCGGCGGCGGCGAGCGCACGCACCTCGTCGGCGATCCTCCCGTGCGGCCGCGAGTCGGTACCGGCGAGGAGGGTGACGCCGGCCTCGGCCGCGGCGGCGGTGAGCCCGGGGTGGGCGGCGCTGCCGGCGAGGTACCACCGGCGGTTCGCGTCGTCGGGCCGCGCCGCCATCCGCTCGTACGAGCCGGTGATGACGGACAGCGTCGGGGTGAGGGCGGTGCCCTGCTCGGCCATTCGGCTCAACAGGGCCGGATCGAGGCACATGCCGTGTTCGAGCGAGTCGACGCCGGCGGCGACGGCGGTGGCCCCGCCCTCGGCCTGCTGCGAGTGCACGGCGACGCGTCCGCCTGCCGCGTGCACCTGGCGTACCACCTCGGTCAGGACGTCGACCGGGACGGCGCCGTCGCCGGGCCGCCAGTCCGCGATGATCTTCGCCCAGCCGGTACGCGCGGCCTGCGCGGCCGCCACCCGCGGCAGGTCCGCGAGGTCCGCGCGCCGTCCCCAGCCGTCGAAGAACGTGCCCTCGCGGGCGATCCACAGCCCGGCGTGCACGGCCCGCGGTACGTCCGGGTCCCGCCCGAACCACTCCGGCGGGTCGCCGGCAAGACCCGGCGAACGGATCATCGTGACCCCGCTGGCGACGTGTTCCCGCAGGTCGGCGCGGAGTACGTCGGCGTCGAGCGGCGCGCCGGGCAGCTCGGCGCCGGGATGCGTGTGCGCGTCGACGAGGCCGGGCAGCAACCAGCCCTCGGCGACGAGGTCGGCGCCCGGTACCGGGTCGGTGGTCCAGCGGTCGCCGTCGGCGTACAGGTCGGTCCACTCGCCGTCGGGCAGCGCGTGTCCGCGGATCCGCAGCGTCATTCGGCGCTCCCGCGTCGCATCAGGTGGCTGGGGCCGGTGCCGGCGCCGCCGTCGACGGGCAGCGTGACGCCGGTGATCCACGCGGCGTCGGGGGAGGCGAGGAACGCGATCGCGTTCGCCACGTCCTCGGGCTCGCCGACCCGGCCCAGCGGGTACATGCCGGCGAGGCGGTCCGGGCCGCCCTGCGTGTCCCACACCCGGGTACGGATCGTGCCCGGGGCGACGAGGTTGACGCGGATGCCTTGCGGCCCAAGCGAAGTGGCCAGGTTCGCGACGAGTACGCCGAGGCCGCCCTTGGCCGCGGAGTACGGTTCGCTGCCCCACGCGGCGAGCCCGTTGACCGAGCCGACCAGTACCACCGAGCCGCCCGCGCCCAGGTGCGGCAGCGCGGCGCGGACGCAGCGGACCGCGCCGAGCAGGTTCAGGTCGTACGCGGCGAGCCAGTCGTCGTCGGACATCTCCGCGAACGGCGGCGTCGCGCTGTCCCCGCCGACCGTACCGACCAGGCAGTCGAGCCGGCCGAACCGCTCGACGCACGCCGCGGTCGCCGCGTCGACCGACGCCCGGTCGGTCACGTCCAGCCGGACCGCGAGTACGCCGTCGTCCTCGTCGGCGACCGCCCGGGCGGCCGGAACGTCCAGGTCGGCGGCGGCCACGAGCGCGCCGCGCGCCCGCAGCGCGCGTACCGTGGCGCGGCCTATCCCGTGGCCGCCGCCGGTGACCAGCGCTACCCGTCCCGCCATCGACATGCACGCATCCAACCACGATCCGCGGCGGTGCCGGTGGTTGCGGGGCCCGGCCCGCGGAGCCGCGCGGGCCGGGACCCGCGGCTCAGACGGTGACCGGGGGTTCGTTGCGGGTGGCGATGTTGAGGCGGTTCCAGAGGTTGATGGTGGCGATGCCGAGGACCAGGTCCGCCAGCTCCTTCTCGGTGAAGAGCGCCGCGGCCGGCTTCCACACGTCGTCCGGTACGCCGTCCGGACCGAGCCGCGTCACCGAGTCGGTGAGGGCGAGCGCGGCGCGTTCCCGGTCGGTGAAGAACGGCGCCTCCCGCCAGGCGGCCACCGCGAACAGCTTCCGGGTGTCCTCGCCGTGCGCCAGCGCGTCCCGGCTGTGCATGTCCACGCAGTACGAGCAGCCGTTGAGGACCGACGCGCGCAGCTTGATCAGCTCGTAGAGCGGGCCGTCGATGGTGGCCTGGCAGTACTGCTCCACGCCGTACACGGCGCGGACGCCCTCGGCGGCGGTACTCGCGGTGAGTCGCGACATCTCTGTTCTCCTTCGCTGTCGTGTTCTCCGAGAGGGACGGGCGGGCCGGCGCGGACGTGACGGCGCGGGACTGTGAGACCGGGCACGGTGCGAGACTGGGCGCGTGACGGCACGGGGACGGATGGCCGTGGGCGGCGGCGTGGCGCTCGCGATCGGGCTCGCGGCGCTCGGGTTCGTGGTGGCCGCGCTGCTCGGCGGCGCGCCCGGCACCGCCGGCGGGTACGTCTGCTTCGGCGCCGTCGCGGTCGTCTTCGGCGGCGCCGGGATCGCGATGCTGTCCGGCAGCCGCGTCATGCCGAAGGACTGGCCGCCACGCGACGAGTGACCGGCGGCTAGATTGCGCACCATGTGGTTGACCAACGCGCTGCACCTCGGCCCCTCCGGCAGCTTCACCCGCGCCGACCTGCTCGTACGCGACGGGATCGTCGCCGAGGTCGCGCCCGCCGGCTCGCAGCCGTCCGATGTGGACTGTTCGGGGTACGTGGTGCTGCCCGGTCTCGTCAACGGCCACTTCCACAGCCAGGCGACGCTGATGCGGGGCCTGGAGGCCGGCCTGGACCTCTTCGACTGGTTCGGCGACAGCCCCGGCGGCCGGGCACAGCTCGTCGTGGGTACATGGCTGGACGACCCGGCCAACCTCGCCGACACCGCCACCGTGATCCGCCACGAGTACGCCACGCTGCTGCGCCACGGCGTCACCACCATCGCCGACTGCGGCGTCTCCGAGGCGACGTCGCCGGCGCTGCTCGCCGACCTGGGTACCGAGGTCGGCGTGCGGGTGATCGCGCAGGCGTACGACGACTGGATCGAGCGGGTGGACGACCCCGCGCGCGTCACGGTGAACATCGAGTCGGAGGAGGACCTGACGCCGGAGTTCGTGGAGCGGGCGGTCGCCTGGCGCGACAGGTACGACCCGGTGTTCGCCGGCCACTGCCTGGAGACGACGCCGCGCCGGGAGCGGGTGCTGGCCGACTGGGGCCGCTCCACCATCGCCGTCCTCGACGAACACGGCCTGCTCGGGCCTCGTACCGTGCTGTTCCACGGCTGCGAGATGGACGCCGACGACGTCGCCACCGTCGCCCGTACCGGCGCGGCGGTCATGCACTGCCCGGTGTCGAACCTCGCCCTGCACGGCCGGATCCCGCCCGCCGTCGAGTGGCGCCGCGCCGGCGTCACGATGGGCCTCGGCACCGACTGGGGCGACACGGACATGTGGGGCACACTGCGCGCGGCGTGGCTGCTCCAGCAGCGCGTACCCGACCAGCCCGGGTCGCGCGTCGCCGCCGAAGTCGGGTCGATCTCCGCCGACCGCGCCACACCCGCCGACGTCCTGCACATGGCGACCCGCGGCGGCGCCCTCGGGTACTCCCGCGACGACCTCGGCGAGATCGCCCCCGGGCGTACCGCCGACCTGGTGCTGATCGACGCCGACCGGCTCCGGCCGTACGTGCACCGGGACGACGTGTCCACGCTCGCCGCCGCCATCCTCGCCACCGGCGGACCGGGCGTCGTCCGGCACGTCCTGGTCGGCGGGGAGTGGGCACTGCGCGACGGGGAACCCGTCCGGGTCGACGACGTCGCTCTCGCCGACGCGTACCACGGGATCGCCGCCACCCTCCTGCCCTGACGACGTCACCGCCGGATCCGATGCCGGGCGGCGGCGAGGAGCAGGGCGGCGCAGGCGGCGGCGCCGGCCGGAAGCAGGAAACCGGCGTTCACCGCGGTCTCCACGAGACGCCCGGCGCCCGCCGCCCCGGCCGCGACACCGACGGCGCCCGCCGCGCCGAGCCAGGCGTACGCCTCGGTGCGCAGGTGCCGGGGCGTCAGGTCGGTGGCGAGCGCGGTGCCGGCGATGAGCGTCGGCGCCACGGCGAGCCCGGGCAGCACGATCAGTCCGGCGAGCACCCCAACACTCGGCGCGGCGGGAAGCAGCGCGCAGCCCGAGGCCAGTGCGGCGAAGCCGACGACCGCGCGGCGCAGCGGCCCCGCCCGCCAGCGCACCGCCCCGTACGCCAGGCCGGCCAGCATCGACGCGACACCGAAGACGCCGTACACGGGTCCGGCCACGCCTGACCGGCCCGCCGCGCCGGCCGCCGCGACGACACCCACCTGGAGCCCGCCGAACACCAACCCGGTCGCGACGTACGCCACGGCCACGATCCGGAAGCCCGGCACCGCCAGCGGCCCGGCCGTCGGTCCCCGTCCGCGCCGGGCCCGGGCGGTACCGCCACGGGCGGCCATGCCGACGCCACCGGCGACCACCAGCGCGACCGTCGCGAGTGGACAGACCACCGGCGCGACGGTGCCGAGCAGCGTCGCGAGCACCGGCCCCACCACGTACGCGAGGTCGTCGGTCAGCGACTCGATCGCGAACGCCGTGCCCAGCACCGCGCGGTCCGGCGCGAGCGCCGCCCACCGGGCTCGCGTGAGCGACCCGGCCTGGGGCACGGCGAGCCCCGCGACCAGCGCCGAGACGTACCAGAGGGCGGTCGGTGCGTGCGTGGTGACGGCGGCGACCAGGCCGAGGACACCCGCGGCGTACGCGGCGAGGACCGGGGGCAATGCGCGCCGCGGACCGTACCGGTCGGCGAGCCGCGCGGTGAGCGGCCCGCCCGCGGCGCCGGCGAGCGCCGCCACGCCGCCGACCGTGCCGGCCACGGCGTACGACCCGGTGGCGGCGTGCACGAGCACGAGCACACCGAGGTTGAGCATGGCGACGCCGAGCCGGATCGGCAGCGACGTGAGGTAGTAGGCGACGGCACCCGGTAGCCGCAGGGCGGCCCGGTAGCGCAGCAGGGCGTCGGGTGCGGGTCGCCGACCGGTTCGGGCCGGCACGGTGCGTCCTCTCCGCTGCCGGCGGGCCCACCCACACAGGGGCGGCGAGGCGGGGGCCGCGGGCGTCCGCGGTGCTCGGCCCCTGTCTCGACGGCCGGTAACCGTCCACTCGACGCGGCTGGGGACGCTCAGCCCGCGTCGGCTACACCCGGCAGGACGAAATCCTGTCGCCCGTCACCCTAACGAGCCGACCCCCGGCACGCGACGGTACCGGCGGTCAGGATCCGCGATGACCGGGTCGTTTCGCGCGGAAAGCGATTGCCGGCATGCTCCACACGCGGGGAAAGCGATTACCCACGGCCAACCTCGGCGATGACGGCACGGCGTCGAGACCAGACCGCGGACCGCGAGACGGCGTCGGAGCCCGGAAGACCGCGGATCCTCAGTCGAGGAGGGCGGCCAACCAGTCGGCGCGGCGGGCGGCGATGAAATCCGTGTCGGCGCGCCACACGGCGCCGTGACCCTCGTTCCACAGCCGCGCCCACGGCTGCGTCCCGGTGGCGGCACCGTCCGCGAGCAGGTCGTACATGGCGCCCGCAGGTACGTCGAGCAACTCGACGAGGTCCCGCCGCTCACCCTCGCCCAGCCCGTACGCGTCGGCGAACACCCGCAGCCGATGCCCGAACCGCACGCCGGCCCGGTGCGGATCGGCGGACAGCGGCACGAACCCGTGCAGCGCGTACGCGAGGTCCCAGAGACGTGTCCCCGGCCCCGCGCCGTCCCAATCGATGAACGCCCAGCGGTCGCCGAGTACGAGGTTCCACGGGGCGAGGTCGTGGTGGGCGATGATCTCGTCGCCGTGCGGCGGCCACAGCGCGCGCCACCGGGCGTCGGCGGGTGGCCGGAAGCCGCCGACCGCGTCGTGGAACTCGCGGATCAGCCGGGCCACGGCGGCGAGCGCGTCGTCCGGGTCGAGCCGGTCGAACCGGTCCGGCCAGGCCGGCTCGCCCGGCACGTACGTCAGGACCTCGCGGCCCTGCTCGTCCACCCCGAGCGGGCGCGGCGCGCCACGGAACCCGACGTCGTGCAGGTACCCGAGCAGCGCGTGGACCGCGGGCGTCCAGGGTCCGGCGGGCCGCCGCACGGTGTCGCCGAGGCGTACCACGGTGGTGACGTTGCCGCCGGACAGGGGTTCCTCGGTCATGCGCCCGAGCGTGGCCGTTGGGCGCGCGCACCGCCAGCGGTTTACCCGACGGCCCGGCATACTCGGGCGGTGATGGAGATCCGGCGTCTGCTGCCCGACGACTGGGAGCTGTTCCGCGAGGTACGGCTGGCGTCGCTGAGCGACGCGCCGTACGCGTTCGCGTCGACGGTCGAGCAGGAGGCGGCGTTCGACGAGTGGCAGTGGCGCAGCCGGATCGAGCGGGCGACGTGGTTCGCCGCGGTGGCCGACGGGCGGTCGGTGGGGCTGGTCGGCGGCTTCGTCGAGGACTCGGGCGACCTGCACCTGATCGGCATGTGGGTGGCGGCCAGTCTGCGGGGTGGGGGCGTCGCGGCGCGGCTCGTCGACACGTTCCTGGCCTGGGCGCGCGAGCGGCCGTACCCGGGGGTGCTGCTCTGGGTCGCCGACGGCAACGACCGGGCCCGCCGCTTCTACGAGCGTTTCGGTTTCCGCGGTACGGGGGAGCGGCAGCCGCTGCCGAGCGACCCGTCCGTCGGCGAGGAGCAGTACCGACTGCCGTTGGGGTGATCGTGATGCGGGTGATCGTCGCGCTGGACTGCCGTGACCCGGAGGCGCTGGCCGGGTTCTGGTGCCCGGCCCTCGGGTACCGGGTGGCGGGGCCGATGGCCGGCGCGTACCTGGCGCTCGTGCCGCACACCGGCGACGGGCCGCAGCTGCTGTTGCAACGCGTACCGGAGGAGAAGGCCGGGAAGAACCGGATGCACCTGGATCTGCGGGTCGCGGATCTGGACGCGGAGGTGGCGCGGGTCGAGGCGCTGGGTGCGCGCCGGCTGACCGCGGAGCCGCTGGTCGAGGACGGCTGGACCTGGCACGTGCTGGCCGATCCGGAGGGCAACGAGTTCTGCGTGCTGACCCCGGGTGACTGACCGGCGCGCCGCCGGGTGACGGTGGCGGGCGTGCGCCCGGCGCGGCCTGCCAGGATGGGCCGATGACGTTGCAGACAGTGCCCGCCCCGGCCCGGCTCGACCTGCTGGCGGAGCCGGTGGCCGCCGCGGTACGCGACTGGTCGGTGCCGGGCGTCCCCGCGTCCGAGCTGCTGGTCGCGGAGATCGATCCGGACATGGCCGACACGGCCGAGTTCTGCGCCAGGTACGGCGTGGCCCTGGACATCTCCGCGAACTGTGTCGTGGTCGCCGGGAAGCGCGGCGGCGAGACCCGCTACGCGGCCTGTGTCGTGCTCGCGACGACCCGCGCCGACGTCAACGGGCTGGTACGACGTCGGTTGGAGGCGCGGAAGGCAAGCTTCGCGCCGATGGCAGACGCGGTGTCGGCGAGCGGCATGGAGTACGGCGGGATCACGCCGCTCGGTCTGCCGCCGGAGTGGCCGGTACTGGTGGATCCGGCGGTGGCCGCTGCGCAACACGTCGTGATCGGCTCGGGGTTGCGCCGGAGCAAACTCCTGGTGCCCGGCAAGGCGCTCGCCGGCCTGCCGAAAGCCGAGGTCACCGAGGGTCTCGGGGTGCCGGTACCCACCGCTTGACCCCGAGTTATCCACACCTCGGCACGTTGTCCACAGTGGGATCCACAGGGGGTGTGGACAGAGCTGTGGATAACTTCGTGCACAACAGTTGACCTCTGAAAACGCGCCGAGTCCGGTCCGGTCTCACGGTCGGTCGCGATGTTGCACGTGAAACATCGCCACCGGCGAGCGGACGTCCACAGCCGGCCCTGTGGATAAGTCGGTGGATAACGCGACGGCCCGCCCGGGGAGTCGGGGCGGGCCGTCGTCGTACGGGTCAGATCGCGCAGGAATCGTCCATGCAGGCGCCGTCTCCGGTCGCCGATTCACCACCCAACGTGGTCAAGACGGGCGATGCGGACTCGCGCCGGCGTACCTCCTGGAGAACGTCGAGGAGGGTGTCGGGGTCCTGGGCGCCGGACACCGCGTACTTGCCGGCGAAGACGAAGGTCGGCACGCCCGTGATGCCCAGTGCGCGCGCCTCGTCCAGCTCGGCGTCGACCTCGGCGACCCCCTCGTCCGACGCGAGGAACGCGGCCAGCGCGGCGCGGTCCAGCCCGGCCGCGACACCGACCGCCAGCAGTACGTCGGGATCGGCCATGTTCTGGCCTTCCGTGAAGTACGCCCGGAAAAGTCCCTCGGCGACCTCGTTGCCGCGTCCCTCCCGGTCCGCGTACCAGGCGAGGCGATGCGCCGGTCGCGTGTTGACGTGCTGCGCGTCCTCGAACCGGTAGTCGAGCCCGGCGGCGCGGCCCAGCTCGGTGAGGTGCCCGTTCATCTCGCGCACGCGCTCCAGGCCGCCGAACTTCGCGGCCAGCGCGGGCTGCAACGGCGTCGGCTCGGCGGGTGCCCCGGGGTCCAGCTGGTACGGCCGCCAGCGGACCGTCACCTCGCCGTCGTACCGGTCCAGGGCCTGTTCGAGGCGGCGCTTGCCCAGGTAGCACCAGGGGCAGGCGACGTCGGAGAAGATCTCGATGTCCACGTGTCGGGTCAACGCCGCGACCCGGTTGGTTGATTCCGCAACGAAAGCCAACTCACGCCCCCGCGACCGCGGTGTCCCGGCGAACACCGCCGAGGAACCCGCGCCGGACCCGTCGGTACCAACGAGTAGCGTGAGCGCGGGCTTTCGAGCCCTGGCCGGCCGGACCGCCGGTGCCCTCCGGCCGGGGCGTCGCACAGGGGGAGGCGGGCCGGCAGTGGCGCCGAAGCAGCTCACCAGCTACGTGGCGGTGGGGGACAGCTTCACCGAAGGAATGGACGATCCGCGCGGCGACGGGACGTACCGCGGCTGGGCGGACCGCGTCGCCGAGGTGCTGGCCGTCGCGCACCCCGGCTTCCGCTACGCGAACCTCGCCGTACGCGGGCGGCTGTTCAAGGCGATCGTCAACGAGCAGGTGCCGACGGCGATCACGATGCGGCCCGACCTGATCAGTTTCGTGGCCGGCGGCAACGACGCGCTGCGGGCCGGGTTCGACCTCGACAAGATCGGCCGCCGGCTGGACTGGGTGGTCAGCCGGCTCGCCGGGACCGGCGCGACCGTACTGCTGCTGACCGGGGCGGATCCGACGTTCCTGCTGCCGGGGCAGCGGGTCGTGCGGCCGCGGGCCGAGGCGTACAACGCGATCATCCGGGACACCGCGGCACGGCACGGCGCGATCCTCGTGGACCTGTGGCCGGACCAGGCGTTTCACGACCGGCGGATGTGGAGCGTCGACCGGCTGCACCTGTCGCCGGTGGGGCACCGCCGGGCGGCGGCGAGGGTGCTCACCGCGCTCGGCGTACCGGTGGAGCCGGAGTGGCTGGCGGAGCTGCCGCCGGCGCGGCCCCGGCCATGGCTCGCCGGCCGCAGCGACGACCTGCGCTGGGCCGGCAGGTATTTCGCGCCGTGGATCCGGCGCCGGCTCACCGGCCGGTCCTCCGGCGACGGCATCCTGCCGAAGCGCCCCAGCCTGGACGTCCTCGACCAGGTCGAACGGCGCTGACCAGGGCTCCTACCGGAGCTGGCGTCGACCGGAGCCGTTCACCGACCTGCGTACCCGGCCGGCGATGAAGACCACGCCGCCGACGACGAGTGCGCCGATCAGCACGTAGAACAGCACGCCGAGCACGGCATGCAGGGCCCACACGACCAGCGACCCGGCGACGAACAGCCCGATCACCAGCAGTGCCGCCACCACGAGCGCTTTCACGTCCCCGCCCCCTCCACAGCCGGGCGGTCGGTGACCGCCCCATACACCCATGGTGCAGCGGTCGGGCGCCCGCGACCATCGGGTGAGCCCCTTAATCCCTCCGAAGCACCGTGTCGCGGGCGGCGGCGAGCGCGGCGACGTCCCCGGTACCCCGGGAGCGCCAGGCGACGACGTGGTCCGGCCGTACGAGCAGGGCACCGTCCGGGTCGATGCCGGCCGCGGCGGGCCAGCCCGGACCCGCGTCGGCGACCGGAATGTCGAGCTTGTCGGCGGCGCGTCGCCAGTCGTCGGCCGCCGGCCCGGGCAGCAGGGTCGGCCGGGTGCCGACCAGGTCCAGTGTGGACAGACCGCCGACGCGCAGGTGCGGCAGCCGGGTGCCGGGGCGGCCGGTGAGTTCGAGGCGGTCGGTCGGCTGCGGGTCGGCGCCGTCGTCGACCAGCGCCCCCGTCGCGTACTGGTAGCCCGCCACCAGCGCGAACGGATGGTCGAGCCCGGTGGCCCCCGGCGTGCCGCGCAGGACGGACTGCTCGGCCGTGTGCCAGCCCGCCGCGTGCCGCTCCTCGTGGTACGTCTCCAGCAGGCCCGGCCCGGCCGTACCGGCGCGTACCGAGGCGATCTTCCAGGCCAGGTCGGCGGCGTCCTGGATGCCGGTGTTGGCGCCGAGCGCCGCGTACGGCGGCATGACGTGCGCGGCGTCGCCGGCCAGGAACACCCGGCCGACGCGGAACCGCTCCGCGACGCGCATCGCCGGCTGCCAGGCCAGCGCGCTCAGCACCGTCACGTCGGTCCCGGGTACGCCGATGGCCTGGCGAACCACGTCGGCCCAGTCCGCGCCGGCGGGCGGTTCGGTGGTCAGGAACAGCCACCGGTACCGGCCGTCGACCGAGGCGAACGCGCCCGGGACCGGCTCGGTCACCTGGCACAGGTTGAACTCGCGGCCGGCGGTGACCGCGTCGAGGTCGGCCTCGAAGTAGACGTTCACGGCGTCGCCGAGCGTGCCGCGGCCGGCGACCGGTACGCCGAGCAGGTCGCGCACGGTGCTGTGCGCGCCGTCCGCACCGACGACGTACGCCGCGCGCAGCGGCTCGCCGATCCGGGCGGTGACGCCGGTGTCGTCCTGCGCCAGGTCGGTCAGCGCGGTACGGAAGTGCACCGGGATGCCGCGTGCCCGCACCTCGCGCAGCAGCACCGGTTCGAGGAGGTCCTGGGCGACGAGGCAGGACTGTTCGGGGCTGATCGCGGCCAGGGAGCCGTAGTCGACGTGCGGTGGCGGGGGCAGCGGCTCGCTGTCGGCGAGCGTGCGGCCGGTACGCATGGCCTGGTGGGCGGCGAGTCCTTCGGCCGCGGCGTACACGGCGTCGGCGACGCCGAGGGACCGGAACACCTCCATCGTGCGGAACGTGAACCGGCGCGCCTTCGGCTGGACGGAGGTGCCGGGGTGCTTCTCGACGACGACCGCGGGCACGTCGTACCGGTGCAGGGCGAGCGCGGTGGTCAGGCCGACCGGGCCGGCGCCGACGATCAGGACGGGATCGGACACGGCGTCTCCTCGTGTACGTCGTACATGGCGTGTACAACGTACACGATGGCGTAGGGTGTGGCCATGACCGACCGACTCGTGTGGGACCTGCCCGAGCCCGCCGGCCGGGCCGCGGCACCCACGCTGAGCCGCGAGCGGATCGTCCGCGCCGCGCTGGAGATCGCGGACGCCGACGGCACCGCGGCGGTCACCATGCGCCGCGTCGCGACCGCGCTCGGCTCCTCCACACCGATGTCCCTCTACCGGTACGTCGGCGGCAAGGACGGCATCCTCGACCTCATGCTCGACGCGGTGTACGCGGAGATCGACCTGCCGCCCACGCCCGGCGGCGACTGGCGTGCCGACCTGACCCTGTTGGCCCGCAACGGACGCAGCGCGCTGCGCCGGCACCCGTGGTTCGCCGCGCTGTCCCACCACCGACCCACGTTCGGACCGAACGCGTTGCGCCACAACGAATGGGCGCTCCGCGCGCTCGACGACCACGGCCTCGACCCGGCCACCATGATGAGCATCGTCGGCATGGTCTTCGGCTACGCCGTCTCGTACGCCCAGGCCGAGGCCGAGGAGACCCGGATGCGCGAGAGCATCGGCGTGGCAACCGATGCCGAGCTGCGCGACACCGCCCGGGCGTACGTCGACCGCATCGCCTCCGATCCCCGCTACCCCATGCTGTCGCGCTGGATCACCGAGGCCGCCCCGGTCGACCCGGACGAACAGTTCGCGCTCGGGCTGGACTGCCTGCTCGACGGCATCACCGCCCGCATCCTCAAGCAGACCAGCTGACCGCGCGGAACGCCGTGGTACCGACCGATATCCGGGAGGCGGCGACGTTCGTCCTCGGCTAGCGTCAACGGCCATGAAGCTTCGCGTCGTCGTCTCCGGTGACCGTCCCGACCTCGCCGAGCAGATGAACGGGCCCGGGTTCGCCGACGGCTGGCCGGAGTTCATCTTCCACGACGCCACCGCCGCCCTCTACCGGGAACGCCGGCAGCAGTACTTCGGGCACCTGGACCTGCTGCTCGTCGACGCCGACGACCGGGTCGTGGCCGGCGGCTGGGGCGTACCGATCCGGTGGGACGGGGACACGTCGACGCTGCCCGGCGGGTACACCCCGGCGAACGCGCTGGCGGTCGAGCAGCACGAGGCCGGCGACACCCCGGACACGCTGGTCGTGCAGGCCGCCCAGGTACACAACGACCTGCGCGGCAAGGGACTCGCCGAGGCGATGCTGACCGGCCTCGTCGAGACCGGCGCCGGCCACGACCTGACCCGCGTCGTCGCGCCGGTCCGCCCCACCCTGAAACCGAGGTACCCGCTGACGCCGATGGCGCGGTTCGTCACCTGGACGCGAGCGGACGGGCTGCCGCTGGATCCGTGGCTGCGCACGCACGTACGGATGGGTGCCGAGATCCTCGGCGTCGCCGAGCGGTCGATGGTGATGACCGGCACCGTCGCCGAGTGGGAGTCCTGGGCCGGCATGGCCTTCCCCGACTCGGGCGACTACGTCGTGCCCCACGCCTTCTCCCCGGTACGCATCGACCGCGCCGCCGATCGGGGCGAACTGGTCGAACCCAACGTCTGGGTACGCCACCGCTAGGTTTCACATCGCGGGACGGGCGGCGGGTATGGGGTGGGTCTCGGCCGACGGTGACCGACCGGACGGTCCGATACGCTGTCGCGATGACCGCCGAGCAACCGAACGGGCGCCGGTCGCGGCGCGAGGAGATCCTGGACGTCGCCGTCGACCTGTTCGCGCGGCGCGGGTACCACGGTGTCTCGATGGATGAGATCGGCAAGGCGGCCGGGGTGACCGGACCGGCGCTGTACCACCACTTCTCCGGCAAGGAGGCGATGGTCGCCGCGGCCCTCATCCCGGTCAGCGAACGGCTTCTCGCCGCCGGGCAGGCCCGGATCGCCTCGGCCGACGGCGCTGCCGCGGCGCTCGACGCGCTGCTCGACTTCCATGTCGAGTTCGCCCTGGAAAATCCCGCCGTCATCACGCTGCACCTGCACGAGTTGGACCGCCTGCCCGACGAGCCGCGGCGCGAGATCCGCCGCCTGCAACGGCTGTACGTCGAGGAGTGGGTGGAGACGCTGTGCCGGCTGCGGCCGGATCTGAAGCGCGCCGAGGCCCGAGTGCTCGCGCACGCCGCGTTCGGCCTGATGAACTCGACGCCGTTCATCGGCGCGGAGATCGACACCGACCGTCGTGCCGATCTCCTCCGCTCCGCCACCCGCGCTGCCCTGCTGTCCTGAGCGCGGCCCGCGGCGTCGGTGTGCAGAGCCGGCTCTGCACACCATGATCACCCGCGCCGCCCGCCCTGTCCCGCGGCCGACAGTGCCGACCACGGAAAGTCACCGCCGATCCGACGGATCGTCAAACAACGCTGTGACCTGGGCGAATTCGCTGGCGGAAGTCCGACAGAGCACAGGTTGATCATGGTGCGTGAGCCCATAATCTCCCTCCGTGGAGACCGATCCGGCGACCACGACCTTCGCGCAGGTCCTCGCCCGTACCCGAGCCGCGGCCGGCCTCACCCAGGAGGAGCTGGCCGAGCGGGCGGAGCTGAGTGTCCGCGCGGTCAGCAACCTCGAACGGGGTGAGGCGTCCCGGCCGCGCCGCGGCACGATCGACCGCCTGGCCGCGGCGCTCGGCCTGACCGGCGGCGACGCCCGGCGCTTCACCGACGTGGCCCGCGGCCGACCGGTACGCGACCACGACCCGGACGCCGCACCGGCCGTCGACGGCCCCGCGCAGCTCCCGACGGACCTGCCCGACTTCACCGGCCGCGCCGACGAACTGACACGGCTTGCTGACCTGCTGTCCGGCGACCACGCCGGGGTGCGCATCGTGGTGCTCGGCGGGGGCGGCGGAGTCGGCAAGACCTCCCTGGCCGTACGGGTCGCGCACGCACTCCGGCACCGGTACCCCGACGGCCAGCTCTACACCGACCTCGCCGGCTCGCGTACCGAGGAGGTGGATCCGGGGACCGCGCTGGCCGGATTCCTTGCCGCGCTGGGCGAAGCCGCGCCGGGCGACGGCGACGACCTGGATCGCCGCGCGGCCCGCTACCGCAGCGTGCTCGCCGGCCGCCGCGTCCTCGTGGTGCTCGACGACGCCCGCGACGCCGCCCAGGTACGCCCGCTGCTGCCGGCCGGCCCCGGCAGTGCCGTGCTGGTGACGAGCCGGAACCGGCTGCCGGACCTGGCCGGCGCGCGGCACCTGATCGTGGGGGAGCTGGCCGGCCCGGACGCGACGGAGCTGTTCGCCCGGATCGCCGGGCCGGAGCGGGCCGCGCGCGAGCCGGGGGCCACCGCGCGGGTCGTCGCCGCCTGCGACCGGCTGCCGCTCGCGGTCCGGATCGCCGGCGCCCGCCTCGCCGTACGGCCGGCCTGGTCGGTGGCCGCGCTCGCCGACCGGCTCACCGCCGCCCGCGGCACGCTGGACGAGCTGCGCGCCGGCGACCTTGCCGTACGCGGCTCGTTCCGGCTCAGCTACGACCGGCTCACCACGTCGTCGGCGCGGCTGTTCGCGCTGCTCGGTCACTGGCCCGGCCACGACCTCGGGGTACCGGTGGCGGCGGCGCTCGCGGACATCGACGAGTCCACCGCCGAACGCCTGCTCGAACGCCTCGTCGACGCGCACCTACTGGAAAGCCCGGCGCCGGGCCGGTACCGGCAGCACGACCTGCTGCACGCGTTCGCCGGGGAGCTGCTGGCCGACGAGGTACGGGCGGCGACGTCCGAGGCCGCCCTGCGGCGACTCTTCTCGTACCTGACGGCCGCCGCGTACGAGGCGGACCTGGCGCTGTGGCCGGCGAGCGGGCCGCCGTTCCCGGCGGAGTCGGTCGCGGACCCGCGCGCCGCGCCGTTCGCCGGCTACGACGCGGCGATGGCGTGGTACGCCGCGGAGTGGCCGTCGCT